>NZ_KI866524.1:363041-389011 GCF_000511135.2 Microbispora sp. ATCC PTA-5024 | reverse complement strand
GCCGGGCCGGTCGGCGGCGTCGTGGCCGCAGTCGCAGTCGCAGTCGCAGGCGGAGGGCGCGGCGCGCGGCGCCGGGCGTACGACGCCGATGAGGAGGCCGCCCTGCACTGCGGCGCACGACGCCGTGCCCGTGGCCAGGCCGGCGGCGAGCCCGCCGGCGAACAGGGCGGCCGGGTTCACGTCAGCGGGCGAGCGCGAGGTCGTCCAGCGCCCCCGTCTTCGCCGCCTCCACGAGCGAGCCGAGCTGGTCGATGCTCATCTCCACCTTCTGGCCGAAGTCGTCGGTGATGACGACCTGCCGCTCGGCCGGGGCGGCCATGTCCACGAACAGCTCGGGACAGCCGCAGCTGCAGTTGCCGCAGAAACGCGCGATGGACTTCACGGAGTCCTCCTCCGAACGGGTGCCGTTTCTCGCAACGTACGGTGGCCGTTCAGGGACGACCAGTAACAGTTGGGTGCCCGCCGGGAACACTCCTGTGGCCGTCCGCGTCCGTGTGGTGACCTGCCGCGACCGCCGAGGCGACGCGGACGAACGCGGCGAGCGCGCGCGACCGGCGCGCCTCGGCCCAGGCGAGGACGAGTGCGGTGGGCGGCGCGTCGACGACGGGCACGGACACCAGGTCGCGGCGCAGGTGGCCACGCACCGACTCCGGCGACACGACGACGGCCCGTCCCAGCGCGATGAGCTCCTGGAGCTGCCCGACCTCGGTCACCAGCGGCCCGTCGCCGGAGTCCATGTGGGGCCAGCGCGGCATCGCCTCCCCGGCGAGGTCGGCCATCGTCAGGGACGTCCGGCCCGCCAGCCGGTGACCGCGCGGAAGCACGGCGACCTGCTCCTTCTCCACCCTCAGCTCCTCGACGTCGAGGCCGGTGAGATCCTCGCGGGGGTGGTGCAGCAGGGCGGCGTCGGCCCGGCCGTCTCGCAGCATGGCGCCCCGCTCGCCCAGACTGAAGGCGAGGTCGACCCGCAGGGCCCCCGGCTCGTCCGCGTACGCCGTCAGGATGTCCGACAGGAGGCCGGGGTCGCCCCCCGGCTTGACCGCGAGGACGAGCCCGGGGTCGGGCCGCCCCGCTGCGGGTGCGGCGCACCGCCGCCGCCACCGCGCCGAGCGCGGCCGTCCCCTCCCGCAGCAGGACCTCCCCGGCCTCCGTGAGGGCGACGCCCCGGCTGTCCCTGTCCAGCAGGCGGACGCCGATACGGCGCTCGAGCCGCTGGATCGCCCGGGACAGCGCCGGCTGCGCGATGCCGAGCCGCCGGGCGGCCCGCCCGAAGTGCAGCTCCTCGGCCACGGCCACGAAGTGGGCGAGCTCGCGCGCCTCGACGAGGTCCTCACCGGTGCCCATGCCTCCAGGGTATCGGCCGTGACCCAGGCGGTCCTGGCCCCTCAACAACGCCGGGATCTCGGGCGGCGCGTCCCGCCTCCCCGGCGAGACGCCCCTCGACGAGGTCAGGGTGGTCTTCGAGACCAACGTCTTCGGCGTGATCCGCGTGACGGACGCCATGCTGCCCCTGCTCAGGCGCTCCGCCGCCGGGCGCGTCGTCAACGTCTCCAGCGGCACCGGCTCGATGGGCTGGATGACCGACCCCGGCCACTACTTCCAGGAGAGGCCGGCGTCGGTGGCCTACCCGCCGTCGAAGTCGGCGCTCAACGCGCTGACGATCCAGTACGCCAAGGAGCTGCGGCGGCACGGCATCCTCGTCAACGCGGCCGCGCCCGGCCCGTGCGACACCGACTTCGCCCGCGACATGGGGCTGCGCCTGCCCCGTACGGCCGCGCAGGGGGCCGCCGTGGCGGTGCGGCTGGCCACGCTGGGCCCGGACGGCCCGACCGGCGGCTTCTTCGACGACGACGGCCCGGTGCCGTGGTGACGACCCGTCAGAGCCACCCGGGTTTGACCAGGCCGGACTCGTAGGCGATGACCACGAGCTGGGCGCGGTCGCGGGCGTGGAGCTTGGCCATCATCCGGCTCACGTGGGTCTTGGCCGTCGCGGGCGACATGTACAGCTCGCCGGCGATCTCGTCGTTGGTCATGCCGGTCCCGACGAGGGCGAGCACCTCCCGCTCCCGCTCGGTCAGCAGGTCGAGCCCCCGTCCGAGTCCGGGCTCCTTGGCCCGCGCCACGTACTCGGCGATCAGCCGGCGGGTGACGCCCGGCGACAGCAGGGCGTCGCCGCACGCCACCACCCGTACGGCCTGGATGAGCTCGGCGGGCTCGGTGTCCTTGACGAGGAAGCCGCTCGCGCCGCCCCGCAGCGCCTCGAAGACGTACTCGTCCAGCTCGAACGTGGTCAGCATGATGATCCGGGTGGCGTCGAGCGCGGGGTCCTCGCCGATGCGCCGGGTGGCGGTCAGGCCGTCCGTGCCGGGCATCCGGATGTCCATCAGCACCACGTCGGGGCGCAGCTCCCCGGCCAGCCGCACGGCCTGCTCGCCGTCGGCGGCCTCGCCCACCACCGTCATGCCGTCCTGAGCGTCGAGCAGGGCGCGGAACCCGGCCCGGACGAGCGCCTGGTCGTCGGCGAGCAGCACACGGATCACGTCGTCTCCTTCGAGGT
Organism: Microbispora sp. ATCC PTA-5024; assembly: GCF_000511135.2. NCBI lineage: Bacteria > Bacillati > Actinomycetota > Actinomycetes > Streptosporangiales > Streptosporangiaceae > Microbispora > Microbispora sp. ATCC PTA-5024. Next base: position 386,454 of record NZ_KI866524.1, on the reverse strand, counting down.
GCTCCAGTCGGAGGGCAGGGGGAGGACCGCGCGCACGGCGAAGCCGCCGCCCGGCCGGGTTCCGGCGGACAGCGAACCGCCCAGGGCGGCGGCCCGCTCCCGCATGCCGGGGATGCCGTTGCCGCCGCCGAGGCCCTGCTCGGGCGGCCGCCCGCCCGCGCCGTCGTCCTCGATCGCGACGACCAGGTCCCGGTCGCCGTACTCGACCCGTACGGTGACGGCCGAGCCGGGCGCGTGCCGGGAGACGTTGGTGAGCGACTCCTGGACGATCCGGTAGCCGGCCCGGTCGATCCCGGCGGGCAGGGGCCTCACGTGCCCGGCGACGTCCAGCGTCACCGGCAGGCCGCTGCGCTCGGCCAGGTCGGCCAGGTTGGCGAGACCGGCCGTGGGCGAGCGCGGCGCGCCCTCCCGCAGCAGGCTCAGCACGCCGCGCATCTCGGTCAGCACGTCCTTGGACGCCTGCTTGATGGTGGACAGCGCGGTCCGCGCCTGCTCGGGGTGGTCGTCGAGCAGGTGCAGGGCGGTGGAGGCCTGGACGTGGATCAGCGAGATGTTGTGCGCGAGCACGTCGTGGAGCTCCTGGGCCATCGTCAGCCGCTCCTCGCTCGCCTGCCGCCGGGACTCCTCCTCGGTCACCCGGGCGCGCTCGGCCAGCCGTTCGCGCCGGACCCGGCAGACCTCGGCGATCGCGAGGGTGAGCAGCAGGTACGCGGCGATGGCCGAGTGGTGGAAGATCCCCTGCGGATTGGGGATCAGCCAGATGGAGTAGGCCACCATGAAGAGGAAGAACGCGACGGACGACAGCCAGGCGGCCAGGCGGTGGCCGGACAGCACCGCGGCGAACAGCACGATGATCGGGCTCAGGAAGACCGGCCCGTACGCGAAGTCGAGCAGCAGGTAGGCGCAGGTCGCGACCATCGTGACGACGAGGGCCGGGACGGGGTGGCGGCGCCGGACCGCGATGGCCGCCGGCCCCAGGAGCAGCAGCGCGTACCCGCGCCAGTCGAGCGGCACCCGGCCGAGGTACGAGCTGTGCAGCTGGGCGTGCTGGGCGGCCGGCGACAGGATCACCTGGACCAACCCCACGATCACCGGCAGAGCGGTGTCTATCCGGGGGAACCAGGCGGAACGGGTGCGCACATCCGCACGGTAGGCCATCGCCGCTGCTCAGCGCATCCTCCCGTCGCCGCACAGCCCCCTACGACTCACGGAGTATCCGGGCCCGCCCGCGACGCGGCGGTAAGCACTGCGTCCAAATGTGGACATTCCCGGGCCGAACTTGACTCGGGTGAGTCATGCTGGAGTGATCGCTCGCGTCGTGGAGGTCAGGGCATGAGGAGCGTCGTCGTCGCGTCACTGGGAGTCGTCACGCTGGCGGGTCTCGTGGCGCCGCCCGCGTACGCCGTACCGGACAGGGCCGGGGGGACGTCCGCCGGTCCCGCCGCCGTGCGGGAGCCGTACCCGAAGCAGCCGGTGGCCGAGGGGTACGGCGGGGCGGTCGCAACGGTCGACCTCGACGCCAGCACGGCCGCGCTGAAGGTCCTCGCGCGGGGCGGCAACGCCATGGACGCGGCGGTCGCGGGCGCGGCCACGCTCGGGGTCACCGAGCCGTTCTCGGCCGGGCTCACCGGCGGCGGCTTCATCGTCTACTACGACGCCCGCCACCGGAAGGTGACCACGATCGACGGCAGGGAGACCGCGCCACGCGCCATGACCTCGGGCGTCTTCGAGGGCCTGTCGTTCGACGAGGCGGTGACCAGTGGGCTGTCGGCCGGCGTGCCCGGCAGCGTGGCGCAGTGGGACCTGGCACTGCGCAGGTACGGCACGATCCCGCTGAAGCAGGCGCTGCGCCCGGCCATCGAGACGGCCGAGAAGGGGTTCACGGTCGACCAGACCTTCCACGACCAGGTGCAGCAGAACGCGGCCCGCTTCGCGGACTTCACCTCCACCGCCGCGCTCTACCTCCCGGGCGGGCAGCCGCCGGCCGTCGGGTCCGTCTTCCGCAACCCCGACCTGGCCCGCACGTACCGCGAGCTCGGCTCCCGCGGCCCGGAATGGCTGTACGGCGGCGGGCTCGGCCGGGAGATCGTGGCCACCGTCAAGAGGCCGCCCGTGCGGCCGGGCGCCACGCGGGTGGTCCGGCCGGGGTTGATGGAGCTGACCGACCTGCGGGCGTACCGGGCCCTGGAACGGCCGCCGACGAAGATCGCGTACAAGGGTCTCGACGTGTACGGCATGGCGCCCCCGTCGTCGGGCGGCTCGACCGTCGGGGAGGCGCTGAAGATCCTGGAGGCGCTGCCGCACGTGGGGCTGCACGAGTACCTGGAGGCGTCGCGGCTGGCCTTCGCCGACCGCAACGCGTACGTGGGCGACCCGGCGTACGTCGACGTGCCGCTGGGGCAGCTGCTGTCGGACGGCTTCGCCAAGGAGCGGGCCTGCCTGATCGGCCCGCGGGCCATGCCGCACCCGGCCGCGCCCGGCACGCCCGACGGCTCCTACGGCCCGTGCCCCTCGCCCTCGGGGTCCCCCTCGGCGTCGGCCGCGGACGCGTCGGCGGCGGCAGTTCCCGCCGCTCCCGGCGAGAAGCCGGAGGGGCCCGAGACCACCCACCTCGTCGTCACCGACCGGTGGGGCGACGTCGCGGCCTACAACATCACGATCGAGCAGACCGGGGGCAACGGCATCGTGGTGCCGGGCCGGGGGGTGCTGCTCAACAACGAGCTGACCGACTTCACCTTCGGGCCCGCGCCGGGCGACCCCAACCTCCCGGCGCCCGGCAAGCGCCCGCGCTCGTCGATGGCGCCCACGATCGTGCTCAAGGGCGGCAAGCCGTTCCTGGCCGTCGGCTCGCCCGGCGGCGCGACGATCATCACGACCGTGCTGCAGATCCTCGTGAACCGGCTCGACTTCGGCATGTCGCTGCCCGACGCGATCGCCGCGCCGCGCGCCTCCCAGCGCAACACGGCCACGACGCAGGCGGAGCAGGCGTTCATCGGCCGGTACGGCGAACAGCTCACGGCCCTCGGCCACACGCTGTCCCTGGCCCCCGGGCCGCCGGTCGGCGAGATCGGCGCGGCGACCGGGCTGGAGTTCCTCGGGGGCGGCCGGATCCAGGCGGTCGCGGAGCCCGCGCGGCGGGGCGGCGGGTCCGCCCTCGTCCTCAGCCCCGCGCCGGGGAAGGCCGGATGAGCTCGTAGGCCTCGGGCTTCACCTTCCGGGTGCGCGCCCAGTACTCGAAGGTGAAGCCCGGCCAGATGGTCCGGTTCTTCCCGTGCTCGTCGAGGTACCAGCTCGTGCAGCCGCCCTCGGTCCACACCAGCCGGTCCAGCCGCCGCTGGAGGCGGTCGTTGTACGCGCGCTGGGCCCCCGGCCGCACGTCGACGGCCCCCGCCCCCGTGCGCGACAGCAGCCGCAGGCAGTCCATGACGTACCGGACCTGGGCCTCGATCATGAACACGACCGACGTGTGGCCGAGGCCGGTGTTCGGGCCGAGCAGGAAGAACAGGTTGGGGAAGCCGGCCGTGCTGACCCCCAGGTACGCCTCGACGCCGTCGCGCCACGCGTCCTGGATCTTCAGGCCGTTCCGGCCGATGATCCGCTGCTCGTTGAGCGCGTCGACCACCTTGAACCCGGTGCCGTAGACGATCACGTCGACCTCGTGCTCCCTGCCGGTGGCGTCGACGATCGACCGTTCCCTGATCTCGGTCACCCGGTCGGTGACCAGCTCGACGTTCTCCCTGGTCAGGGCGGGATAGTAGTCGCTGGACAGCAGGATGCGCTTGCAGCCGATCGTGTAGTCGGGCGTCAGCTTCGCCCGCAGCGCCGGGTCGGCGACCTGGGCGGCGAGGTGCCGTTCGGCCATCCGCCGCTGGACCTTCATCAGGCGCGGGTCGATGGTGAACCCGACGGCCCGGGTCTCCAGCAGCCAGTAGATCGTGTCGCGCAGCGCGCGGGCGGCGACGGGCGTCCGGAGGGCCCGCCGCATGCGCTCGGGGATCTCGACGTCGGGCTTGGGCTGGATCCACGGCGGCGTGCGCTGGAAGACGGTCAGCCGGCCCGCCTGCCGCGCCACGACCGGCACGAACTGCACGGCCGAGGCGCCGGTGCCGATGACGGCGACCCGTGCGCCGGTGAGGTCGCGGGAGTGGTCCCACCGGGCCGAGTGGAAGGCCGTGCCGGTGAACCGGTCCCGTCCCGGGATGTCGGGGAGTGAGGGCACGTGCAGGGCGCCGATGCCGGAGACGACCGCGTGGGTCTCGAAGGAGTCCCCGTCCGCCGTGGACACCCGCCACGTGGCCCGCTCGTCGTCGTACTCCAGCGACGACACCTGCGCGCCGAACCGGATGTGCGGGCCGAGGCCGTACTTGTCGACGCAGGCGCGCAGGTAGTCCCAGATCTCCTGCTGGGGGGAGAACAGCCGCGACCAGCCGGGGTTGAGCTCGAAGGAGAACGAGTACAGCGGCGAGGGCACGTCGCAGGCGCACCCGGGGTAGGTGTTGTCGCGCCAGGTGCCGCCGAGGTCGCCGTCCTTCTCCAGGATCACGAAGTCGTGGTAGCCGGCCTCCTTGAGCTTGATCGCCATGCACAGCCCGGCGAAGCCCGAACCGATGATCGTGATACCGGGACTGGGCATGCGACCCCCTCACTCCCTATTGGATCTCGGGTCCAAATTAGGTGACGAAGAGGCATCGGTCCAGCCCCGGCGCCCGATGATCGGGCCGGGGCATGACAAAGCCGCCGACGGGCGCGGTCGCCGGCGGCTGGCACAGGTATGTCAGCGGACCAGGAGGTACGCCACCACAGCGAGGACGATCACCACGGCCGCGCCCGCGGCGAGCCACACCGGCAGGCGGGACGGCTTCTCGGTGGAGGACGTCGCGTCCTGCTGCTGTGCGAAGGCCCGGAACGCCTGGGTGTTCCCCGCCGGGTCGATCTGAGGGTCGGACATGGCGCAAACTCTAGCGACAGGCGAGACCAGGCGAAGCCGATTTGTCGGTTTTTACGTTTGTGTGAATCGGGGGAGGCCGGGGCTTTGCCCTCATCGCCTCCGGGTTCGGGACCGCGGCGCGCGCCGGATAGCGTGTAACCATGCTCCGCACCCTGTTCGCTCCCCGGCTGGTGGCGCTCCACCTGCTGGTGATCGGGGTGCTCGTGTCGTTCACGCTGCTCGGCCGCTGGCAACTCGGCGTCTTCGAGGCGTCCGGCAAGCCGAAGCTGGCGGCCGACCCCGCGCCCGTCCCGGTGGCCCAGCTGGCCCAGGTGGGGCAGCACGTCACGACCGCCGCGGCGAGCAGGCGGGTGACGGCCGAGGGGACGTACGACGCCGCGTCGCAGCTCCTCGTGGCCGACCGGCTGCCCGACGCCACCGCCCCCGGCGGCCGCGCCGCGGCGGGCCGGGGCTTCTGGCTGCTCACGCCGCTGCGCCTGGCGGACGGCACCGAGATCCCGGTCGTGCGCGGCTGGGTGCCGAAGGCCGGCGACCCCGTGTCCGCCGTCCCCGCGGGCCCGGTGACCGTGACGGGACGGCTCCAGCCCGCCGAGCAGAGCGACGAGATCCAGCGCACCGGCCCGCTGCCGGCGGGCCAGGTGGCCACCGTCTCGACGGCTGAGCTGATCAACCTGTGGCCGGACGCGCGCCTGCGGGACGGGTTCGTCGTCGCGACCGCCCAGACCCCGCCGGGCTCCGCGCGCTACGTCGCCGTCCCGCCCCCGACGGAGGGCGTGGGGTTCAACTGGCGCAACCTCGCGTACGCCGCCCAATGGTGGATCTTCGCGGTCTTCGCCGTCTTCATGTGGTTCCACTTCGTGCGGGACCACGTCCGGACGCGGCGGGCGGGCGCGTCCGCCGACTCAGCCGAGCCCGCGGTCCGGGAGGCGGGGGACCCTGCCCTCGCCGGCTCCCCGCGCCGCACCGCGCCGCCGGACGGACCGCCGGCCGGCCCGGATATCGTGTGATGACCATCTCCCAGCAGAGGTAATGATCGACGTGGAATCCGCGCTCAAGTTCTACCGCGTCATGGCGTACATCGTCGGCGTGATGCTGCTCGTGCTCTGCGCCGGAATGGTGGTGAAGTACGGCTTCGGCGAGGACGCCATGGTCGCGATCGTCGGCCCGATCCACGGCTTCCTGTACATGGTCTACCTGGTGGCCGCGCTCAACCTGGGCCTCAAGGCCCGCTGGAACATCCTCTACCTGATCCTCGTGCTGCTGGCAGGGACCATCCCGTTCCTGTCGTTCGTGCTGGAGCGCAACGTGACGGGGCAGGTCCGCAGGCGCATCGCCGCCGCGTCGGCCTGACCGCCCCACGCCGGCGGGCGTGCGCGCGTGCCCGGCGGCGGGCACGCGCCGTCTCCGCCGGCGTCCGGCCCGGACACCGGCCCCCGTCGGCGAGGGGCCCCGGCCGACGTCCTCGGCCGGAGCACGGCAGTCGTCGTGAGCCGGAACGCGGCGGTCGTCAGCCGCCGATCTGGCGGCGGCGGATCCGGCGCAGCCGCGCCCGCTGCGACTCGTCCAGCATGAAGTAGGCGACCACCGGCGCGCCCAGCACGCCGAGCACGATCAGCCAGGTCAGGATCGACGGAAGTGGAAGGATGAGGGCGATCACCGCCACAATCGCCGCGCCTACGTAGTACTTGCCGAGTGGCGACATCGTCGGGCCTTTCGTGTCGGAGCTCCCGGACCGGGGGCCGTGGCGACGCGTCCGCGTGACCCTTTCACGCGATACATCTCAATCATGCGTCGTCTGCCTGGACAACGTGCGGACGGCGCCGCCGAGTTCCGTCTCCGTCTCCGCCACGGGAAGGGCCGGGGCCTACCCTGGACAGGTGTGCGCGCCCGGCGCCGACGGGCGGGCTTCCAGGAGCCGCGGCGGAGACACGGGAGAGGGGCCGAGAGGTGGACGGGGACCCGGAAGACCCGGAAGACCCGGAGGGGTCCACCGCGGTCGGGCGGGCCCTGGCGATCCTCGGCGACCGGTGGGTGCTGCTGATCCTTCATCGCGCGTTCGTCCTGCGCGTCCGCACGTACGCCGGGTTCCGGGACGCGCTGTCGATCTCCGAGTCCGTGCTGGCGGCCCGGCTCAAGGAGCTCGTCCGCACCGGGATCCTCACCCACGTCCCCGTCCGGGACGGGCGGACGCGCCACGAGTACCGCCTCACCGGGCGCGGCCTCGCCCTGTGGCCGCTGCTCGTCGCGATCTACACGTGGGAGGCGCGGTGGAGCGGGCGGGCCCTGCCGCCGCTGGTCCACGAGGTGTGCGGGCGGGCCGGCCTTCCGTACCTGTCCTGCGGGAGCTGCGGCCGGGCGGTCGCCGCCCGGGACACCGAGACCCTCCCCGCCGCCGCCTTCGCCGGCGCCGGGCCGCCCCGGCGGCACCGCCGTACGGTGCGGGCGGACGCGGGGGCCGACGCCTTCGGCTACCTGCCCGCCTCGATGGAGATCCTCGGCGACCGCTGGAGCACCAATGTGCTGGCCGCCGCCTTCCTGGGGACGCGGCGGTTCGTGGACTTCCAGACCCGGCTCGGCGTCGCGCCGTCCGTCCTGGCCGACCGGCTGCGGCGGTTCGCGGAACAGGACGTCTTCACCGCCGCGGGCGGGGACTACCGGCTCACCGACAAGGGGCTCGGGTTCTTCCCGGTCTTCGCGTTCCTGGTGGACTGGGCCCGGCGGGAGATCGCGGCGCCGCCGGGCTCCGGGCCGGCCATCGTCCACCGGCCCTGCGGCGCCGCGCTCGTCCCCGTGTTGTCGTGCCCGGCCTGCGCCGGGCCGCTGCGGCGGAAGGAGATCCACTACGGGCCGGGCCGCCCGCCGTGATCAGCCGTCTTCCCGCCGTTCAGCCGTCCCGCTCCCGTGCGGACGGCCTCAGTGTCCCTCGCCCGACTCGTGCTTGCCCATCGCCTTGCGGATCACGTCACGTGCCCGGTCCATCATCGCGACGGGCGTGCCGATCAGGAGATTCTTCGTGGCCGACTCCGTGCCGGGGTGCGGGTGCGTGGGGGCGATGGCCTCGGCGGCCTTGACGCCCACGGCCATGGCACGCCGCTCGCCCTCGCTCGTCGCCGCCTTGAGCTCGGAGAACTCGTACCGCTCCTCGGCGGCGGCGTGCGCGAAGACGGCCGCCCTCAGCCGGTCGAGCTCCCGCATGAACTCGGGCGAGGCCGCGTCCATGTCGTCGAGCCGGCTGAGCATCTCCTTCGCTTCCTCCTCCTCCTGCAGGCGGTTGTCCACGATCGTGTCGCCGCCGACCAGCTTGCGCCGGGCGTACGGGTGGACGATCTCCTCCTCAGCCGTCTCGTGCACGGCCAGCAGACGGACCAGCCGGCTGAAGGCCTCCCTCCGTTCGTCGCCCTCGCAACGGGCGACCTCGTCGAACAGATCCCTGATGAGCGTGTGCTGCCGCACGAGGAGATCGATGACGTCGTTCTCCTGCATGACTTCCGGAGTCGTCTTACGGTCCATTGTTCGCCTCCTACTGGGTCATATTCGGGCTACCCGGAACCCGGCACGGAAACCATCGACCTGCGGTTTCGTCAGTTACAGGGCTCGGCAGCCGTTCGCGAACGGCCGTCCGTTAAAAGGCCAACGGGACCCCGTGAGAGGGGAGACGTCAGGCGGTGGCCGGCGGCGAGGGCGGAAGACGGTCAGGCGGTGGCCGGCCGCTCGGCCAGCCAGCGCTCGTGGGCGGCCGCCAGGCGCTCCCACAGCCCCGCGCGCTCGGGCGGCGGGACGTCGTCGAGCGTGAGCCCGAACACGTCCGCCAGCGCGGCGAAGTAGTCCTCCTGCCGTTCCAGCGTCGTCGAGTCCTCACTGACGGGGCCGGGGGAGGACGCCGGCGGAACGGACCCGACGCGCTTGAGGACGAGGCCGGTCAGCAGGTCGACGCCGGCCGCGTCGCGTCGCTGGACGGCCAGCACCCGGACGAACCCGGAGTCGGGTGAGGTGGACAGGTGCTCGTGCGTGGCCTGGAACGCGGCCATCTCCGACGGCCCGGCGCGCAGGTCCATCCCGGTGAAGCTGCACCGGGGATCGTGGTCGAACCGCCAGCCGCCCGGCTCGGCCTCCGAGGGGCGCAGGCGGTACCGGAACGGGCCCTGCTCGTATTCGCCCGCCACGAGCGGGAGGGGCTCGTGGATCCCGTCGCCGAGCCCGGTGTCCACGAACCACACGCCGCCCGGATTGTCCTGCGACGACAGGCCGCGCACGGTCAGCGCGAGGTGGTTGCCGGTCGCCCCGGCGGGCGCGTCGGGCGTGCCCTGCACCCCCGCGAAGTGCCGCGTCACCCGGTAGCCCAGCCTGCTCAGCAGCAGGGAGAACGCGCCGTTCAGGTGACAGCAGTAGCCTCCGCGGCCGCGCATGATCCGGCGCCACGAGTCGGCCGGGTCGATCGTCGTCGGGCGGCCCAGCCAGATCTCCAGGTTCTCGTACGGCACGCGCTCGACATGGGCGGCCTGCAGCCGGAACAGCCCCTCCACACTGGGGTGCCCGCCGTTCCTCAGGCCCAGCCTCCGCAGGTAGTCGTCCACCCGAATCCCGCTCACCCCGCCACCGTAGACCGTCCCGCCGACAAATCCCGGTGCACGAGATCTGCACGAATCGGCCGGGCGGGTCTGCACAGAGGGGTCCTACGCTTCCCTGCATGGCAACCCCTCAGCAGCGGCGGGTCCTCGTGGTGGAGGACGACGAGACGATCGCCAACGCCGTACGGCTCCGGCTGGCGGCCGAGGGCTTCGACGTACGGGTCGCGAGCGACGGAGAGGGGGCGCTCGCGGCCTACGCGAAGGCCGAGCCCGACGTGGTCGTGCTCGACCGCCTGCTGCCCGGGCTCGACGGGCTCGAGGTCTGCCGCAGGATGCAGGCCGCCCGTCCCGTCCCGGTGCTCATGCTGACCGCGCTCGGCGAGGAGACCGACGTGCTCGTCGGCCTGGGCGTGGGGGCCGACGACTACATCACCAAGCCGTTCAGCATGCGCGAGCTCGTCGCGCGCATCCACGCCCTGCTGCGCCGGGTGGAGCGCGCGAGCCTGCTGGCCCACGAGGACACCGTGATCCGCGTCGGCGAGGTCGAGATCAACACGGCGGAGCGCCGTGTGTTCGTGCGAGGGGTCGAGGCGCAGCTCACCCGGACCGAGTTCGACCTGCTGCGGAGGCTGGCCGAGCGCCCCGGCCAGGTGTTCGAGCGGGAACGGCTGCTGTCCGACATCTGGGGGTTCTCCGAGGCCGCCGCCACCCGGACGGTCGACAGCCACGTCCGCGCCCTGCGCCGGAAGCTGGGTCCCGAGGTCGTGCGCACCGTCCACGGCGTCGGCTACGCGCTCGTCCGGCCGTGACCGCCGGCGCAACTGCGGGAGGCAGGCGATGAGGCCGCTCGATTTCCTCGGCCGGATCAAGGTCAAGCTCGGCATCGTGATCGTGCTCGCCGTGGTGACGGCGTTCGTGGTCAACGAGGTCGGCATCAACGCCGGATGGTCCCGCGACATGCGGATCGCCGTGGCCGTCCTGCTCGCGCTCATCATGGTGCAGCTGCTCGCCTGGGGCATGACGCGGCCGCTGCGCGAGATGGCCGCCGCCGCGCAGACGATCGCCAAGGGCCGGTACGGACTGCGCGTGACGGCGACGTCGAGAGACGAGGTGGGCGAGCTGGCCCGGGCGTTCAACGCGATGGCGGCCGACCTCGCCGAGGTGGACCGCCAGCGCCGGGAGCTGGTGGCCAACGTCAGCCACGAGCTGCGGACCCCGATCACCGGCCTCCAGGCCGTCCTGGAGAACGTCGTGGACGGAGTCTCGCCCCCCGACCTCGACACGCTGGGCACCGCGCTCGCCCAGACGCAGCGGCTCGGGCGGCTCGTCGCCCAGTTGCTCGACCTGTCGCGGCTCGACTCCGGGGCCCGGCTGATCGAGCCGGAGGAGCTCGACCTCGCCTTCCTGTGCCGCCAGGCCGCCTCCGAGGCGGCGCTCGGACGCGACGACGTGACGGTGGTGAGCCGGGTGCCCGACATGGCGCTCTCCGCCGATCCCGCCCTCCTCGCGCAGGTCCTCGCCAACCTGCTCGACAACGCCGTACGGCACAGCCCGGCCGGGGGGACCGTGCGGCTGGAGACCCGCACGACGGCGACGGCGGTGGAGATCAGCGTCACCGACAGCGGCCCCGGCATCCCGCCCGACGAGCGGACCCGCATCTTCGAGCGCTTCTCCCGCCTGGACGCCGGCCGGGCCGCCGACGCGGGCGGAGCCGGGCTCGGCCTCGCCATAGCCAAGGAGATCGTCGAGCTGCACGGCGGTTCGATCCGGGTGGCCGACGAGCCATCCTCTCCCGCACGGCGAGAGGACGGCCGCACAGGGACCGGATGCCGGATGGTCGTCAGCCTCCCCGCCGCGTCGCTGGTGAGCCAGCCCGTGGCGTACGAGGACGGGACGGGCGGAGGAGCGGAGGGCCGCGAGCGGGTGGACGGCGGATCACACGGAGGCGCGATGGCCGGGACGTCCCCAGGGACGCGCCCCGCAATGGCACGCGGGATGGCATCCGGGACAGCACCCGGGGGCGGCACGATCGGCGAGGGACCGGACGCCGGGCCTTCCGGCCGTCCCGGGTCTCCTGGTTCGCGCGGTCGGGAAGCGTCGGCTGTCGGTCTGGACGGCGGGCCCACCTGGCGCGGGCGCGAGCCGCGTCCCGAGGAGGCGTCCGCGGATGGTCTGGGCGCATCGCGAGGGGAGCCCGCGGGTGCCGAGGGGATGGCGGCCGACGACGCGGGCCGTCCGGGCGCGGAGTCGGCTGAGCGTGGCCGGGAGCACGGGACCGGTGACGTGACGGCCGTCGACGGATGGCCCGCCGAGTCGTCCTCCGAGGGCGTGCGGGGTGGTCGGGATCCGGATGCCGAGGACGTCCCGGAGGGCATCATGCGGGCGCTCGACGCCCTGTCCGCCCTGGCCCGGGATGCCCGGCCGCACACCGGGTCTTACGCCGGGCCCCACGCCGGGCCCCACACCGGGCCCAGTGCCAGGTCCTCCGCCGGGTTTCCCGACGTGTCCCGCCACGTGCCCGGCGACGACCGCGACCCCTGGCGACCCCCTCCCTCACCAGGCGAAACGGAGGACCCGGGTGTCACGGGGGAGTACGGCGATGTGCGAGTGCGGAGACGCTCGGCGGGCAGGGCGGCACTGGGAGCGGCGATCGGCATGATCGTCGGAGTCGTCGCCGCTGTGCTCGTGGTGCTGGTGTTCCACCGCGTCCTCGGCGACGCCGTCGTCCTCGCACTGCCGGCGTTCCCCTTCGCCGGGGCCGTCTGGGGCGCCGCGCTGGGCTCGTCGTCGGGTGCGCGTGCCGCCCGGGCCTCAGCGCCGGTCTGGGCCCAGACCGCTGTATCCCCCACGTCCGAGATGTCCGCGGCGTCCGCCGCATGGCGGCCCGGCACCATGACCCACTCGGCGTCCCCGGCATCCGAGGTGTCCCCGGCATCCGAGGTGTCCCCGGCATCCGAGGTGTCCACGGCGTCCGGGGTGTCCACGGCGTCCGGGGTGTCCACGGCGTCCGGGGTGTCCACGGCGTCCGGGGTGTCCACGGCGTCTGCGGCATCCACGGCGTCTGCGGCATCCACGGCGTCTGCGGCGTCCGCGGCATGGCGGCCAGGGACCATGACCGCCTCCGCCGTTTCCGCCCGGCCGGACTCCGCCTCTGTCCGCTCCGCCGTCCGCGACGTCCCCGCCGCCGCACAAGACCGTGCCGAGGATGGAAGTGCCGCGCAGGGCAGCACTGCCACGGCCCACGCCGCTCAGGGCGGCACGGCCACGGCCCACGCCGCTCAGGGCGGCACGGCCACGGCTCCGGCCCATGGGGCTCACGGCGGCGTCGCTCCGGGTGGTGCCGCCCGGCCCGACTCCGCGTCCGGTGCCGGCTCGACCGGTGCCCCGCACGACGAGCTGGTCCCCGACGCGGCGCCGGCTGGCTCCGGCCATGGCGAGCCTGCTCAGGCCGGCCATGCCGTCGCGGACGCGGCGGCAGCGCGGACAGCCGCCCACTCGGCCCTTCCCGCGTCCGCTCGCGCGACCGCGCCCGCGGCCGGTCAGGCGTCCGCCCATGAGGGCCCGGCGCCCGCCCACCCGGCGCCGCATGCGGGCGCCGGAGCGCCGAGAGCCGGCGGGCCGCCGTATGGGCCCCATGGGCCTCATGCGCCTCACGGGCCGGGAGGCGGCGGGCACCACCAGGGACCGCCGGCGTACGTGCCGCCGCCCCTGTTCCCGCGGCCCGAGCTGCCGGAGACGCCGAGGTGGCTGCTGCCGGTCGCCGCGGCCGTGGGACTGGTGGCCGCGGTGGCCCTGCCGTACGCCTCGACGGGGCTCGGGCTGGTGCTGACGGCGGTCGTGATGGGCGCCGCGGTCCTTCCGGCCGTGATCCCCGCGGGGCGGAGCAGGCTGACGCCGTGGACGGTGACCCTGGGCCTGCTGGCGTACGCCCTGGTGTCGGTCGCGCTGTTCCGGGACGCCGACTGGCTGGTCGCCCCGGCGCTGCTGCTGGCCTTCGCGATCGCGGCGCTCGCGCTGTCGGGTGGCGGGACGGGCTGGGCGGCGACCCTGCGAGGAGGGGCGTCGGTCCTGCTGGCCGTCCTGCCGCTGCCGTGGTTCCTGTCCCCACCGCTCAGAGGGCTGGTGCGGCGGCGGAACATGATGCCCGCGCTGCTCGGCACCCTGCTCACGGTGGTCCTGCTCGGCGTCTTCGGGGTGCTGTTCAGCTCGGCCGACGCGGTGTTCTCGTCGTTCGCCGGGGAGCTCCTCAAGACCCCCGACTGGGTGGGGACGCTGCCGTTCCGCGTCGTCCTGTTCGGGGTGTTCGCCGTCCTGGTCGCCGCGGCCGTGCTGGTGGCGCTCAAGCCGGTGGCCGAGCCAGCGGCGCCCGACCTGCGGATGCCCCTCGGCCGCGGCGTCTGGGTGATCCCGCTGGCCGGGCTCGACCTGCTGTTCGCGTCGTTCGTGGCCGTCCAGGTGAGCGTGCTGTTCGGCGGCAACCGCCGGGTGCTGTCGACGGCGGGACTGACCTACGCCCAGTACGCGAGGTCGGGCTTCTTCGAGCTCGTCACGGTCAGCGTCTTCGTGCTGGGGATCGTGGCGGCGGCCGTCATGCTGCTCCGTCTCGACCGGCGGCGCGACCGGTGGCTGCTGGCCGGCCTGCTCGGGCTGCTGTGCGCGTTCACGCTCGTCATCCTCGCCTCCGCGCTGCACCGCCTCGGCCTCTACACCGACGCGTACGGCCTGTCCCGGCTGCGGGCGGCCGTCGAGGCGGCGATCTGGTGGCTGGGCGGCGTCTTCGTGCTGGTCCTCGTCGTGGGCGCGGTCCGTCTCCTGGGCGGCGGGTCGGCCTGGTTCTTCCGCTCGCTCGTCCTGCTCACGGGCGTCACCATGCTCGTGTTCGCCGTTTGGAGCCCGGACGCGCGGGTGGCGGAGAGCCAGGTGTCCCGGGGCGTGGCCCGGCTCGACCACGGCTACCTGGGCGCGCTGGGCGCCGAGGCCGTACCCGTCCTGGACCGGCTGCCGGAACCCGCCCGCAGCTGCGTGCTGCGTGAGATCGTCGCGGTGGACGGCCTCTCGGCCCCGGACGGCTGGAACGGCTGGAACCTGGCCCGCGCGCGGGCCAGGGACGTCCTCGCCGAAAGGCCGCTGCTCGGCTCGCCCACCTGTCCCGCCACGTGGTCGCGCGTTCCGGGGCCGGGCGACTGACCCGTCTCGCACCGCGGACGGCCCGGGGGTGGAGCGCGGGCGGCGGTGTTGGTTGAATCGGGCAGGTGACGTTCGATGTCCTGATCCGCGGCGGACGCGTGGTCGACGGGACCGGCGCGCCGGCCTTCCCGGCCGACGTCGGCGTGAGCGGCGGCCGGATCCGGGCGGTGGGCCGCCTGAAGGAGGCCGAGGCGGCCCTGGTCGTCGAGGCCACAGGGCGGCTGGTCTTGCCGGGGCTGGTCGACTGCCACGCCCACGGCGAGGCCGTCGTCTTCGACCGGGAGATCCAGCGTGCCGCGCTCCGGCAGGGCGTGACGACGTTCGTGCTCGGACAGGACGGGGTGTCCTTCGCGCCCACGACGACCCCGGCGGCCTTCGACCACGTCCGGCGTTACTTCGCGGCCGTCAACGGCTCCCACCCCCACCTCGACGGCCCGGTGAGCGTGGCCGATCTCATGGCCGGCTACGACCGGTCGACCGCGCTCAACACGGTCTATCTGCTGCCCCACGGCACGATCCGGTTCGACGTGATGGGCCCGGCCGACCGCCCGCCCGACGCGGCCGAACTGCGCGCGATGCGGGAGCGGGTCGAGCGCGGCCTGTCCGAGGGCGCCGCCGGGCTGTCGTCCGGTCTGGAGTACGCCCCCGGCCGGTACGCCGACGCCGCCGAGCTGGCCCACCTCTGCGCCCCGCTGGGCGCCCTGCCGTACGTGACCCACATGCGCGGCTATGGCCTCACGGCCCCGGTGGGGATGGCCGAGGTCGTGGACATCGCCCGTCGTTCCGGGGCGTCCGTGCACGTGTCCCACTACCACGGGCCGGCCGCGACCCTGGTGCCGCTCCTTGAGGACGCGCGCGGGCAGGGGGTGGACCTCAGCTTCGACACCTATCCGTACCTGCGCAGCAGCACCATCCTCGCGATGGTCGCGCTGCCGCCGTGGGTGCCCGCCGCCGACACCGGCCGGGCCCTCGCACTGCTCGGCTCCGAGCGCGTACGGCTGCTTGAGGAGTGGGAGGCGTTCGACGACGTCTGGCCGCGGATCACGCTGTCGCACGCCCCCGGGTTCGAATGGGCGGAGGGCATGACGCTGAACGCGGCGGCGGCCAAGCACGGCGTCGAGCCCGCCGAGTTCTGCCGGACGCTGCTGCTGGAGAGCCGCCTCGAGGCGGGGTGCGTGATGGCCCGCCCCGACGAGGGGCCCGCCGGGGAGGAGTCCCTGAGGGCGATCATGCGTGACCCGGGGCACACGGGCGGCTCCGACGGCATCTACGTCGGCGGTCATCCGCACCCCCGCGGCTTCGGCGCCTTCGCCCGCTACCTCGGCAGGCACGTCAGGGAGCTGGGCGACCTCACCTGGGAGCAGGCCGCGGTCCACCTGGCCTCGCATCCGGCGCGCCGCTTCGGGCTGCTCGACCGTGGCCTCGTCCGCCGGGACCAGATCGCCGACCTGATCGTCGTGGACCCGGCCGCCGTGGCCGACACCGCGACGTACGACTCCCCCCGATCCGTCGCGGTGGGCGTGGACGACGTGCTGGTCTCGGGGGTGCCGGTGCTGCGGGACGGCAGGCTCACCGGGGCGACCCCCGGCCGCGCGCTCACCCCCGGCTGAGACGGCCCAAGGGGCGTCCGGTCGCGCCGCCCGCGTGCGGGCTCGCGGACGGCCCGCAGGTCGTGCGGGGGCCAGCGGGGACCGGCCGGACCGTCCAGTACGATCCCAGCGAGGTGGTCTGTACCGGGCGACGATTGAGGGGGCGACGTGGGTTTCGCGGCTCGCCTGGAGCTGCCCGGCATCCGGGTCGACTGGCGGACGCGCGGCATCCTGCACCCCGGCCCCGCCGTCGACGCCGCCGAGTTCGCCGCCGCCGGCCATTCGCTGTTCGACGGCACCTTCACCTGGCCCCTGATGGTCGTGCGGCGCTCGGCCCTGGCGCACAACGTGGCCGCCCTCGCGGCCTTCGCCGACCGGCACGGCCTGGCCCTCGCGCCCCACGGCAAGACGAGCATGTCGCCCGAGCTCTTCCAGGCCCAGCTCGACGCCGGGGCGTGGGGGATCACCGCGGCGACGGCCGCGCAGGTCGTGGTGCTGCGGTCGCTGGGCGTCCCCCGGGTGCTGCTGGCGAGCGAGATCCTCGACGCCGGCGCCCTGCGGTGGCTGGCCGGCGAGCTGGACGGCTTCGAGTTCCTGTGCTTCGCCGACTCCGTGGAGGGGGTGCGGGCGCTCGACGAGGCCGCGGGCGAGACGCCGTTCCGTGTGCTGGTCGAGCTGGGCCATGCGGGCGGACGCACGGGCTGCCGGGGCCGCGAGCGCCTGATGGAGGTCGTGGAGGCCGTCCAGGCGGCCCGGGGCGTGGAGCTCGCGGGCGTGGCCTGCTACGAGGGCACCCAGCCCGACGCCGGCGGCGTGCGGGCCTTCCTCCGGGAGCTCGCGGCGGCCGCCGAGGCCGTGGCCCCGCACGTCGAGGGCCGGATGGTCGTCTCGGCCGGGGGCAGCGCCTGGTTCGACCTGGTGGCGGAGGAGCTGGCCCCCCTCGCCCGTCCCGGGGGTCCCGGCGCGCTCGTGCTGCTGCGCAGCGGCGCCTACATCGCGCACGACGAGGGCTTCTACCGGGAGCGCACTCCGTACAACCGGCTGCCGGAGGGCGGGCTGCGGCCGGCGCTGGAGGTGTGGGCACAGGTGATCTCGGTGCCCGAGCCCGGCCTCGCGCTGGTCGGCATGGGCAAGCGCGACGTGCCGTACGACCTCGACCTGCCCTTCCCCCGGGCCGTACGGCGGGGGGACCGGCGGGAACCCCTCGACGGCGTGACCGTGACCCGGGTGCAGGACCAGCACACGTACGTGACGGGGGAGGGCCTGCGGCCCGGCGACCTGGTGGCGTTCGGCATCTCGCATCCCTGCACGGCCTTCGACAAGTGGCGGGTCCTCCCGGTGGTCGACGACGACGATGTCGTGATTGATTTGATCACCACGTGTTTCTGAGCGCGTTTATCGGCACTCTTCTCCAGGAGCGGTGACATATGGGTGGCAAGCAGGAGATCCGGACGTCCGCGGGCGCCCCGCCCGTCGGGGCCTACTCCCAGGGGCTCGTCGTCGGCGACTTCCTCTACACCTCCGGCATGGGCCCGCTCGACCCGGAGACGGGCCAGGTGACCGGCGACGACGTGGCCGCCCAGACGCACCGCACGATGCGCAACCTGGGAGCCGTCCTGGAGGCCCACGGGCTGGCGTTCGACGACGTGATCAAGGCGACCGTCCACCTGCAGAACCTGAAGCAGGACTTCGCCGCCTACAACGAGGCGTACAAGTCCTACTTCACCCAGCCGTACCCGGTCCGGACGACCGTGGGCTCGGACCTCATGGACATCCTCGTCGAGATCGACTTCGTGGCGTACAAGGGTCGTTGACGGATGGACAGCGCTCTGTACGTCTTCGTCGAGGACCTTCGCGGCGAGGGCGTGGACAAGCTCCTGGACCGCGCGTCGGCGTACGGCGTGAGAGGCGTGTCGGTGGCGGCGTCCTGCCACCAGGCCAGGGACGTCACCCCGCACGGGGCGACCCGGCTGACCCTGCGCCGGGACGGCGTGCACTTCCCCCCACCGGAGGACCTGTTCGACGGGCTGCGGCTGGTGCCGCCCGTGCAGCCGGGCGCCGGCGAGCGGCCGCTCGCGGAGCTGCGCCGGGCCTGCACCGAGCGCGGCCTGCGCATGCACGGCTGGACCGTGTTCCTGCACAACACCACGCTCGGCCTGGCCAACCTCGACGTGACCGTGCAGAACTGCTTCGGCGACCGCGGCTCGCCGGCCGATTTGTGCCCGTCCCACCCCGACGCGCGGGCGTACGCGGTCGCGCTGGCGCGGGCCGTGGCCCGGGAGGGGGTGGACTCGGTCGTCGCGGAGTCCCTGCACTTCGGGGCGTTGGGGCACGGCTACCACCACGAGCGCTGCCATGTGGCCCTCGGCCCGATGGACGTCTTCCTGTTCGGGCTGTGCTTCTGCCACCACTGCATGGCGCGGGCCGCCGACCTCGGGGTCAACGCCGACGTGGCCCGGGAGGAGTGCGCCCGGATCGTGGCCGGCGTGCTCGACGGCGATCCGCCCGCGCAGGGCGAGGTGACGCGGGCGGCGCTGACGGCGTACGCGGGGCCCGAGGTGGTGGCCTACGCGCGGGCCCGGTCCGAGAGCGTAACCTCCCTGGTCGGCGAGGTCTCCGGCGCGGTGGCCGCCGAGGGGTCGAAGCTGACGTTCATGGACGCCACGGGGGCGTACAAGGGCAACTCCGATGGCAGGCCCTCGGCCGGTCTGGCCGCCCACGACGCGTGGCAGTTCGGGGTGGACCTCGTCGCGCTGGGCGACCTCGTCCCGTCGTTCGCCGTGCTCGCCTACGCCCGCGATCCGCTGCGCGTCTCCGACGACGTGGCGGCCTACAAGCGCTCGATCGGCAAGAACCGCGAGCTGCGGGCCGTGCTGCGGCCGGGCGCGCCGGACACCGACTCCGAGGAGCGGCTCGTCGCCAAGGTCAGGGCCGCCCGTACGGCCGGGGCCCAGGCCGCCGACTTCTTCGCGTACGGCCTGGTCCCCTTCGACGCCCTCAACCGCATCCCGGCCGCCCTCGCCTGAACCCCGAACCCACCGGGGAACGGCCGCGCCCGGCTCCCCCAGGCCGTGCCGCGGGGGAGTCCGGGTGCCGGGCGGTGGGCTGGGCGAGTCCGGGGGCAGGGCCGGGGCACGCCGGGCGGCCGCCGATAATGAAAGGCCGAGCACAGGTCACCCGGAGGAGCGGCTCCCTTGTCCCACGCGTACGACGCCCTGGAAGCGGACCGGGCCGGGCTCGGCCTGCGGGCCGACTGCGGCGCCTGCTTCGGGCTGTGCTGCGTCGCGCTGCCCTTCACGGCCTCGGCCGACTTCGCCATGGACAAGGAGGCCGGGCGGCCCTGCCCCAACCTCTCGGCGGACTTCCGCTGCGGCATCCACGCCGACCTGCGGCAGCGGGGGTTCTCCGGCTGCACCGTCTTCGACTGCTTCGGCGCCGGGCAGAAGGTCTCCCAGGTCACCTTCCACGGCCGGGACTGGCGGCGGGAGCCCGAGTCGGCCGGGCCGATGTTCGCCGCGTTCGCCGTCATGCGGCAGCTTCACGAGATCCTCTGGTACCTGACCGAGGCGCTCGCGCTGCCCGCCGCACGCCCGATCCACGGTGACCTGCGCCGCCGGCGGGACGAGATCGAGCGGCTCACCGAGTCGGACGCCGCCGTAGTCGCCGCGGCCGACGTCGCGGCGCTGCGTCAGGAGGTGGGCGGCCTGCTCCAGCGGGCCAGCGCCCTGGCCCGGGCCGGGCTGCGCGGCAGGGACCGCAGAGGGGCCGACCTGATGGGCGCCCGCCTGCGGGGCGCCAACCTCCGGGGCGCCGACCTGCGCGGTTCCTACCTCATCGCGGCCGACCTGCGGGGCGCCGACCTCCGCTCGGCCGACCTGCTCGGAGCCGACCTGCGGAACGCCGACCTGCGCGGCGCCGACCTCACCGGGTGCCTCTTCCTCACCCAGGCCCAGGTCAACGCCGCCCGGGGCGACGCGGCCACCGTCCTTCCGCCCGGGCTCGCCCGTCCAGGCCACTGGTGACCACGCCCACGAGGCGCGGGGGGGGGCGGGACGTGCGCGTCAGGCGGACTCGCGGATCACGAGCTCGGTGGGCAGGATCACGGGAGCGGCGGGCCCGCCCTTGAACATGCCGAGCAGCAGCCGGACCATCGCGCTCGCCTGCTCGATGATCGGGTGCCTGATCGTGGTCAGCGGAGGCTCGGTGTACCGCGCGGCCTCGATGTCGTCGAAGCCGACGACGGCCACGTCGTCCGGCACCCGCCTGCCCGACTGCCGCAGGGTCTGCAGCGCGCCGATGGCCATCAGGTCGTTGCCGACGAACACCGCATCGAGCTGGGGGTCGTCCTCCAGCAGGTGACGCATGGCGATCGCGCCCGACTCGCGGGTGAAGTCGCCCACCGCCACGATCGACCGCCGGTCCGACTCGCGCAGGGCGTTCCGGTACCCGGCCAGCCGGTCCTGGCCGCCGATCATGTCCTGCGGCCCGGCGATCGTCGCGATCCGGCGCCGTCCGCGGTCGAGCAGGTGCCGCACCGCCTTCTCCGCGCCCCCCACGTTGTCGTTGTCCACGAACGGCAGGGGCACCGGCACCGCGGGCCTGCCGTACGAGACGACGGGGACGCCCATCCGCGCGATGGCGGCGGGCAGCGGGTCGGCGCCGTGCATGGAGATCAGCATGACGCCGTCGACGTGACCGCTCGCGATGTAGCGCTCGATCCGCGCGTGGCTGGTGGGAGACCCGGCCAGCATCAGCACGACCTGCTTGTCGGCGGCCTCGAGTTCGAGGCTGGCCGAGCGGATGACCGTAGAGAACATCGGGTCCTCGGAGAAGACCCGGGTGGGCGGCTCCGACACGACCAGGGCGATCGAGTCCGTCCGCTGGGTGACGAGGCTGCGCGCCGCCGAGTTGGGCACGTACCCGAGTTCGTCGACCGCCCGCATGACCGCGTCGCGGATCTGCGGCGTCACTGTGAGCTGTCCGTTGACGACCCGGGAGACGGTGGCGCGGGACACCCCTGCCCGCGCGGCGACCGCCTCCAGAGTGGGTCGTTTCATTCGTCCCCCTGAAGACCGTTGCGCATGATGACACCCCGATACCACACGGCGATCTCCTTGGGAATGCGCCGCCGGGTGCGGAAGCCGATGTTCACGATGCCGAACCCCTTGGTGCCCGTGGGCCCGATCGACACTGTCCAGCAGTGACCCTACGAGATAACCACGACCGTGCGCACCTGCGTTGATCGCACCGTTCCGCCCGGGACGTCCATACCCGGGGGATGCCTGAACCGTTCAGAGAGCGCTCTCGGAGAATCTCCAGACCAGGGCATTAGTGACAGAAAGCGCTCTCACGAAATCCACAGGAACTCTTGACCGAAGTGTGATCGGGAGAGACAGTGTCGGGCAAGTCGGTCCACGACGCGGCGGCCGGGCTCCTCGTTGCGGCAGGGGCGCGCCCCCGCGGGAATCTCCACGCGCACGGGAGGCGCCGTCGGCGTCCCCTCCGCGAGGCTGCCCGGAAATCCCCGACCGCCGCGCGCACGAGACCGAGGAGAGAGGTAACCATGCACGTCACCCCCCATGGCGTCCGATGGCGGCGCCCCCTCCTGGCCCTGCTCCTCGCCGCCGTCGCGGTCGTCGCCGTCGCCGTACGGCCGGCCGGCGCCGCCGTGCCCGCCACCCCGTCCGGCTGGTCGCTGGTCTGGGCGGACGACTTCACGGGCTCGGCGGGGTCACCGCCGTCGCCGGGCAACTGGATCGTCGACACAGGCCACGCCTACCCCGGCGGCCCGGGCAACTGGGGCACCGGCGAGATCCAGAACTACACGGCCGACCCGGCGAACCTCAGCCTGGACGGCTCCGGCAACCTGCGGATCACGCCGATCGGCAGCGGGCAGAACTGGACCTCCGCCCGCATCGAGACCCGCAGGGCCGACTTCAAGCCGGCCGCCGGGCGCGTCCTGCGCATCGAGGGCCGCATCCAGATGCCCAACGTGACGGGCGACGCGGCTCTCGGCTACTGGCCGGCGTTCTGGGCCCTCGGCTCGCCGTACCGCGGCAACTACTGGAACTGGCCCGGCATCGGCGAGCTCGACTTCATGGAGAACGTGAACGGCGTCAACGCCGTGTGGGGCACGCTCCACTGCGGCGTCACCCCCGGAGGACCGTGCAACGAGACCACCGGTCTCGGCGCCAACCGGGCCTGTCCCGGCTCGGCCTGCCAGTCGGCCTTCCACACCTACCGGTTCGAATGGGACACCAGCGTGACGCCCAACCAACTGCGCTGGTACGTGGACGGCCAGCAGTTCCACAGCGTCAGCCAGAGCCAGCTCGACGCCACGACCTGGGCGAACATGACCTCGCACGCCGGCTACTTCCTCCTGCTGAACGTGGCGATGGGCGGCGCCTTCCCCAACGCCCTGGCCGGCTCGACCCCCACCTCGGCGACCGTCTCCGGACGGCCGATGCTGGTCGACTACGTCGCGGTCTGGCAGAGCGGCGCGTCGAGCAGCCCGCCTCCGAGCTCCCCGCCGCCGTCCAGCCCCCCGCCCGGAGGGGTGGACGCGCGCTCGACCATCCAGGCCGAGAGCTACCAGGCCCAGAGCGGCACCATCGTGGAGGCCACCGGTGACACCGGCGGCGGCCAGAACGTCGGCGCGATCGCGGGCGGCGACTGGCTCCGGTACGACGGGGTGAACTTCGGCTCCATCGCCGCGACCCAGTTCAAGGCCAGGGTGGCCTCGGGGGCGGCGGGCGGGGTGAGCGGGCTCGTGCAGGTCCGCCTCGACAGCCCGACGGCCGCCCCGATCGGCGACTTCGCCATCGCCAACACGGGCGGCTGGCAGAGCTGGCGGACCGTCCCCGCCAACATCACGCCCACCACGGGCACGCACACCGTCTATCTGACGTTCGGCAGCGGCCAGCCGGCCGACTTCGTGAACGTCAACTGGTTCACGTTCTCGACCACGTGAGCCCGCCGGGCCGGCCGGGCCGTACGGACGACTCGGCCGGCCCGCGCGGACGGGCGTGCCGCTCAGCCGGTGGGCGGCACGGTCTCCGGTGACGTCTCCGGGCCGCTGGGAACCGGGGAGCCCTCGGGTCCCGGCGGCGGCGCCGTCGGAG
>NZ_KI866524.1:356316-362726 GCF_000511135.2 Microbispora sp. ATCC PTA-5024 | reverse complement strand
GGCCACGGCCACCGGCTGTTCGTGCCCGGCGGAGGCGGCGACCGTGGCCGCCCCGGCGCCGCCGGCCACCACCAGGGCCGCGGCGACTCCGAGGAGGAACCGGCGGGGTGTCCCGCGCCGTACGCGCGGAAGCTCAGGGGGGCGGTTGACCGGATCGCTCATCGGATGCTCCCTCCACTCGCCGCTGACGCGGCCGCTCCACGCGGCGGCCGACAGCGGGTGCGCGTCGCGCACTCGGGGCCCCGGCCGGGGCGGCACGGGCCGGCGTCAGGACGAGGACACACGTGATCGAAAAGATGAGAAAGAGACGAGACGGCGGGCTCCGCGGCTCCGCCACAAGGGGCCGCCAGGGGCACTCCTGGCCGGCCGGTAGATCCTCAGATGGTCAGCCGCCGCGTCGCGCAGGTCGGCCTGCCAGGGATCCCCTGGCCGCCCTACCCCGTCGGGCCCGGCGTTCACCGGCCGATCGGTAAAGTCCTCGTCCAGGGGCGGTCGCCGGACGACCACTCCCACTGTGGGGAAGGCGCCGCGATGGAGCGGCCGGCCTCGCGACGGCCACCGGGGCGGCCGAGGCGGGCACGATCACGAGCAGGGTCGCTGTACGACCTCCGGCTACGGGCGGGTCCGCCGATCCGTTCGTGGGCCGACCGGCTCAGCCGGCGCTGCCCTTGGCGAGGTCGCGGACGACCTCGATCAGCTCGGCCGGGTCGAAGGGCTTCGTCAGGTAGGCGTCCACCCCGATGCCGAACGCGCGGCGCCGGTCGTCCTCCTGGGCCCGGGCCGTGATCAGCACGACCTTGATATGACCCGTGCTCGGGTCGTTCCGCAGCCGGGTCGCCGTCTCCCAGCCGTCCAGACGGGGCATCATGACGTCGAGCGTGATCACGTCGGGATCCACGTCGTGGACGCGGTCGAGGCAGTCCTGCCCGTCGTACGCGGTCTCCACCTCGAACCCCTCAAGGGTCAGGTTGACCGCGATGAGCTGCCGGATGACCTCGTCGTCATCCACCACCAGCACTCGACCCAGAAGCTCGCTCACGGCCGCCAAGCTAGCCTGTGGGACCGGCCGGGCGCGCGGTTTTGCCGATGTGCGTGAGAGAGATCGGTCACCCGGCCTATCGATGTGACGAGCGCCCTTCAAGTGCTGGTAACCTTGTCTCCGGTTGAGCCCCCTTAGCTCAGGGGATAGAGCACCGGCCTCCGGAGCCGGGTGCGCAGGTTCGAATCCTGCAGGGGGCACCAGACCTTGACCAGCGGATCAAACCGCTGACCAGGGCCAACGACAGATCACCGGGCGGGTCTCCAGTCTCACGGAGTCCCGCCCGTTCTCGTTGGCGCTCGTCGGCTGTGGGCCAGTCGTGGGCCACTGGCAGGAGTATTCGAGGGCTCCGTTCCTTCGTACGAAACGGCGGTGAGCAGTTCACGAGCCTCCGTTGGATTGACGACGACGCGACGGCCTACCGTGTCGTTTCTCGCGATATGCTTTCGCTTAATGCGCTTGAGTGGATTCTCGGCCAGTTCTCCGAGGTCAACTGCATATTCCAGGGCATTGCTCGGCCCTCTGCGGGAGCGTGCCGCAGTGTCGGCGGCGGCAGGCCGCCCGTCGAGGGTGAGACGAGCGCATCGACGACCCGCCGTGCCACGATCGGATCTGCCATGTCTGCCAGCGGAAGCGTGGCCTTCCGGAGAATCCGAATAGCCATGTCGAGGTCAGCCGGGACGGTGTGTGGCACCTTCGCAAGCTTCTTTTGTTCACGGATGCCCCATCTCCGTCGACATGTAAAGACGAGGGTGTGCTGCAGGCAGGCTAAGGTCCTGTCACAGCGCATCGGACATGTACCGCGGCAGCCTTCTGTAGTCGGACCCCGCGTGCGTCTTGCTACCCACTGAGCCATTGCCGGTACGCGGCCGTCACGTCCTGTGATCGTGATCAGATGGTGCGCGTAGCCCTCGTTCTTTCAGTTCCGCCTGTGCGTCCGGGTTGGATTGGCCGACAGCTACAGGCGCAGCAAGGGTCCCCCTCCCTGTCCCCTCGCCGAACTCGGGCCGTGACTGCTCGCCGCCTCGCCCGCGACGAGCAACGCCTGCACTTCGCGTTGCTCGCCTGCCATGGGCACCAGGTGGGTGCACGCCACCACTTCACCCATCGACATCGGACTTCCCCTTCCAAGCTGGCGATCGAGTACGGCAACGGTGACCGAGTCCAGCACGTGACGACGGTCTTCGCCTCTGCTCTCCCAGGTCAAGCCCGCTCAGCGGTACATCCCCTCCGCGTAGGAGGGGCCGTAGTAGTGCTCCAACTCCTCGATCGGGTCCTCCGGTCGCTCCAGCGCCTGGGCGATGCGCGCCCGCGATGGCAGGGCCTGCGGGTTCCAGCTCTCCGGGCGCCACAGCTCCGAGCGGAGGAACGCCTTGGCGCAGTGGTGGAAGATCTGCTCGATCTCGACCACGATCGCGAGCTGCGGCCGGTGCCCCTTGACCACCATCTGGTCGAAGAAGGAGGCCTTGCGCACCAGGCGCGCCCTGCCGTTGACGCGCAGGGTGTCGCCGCGGCCGGGGACGAAGTAGATCAGGCCGACGTGCGGGTTGCGCAGGATGTTGTGGAATCCGTCCGCCCTGCGATTGCCGGGCCGTTCGGGGATCGCGATCGTCGAGTCGTTCAGGATCAGCGTGAATCCGGGCGGGTCGCCCTTGGGTGAGACGTCGCAGTTGCCGTCGGTGTCCGAGGTCGCGATGAGGCAGAACGGCGAGGCGGCCAGCCAGGCCCGGTCCAGCTCGTGAAGGGTCTTCCGCTCCTTCGCGATCGCGGCCGGCTTGGGGGTGCCGAGCAGCTCCCGCAACTCGTCCGCGGAGTCGATCGGCTCCCAGTCCTGGGTCTCCATGGTCCTCCTTTGATTCAGATGGTACGGCGGTGCTCCAGGCGGAGCAGGACGAGCGCCGCAGCGACGATTCGCTGATCCGGTTGGGGTCTGGACTGACCCGCCGCAACGCCTTGAAGGTGGTTTTGAGCAGGGAGTTCGCGCGCTCGCAGACGTCGTGGATACCGCGGATGACCTGTTGAGAAGGGCTCAGTCGCGCGCGAGCAGCTCCAGCGTGTCGACGACCCGGTTCGAGAAGCCCCACTCGTTGTCGTACCAGGCCACCACCTTGACGTGCCTGCCCTCGACCCGGGTGAGAGCGGCGTCGAAGATCGACGACGCAGGGTGGCCGGTGATGTCGCTGGAGACCAGCGGCTCGTCGGCGTAATCGAGGATGCCCTTGAGCCTGCCGTCGGCGGCGGCGCGGTAGGCCGCGAGCACCTCGTCGCGCGTCACCTCGCGTGAGACGGCGGTGTTCAGCTCCACGATCGACCCCACCGGGACCGGCACGCGGATCGAGTCGCCCGACAGCTTGCCGTCGAGGTTCGGCAGCACCAGGCCGATGGCCTTGGCGGCCCCCGTGGTGGTGGGCACGATGTTCACGCCGGCCGCGCGGGCGCGACGCAGGTCGCGGTGCGGGCCGTCCTGCAGGTTCTGCTCCTGCGTGTAGGCGTGCACCGTGGTCATGAAGCCGTGCTCGATACCGGCCAGGTCGTCGAGGACGGACGCCAGCGGAGCCAGCGCGTTCGTGGTGCACGAGGCGTTCGACACGATCACGTGCGTGGCGGGGTCGTACGCCTCGGTGTTCACGCCGTAGGCGAGCGTGACGTCCGCGCCGTCGGAGGGGGCGCTCACCAGCACGCGCCTGGCGCCCGCGTCGATGTGCGCGCGGGCGGCACACGCCGCGGTGAAGCGGCCGGTGGACTCGAGCACGATGCCGACGCCGAGCTCGGCCCAGGGCAGCTTGGCCGGCTCGCGTTCGGCGAGCACCTGGATGCGGCGGCCGCCGACCACGAGCTCGGCGCCGTCGACCTCGACGGAGCGGCCGAGGCGGCCGAGCGCGCTGTCGTACTTGAGCAGGTGCGCGAGGGTCTCGGGGGCGGTGAGGTCGTTGACGGCGACCACTTCGAGGTCGTTGTCACGCTCCAGCAGGGCGCGGAGGGTGTTGCGTCCGATGCGGCCGAATCCGTTGACGGCGATGCGCGTCATGGGCACTCCTTTCGTTCGCGCTCCATGATCGGCGTCCGGGCGCCGGGCTGACAGTGGCCTGAATGACAGCATGCGCAAGGATCAAGCCAGAAGTTTCGCCACCGTTCGCAAGGATCTCGCCACGCCTCACTGGCACACGGGGAGTCGGGGAACTCACGCCGAGAAGGTGTGGCGGTACTCGGTCGGGGAGGTGCCGAGGATGCGCTGGAAGTGCAGGCGCAGGTTGGCGCCGGTGCCGAGCCCGACCCGGTCGGCGATCTGCTCCACGCCGAGGTCGGTGCGTTCGAGCAGTTCGCGGGCGAGGTCCACGCGTGCCCGGAGCACCCACTGCATCGGCGTGTGGCCGGTGTCCTCCACGAACCGCCGGGAGAAGGTGCGCGCCGACACCCGCGCATGGCGGGCGAGAGTCTCGAGGGTCAGCCGTTCCGACAGGTGCGCCAGGGCCCACTCCCGCGTGTTCGCGAACACGTCGCCGAGCGGCTCGGGGACGCTGCGGGGAACGTACTGCGCCTGACCCCCGCTTCGATAGGGCGCCGCCACCAGCCGTCTCGCCACGTGGTTGGACAGCCCGACGCCGTGGTCGCGCCGCACCAGGTGCAGGCACAGGTCGATGCCGGACGCCGCGCCCGCCGACGTCAGCACGTCGCCCTCGTCCACGAACAGCACGTTCTCGTCCACCCGCACGAGCGGATGCTTGCCGGCGAGGGCTTTCGTGTAGTGCCAGTGGGTCGTCGCCCGCTTGCCGTCGAGCAGGCCCGTCGCCGCCAGCGCGAACGCCCCTGTCGAGATGGCCGCGAGCCGGGTTCCGCGCTCGTGGGCGGCCATGAGCGCCCCGAGTACCGCGGCCGGCGGCTCCGTGGTCGCCGGCTCCCGATAGCCGGGGATGAAGACGGTGTCGGCCTGCTCGAAGGCGTCGAGGCCCTCGGCCACGTGGTAGGAGAGGCCGTCGCCGCCGGTCACCAGTCCGGGCGCGGCGCCGCACACCCGCACCTCGTACGGCATGCTCGGCCGGTTGGAGAACACCTGCGCGGGGATGCCGACGTCGAGGGGCTTCGCGCCCTCCAGCACGAGCACGGCGACGCGATGGCTCCTCCGGCTCATCGGCCTCCTCCGGCTCTCCCGCGGTCCGGCGCGCGTCCCCTCGCGCCCTGACCGTCATGACCACTCCCGCAAGCATCCTGCCATCCGTCCGTCGGGCGCGCGTCACCGGTGGAGGAGGGCCGGGGCGGCGCGGCGGCGGCAGGGCGGGCCGCGGGCGGTGTGTATGACCGCCCGCGGCCCGGTGGGAACCTCACATCAGCTGCGCAGGCTCCACTGCTGGTTCGCGCCGCCGTTGCACGTCCACAGAATGAGCTTCGTGCCGTTGGCGGTGCCGCCGCCGTTGGCGTCCAGGCACAGCCCGGACTGCACACCGGTGATGGTGCCGTTGGAGTTGACGTTCCACTGCTGGTTGGTCTGTCCGTTGCAGTCCCAGATGATCACCTGGGTGCCGTTGGAGGTGCCCTGGTTGTACGCGTCCAGGCACTTGCTGCCGAACACCTGCAGCTGCTTGCCGGACGTGTACGTCCACCGCTGGTTGGTCTGTCCGTTGCAGTCGTACAGCTGGGCCTGGGTGCCGTTGGTCTGGGAGGCGCCGGTCACGTCCACGCATCGGCCCGACTGGCCGCCCACGATCGAGCCCTGCTGGGCGCTCCCGCCGCCGTTTCCTTGCCTGACGAGCGACTTCGACTCAGCGGATCGGTTCCCCTGGGCGTCCACGACGAAGAGCCGGTAATCGCCGGCCGACGCCGGAACGGCGATGGAGGTCGCGGTTCCACCTGCCCTGGTCATCGTGCTGCCGGCGGTGAAGGAGGTCGTACCCGAGGGCGCCAGCCAGACCGTCTTGCTCGCGTCGCCGGCGCTCCGGATGGGAACCGACGTCACACCGGCGGCGACGAACGTGCTGGCGGGCAGGACGTAGTCCGGCAGAGAAAGATTGCTCTGCGGGATGATGTTCCTGTACGCGTCCTCGAGTCCGGAATTCACGGCGATGCTGTATGCCTGCGACGGCCAGACGTAGTCGGAGGACACGAGGATGTCCTGGATCGTGCTGTTCGGCAGGTTCTTGTTGGAGACCTTGTTGATGGGGCCGTATGTCTGCGTGATGCTCAGATCATGCTTGCGCCCGAAGTCGTCGGAGTTGATGAGCCACGTGACGTTCTTGTCCACGCTGAGGACGTTGTCGCGGAAGGTTATGTACGCCGAGCCCTCGTCCGGGTGGAGTCCGTACTTGTGACCGGCCGGGACGCCCTGCAGGTAGTTGTTGGTGATTGTGGTTCCCGGCTGGCTGCCCAGCGTGTAGAT
>NZ_KI866524.1:337443-356296 GCF_000511135.2 Microbispora sp. ATCC PTA-5024 | reverse complement strand
ACCGTGTCGATGATCTGGTTGTAGCTGATGGTGTTGTTCTTCGCCGTGGTGGTCGGCCGGTTGGGCTGGATCGAGCCTGACGATCCGTCGAAGTTCCACCACCCCCAGCCGAGCGTGATACCGGACCACGGGGCTTTTTCGATGCGATTGTGCTGGATGGTCAACGTGTCGGCGAAGTACGCCGAGATGGGGCTGTGCCCGTTGAACAAAACGGCGCTGTCGTAGATGTAGTTGTTCTTGATGTCGATGTTCTTCGGCGCTCCTTCGACCCCCACGGGATACTTCTCGTGATTCGTCGAGGTGTAGTCCCCGATGTAGACGTTCTGGGGATGGCCCACGGTGATCGCGGATCCGGCGATGTCGTTCGTGTAGTTGCCGATCACCTGGGTGTTCACCACGTCGTTGACCATGTTGATTCCGTCGACGCCGGTGTGCTGAATCCGGTTGCCCTGCAGGACGAGCCCGTCGGCGTTCTCGATCTGGATGGCGCCGGGCGCCACGTCGACGTTGCGGTAGTAGTAGGCGTGGAAGTTCTGCTTGGCGTAGGCGATCGCGCCGAGGTTGCCCTGCTGGGCCTGCTTGAACACGGAGCCGGCCACGTTGAACAGGTTCCAGTCGGAGTGCTCGACCGTGAGGCCGGAGAAGGTGATGTTCCGGACTCGACTGCTCGTGGAGGTGCCGGCGACCCGGAGAAGGGTGGACACGTTGTTCGGCGCGAAGACCGTCGCGGTCGACATGTCTTCCGAGATCGCCTTGTAGTAGTACAAGGTCTTGCTCGACTTGTCGAAGTAGAACTCGCCCGGCGTGTCCAGGAACTCGTAGGCGTTCATGACCTTGTGGGTGCCGCCGACCTGGGCGTTCCCGTTGAAGGCGCCCTGGGCGATGGCCGCACCGGGCTGCTGGAACTGGGCGATGCGGTTCGAGCCGTCAGAGGTGACCTGCTTGACTCCCACGATGGCCGTGGTCCAGGTCGTCGACGTCTCTATTTCGATGTCGTCCTGATTGGCGGCGATGGCGGGAAAATCGCTCAGACTGTACTTCGCCCCCGCGCACTGCGAACCCGATTCCCACGCCCAGGACGCCTGCCCCGCCGTGACGGTGTAGGTTCCGTAGCACCCCAGTGAGTTCATCGTCTTGGAAGCCATGTACGCCCGCTTGTCGTTGACATAGAGCGCCCGGAGCTTGTTGCTGCGATTCAGCGGCGCTTTCCAGATGTTGCCGCTGTGCTGCGTCCATCCGGTTACCTGGACGCCTCCGTTGAGGATCGGCGTCTCGTTCTGGTACGCGGCGTATATGACCCGGTAGCCATTCGTGCCGGAGTCGGCCGGAGTGAAGTCGATTGTGCTGCTGACCGGATAGTTTCCCCCGCGGAGGTACACGTAGATGT
Organism: Microbispora sp. ATCC PTA-5024; assembly: GCF_000511135.2. NCBI lineage: Bacteria > Bacillati > Actinomycetota > Actinomycetes > Streptosporangiales > Streptosporangiaceae > Microbispora > Microbispora sp. ATCC PTA-5024. The sequence goes on along the minus strand of NZ_KI866524.1, from coordinate 354,909 downwards.
CGCCTGTCATGGTGGCGTTCACCGTGCGGACGACGTCCCTCGCGTGCTGCAGGGTTTTGAACGGTGACGTGATCGTCCCAGGGTTGGCGTCGTCGCCGTCGGGGGCGACGTAGTAGGTTGCCTGGGTCGCCGCCGAGGCCGGGATACTACTTGAGAGGGCCGGCAGCGCCACAGCGGCGACGAACACCGCGAGCGCTGCTAACCCCTTCCCGATGGTGGACAGGGCTGACTTCACGCTCTGTTTCCTTTCTGTGGTTCCGAGCAGGAGATCACCCCGCCGGGCAGAACTCATGGGGGTGTGCCATTGCGCGGGCGGAGGGACTTTTCCGTGCAGGTGCGGACATCGATCGGAGGGCCACGGCCACGTCGTCGGTGTCACACGGCGACGATCTGCCATTCCTGGTTGGCGCCGCCGTTCTCGGGCCATTGGATGATCCGGGCGCCGTCGGCCGTGGAGCCGGCTTCGACGTCCGCGCACAGCCCGTCGCCCACGTTGACGAGCCGGTAGTAGCCGCTCGTGGCCCCGGGGACGAATTTCCACCGCTGGTTCGTGCCGTTGGTGTCGGTCATCTGGACAAGGGTGGTGCCCTGATTGGCGTTCGGGCTGCTGAGGGCCTTGCCGCTGCCGACACCGGTCAGCCGGAAGGAGCCGTCGGAGTTCTGCGACAGCCGCCACTGCTGGTTGGCCCCGCCGCTCCAGGGCCACTGGACGACGGCGGCGCCGTCGGCGGTGGAGCCCCCGTAGACGTCCAGCACCTTGCCGCTGTTGCGGTTGACCAGGCGGACGACGCCGGGGGACGGGCCGCCGCCGCCCAGTTCGACGGTGATCTGGGTCGTCGTGCCCGCGGTCAGTGACACCTGTCGGGCATGGCCGCCTAACGGCGAGGCGGCGACGCCTGCGCTGGTGGTGACAGCGGCGATCCCGCGCCGGCAGATGAGCGTCACGGTCTGGGTGACGTCGGAGACGACGGTGGCGGTGGCGGTCCGGGCGCCGATGTCCCAGGTGAACGACTCGATGCGGATGCGGTTGCGGCCACGCACACCGGTGATCGTGCCCTTGGCGAGCTGATCGGGCAGCGCGGGCAGCAACTCCAGGATGCCGGGCCTGGTGTAGATCACCGCCTCGGCGAGAATCGCGGGCAGCGAGTTGGCGGCGTCGGCGTTGTAGATCGACAGGTTCGGGTTGTGCGAGGTCATCAGCGACCGGAAGATCATGTTGTTGCCCAGGATCTTCCGCAGGTTGCCGTACACGCCGGCGCCGTCCTTGAGCCGGGCTCGGGCGAGGCTGCGGTGGATGGCGCCGTGGGCCTCCCCTCCCTCGTCCCCCCGCAGATCCAGGGCGCGGCTCGCGTAGCGGATCAGGCCGGGTTCGTCCTCGGGGTTGATCTCGTGCAGCGGCCAGACCGGGTACATGTGCTGGACGTGCCGGTGGTTGTACCGGTCGGTCAGGCTGGGCCACGACCATTCCGCGAGCGCCCCGTCGCCGTTGATCCGATAGTCGGGCATCCTGGCCAGCAAGGCGGTCCAGCGCTGCACGCCCTGGCCTGGGCCCTGCTCGATGCCGAGGAAGCCGGCGGCGTCGATGGCGGCCTGCAGCGCGTGCTTGCCTGCGGCGATCTCGCCGGTCGCATTGATCGACAGTTGCCTGCCCGTGTTGCCGGGGCTGTTCTCCATGGAGAAGCACGGCACGAAGACGACCTTGCCGTTGGCGTCGGTGCGGGTGAGGAAGTCCTCGTAGAACGACGCGAGTTCGATCAGCACCGGGGCGAGCTTGGTGCGGTAGAAGGCGGCGTCCCCGCTGACCTGGTAGTACTCGAGCAGCGGATAGAGCAGCCAGTCGGCGCCGCCGATCCAGGTGTGGCCGGGGAACCCGCCGTCGAAGTGCAGCATCGTGCCGTACTCGCCGTCCGTCCGGGAGGGAGCCAGCAGGCCGCGGGTGCCGTAGAGGTTTCTCGCGTTGGTGCGCCAATCGTTGATCTGGCCGAGGATCAGGGTGAAGTACCCGTCCATGGCTTCGGTGAGGGACAGGATGTTGCCGGCGGCGACCTGGAAGTTGACGTTGGCGTCGGTGGTGAAGTCGCCGGCCCACGCCGCGTCCCAGGCGCCCGTCCACAGGCCGGTCAGCCGCGGTGGCAGGACGCCGCTGGAACTGAGGAACAGGTAGCGGCCGGAGTCGTACATCCGCTCCAGCAGCGCGAGGTCGATGACGTTGCGGTTGGCGTTCTGCCGGGCGATCAGTTCGCTGGTCGGCAGTCGCCGGTCCGCGGCGCCGACGTTCAGGTCGATGCGTGAACGGTCGTACAGCGGGGTGTGCAGGGCGGTGTGCCGCGTGAGCAGGGTCGCGTAGTCGGCGCTCAGCGCGGCCAGCGACGTGTGCAGCGGTTTCGCGTCCCACGCCGTGGACGACTCGTAGCGGTCGAGTTTGGTCAGCAGCACGAGCTTGGTCGCCGAGGCCACGACGAGGGACGACCCGCTCACCCGTACCGAACCCCCGGTCGCGACCACCCGGGTGACGCCCTCATAGCCGAACGCTCCCTGCCCGGCGGGGTATGTGCCCCGCAGATTCAGGTAGCCGTCACCGTTGCCGACCGTGGCCAGGGTGGTGAAGCCGACGGACCCCGGCACGCCGCTCAGGGCCGTGTTGACGCTCAGCGTGGTGTCGATCGTCCGGCCCGGCGCCGGAGTCAGTTCGTGGACGATCACCCGGTCGGCTCGGGAGGCGAAAGCCCGGCGCGTCCACGCACCATAGCCGTCGGTCCACGTCGAGGTGACCTCACCGGTCCTGAAATCGGTGATCCGGGCGTAGTTGCCGACCGTCGTCATCCCCGGAGTGCTGAGCTGCAGCTCATAGCCCGGATGGAAGGTCTGGGTCCAGCGCAGCGACCAGCCGGAGGTGAAGTCGCCGGTGGCACCGTTGAAGTCACCGGCGAGCGCCTTGTCCCTGACGCCCGCCAACCGGCCCGAGAGCACCGGCGGGGTCAGGTTACGGGTGCCGTTGGGCGTCACGAACCGATGATGCGTGAAGACGAGCTTCTCCAAGGTGGGCGCGCCATAGAGCATGGCCCCGTACTCGCCGTTGCCGGTCAGGAAGGCATCGGTCCAACTCGCGGCGGGGGCCGTGTCGTAGATGCCGCGTTGCGGCAGCGTCGCCTGCGGCGGCACGGCGGCGGCCGCCCGGTCAGCGGACATCGCCGAAGGAAGCGCGGCGGCGCCGACGGTCGCCGCCGTGGTGGAGATGAAGCGTCGGCGGTTCAGCGGCACGCTCATGGAGCTCCTGATGGCGCGTTCGGGGGTGATGCTTCTCGGCTGTGCCGCCCCGGCTGGTCCGCCGCCGCGGTACGGCCGCCGTCCGACGGGGACGCCGCTGATGCGGGTGAAAAGGGGTGCCTCCGAAGGCAGGAACACTTGTGGTGTGTGTCTGGAGGACATCCCATGAATGGGCTCGGTTTCGTGCAACGTATGACGTCTGATGTCTTGGGTCAAGAAACAATTGTGAGCGCCCCGTAACATGGCCCGGTCGGCAGGACGGCCGACGACTCTTGCCGTATCTTGCTGAAACTTTCATCGGCAGGGAGGGTGAGCGCCGGGCGACGGCGAGGGGTGCGCCTACTGTCGGTTGCTTTCCCGTGCATCCGTGGGCGCGACGTGCCGCGCGGGGAGTCATCCCATCTTTGGCCGGGAAACCGGCAGGCACCAAGCCTCCGGAGTACGTGGACGGCGCCCGGCCGATGTGCGGAGAGGGCGGAGGAGGTTCAGGGTTCGCTGCGGGCGATCTCCAGGAATCGCGTGACCAGCGGGTTCTGGTCGTCGTGACGCCAGGCCACCGCGACGGTGGTGCGTGCGCTGTTCGGTTCGATCCGGCGGTATGCGACACCGTCGAGGCGGATCCGGCGAATGCTCGCAGGGCCGAGTGACACTCCCAGTCCTGCCTCGACGAGCGCGCAGACCGTCTGCCATTCGACCGCCTGCTGGCCGAGGCGGGGTTCGAAACCCGCACTGCGGCACACGTCGAGGATCCGGTCGTGGAACATCGGTCCGGCACTGCGAGGCAGCAGCACGAACGGTTCGTCCGCGAGTGCTTTGATCGGCAGGACGCGCTGGGCCGCAAGGGGGTGGGCGGCCGGCAGGACCGCGACGAACTCCTCGGACACGATCGTCTCGGTCGCCAGCCCCGGCTCGTCCGGCGGCTCGCGCAGGAGCCCGACGTCGATCACCTGCTCGTGCAGAGCGGCCACCTGCGGCACCGTGGTCATCTCACGGATCTCCATCTCCACCTGGGGAAACCGATCGCGGTAGGCGTGCAACAAGCCCGGCAGGACGGTCAGCGCAAGCGATGCGGCGAAGCCGATCCGGATCAGACCGGCCTCACCGCCGCCGATGCGCCGGGCCGTGTCCAGGCCGGCGGCGATCTCGTCGAGTGCGCGCCGAGCGGCGGGCAGGAGTTGGCGCCCTGCCGCGGTGAGGGCGACCGCGCCGGGTCCTCGTGTGAACAGCGGGTGCCCGACCTTCGCCTCCAGGCGGCGGATCTGCTGGCTGAGCGGCGGTTGCGCGATGCCCAGCCGCTCCGCGGCGCGCCCGAAGTGGAGTTCCTCGGAGAGGACCGCAAAGGCGTGAAGCTGCTGGAGGCTGAGCTCGGGACGGTCCATACCTTCAGAGATATCAGATGACCCTCGATGAGGTATTGGACATATCGCTGCCGCTTGCCTACCTTTCGCCGCATGACAGAACGACGCGTGATCGTGAGTGGATCCACCTTCGAAGAGGAGATCGGCTACGCGCGAGCGGTGATCGACGGCGACTGGGTGCATGTGTCCGGGACGACCGGGTTCGACTACGCGACCATGACGATCTCCGACGACGTGGTCGAGCAGGCCGAGCAGTGCCTGCGCAACGTCGAATCGGCGCTGGCCGAGGCGGGCTGCTCGTTCGCCGACGTCGTCCGGGTCAGATACCTGGTGCCCGATCGTGAGGACTTCCAGCCGTGCTGGCCGGCCCTGCGCCGCTGCTTCGGCGACATCCGCCCGGCCGCGACGATGCTGGTGTGCGGCCTGGCCGATTCCCGCATGAAGATTGAGATCGAGGTGTACGCACGACGGTCCGCAGCGCCGAGGCCCGTGCCCGCTTGACCCTGGAGGTCCTGGCGGCGGGCGGGAGGGCGCTTGGCAGCAGGTGTCTGCCGCCCTACTGTCTCTGACGTGGCCGGGGTCCCGAAATGAGGTGGCTGGACGGGTGCTCCGCCGAGGCGCTCGGTGAGGCGCTGCGGGTCGTGGCGCCGGAGCTTGCCGGATGCTCCATCAGGCTTCCCGGGGCGGCCGGCGAGGAGGACCCCCTGTGGCAGTCGTCCAGCGCGGTCGTCGGTGAGCGGTTCATCGCGAAGTTCGCGTGGTCGCGCCCTGCCGCCCTGCGCCTGGCGCGCGAGATCCGCATCGTGACCGCGCTCGCGCGCGTACCGCGGGTGCCGTTCCTGCCCGAGGTGGTCGCCTGCGCCATGGACCCGCTGCTGCTGGTCACCAGGCGCGTGCCGGGGAGGTCCCTGTTCGAGGTCGCCGGCTCGATCGACCGCGACCGCGCCGGCGGGCAGCTCGCGTGCTTCCTCGCGGCCCTGCACGACCCGGCGGCGCTCGCGCGCGCCGAGGACGCGGTCGGCAGGATCGACGGTGCACAACTGCCGCCGGCCACGACCGCGGCGTTGCGCGACCGGTTCGCGCGCTGGATTCGGCCCGATCAGCGTCGCGAGGTTATGCGCTGGTGCGACTGGGCCGACGCGGTCCTGGCCCGCCCCGGCCCGGCGGTGCTGGTGCACGGCGATCTGCACGGTGACAACCAGGTGTGGGACGGTGACCGGCTGCGGCTGGTGGTGGACTTCGAGACCGCCGGAGCCGCCGAGCCGGAGTACGACCTGCGTACCTTTCCGGGCCCCGGGATGGGCCCCGGCCTCGAGCTGCTGACGGCGGTCATGCGTGAGTACCGGCGGATCACCGGTCGGCCGCTGTCCGCCGCCCGGGTCATGGCCTGGCATCTGCGCACCGCGCTCGGCGATGCGCTGTGGCGGGCCGAGGCCGGCATCCCGCTGGCGGACCACCGGACACCGCCGGAGTGGGTCGAGGACCTGGCCATGCGCTTCAGCGCGCTGGGCGTCGACCCCGCGGCCCGCCCGGCTTAGCGCGCCGCCCCGAAATTCAACGGCTTGTTGACAAACAGGTTGTTGAAAGGACACGCTGGCGACGTGCGTGAAGGATCGGACGACCAGGCGGCGGGCGCCCTCGAACGGTGGGCGCGAGACCGGTTGACCACACGCGGCGGCGACGATCTGCCTCGACTGCCGTGGCTGGCCGACGGCCAGCCGCACGACGCGGTCACGCTGATCCGCCAGGCGTTGTGGCGAGCCGCAACCGACCGGGGGGCGCTGGAGCTGCCCGACGATCTGCTGGCGGCGATCGCGCTGCTGGCCGCCGCCCGCGCCGAGCTCGACCAGATCGAGGCGGGCCTGCTGTTCGTCGCCCGCGCCGAGGGCCTGACCTGGGCCCAGATCGCGCGGCCGCTGGGCCTGCGGTCCGCCCAGGCGGCGCAGCAGCGGCACGAGCGCGTGCTGGCCCGGCTCGACGGGGACGACGGTCCGTGAGCGTCGTCCCGCTCATGAACGCGGGCCCCGAGTGCGGCGGCAAGGCCCACGGGCTCGCCGTCCTGCTGCGCGCCGGCCTTCCCGTCCCGGACGGGTTCGTCGTCACCGTCCGGGACGTCGACCCCCGGCTGGTCGCCGAGCACCTGTGCCGGCTGCGCGGCCGGGCGGTCGCCGTACGGTCGTCGGGGCTCGCCGAGGACTCCGCGACGGCGTCCTTCGCCGGGCAGTTGCACACCGTCCTCGGCTCCCGGGGCCTGGACGAGGTCATGGCCGCGATCCGGGCCTGCGCCGCTTCGTCGTCCACGGACAGGGCGCGCGGTTACCGGGCACACCTCGGCCTCGACGACGAGCCCGCCGCGCTGGTGCTCGTGCAGGAGCTCGTCGAGGCCGACCGGGCGGGGGTGCTGTTCACGCGCGACCCCCGCACCGGCGCCGACGCTGTGGTGATCAACGCGTCCTGGGGCCTCGGGGAGTCCGTCGTCTCCGGCGCCGTGGTCCCCGACGAGGTCGTCGTGACCCCGCCGGCGGACACGGTCCGGCTCACCGTGGGGTCCAAGCGGACCCGGCTCGACCTGCGCGAGGACGGGCTGGTTCGCTCGCCCGTCCCCGAACCGGACCGTACCCGGGGCTGCGTGACACCCGGGGAGGTGCGCCGGCTCGTCGCGCTCGGCCGGCGGTGCGAGGACCTCTTCGGCCGCCCCCAGGACGTCGAGTGGGCGGCGCGCGACGACCGGCTCTGGCTGCTGCAGGCACGCCCGATCACCGCCGTCGGCGTCCCGGCCGCCGTGGACGGCCGGGACCCGGCTCGTCCGCTGGTCACGGGTGTGCCCAGCAGTCCCGGGCGGGCGCGGGGACCGGCACGCGTCGTGCGTTCGGTCGACGAGTTCGCCCGCGTCCGGCGCGGCGACGTCCTCGTGTGCCGGACCACCGACCCGGCCTGGACCCCGCTGTTCCGCCTCGCCGCCGGCGTCGTCACCGAGAGCGGCGGCGTCCTCAGCCACGCGGCGATCGTCGCGCGGGAGTTCGGGATCCCCGCCGTCGTCGGCGCCCACGAGGCCATGAGCAGCGTGACCGACGGCGCGCCCGTCACCGTCGACGGCACCGCCGGCACCGTCACCGGAGGATGCGTCTGATGGCCCACTCGTCTCCCGCCGACCTGCTGGTGCTCCACGCGGTACGGCTGAAGGGGTTCGCCGACACGGCCGCCGTCGCCGCCCGGTTCGGCCTCGACACCGAGCGAACCCAAGAGGACCTCCTCGACGCCCAGGCGTACGGCTGGGTCAGCAGATCCTCCTTCGCCGATACGGCCGGGTGGTCGCTCACCGAGACCGGGTACCGGCACAACGAGGCCCGGCTCCGCGACGAGCTCGACCGCGCGGGCGCCCGCGCGACCGTCGCCGCCGTCCACGATCGGTTCCTTCCTCTCAACGGACGAGCGTCGCAGCTTTTCACCGCGTGGCAGCTGGGGTCCGGCGGCGCCACGGACGTCTTCGGCGACCTTGCCGGCCTCGCCGGCGAGCTGCGCGACCTCGAACGGCCCCTGGCCGCGTCCCTGGGCCGGTTCGCCGGCTACCACGACCGGTTCGCCGCCGCGCTGGCCCGGGCGGCCCGTGATCCGGCGTGGATCACCGGCGTCGACGTCGACTCGTGTCACCGGGTCTGGTTCGAGCTCCACGAGGACCTGATCGCGACGCTCGGCGTCACGCGGTAGCCGCGCCCTCGCCGGTGCCGCGTCAGCCCAGGTCGCGGGCCCGGCCCAGCAGCGCGGCCAGCTCCGCCACGGCGGGATCCTCCGTCTGCGCGGACAGATGGGTGGCCTCGTCGGCGAGCTCGGCGAGGCTCCAGGTCGCGCCGCCGCCGGACCAGCGGCCGCGCAGGTGCTCGGCGAAGCCGGCGGCCACCGCGTCGACCTGGAGGCGGACCGGAGCGTCCTCCCAGAGGGCCGGGGACAGGGCGGACACGTCGACGCTCCTGACGGCCTCGGCCGGCTGCCGGCTGTCGGGGTCCAGCCAGCGCACCGTCGCCGTGGCGAGCCGGCCGCCCGCGTCCGGGCGCAGGCGCACCCGGTAGAGCGCGGTGACCGCGTGGCCGGGACCGATCTCGCCGCCGTCGACCGCGTCGTCGCGGAACGCCTCCGAGGTCAGCGCGCGGTCCTCGTAACCGAGCAGCTCGTACGACTCGACCGCCGAGGGGTCGAAGGCCACCTGCGCCTTGGCGTCCCGGGCGCGCACCTCGAGGGTGGTGGTGAGTTTCTCGGAGAAGACCGTGCGCACGTCGTCCTCGGTGGAGACGTACACGGCGGCGCCGTCGCCCTTGTCCGCGAGCTGCTCCATCAGCTGGTCGCCGTACTCGCGGCCGACGCCGACGCACAACAGGGTGATCTTCTTGCCCGCCTGCGCGCTCACGCGGTCGAGGATCGCCTGCCAGCTGGTCTCGCCGGTGTTGGCCAGGCCGTCGGAGAGCAGGATGACGCGGTTGGTGGCGTCCGCCCGGAACGCGCCTGCCGCCTGGCGGTAGCCGGCGTCGAGGCCGTCCGACACGTTGGTCGATCCCTCGGCGCTCAGCCTCTCGATCGCCTCGTGCAGGGCGGCGCGGGAGGTGACCGGGGGGGTCATCCCGGCGATCACCCGGGCCTGCTCGTTGAACGACACGATGGACACCTGGTCGCCGGGCACGAGCTGGTCGACGAGCGTGTGGAGCGCGCGGCGGACGAGGTCGAGCCGGCCGGGCTCGGCCATGGATCCGGAGACGTCCACCACGAAGGTGAGGCTCACCGGGCGTCGCTCCGACGCGTCCGGGGCGCGGGTCTGCAGGCCGACGCGGACCAGCGCGGTTTCCTTGTCCGGCAGCCTCGCCCCGTCGAGGTGGACGGCGAAGCCGTCGTCGTCCGGCTCCTCGTAGTCCTGGCGGAAGGCGTTGACGAACTCCTCCGTGCGGACCTGTCCCGGCTCCGGCCAGCGACCCTCCAGCAGGGCGCGGCGCGCGTAGCCGTAGGAGGCCGTGTCGACGTCCAGCGCGAAGGTCGACGGCTCCTCGGCACCGTGCGGTCCGGTCGGCTGGACGGGCGACGGGGCGGCCTGGCCGCCGGTGACGTCCTGCCGGACGGAGCCGGGGGCCTTCCGGGGGAGATCCGGCGCCTGCGCGCCGCCCGCGGGGGTGCTCCCCTGGCTCCCGCCACAGGCCGTGGCGAACACCAGCGCGATCAGGACCAGGGCCGCGCGGATGGCCGGCTTCGTCATGGGACCTCCCAGGCTTCGTCCACGCTCTTGGACGGTCCCGCGGACGGCGTGGCCGCGCCGGTCATCCAAGTGAGGGCGAACCGTGCCCGGCTTGTGATCATCCATGTCCGGTCCGTCACAGCGGTCTCACCTGTCACAGGCGTCGGCGAGACGTGCCGCAGTTGTGATCTTCTAGGGTTCGGCGACGACCTGTGGACGGAGTGACATGGACGATCGAATCGAACGGGCCAGGCTGCTGTACGAGCAGGCCGTCTTCGGCGGGGACGCCGGCGCCGTGGACGCGGCCGACCGGGTGCTCGACGAGGTCGAGGCGGATCTCGCGCTCGCCCGGGGCCGGGTCGTGCACGCCCGGTTCCTGCAGAGCGGCCGGGAGGACCCGCGCGCTCTGGCGATGTTCGAGCGCGCGGCCGAGCTGTACCGCGGCCTGGGGAACGGACGCGGCGAGGCCGAGGCGCTGTTCTGGGTGGGGACCTTCCACCAGGTCGTCCGGGGGGACGACGCGGCCGCGGTCCCGGTGCTCGAACGGTCCCGCAGCGAGGCGGTGCGGGCGGGCGACGACCTGACGGCGTCGTACGCCCTGCGGCACCTCGGGATCGCGGAGCACAGGGCCGGCCGCCTCGACGCGGCGCGGGAACGGCTGGAGGAGTCCACCCGCATCCGCCGCGAGCTCGGGTTCCTGCCGGGCGTCGCCGCGAACCTCGTGGGGCTCGCCCACATCACGGCCGGGGAGGGCCGCCGCGACGAGGCGCTGGCCCTGCTGGACGAGGCGCGTTCCGTCGCCGAGGCCGCAGGGGCGCACGGCATCGTCCGGCACGTCGAGGAGGCGCGCGGACGGCTGTAGCGGTCCGCCCCCCCTCGTCAGGGCCCGGCGGCTCCGGCTCGTCCGCTCTCCTGGGGGACGTCCGGACGTCCGTCGGCGGTGAAGCGACGGCGGACGGTGAACGCCTGCGGGGTCGGGCCGTGGCGCCGCAGGTGGCCGAGCCGGGCGACGGCCTCCTCGACGGTGGGGCGGCGCCCCTCCGGGACCCACCAGAGGGCGGTGGCCGGCGGCGGGAGCGGGGCGAACCACTGCGCGCGGCGTCTCAGGTAGTGGCCGTGGCGGCTGCGATAGGTGAAGTCGTGCAGGTCCTGGTAGGTGGCCCAGACGGACAGGTTGAAGATGACCGGCGGGTCGCCGAGCAGGTCGGACGTCGGGAAGTGGCCGTCGGCCGTCTCGTACTGCCAGACGAACCCCGGCGAGCGCTTGGCGAGGGCGGTGATGCGGGCGATCGCGCCGGTGAACTCGTCCAGCCGCGGGTCGTGGGCGGGATGAAGCGGGCGGGCGACGTTGATCTGAGCCAGCTGCGGGCTCGCCCCTTCGGCCATGGGGGCACGCTATCGCCACCCCCGCCGCCCCGGCCAGGGCGCCTGGGGCCTGACCTCGCGCGGCCTGACCTCGCGCGGCCTGACCCCGCGCGATCCGGGCGCCGCGCCGGTCAGGGCCTCGGAGCGGCCGTGACAGGGACGGCGGGGGCGGACGCGGCGGGACGCCGTTCCAGGGCGGCGGACAGGACGGCGAGTAGGAGGGCGGAGGCGGCGAGCGCGGCGCCCACCCAGTTCGGGGCGGTGTAGCCGAAGCCGGCCGCGATGACGAGGCCGCCGAGCCAGGCGCTCAGGGCGTTGCCGAGGTTGAAGGCGCCGATGTTGACGGCGGAGGCCAGCGTGGGGGCGCCCTGCGCCTGGTCGAGCACGCGCTTCTGCAGCGGCGGCACGGTGGCGAAGCCGAGCGCGCCGATCAGGGCGACCGTCACCGCGGCGGCGGCCTTCCCGTGCGCGGTCACCGTGAACGCGGCGAGGACCAGGGCCAGGGCGCCCAGTGAGGCGAACAGCATCGGCATGAGCGCGCGGTCGGCGAGCCTGCCGCCGATCAGGTTCCCGGCGACCATGCCGAGGCCGAACAGGACGAGCAGCCAGGTGACCGAGCTCTCCGCGAAGCCGGTGACGCCGGTCGCCATCGGCGCGATGTAGGTGACGGCCGCGAACACCCCGCCGAAGCCGAGCACGGTCATGGCCATCGCCAGCAGCACCTGCGCGTTGCGGAACGCGGCCAGTTCGTGCCGCAGCCGCACGCCCTCGGGCCGGGGCAGCTCGGGGACCAGCAGGGCGATGCCGGCCAGCCCGGCGACGCCCAGCGCCGCGACGATGGCGAACGTGACGCGCCACCCGGCGGTCTGGCCGACCAGGGTGCCGAGCGGCACGCCCACGACGTTGGCGACCGTGAGCCCGGTGAACATGGTCGCGATGGCTCCGGCCTTCTTCTCCGGGGCGACCAGCTCGGCCGCGACGACCGAGCCGATGCCGAAGAACGCGCCGTGGGCGAGCGAGGCGATGACGCGGCCTGCCAGCATCACCTCGAAGGCCGGCGCCGTGGCCGACACCAGGTTGCCGGCGACGAACAGCGCCATGAGCAGCATCAGCATGCGCTTGCGGGACAGCCGGGTGCCCAGCACGGTCATCGGCAGGGCGCCGACCACGACGCCGAGCGCGTACCCCGTCACGAGCAGCCCGGCCGTCGGGACGGAGACGCCGAACTCCGCCGCGACCTGCGGCAAGAGGCCCATGATCACGAACTCTGTCGTCCCGATACCGAAGGCCCCGTTGGCGAGGGCCAGAAGCGCGAGAGGCATGTGGACATCCCCGAATCGATTGCACGAGCGGTTGGCGAGACCAGACAATAGTTGCGTAAGCATGTAGTTGCAAACGCGGGCTATTGCGCTCGTGGCATATCCTGGAGGCAGACGCTCCGGACCGAGGAAGACCGCGATGACAGCCACAGATCCCGCCCTCACCGCCCTGGCCCAGGGCTGGTGCGCGCTCTCCCTGCTGCACGAGAGGATCGAGGCCTACATCGAGCGCGCCCTGCAGAGCAGGCACGGCCTGAGCGTGCGGGAGTACTCGCTGCTCAACACCCTCAGCCGGCAGCACGACGGTCCCGGCGGCCACCTGCAGATGAAGCAGGTCGCCGACGCCGTCGTGCTCAGCCAGAGCGCGACGACCCGGCTGGTGACCAGGCTGGAGGACCGGGGCCTGCTCACCCGCTACCTGTGCCCGACCGACCGCCGCGGCATCTACACGGACGTCAGCCCGGCGGGACTCGCGCTCCTGGAGAAGGCCCGGCCCACCAACGACGCCGCCCTCCGCGAGGCCCTCGACGAGGCGGCGCGCAACCCGGAGCTCGCCCCCCTCGTCAGGGCGGTGGAGTCGCTGCACACGCTCGTCTGAATTCCCCCGGGCCACCTTTCAAGGTCCATCTCCTCCCGAATAGGCTTCTACACCTTGAGCCGAGGGGGGAACGGGAATGGCTGCGGGGCGTGGGGCACGGGTGCCGCTCGTGTTCCGGCGGGCGGCCGGTGAGCCGCTCCTGCTCCTCGGGGCGTTCGGCTCGGTGCTGCTGGCCACCACCGCGCTCGTCGCGCTGATCGCGTACGCCTCCGCGGTGACCGAGGCGGGCGTGCGGCGCGCGATGCGGGTGGCGCCGCTGTCCGCGACCGCGGCCACCGTGACCGCGCCCGTCTCCGCCGGCGACCTCGGGCGCGTCGACGCCGCCGTCCGGGCCCGGCTCCGCCAGGCGTACGGCGGGCGGCCGGCCGAGGTGTCCCTGTCCATCTCCTCCGACTCGTACGCCCTCCCCGGGCAGGAGCGCCGCGAGCGGCCCGACCTGACCAGGTTCGCCACGTACGAGGGCGTCGAGGGGCGGGCCCGGCTGGTCGCGGGCGCCTGGCCGCGTGACGGCGGCGCGCTGGAGGTCGCGCTCTCCCCGCCGGCCGCCCGCGCGATGCGGCTGCGGGTCGGCGACGGCTTCACGGTGGTCGGGCGGCTGAGCCACGAGCCGGTGCGGGCGCGGGTGAGCGGCCTGTTCGAGCTGCGGGAGCCGTACGACGAGCGGTGGGAGGGCGACGAGCTGCTGCGGCGCGGCGTGGAGAGGGGCAACTACACCACCTACGGTCCGCTCGTGGTCACCCCGGACGCCTTCCGGCAGCGCTTCGCGACCGACGTGTCCGCCACCTGGCTGGCCGTGCCCGACCTGCGGAATCTCTCCCGCGACGGGGTGCGGCCGCTCGCCGGCTCGGTCGCGACGCTCGGCGCGGGGTTGCGGGCCGACTGCGCGGCGTGCGCCGTGTTCACCGCCCTGCCCGACACCCTGAACCGGCTCGACGAGGCCGCGCTGGTCGGGCGCTCCACGATGCTGGTCCCGGTCCTGCAGGTGCTGCTGCTCGCCGCGTACGCGCTGACGCTGACGGCCCGGCTGCTGGCCGACCGCAGGCGGATGGAGGTGGCGCTGCTGCGCTCGCGGGGGGCGGGCAGCGCCAGGCTCGCCCTGCTGGCGGGTTACGAGGCGCTGCTGGTGGCCCTGCCCGCGGCGGTGGTCGCGCCGCTGCTCGCGCCGTGGGCGCTGCGGGCCGTGGACGCGATCCCGTGGCTGCAGGCGTCGGGGGTGCGGCTGGCGCCGGTCCCGGACGCGTCCGCCTTCCTGGTCGCCGCCGCGGTGGCGCTCGGGTGCGCGGTGCTGCTCACGCTGCCCGCGATGCGCGGCGCCCGGCGCACCTACGTCGAGGAGCAGGCCGCGCGCGGCCGGGGCGACCGGCGCGGCGCGATCCAGCGGGCGGGCGGCGACGTGGCGCTGCTCGCGGTGTCGGCGCTCGCCCTGTGGCAGCTCGGCCGGTACGGCGGCCCGGTCACCGCCACCGCCTCGGGCGGGCTGGGGATCGACCCCCTCATCGTGGCGGGCCCGGCGCTCGCGCTGCTGTGCGGCGGCATGCTGGGCCTGCGCCTGGTGCCGGTGGTGTCCGGGACCGCCGAGCGGATCACTTCGCGGCGCCGCGGTCTCGCCCCCGCGCTCGGGGCGTGGCAGGTCAGCCGCAGGCCGCTGCGGTACGCGGGACCGGTGCTGCTGCTCACCATGGCCGTGGCGATCGGGGTGGTGTCGCTGGCCACCTCCGCGACCTGGCGCCGCTCACAGGAGGACCAGGCGCGCCACCAGGCGGGCGCCGACCTCCGGGTCACGGCGCCGGTGGACGCGCCCGGTCTGGGCACGCTCGGCCGGGGCGCGTTGTACGCCGCGCTGCCAGGGGTCACGGCGGCCGTGCCCGTCCAGCGCGAGAATGTGGACGTCGCGGGCACCCGGGTGACCCTGCTGGCCGCGGACGCCCGGCGGCTCGACGGCCTCGTGCTGTGGCGGCCCGACCTGGCGTCCGCCCCACTGGGCCGCCTCGCCGGCGGGCTCGCCGCCGCGCGCCCCGCGTACGCGGGCGTGCCGGTCCCGGGCAGCCCGGGGGCGCTGTCATTGAAGGTGCGGCTCTCGATGACCGCGAAGGCGGCCGGGGACGCCCGGCTGCGCCTCGTCGTGAGCGACGCCTTCGGCGCGGTCCAGGAGCTGGACGGCGGGCCGCTGCGCCCCGGCGCCCACGACGTGCGCTACGACCTGGCCGGGGCCGCCGGGCGGTCGGGCAGGCTCGCCGGGCCCCTCGCCGTACGGGGACTTCTGCTGGATCTGCCGGACGGCGCGGCGGACGCGTCGCTGGTCGTGGACGCGATGCGCACCGACACCGGGCAGGACGTGCCGCTGCCCGCGGAGTGGACGGCCTGGACGGCGTCGGGGCGGTCTCCCGCCACGTCGGCGGCCCTCACCGTCCACGTGCCGCAGGAGGCCGGCGGCCCCGCCACCGGCGCGCCGCGCCCTGCCCTGCTGCCGGGGGACTCCTCGGTGAAGGCGCTGCCGGTCGTCGTCACCGCGGATCTCGCCGCACAGGCCGGCCTGCGCCCGGGCGTCACCGCGTCGGTGGCCCTCGCCGGCGTCCCGACGCCCGTGGTGCCCGTCGCCGTCGTCCCCGCGCTGCCGGGGACGTCCGCCGGCCAGCCGGCCGTCCTGGCCGACCTGCCCACGCTGACCGCGCTCGACCTGTCCCGCGGGCGCAGCCCGCGCCCGGTCTCGGAGTGGTGGCTGTCCACGCGCGCCGGCGACACCTCGCGCGCGGTGGCTCAGCTGGGCCGAAACCCCGAGTGGGGAAGGACCGCGGCCGACCGGGCGGCGCTCGTCCGCGCGCTGCGCGACGACCCGCTCGCGAGCGGGCTGCAGGGCGCGCTCGTGCTCGGCTTCCTCGCGGCGCTGGTCTTCGCGGTGCTCGGGTTCCTGGTCAACGCCGCCGTGTCGGCGCGCGAGCGCCGGGCCGAGTTCGCCCTGCTGCGCGCCATCGGCGTCGCGCACCGGCAGCTGTTCGGGCTGCTCGCCGTCGAGCAGGCGTTCATCGCCGGGCTGTCGCTGGCGGGCGGCACCGTGCTCGCCGTCGTCGTGGCCGTGCTGGCGGTGCCGCACCTCGTGCTGACCGGGCAGGCGGGCGCCGTCGCGCCGGCGGTGGTGCTGGACATCCCATGGGCGCCCACCGCCGCCCTGCTCGCCGCCGTCGCCGCCGTGCTGTTCTGCGTCGTGGTGGGGCTCGCCCGCGCCGCTCGCCGGCAGGGCCTCGGCCGCGCGCTGCGCATGGGGGAGGACTGATGCCGTTCACGCTGCTGCGGGCGCACCGGGGGACGGCCGCCGTGCTCGCCGTGCTGGCCTTCAGCGCGGCGCTGCTGCTGGCGGCGCTGCCCCGCGCGTTCGAGCGGGCCTACGACGGCGCCCTCGGCCGCGTGCTCGCCGGAGGCGGCGCCGACCTCACCGACCTCACCGTCGAGCTGCGGGCGCACCCGCTCGACCCGCCGCTCACCGACCCCGGCCAGTTCGCCGCGTTCGACGCGCGGGTGCGGAAGGCCCTGCCGCCCGCGCTGCGGGCCGTGGTGGTGCCGGGCGGGACGGGCCACCACGGCGCCTGGACCTACGGCACGCCCGTCACCGGCCGGGTCGGGGAGCGCATGTGGACGGGCCAGTTCTTCGACCTCGCCTGGCTGACCGGCGCCGACCGCCGGGTCAGGTACGTCGAGGGGACCGCCCCCGGGCCCGCCGGCCACGTGACGCTCGGCGGCCGGGACGTCGTCAGGTACGACGTCGGGGTGATCCGCGAGGCGGCGTCCATGATGGGCCTGCGGGTCGGCACGACGCTGCTGCTCGGCCCCAAGGGGGCACTGGCCGCCCGCGTCACCGGCTTCTACGAGCTCACCGACCCGAAGGACCCCTTCTGGGACCACAACCGCGGGGTCACGCACGTCGACGTCCGGCACGTCGGCACCTCCGACCAGTTCTGGGTCACCGCGCTCACCGGCCCGGACGCGCTGAGGTTCCTGAAACCCGACCTCGACCTGCGCTACACGTGGGTGCTCGGCGTCGACAGGACGGCGCTGACCGCCGGCACGGCGGGGGACGCGGCGGCCGCCGTCGACCGGTACGACCGGCTCCTCGCCGGCTGGTCCTCCGGGCACAGCAGCTACACGCTGCACACGTCGCTGCCGCTGATGCTCGGCGGCTTCCTCAAGCAGCTGGCGACCGCCGGGACGCTGGTCCTCGTCGTGCTCGGCGGGCTCGTGCTCGTCGCGGTCGGGGTGGTCGCGCTGGCGGCGCGGCTGCTGACCGACCGGATGGCCCCGGCGCTGTCGCTGATGCGCGCCCGCGGCGGCGGCCTCGCGCGCGCGTCGCCG
>NZ_KI866524.1:320397-336938 GCF_000511135.2 Microbispora sp. ATCC PTA-5024 | reverse complement strand
CGCTGACCCTGCGGCGGCCGCTGCGGGAGCGGCGCGCCGACGTGGCGGCCCGGCCGTCCCCGCGCCGGGTCGTGGCGGAGGTCACGGTCGTCGTGCTGGCCCTCGCCGGGGCGTACCTGCTGCGGACCCGCGGCCTCGCCGACCCGTCGTCGGGACGGGCCGACCCCTTCCTCATGGCCGTGCCCGCCGCGCTGACGGTGGCGGCGGCGCTGGTCACGCTGCGCCTGTACCCGTACCCGCTGCGCCTGGCCCTGCGGCTCGCCGGACGCCGCCGGGTCGTGGCCTTCCTCGGGCTCGCCCGCGCGGCCGGGGGCGGGACGGCCGCGCCGCTCCCGGTGCTGGTCCTGCTGCCCGCGCTCGCCGTGGCCGTCTTCGGGTCGGTGGTGTCGGGGGCGATCGGCGAGTCGCAGCAGGCGGCCGCCTGGCGGCAGGTCGGGGCGTCCGCCCGCATCGAGGCGGAGACCGACATCCCGCCCGCGGCCGCCGCGCGGGTGCGGGTGCTGCCCGGCGTCGAGGAGGTGCTGCCGGTGGCCGAGGGCGTGACCCACATCGGTCCCGGCTACCGGGCGGTTCGGGTGGTCGCCGTGGACCTGGCCGCCTACCGCCGCATGACGGGCGGCACACCGCTGACGGTCCCGGCGCCCCCGGACGGGACGTCCGGTTCCGCGGTGCCCGCGCTGGTCTCGCCGTCGCTCGCCGGCCTGGGGACGTTCGAGATCGGCTGGCCCGTCCGCAGGACCGTGGTGGCCCGAGGCACCGTCGGCGGCCTGCCGGGGCTCGCCCCCGCCGCCGACGAGATCGTGGTGGTGCCCTACAGCGTGGCCACCCGGACCGGGACCGCGCCGTTCGCGACCATGCTGCTGGTCAGGGGGGACGCCTCCCGGGCGGCCCTCACCGCGGCGGTGGACACGCCGCAGACCCTCGTCGTGACCGTCGCCGACGCGCTCGGATCCATCACCGGCGGCCCGATGACCGGCGTGGTCCTCGCGGCGTTCGCCGTCGTCACCGCCGCGCTCGCCGCCTACGCTCTGGTCGCGGTGGTCCTCGCCCTGGTGGCGGGCGCCGCCGACCGGGCCAGGGCGCTCGCGTACCTGCGCACCCTCGGCCTGTCCCGGCGCCAGGCGCGCGGGCTGACCGTGGTGGAGATCGCCCCGCTGATCGTGCTGGCCTCCCTGGCCGGCCTGCTGCTCGGGCTCGCGCTCCCGGCGGCCGTCGCCCCCGGCGTCGACCTGTCGCCGTACGCCGGGCAGCCGGTGGAGGGGTTCCCGATCACGGTCGGGACGCCGGCGCTGCTCGCCGGGGGACTGGCCGCGGCGGCCGTCCTCGGCGCCCTCGCCTACGCGACGGCCGGACGGGCCGTCACCGGTGTTCTTCGATTGGGGGAGTCCGCATGAGTTCCGGGGAGGCCCCGGTGAGCGAGCTGGAGGAGCTGGAGGAGCGGGCCCGGCGCGCCGGACCGGCCTTCGGTGAGGGCGCGCACATCCTGTGCGACAACCTCGTCCGCATCTACAAGACCGGGGGCGTGGAGGTCGTCGCCCTCCAGGGACTCGACCTGCTCATCGACCGGGGCGAGCTGGTGGCGATCGTCGGTCCGTCGGGCTCGGGCAAGTCGACGCTGCTCAACGTGCTGTCCGGGCTCGACCTGCCGACGGCCGGCGTGGCCCGGGTGGCGGGCATGGACCTGCTGGCGATGAGCGCCAAGGACCGGCTGCGCTACCGGCGGTCGATCGTGGGGTTCACCTGGCAGCAGACGGCCCGCAACCTGCTGCCGTACCTGACCGCCCGGGAGAACGTCCTGCTCCCGGTGCGGCTGGCGGGCCGCAGGGAACACCGCGGGCACGCCGACGAGCTGCTGGAGCTGCTCGGCGTCGGGGCCTGCGCCGGCAGGACCCCGATGGAGATGTCGGGCGGGCAGCAGCAGCGCGTCGCCATCGCCGTGGCGCTGGCCAACCGGCCGGAGGTGGTCCTCGCCGACGAGCCGACCGGCGAGCTGGACAGCGAGACCTCGGAGGAGGTCTTCGGCGCGCTGCGCGCGGCCAACCGCGAGCTCGGCGTGACGGTGATCGTCGTGACCCACGATCCTCTCGTGGCCACGCAGGTGGACCGCACAGTGGGCATCCGCGACGGGCGCACCTCGAGTGAGACGCTCCGCCGCACCTCGACGGAGGGCGAGGTGATCGCGGAGGAGTACGCCGTGCTCGACCGCGTCGGGCGGCTCCAGCTGCCCCGCGACTTCACCAGCGCGCTGAACATGGAGCGCCGGGTGCGGCTGGAGCTGGAACGCGACCACATCGGGGTCTGGCCCGCCGGTCAGGGGGACGGGGATGAGTGAGCCGCTGGTCGTCGTCGAGGGGCTCCGGAAGGTCTACCCGCGCGGGGTCGAGGCGCTGCGCGGGGTGTCGTTCACCGCGTGGCCGGGCGAGCTGACGGTCGTCCGCGGCCGGTCCGGCTCGGGCAAGACGACGCTGCTCAACCTGGTGGGCGGGCTCGACGCCCCGTCCGAGGGCCGGGTCACGGTCGCCGGCCGGGAGGTCACCGCGCTCGACGAGGCCGGCCTGCTGGAGCTGCGCCGCGACGTCATCGGGTTCGTCTTCCAGACGTTCGGGCTCATCCCCGTGCTGTCGGCGGCCGAGAACGTCGGCGTCCCGATGCGCCTGGCCCGCCGGTCCGCCGCGGAGCGGGAGGAGCGGGCCCGTCTGCTGCTCGCGCTCGTCGGCCTCGACGGCCACGCCGCCCAGCGGCCGTACGAGCTGTCGGGCGGCCAGCAGCAGCGGGTGGCGCTCGCACGGGCCCTGGCGAACCGGCCCCGGCTGCTGATCGCCGACGAGCCGACCGGGCAGCTCGACTCGCAGACGGCCGCCCAGATCATGCGGCTGATCCGGGCGCTCGTCCGCAGCGAGGGCGTGGCGGCCCTGGTCGCCACCCACGACCCGGCCATCATCGACCTGGCCGACCGGGTGCTGGAGCTGCGTGACGGCGTCGTCGTGGAGACCGTCGCCGGAGAACCCCAGATGACCACTTCGTGAACAGAGTGACCACGGACGGCTCCTGACGCTTTTACGGCCCTATGGTGTGCGCCTAGTCGTTTTTGCGTTTTTGGGCGATTCGGGGGACGGCGGGTGCGTGTCGCGCGGACGGGAGCCACGGGTCCGGCGGTGATCCTTCCGGTGGTGATCCTGCTGGTGACGGGGTGCTCGGACGCGCGCGTCGCCGCCCCGCCGCCGGCCGCCCCGGCCGAGGCCGCCATCCAGGTGTCGCCCAGCCACTGCGGGGAGGGCTGGACGCACCCGCGCGCGGGGGACCAGACGCTCCTGCTGTCCAACACCGGCACCGTCGCCGCCGAGGCCTACCTCGTCGACGTGCCGGGCGGAGCGGTGCACGCCGAGCTTGAAGGGCTCGCCCCCGGCGTCACGCGGGCGATGCGGGTGTCCCTGGGCCCCGGGACGTACGCCGTCCGGTGCCTGGCCGAGGGCGCCGACCCCGTGGTCGGGCCCGCGGTGCGGGTCTCCGGGAGCGCCCCCGGCGGCCCCGCCGTCGCCCCCGTCACCTACAACGACCTGTACGACCCGGCCGCGGCCTACCAGTCGTACGTCGCCGACGGGCTGAGGGGACTCGTCTCCCGGACGGCCGCGCTGACCCGGGCCGTCGACCGGGGCGACCTGCCCGCGGCCAGGAAGGCCTGGCTGCCCGCCCACCTGGCGTACGAGCGGCTGGGCGCGGCCTACGGCACCTTCGGCGACCTCGGCGACGCGATCGACGAGCTGCCGGCGGGACTGCCCGCGGGTGTGCGCGACAAGGGCTTCACCGGGTTCCACCGCATGGAGTACGGGCTGTGGCACGGTGAGCCGGCGAGATCGCTGAAGCCGGTGGCCCACCGGCTCGACCACGACGTCAAGGCGCTCGAGGCGGGGTTCGCCGACGAGCGGCTGGAGCCGTCCGACCTGCCCCTGCGCGCCCACGAGATCCTGGAGGACACCCTGGAGTTCCAGCTGACCGGCCGGGCGGACCTGGGCAGCGGGACCACGCTCGCCACCGCGTCCGCGAACGTCGAGGGCACCCGGAAGGCGGTCGACGTGCTGCGGCCGCTGCTGCGCCCCCGCTACCCCGGGCTGGCCGAGACCGACCGGCTGCTCGGCCGCGTCGGGGAACTGCTCGGCGCGCAGCGGCACGGCGACCGGTGGACGCCCGTCTCCGATCTCGCGCCGGCGGACCGGGAGGCCCTCGACGGCGCGGTGGGCGCCCTGCTCGAACGGCTGGCGCCGATCGCCGTCATCGCCTTCCCCCGGCGCACGTCGTGAGCGGGCACGATCGCAGGGCGTTCCTGCGCGGCGCGCTCGTGACCGGGATCGCCGGGACGGTGGCCGCCGCCACCCCGCCGGCGGCCCCCTCGCCGTCCGCGCCGCCCGTGGCGCCTCCTGCGCGGCGCGGGTTCCACGGCGCGCACCAGGCGGGCATCGCCGAACCGCCCCGCCGCCGCACCATCGTCGCGGCCTTCGACGTCGTGGCGGAGAGCCGGGCGGAGCTCGCCGACCTGTTCCGCGCGATCACCGACCGGGCCCGGGCCCTCACCGCCGGCGGCGCGCCGCCCGACCCCGGCATCACCGCGCCGCCCGCCGACTCCGGCATCCTCGGCCCGTCCGTGCCGCCGGGCGACCTCACGGTCACCCTCGGCGTCGGCGCGTCGCTGTTCGACGACCGGTACGGCCTGGCCTCGCGCCGGCCGCCGGCGCTCACGACCATGCCGGCGTTCCCCAACGACGACCTCGACCCGGCGTGGTGCCACGGCGACCTCAGCCTCCAGTTGTCGGCGGACGACGACGACACGGTCCTGCACGCGCTGCGCGACATCGCACGGCACACGCGGGGCGGCATGCAGGTGCGCTGGCGGATGAACGGTTTCACCAGCCCGCCCAGGCCGAGCGGCACGCAGCGCAACCTGATGGGCTTCAAGGACGGCATCGCCAACCCCGACACCCGCGACCCGGCCGAGATGGACCGGCTGGTCTGGGTGCGCGACCAGGAGCCCGCGACGGCCTGGACCACCGGGGGCAGCCACCTCGTCGTCCGGCTCATCCGGATGCGCGTGGAGTTCTGGGACCGGGTGTCGCTGTCGGAGCAGGAGCAGATGTTCGGCCGGGCGAAGGACACCGGCGCGCCCCTCGACGGCGCGCGCGAGCAGGACGTCCCGCGGTACGAGCTCGACCCCGAGGGCAAGGTCATCCCGCTGACGAGCCACATCCGCAGGGCCAACCCGCGTACGCCGGAGACCGATGGCAGCCGGATCCTGCGGCGGGGACACAACTACGACCGGGGCATGGACGCGGTGGGCGACCTCGACGTCGGCCTGATCTTCACCTGCTACCAGCGCGATCCCCGCGCGCAGTTCGAGACGGTGCAGCGGCGCCTGGAGGACGAGCCCCTCGTGGACTACATCTCGCCGTTCGGCGGCGGGTACTTCTTCGCGCTCCCCGGCGTGCGCGACGCCGCGGATTCTTATGCCCGCTTTATTCAGGTTTGATGTTGTTTTCGGCCTGTTCGCCTTCGCGTCACCTTTTTGGGAGACAAGCGATCCTCGATGCCGATGTGATGCTCTGTGCATCGCGAGGCGGAAGGTGCCTCCGGTGCGCCCCGGGCCGTACACCCGGCCCGGCATCTTCTCCGGGAGGCATCGTGGGCGCAGGCCCTACCAGGAAGACACCGCGCTGGGGCGTGGTAGCGACCACCGTGGTCGCCGCCGCCGTCCTGGCGGTCACGACGTCGGCGGCCGGCTCCGCGGCGTCCCTGTCCGTCGCGGGGCACGGACAGGACGCGGGGCACGGACAGGACGCGGGACACGGACAGGACGCGGGACACGGGCACGACGCGGGACACGGCCAGGACCCGCGGACGGCGACCCCCATCAAGCACGTCGTCGTCCTCTTCGACGAGAACGTGTCCTTCGACCACTACTTCGGCACGTACCCGAAGGCGGCCAACACCGACGGCACGCCGTTCAAGGCGGCCAAGCACACCCCGTCGGTGGACGGCCTGACCGCCCAGCTGCTGACGCACAACCCGAACAAATACAACCCGAAGCGGCTGACCCGCGCGCAGGCCCTCACCTGCAGCCAGGACCACGGGTACGGCCACGAGCAGCTGGCCTACGACGGCGGCAAGATGGACCAGTTCGTCGAGCACACCGAGCACGACACGTGCTCGGGCCAGCCGGTGGTCTTCGGCGAGCCCGGGCTCGTCATGGACTACTACGACGGCAACACCGTCACCGGGCTGTGGAACTACGCCCAGCACTACGCGATGAGCGACAACTCGTACAACACCGGGTTCGGGCCGTCGACGCCGGGCGCGATCAACCTCGTCTCCGGCCAGACCCACGGCATGTACGCGGTCGACCCGGTCACCCACGCCAAGGTGAGCGACGCCAGCGTGGTCTCCTCGCCGGACGCCGCCGGCGTGGGCACCGTCATCAACGACCCCGACCCGGCGTTCGACGACTGCTCGGACAACAACCACACCTCGAAGAACAACCTCGCGGTGGCCACCAGCAAGAACGTCGGCGACCTGCTCAACGGCAAGGGCGTCACCTGGGGCTGGTTCCAGGGCGGGTTCCGCACCACCGGCACGGCCGGCGGGTACGCGGTCTGCGGCGCCACCCACCAGAACGTCGGGGGCAACTCGGTCGTCGACTACAGCCCGCACCACTCGCCGTTCCAGTACTACCAGTCGACGTCGAACCCCAAGCACCTGCCGCCGTCGTCGGTCGCGGCCATCGGGCACACCGACCAGGCCAACCACAACTACGACCTCACCGACTTCGACGCCGCCCTCGCGGCCGGCAACCTCCCGGCGGTGAGCTTCCTCAAGGCCGGCGCCTACCAGGACGGCCACCCGGGCAACTCCGACCCGCTGGACGAGCAGACCTTCCTCGTCAACACGATCAACAAGATCCAGAAGTCGAAGGAGTGGGACTCCACCGCGATCATCATCGCGTACGACGACTCGGACGGCTGGTACGACCACAAGGCCGCCCCGATCGTGAACGGCTCCGCCGACGCGGCCCAGGACAGCGCCGCGCTGTGCGGCAAGGCCCCGGTGGCCGGCGGTTACAACGACCGCTGCGGCTACGGCCCGCGCACCCCGCTGCTGGTCGTCTCGCCGTACAGCAAGGTCAACCACGTCGACCACAACCTGACCGACCAGACCTCGATCCTTCGGTTCATCGAGGACAACTGGGGCCTCGGCCGGATCGGCGACGCGTCCTTCGACCAGCGGGCAGGCTCGCTCGGCGGCCTGTTCGACTTCCACAAGGCCAAGGCGGACCGGGTGATCCTCGACCCCGCCTCGGGAGCGGTGGTCTCGGTCTCGCACCACTGATCCCTGCTCGGGGGGCGGGCGGTCTCGTCCGCCCCCGATCCCTGAGGGGTCCGCGTCCCACCGGGCGCGGACCCCTCCGGTCGTACGGCGTCCGTCAGACCGGCTGGCAGGGCCGCGGGGCGGGGAGGCGGCCGGAGAAGAAGGCCCCCGGCGGCACGCCCATGAGGCTGTGGAAGTCGGCCGTCATGTGGGACTGGTCGTAGTAGCCGGTCAGCGCGGCCACCTGGGCGAACCTGCCGTCCCCCGCGTGCGCGAGCACGGTCCGGACGCGCTCGATCCTGGCGAACCGCTTGGGCGACAGGCCCACGCCGTCCGTGAACACCTCGCGCAGGTGGCGCTCACTCACGGCCAGCCGCCGCGCGACGGCCGCGACCGGCTCGGACCGCGGCCGGGGAGCGAGAGCACGCGCCGCGGCGCGGAGCAGCCGGTCGCGCCCGGCGTCCGCCGTCGTGCGGGCCGCGATCCGCGGGGCGAGCTCCGTCTCGATGCGCCGCAGGACCCTGAAGGGGTCGGGGCCGGCCCGGCCGAGGTCGCGTTCCAGCCGGTCGCCTGCCGCGCCCCACAGGTCGGCGAGGGGGACGGCGCGGTCGACGAGCGCGCGCACCGGGACGCCGAGGAGAACCCCGGCGGCGCCGGGGGACAGGCGCAGCCGGACGCAGAGCCGCAGCCGCTTGCCCGGGAAGTAGGACGCGCGGGTGCGCGGGCCCACGACGGTGAGCCGGCCGTCCCGCCCGTCTTCGGCGGCGGCGCGGAACACCAGCGCGGTCGCGGCGTCCGGCGGATGGACCAGGGCCCGCCGCTCGTCGGGGCGGATCACCGAGGCGCCGGCGATCCAGGGCCGCAGGCCGGGGCTCATCGCTGAGGTCACGCCCTCACCCTAGGCCGGGCCCCCGCCGTACGGCCGGGGCGGACGGGCGATCGTGCCGAATTCTCCTATGCCGCGCGGGGACCGTGCCGACAGGGTGAAGCGATGATCCTCGTTACGGGTGCGACGGGCACCGTGGGCAGGCAGGTCGTCCGGCTCCTGGAGGCCAGGGGCGAGCACGTGCGGGCGATGTCGCGCGACCCCGCGAGGGCCCGGCTGCCGCCGGGCGTGCCGGTGGTGCGGGGCGACTTCGACGACGGCGAGTCGTTGCGGCGGGCGGCCGACGGTGCGGCGGCCGTGTTCCTCCTGGACGCGCCGGGGCCGTGGATCCCGCGGCACGACGCGGCGATGGTCGCCGCGGCCGTCGCGGCGGGTGTGCCGCGGCTGGTGAAGCTGTCGGCCATCGGCACCGGCGAGCCGGCGGACGGCGAGGTCGGCGGCTGGCACGCGGCGGGGGAGTCGGCGGTCGCGTCGAGCGGCGCCCGGTGGACGCTGGTGCGCCCGTCGAGCTTCGCGTCCAACGCCCTGTCCTGGGCGGACGCCGTCCGGGCGGGCGAGCCCGTCCCCAACCTGACCGGCCGGGGCGCGCAAGGCGTCGTCGACCCCCGGGACGTGGCCGAGGTCGCGGCCGAGGCCCTGACCTCCCCGGCCCACGACGGGAGGACGTACACGCTGACGGGCCCGGACCTGCTCAGCGTGCATGACCAGGCCCTCCTGCTGGAACGGGTCCTCGGCCGCCGGATCGGCGTCGCCGACGTGCCGCCCGACGTGGCGCGGGAGCGGATGCTCGCGTCCGGTCTCGACCCCGCCTTCGTGGAGGTGGCGGTGCGCGGTCAGCGGCTCGTGGCGGCGGGGGGAAACGCCCGGCTGACCGGCGACGTGGCCGCCCTTCTCGGGCGCCCGCCCCGGACCTTCGAGGACTGGGCCCGGGACCACCGCGACGCGTTCGCGTGACACGGGCGCCCCGCCCGGACGGTCCGGGCGGGGCGCGGGTGAGGGTGCGGGCCGGCGAGGAGAGACTCCCCGCCGGCCCGCGTCGGTCAGGCCGTGCTGGTCAGGCCGTGCTGGTCAGGCCGTGCTGGTCAGGCCGTGCTGGTCAGGCTGCGTTTGTCAGCCAGAACTGCTGGTTGCGGGCACCGTTGTAGTACCACTGGTCGATGGTGCCGCCCCACCAGGCGTAGGCGCTCTGGACGTCCACGTACAGGTTGCTCCGCAGGCTGCGGATGTAGTACGTGGTGTTCAGGGAGACGCCGCCCAGGTACCAGAGCTGGTTGTCGCCGCCGAAGCAGGGGTACTGCACCAGGATCTCGCCCGCGGCCGTCGAGTTGTTCCGGATCGACAGGCACTGCCCGCTGTTGCGGTTCACGATCTCGTACCACCCGGACATGCCCGGTCTGCCGACGAACGCCCAGTCCTGGTTGTAGCCCCCGTTCCAGCCGTACGTCAGGACGCCGGCGTTGGGCGACTGGGACCCGCCGGAGACGTCGAGCACCAGGATCTGCCCCGACGAGGTGTAGGTCCAGATGTTGTAGTAGTTGTTGTTGAACGGCAGGTGCGACACCACCAGGTCCAGCAGGCCGGAGCCGTACCGCCCGATCGAGCCGAGCGCGTTGAGGATGTCCCACTCGCTGAAGCCGAGCGACCGCAGGATCTGCTCGACCTGGTCGGGCGACACGCCCTGGTTGATGAAGAACTGCGCGATGGAGGTGGCGGAGTCGATCACGTCACTCCAGTTCAGCGCCCCGGGGACGCTCACCCCGAAGGAGACGGTCCCGAACGTCTGACCGCCCGCCGTGAACGAGCCGTACCCGTAGGCGGCGAGGCTCGCACCGCTCCCGTCGCCGTTGACCGTGCCGACGAGGGTCCCGTCGACCCGGAGGTACCACGGGAGGCCGGCCGTGAGCGTGAGGCGGACGATCGCGCCGTTCGCGGTCGTGCCGAGCGCGAGGTCCACTCCCGCCTGGAACGAGTTGCCGTTGTAGGTGACGCCGCCGGTGAAGCCCAGCTTCACCCGGGTGGGGGCCACGCCGAGGACGAAGTGCGTCTGGGAGGTCCGGACGGGACCGAGCGTGAGGGCGCCCACGGACACGTCGGCGTCGATCGACGGGTTCTGCAGGCCGACGGCCGCCTCCACGTTCACGGGCACGCCGTCGATCGTGGCGTTGAAGCCCAGCCCGACCCCGGGCGCCACCGTGCGGTTCGCCGCCGTGACGCCGCCGAACGGCGCCAGGTCGAGCGACGCGGTGTTGATCACGAGCGAGTTGATGACGTCCCGGTCGTGCTGGGTGAGCCGGCCGGAGGCGATCTTGTCGGCGTACCCCACGGACAGGGGGGTCAGCGCGGGCCCGCCGGTCTGGGCGCCCTTGATCGAGAAGCTGAGCACGGGACGGGCCAGGTCGAGGTTGACGTCGAGGCTCGTCCGGGCCCCGGGCGCCAGCCCGATGACGTTGCCCCACGCGGCCGGGAGCGTGACGTCGTGCGCGGTGAAGCCCACGGTCACGGTCTCGGGCGAGACCCCGATGGTCCCGGCGAGGTCGCCCACCGACAGGCCGTCCACGCCGAAGGCGGGGTTCCAGTCCGACAGGGCTATGCCCAGCGTCAGCGACGGAGGCGTGGCCGACAGGGACCCGGAGACGACGAGGGTGGCGTCGGACGCCCTCCCGCCGGGTGCCACCGGCGGCATGTGCAGGACGCCGGATCCCGACATCGTCACGGAGGCACCGGAGCCGACGGTCAACGCGAACGTCACGTCGTCGAGGGAGAACGCGGTGCCGTTGGTGCTGAACACCTGCAGGCCGTGCCCGCCCGACCGGAAGTTCACGTCGAAGGCGACGGAGACGGCCGTCGTGGACACGGTGGCCACCGCCAGCAGGTTCGTCGCCGGCACCTGCACCCCCATCCGGCCGAACGCTTCGGTCACGGACGACGGCAGCGTGCCGCTGTACGTGAGGGTCACGCCCGGTTCGAGCCGTACGGCCGCGGGGAAGGCGTCTCCCGGCAGCCCGAGGTCCGCCGGCCGGAACCTGGCGATCTCCCGGGTGGAGACGTAGGCCGTACCGGTCCCGCTGAGGCCGGACGACAGAGTGTTCAGGTTGCTTACCGTGCCGGCCGCCACGATGCCGTCGGGGCCGAACGAGACCGCGGCGGAGATGCCGGACTGGGTGCCCGACGGCCCCGTCACCTCGAGCGACGCGTGGCCGGTGACGGTGAGGGACAGGCCGCCTCCGGCCGCCGCGCGGCCGGTCGCGGTGAGGCCCGCGCCGGTCAGGCTGAAGACTTTGTCCTTGAGCAGGTCGCCGGTGGCCGTCGTCCCGAT
This sequence comes from Microbispora sp. ATCC PTA-5024, assembly GCF_000511135.2. NCBI lineage: Bacteria > Bacillati > Actinomycetota > Actinomycetes > Streptosporangiales > Streptosporangiaceae > Microbispora > Microbispora sp. ATCC PTA-5024. Next base: position 325,386 of record NZ_KI866524.1, on the reverse strand, counting down.
GGTGAAGCTGCGCGCCGCCAGGTTGACGCACCCTTCGGCGTCCAGGGCGAGGCCGGCCGGCGTGTAGTCGAAGGAGCCGTGCAGGTCGGTCCAGACGTCGCCCTCGGCGATGCCGGAGGGGCAGGCCAGGTCGTCGGGCGGTTCCTGGTTCGACACCTGCACCCGGTCCACCCTCAGGGTCGCGCCGTCGCCCGGGCTCCAGGTGAGGAGGGCGCCCGCGTCCGTCGAGCCGGCGGTGAGCGTGAAGCCCACCACGCCGTCCGTGCTCGTCACCGATCCGGTGAACGACGGGACGACCGACAGCGAGGGCAGCGGCTGCCACACCGGCGCCGAGGCGTCGCTGACCGACAGCGTCCAGTTCCGCAGGTCGTGGAACGCGCCCCCGGCGTGGACGGTGAAGGCGCCGTCGCCGGCCCCCACCTGGGCGGCGCCGTCCAGGGTGAGCCCGGCGCCGGTGGACAGGGTGAGCGTCGTGCCGGGCTGGAGGGTGAACCCCCTGGCGACGGTGAGGCCGGAGGTGAGCGAGCCCTGGAGCGAGGCGCCGAGGGTGCCGCCCGTGTAGGTGAGGGCGCCCTGGAGCGTCACGGTGGAGCCCGCGACGAACGGGACGCCGCCCAGGGTGAGGGTCGCCGTGAGGTCGGTCGCGTCGCCGAGCGTCGAGGTCGCCGCATGGGCCACGGTCACGTCGAGCGCGGCCGTCACGCCCGAGGTCGCCTCGGCGTGCAGGGTGAGCGTGCCGGTCGCCGTGTCGACGGACACCGTCGTCGGCCCGAACGACGGGGCGGGCACACCCGCGGGAAGCGTGACCGGGAGCTTGTCCGGCGGGCCGACGGTGAGCGTGAGCGTCTGCCCCGACACCGTCCCCGAGACGGTGGGCGAGGAGCCCACGGGGATGCCGAGGGTGTCGGCGAGGAAGTGGTACACGTTCCCCGACAGCGTGTAGGTCGTGCCGTCCTGGCCGCCGCCGGCGGCCGCGAGCGGGGCCGGGGACGCGGCGGCGGCGTCCGGGGCCGCGGCCTGCGGGGTGACGAGCTTGGAGGCGCCGGAGAGGCCGGAGAGCCCGGCGGGCAGGTCCACCCGGGTGTCGCCGGAGACGGCGAATCCGGAGACGGGCCCCGACGCCCAGAACACGTCGCCGTGCCCGTCCTGCGCCGCGGCCGGGAGGCCGAGCCGCGCCGGGTCGGTGGGGAAGGCGGCGACCAGCCGGCCCGACCCGGTCAGGTCGACGCGGGCGTCCGAGACGGAGGCCGGGCCCTGCGCGGCGGCCGCCGTGACGACCCCCGATCCGCCGACCGCGCCGGTGACGGCGGCGTCGCCGGCGTCGAGCGTGCCGCGGAAGCCGGTCCGGCCCAGGACCAGCCGGTTCGGTCCCGAGGTCAGGGTGGCGTCGGCCGTCTGGCGTCCGGTGATGACGCCCGCGCCGGTCGCGAGGTTGACGGCCACCGTGCCGCTGCCCGCGACGGTTCCGGCGGAGCCGGCGTCGAGGCCGATGCCGCCGGTCACGGCGAGCCACGGGGTCGTGGCCCCGGCGCCCGGCGCCGTCACGGCGTCCCCGTGCGGAGGCCGGTCGGCGATCTCCACCGTGGCGCCGCTCACGGACACGCCGGGCAGGAGCCGCCAGGTGCCGGCCGTGCGCCCGTGGACGTCGTAGCCGACCGCGCCGTGGGAGGCGGTCACCGTCCCGGTGACGTCCGGGGCGAGGGAGAGCCCCGGCACGACCGCCGCGCCGGAGGCCGCGCGGCTCACCGTGAGCGACCACTCACGCGGGTCGCGGATCGGGCCGGCCACGTCCACGCGCAGCCGGCGGCCGGTCCCCCCGAGGAGGGCGGACCCGGACACGCTCAGCCCGTCCGCGCCGCCGAGCGTGACGACCGCGCCCTTGGCCAGCACCGCGACGTCCTTCTGCAGGACGACGTCCTGCGCCAGCGCGCCGGACAGCCGGACGTCCCCGGTCGCGGCGACGTCGCCCGACAGGCCGACGGGGGTGCCCAGGAACGGCAGGGTCACGGTCACCCGGCCGGTGAGGTCTCCGCCCTTGAGCGTGGTCGTGGAGACGTGCGCGACCGTCACCGAGAGCCGGGCGCGCTCCCCGGAGGCGGTCACCGTGAGCGTGTCGGCGGCGCCGTCCAGGACGAGCGTCGCGGGCCCGAACGGGGGCGCCTCGACGCCCTTCGGGAGCGTGAGGCGCGGCTCGGGCGCGTCGGTCGTGAGCCGCACGTCGTCGCCGTCCCGCAGGCCGGTCACCAGCCGGGACCCGGCGTCGTTCAGGCCGAGACCGGTGGACAGGAACGCGGCGGCGGCCGGTGAGATCAGCCGGCTCGCCGTCTTCGTCTCCGGGACGGGCTGCCGGGCGGCCGCGCGCCGTACGGCGTCCAGGGACGAGGTGAGGTCCTCGGCCCTGGCCGCCGGGCCGCCGGCGGAGGCCCCGGGACTCGGGGACGCCGTCGGAGGCGGGGCGGGGGAGGCGGGCGCCGGCGGCGGTGACGCGGGGATCCCCGGCGCGGCCTTGGCCGGGCCGGCGGTCGCGTGCGCGGCGCCGGCGGGCACGAGCGCCTGGACGACGAGGACGGCCACGGCGGCGACGAGGGCGACGATGGAACGTGCCAGGGCGCGAAGGCCGCCGGACGGCCGTGAGAGAGGGACGGGGGGTGCGGACATGCGAGAGCTCCTCGGGTCATGGGGACGGCGAGGAACGCCGCAGTACTGGCCCACCCCCGTGGAAGTCACACCGCGACGGCCCCGTGTCCCCGTGTCGCTTGACCCCGCCGACGATCCGCTCTTTACCGCCCGGGCCGAATCTGGCGACCGTCTAGACTTTCCGCCCGACTAGGCGTAGATCTTCGTTGTCGGGGCTATACATGGCCGTCGATCGCCTATGCACCCTCTTTATGTCACCGGCCCGACCGGCGGCGGAGCGGAGGAGCGTTGGACGGTTCCGCGGCGCCCGCGCCAGGGAACCTGCCGGCCGCGCTGACCGGCCTCGTCGGCCGCGACGACGAGATCGAGCGCCTCGCGTCCCTCCTGCGGGCGACCCGCCTGCTCACCGTGACGGGGACCGGCGGGTGCGGCAAGACCCGCCTCGCCCTCGCCCTGGCCGAACGGCGCCGGCCGGACTTCCCCGACGGCGCGTGGTGGGTGGACCTCGCCGCCTCGACCGAGCACGAGCACGTGGCCACGGCGGTGGCCGCGGCCCTCGGCGTGGCGCAGTCGCCCGGCGAGGAGGAGGCGGCGACCGTGATCCGCCACCTCCGTCCCCGTACGGCCCTGATCGTGCTGGACAACTGCGAGCAGGTCGTCGCCGCGGTCGCCGTGCTGATCGACCGGCTGCTCACCTCCTGCCCGGGCCTGACGGTCGTGGCCACCTCGCGCGAGGTGATCGGGGTGTCCGGGGAGACCGTGTTCCGCCTGGGCGGGCTGCGGCTTCCCGACGGGGACGGCGCCGGGGCCGAGGCCGTCGAGCTGTTCCTCCAGCGGGCCCGCACGGCCGACCCCTGGTTCCCGGCCACGCCCGACCACGCCGAAGCGGTGGCCCGGCTGTGCCGCCGGCTCGACGGGCTGCCCCTCGCGATCGAACTGGCCGCGGCCCGGGTCGGCGTGCTGGGGGTGGCGGAGATCGCCGACCGGCTGGACCGGGACGCGGCGATCCTGCGGCATCCGAGCCGTACGGCTCCCGCGCGCCACCAGACCCTCCAGGCCACGCTCGACTGGAGCCACCGCCTGCTCACCGAGCCGGAGCGGATCCTCTTCCGCCGGCTGTCTGCGTTCCAGGGCACGTTCTCGCTGGCCGCGGCGGAGGCGGTGGCCGCGGGCGACGGCATCGACCCCGGGGAGGTCGTCGACCTGCTGGCCGGGCTGGTCGTCAAGTCCCTCGTGCTGCCGGTCGGCCGGGGCACCGGGTACCGGTACCGGCTGCTGGAGACCATCCGCCAGTACGGCGAGCGCACGCTGGCCCTCAGCGGCGAGCGGGAGGCCGTGCACGCCGCGCACGCCGACTTCTACCTCGGGCTCGCGGAGGAGGCGCGGACCGGGGTGGAGGGCTCCGAGCAGGCCCGCTGGCTCGACCTCATGGAGGCGGAGCACGACAACGTCAGGGCCGTGCTGCGGCGGGACCTCCACTCGCGGCCCCACCTCCGGGCGGGCATGACCGCGCTCATGTGGCCGTTCTGGTACCGGCGCGGCTACTACCACGAGGCGCGGTCGTGGCTGGAGCAGGCCGCGGCGGACGCGGACGGCCCTCGGGAGCTGCGGGCGGCCGTGCTGACCGGCGCCGGGGTCCTCGCCTTCCTCCAGTGCGACTACCCGATCGCCTGCGAGCGGCTCAGCAAGGCCCGCGCCCTGTACGAGGAGGCCGGGGATCTCGCCGGCCTCGCCACCGCCCTCCAGCGGCTGGGGTCGGTCGCCCGCGAGGAGGGCCGGTACGCCGACGCGCGCCGCCTGCACGAGGAGAGCCTGGCCATCTGGACGGAGCTGGGGGACGGCGCCGGCGTCGCCGCGTCGCTCGACTACCTGGGGTTCGCGGCCTGGCTGGAAGGGGACGCCGTGCGGGCGGTGGACCTGTGCCGCCGCGCGGTCGCGGCGTTCCGGGCGTCCGGACGGCGGCAGGAGACGGCCGCCGCCATGATCAACCTCGGTGCGGCGACGCGTCTGACGGGCGAGACCGGGCGGGCCGAGGCGATTCTGCGGGGGAGCCTGGAGATCGCCAGGCACCTCGGCTACCAGGAGGGCATCGCCTGGGCGCTGCACGAGCTCGCCCTCACCCTCGCGTCCGCCGAGACGGAGCCGGGCGCCTCCGGCGAGGTCCGGGCCCCTGCGCCGGGCGTCGCCGAGGGGACGACGGTGGCCGGCATGCTGCGGGAGAGCCTGGCGACCCACCTCGCGCTCGGCGACCGGTGGCGCGTCGCGAGCGTCGTCGAGTCGATCGCCGAGATCGTGACCACTCCCGTCGCGCCACGGCGGGCGGCCGCCCTGCTCGGCGCCGCCGACGCGCTG
>NZ_KI866524.1:300601-320282 GCF_000511135.2 Microbispora sp. ATCC PTA-5024 | reverse complement strand
CTGGGCGCGCCGGTCCCGCCCGCCGAGCGGCCCGCGCTGACCGCGTGCGTGGAGGCCCTGCACGCGGCGCTGGGCGCGCGGGCCTTCGCCGACGCGTGGCGGGGCGGCGAGACGATGACCCTCGACGAGATGGCCGACGCCGCCGTCGAGGCCGGCGGGGAGGAGCCGCCGGCCGGAGGGCCGGAGCCGTTCGACGCGTACGGCCTGACGGGCCGGGAGCTGGCCGTCCTCCGGCTGGTGAGCCGCGGCATGACCAACCGTGAGATCGCCAGGGAACTGCACATCAGCGCCGGGACGGCGGGCGTCCACGTGTCCAACATCCTGCGCAAGCTCGGCGTGACCAGCCGCGTCCAGGCGGCCGCCATGGTGCGGGACGCCGGCCCGCCGGGACGGGCCGGCTGACCGGACTCACACCTCGGACCGCTCCTGGGACCCATTCTGGGACTCACGGAGCAGGGCCAGGTAGCCGTCCTCGGCGATCCGCTTCGCCCGGGCCGCGTAGACCCCGGGGTCGTCGGGGGCGAACGTGCCCAGGCCGTCCACGTACCGGTTGAACATGCAGAACGCCGCGGCGATCAGCACGGTGTCGTGGATCTCGACGTCGGTGGCGCCCTCGGCGCGGGCCGCGGCCACCTCGTCGGCGGACACCTCCCGCCCGCCCCGCTGCACGGACGCGGCGATGCCGAGCAGGGCCCGCAGCCTGGCCGAGACGGGCGCGGCGTCCAGGCCCGCCCGCACCTGCTCGACCAGCTCCATCCCCTCCGGCAGCTGGGCCGCGGCGTACGCGGCGTGGGAGGAGTAGCAGTACGTGCACTCGTTCAGCGCGGACACGTAGGCCGCGATGAGCTCGCGCTCCCCGCGCGACAGCGTGCTCTCCCCGCGCAGCAGCACCTCCACCAGCTCGTTCAGCGGGCGGGCGGTCTCGGGGCGGAACCGGAACAGGCCGCGGATGCCGGGCTCGTCGGTGGTGAGGGCGATGTGGGCCATGGACTCTCCTTCGCTGGGGACGCCTCAAGCAGCGTCCGCGAAAAGATCCACTCGGTCAACGCCCGTCCGCGGCCGTTCCGGGACGGGACCGGGTCAGGGCTTGCGGCCGACGCCGCAGAACTCGTCGACCTCGCGGACCGAGCCGACGTCGACGGCGCCCGGCCGCCACAGCGGGCAGGACACGACGCCGGGCTCGACGATGTCGAGGCCGTCGAAGTACCGGGTGATCTGCTCGGGCGTCCGCAGCGTGTACGGCAGCGAGCCGCTCTGGTTCCAGATCGCGATGGCCGCGTCGAACTCCGGGCCGCGGATCACGTTGGTGCCGTCGGCGACCGCGAGGTGGCTGCCGGAGGGCAGGCCGTCGAGGAGCCGGGCCGCGATCGACCGCGCCTCCTCGTGGTCGGGGATGTGGCCGAGGATGTTCAGCAGCATCAGGCCGACGGGCCTGTCGAGGTCGAGCGTGGTGCGCGCCGCGGCCTCCAGGATCTTCTCCGGCTCCCGCAGGTCGGCGTCGATGTACTCGGTCACGCCCTCGGGGGCGCTGACGAGCAGGGCGCGGGCGTGCGCCAGCACCATCGGGTCGTTGTCGACGTAGACCACGCGCGCGTCGGGGGCGGCCCGCTGGGCGACCTCGTGCGTGTTGTCCACCGTGGGCAGGCCCGTGCCGATGTCGAGGAACTGCCGGATCCCCGCCTCGTGGACCATGTACTCCACCGACCGCTTGAGGAAGCCGCGGGAGCTGCGGGCGATGTCCACGATGTCGGGGAAGATCCCACGGAACTGGTCGCCGATCGTGCGGTCGATCTCGTAGTTGTCCTTGCCGCCCAGCCAGTAGTTCCAGATGCGCGGCGAATGGGAGACCGTGGTGTCGATCCCCGGAGGCGTGGCGGGCGCGGAGCTTTCGGTCACGGACCCTCTCCTCGGTGCGAGGCCGTCGATTCACAGCAATCTTGGCAGTCGCGCCCGCGCCGGGGGGCGATTCGCGGCAATGATCGTAATTCGTGACCGGCTACGGCCGCAGCTCCGCGAGGCGCTGCTCGAACGGGACCACCTCGTCGGCGGGCCGGGGCCGGGCGGCCCGCGCCGGCATGAGCGCGGCCAGCTCCTCCCCGGCCCGGGCGACGCGCTCGGAGAGGGGGCCGGTGGCGGCGTCCCCGGTTCCGCCCCAGTCCTCCGAGGCGGCGTACACGCCCGTCGGCGCCACCACGGCCCGCAGGTAGGCGAACAGGGGCCGCAGCGCGTGGTCGAGGACCAGCGAGTGGCGCGCCGTGCCGCCCGTCGCCGCGACGACCACGGGCATGCCCGCGAGCGCGCCCTCCTCGACCACGTCGAAGAACGACTTGAACAGGCCGCTGTAGGACGCCGTGAAGACGGGCGTGACGGCGATCAGGCCGTCCGCCTCCGTCACGGCCTCGATCGCCTCCCGCAGTCGCGGCGAGGGGAAGCCCGTGACCATGGCGTTCGCGATGTCGGCGGCGAGGTCGCGCAGCTCGATCACGCGTACGGCGGCCTCGCCGGGCAGCCGCCGCCGGACCGCCTCGGTCAGCCGGTCGGCGAGCAGGCGGCTCGAGGAGGGGCGGCCGAGACCGGCCGACACGGCGACGAGCCTGAGGGCTGTCATGAGGTCTCCCTCCTCAGGAGCCGGCGGCGGCGGACTCGGCCGCGCGCCGCGCGACCAGGGCCGCGTGCGTGGGGGCGTCGGGCACCGTGTCGGGCCGGTCGCGCGCGAACTCCCTGCGCAGCACCGGCACGACCTCCTCGCCGAGGATGTCGAGCTGCTCCAGCACGGTCTTCAGCGGCAGGCCGGCGTGGTCCATCAGGAACAGCTGCCGCTGGTAGTCGCCGAACGACTCGCGGAACGCGAGCGTCCGGTCGATGACCTGCTGCGGGCTGCCCACGGTCAGCGGGGTCTGCTCCATGAAGTCCTCCAGCGACGGGCCGTGCCCGTACACGGGGGCGTTGTCGAAGTACGGCCGGAACTCCCGTACGGCGTCCTGGGAGTTCTTCCGCATGAACACCTGGCCGCCCAGGCCGACGACGGCCTGCTCGGGCGTGCCGTGGCCGTAGTGGGCGTACCGCTCCCGATACAGGCTGATCAGGCGCTGGAAGTGCTCCTTCGGCCAGAAGATGTTGTTGGCGAAGAACCCGTCGCCGTAGTAGGCGGCCTGCTCGGCGATCTCGGGGCTGCGGATCGAGCCGTGCCACACGAACGGCGGGACACCGTCGAGCGGGCGGGGCGTCGAGGTGAAGCCCTGCAGCGGGGTGCGGAACCGGCCCTCCCAGTCGACGACGTCCTCGCGCCACAGGCGGTGCAGCAGCGCGTAGTTCTCGACCGCCAGCGGGATGCCCGTACGGATGTCCTGCCCGAACCAGGGGTAGACCGGCCCGGTGTTGCCGCGGCCCAGCATCAGGTCCACCCGCCCGCCGGCCAGGTGCTGCAGCATCGCGAAGTCCTCGGCGATCTTGACGGGGTCGTTCGTCGTGATCAGGGTGGTCGCCGTCGACAGCACGAGCCGCTCGGTCCGCGCCGCGATGTAGCCGAGCATCGTCGTCGGCGACGACGGCACGAACGGCGGGTTGTGGTGCTCGCCGGTCGCGAAGACGTCGAGCCCCACCTCCTCCGCCTTGAGCGCGATCGTCACCATGGCCGTGATCCGCTCGTGCTCGCTGGGCGTCCTGCCCGTGGTGGGGTCCGGCGTGACGTCGCCCACTGTGAAGATCCCGAACTGCATCGTGCCACTGTCCCTCGTCCGTTGAAATTTCAACCACACTAACGCGACGGAGGAGCGGTTATTCCTCGTCCGCCGTCCCCGTACGCCGGTCCTGCGCGGCCGGGTACGGGGGGCGGGCGGCGGGTCGTCAGCTCGGGAAGATGCCGCCGGTGACGTTGACGAAGGTGGCGGTGATCCCGCCGGCCCGGTCGGAGGCGAGGAACGCCGCCGTGTCGGCCACCTCCTGGAGACTGGGGGAGCGGCGCAGCATCCGCATCGAGGCGAGGTTGTCGAGCAGCCCCCGGAACGCGACCTCGTCGAGCGCGAGACCGCCGTTGACCGCGGCGAGCTTCTCCGGCGACAGGGTCTCCGGCACCCCCGCCGCCCACAGGCCGAGGACGCGCACGCCCCGGGGGCCGACCTCGGCCGCCAGGTTGCGGACGAACACGTCGGTCGCCGCGTCGGCCGGCCCCGTGCCGCCCATCATCGGGCTCCCGACGGCGGAGCCGCTGTCCAGCGCCAGGATGACCCCCGACCCCTGCTCGACCATGTGCCGGGCGGCCGCGGTGGCCGTGATGAAGGCGGCCGTCAGGCCGGTGACGACCGGGCGCAGGAAGTCGTCGGCGGACAACTCGGTCAACGGGACGCCCTGGACGTCCCCGCGGGTGACGAGGTTGAGGGAGACGTCGATCCCGCCGGCCGCGGCGACCGAGGCGGCGTGCTCCCGCACGGCCCGCTCGTCGGTCGCGTCCAGCACGGCCACCTCGGCGCGGCCGCCCGAGGCGACGATGTCCTGGGCCACCCGGTCGAGGCTCGCGCGGGCGCGGCCGGCGAGGAAGACCCGCGCCCCCTCCCTGGCGAACGTCCGGGCGACGCCGCCCCCGATCGCGCCCCCGGCCCCGTAGATGATCGCGTTCTTGTTCTCGAGCAGCATCGTCAAGCTCCCTTACGTCGGCGTCCGGGCGGTCCGCCCGGCTCTCACACCGACGCGTCGATCGGGGAGCGGCCGGGAGGACACGACCACGGAGAAATTCTTGGAGAGGGTCTCCCCGTCTCCGTACGACTCCTGTGAGGGCCACGCCACGGCGAATTAACGCGGCCCGCCATGGGGCGAAACGCGCCCTGCCTACCGTCCTGAGCGTGGATGCGGGGCTGTATACAGGACCGGCTACAGGGCCGGACACGAGGACGCGGCTGCGTCGTGACCAGGTCTACGGCGAGCTTCGCCGCCGCCTGATGATCGGCGAGTTCGCGATCCGGTCCCGCCTGGTGGAGGAGCGGCTCGCGTCGCTGCTGGGGGTCTCCAGGACCCCGGTGCGCGAGGCGCTGGTCCGCCTGCTGTCCGACGGCCTGGTGGAGCGGGGCGAGGACGGCGGCTACTACGTCGCCCAGCCCGACCTCACCGACCTGCGCGATCTCTACGAGCTGCGGATCACCCTCGAACTGAGGGGGATCGCCCGTGCCCTGGACACCGGTGTCCGCGGCCACGACCCGGCGATCCTCGAACCGCTGCGGGACCAGTGGCGGGCGATGCGGGACGACCAGCCCGAGCCCGACCCGCAGTTCGTGGTGATGGACGAGGACTTCCACGTCACGATGAGCCGCGCCTCGGGGAACGCGGTCCTGACCAGCACCCTCGCGTCCGTCAACGCGCGGATCCGGGCGGTGCGCATGTACGACTTCCTGACCGCCGACCGGATCACGCTGACGATCCTCCAGCACCTGGAGATCGCCGAGGAGGTCCTGGCGGGGCGCCTGGAGGACGCCCTGACCGCGATGCGGCGGCACGTCGGGGAGTCGATGGACGTCGTCGAGCGCAGGGCCGCTCGCGCGATCACTCAGATGGCCCTCAACCGAGGCAGGCGCCATGACGTTGACCGAGGCTCCCACTAGACATCCCCTGCTCGCCGCCCGGGGGCTGACCCGGACGTTCGGCGAGGTCGTCGCCAACGACGGCGTCGACCTGGACGTCCTTCCCGGGGAGGTGCACGCGCTCGTCGGGGAGAACGGCGCGGGCAAGAGCACCCTTCTCAAGCTCATCTACGGCGTGCACCGGCCCGACTCGGGCGAGCTCGCCATCGACGGCACCCCCGTCCGCGTCGCCAGCCCGGCCGCCGCCAGATCCCTCGGGATCGGCATGGTCTTCCAGGACATGCGCCTGGTCCCGGCGCTGACCGTGGCGGAGAACGTCGCCCTCGCGCTCCCCGGCAGGCTCCGCCTCGACGCGCTCGCCCGGCGCGTCGCGGCCGCCGCCGAGGAGTACGGCCTGGCCGTGGACCCCCTGGCCAAGGTCGCCCACCTGTCGATCGGGGAGCGCCAGCGGGCCGAGATCCTCAAGGTGCTGATCGCGGGCTCGCGGGTCGTCATCCTCGACGAGCCGACGAGCGTGCTCGCGCCGCAGGAGGTGGCGGCGCTCTTCCAGGTCGTCCGGCGGCTGCGCGACCTGGGCTACGGCGTCATCATCGTCACCCACAAGCTGAACGAGGTCAGGGCCGTCGCCGACCGGGTCACCGTGCTGCGCGGCGGCCGGGTCGTCCTCGGCGGGGCCGACCCCGGGGCGTACACCGACGCCGAGCTGGTCGAGGCCATGGTCGGGCGGGCCGTCCCGCCGCTCCCCGCCGACCGGCCCGCCCCGGCGCCCGGCGGCGCCCCCGCCCTCTCGCTCCGCCAGGTCGGCGTGTACGGCGACAGCGGCGTGCTCCGCCTGCGCGACGTCACCCTCGACGTGATGCCCGGCGAGGTGGTCGGGGTCGCCGGGGTGGCCGGCAGCGGGCAGCGCGAGCTGTGCGAGGTGGCCTGCGGCCTGCGCCCGGCGGCCACCGGGGCGGTGACCGTGGCCGGGACCCCGCTCACCGGCGCCCGGCAGGCGGGGGGCGTCGCGGAGGTGCCGGAGGACCCGCTCGCCGACGCCGTCGTCCCGGGCCTGACCGTGGTCGAGCACGTGGCGCTCGGCCTGCCCGAGGTGCCCCGGCGGCGGTTCAACGTCGACTGGCGGCGCGTCGCCGGGATCGCCCGCGGCCTCGACGCCGCGGTCGGCCTGGAGATGGCGGCCGGGCACCGCCGGGTGGCCGAGCTGTCCGGAGGCAACGTGCAACGGGTCATGCTGACGCGGGCGCTCGGCCGGGACGACACGGTGCTCGTGGTCGCGGCGTACCCGAGCCGCGGCCTGGACGTCGCCACCACCCGCCGTACCCAGGAACTGCTTCTCGCGCGGGCCGCCGCCGGGGCGGGGGTGCTGGTGGTCTCCGAGGACCTCGACGAGCTCGTCTCGATCAGCGACCGGATCGCCGTGCTCCACAACGGGGAGCTGGCGGGGGTCGTGGAGGCGCGCGGCGCCGACCGGCAGGAGATCGGCCGCCTGATGCTGGGCGGCCGGGCGGGAGGGGAGGCATGACCGCCACACTGGCGAGGCCCGCGGAGCGGGCCCCCGCGCACCGGACCGGAACCGCCCTCCGGACGGCCGGCCGCTGGGCCGGCGCGCTCGCCGGGGCCGTCGCGATCTTCTGCGTGCTGCTGCTGGCCAAGGGCGCCGACCCGGTGACGGCGCTGGGAGACATGGTGGCCTCGGCCTTCACCGGGGCGAGCCTGGAGCAGATCGTCGTCAAGGCGACCCCCCTGATCCTCGCGGCCATGGCGGTCGTGCTCCCGGCCCGCGCCGGGCTGACGAACGTCGGCGGCGAAGGCCAGGTCGTGATCGGCGCGGTGGCCGGGGCCGGGGTCGGCCTGGTCGTCCACGGCCCGGCGGCGCTGCCGCTCATGCTGCTCGCCGGGGCGGCCGGAGGGGCCCTGTGGGCCGGCGTCGCGGCGGCGCTGCGGCTGGCCGTCGGCGTCAACGAGGCCGTGACCACGCTGCTGCTGAACTACATCGCGCTCGACGTGATGCTCTACCTCATCTACGAGCCCTGGAAGGACCGGCACGGCTCGGGCCAGCCGGCCACCCGGCCGCTGGAGGTGGCCGCGCGGCTGCCGCTGCTCAGCGGGACCGCGATCCACATGGGCATCGTCGTCGCCCTGGTGGCCGCCGTGGCGGTGTGGCTCGTGCTGCGCGCCACGTCGTTCGGGTTCAAGGTGTCGGTCGTGGGCGGCAACCCGGAGGCGGCCCGGCGGGCGGGGCTGCCGGTGGCCCGGCTCATCCTCGTCGCGATGCTGCTCGGCGGCGCGCTCGCCGGGCTCGCCGGAGTCGTCCACCTGGCCGGCGTGGAGTTCAAGCTGCGGCCCGGCCTGACGACGAACGTCGGGTACGTCGCGTTCCTCGCGGCCTGGCTCGCCCGGCACCGGCCGCTGCCCACGGTGGGCGCGGCGTTCCTGCTGGCCGCCGTGACGGTGGCGGGCGACAGCCTCCAGCTCGACAGCGGGCTGCCGGCCGCGACCGTCAACGTCCTCATGGGCCTCGTCCTGCTCGCCGTCCTTGGATGGAGTCGCCGTGCTCATCGTTGACGTGCTCACCGGAGGCGTGCGCGGCGGGACCGCGATCATGTTCGCCGCGTTGGGGGAGACGCTGGCCGAGCGCGCCGGCGTCGTGAACCTCGGCACCGAGGGATGCATGCTGGTGGGGGCCCTCGGCGGGTACGCCGTCGCCGCCGAGACCGGCAACCCCTGGCTGGGCCTGCTCGCCGGGGCGCTGGCGGGCGCGCTGCTCGGGCTGGTCCACGCCGTCGCCGTCGTGTGGCGGCGGGCCGACCAGTTCGCGACCGGCCTGACCCTGATGTTCCTCGGGCTCGGGCTGACCTCCCTCTTCGGCGCCGCGTACGTCGGGAAGGCGGCCCCCGGGTTCGACCCCGTGCCGCTGCCCGTCCTCGGCGACATCCCCGTGATCGGGGAGATCCTGTTCCGGCACGACCCGGTGACGTACCTGACCTTCGTCGCCGCGCCCCTGCTGTGGTTCGCGCTGAACCGCACCAAGGCCGGGCTGCTCGTCCGGACCGCCGGGGAGCGGGCCGACGTGCTCCACGTGCACGGCTACTCCCCTGGCCTCATCCGGACCGTCGCCGTCACCGCCGGGGCCGCGCTCGCCGGCCTCGGGGGCGCCCAGCTGTCCACCGCCTACGCCCACGCCTGGTTCGAGGGCATGACCGCGGGCCGGGGGTTCATCGCGGTCGCCCTCGTCATCTTCGCCGCCTGGCGCCCCCTGTGGGTGGTGGCCGGGTCCTACCTCTTCGGGGCCGCGCTCGCCGTGGCGCCCGCGCTGCAGGCCCGGGGCCAGTCGCTCAACCAGTTCGCGCTCGACGCGCTGCCCTTCGTCATCACGCTCGTGATCCTCGCGGTCCTCGGCCGGCGCACGCTGCGCGCCGCCCCCGAGGAACTGCGCCGCGTCTTCGCCCGCTAGAAGCCCAGCCGGGAGACCCCCATGCGTAAGATCATCGCCGGTGCGGCGCTCGCCGTCCTGGCCACCGCCTGCTCGGCCAACACCGCCGGCACCGCCACCTCCGCCTCGGGCGGGACCGTCGTCCCCGGGAAGGGCTCGACCGCCGTCGGCTTCATCTTCGTCGGCCCGAAGGACGACTACGGCTACAACCAGGCCGCCTACCAGGGCAGCCAGGAGGTGGCCAAGGCCTTCCCGAACCTCAAGGTCATCACCGCCGAGAACGTCCCCGAGGACGACAACGCCGCCCGGGTCATGAACAGCATGATCGCCAAGGGCGCGAAGATCGTCTTCGCCACGTCGTACGGCCACCTCGACGCCGCCCTCAAGGTGGCCGCCGAGCACCCCGACGTCGTGGTCGTCCAGCAGGGCAACCTCATCACCGGCAGCGCCCCGCCGAACGCCGGCACGTTCTTCGGCACCGTCTACGAGCCCGTCTACCTCGCGGGCATCGCGGCCGGCCGGGCGACGAAGACCGGCAAGCTCGGGTACGTCTACGCCTTCCCCATCAGCCAGACGATCGACAACATCGACGCCTTCGAGCTCGGCGCCCGGTCGGTGAACCCGTCCGTGAAGACGTACGCCGTGAACACGTCGAGCTGGTGCGACCCGGCCAAGCAGGCCGAGGCCGCGGCGAACCTGCTCAAGCAGGGCGTCGACGTCATCACCCAGCACCAGGACTGCACGGCCACCGTCATCAAGGCCACCGAGGCGGCGGGCGCGATGACGGTCGGCTACCACGCGGACGCCTCCTCCATCGCGCCCAAGGGCTGGCTCACCGGCTCGCAGTGGAACTGGGGGCCGCTCTACTCCGACATCGTCCGCACGGCCCTCGGCGGCACGTTCACCGGGTCCAAGTACAACGGCAACTTCCGGGTCGGCTACAAGACCGGCGACAACCCGTTCGTCCAGTCGCCGTACGGGCCGCTGGTGGACGACAAGACCCGCCGGCTCATCGAGGCCGCCAAGGACACGCTGAAGAACGGGTCCCCGTTCGCCGGGCCGGTGCGCGACCAGGAGGGCAAGGTGCGCATCCCGGACGGCACGACCCCCGACTACGAGACGATCGAGAAGATCGACTACTTCGTGGAGGGCGTCGTCGGAAGCCTGCCGAAGTCATGATCTCCACGCCCTACCCCTGGCCCTGGCACGGGTCGCTGGACCCCCGGCGGCTGGCGCTGCTGGCCGTGACCTGCCCGTCACCGCCCGGCGGACCGTCCGCGGCCGCCGCGGGAGAGGTGGCCGGGCAGGTCGCCGGGGCCGTGCGGAAGGCGGGCGGCCTCGTGGTGCGGGTGCGGGTCCGGCCCCCGCTCAGCCCGTCCGCCGGCCTCACAGCGGCGGCCCCCTTCGGCGATCCCGCGGCAGTGGAGGACGGCGGGGACGCCGCGGACCTGGAGGCCCGCGCCGCGGGCTGGGACGGGTTCCACGGCTGCCCGCTCGACGAACTGCTGCGGGCGGCCGGCCGCGACCTGCTCCTGCTGTCCGGCTGCTGCCTCGAACTGGGGGTGCACTCCACCATGCGCTCGGCCAACGACCGGGGGTACGAGTGCCTGCTGCTGTCCGACGCCTGCGCCGTCGCGGACGCGTCCCTCGGCCGGGCCGCCCTGTCCATGATCGAGATGTCCGGCGGGATCTTCGGCGCGGTCGGCTCGAGTACCGCCCTGCTTAGGGAGCTGTCATGAGATTTCCGGTTATCGAGGCGGAGCCGTACCCCTGGCCGTACGACGGCGGGCTGGACCCCGCGACCACGGCCCTGATCTGCGTGGACTGGCAGGTCGACTTCTGCGGCCCCGGCGGGTACGTGGACATGATGGGCTACGACCTGTCCCTCACGCGGGCGGGCCTGGAGCCGACGGCGCGGGTGCTGCGGGCCTGCCGGGAGGCGGGCGTGCTCGTCGTGCACACCCGGGAGGGCCACCGGCCCGACCTGGCCGACTGCCCGCCCAACAAGCTGTGGCGCTCGGCCCGGATCGGCGCCGGGATCGGCACGGCCGGCCCCTGCGGCCGCATCCTGGTGCGGGGCGAGCCGGGATGGGAGATCGTGCCCGAGGTGGCGCCCGTCGAGGGCGAGCTCGTCGTCGACAAGCCGGGCAAGGGGGCGTTCTACGCCACCGACCTCGACCTGCTGCTGCGCACCCGCGGCGTCACCCACCTGCTGCTGACCGGGATCACCACCGACGTCTGCGTGCACACCACCATGCGCGAGGCCAACGACCGCGGGTACGAGTGCCTGCTGCTGTCCGACTGCACGGGCGCCACCGACAAGGGCAACTACGAGGCGGCGCTGAAGATGGTGACCATGCAGGGCGGCGTGTTCGGCGCGGTCGCCCCGTCGAGCGCCCTGCTGTCCGCCCTCGGAGCCGGTGCCGGTGTTCGCTGACCTGCGCGGCGGCTACCGCACCGGCGTCATCAGGCCGTCCGACGTGGTGGCGGAGACGTACCGGAGGATCAAGGAGCGGGGGGACGACGGCGTCTGGATCACGCTGCGGCAGGAGGCCGACGTCCAGGCCGACCTCGCCCGGCTCGACCCCGCGCTGCCGCTGTACGGCGTGCCGTTCGCGGTCAAGGACAACATCGACGTCGCCGGCATGCCGACCACGGCCGCCTGCCCGGCGTTCGCCTACCGGCCCGGCAGGACCGCGCCGCTGGTGGAGCGCCTGCTCGCGGCCGGGGCGCTGCTCGTCGGGAAGACGAACCTCGACCAGTTCGCCACCGGGCTGTCCGGCTCGCGCAGCCCGTACGGAGCGTGCGAGTCGCCGCTGGTCCCCGGGCTCATCTCCGGCGGCTCGTCGTCGGGGTCGGCCGTGGCGGTGGCGGCCGGCCTGGTGCCGTTCGCGATCGGGACCGACACGGCGGGATCGGGCCGCGTGCCCGCCGCGCTGACCGGCACGGTCGGGCTGAAGCCCTCGCGCGGCCTGGTCCCGAGCCTCGGCATCCTGCCGGCCTGCGCCTCGCTCGACTGCGCCAGCGTGTTCGCGGCCTCGGTCGGCGACGCGCTGGCGGTCCTGCGGCTGATCGCCGGGCCGCACCCGGACGACCCCTGGTCGCGGGCGCTGCCCCTCGGCCGTCCCGGGAGCGGCCCGCGGCGGGTCGGCGTCCCCCGGGCGGCCGGGTTCCACGGGGACGGGCCGGCGGAGGCGGCGTTCGCCGGGGTGGTCGAACGGCTCGAACAGCTCGGTCACACGACCGTGCCCGTCGACCTGACGCCCTTCCTCGCGGCGGGGAGCCTGCTGTACGAGGGGCCGTGGGTGGCCGAGCGGCTCGCCGGCGTGGGCGACTTCGTCCGGCGGCACCCCCACGACCTGCATCCGGTCACCCGTGAGGTGCTGAGCACGGGGGAGGGGGTCAGCGGGGTCGACGTCTTCCGGGGCCTGCGGCGGCTCCAGGAGTTGCGCGCGGCCGTCGCACCCGTGTGGGCGGATATCGACGCGCTCGCGGTGCCGACCGTGCCGACCACCTTCACGCTGGCCGAGATGGCGGAGGACCCCGTCGGCCGCAACTCGGTCCTCGGTCGCTACACGACCTTCGCGAACCTGCTCGACCTCGCCGCCGTCGCCGTCCCGGGCGGCCTGACCACGTCCGGGCGGCCGCACGGGGTGACGTTCCTCGCTCCGGCGGGCGCCGACGGCCTCCTCGCCGGTCTCGCGGCCGGCTTCACCGGCGAGAGGCTCGACGGGCCCGCCGAGGTGCCGTACGAGCCGCCCGCGGTGAGCGGGACGGCCGAAGCCGGGACGGGCGGACGGGTCCTGCTCGCGGTCGTGGGCGCGCACCGCACCGGCCAGCCGCTCCATCCGCACCTGGCGGCGCTCGGCGCCGCGTGCGCCGGCGTCACGCGGACGGCCCCGGTCTACCGGATGTACGACCTCGGCGACCGGCCGGGGCTGGTCAGGGAGGCCGGCGGCGGGGCGGTGGAGGTCGAGCTGCACGAGCTCGCCCCCGCCGCGCTGGGGGAGCTGCTCGTCAGCATCCCCGCCCCGCTCGGGCTCGGCACGCTGGAGCTCGCCGACGGCCGCCGCGTCCACGGCTTCCTCTGCGAGTCGTACGCGGTCGCGTCGGCCCGCGACATCACCGCGTACGCGAGCTGGCCCGCCTACCTGGCGGCGCGGCAGGCATGACGGCGCCTGGCCGCGGCGCCCCTCCCGGCCGGCGGCCGGGAGGGGCGCGGTGCTCAGGTGCCCTGCAGGTTGGGCGCGGCGGCCGCGGGCGTGTACGCGTCCTCCCCGCGGGTGCGGTGGAGGACGGCGTCCAGCGCCCAGGTCCCGGGGCCGAGCACGGCCACCAGGAAGAACGACCAGCAGAACAGCACCGCGAGCTCGCCGCCGTTCAGCAGCGGCAGCAGGCCCTGCGGCTGGTGCACGACGAAGTACGCGTACGCCATCGAGCCGGAGGAGATGAGCGCCGCGACCCGCGAGAACAGGCCGATCATGACGAGCGCGCCGAAGATCACCTGGATCAGGGCGGCCCACCACCCGGGCCAGGTGCCGAACGGGATGGCGTGGCCGGTGCCGCGGTTCCCGCCCAGGACGCCGAACACCGACGACACCCCGTGGCACAGGAACAGCAGGCCGGTCACCATTCTGAACAGTGACAGCACCGGCCCGCTGATGTGGTCGAATTTCATGTCTTTCACCTCGTGGTCT
This sequence comes from Microbispora sp. ATCC PTA-5024, assembly GCF_000511135.2. Taxonomy (NCBI): domain Bacteria; kingdom Bacillati; phylum Actinomycetota; class Actinomycetes; order Streptosporangiales; family Streptosporangiaceae; genus Microbispora; species Microbispora sp. ATCC PTA-5024. The sequence continues at coordinate 306,582 of NZ_KI866524.1, read as the reverse complement.
TTCAGATGTGGCGGGGTGCCCGCGCGAAGCGGAGCATGCGCGAAACGGTATGGCCGCGCGATCGGCGCCGTCGCCGGAAAGCGTGGCCGGACGTGCGGGAATAAGGATGGAGGGCGTGAGAAGCGCCGGATCGATCGCGGCGTTCCGCCGTTTCAGGCCATTTCCGAAGGATTCTTCGGCATCTCAGTAAGGCCGGTGTAAAACCATCGCTTTTCCCGTCGTCCCGCGGTCCGTCGTCCCGGCCCGCACGGCCTTCGCCGTCGCGGCCGGGCGGACGCGGCAGGCGTCCCTCCGAACCGTGCTGCAGCACCGATGGGCAGCGTCGTCGCTGTCGTGCCGGGCCTCGTCCATGGAGCGCGGGTCCGGGCGGACGTATTCGGCGGCGAATAGGGGTCCGGCGGCGCCCACCCCAGAATGCGCACAGGGGTACCCCTAGTCAAGTCACCCGGTAAGCCGTTCGCACGTATTGACCGAGTAACACCGGCAGCGATGTGTTCTGTCCATCTTTACCTGGTGCTTCTACCCCGGCGAGGGCGTGCGTGCCGCCGTCCGCGACTAAATGCTCGGTGAAAGTTTCCTGTCGGCTCGACCGGCCGGGCGTCCATAAGGGTAATCACCGGCTCGGCCTCCAGACCCCCGGGCAGCAGCAGGCGCCCGAGGTGGGTGCCGTGCGGCGAGGGGCGCGTGTCGGGGCGGCCCTCACTCCCGCCCGCCCCCGCCGAGGCGGGCCGCACGGACCGGCGTTCCCAGGCTTTTCCCTGGAAGCGGGCGTAGCGTGAAGCGGCATGACCTGGCAGCGGAGGATGAACGGCGCACTGAGCAGGTATGCCGGTATCCAGGTAAAACGGGTGGAGAAAGGGAGCAATCCCGTTTCGTTCTCCGGCCCCGCCGACGAGGACCTGGTCCGCCCGCCGGCCGACCCGCGGGCCGACCGGCTGCTCGTTGCTCCCGTGTTCGTCATGTCCCCGGTGCGGTCGGGCTCCACGCTGCTGCGGGCCGTCCTCAACGCCCACTCCGAGCTGCACGCCCCGCACGAGCTGCACGTCCGCCGCCTGACCGTGGGGTACGGCACCCCTCTGGCCGAGAAGGCAATGACGGCGCTCGGCCACAACCGGGCCGACCTGGAACACCTGCTGTGGGACCGGGTCCTCCACCGGGAGCTCGTGCGCAGCGGCAAGCGGACCATCGTCGACAAGACCCCCGCCAACGCCTTCGCGTACGCGCGGATCGCCGCCTGCTGGCCGGACGCGCGGTACGTCTTCCTGCTGCGGCACCCGGCCTCGATCGCCGCCTCCTGGTACGAGGCCGGCGGGGAGCGGCGCACCCGTGAGGAGGCCGCCGCCGATGCGCTGCGCTACATGAAGGCGGTGCAGCGGGCGCGCACGGCGCTGACCGGCCTCACCGTCCGGTACGAGGACCTGACGGCGGAGCCCGAGAAGACGGTCCGCTCGATCTGCGACTTCCTCGGCGTCGCCTGGGAGCCCGGCATGCTGCGGTACGGCGACCAGGGCGTGCTGCAGAAGGGGCTCGGCGACTGGAAGGACAAGATCCGGTCCGGCAGCGTGCAGCCCGGCCGGGACCTGCCCGACCCCGGCGGGATACCGGACCTCCTGAGGCCCATGTGCCGCAGCTGGGGCTACCTGCCCGGAGGCGAGGGCTCGTGAGGATCCGCTACCTGCTGCTCCACGCGTACGGCATGGGCGGCACCATCCGCACCGTGGTGAGCCAGGCGAACGCGATGGCCGCGCTCGGCCACGACGTGGAGATCGTGAGCGTGATCCGCAGGCGGGACCGCCCGCAGTTCCGGCTCGACCGCTCGGTGGCCCTGTCCACCCTCGTCGACCAGCGGGAGGGCGTCCTGACCGACTCCCTCGGCCGCAAGGTGTGGCGCCGGGTGCGCGGCAAGATCGTCCCGTACGGCGAGTTCGCGGCCGCCTACTTCACCGAACGGGTGGAGAAGGCGGTCATCGACTACGTCTCCTCGCTCGACGACGGGATCCTCGTCACCACGCGCCCCGCCCTGAACCTGATCTCCGCCCGCCGGGCCCCCTCCGGTGTGGTGCGGGTGGCCCAGGAGCACATGAACCTCAACGCGTACCCGGAGACGCTGCGCCGCGAGATCGTGCGGCACTACGGCGCGTTCGACGCGGTCGCCGTGCTGACCGGGACGGATCGCCGCGACTACCAGCGGCTGCTTCCGGACACCCCCGTCGTGCGCATCCCCAACGCCGTCGACAGGGCCGGCCGCGTCCCGTCCCGGCAGGAGCACAAGGTCGTGGTCGCGGCCGGCCGGCTGGTCGCGCAGAAGGGGTTCGACCTGCTGATCCCGGCCTTCGCGGCGGCGGCGCGGCGCCATCCCGGGTGGCGGCTGCGCATCTTCGGCACCGGCCCGAAGAAGCACGAGCTGACCGCGCTCGCCGACCGGCAGGGGCTCGGCGACCGAATCGCGCTGATGGGACGTAGCCCGCGCCTGCATGAGGAGCTGGCCAGGGCGTCCGTCTACGCCCTCAGCTCCCGCTTCGAGGGGCTGCCGATGGTGATGATCGAGGCGATGGCGCACGCCCTGCCGGTCGCCGCCTTCGACTGCCCGACCGGCCCGGGTGACGTGCTGACCGACGGGATCGACGGCCTCCTCGTGCCGCCCGAGGACGTCGACGCGCTCGCGGAGGCCCTCGGCCGGCTGATGGCGGAGCGGGAGACCCGGGTGCGCCTGGGCTCGGCCGCCGCCGTCACGGCCGCCGAGTACGACCCCGAGATCGTGATGCCCCAGTGGGAGCGGCTGTTCGGCGAGCTCCTGACCGGCAAGCCGGCCGGGGACGGCTTCCGCAGCGCGAGCTGAGACGGCCGCGCCGCCGCCGTCGTCCCGGAGGCGCCATCACCGGCCGCCGGGAGGTCAGCGCGGCGTGTCGCGGGGGACGACCAGCCCCGACTCGTAGGCGAAGACCACGAGCTGGGCCCTGTCCCGCGCGCCGAGCTTGGTCATCGCCCTGCTGACGTGCGTCTTCGCGGTGAACGGGCTGATCACCATCTGCGCCGCGATCTCGTCGTTGGTGAGGCCGCGGGCGACCAGGGCGACCACCTCCCGTTCGCGGTTGGTGAGCGCGCCCAGCGCTTCGACAGGGACGGAGTCCGGCGGCCGGGAGACGTACTCGCTGATGAGCCTGCGGGTGATCGCCGGCGACAGCAGGGCGTCGCCCCGGGCCGCGACGTGCACCGCCTGGATCAGCTCGGCCGGCTCGGTGTCCTTGAGCAGGAACCCGCTCGCGCCCGCCCGCAGCGCCGCGAAGACGTACTCGTCCAGCCCGTAGTTCGTCAGGATCACCACGCGGACGCCGGCGAGCCGCGGGTCGGCCGCGATCTGGCGGGTGGCCTCGATGCCGTCCATCACCGGCATCTGCACGTCGACGAGGGCGACGTCCGGCACGTGCCGCCCGGCCAGCGCCACCCCCTGGCGCCCGTCACCGGCGTCGCCGACCACCTCGATGTCCTCCTCGGCGTCGAGCAGCGCCCGGAACCCGGCCCGTATGAGCGTCTGGTCGTCGACCAGCAGAACGCGGATCACCCCGCACCCCCGCCGTCCCGTCGCCCGGCGCGACCGGGCGCCGGGACCGCGCCGGGCCCGCCCGCCGCGGCGGAGGCCGTCGCGGGCGCACGGTGCTCGTCGTCCTCACTGTGCTCGTCGTCCGCACGGTGCTCGTCGTCCGCGAGTGCGGCGGTGGTCGCGGGCGTGCCGGCTGCCGTGGCCGTGGTCGCGGTGTGCCCGCCGTGCGTGGCCGCCGTCGCGGGCTGCGCGGTGGCGTGTGCGGGGTGCGCGGCTGAGGCCGGCGAGGGGTGTGCGGTGGCGGTCGTGGGCGCGAGGCCCGGCGCCGGCGACAGGGGGAGCTCGGCCTCGACGGAGAAGCCGCCGCCGGGACGCGGCCCGGCGGACAGGCGGCCGCCCAGCGCGGCGACCCGTTCGCGCATGCCGGTCAGCCCCACCCCGGGGACCGGCGGGCCGTCCGGGGCCGCCCGCCCGTCGTCGTCCACCCGCACGGTCAGCACGCCGGGCCCGTACTCGACCCCGACCGCGGCCGAGGCGGCGGGTCCCGCGTGCCTGGCCACGTTGGTGAGCGCCTCCTGGACGATCCGGTAGGCCGCCCGGTCGACCTCGTCCGGCAGGTCCCGCCGGTCGCCGGAGACGTCCAGGGAGACGGGCACGCCCGCGGCCCGCGCCCGGTCGGCCAGCTCGCCGATCCGGCCGACGCCGTTGGACGCCTCCTCGCCCGGGTCGCGCAGCACCTCCAGCGTCGCCCTCAGCTCGCGCATCGCGTCGCCGCTCGCCTCCTGGATCGCGAGCAGCGCGGGCGGGACGTCCTCGCCGCGTTTGCGGGCCAGGTGGACCGCCACCCCGGCCTGCACCTTGATGATCGAGATGCAGTGGGTGAGGGAGTCGTGCAGCTCGCGGGCGATCCGCAGCCGCTCCTCGCCCGCCCGCCGCAGCGCCGCCTCCTCGCGCGTCCGCTCGGCCTCGGCGGCGCGCTCCTCGGCCTGCCGCAGGTACGCCTGCCGCTGCCGGGAGACGACGCCGCCCACGTTGGCGGCGACGAACCAGCCGACCAGCAGCACGGCGCGCTGGACCACCGCCCGCGGGTCGCCCGTCCCCGCGGCCGACAGGTCGGCCAGCAGCGTGCCGCCCAGGAACAGGGCGCTCGCGCCCGCCGCCGCGATCCGGCGGCCGTCCCGGGCGACGGAGTACGCGGTGATGAGCACCGGGAACGCGGCCGACGTCTCGGGGTGCACCCGGGCCGAGAACGCCAGCATGCAGGCCGTGGCCACCGCCAGGGCGGGCAGCGGGGCCCGCCGCCAGGCGACCACGGCGAGGGTCCCGGCCAGCAGCGCGAGGTACTCCAGCGGGCCCGGGGCCGCACCGACCGGTGCCAGCACGATGCCGCCCAGCAGCGCTCCGCCCACCGCGGCCGCGAGCGCCGCGTCGGGAAGGTATCCGCGCCACCTGCGATCAGCGTCCATACCGGCAGGGTAGCCCGCACCGCCCGCCCGCCACCTCCTCCCGGGAGACCGCTCCGGCCCTACTCCCGGGGGAGTACGCCCGGCCCGCCGTCCGCGGGGGGAGCAGCGGCCGCCGCCTCCGCCCGTACGACGACACGGCGGCGCCCGGACCGCGACCATCGACGCTGAGCACACGAAACCGAAGGAGAAGCCATGCCGACGCCCTTCCGATACGTCGTCCCGGTGGCCCGGGAGGCGGCGTCCGGGCCGGTCGCCGAGGTCTACGGGCAGATGGCCCGCGACTTCGGACTGGCCCGGATGCCGCTGTTCATGACGCTGTCCCCGGCGCCCGACGTGCTCGTGGCCGCCTGGGCGGCGCTGCGGGAGTCTCTGCTGGCCGGGACGGCCCCCCGCATCGGGAAGGAGGTGGTGGCGACAGGGGTGTCGCTGGCCAACAGGTGCCCGTTCTGTGTGGACGCGCACACCGTGCTCCTGCACGCAACGGGCGACCACGGGCTCGCGGAGACGATCGCCCGCGGGGAGACGCCCGGCTCGCCGGAGCACGCCCGGCTGCTCGCCTGGGCTCAGGCCACCAGCGGGGCGGTCGCGGGGCCGGCCGCGCCCGCGCCGTTCCCGCCCGGCGCGGCCGCCGAGTACGTCGGGACGGCGCTGGCGTTCCACTTCGTCAACCGCATGGTGTCGGCCCTGCTGACCGACGACTTCCTCCCGGGCGGGCTGCAGCGGTCACGGCTCGTGCGCAGGGTCGGCGGCCGCGCCATGTCCCGGGCCGTACGACGCGGGGCCGTCGCGGGGGACGCGCTCCCGCTGCTGGAGGGGCTGCCCGCCGGGCCCGAGCCGGGGTGGGCCGAGGGCACCCCGATCGGCCGTGCGTTCGCCGCCCTGCGCGGGGTGGCCCTGTCGGAGGAGGTGCCGCTGGGGGAGGAGGCCATGTGGCACGTGGCCGGGGAGGTCGCCCGGTGGGACGGCGGGCACCC
>NZ_KI866524.1:288699-300476 GCF_000511135.2 Microbispora sp. ATCC PTA-5024 | reverse complement strand
CGCCCTGCTGGCCGCCCTCGCGCCGTACCGGATCACCGACGCGGACGTGTCCGCCTGGCGGGACGCGGCGAGGGGGGACGACGCGGACCTCGTGCGGCTGCTGGCGTTCGGGGCCGTCACGGCCGTCGACCGCATCGAGGCCGCGCTCGCCCCCACCGTCCCCGCCTGAGGCGGCGAGACGACGACGCCCACCATCCCTCCGCGTGAGGCGGCGCCGCGACGACGAGCGGGCGGCGGGCCGCGCGGGCTCAGACCTGCAGCTCGCCGGACCAGACGGTCACGGCGTGGCCGGCCAGCTCGACCCGGTCGCCGCGCAGGGTGGTGCGCACCGTGCCGCCGCGCTCGGAGACCTGCGCGCCGACGAGCGCGTCGCGGCCGAGCCGTCCCGACCAGTACGGCGACAGCACACAGTGGGCCGATCCCGTCACCGGGTCCTCGGGGACGCCCACCCGCGGGGCGAAGAAGCGGGACACGAAGTCGGCGGTCCCGTCGCCCGGGGCGGTGACGATCACACCTCGGGCGTCGACCGCGGTGAGCCGCTCGACGTCCGGCCGCAGCGCGCGCACCACGTCGGCCGACTCGACCTCGGCGAGGACGTCGAACCGGCTGCGGCCCACCCAGACGGGCGTGACCCCGAGGGCCTCCGCCAGGCCGTCCGGAGCCTCGGTCTTCTCGGGCGGCGCGGCCGGGAAGTCCATCGCGATGAGGTCGTCGCCGGACTGCTCGGTGGCGAGGACGCCGCTCTTCGTCGCGAACTCCAGCCGGCCCCGGGCGCCAAGGGAGTACAGCACGTGCGCGGTGGCCAGCGTCGCGTGCCCGCACAGCGCCACCTCGACGGCGGGGGTGAACCAGCGCAGCGCGTACGGCCCGCCGTCGCCGCCGTCCGCCACGAAGGCGGTCTCCGAGTGCCGCATCTCGGCCGCGACCGCCTGCATCCACTCGTCGGGCACGGGGTTGTCGAGCAGGCAGACACCGGCCGGGTTGCCCCTGAAGGGTTTGTCGGTGAAGGAGTCGACGGTGAAGACGCGCATGTCCCCGGATTGTACGGCGGCCGGTGGGGCGGTCAGCGGGGCAGCAGGGTCAGGGCGTCCCGCGCGACCTGGAGCTCCTCGCGAGGACGGACGACCAGGACCGGCACCCGGGCGTCCGGGGGACTCACCACGGCGTCCTCGTCCACGTCCCACCGCGCGGGCGGCTCGACGCCCAGCACGGCGAGGCGGCGGCACACGTCGTCGCGCACTTCGGGCTGGTCCCAGCCGATCTCGCCGGTGAAGACCAGTGCGTCGAGCCGGTCGAGGTTCGAGGCGGCGGCCGCGACCTCCCGGGCCACCCGGTGCGCGAACACCTCCAGCGCCAGCGCCGCCGCCTCCTCCTTCGACGCGACCAGGTCGCGCGTGTCGCCGGACAGCCCGTCCGACAGCCCGAGCAGGCCCGAGGCATGCTCCAGGCCGTCGCGGAGCTCGTCGAGCGTGAGGCGGCCGCCCGCCAGCAGCCACAGCAGCATCCCGGGGTCGACGCTGCCCGACCGCTTGCTCATCGGCACGCCTTCGAGCGGGGTGAGGCCCATCGAGGTGTCCACGCTGCGGCCGTCCCGGACGGCGCAGACCGAGCAGCCGCCGCCGAGGTGGGTGAGCACGAGCTGGAGGTCCTCCGCGGGACGGCCGAGCATCTCCCGGGCCCGCCCGGCGGCCCATTCGTACGAGAGCCCGTGGAAGCCGTACCTGCGCAGCCCCCACCGGCGGCGCCACTCCGCGGGCACGGGGTAGGTGGCGGCGGCGCGGGGCAGTCCCGCGTGGAACGCGGTGTCCGGGCAGAGCACGTGCGGGACGGACGGCAGCGCGCGCCGGGCCGCCTCGACGAGCGCGAGGGCCGGCGGCACGTGCAGCGGGGCCAGGTCGGCGTACCGGTGGACGGCCTCGATCACGCCGTCGTCGGCCACGGTCGGCGTCACAACGGCGTCGCCTCCGTGAACCAGGCGGTGGCCGACGATCGCCACCTCGGCGTCGCCCGCCCCGGCCAGGAAGTCCGCCACCGTCCGCTCGGCGGCCGACGGGTCGGGGCTGCGCTCGCTGTGCTCGGTCCGCAGCACGCGGCCGTCCCTGACCAGGTGGAGCTGGAGGCTCGACGAGCCCGCGTTGACCGTGAGCACGACCGGTGTCATAGCCGTCCGAGTCCCCCGGAGATCCCGCCGCAAACGCGGTTCAGGGGCGGACGGCGCACAGCAGGCGGTCGTGGCCGCGCTGCCAGAGCGTGCCGATCTCGCCGAAGCCGGCGTCGCGGAGCGCGCCGACGTGGGTCGACAGGTGACCCGACTCCGATCCGTGGTGCCCGGCGGCGGCCGTCCTCCCGCCGCGCGCCCGCGTCAGATCGGCGAGCGCGGGGTCCGCGGTGACCGCGTCCCACCACTGCCGCCAGTCCTCGGGACGGCCCTGCGCGAACCGCCGCCGCTCCTCCCTCTCGTGGACGGCGACCTCCAGCCTCGCCAGGGTCGGCGTCGCGTCGCCGGAGATCAGGTGGTCGCCGTTCAGGAACAGGCCGCCGGGCCGCAGGACGGTCGCCAGCTCGCCGTACATGCGCCGCAGCTCGGGCTCGGGCAGCCAGTGCAGCGCGGTCGTGCTCACGGCGGCGTCGGCCGGCCGGTCGAGCCCGAGCGCGCCGCTCCAGCCGGGCGCGCGCAGGTCGAGGTCGGCGAAGCGCAGGTTCTCCAGACGGCCGTACGCGGCCCGGCCCAGCGCGAGCAGCAGCGGGTCGGTGTCGACCGCGACGACGGTCGCGCGGGGCAGCCGGTCGAGCAGGCGGGCCGACAGCGAGCCGGGGCCGCAGCCGAGGTCGATCACGAGGGGGTCCGGCCGGCCGACTCCGGCCTCCACGGCGTCGATCAGGGCGGTGAAGCGCTCCTCCCGGTCCGGCAGGTAGCCCTCCTGCTGGCGATCCCACCGCTCGACCCATTCCCGGGCCACGTCGTACGTCGGCATGACGCCTCCTGTAACTGTCACATATGCTTTCGCCAGTCACAACATAAGCAGTGAGGGTGTAACTGGTCAAGTGAACTTCAACAGTCACAATGATGCGGTGGTGGCGATCGCCGTCGATCTGGTGAACGCCCTGACACCAGGGGAGGCCCGGGGCCGGCCGTACGAGCCGCCCCAGGGCGCGGAGCTGACGGAAGCCGTCGCCCAGGCCCTCGGGGACCGGTGGGCGCGGCGGGTCACGGCCAGGGAGGCGGGAGAGCTCGCCCAGGTGGCGGTGGCCCTGCGGGGGGTCTTCGAGGCGTCCGGCAGGGGCGACGTGGACGCGGCCGCCCACCTGGTGAACGGCCTGCTGGCCGAGACCGACGCCCGGCCGCACCTCGACCGGCACGACGGCGAGCCGTGGCACCTGCACTACCACGGCACCGGGGGCACGCTCGCGGGCGACTACGCCGCGAGCTGCGCCACCGGTCTGGCCGTGGTGCTCGGCGGCGAGCTGCACGACCGTCTCGGCGTGTGCACGGCGCCGCACTGCGACCGGGTGTACGTCGACACCTCGCGCAACGGCACCCGCCGCTTCTGCTCGACCGCCTGCCAGAACCGGGTGAAGACGGCCGCCTTCCGGGCCAGGAACGCCTAGGCGGGCGGGTCGGGGACGGCGGGACGAAGGGCCGCGCGAGGAGCGCTCAGGCGGGCTCGACGTCGGCGACGACGCAGCTGATGTTGTCCGGGCCGCCGCCCTCGTTGGCCAGGTCGATGAGCCGCCGCACGGCGTCCTCCGGCTCGGCGACCGTGCTCAGCACGTGGTGCAGGGTCTCCGGCTCCAGGACGGCGGTCAGGCCGTCCGAGCACAGCAGGTAGCGGTCGCCGGGGTGGGCGTCGCGCAGCGAGAGGTCGGGCTCGGCGAACCCGCTCGTCTCCAGGGCGCGCAGCAGCAGCGAGCGGTTGGGGTGCCGGGCCGCCTGGTCGGGGCTCATCCGGCCGTCGTCCACGAGCGACTGCACCAGCGTGTGGTCGCGGGTGATCTGGTAGAGGGCTCCGTCCCGCAGCATGTACGCCCGCGAGTCGCCGACGTGCGCCACCGCGAACCTGGTCGACCCGTCCCACAGCATCGCCGTGACGGTGGTGCCCATCCGCTCCAGCGAGGGGTCCTGCTCGGCCAGGTCGCTCAACCTCTGCCCCGCCTGCTGGACCGCGGTGTCGAGGGCCGCCACCGGGTCCTCCGGCATCGGCCCCTCCTCCAAGGCCGCCAGCGCGGCGATGACGGCCGCGCTGGCCACCTCGCCGTGGCCGTGCCCGCCCATCCCGTCGGCGATGGCGAGCAGGCGCTCGCCCGCGTGCAGCGAGTCCTCGTTCTTGGCGCGCGTGCGCCCCACATCGGAGCCGGCGGCGTAGCGAATGCGGTTGTGCGTCATGCTTTTGAGTAAACCATTGGTTGAGTGACTTCACAAGCATCGGTGCTACGCTGACTCCCATGAGCCAGGACGCCACAGTGAACGCGGGCGACATCGCCCGGCTCGCCGACGTCGGCAGGGCGGCGGTGAGCAACTGGCGCCGCCGGTACGAGGACTTCCCCCAGCCGGTGGGCGGCACCGCCTCCAGCCCGCTCTTCTCCCTGCCCGAGGTCGAGGCGTGGCTGCGCAGGAACGGCAAGTCGTACGAGGTCTCCCTCGGGGACCGGGTGTGGCAGCGGCTCCGCGGCGCGGCCGGCGACCTGCGCCTGGGCGAGGCTCTGGGCCGCGTGGGGGCGTTCCTGCTCTACCTGCGCCGCGACCCCGAGGGCTGGGAGCGGCTGTCCCGGACCGCCGACCCGGCCGCGCGGCTGCCGGAGGCGGTGGCCGCGGCGACAGCGGACCTCCCCGAGACCCCGGCCGAGCCGGCCGACCCCGACCTGCTCCGCCTCGTCGCGACGATGGCGGCCCGTGAGGGGGAGGCCGAGACGTTCGAGTTCCTCTGCGAGCGGTACGTCGAGGTTCACAGCCGCCGTCTGTCCCTCACCCGCGCCGACGCCGCCGAGCTGATGACGCGGCTCGCCTGCGAGGGGGCCGGTTCCGTCCTCGACCCCGCGTGCGGCCTCGGCACCCTGCTCCTGGCCGCGCCGGGCGGCCGGCTGCTCGGACAGGACGCGGGGGAGGAGGCCGCGATGCTCGCCGCGCTGCGCCTGCTGCTGCGCGGCCGGGACGCCGCCGTCGTGCCGGGGGACGCCCTGCGGCACGACGGGTTCCCCGGCGTGCAGGCCGACGCGGTCGTGTGCGACCCGCCGTTCAACGAGCGGGCCTGGGGGCACGAGGAGCTGGTCGGCGACCCCCGCTGGCAGTACGGCACGCCGCCGCGGGGGGAGCCGGAGCTGGCCTGGGTGCAGCACTGCCTCGCGCACGTCCGGCCCGGCGGCCTGGTCGCGATCCTGATGCCGGCCGCCGCCGCGAGCCGCCGGCCCGGCCGGCGCATCCGATCCAACCTCCTGCGGGCCGGCGCGCTGCGGGCCGTCGTCACGCTGCCGTCCGGCGGGCCCGACCTGTGGCTGCTGCGGCGTCCCGAGCCGGGGGAGCGGCGGCCCGCGGCCGTCCTCGTGGCCGACGCGTCCGGCGGGCCGGAGGTCGCCGAGGCCGCCTGGCGGGCGTACCTGGCGGGCGCCCCGCAGCCGCCCGCGAGCCGGGCCGTCCCCATCATCGACGTCCTCGACGACGAGGTGGACGTCAGCCCGGCCCGTCACCTGTCGCCGCGCAGCGACGCCCGCGGCTACCCGGCGGCCCTCGACCGGTTCCGGGAGGCGTCCGCCGCGCTGGCCGCGGCGCCGCCCGACCTGGAGGTGCTCGCCGAGGGCGCGGCGGACTGGGACGCGCCGGTCATCACGATCGCCGAACTGGCCAAGGCGGGCCTGCTCGCCGTCCGCCACTCCACGCTGCGCGCGCTCCCCGAGGAGGACACGGAGGACGGGGCGGGCGTGCCCGTCCTCACGGCCGACGACCTGCTGTCCGGCGGCCCGCCCACCGCCCGCGCGACCGGCGCGGGCGGCGAGGTGACCGTGCGCCCCGGCGACGTGGTGGCGTCCGGGGTCACCGCACGGGTCGCGCGGGCGGACGGGGCGGTGCTCGGCCCGCAGCTCAGCCTGTTCCGGGCCGACCCCGGCCACCTCGACCCCGACTTCCTGGCCGGGTTCCTCCGCTTCGCCCTCGGCGGGGGCCGGCCCCACCTCGGGTCGAGCCGGGTGGACGTCCGCCGGGTCCGCGTGCCGCGCCTTCCCCTGCCCGCCCAGCGTGCGTACGGCGCGGCCTTCCGGCGGCTGCTCGCCCTTGAGGACGGGCTGCGCGAGGCCTCCGCCGCGGGCGAGGAGCTCGCCCGGGTCGGCGTCGAAGGCCTGATCGACGGACGTCTTCGCCCTCGTGGATGAAGGTGTAACTTTTTCCCCGGAAGGTCGACGGGAGGGGCGCATGGTCATCGGCGACCGGTATGAGCTGGACGACCTCCCCTTGGGCCAGGGCGGCATGGGCGCGGTCTACGGCGGGCACGACCGGCGCCTCGACCGCAAGGTGGCCGTGAAGTTCCTCCGGTTTCCCGACGGCCCCGACGAGGAGCTGGAGCGCCGGTTCATCCGCGAGGCGCGCATCCTCGCCCGGCTGGAGCACCCGGGCGCGCCGGTCCTGTACGACTTCGGCACCTACGAGCAGCGGCTGTTCCAGGTCATGCAGTTCATCGAGGGTGTGACGGTCGCCGACCTGCTCAGCGAGCACGGGCCGCTCCCGGTGCCGTGGGCGGCCGCCATCGCCGCCCAGGCGTGCGCCGTGCTGACCGCGGCCCACGAGCTGTCGATCTGTCACCGGGACCTCAAGCCGACCAACCTCATGCTCTGCCCGGACGGCAGCGTCAAGGTGCTCGACTTCGGGCTCGCCATGCTGCGGGAGGCCGACGTCGCCCAGTTCACCCGGGTGGGCCAGATCCTCGGCACCCCGGCGTACATGTCGCCCGAGCAGATCCAGCGCGGCGTGGCCGACCCGAAGAGCGACCTGTACGCCCTCGGGTGCGTGCTGCACGAGATGCTGACCGGCCGGCAGCTGTTCACCGGGCCGACCGAGTACGCCGTCTTCGACAAGCAGGTGAAGGAGCGGCCCCCGCGGGTGCCCGGCGTGCCGGCAGCCCTCGACGGGCTCGTCGCGCAACTGCTGGAGAAGGAGCCCCGCGACCGTCCCGCCGACGCGTACGAGCTCTACGAACGGCTGCAGCCGTTCGCCGTCGACCTGCCGATGCTGCCCGGGTTCCTCAACCCGCCGTCCGTTCCGAGCCCGGGCCGCATGTACGCCCGCATGGTGGGCCGCGTCCGCTGACGCGCCCGGTCAGGGGCGGCCGCGCCAGGCGGCGAGGACCTCCTCGACACGGGGGCGGATGCGGTCCCGTGCGGTCATCCGCGGCACGCCGGACATCAGCAGCGTGTCGTACTCGGTGTCGAGGTGCCGCACGCTCGCGACGACGGCCAGCGTCACGGCGCCCTCGTCGAGCGCGCGGGCGGCGGCCGTGCGGCCCACCCGCCCGCTGCCGCGCTCGGCCGCGTGCTCCGCGATCGCGGCGGCCCTGCCCGCGGGGCAGCGGGGGAACAGGCGGACGATCTCGGCGGCCATCCGCTCCCGGAACTCGGCGTCCTGACCCTCCCGCCGCTCCCGGTCGCGTTCGCGGCGGCGCAGCCGGACCTCCTCGTCGGCGAGGCACCGCTCCTCGGCCAGCGCCAGCGCGGTCTCCTCCACGAGGACGCCGAGCCGCTCGTACCGCTTGCGCCTGCGGTTGTACCGCACCACGACGGCCGACAGCCCGCTCTCCTTCTTGGCCCGCCGGCTGAGCGCGGCGTTCCCGGCCGGCAGCAGGTGCAGGTGGTCCATGTCCGCGCAGGTCAGGCAGTGGGGCCGGTCGTCCTCCATGATGAGGTACGGCCCGGCGCCGCCGCACCCGGCGCAGGTCCAGGGCTCCAGGGGCGCGACCACGACGAGGTCGGGGGCCCGGTCGAGCCGCTCGGCCAGCTGCCGCCGGCGGCTCTCGCTCAGCTCGGGGGAGACCCAGTGCACGCGGAACCGGCGCTCCAGCTCGTCGTCGCCGGCCGTCGTGAAGCGCAGCGGGCGGCCGTCCCTGCTCGCGGCCCGGTAGGCCGTCTCGCTCGGCAGCAGCCCGCGTTCCGCGGCCCACTCGCCGAGGTGCGCGACGGCCTCGGCCATCCTCGCCTCGTCCACGGCGGCCAGCCGTTCGAGGCTGTCGACGCGGCCCTGCCTCCAGGCGTCCACGTGGCGGCCGTGCAGCCACCGCAGGCCGGTGAGGACGTCGATCGCGGTCACGTACCGGCGGGTCCCGAGGGCGATCTCCGCCGCCTGGGCCACCCGGCCGCCGAGCTTGCTGCGCACGGGCACCAGCCTGCCCTACGCGGACGCGGTCCGCCTGCCGACCGCGGCCAGCAGTCCCACGGCCGCGAACGCGGAGATGGTGGCGGACCCCCCGTACGACACGAACGGGAGGGGCAGCCCGGCGATCGGCAGCAGGCCCATGGTCATCCCGACGTTGACGAACGTCTGGAACGCCAGCCAGCACACCACCCCGCCCGCCAGCACGGTACCGAACGGCGAGGGGCTGCGGCCCGCGATCCGCAGTCCCCGCCACAGCAGCAGGAGCATCAGCACGATCACGCAGGCGGCGCCGGCGAACCCGAGCTCCTCGCCGGCCACGGTGAAGATGAAGTCGGTGTGCTGTTCCGGCACGAAGTGCCCGGCCGTCTGCTCGCCGTGGAACAGCCCCTTGCCCAGCACGCCGCCCGAGCCGATGGCGATCCGCGCCTGGGTCGCGTTGTAGCCCACGCCCAGCGGGTCGGCGTCCGGGTCGGCGAGCACCATCAGGCGCTGGAGCTGGTAGGGCCGGATCAGGTCGAGCCGCCACACGAGCAGCACCGCGGCCGCGGCGGAGGCCGCGAGACCCGCGAACCAGCGGACGGGGACCCCGGCGACCAGCAGCATCCCGCCCGTCACCGCGGCGAACACGAGCATCGTCCCGAAGTCGGGCTGCAGCATGATCAGGCCGATCGGCACGGCCGCCAGCCCGAGCGCGAGCAGCACGGCCCCCGCTCCCGGCCGCCGCTCGCCGTCCCTGAGCTCGCCGAGCGCCGCCGCCACCGCGAGGACCGTCCCGACCTTGGCGAACTCCGACGGCTGGAACTGCAGGCCGGAGCCGAGCACGATCCAGGCGTGCGAGCCGTTGACCGTCCGGCCCAGCGGCGTCAGCACCGCGACCAGCCCCGCCAGGCCGCCCAGGTAGAACACCGGCACGTACGCGCGCAGGAGGCGAAGGTCGCACCGCGACAGCAGCCACATCAGCGCGAACCCCAGGCCCACGCTGAGCGCCTGGCGCTGCAGGAGGGTGGACCCGGGCTCGTTCCTGGTGGCCGACAACACCAGCAGCAGCCCGATGCCCGACAGGGCCGCCGCCGGGAGCACGACCCCCCAGGCCGCGAACGCGCCCCGGGCCCTCTGCCGCGGGCGCGACCTGAGCCGGGCGGGCGACAGCCGTACGGGGAGGAACGTCGTCATCGGGCACCACCCGCCGGCTTGTGCTTCGTGTGCTTCGTGTGCTTCCGGTGCTTCGTGTGCTTCGTGTGCGCCGCGTGCTTCTTCTTCGGGGAGAGGTGGTAGATGCCCTCCCAGATCTTCCGCGCCGCCGGAGCCGCGGTGCTCGCCCCCATGCCGCCCTGCGACACCACTACGACCACCACGTACTTGGGGTGCCCGGCCGGGGCGAACGACGCGAACCAGGACGTGTCCTGCCTGCCGTACGCCTCGGCCGTGCCGGTCTTGCCGGCCACCGAGAGCCGTTTGAACGGGAAGCCCTTGAAGGCGGCCGCGGCCGTGCCGGTGCGGGGGACGCCGGCGAGGGAGTCGCGGATGTACCGAAGGGTCTTCGCCGAGACGTCGACGTGCCCCACGACCGGCGGAGTGATCGTGCGCGCCACCGAGCCGTCCGGGCGCACGACGGCCTTGGCGACGCGCGGGCTGATCACCCGGCCGCCGTTGGCCAGCGCGGCGTACCCCCGGGCCAGCTGGAGCGGGGTCACCAGGACGTCGCCCTGCCCGATGGCGAAGTTGGCCGCGTCCCCGGCCCACCACACGCCGCCGTCGCGGCAGTTCTCCGCCGCGAGCCGCTTGAGGTAGGCCGCCCGCTTGCGGTCCGGGACGTCCGGATAGCCCGTCTTGGCCCGGCGGCAGGTGTCGGTCCGGCCGCGCTCCCAGGTGGCCTTCTTCCAGGCGCGGTCCGGGACCCGGCCGGCCGCCTCGTTCGGCAGGTCGATCCCGGTGCGGACGCCGAAGCCGAACTGCCTGGCCATGGCCTGCATGGGGTCCTTCGGGTGCCGCACCGGTTTCAGCCCGCCGTCGCGTCTCCACATCCTGTCGGCGAAGCGGTAGAAGATCGTGTCGCACGACACCACAAGGGCCCGGCGCATGTTCATGCGGCCGAGCGCGATGCCGTCGAAGTTGTGGAACGCCCGGCCGCCCACCTTGTACGACCCCGGGCAGTCGTAGGTGGCGCCCAGCTTGTAGCCCGCCTTCGCGGCGGCGGCCGTCGAGGTCACCTTCCACGTCGAGCCGGGCGCCCACTGCCCGAGCACGGCGCTGGAGACCAGCGGCAGCGACTCGTAGTCGCGCTGCGAGATGCCGCCGGTCCACACGCCCGGGTCGTACGTGGGGTAGTCGGCCAGCGCGGCCACGCGCCCGGTGCGGGCCTCCAGCACGACGGCGGCGCCGGCGTCGGCCGGCTCCCCGCGCCTGCGCGCCGAGGCGACGGCGCCCGCCAGCGCCTTCTCCGCCACCCGCTGGATCCGCGCGTCGATGCTCGTGACCAGGCTGTCGCCGGGCTCCGCCGCCTGCTCGCGCAGCAGGCCGGTCACCGTGCCCGTACTGTCGACCGCCACCTCGCGCACGCCGCTGCGGCCCGCCAGCTCGCGGTCGTACTCCGCCTCCAGCCCGTCGCGGCCGACGAGCTCGGGGCCGCCCGGCGGGTCGTCCGGCGACGGCGGCTGGAGGTAGCCGAGCAGGTGGGCCCCGGCCGTGCCGAGCGGGTAGGTCCGGACCGGGCGCAGCGCCGTGCTCACTCCGGGGAACTCCTCCTGCCGCTCGGCGATCGACAGCGCCGTCCGCGCGCTCACGTCGTCCGCCACGACGATCGGCTGGTACGGCGAGCCGGGCCAGCAGGGCCGCGGGACGTCGCGGGCGCACAGCCGCGCGCGGTCGGCGATCTCCTGGTACGGCCGGCCCAGGGCCTGCGCGAGCCGCGTCAGCACCGCCCGTCCTCCGTCGGGCTGGTGGATGAGCGCCATGTAGTCCACCGACACCTGCGGCTTGGTCTGGTTGGCCACCAGCGGCTCGCCGTGGACGTCGAGGATCTCTCCCCGGACCGGAGGCAGCGCCACGGTCCGCACGCGCGACTCGGTGGCCGCCCTGGCGTAGTCGGGTCCTGTCGTGACCTGAAGGAACCACAGGCGGCCGAGCAGCGTCACCATGAGCGCGGTCACCACGACGTACAGCACCGCGAGCCGCCCCCGGTGCGCGCTCCTACGCACGGTGCCCCCGGGGGTGGGGCGAGCGGAGCGCGGAACGCGACACGGGCCCGCCGAACCGCCTCCTGCGGGTGACGGGCGCCAGTGCGGAGACCATCCCGGCGACCACGGCCGCGCCCGCCGCCGTCCAGGCGAGGACGCCGGGCAGGACAGCGGCGGTGGCCGCCCACGCCTCGTCGCCGAGCGCGAGCCCGAGCGCCGCGTCGAGCAGGGTCGCGCCGGCGGCCGCCCCC
>NZ_KI866524.1:251097-288679 GCF_000511135.2 Microbispora sp. ATCC PTA-5024 | reverse complement strand
GCCGCGGCCGCCCGCGCAACCGGGCCGGCGTCGTCCGGGACCCGGGCGCACAGCCACCCGGCCAGGCACAGGGCGAGGGCGAGCCGCCCGATCGTGTGGTCCGCGGGCGGCGCGACGTCGGCGGCCAGCCCGGCGGCGAACCCCAGGACGGCCGCCCCCGCCGGGCTCAGCAGCGGCGCGAGCGCGACCACCCCGACGAGCGCCACGGAGGGCCCGCCGCCCGGCAGGTCGAGGGCGTTGACCCCGGCGACCTGCGCTACCGGGGCGAGCAGGACGACGACCGCCGCTGCCAGGGCGCGCCTCATCCGGCCGCACCCGAGGGCGGCTCGGCTCCGTCGGGCACGGCGACCGGGCCTCCCAGCACGACCGTGACCAGGTCGAGGGCGGTGAACCGGGCGAACGGCCGGACCAGGGCGGTCGGCGTCAGCGCGCCGGGCGTCCGCTCCACCGACACGACCGTGCCGATCGGCACGTCCGGCACATATGGCCGCATGTTCTCCGACCCCAGCGTGACCACGCGGTCGCCGGGCCGCACCGCCGCCGTCGCGCTGAGCAGGCTCAGCCGCAGCAGCCCGCGCTCGGGCACGCCCGTGACCAGGCCGACCTCGCGGGAGGTCTCCAGCCGGGCGCCGATCGAGGCGGCCGCGGCCGTGGCGAGCTGGACGGTGGCCGTCGACGGGCCCGCTCGGACGACCCGGCCCACCAGCCCGTCGGCGTCGAACACGGTCATGTCCCCGGTGACGCCCGCACGGGTCCCGGCGTCGATCGTGACCGTCTGGTCCCGGCCGAACGCGATCGCGTGGGCGGGCGCCACCCGGTAGTCGCCGGCCCCGGCCGGCGCCTGCGAGGGACGGCGGGCGGCGAGCAGGGCGGCCCGCAGGCGGGCGTTCTCCCGCTCGACCCCGTCCAGGCGGCGCGGGTCGGCCGCCAGCCGCGTGACCGAGGACACCCCGCTCTCCAGCGAGCCGTACACGGCCGACCCGAGCGCCCGCAGCGGGGGCAGCGTCAGCCAGTGGTCCGCCGCGATGAGCAGCACCGACACGGCGACCAGCAGCGCCGGCACGCGGCGGCCGGAGGCCGTCCTCATCGGCGGTTTTCGGGAAGGAACACGTCCTGCATCTCGTCGAACCGCTCGACGCAGCGGCCGGCGCCGAGGACGACCGACTGGAGCGGCTGGTCGACCAGGTGGATCGGCATGCCGACGGCCTCCCCGAGCCGATCGGCCAGCCCGTCGAGCAGCGCGCCGCCCCCGGTCAGCACGATGCCGTTGTCGATCAGGTCGCCCGCGAGCTCGGCCGGGCACTGGTCGAGGGTAGTCTGCACCGCGTCGACGATCGTCTGGACCTGGTCCTCGATCGCCTCGCGCACCTCGGCCCGGCTGATCGCCGCGGTCTTCGGCAGCCCGGTCACCAGGTCGCGGCCGCGGATCGGGACCGACGTCGCGTCGTCTGCGCCGCCCGGCCGGGCGCTGCCTAACGTGATCTTGATGTGCTCCGCCGTCCGCTCGCCCAAGAGCAGGGCGTGCTCCTTCTTCACGTAGTTGACGATCGCCTCGTCGAGCTCGTCGCCGCCCACCCTGACCGACTTGGCGACGACCACGCCACCGAGCGACACGATCGCGACCTCGGTCGTGCCGCCGCCGATGTCGACGACCATGTTGCCGGTGGTGTCGCCGACGTTGAGCCCCGCGCCGATCGCGGCGGCCATCGGCTCCTCGATGATGTGGACCCGCCGCGCGCCCGCCTCGTACGCGGCCTCCCTGACCGCCCGCTGCTCGACGCTGGTGGTGCCGCTGGGCACGGCGACCACGACGCGAGGCTTGGCGAGGTAGCGGTTCTTGTGCGAAAGCTGGATGAAGTGGCGCAGCATCCGCTCGGCGGCGTCGAGGTCGGCGATCACGCCGTCCTTGAGCGGGCGCATGGTGACGATGTGCGGGGGAGTGCGGCCGATCATCTCCTTGGCCGCCGTGCCGACCGCCACGATCCGGTCCGTGTGCATGTTGATCGCCACCACGGACGGCTCGTCCAGCACCACGCCCTTCTTGCGCACGTACACGAGCGTGTTCGCCGTACCGAGATCGACCGCGATGTCCCGGCCGAGCAATCCCCACGGGAAACCCATCGCCGACCAGCTTTCAGAGAGGGAGAGCACGGCGTGGCCGCTGCCCGGCGCCCGGGGGCCTAAACGGCATCTGCGGATCTTCTAGGCGACGCTGAGGTAGAGGTCCCTCGCCAGCTTCGTCACCCGTGCCGCCGAGTTCGTGAAGGACGCCCCCGAGGGCTGCACGGTGAGCACCACCATGATCAGCCGGTCGCCGATCACGCCAGTAGTGTGGAGCACGGGACGGACGAAATCAACCGGATCGCGCGTGCTGTGGAACGTACCCATCTCGTACGACGCGGTCCCGGTTCGTCCGCAACGCGTCGGCGGGGTCGAGCCGAAACCCGACCAGCCCTGCTTCACGAGCCACGGCCGGGGCACCGCGCGGGGGATGCCGAAGTACTGGTCGAAGCCGTCGCTCGCGCAGTGCCACGCCTGGCGCAGGTTGCCCAGGATGAGGTCGCGGACCCGCGGCTGGGCCCGGTCGAGCAGGTAGCGGTAGACGAGCGCGATGTCGGACGCGCTGATCGCCGTGTAGCCCCAGAAGCCGGGTTTGGCGGCCGGAGGCGGGGCCGTGTCGGCCAGGCCGAGCCGGCGCGCCGTCCGGCGCACGATCTCGCCCTGGCCGCCGCGGTGCCACAGGGTTGTGGCCGCGTCGTCGTCGCTGCCGCGCAGCATCGGCGTGAGCAGGGCCAGGTCCGCCCGTGGGACGGGCCCGCGGTGCCGCTCCAGGTAGTCGAGCGCGATGAGGATCTTGACGACCGAGGCGGAGCGGAAGCGGCGGTGGGCGTCGTGGCGCGCCACCACCCTGCCGGCGCCTCCGGCCGACCGGTCCACGACCACGTAGCCGGCCGTCACGCCGGCCGGCACCCGGACGGGCCGCGGTGAGGCCGGGGCCGCGCGGCCGGCGGCGGTGTGCGTCGGCCGGGCCGCGCGAGGGGTGGACGTGGAGATGGACGTGGAGATGGACGTGCCGGGGGTGGATGTTGCGGAGGGATCGCTCCCGGTCCGCTCGCTCCCGCCGGCCGGGGCGGCCGCCCCACAGCCGGTCGCGAGCAGGACGGCCGCCAGGACGACCGGCAGCAGGGCGTGCAGCGCGCCCGGCCGGACGGCGGCTGCGGGGGCGGGGACGGCCGTGCGGGCCGGGGGCCGGTGTCGCATCACCCTGCAATCCCTACCAGACCACCGCGCTCCGCCCCCGCCGTTCGGTGGAACGGCCGGTCTCAGCGGCCGTCGAGGAGAGGGCGGGACGGGTCCCACCGGGTCCCCTCGGCGGCGTCCTTCCGCCGGCGCGCCATGGCCGACAGCGCCTCCAGGACGACCCGGTTGCCGAGGTAGGCGGTGATGTCCGCGTGGTCGTACGGCGGCGCCACCTCGACGATCTCCACCCCGACCACCGGAAGCTCGTAGCAGGTCCGCCGTACGGCGTCGAGGAGCTGGCGGGCCGACAGTCCGCCGGGCTCCGGCGTGCCCGTGCCCGGCGCGTGGCCGGGGTCGCACACGTCGACGTCGACCGACAGGTAGACGCCCTCGCACTCGTCGAGCGCGATGCCGTACGCCTCGGTGAGGCAGGCGTCGAGACCCCTCGTGACGATCTCGGTCATCTCGTACGAACGCATGCGCTGCCCGGCCATCCAGCCGAGGATGTCCGGGCCCGGCCAGTAGCCCCGCAGCCCGATCTGGAGGAACCGGTCGCCCCGGATCGCGCCCGACTCGATCAGCCGCCGCATCGGCTGTCCGTGGCCGTGCAGGTGGCCGAACTCGATGTCCCCGGTGTCGGCGTGCGCGTCGAAGTGCAGCATCGAGATCCGGCCGAACCCGTGGTGGCGGGCCACGCCGGTCGCGTCCGGGAGCGCCACGGTGTGGTCGCCGCCGAGCACGATCGGCACGGCCCCGGAGGCGGCGATGCGGGCCACGGCCTCCTCGATCGCCCGCAGGCTGCCCTCGATGTCGCCCGCGTACGTCTCGACGTCACCGGCGTCGAGCACCCGCAGGTCGCGCAGGGCGTCCACGCGCAGCGCGAGGCTCGGCCGGTGGCCGTCGTGCGGGAGGTAGCAGGTCTGCCGGATGGCGTTCGGCCCGAACCGCGCCCCCGGACGGTGGGAGGTGCCGCCGTCGAAGGGCGCGCCGAGGATGACCACGTCGGCGCCGGCGAAGCTGTCCGGATCGTCCAGGTCGCAGCGCTCGACGCCGAGGAACGTGATGTCGGGGCCGAACATCTGGCCGTAACGGGTCACTCGGTCTCCTTGGTGCGGGCCGCATATCAGGCATCACATGGTATTCAGCGACAAGTCCGACATTGTGTCAGCGGCGCGGCAGATCCTCCAGCGCATTGAGCAGGCGGTCCACGTCCGAGCGGCTGTTGTAGTGCACGAGCCCGGCCCGTACGGCGGAGCCCTCGTCCCGGATGCCCAGGGCGCGCGTGAGCTCCCACGCGTAGCAGTGCCCGTCCCAGACGTTCACCCGGTTGGCGGCGAGGTGCTCGGCCACCTCCCGAGGAGTGTGCCCGGTAACCGTGAAGTACGCCGTGGCCGTGCGGCGGCGGGGCGACCCGACGAGGTTCACGTGGGGCAGCGACGACAGGCCCTTGAGGAGATAAGCGAGCTCCGCCTGCTCGTACGCCTCCACCGCCGTCATCGAGGCCAGCAGCCTCTCCCGCCGGGTCCCGGTGGCGGCCGGGTCGAGGTCCGCGAGGTGGTCGACGGCCGCCGCGACCCCGGCGAGGTCGGCGAAGGGCGCGGTCCCGGTCTCGAACCGGTCCGGCACCTCCGAGGGCGAGGAGGCGAGCTTGTCGGGCCGCAGCGTCTCCAGCAGGGCGGGCCGCGCGACCACGGCCCCGATGTGCGGGCCCGACCACTTGTAGGCGCTGGTCGCGTAGAAGTCGGCCCCGAGCGCCGCCATGTCGATCGGCCCGTGCGGGGTGGCGTGGACGCCGTCCACGTACGACAGGGCCCCGACGGCCCGGGCGCGCGCCGTGATGCGCGGGACGTCGGGCATGGTCCCCAGGATGTTGCTGGCCGCGGTCACCGCGACCAGCCGGGTCCGCTCGGTGACGAGCTCGTCGTACTGGCCGGCCGGCAGCTCGCCGTCCGGCACCTCGACCTCCGCCCACCGGACCCGCGCCCCGGCGCGCTCGGCCGCCTGCACCCAGGGCCGGACGTTGGCGTCGTGGTCGAGCCGGGAGACCACGATCTCGTCGCCCGGCCCCCAGTCCTTGGCCAGCGCGTACGCGAACCGGTACGTCAGCGTCGTCATGTTGGGCCCGAGGACCACGCCCGCGGGATCGCCGCCCACCAGGTCCGCGACGGCCTCGCGGGCCCGCGTGACGATGGCGTCGGACCGGGCGCTGCCGGGGAAGGCCCCGTGCGTGTTGCCGATGCCGGCGGAGTAGGCGGCGGCGATCGCGTCGATGACCGGCTGGGGCACCTGGGTGCCCGCGGCCGCGTCCAGCCAGGCGTAACCGTCGGACAGGGCGGGATAGAGCGCGCGGACGCGCTCGATGTCGAGGCTCATGCCTCACAGTGTCGTGGGACATTCCGGCCGACGGAAGCCGCATTCTGGACGTTTCGTCCATAGGGCCGCAGACGGAGGGAATGCCGCCGAAACTGCTAGCCTGCGGATGATGAACGGACGAGCGGTACTGGTCACGGGGGCGTCGCGGGGCATCGGGCGGGCGATCGCGCTCGCCTTCGCCGAGCGTGGCGACCGTGTCGCGATCCACCACAGGGACTCCTCCGACCTGGCCGTACGGCTCAGGGACGAACTGCCTGGCGAGGGCCACGCCGTCGTGCGGGCGGACGTGTCCGACCCGGAGCAGGCCCGGCGCATGGCCGACGAGGCGGCCGGCGCGCTGGGCGGCATCGACGTGCTGGTCAACAACGCGGGCGTCTTCCTCCGGCATCCGATCGCCGAGGTCTCCTACGAGGAGTGGCGGGAGGTGTGGCGCAGGACGCTGGACGTCAACCTCGTCGGGCCCGCCAACGTCACCTGGAGCGCCGTCCGGCACATGCGGCCGGGCGGGCGGATCGTCAACGTCTCCTCCCGCGGCGCCTTCCGCGGCGAGCCCGAAAGCCCGGCGTACGCCGCGAGCAAGGCGGGGCTGAACGCCATGGGCCAGTCGCTCGCCGTCGCCCTGGCCCCGCTCGGCATCACGGTCGGCACCGTGGCCCCCGGCTTCGTGGAGACCGACATGACCAACGAGCACCTCAAGCCGCCGCGCGGCGACGAGATCCGTGCGCAGAGCCCCTTCGGCCGGGTGGCCCGGCCGGAGGAGATCGCGGCGGCCGTCCTCTACCTGGCGTCGCCGGAGGCCGAGTGGGCGAGCGGCGCCGTCATCGACCTCAACGGCGCCTCCTACCTGCGCACCTGACCCTCGGCGGCGGGGACGGCGTCCCCGCCGGCCAGGAAGGGGTCGAGCAGCCCGGGCGACCCGGCGGCGGCGATCCGCAGCGCCTCGGCCAGGGCGACGTCCTGCACCCGGTACCCCTGCCGTCCGGCCGCGGTCGTCGCGGTCAGCGTGACCAGCCCGGCACGCCGCTGGAAGAACGAGCGCTCGACGTTCCAGCCGATGATCCCGTCGCACTCCAGCACCACCCGCCGCCGCACCAGCGAGCCCGCACGGCTCACGAGGTAGCCGGACGCGAGCGTGTGCCCCAGGTTGCGGGCCCGGTCGGCGGCCATCAGGGCGGTGAGGGGGAGCAGGGCGACCATCGTCAGGCCCGGCCAGGACGGCAGGTCGGACCAGAGCCAGCAGTACAGCAGCACGGCCGTGACCGCCGCGTGGACGCCGAACGCGCGGGTGAAGCGGCGGCGCACGGCGGCCGAACCATGCGTGGTCAGCGGCACGGTGACCGGCGACGGATCCGCGGCGCCGCGCAGCACGCGGACCGCGACGGCCTCCGCCTCGGCCCTCGGCGCGGGCGGCAGCAGCATGGACCCGCCGCGCTGGGCGCCCTGGCCCACCCGCAGCCCGGTCGTGATCGCGATGAGGCGCGCCCCCCGCACGGCCCGCAGCAGCAGCGGCTCGCTCACCTCCACGCCGCGCAGGCGCCGTTCCTCCACGGTCGTCGCGCGGGTGGTGACGAGGCCGCGGGTGACGTGGAGGGTGCCGCCGCGGTGCCGGGTCAGCCGGAAGTTCCAGAAGGCCAGCAGGTAGCCGATCGTGGAGGCCACCCCCACGAACAGGGCGAGCACGAGCACCACCGTCGCGACGGCCAGCGGCAGCGCCGCCGCGCTCAGCCACCGCCACGTCTCGCGGACCGGCCCGACCTGCCCGAGGTCCACGTTGCCCTCGGAGGCCAGCCGCGACAGGTAGCCGGCGATGACGCCGACCGCGACGAGCCCGGACAGCGTGAACGGCCCGTACTTGATCCACTGGGGACGCAGGACGGCCAGCTCGGTCTCGTCCGCCCCGGGGGCGCCGGCGACGACGGCCGGGACGCCGGTCGCGGCGATGTCCTCGGGCGGGGTGTCGGCGACCGGGCTGCGGTGCAGGAGCTCCACCCGCAGCCGGGCCGCCTCGGCGACGCTGAGCGCGTCGAGCTTGAGCTCGCCTCCGCGCTTGCGGTCGGACATGCCGGTGCCGACTTCAACCCGGGCCAGCCCGAGCACGCGGTGCAGGATGTGCGAGGTCACGTCGACCGTGCGGACCCGGTCGCGGGGGACGGTCACGACCTTCCTGTTCAGCAGGCCCTTGCGGACCTGCACGTGCTCGGCCGTGATCCGGTACGTCGTGGTGAACCAGCGCAGCATGCCGAACAGGACCATGATCCCGACGCCGGCGAGGCTCCACAGGTGGCCCTCGCCGCCGCTGCCCGATCCGGCGAACAGCAGGCCGATCAGGGCCGGGGCGGCCCGGACGACCTCCTGGAACGGGTGGATCACCAGCATCCGCGGGCTCAGCCGCCGCCAGTCGGTCTCGACCGGCGCGGCGGTCACGTGGCGTCACCCGCCGTCGCCTGCGCGTTCGCCGTGAGCTCGGCGACCAGGCGCTGGGCGGTGTTCCGGTCGAGGCCGTCCACCTTGAGCGGCCCGGCCGCGGACGCGGTGGTGACGGTGACGTTGGCGAGCCGGAACAGCTGCTCGAGCGGCCCGCGCCGGCTGTCGACGGTCTGGATCCGGGAGACCGGGGCGATCCGCCACTCCTGCTTGAACCAGCCCGACCGGGTGAAGACGGCCGCCGGGGTCGCCTCCCACCGGTGCACGCGGTAGCGCCACTGCGGCATGACCGCGACGTGCGCGACGGCGGCGACGACGGTGGCCGCCAGGCCGGCGACGTGCACCGGGCGGTCGCCGTCGTCGAGGATCAGCCAGACGACCTGGACGGCGGCGAGGAACAGCCAGCCGAGGGCGGCCCGCGTGGTCCAGTACCAGATCGCGGTACGGCTCACGCGGTTCAACGGGGGGCGGAGGGTTGTGTTGTCCACATATCTAACTCTGCCTGACCGGCGAGATGACCATCCAGTGGTGCCCATCCCGGATGCGACAGGACAAATGTCATGGAGGGGCGGGGAAACGGCCGGGCCGGGAGCGCGTGGCGCCCGGTCCCGGCCGCTCAGATCATGGCGTTCTCATGGCGCAGGGGTGTAATCGCCGGCGCCCGTGTCGTCGCGCCGGGCCTTCTTGGCCTGCTTGGCGCTCCGGGCCTCCTTGATGGCCGTTCTCTTGGCCTTTCCGGTGGACTTCGCCGGCTTCTTCTTCTGTTCTTCAGCCATGATTCCCCCGTATGTACGAAGATGCGCCCTACATGCGCATCTGGGGGGTTGATACCCCTTCGGGGGCGTCCGGCATCCCCGCGCCGCCGCTCGCGCCGGACGAGCGGCGATGCGAGCGGCGATGCGAGCGGCGATGCGAGCGGCGATGCGAGCGGCGGCGGGAGGAGTGCGGACCGGGGCCGGGCGCCCGACGGGTCAGACGGTCTGCGTCTCCTGCGCGCTCAGCGGCTGGGCGATGTCCTCCAGCGACCGCCGCGCGGCCTCGACGCCCATGAACCACTCCACGGCGCCCGCCCCGATCATGAGGGCCGCGCCGAGGACGTATCCCAGCACGACGTTGCCGACCGACTGGCTCTCGACCAGGCGGCCGAACAGGACCGGGCCGATGATGCCGCCGAGGCCCGTGCCCACCGCGTAGAACAGCGCGATGGCCAGCGCCCTCGTCTCCATCGGGAAGATCTCCGACACGGTCAGGTACGCCGAGCTGGCCCCGGCCGAGGCGAAGAAGAACACGACCATCCAGCAGGCCGTGAGCGTCACCGCGTTCAGGACGTGGGCGTCGAACAGGGCCGCCGTGCCGAGCAGCAGCAGGCCCGACAGCGCGTAGCAGCCCGAGATCAGCGCCCGCCTGCCGACGGTGTCGAAGAACCTGCCGAGCAGCACCGGTCCCAGGAAGTTCCCGATCGCGATCGGGATCAGGTACCAGGCGGTGCTGCTGTCCGACACCTTGAAGAACGTCGACAGCACCAGCGCGTACGTGAAGAAGATCGAGTTGTACAGGAACGCCTGGCCGACGAACAGCGCCAGCCCGACCGCGGTGCGCTTCGGGTAGCGGCGCAGCAGCGTGCTCGCGACCTCGGTCAGCGGGGTGTGGTCCCGCTGGGTGATCCTGATCTCGCCCCGGGGCGGCTCGAGGTCGTCGTCCGACTCCTCGCGCACCGTGCGCTCGATGCCCGAGACGATCTCCTCCGCCTCGCGTTCCCTGCCGTGGATGAACAGCCACCGCGGGCTCTCCGGCACGAGCCGCCGCACCAGCAGGATCCCCACGCCGAGGACGGCGCCGAGGCCGAACAGCAGCCGCCAGCCGACGTCGGCGGGGAACACGCTCGTGCTGAGCGCGGGGATCGCGACCACCGCGCCGAGGGCCGTGCCCAGCCAGAACGAGCCGTTGACCACGAGGTCGACCGTGCCGCGCACGCGTGCCGGGATCAGCTCGTCGATCGCCGAGTTGATCGCGGCGTACTCGCCTCCGATGCCCGCGCCGGTGAAGAAGCGGCACAGGAAGAAGTACCAGGCGTCGTGCGAGAACGCCGTGGCCACGGTGGCGGCGAGGTAGAGGGCGAGCGTGACGATGAACAGCTTCTTGCGCCCGAAACGGTCGGTCAGGTGCCCGAAGAAGAGGGCGCCGACGCAGGCGCCGGCCACGTAGACGCCGGCGGCGAGGCCGACCTGGCTTTCGGTCAGCGCGAGACCGCTGCTCTTCTCGGTGATGCGGGGGCCGATGACTCCGACGATCGTGACCTCGAGACCGTCGAGGATCCAGACGGTGCCGAGGCCGATGAGCACCAGCCAGTGCCAGCGAGCCCAGGGGAGCCGATCCAGCCGTGCGGGAATGTCGGTACTAATTTGCGCCATATCGTCCCCTTCTTCGGAAGATATGTCGCCCGACTACCCCGCATCCGGCCGGAAATTCGCGCCTCGCCTCATCGGCGGCCGCGGGCCCCCGCGTGGGCCGCCCCCGGGCGTCAGCGCCCGGGCAGGTCCCGTACGCCGGGGACCCGCGCGGGCACCGGCTCCTGGCCCAGCTCGAACCACACGCACACGCCCGTACGGCTGGCCGACACACCCCACCGGTGGGTGAACAGGTCGACGAGGTGGACCCCGCGCCCGGGCGTGAGGTGCGGGGACGTCCAGCAGCCGCACGCCTGCGTGGACAGCGTCACACGGGCGGAGGCCGGCGTGGCCGCCACGGCGACCGAGTATCCGGGACGGCTCCCGCAGGAGGAGGCGTGGCGCAGGGACTCGGCGACGAGCTCGCCGATCAGCTGGACGGCGTCGTCGCGGCACGGGTGGCCGTCCCCCAGCCGGGCTGCGACGAACCGCCGCGCCGCCCGTGCCTGGGACGGGTCTCCCGAGAAAGGCCGTGAGATCGCGATTCTCCCCGAGAGGTTGAGAATTGTCATCCTGCGATAACTCCCTGTGCACCCGTCCGTGGATGCCGAATCGAGGTCCGTGTCAGACTTCGTTCATCCTGCACTTTGATATTCCGCCGTGCAATACGGCGAATGCAGGATTGCACGGTTCCTTTTCCAAAGGGGGATATCGGCTGATGCGGGGAGGACGGGGCCCGACGGTCCGGCTTCGCCGGCTTTCCGCGGAACTGACTCGTCTGCGCCGGGAGTCGGGGTTCACCCGCGAGGAGGTGTCCCAGCGCCTCGGCATGGCGGCCTCCACGGTGTACCGGATCGAGAGCGGGCACACCCGGCCGCAGAGCCGGACCATGCGCGACCTGCTCGACCTCTACCAGGTGGGCGGCGGCGAGCGGGAGGCCCTGCTGGGGCTGGCCCGCGAGGCCGCCCGGCGCGGCTGGTGGCACGCGTACGACGACGTCCTGCCCGGTCCGTACGTCGGGCTGGAGGCGGAGGCCGCGTCGGTCTGGAACTACGAGCCGCTGCTCGTGCCGGGGCTGCTGGAGACCGAGGCCTACGCCCGGGCCGTCGTCAGCGCCGCGCTGGTCCAGGACCCGGCCGAGATCGAACGGCGGATCGCGGTCCGGATGGAGCGGCAGCGCCGCCTCGCCGGGCCCGACGCCATCGCCTACTGGGCCGTAGTCGACGAGGCCGCGCTCCGGCGTCCCGTCGGCGGCCCGGCCGTCATGGCCGAGCAGTTGCGCAGGCTGCAGGAGGTCGCCGTGCAGCCGAACGTCACCCTCCAGGTGCTCCCGTTCGACGCCGGCGCCTATCTGGGCATGGGCACCCCGCTCGCCGTCCTCGCCTTCCCCCGATCCGGAGGACCCCGGCGTGGTCTTCCTGGAGAACATGGGCGGCGAGCTCTACCTGGAAGACCCCGACGAGGTCCGCGCGTACGTCCAGGTCTTCGATCATCTTCGTGCCGCCGCGCTCGGCCCGGAGAAGTCCATAGAGAAGGTCATTTCTGTCGAGAAGGAGATGTCAGGACGATGAGGGGAACCGAACCGGCGGTCACCGCGGACGGCGCCGTCTGGCGCAAGGCGACCCGCTCGAACACCGTCGGCAACCAGTGCGTCGAGGTCGCGCTGCTGCGCGGCGGCATCGCCGTGCGCGACTCCAAGGACCCAGAAGGCCCCCGGCTCATGTTCAGCCCCGGGGAGTGGGAGGCCTTCATCGACGGCGTCAAGGGCGGCGAGTTCGACCTGTCCTGACCCGCGTGCCGGTACGGCCCGCACGCCGGGGTGCGGGCCGTACCGCCTGTCGGCGCCGCTCAGAGAGGCCTCACGGGCCGTCCGCGCCGGATGAATGGGTCCACCGGCAGCGGGCAGGAGACCCGCATGAGGACAGAGGACGGCCGTTACATCGACACCGACGACGAGCCGGACTTCGCGGGGGAGCACGCTCCCTCGGCGACCGACCCGCCGAACGCGGAACCCGATGACAAGAGCCCCGACGAGCGATGGGAAAAGCCGACCGAGGCGTGAGGAGAACGTGATGACGATGGGGGTCGACCCGGCTGAGCTGGGCGACGAGGACCTGTTCCGCGAGCTGCGCCACCTGCACGAGACCCGTACGGACACGCTCTTCCACGGCTCGGACGACGCGCTTGAGCGGCACACCTCGCGGACCGAGGAACTGGAGGGGGAGTACCTGAAGCGCTTCCCGGAGCGTCACGTGGACCCCGAGCGGCTGCGCGAGGGCGCAAGGCTGCGCGATGCGTGACGACGGCGCGAGGCCCGCGGAGGGCAGGGCCGAGGAGAGCCTCGGCGACGCCCAGGAGATGTCGTCCCGGGAGATGACCGTGTACGAGGCGGTCGCCACGCTCAACGTGGACGAGCGCCCCGCGACGGTCTCCGAGATCGCGGGGATGACCGAGCTGCCGGAGGACGACGTGCGCCAGGCGCTCGGCGGCCTCGCCGACGGCGGACGGCTGGTCCGCGACGGCGAGGCCTACAAGCTCGGCGCCCACGACTGGGGGCTCGACTACTGACGGCGGCGGGGCGGGGCCGGCGGGCGCCCGCCCCACACGCGCGTGACGAACCGGGGGCGCGCTTGCGCGTCAGGAGCAGGCGGCGGCCAGGTCCTGCGTGGCCTGGGTGGCCTTGGTGGCGAACTGGCTGAGCTTCGCCGCCGCCCCCGGGTCCGAGACGTCGATCTTGAACGACGCCCACGAGTCGGCCATGCCGGCCAGCGCGGTCTTGAGGTCGCCGTCGGCCTTGCCCGACAGGTCCTTCAGCTTCGCCGCGAGGTCCTTGGTCGCCGTGTTGATGCCGTCGATGTTCCCCGCCGACGCGCCGGCCTTGCTGCTGTAGTCGGTGAACGCCTGGGTCGCCTCCTGGCACACCGAAGCCTGGGCGCTGCCCCCGCAGGCGGCGGTCAGGGTGAGAAGGGCGGACGCCGCGGCGACGACGAGGGAGCTCTTGAGGATGTTCATGATGCCTTCCTGGTGATCTGTGACGCCGCTGACGTTAGGGACGTCTGCTTGCGGATCACTTTCACGGCGCTTACAGAGCGGGATCCCCGATGGGAACGGCGATCGAGCGCCGCTGGCGACGGTCCGCGCCGTCGTATGCTTGCGCCCATGACGCGACGGCTTGCAGAGGTTGCGAAGAAGGTCGGGGTCAGCGAGGCCACGGTGAGTCGCGTCCTCAACGGCAAGGCGGGGGTCTCCGAGGCCACCCGTGAGGCCGTGCTGACGGCCCTGGACGTGCTCGGGTACGAGCGGCCCACCCAGCTGCGCGGGGAACGGGCCCGCCTGGTGGGCCTGGTGCTCCCCGAGCTGCAGAACCCGATCTTCCCCGCGTTCGCCGAGGTGGTCGGCGGCGCCCTGGCCCAGCAGGGGTTCACGCCCGTCCTGTGCACCCGCACGGTCGGCGGGATCTCCGAGGCCGACTACGTCGACCTGCTCCTGCAGCAGCAGGTGTCCGGCGTCGTGTTCGCCGGCGGCCTCTACACCCAGACCGGTGTGGTCCACGAGCACTACCTGCGCCTGGTGGAGCGCCGCCTGCCGACGGTGCTGGTGAACGCGGCGGCCGACCACTGGGAGTTCCCGCGGGTCTCCTGCGACGACAAGATCGCCGTCGAGCAGGCCCTCGGGCACCTGCGCGCCCTGGGCCACGAGCGCATCGGGCTGATCGTCGGCCCGCCCGACCACATGCCGTCCATCCGGAAGCTGGAGGCGTTCCGCGCGGCCGGCGGCGAGCAGGTCGAGCACACCATGCACTCGCTGGAGGGCGGCCACGCCGCGGCGCTCAAGTTCGTCCGCCAGGGCGTGACCGGTCTGATCTGCGGCAGCGACCCGCTCGCGCTGGGGGCGATCCGCGCCGCCCGCCGCGCGGGCCGCCGGGTGCCGGACGACGTGTCGGTGGTCGGCTACGACGACTCCGCGCTGATGACCTGCGTGGACCCGCCTCTGACGACGGTGCGCCAGCCCATCGAGGCGATGGGCCGGGCCGCGGTCGAGCTCCTGCTGAGCCAGATGGAGGGCGCCGCGGTCGCCACCGGCGAGCTGCTGTTCGAGCCCGAGCTCGTGGTGCGCTCCTCCACCGGCCGGGTCGGCGTCGCGGTGAGCTGAGCCCGTCCCATGCTTGAGGGCGAGCCCGGAGGAGGAGGCGTCCACTCCTCCTCCGGGTGTCCCGTTCCGGTCCGGGCGTGACGACGACGCGTACGCCTCGGACTCGGAGACCTGCCCGCGGGCCGGCCGGTGGTGCGGTGAAGGTCAGACCCGGCTGTCGCGCGGGCGCGGTGACGGCGGCGTGGTCCCGGAGGACTCGGGTGCCCGTGGGCAGGCGGACGTCGCGGCGACGGCGGCTCCGGATCGTCTCATGGAGGCCCTTTCGCAGGAGGATCCGAGAGATGCGGCGTGACGCGGGACCGCCACATCTCTGACTGGGCGAGTGGCCCACACGATAAGTTGGCGAACAACCAACTGCAATATTTCGACGAGAAGTCGTAAGATAACGCCCGTGTCACGACCAGCCCTCGTCCCAGTTGACGCTGTCGTGGACCGGTCCCTGCCGCGGCGAGATTCCTCGGCTGCCGGGACGACGTCCACCGACCCTGAGCGCAAGCCGATGAAATCTCTTGCGCTATTTGTCGTATAGTTGCGCCCATGACACGACGGCTTGCGGAAGTAGCCAAGAAGGTGGGCGTGAGCGAGGCGACGGTGAGTCGCGTCCTCAACGGCAAGCCGGGCGTCTCCGACGCCACCCGGGAGGCGGTGCTCACGGCCCTCGACGTGCTCGGGTACGAGCGCCCCACCCAGCTGCGAGGCGACCGCGGACGGCTCGTCGGCCTCGTCCTCCCCGAGCTGCAGAACCCGATCTTCCCGGCCTTCGCCGAGGTGGTCGGCGGCGCCCTCGCGCAGCAGGGGTTCACCTCGGTGCTGTGCACCCGCACGGTCGGCGGCGTCTCCGAGGCCGACTACGTCGACCTGCTGCTCCAGCAGCACGTGTCGGGGATGGTCTTCGCGGGCGGCCTGTACGCCCAGGGGGACGCCTCGCACAGCCACTACGAGCGGGTGCTGGAGCGCAAGCTGCCCATCGTCCTGGTCAACGCCGCGGTCGAGCACCTCGGCTTCCCGCAGGTGTCCTGCGACGACGTGGCGGCCTCCGAGATCGCGCTCGCCCACCTGCTGGCCCTCGGCCACACGCAGGTGGCGCTCCTGCTCGGCCCCCCCGACCACGTGCCGTCGCAGCGCAAGCTCGCCGCCTTCCGCGCGTACGCGCGGGCCAACGGCGTGGAGCTGCCGGCCGACCACGTCGAGCACACGATGTTCTCGCTGGAGGGAGGCCACGCGGCGGCCGCCCGCATGGTCCGCCGGGGGATCACCGGCATCATCTGCGCGAGCGACGTGCTCGCGCTGGGGGCCATCCGGGCCGCCCGCAGGGCCGGCCTCTCGGTGCCCGAGGACGTCTCGGTCATCGGATACGACGACTCTGCCCTGATGAACTGCACCGACCCGCCCCTCACGACCGTGCGGCAGCCGATCGACGCCATGGGCCGGGCCGCGGTCGAGCTCCTCGTGGCGCAGATCGACGCCGCCGTCGTCCCCGGTGACGAGCTGCTCTTCGAGCCGGAGCTGGTCGTCCGGGCGTCCACCGCGCCGGCTCCCAGGAAGGTGTGACCGTTTCCTGCTGGACACCCGCCCGGCTGCGAGATCTCATGTCAGTGACACACCCGTAACTGTCACTTTTTTGCACAGTGCATGACGAACTATTGCTCCCACATGCATGCCTCTGTATGTTTCTCGCAACCGAGCGGATCGGGGCGCTCCAGCCGGCCCCGGGACGCGTGCTCCAACGGGTCGTGGTGCGCGGTTCCAGAAGGGAACGATGATGAAAGCCCAGAAGCTCTCGATACTGCTGGTCTCGGGACTCACCCTCGCGGCCGCGGCCGCCTGCGGCTCCGACGACAGCGGTAGCGGTGGCAGCAAGACCAGTGCGGCACCCGGCGGCGCCGCAGGGCCGGTCTCTATCTCGATCAACTGTGAGCCGCCGAAGACGAACAAGGCGCAGCGCGCGACCTTCGAAGAGGACGTGGCGGCCTTCCAGAAGCTGAACCCCAACATCAAGATCGAGAAGGTCACCGACGCCTTCCCCTGCTACGACCCGAAGACCTTCGAGCCCAAGCTCGCCAGTGGCGACCTGGAGACGGTCTTCTATGTCAACTTCCCCAACGTGGGCCGCCTCATCGCGAGCGGGCAGGCCGCGGACATCACGCCGTACGTCAACGACGTCAAGACGTTCGCGGACTACAACAACGAGATCGACATGTTCAAGAAGGACGGCAAGGTCTACGGCCTGCCGACCGACGGCTACGGCATGGGTCTCGTCTACAACAAGGCGGTCTTCACCAAGGCCGGCCTCGACCCGAACAACCCGCCCAAGACCTGGGCCGAGGTGCAGGCCGCCGCGAAGAAGATCGCGGGGCTCGGCCAGGGGTACGTCGGGTACGGCGAGTACAGCGGAAACAACGTCGGCGGCTGGCACTTCACCGCCTCCATCTACGGCCGCGGCGGCTCGGTCATCAGCGACGACGGCAAGAAGGCCGCCTTCAACAGCCCCGAGGGCAAGGCCGTGCTGCAGAACCTCCAGCAGATGCGCTGGGTCGACAACAGCATGGGCTCCCAGCTCTACATCGAGTGGCCGGCCCTGATGAAGGCCATGGCCGGCGGCAAGATGGGCATGATGCTGGGCGCGCCCGACGTGCTCATCTCGCTGCGCAACGACTTCGGCGGCAAGTTCGAGAACTACGCCATCACCGCGCAGCCCGAGGCCAAGGCCCTGTTCAACGGCGGCGCCGGCTACATGATCAACCCGAAGGCCACGCCGGAGCAGATCAAGGCCGGCCTCAAGTGGATCGAGTACGAGTTCCTCACCCCCGGCAAGGGCCAGCTCGACTACGTGCGGGCCAAGGGCCAGGGCCTGACCGTCGGCCAGCCCTACCCGGACCTGTACCGCCCGGACACCCCCTCCGGCCAGGCGGTCGACCAGCTGCGCAAGGACAACGCCAACATCGACGCGACCCAGTTCGCCGGATGGGTGGAGGGCTCCAAGGGCATCCCGCCGAAGGCGGAGCCGGGGCCGTACGCGCAGGAGATCTACGCGATCCTCGACACCCCGATGTCGGCCGTCCTCACGAGGAAGGACGCCAACGTCGACCAGCTCCTGTCCGACGCGGAGGCGAAGGTCAACTCGCTGCTGGCCTCCAAGGGCTGACCGTTCGATAATCCGGGGCGCCGTGCCGTGACCGAAACCCCGCGCGCGGCCGGCGCCCCGGCAATCACGTCGAGATCGGAACACAACGATGACCACAGCGAGCATCCCGGTGACGAGCGGCGGCAGGCGGCGGGAGCCGACCAGGCTGCGCCGCCTCGTCCAGCGGAACGTGACCGCGTACGGCTTCCTGTGCGGCGCCCTGATCTGTTTCGCGTTCTTCTCCTGGTATCCGATGATCCGGGAGGTCATCCTCAGCTTCCAGAAGACGAACTTCGTGGACCCGCCGAAGTGGGTGGGGCTGGCGAACTTCCGTACCATCGTCAACGACCCGGCCTTCGGGCCGGCGTGGGTCAACACGGCGCTGTTCACCGTGCTCGCCCTGCTGTGCGGCTACGGAGTCCCGTTCGTCACGGCGATCGTCCTCAACGAGCTGCGGCACGCGCGCGCCTATCTGCGCTTCGTCGTCTACCTTCCGGTGATGCTGCCGCCGGCCGTGAGCGTCCTGCTGTTCCAGTGGTTCTACAACCCCGACTACGGGCTGTTCAACCAGGTCCTCGGCTTCGTCCACCTGCCGGGACTGCAGTGGCTCAACTCGACGAGCACGGCGCTGATCTCGCTGGTCATCGTCTCCACGTGGATGAACATGGGCAGCGGCACGCTGATCTACCTCGCCGCCCTGCAGACCATTCCGAGCGAGCTCTACGAGGCCGCCGAGCTCGACGGCGCCGGCCTGTTCAAGCGGATCCGGCACGTGACGATCCCGCAGACCAGGCTGATCCTGCTGGTGATGCTCCTGCTGCAGATCGTCGCGACCATGCAGGTGTTCATCGAGCCGTACCTGCTCACCGGCGGCGGTCCCGAGAACGCCACGGTCAGCGTCGTCTACCTCATGTACCAGTACGCCTTCAACTTCGGCAACCTCAACGCCGGCAACGCGCTCGGCCTGATGCTCATGATCGTGCTCATGGTGTTCTCCGCGATCTACCTGCGCGTCTCGCGCGACAACACGGTGTGAGGGGAGCGTCCATGTCCAACGTCACGGTCATGCCGGGCCGCCCGGCCGGCACCTCGCCCACGCCCGCGGGCGGGGACCACCGGAGACGCCCGCGCCGGCGGCCCCGCAAGCCCATCAACACGCAGTTCCGCACCGCCGTCTCGCCGCACCAGCTCAACACGACCCGTGGCCGGATCGTCTACTGGATCGTCCTGGTGGTCGTGGTGGTCAGCTTCACCGCCGCGTTCGTCTTCCCGCTGTACTGGATGATCACGGGCGCGATGAAGACCACGGAGGAGCTCAACTCGATCCCGCCGACGTTCCTGCCGGAGCACTTCTCGTTCGACGGCTACCTGCAGGCGTGGGATCTGCTCGACCTGGGCACGCTGCTCGGCAACACCGCGATCTACGCGGGCGGCGCCTGGCTGCTGACGCTCGCGGTCGACGTCTCCGCGGCCTACGCCCTGTCGAAGCTCCGCCCGGCGTTCGGCAAGGTCGTCCTGGCGCTGATGCTGTCGACGCTGATGATCCCGCCCATGGTCATCATGCTCCCGGCGTACCTGACGGTGAAGGACGTGCCGTTCTTCCACTGGAACCTGCTCAACACCCCCTGGGCGATCTGGCTGCCGGCCGCGGCGAACGGCTTCAACGTCTTCCTGCTCAAGCGCTTCTTCGACTCGATCCCGCGGGAGCTGCTCGAAGCCGCCGAGATCGACGGCGCGTCGCCGCTCCGCATCCTGTGGTCGGTGGTGATGCCGATCTCCCGGCCCATCCTCGGCGTGGTGTCCATCCTGACCGTCGTGAACGTGTGGCGGGACTTCGTCTGGCCGCTGCTGGTGCTGCCCGACAGCGAGAAGATGTCCGTGAGCATCGGCATCGCCTCGCTCTCCTCGCAGATGCCGCAGAACGTCCTGGTCGCCTCCCTGGTGATCGCGAGCATCCCGACCATCGTCGTGTTCTTCCTGTTCCAGCGGCACATCATGGCGGGCCTCACCGCCGGAAGCCTCAAGGGCTGACCCCTTCACCCGTAAGGAGTTGTATTCAGCATGCCCGGCAGCACGCCCCCGGGGACGACCCCGGACCGCGGATGGTGGCGAGGGGCGGCGATCTACCAGGTCTACCTGCGCAGCTTCGCCGACGGCAACGGCGACGGGACGGGAGACCTGGCAGGCCTCCGGTCGCGTCTGCAGTACCTGGCCGACCTCGGTGTGGACGCCATCTGGCTCAACCCCTGGTACCCCTCGCCCATGGCCGACGGCGGCTACGACGTCGCCGACTACCGCAGCATCGAGCCCGTGTTCGGCACGCTCGCCGAGGCGGAGAAGCTGATCGAGGAGGCCCACGACCTGGGCATCCGCACGATCGTGGACGTCGTCCCGAACCACGCCTCCGACCAGCACGCCTGGTTCCGTGAGGCGCTGGCGGCCGGTCCCGGTTCGGAGGCCCGGGAGCGGTTCTGGTTCCGGCCCGGCGTCGGCGACGGCCCCCCGAACGGCTGGCAGTCGATCTTCGGCGGCCCCGCCTGGACGCAGGTCCCGGACGGCGAGTGGTACCTGCACCTGTTCGCGCCCGAGCAGCCCGACTTCAACTGGAACAACCCCGCCGTGCGCGAGGAGTTCCTCGACGTCCTGCGCTTCTGGTTCGACCGGGGCGTGGACGGCGTCCGCATCGACTCGGCGGCCGTCCTGGTCAAGGACCTCGACAGCGTCGAGGAGTCCTACACCGACCACGACGGCGTCCACGACATCTACCGCGAGTGGCGGCGGGTGTCCGACTCGTACGGCGGGCGGATCCTCATCGGCGAGGTGTGGCTGCCCGACCAGGACCGGTTCGCCAACTACCTGCGCGCCGACGAGCTCCACACCGCGTTCAACTTCGACTTCCTGTCGAGCGCGTGGGAGCCGGCCGCGCTGCGGGCCAGCATCGACCTCACGCTCGCCACGCACCTGTCGCTCGACGCGCCCGCCACCTGGGTGCTGTCCAACCACGACGTCGCCCGTCCCGTCACCCGGTACGGCCGGGCCGTCACGTCCTGGGACAACGCCGACCGCCGGGACGGGATGCCCTCCGATCTGGAGCTCGGCCGCCGGCGGGCGCGGGCCGCGGCCCTGCTCGCCATGGCCCTGCCGGGCAGCGTCTACGTGTACCAGGGGGAGGAGCTCGGCCTGAACGAGGTCGAGGACATCCCCGAGGAGCTCATCGACGACCCCATGTGGGAGCGTTCCGGGCACACGGTCCGCGGCCGCGACGGCTGCCGCGTGCCCCTGCCGTGGTCGGGCGACGAGCCGCCGTTCGGGTACAGCACCGGCACCCCCTGGCTGCCCCAGCCCGCCTCCTGGCGGGACCTGACGGTCGAGGCGCAGCAGGAGGACCCCGAGTCCATGCTCCGCCTGTACCGGTCGGCCCTGCGACTGCGCCGCCGCCTGCTCGGCGACGGCACGATCGCCTGGCTGCCCCTCGGCGACGAGGTGCTGGCCTTCGTCCGCGACTCGGGGCTGATCTGCGTGGTCAACCTCGGCTCCGCCCCCGTCGACCTTCCGGCGCACGACTCCGTCCTGCTGGCCAGCGGCCCGCTGGCCGACGGGCGGCTCCCCTCCGACACCGCTGTCTGGCTCACCCCCCTGTCCTGACGTCCTCCGAAGGCGGTCGATCCATGAAGAAAGCCCTGTTAGCCGTGGCGTTGGCCGCCACCGGACTCGTCGTACTGCAGGCCCCGGCGTCCGCCGCCGTCCACCCGGGCGACCGGGTGACGGGGGCGGGCGCCGCGAGCCCCGCCGTGACCCGCGCCGCCCTCGACCCGGCGCTCGTCGCGGGCCGGGGCGCGAGCGTCGACTTCGCCGAGCAGGAGGCGGAGAAGGCGGCCACGAACGGCGCGGTCATCGGCCCGGACCGCACGGCGTACACGCTCCCGGCGGAGGCGTCCGGCCGGTCGGCGGTCAAGCTGACTCCGGGGCAGTACGTCGAGTTCACGCTGCCGAGCGCGGCCAACGCGATCACCGTGCGCTACAGCATTCCCGACGCCCCGAACGGCGGCGGCATCACGGCTCCGCTGGACGTGACGGTCAACGGGCGCGACCGCGCGACGATGACCCTCACGTCGCAGTACGCCTGGCTGTACAACCAGTATCCGTTCTCGAACGACCCGGACGCCGGGCTGCTCCACCCCGACTGGTGGATCACCGAGTGCTCGTGCGTGCCCAACGCCACCACCCCGGCCCCGGCGATCACCACGCCGTTCCGGCCGAGCCACTTCTACGACGAGCAGCGCCTGCTGCTGGGACACACCTACCGGGCCGGCGACAAGGTGCGGCTGACCGTCCCCTCCGGCAGCAAGGCCGCCTGGACGGTCGTCGACCTGCTCGACTCCCAGCTCGTCGGCCCGCCGAAGGTGAACGTCCTCGCGGCCAACGTGCTGGCGTTCGGCGCCGACCCACTCGGCAGGCGTGACTCCGCCGACGCGTTCGACAAGGCCATCGCGTTCGCCAAGCGGGCCCACCTCAAGGTGTACGTCCCGCCGGGCACCTATCAGGTCAACCGGCACATCATCGTCGACAGGGTGACGATCGAGGGCGCCGGCAACTGGTACACGATCATCAAGGGCCGCCAGGTCGACCTGCCAACGCCCGCCCCCGACGGCTCGGTCCACACCGGCGTCGGCTTCTACGGCAAGGACGCCTCGGCCGGCGGCAGCACCGACGTCCACCTGTCCGGCTTCGCGATCGAGGGCGACGTCCGCGAGCGCGTCGACACCGACCAGGTGAACGGCGTCGGCGGCGCGATGAGCGACTCGACCGTCGACGGCCTCTACATCCATCACACCAAGGTGGGCCTGTGGTTCGACGGCCCGATGAAGAACACCAGGATCACCAACAATGTCGTCGCCGACCAGATCGCCGACGGCCTCAACTTCCACACCGGCGTCACCGGCTCGGTCGTGTCGAACAACTTCATCCGCAACACGGGCGACGACGCCCTCGCCATGTGGTCGGAGAAGACCGCGGACGCGGGCAACACGTTCGACCACAACACCATCCAGACGCCCGTCCTCGCCAACGGCATCGCGATCTACGGCGGCGCGGACAACACGATCTCCGGGAACCTCGTCGCCGACCCGATCCGCGAGGGCAGCGCCATCCACGCCGGCACCCGGTTCGGCGCCGAGCCGTTCACCGGGACACTCGCCATCAAGGACAACACCACGGTCCGGGCCGGCACGTTCGAGCTGAACTGGAAGATCGGCCTCGGCGCCATCTGGCTCTACGCGCTCGAGAAGAGCATGGACGCGAACGTCCAGGTGACCGGGGACGACTTCCTCGACAACACCTACAACGCGATCATGCTGGTCAGCGACTTCGGGGTGAAGGACCTGTACTCGATCACCAACGTCCACTTCAAGGACATCAAGGTGGACGGCACGGGCACCTCGGTCGTCAGCGCCCGCGTGAAGGGCTCGGCGTCCTTCCAGAACGTGGACGCCCGCAACGTCGGCGCGGTCGGCGTCAACAACTGCGGATCGTTCAACTTCCCGCCCACCGGGTCGGAGTTCTCCCTCCAGGACCTCGGCGGCAACGACGGCGGCGGCACCACCGGCCCCTGGCTGGCCGCATGGGAGCTGCCCAACACCATCACCTGCGACGACCGCCCGCCGGTGGTCGCGCCCCCGGCCCCGTCCCCCTGGTAGGCCCAAGGGGCTGACCACTCCCCCCTAAGCCAGAGGGCTTCCCCGGTGTCCACATCCACCCGGGGAAGCCCTCTTTCACATGCTCACCGGCGCCTCACGCCCGATCGAACCGGCCATCCTTCACGCCCTGGACGAACGCGTCCCACTCGTCAGTCGTGAACGTCAGCATGGGACCGGTTCCACCGTCCTTGCCATCGCGCACGCCGACCCAGCCGTCCTGGTACGCCACCTCGACGCAGTTGCCTCCGTTGCAATGCGAGTGCCAAGCCACGCCAGTGAACGTCGGTTGCACCATGTGCGCTGCCTCCAGCTGTCGGCATGCCGCGATCCGCGGCAAGATCCTGCGCCATGGTGATTTTAACCGTTCACGTATCGTCAAGCCATCAGTGCTTCGGCGGCGTGCTACGCCTGTTACTTCTGTGGCGGAAGCGGCAGATCGTACAGACCGGCTTTTGCCTGTCGCAGGAAGGTTCGCCACTGGGGGAGCGTGAACTCGAGAATCGGGCTGTCGCCGACTTTCGTATCCCGCATCGCCACCCTCTCACCCGGAAACTCGGCAACCGCCACACAGTTTCCGTTGGCGCAGTTTCGGGCGGTTCGCCATATGACCTCGACAGGATTCTGTCGTAGGATTTCGTTCATGGGTCCTCGATGGTTTCTGTGATATTTAGGACGGGAAATTCTTGTCGCAGACCTCGACGATGCGTGACACTGACTCTTGTGGACTCAGTGCCACGGCGCTGAGGTAGCGGATGGCTTCCCTGTAGGGTTCGAGATGTTCAGGCTTCTCCAGGTAGTCCATCGAAGTGAGTCCTTCGATGAAGACCACCGCGGGAATGCTCGAGTCTGGACTCTCCAAGAACGCGAACGAGTTGTCCAGCCCCATGTACGCGCCCGCCGAGAACGGGATCACCTGGACGACGACGTTGGACTGCTCCGAAGTTTTGACAATATCGAGGAGTTGTCGGCGCATCAGGTGCGGATTTCCAACCTGTCGATGGAGAGCCGCGTCGTCGATGAGGGTCCAGTAATTGGGCGCATCCTTGCGGCGTAACAACTCCTTGCGTTTCATCCGAGCTTCCACGCGACTGGTCAGCACGCTCTCTTCTATGCGAGGAAGCATGCCTTTGATCAGAGCGCGTGCGTACTCCTCCGTCTGCAGGAGCCCGGGTAGAAAAGAGCACTGAAATTCGGTGATCGAGGATGCGTCGTCTTCGAGCTCGATGTAGGGATAGACGACGTCGTCGCCGAGATTGCCAAGCTGATGACGGAGGCCAGGCTCCTTGGCTTGGCGGGCAAGGGCCATGAGGGCGTCGATCCGCGCTTGGTCGGTCACCCCGTAGAGCCGGCACAGATCACGGACGTCCCGGAGGCTTACACCTCGCTGCCCCGTCTCGAGCCGGGAGATCTTTGCGGCCGAGACCATCAACTCGCCCGCGACGTCCTCGATCGTCATCCCTGTCGCCCGCCGCAGCGCGCGCAGGGCGTTGGCGAGTTCGCGGCGGCGCAGAGTAAGAGGGGAGCTCGGCACGGTGTCCACCTCTTCCGTTGCCATGCGCTCGACGTGACGCTGAGTAATCCCCGAAGCAGGGACCGATCATAACAGCGCCCTGGGCCGAGCTGCGGCAAGAACCTCCGGCAATTTTCGATTGGCAATTGCCACCTGGGCGTTGCCAACGGCAAAGAGTGGGTATGAACTAGACATAAGCCTCAACGTGGCGGCTTCCCCGGCCGGTTCCCGGAAGGAGGCGACGTCTCAGGGCCCTTGGGTCTCGGCCCCTCCAAAACACCGCTGGGCCGATGGTGGCACATCGACCCAGCGAGAAGACCACCCGACCTGCTGCACAGCAAGGGATGACCCATGAACTCTAACCGTAATCGTCCCCCAACGGGATTACGGATGCGCATCGTCGCCCTGCTCTGGAGAATCAGTGAGGCGGCGTTCGCCGAGGTGGACGCCTTCGCCTGGGTTCAGGGCTGGCAGATCACCCGGACGTGGCACACCCACTCGTACCGCGACAGGCGGTTCGACGCGCTGATCTCCTGCCGGGCCTGCGCGGCGACCGGGCGCAGCCCGACCGACCGGCCATGCGGGGAGTGCCGGGGCACCGGGCGGGTCAACCTCAAGGAACCCCCGATCACCCGGCGTCCCGAGCAGCCTTCG
The DNA here is from genome assembly GCF_000511135.2 of Microbispora sp. ATCC PTA-5024. Lineage (NCBI taxonomy): Bacteria > Bacillati > Actinomycetota > Actinomycetes > Streptosporangiales > Streptosporangiaceae > Microbispora > Microbispora sp. ATCC PTA-5024. The sequence continues at coordinate 263,119 of NZ_KI866524.1, read as the reverse complement.
GGAGGCCGCCCATGAGGCACATGCTCCGGCGCAACGGCAACCTCGTCCTGCGGGTCCTCGAGAGCGAGTTGGCCCCCGTGGCCAGGCCGGGGCCGTTCGTCCTGCTGTGGCGGTGGCGCTACGAGGCCGCGCTCCTGGCGGGCGGGCCGGCGGTCGTCGTCCTCGCCGTACGGACGGTGGGGTGGGCCCCCACGATCGCGGCGGGGGCCGTGACGGCCCTGGCCGTGGTCGTCTGGCCGCAGGCCCGGCGGGAGGTGGAGGGGCGTTTCTGGTGCGTCGTCACCCCCCACCGGGTGCGGAAGGCGTGCGCCGAGGCGATGATCGTCACTCGCCGGGGGAAGCTGCCGATGATCCTGTGGACCAGGCCCGAGTCGTTCGGCGAGCGGCTGTGGGTCTGGTGCCGGGCGGGGATCAGCCCGGGCGACCTCCAGCAGGCGCACGACGTCATCGCCGCGGCCTGCTGGCTGGCGAAGGGCGTCCGTGTCCTCCGCCATCCCCGCCGCGCCTCGCTCGTGATCGTCGACGTGATCCGGCGGGACGAGCACCCGGCGCCGGAGGAGCCGGCGCCGGGGGACACCTGGGAGCGGTCCTCCACGTGGTTCTGGCGGCAGTGAGGGGCGGTGAACGATCAGGCCGGCGGCCTGTCGGCGGCGGGGACGGTGGACAGCTCGACCGTGCAGAAGGCGCAGCGACGGGCGGCGACGGGGATGTCGCTGAGGCACTCGGGGCACGTCTTCTCCGTGGCCTCCTTCTTGCTGTCGAACAGTCTGAGGACGCGGGTCATGGGGAGCACGACCAGCCAGTAGACGACCGCGGCCACGATGGCGAACGTCAGCAGGTGGTTGACGAAGTCGCCGTACCTGAACACCGAGCCGTTCAGGGTGAACTTGTAGCTCGAGAAGTCCGGCTGGCGGCCACCGGTGATGGCGCCGATGAGGGGGGTGATGAGGTCGCCGACCAGGGCCTGGATGAGATTGCTGAAGGTGGCGCCGACGACCACGGCGACGGCGAGCTCCACGAGGTTGCCGCGCAGGAGGAACTTCTTGAATCCGCTCATGGGGCAACGACCTATCCCGTTTGACCCTGCCTATGCAAGGGGGTGTCCACACCCGGGGGAGGGCTTGACGCGCGGAGGCGGGGAGCCTACGGTCTGGCTGCGAAAGTAAAGTTTCCTAATTATCCCCCGAGCAGCTAGGGGTGCCGTCGTGACCCGACGCCTCACCGCCGTCCTCGCCTCGGCGGCGCTGATCACCCTCTCGTGCGCCCAGCCCTCCATCGCCGCGGAGGGATCGCCGCAGACGCGGACGTCCGCCGTGAACGTTCCCGGACTGGTGCCCGAGCCCGTCTCCGTCCAGGCCGGCGGCGGGACGTACCAGATCACGGCGGCCACGCGGATCGTCGTGCCGACCGGGGACGGCTTCCGGGCGGCCTCCGCACTGGCGGCCGTGCTGCGCCGGTCGACCGGGTTCCCGCTGCCGATCGTCAGAAGCGGAACCGGCATCGTGCTCGACGCGGGCGGCGGCGTGGGGCACGGCGACGAGGGGTACCGCCTGACCGTCTCCACGGACGGCGTCCTGATCAGGGCGGACTCGGGGGAGGGGCTCTTCCGGGGGGTGCAGACCCTCCGCCAGCTGCTGCCCGCCGCCGTGGAGAGCCGGACGCGGCAGCCGGGGCCGTGGAAGGTCGCCGGCGTCGAGATCGAGGACTACCCCCGCTTCGCCTACCGGGGCGCGATGCTGGACGTGGCCCGCCATTTCTTCGACGTCGGCGAGGTCAAGCGGTACATCGACCTCGCGGTCGCCTACAAGGTCAACGTGCTCCACCTGCACCTGAGCGACGACCAGGGCTGGCGGATCGCGATCAAGAGCTGGCCCCGCCTGGCGGCGGTCGGCGGGCGGACGGCCGTCGACGGGGACCCGGGCGGCTACTACACGCAGGCCGAGTACAAGGACATCGTGCGGTACGCCCGGGAGCGGTACGTCACGGTGGTGCCTGAGATCGACACGCCCGGCCACACCAACGCCGCGCTGGCGTCGTACGCGAAGCTGAACTGCGACGGGAAGGCGAGGGAGCCGTACACGGGGACCGACGTCGGCTTCAGCTCCCTGTGCACGGGCAAGGAGATCACCTACCGGTTCCTCGGCGACGTCGTCAGGGAGCTGGCGAAGATCACGCCCGGGCCGTACATCGACCTCGGCGGCGACGAGGCGCAGAGCACCGAGCACGCGGACTACGTCGCGTTCATCGACCGGGTCCAGAAGATCGTGCACAAGTACGGCAAGAGCCTGATGGGCTGGGAGGAGATCGCCGGCGCCCACGTGAGCCCCGACTCGGTGGCCGAGCACTGGAACCCGGTCACCGGCACCCAGGAGGGCACGGAGAACGCCCGCGAGGCGGCGGCGAAGGGCGTGAAGCTGGTGATGGCGCCGGCCGACCACGCGTACCTGGACATGAAGTACACCGCGTCGACGCCGCTCGGGCAGGACTGGGCGGGGCTGGTCGAGGCGCGCGACTCCTACGACTGGGACCCGGCCCGGCTGATCACCGGCGTGGGGGAGGACGACGTCCTCGGCGTCGAGGCGCCGATCTGGACGGAGACGCTGCGCAAGCCGGCCGACCTGGAGTTCATGGCCTACCCCCGGCTGCCCGGCATCGCCGAGATCGGCTGGTCGCCCGCGTCGAGCCACTCCTGGGCCGACTACCGCACCCGCGTCGCCGCCCAGGGCCCGCGCTGGACCGCCGCCTCGGTGGACTTCTACCGGTCGCCTCAGATCCCGTTCTGAGCGCCGGACCCCGCCCCGGTACGGCCTGCCGTACCGGGGCTGGCGCATGCCGTGGCCTGCGCGAACGGCGGAAAATTGGGCCTTGACCGGGATGCCGGGTGCCACTTCCATTGCTCTAGTTAGGAACCTTTCCTAACTCGCATCGGATCACGCCGGCCCCGCGCCCTCGCAGACAGGCGCGCGACGGGCCCGGCAGAGAGGGCACATGGTGACACCTCGCACCCTCCGACGGCCCCTGGTCCTGCTGGCCTCGCTCGCCGCGCTGGCCGGCGTCCACCTCGTCGTCCTCGCCGGGCCCGCCGCGGCGGCCAGCCGGTATGAGGCCGAGAACGCCACGATCTCCCAGGGCGTGGTGGAGTCGAACCACACGGGCTTCTCCGGGACCGGATTCGTCAACGGCGACAACGTCGCCGGCAGCTACACGCAGTTCACCTTCACGGCGGCGACCGCGGGCGCGGCGACGCTCGTCCTCCGGTACGCCAACGGGACCGGGGCGGCCCGCACGGCGGACGTCGCGGTCGACGGGACGGTCGTGGCGGCCGGCCGCTCGTTCGCCGCCACGGCCGACTGGGACACCTGGGCGAGCGCGACGTTCACGGCCGACGTGGCCGCGGGCTCCCACACGCTCCGGATCACCGCGACCGGCTCCGGGGGCAACCCGAACCTCGACTACCTGGACGTCACGGTGGCCGCTCCCTCCACGGTGTACCAGGCGGAGAACGCGACGCTGTCGCAGGCCGACGTGGCCACCAACCACACGGGCTACACGGGCGGCGGGTTCGTCGACTACGTGAACACGACCGGCGGCTACATCGAGTGGAACGTCACCGCCGCCTCGGCGGGCGCCGCCACGGTGACCCTGCGGTACGCCAACGGGACGTCGATCGACCGCCCGTTAGCGCTCACGGTCAACGGCGCGGCGGCGGGCACCCGGTCCTACCCGGCGACGGCGAACTGGGACACCTGGGCCGACGACGCGTTCACGGTCAACCTGGCCGCCGGGGCGAACACGATCAGGGCCACGGCGACCACGGCCAACGGCGGCCCGAACGTCGACAAGATCACGATCTCGGTGGCCGGCGGCGGCGACACCCAGCCGCCCACGACGCCGGGCACCCCGTCGTGCGGCGCGATCACCACCACCGGCCTGACCCTGAGCTGGGGCGCCTCGACCGACAACGTGGGCGTGGTGGCGTACGACATCTACAACGACGGCAACAAGCTCGCCGAGGCGCCGGGCAGCCAGACCTCGACGGCGCTGACGGGCTTCACGCCGAACACCCAGTACCGCCTGTCGGTCTTCGGCCGCGACGCCGCCGGCAACGTGTCGATCGGCAGCCAGACCGTCGCCTGCACCACCCTGGCCGCCACGGACGGCCAGGCGCCCACCGCGCCGTCCGGGCTGACCGGTTCGAACGTGACGGCCAACAGCGTCAGGCTGGCGTGGACGGGGTCCACCGACAACGTGGGGGTCACCTCCTACGAGGTGCGCAGCGGCGACTCGGTCTACGCGACCGTCACCGGCACGCCGCCGGCGACCTCGGCGACCGTCACCGGGCTCGCCTGCGCCTCGCCGTACACGCTGGCCGTGGTGGCCCTGGACGCGGCGGGCAACGTCTCCGCGGCGAGCAACGCGGTCAGCTTCACGACCTCGGCCTGCGGAAGCTCGGACGGCGGCGTGCCGTCGAGCGTCAGCACGATCTCCTCGGGCTGGACGATCCCGTGGGGGCTGTACTGGATGCCCGACGGGCAGTCGGCGCTGGCCACCGAACGGGACGACAAGGTGACCTCGGGACAGTTCAAGGTCTTCAAGGTCTCGCTCACCGGCGCGCGGACCCAGGTCGGCACCGTGCCCAACGTCGTGACGACCGGGGGCGAGGGCGGCCTGCTCGGCGTGGCCGTCGACCCGAACTGGGCCTCCAACCACTACGTGTACTTCTTCCACACGGCCTCGGAGGGCAACCGGATCGTCCGGATGACCTACAACGGCACCTCGCTGAGCGGCTACACGATCCTGGTCCAGGGGATCAAGAAGAACAAGTACCACAACGGCGGCCGGCTGGCCTTCGGCCCCGACGGCTACCTGTACGCCTCCACCGGCGACGCCCAGACGTCGAGCCTCGCGCAGGACACGACCTCGCTGAACGGCAAGATCCTCCGGATGAGGACCGATGGCACCCCGGCGCCGGGCAACCCGTTCGGGACCCTCGTCTACAGCTACGGCCACCGCAACCCGCAGGGGCTGGCCTTCGACCGCAACGGCCGCCTGTGGGAGGCCGAGTTCGGCAACAGCCAGTACGACGAGCTCAACCTGATCAAGCCGGGCGCCAACTACGGCTGGCCGACCTGTGAGGGCACCTGCAGCGTCTCCGGCATGACCAACCCCAAGAAGACCTGGCCGGTCGACCAGGCCTCGCCCAGCGGCATCGCCATCGTCCGCAACGTGATCTACATGGCGGCGCTGCGCGGCGAGCGGCTCTGGCGCATCCCCATCAGCGGCGACACCGAGAACGTCGGCACGGCGACGGCCTACTACGTCGGCACCTACGGGCGCCTGCGGACCGTCGTCAAGGTTCCCGGCGCCGACCAGCTGTGGCTGACCACGACCAACTGCGACAACAACGGCAACGCCGCGAACGGGTCCGACAAGGTCTTCCGGATCTCGATCACCTGACGCGGCCGTCCCCCGGTCCCGGCACGCCTGGCCGTACGGGACCGGGGGCCCGCACCTGCGCGTTTTCACGCGTGGACGGAGCTCGTCGCGGGGTGGACGGGATGACACACGGGCGCTGCCGCCGGTTCTCCGGCGGCAGCGTAACAATGTTTCGGTAGCGCGTCTGGGAGCGCTCCCACTATTATGTGCCGCTCGCTTGGGCGAGAGCCGTCTCCACCTTCGTGAGGGCCGCGTCGAGCTCCTGCTTCAGCACCGCGGGGAGCCGTCCCTCGCCGTAGCGCACCGTCAGCTTGTCCCGGACCCCGGCGACGCCCTGACCGTTCGCGACCGCGTTGCGCAGCACCTGCTTCAGGTCGAGCGCCACGTCCGCGTCGATGTCGTGCGTGGCCTCCGCGCCGTCCACCAGGGTGGCGAAGCGGGTGAGCGCCGCGTCAAGGGCGACCGGCGCCGCCGCCGTGGCCAGCGGCAACGTCGAGACGTCCGGCCTGCGTGCCGCGGAGGGCGCCTTCGCCGCCACGCCGCGCCGCTCGTGGCGGATCGCGCGGGTGGGGTGAGGGGTGGGCGTCCCGGACGCGTAGCCGGACGAGGAGCCGGAGCCCATGCCGGGGTCGGCGACCGCCTCGACCCGGGGGACCGCCGGAGTGATCACCGGCTGCGCCGTCTCGGCGATGGGCGACGGGCTGGGCAGCGCGACGGCGCGGTTCCCGCCCAGGTCACCGGCGTTCTGGGCGAACCACAGCAGGGCGCCGATGGCGACCGCGCCGACGGCGGCGGCCCCCCAGCCGGCCCCACGGGGCCCGGGCGGCCGCCCGCCCGACGAGAGCGCCGCCGCGACCGCCCGCGCGCTCGGCCGGTCGGCCGGGTCGGTGGCCAGGCAGCGGCGGCAGACGTCGGCCACCTCCTGTGGGAGGCCGGGCACCCCCTGGGGGCTGGGCGGGGGACCCTCGCGCCGGGCCGCCTCGATCGCCTCCCAGGTGGTCTCCGGGTACGGCGGGGCGCCGGTCAGCATCTCGAACAGCAGCACGCCGAGGGCGTACACGTCCACGGCCGGGTCCGCCGTCGTCCCCTTGAGCCGTTCGGGGGCGACGTACGGCGGGGTGCCGAAGTCGGCCACCACCTGGTCGTCCGCGTCGCCGGTGAACGCGGCGATCCCGAAGTCGAGCAGCTTGGGGCCGTCGGCGGCCAGCAGGACGTTCTCCGGCGTCACGTCGCGGTGGACGATGCCGCGGTCGTGGGCCGCCGCGAGGACCTCGGCCACCCCGGCCGCGATGGCCACCGCCTCGGGCCACGGCAACGGCCCCTGCACGATCCGGTCCGCCAGGGGCCGGCCCTCCAGCAGGCGCATCACCACGAACGCCGCGAGCCGGCCGCCGTGGGTGACGGTCTCGCCGTAGTCGTACACCTCGATGGCGTCGGGGTGGATGAGCCTGGCGGTGGCCCTGGCCTCCCGGCGGATCAGCTCCCGGCCGGGGTTCTCGTCGTCGAGCGAGCCGTCCAGGACCTTGATCGCGACCATCCGCTGGAGCGACTGGTCGAAGGCGCGCCAGATGACCGACATCCCGCCCGTCGCGATCCGCTCCTTGAGCTGGTAGCGACGGGTCAGGACGTCGCCTTCTTTGAGCTCAGGCCGATTCACGAACCACCAGTTCCGTGGGCAGCACGGGATTGCCCTTGGGCTTGTCCTCGTCGCCCAGCGCCATGAGCAGCAGACGGGCGGCGAGGGTGGCCATCTCCTCCACGGGCTGGCGGACCGTGGTCAACGGCGGCGAGGTGTGCCGGGCGACCGGGGCGTCGTCGTAGCCGATCACGGCCACGTCGTCGGGCACCTTGCGGCCGGCGCGCCGCAGCGTCTGCATGGCCCCGGCCGCCATCACGTCAGACGCCGCGAACACGGCGTCGAGGTGCGGCGCCCGCTGGAGCAGCCACTGCATGGCGTGCGCTCCCGACGCGTGGGTGAAGTCGCCGTACGCCACCGGCATGTCGAGCACGCCGGCGTCGCGGAGCGTCTGCCGGAAGCCCTCCAGCCGGTCACGGGCGGCCGGCAGCGTGGGCGGCCCGGCGATCGTCGCGATGGCCCTGCGGTTGTTGAGCAGCAGGTGTTCGGCCGCCTGCCGGCCGCCGTCGAGGTTGTCCATGTCGACGAACGGCAGGTCGATGCCGTCCGGCGGCCGGCCGGCGCAGCGCACCGGTATGCCGGACGCGGCCAGCGTGACCGCGAGCGGATGCCGGGCCCGCGCGCCGACCAGGAGGACGGCGTCCGCGGCGCCCGCGACCAGCGGCGGGGCGGCGATCGAGGCGGTGGCGGGGGTCGCCGTCATCAGGACCAGCGGGACCCCGTGACTCGCGAGGACCTCCTCGCAGGCCGACAGCAGCCGCGCGTAGAAGGGCTCGCTGAACAGGCGTGGACTGTGCTCGCAGACGACGGCCGCGATGATCTGCTCGGCCCGCCTGCCGGCCGAGCCCCGGGGGGCCCGGCGCCGGACGTAGCCCAGGCGCGACATCGCGTCGTGGACCTGCCGGCGGGTCGATGTGGTCACGCGTACCGAGCCGGTCAGGACCCGGGAAGCTGTTGCCGGGGAGACGCCGGCTGCGGCGGCTACCTCTGCGAGGGTGGGAAGATCGGCCATCCGGTCTCCTCGGCCCGAAGGTTCACACGGCTTGGGAGCGCTCCCAAGCGAAAGTATCACTGTTTCGCTCGTGTCAACAGAGGTTTCCTCGGTGTGAAACCTTTCGTAGAGTTTCATGGCCCAAGCGCACGGTTGGAGGCTAGAGCACGTCTCCCGCGCAGCGGAACCGGAAGTCTAGATTTACTAGGTGAATAATCCCATTATGTCGGGAAATAGCTTTGTTTTTCCGGTGTGATCGCTATCATCCGGGCCGGGAGTGAAGGCCGCCTCGGGCGCGCGGCGCGGCGGTAGGGTCCTGGTCTGAGGGATCACCCGGAGAGTGGGCGCACCATCTTCGACCTGCGGTCCCTCGGGTACGGGCACCCGCGCCGACGGCCGGCCCCGCCCGTTCCCAACTCGGCTCGAACGTGCTCGGTCTCGGGGGTTCCCGGCCGCGCCGGGGCCGTCCCCGCCAGAACCGGAAAGGCGCAACAAGTGACGAAACCCCTCCGCCGGACCCTTCCGACCGGTGTGACGAGCACGTTAACCGGCGTGCTCGCGATCGCCCTGCTGGCCGGCTGCGGCGGCTCGGACGGGAAGGACGCCGCCGCCCCACCGGCGTCCCCTTCGGCCGCAGTCTCCGCCGCTCCCTCGGAGGCCGTGACGTCCCCCGTCCAGGAGACGCCGGTCCAGGAGACGCCGGCGGCCGGTGCCACGACTCCCGGCGCGGCGGCTCCCGAGACGCCGGCCGCCGGGTACAACGCCGCGGACGTCTCGTTCGCCCGGATGGTGATCCCCCACCACCTCCAGGCCATCGACATGGCGACGCTCGCGCAGACGCACGCGATGGACCCCTGGATCAGGGACCTGGCGTCCCGCGTCATCGACGCGCAGGACCCCGAGATCCGCACGCTCAAGGGCTGGCTCGACAAGTGGGGGGAGGAGCCGCTGCCGCGCGACCACCGGATGCCGGGGATGCAGTCGCCCGCGGAGATCGCGGCGCTCGCCAAGGCGTCGGGCAGCGCGTTCGACAAGATGTTCGTCACGATGATGATCGAGCACCACGGCGGGGCGATCAGGCTCGCCGACGCCGAGCAGGCCCGCGGCGTGTACGCGGACGCCAAGCAGATGGCCGCCTCGATCTCGGCCACCCAGGCCGCCGAGGTGAAGGAGATGCGCTCCTACCTCGCCAAGCTCAAGTGAGCGAGGGCCGGGCTCAGTTCTCGTAGGTGTCCAGGCGCGGCGGCAGGGCGTTCCAGGTGCAGAACGCGGACGACTCGTGGGGCGCCTGGAGGAAGGCGACCCTGAGCCAGCTGTCGGTCTCCCAGACCCTGACCTCGTAGCCGTCGTTCGGCGTCGCGGTCACCACCCGGCAGTCCCTGGCGGTGACCGCGATCGTCGCCCGGCCGCCCTTGAGCGTGAAGGTGTGCAGCGTCTCGCCGCTCGCGGCCGCCTTCGCGGTGGGCGGGGCGGCCGTACGGGACGGGCGCGGAGTCGCCGGGCGCCGCGCGCTCCTGACGGGAGAGGGGGACGGGCGGCCGCCCGGGCGCACGGACGGCGTCGGGCGGACCGGAGGTGGGGACGGAGACGGGGGCCCCACGGGCTCCTCCGTCGCCCGGTTCGCGGCCGGCGTCCCGATGGCCGTGACCCCGGCGCCCGGGGGGCTCGCCGCGGCGACGGCGACGAGCGGGGCGAGGGGCGCCTCGTCGAGCACCGCGCTGCGCAGCACGTCGCGCACGCCCAGCCACGAGACGCCGACGGCGAGCGCGGTCGCCCCGCACCAGGCGAGTGTGTAGCCGAGAGCCCTTCTCATCGGCCGCTCACTCTAGTGGTCCCTGTGATCATCCGCCGGGGACATCGGCGGACAAAGCGCGCTTGCCTTGGCAAAGCGGTACGAGCCGTGGTGCGTCCGTGTACGTTTCTGGGCCATGGCGACCGTTCTGCTGGTGGAGGACGACGAGTTCGTCCGTTCCGCGATCATCCGCGACCTGACCGGCCGGAGCCATGTCGTCCGCAGCGCGGGCCGCGCGCTCGACGCGCTGCGGGAGGTCGCGCATTCGGCTCCCGACGTGGTCGTGCTCGACCTCGGGCTGCCCGACCTCGACGGCGCGGAGGCGCTCAAGATGCTGCGGGCGATCTCCGATGTGCCGGTGATCGTGGCCACGGCCCGGGACAACGAGGCCGAGATCGTCCGGCTGCTGCGGGACGGCGCGGACGACTACCTGGTCAAGCCGTTCTCCGGCGACCACCTGAACGCCCGGCTGGAGGCCGTGCTGCGCAGGGCCAGGGCGGCGGCGCCGTCGCGGGTCGTCCGGGTGGGCGGCCTCGTCGTCGACGCGGACCGCAGGGAGGCCCGCCTCGACGGGACCGCGCTCGACCTCACCCGGCGGGAGTTCGACCTGCTCGCCTACCTGTGCGCCCGGCCGGACCGGGTGGTCTCCCGCAAGGAGTTGCTGACCGAGGTCTGGCGGCAGTCGTACGGCGACGACCAGACGATCGACGTCCACCTGTCGTGGCTGCGCCGCAAGCTGGGGGAGAGCGCGTCGCGGCCCCGCTACCTGCACACCGTCCGGGGGGTCGGCGTCCGGCTCAGCGCTCCCGGCGCGCCGTGACCGCCGTACGCCGCGGGCGGCGGCCGGGCGGGGAGAGACGGGGAGGGCCGTGAGGCGGAGCCTGGCCCTGGTGGCGGTGGCGGTCACCGCGATGGTGGCGCTGGCCTTCCTCATCCCGCTGGCCGTGGCCGTGAAGGAGATCGCGGAGACCCGGGCGCTCGCGGACGCCGAGCGGCAGGCGGGCACGATCGTCCCCGCCCTCGTCGTGACCGACGACGCCGTCGCGCTCGAGCGCGCGCTGGCCAGCACGCCCGCCGGCACCGACCGCATCGCCGTCCACCTGCCGGGCGGCGCCACCGTCGGCTCGTCGCGGGTCTCGCCGGCCGACGTGGCGGGGGCGTGGGAGCGCTCGCGGACCGTGCCGGTGCGCGACGGGTACGTGCTGCTCAGGCCGGTGGCCCTGGAGGGGTCGCGCCGCGCCGTGGTCGAGGTGTACGCCCCGGGGGACGACGCCTCCCGTGGCGTCACCACGTCCTGGGCGGTGCTGACGGGTGTGGCGCTCACCCTGGTCGTGGGCTCGGTCGTGGTGGCCGACCGCCTGGGGGCGAGGGTCGTGCGGGCCGCGCGGCGGCTCGGCGACGCGGCCGCGTCGCTCGGAGCGGGCGACCTGAGCGTGCGCATCACGCCCGACGGCCCGCCGGAGCTGGTGGCGGCGGGCAGGGCCTTCAACACGATGGCCGACCAGGTGGCCGGGCTGCTCGCGGCGGAACGGGAGCTGGCCGCCGATCTGTCCCACCGGCTGCGGACGCCGCTGACGGCGCTGCGGCTCAACCTCGGGGGCGGGACGGGCCCGGAGGCCGAGGAGCGGCGGCTCGCGATCGACCGGCTGGAGCGGGCGGTCGACGAGATCATCGAGGCGGCCCGGCGGCCGTCCCGCCCGGCGCAGGCCCGCTGCGACGCGGCCGAGGTGCTGCGGGAGCGGCTGTCGTTCTGGTCGGCGCTGGCCGAGGACCAGGACCGGCCCTGGCAGCTGGTGGGGGCCGACGCGCCCAGCCCCGTGCCGGTGGCCGCGGCCGAGCTGGGGGCGGCCGTCGACGTGCTGCTCGGCAACGTGTTCCGGCACACCCCGCACGGGGCGGCCTTCCGCGTCACCCTGCACCAGGGGACCGGCATGGTGGGCGTCCTCGTCGCCGACGCCGGGCCGGGCATCGCCGACCCGGAGGGCGCCCTCAGGCGCGGGCACAGCGGCGCGGGCTCGACGGGGCTCGGCCTGGACATCGCCCGCCGTCTCGCCGAGTCCACCGGCGGCGGCGTGCGCATCGAGCCCTCCTCGCTCGGCGGGACGGGCGTCGGACTCTGGCTGAGGACCGACGGCCGCGCCGCCGGCCCGCGCCGCGGCCTGCTGCG
>NZ_KI866524.1:200841-250786 GCF_000511135.2 Microbispora sp. ATCC PTA-5024 | reverse complement strand
CCGGAGGTTCCGGCCTTCCCGGGCGGATACGCTCGCGGGAGACGCGGACGAGGGAGACGTGGTGGAGTTCCGGCTTCTCGGACCGGTGACCGTCCTCGACGAGGAGGGAACGCCGCTCGACGCCGGGCCGTCCCAGCAGCGCGCCGTGCTGGCGCTGTGCCTGCTCGCCGCGCCGCGCCCGGTCAGCACGGCGGCCGTCATCGGCGCGCTGTGGCCCGGCGGCGCCCCGCGCGGCGCCGTCACCACCGTCCAGGCGTACGTGTCGAAGCTGCGCCGGGTCCTCGAACCGGGGCGCACCCGCAGGAGCGCGTCGTCCGTGCTGGTCAGCAGGCCGGGCGGGTACGCCATGGAGATCCCGGCGGGCGCGCTCGACCTGACCAGGGCGACCGCGCGGCTCGCCGAGGGCAGGCGGCTGCTGACCGCGGGCGACCATGCCGGCGGATCCCGCGAGCTGCGGCTGGCCCTCAGCGAGTGGCGGGGAGAGCCGCTGACCGGGTTCGAGAGCGAGGCGTGGGCCCGCGACGAGATCACCCACCTCACCGAGCTGCGGCTGACGATCCTGGAGGACGCGGCCGAGGCGGACCTCGCGCGCGGGCTCGGACCTGAGCTCGTGCCCGAGCTGGCCCGGCTCACCGGGGCCCACCCGCTGCGTGAACGGCTGCGCCGCCTGCACGCCCACGCGCTCTACCAGGCCGGACGGCAGGCCGAGGCGCTGGCGTTCCTGGCGGAGGGCCGCCGCGTGCTCGTGACGGAGCTGGGGCTCGACCCCGATCCCCGTTCCCGCGAGCTCGAACGGCGGATCCTCGCGCAGGACCCCTCGCTCACGCCCCGGGCCTCCGCCGCGCCCGTGGCGGCGGACGGCCGTCTGGTCGGACGCGCGGCCGAGCACGAGGTGCTGCGCCGGGCGGCCGGGGCGGGGGAGGACCGGATCGTCCTGCTCGCCGGGGAGCCCGGCATCGGCAAGACGGCCCTCGCCGATGAGGCGGCCCGCCTGGCGCCCCGCTCCGCGACCGGCCGCTGCTGGGACGGCCCGGGCGCGCCGCCCTTCTGGCCCTGGGCCCAGGCCGTACGGCGGCTCACCGGGCGCCGGGGCGAGCTGGCCGAGATGCTGGGGGCGAAGGGGGAGTTCGCCCTGTACGACGCGTTCGCCCGGCTGATGGGCGACGTCGGCCGGGTGCTGGTCGTGCTCGACGACATCCATTGGGCCGACCCGTCGTCGCTCCGGCTGCTGGAGTTCCTGGCCACGACCAGACCGTGCCCGGGGTTGACCGTGGTCGCGACGTACCGGGACACCGAGGTGGGCGCCTCGCTGGCGCGGACCCTCGGCACGCTCGTCCGGCTCCCGCAGGTCGAGCGGGTGACGCTGGGCGGCCTGGGGGAGGACGACGTCGCCGAGTACCTGCGCAGGGCGGGCGCCGACGCCGCCCGGGCGGCGGAGGTGGCCAGGCGGACCGGCGGCAACCCGTTCTTCCTCGGCGAGGTCGCCCACCTGGGGGAGGACGCGCCCGGCGCGGTCGCCGACGTGGTCGCGGCCCGGGTGGCGGCGCTGCCGCCGGGCGCCCCCGAGGTCCTGGCGGCCGCCGCGCTGCTCGGCCGCGAGGCGGGTCTGGACGTCCTGCTCGACGTGGCCGGGGTGCCGCGCGACGCGGCGCTCGACGTGCTCGACGCGGCGGTCCGGGCGCGGCTGCTCGTCGAGCGCGACCTGGTGTACCGGTTCGCTCACGACATCGTGCGCGAGGCCCTGCGCGACGGCCTCCCGCCGCTGGGCCGGCGCAGGGTCCACGCCCGGATCGCCGCCGCGCTCGAACGGCGCGGCGCCCATCCCGCGGAGCTGGCCCACCACTACCGCGAGGGGCTGCCGGTCTCCGGCACGCCGGAGGTGGCGATCGCCTGCGCGCGCCGGGCCGCCGCCCACGCGACCGCCCAGTTCGCCCACGAGGACGCCGCGGGGCACCTGCGGGAGGCCGTCGCGCTCGTCGACCGGCTCTCCCCGGCGGACCCGGCGCTCCACTGCGACCTGCTGCTGGACCTGGCCGACGCCCTGGCGGCGGCCGGGTCGACGGGCCGGGCGCACGCCGCGCTGCAGGAGGCGGCCGGGATCGCCGCGCGCCTCGGCGACGACGAGCGGCTCGCGCGCGCCGCCCTCGGCCGATCCGATCCGCTGTCCTGGGCCGGGTACGAGGAGTGGGCGGCGGGCGGCTCCCTCGCCGCCGGGATCGAGGCGGCCCTGCGGGCTCAGCGGGACGACCGCTCGCCCTGGCGGGCTCAGCTCCTCGCCGCCTCCGCGGTCACCGGCTACTTCTCCCGTCCCGTCGAGGAGAGCGTCGCCCTCGCGTCCGAGGCCGTACGACTGGCCCGGCGGCGCGGCGACGACCGGGCGCTGCTGCGCGGGCTCAGCGCGTACGAGATCCTGTCGCGCGGCGTGGCCGCGCACGCCGAGCGGCAGGCCGCGATCGACGAGATGGCCGAGGTCGCGGCGCGGACGGGCGACCTGGTCGCCGAGTGGCTGGCACGGGAGGCGGAGTACTTCGAGCTGGTCAAGCAGGGCGAGACGGCGGCGGCCGACCCCCTTCTTGAGTGGCTGACGGACACGGCCCGCAGGGTGCGGCAGCCCGCCCTGCTCAGCCTCGCGGCCTGGCTGTCCGCCGTGCGGGCCTACCTGGGAGGCGACCTCGACCGGGCGCTCGCGGAGGCCGTGGAGTCCGCGAGGGTCCATCCCGAGGGCGGCCTCGGGCGCGACGACGCCGAGCTGCGCGCTCGCGTCTTCCGCTGCGTGGTCGCACGGGCGCGCGGCGACGCGGCGCGGGCGCTCGACCTGGCCGGCCGCGCTCTGGAGGACCGCCCCGGCCAGCCGGGCTGGCGGGTGCTGCGCTGCGCCGCGCTGCTCGACCTCGGCAGGCGCGCGGAGGCCGCGGAGGCGTTCGCCGCACTGGCGCGCGACGGCTTCGCCGACGTGGAGGGCGACCTGGCGTACCGGTTCATCCCCGACCTGCTCAGCGAGGTCTGCCTCTCCTTGGCGTCCGCGGACGATCCGGCGGTCCGCGCCGCCGTGGACGCGGGAAGGGCGGCCGCGGACCTCCGGGACCGGCTCGCGCCGAACGCGGGACGGCTGCTCGGGTGGTCGGTGGCCGACCTCTGCCTCGGCCGCCTGGCGCTGGCCCTCGGCGAGCGGGAGGAGGCGGCCGCCCGCCTGCGGTCGGCCCTGGGCTTCGTCCGCCGGTCCGGCGCGCTCGTGTACGAGCGGGCCGTCCTCGACCTGCTCGCCGAGCTATAACCACAAAACCTACTTGCTTTGCATGGAATGTCGGGTTAGCGTCGGTCCCATGACGCCATCCGAGGGGCTCACCCGGCGCGGCCACGTGGACTTCTGCCGCGTGGCCGGCGCCCTGTGTCGCACCGCCTGATCCCCGCTCTCCCCTTCGTACGGCGAGGCCGTACTGGACGACAAAGGAAAGGCGCTCAAGACATGTCCGCTGACCTGTACATCTCTCCTGTCGCCGGCCGCATCGGGGCGACAGTCTCCGGCGTGAAGCTCGGAGGCGACCTGGACGGGGCCACCCTGAAGGAGATCGGGAACGCGCTGCTCCGGCACAAGGTGATCTTCTTCCGGGGGCAGGACCACCTCGACGCCGAGGGGCAGGTGGCCTTCGCCGGGCTGCTCGGCCCGCTCACGACGGCGCACCCGACCGTGCCCGCGCTCGACGGGCACCGCAACATCCTCGACCTCGACTACCGCGGCGGCCAGAAGGTGGACCGCTGGCACACCGACGTCACGTTCGTGGACCGGCCGCCGCAGGCGTCGGTGCTGCGCGCGATCGAGGTGCCGTCCGCCGGGGGCGACACCCTGTGGGCCAACACCGTGGCCGCCTACCTCGACCTGCCGGCCGAGCTGCGCGACCTGGTGGAACGGCTGCGCGCGGTGCACACCAACGCCTACGACTACGCGCGCGTCGCGTTCGCCGACGACCCGGAGCGGGCGAAGGCGCACGCCGAGGTCTTCGCCTCCACCGTGTACGAGACCGAGCACCCGGTCGTCCGGGTCCACCCCGAGACGGGGGAGCGGTCGATTCTGCTCGGCGACTTCGCGCGGCGGATCGCCGGCCACCCCTCCGACGTGTCGGAGGCGGTCATCCGGCTGATCCAGCAGCAGGTGACCAAGGCCGAGAACACGGTCCGCTGGCACTGGGCGCCCGGCGACGTCGCGGTCTGGGACAACCGGGCGACCCAGCACCGGGTGATCCACGACTTCGGCGCCCAGCCGCGGCGGCTGCAGCGCGTGACCGTCGCCGGGGACGTGCCGGTGGGCGTCGACGGGCGCCCCTCGACCGTCCTGCGCGGCGACGCCGCGGAGTATTCCGAGGTCGCGGCCTGATCCCGAGGAGATCACTGGGGTGAACGCCCATTTGCGGCGTTCACCCCTTTCCAATACCCGCAGTTAACGTGGCGGGACTGTCGAAGGCTTTTCTGGGCAGGCACGATGTCTTGTGAACCACTGTCACCTACACGATCTTGTGAGCGGGCACCCTGGGAGGGGGCTCGGCAGCGAGCGCGACCATAGAGCCGGTGGGCGCCGGGACCTTCCCGTGTGGACCGCCGGGCCAGAGGGCGAGGAGGTCCCGTGAGGGAGATCTGGCCGGGGGACTCCTATCCCCTCGGAGCGACCTACGACGGCGCCGGCACCAACTTCGCGCTGTTCAGCGAGGTGGCCGAGCGCGTCGAGCTGTGCCTGTTCGACGACCACGGCAACGAGGAGCGGGTGGCGCTCACCGAGGTCGACGGCTTCGTCTGGCACTGCTACCTGCCCGGGGTGGGGCCCGGCCAGCGGTACGGGTACCGCGTCCACGGGCCGTACTCCCCGGGCGAGGGGCTGCGGTGCAACCCCAGCAAGCTGCTGCTCGACCCGTACGCCAAGGCGGTCGACGGCGCGGTCCAGTGGGACCAGGCCGTGTACGGCTACCGCTTCGGCGAGCCGGACAGCCGTGACGACAGCGACTCCGCGCCGTACGTCCCGCGGTCGATCGTGGTCAACCCGTTCTTCGGCTGGGGGCACGACCGGCCGCCGGCGACGCCGTACCACGACACGGTGATCTACGAGGCCCACGTGCGGGGCCTGACGATCAACCACCCGAGGATCCCGGAGCGGATCCGGGGCACCTACGCGGCGCTCGGCCACCCGGAGATCATCGACCACCTGACGAGCCTCGGCGTGACGGCGATCGAGCTCATGCCGGTGCACCAGTTCGTCACCGACCACATGCTGGAGAAGCGGGGGCTGTCGAACTACTGGGGCTACAACACCATCGGCTTCTTCGCGCCGCACAACGCGTACGCCAGCTCGCAGGAGCGCGGCGGGCAGGTGCTGGAGTTCAAGGCGATGGTCAAGGCCCTCCACGAGGCCGGCATCGAGGTGATCCTCGACGTGGTGTACAACCACACGGCCGAGGGCAACCACCTGGGCTCGACCCTGTCCATGCGGGGCATCGACAACGCCAACTACTACCGGCTCGTCGAGGACGACCGCCGCTACTACATGGACACCACGGGCACCGGCAACAGCCTGCAGATGCGCAGCCCGCACTCGCTGCAGCTGATCATGGACTCGCTGCGCTACTGGGTGCGCGACATGCACGTGGACGGCTTCCGCTTCGACCTGGCCGCCTCGCTGGCGCGCGAGCTGCACGAGGTCGACCGGCTGAGCGCGTTCTTCGACCTCGTCCAGCAGGACCCGGTCCTGTCGCAGGTCAAGCTCATCGCCGAGCCGTGGGATGTCGGGCCCGGCGGCTACCAGGTCGGCAACTTCCCGGCCCGCTGGACCGAGTGGAACGGCCGCTACCGCGACACGATCCGTGACCTGTGGCGGGGCGAGCCGGCCGCGCTGCCCGAGTTCGCCTCGCGGCTGACCGGGTCGAGCGACCTCTACCAGGACGACAGCCGGCGCCCGGCCGCGTCGATCAACTTCGTCACCTGCCACGACGGGTTCACCCTGCAGGACCTCGTGTCGTACAACGACAAGCACAACGAGGCGAACGGCGAGGACAACCACGACGGCGCCGACGACAACCGCTCCTGGAACTGCGGGGTCGAGGGCCCGGCCACCGGGCCGGTGGCCCAGTTGCGCGAGCGGCAGAAGCGCAACTTCCTGACCACGCTGTTCCTGTCGCAGGGCGTGCCGATGCTGTCCCACGGCGACGAGATCAGCCGCACTCAGGGCGGCAACAACAACTCGTACTGCCAGGACAACGACATCAGCTGGGTGGACTGGTCGGCGATCTTCGACGAGGGCGACGGCTCGGTGGACGACGCCGAGGTCAGGGAGAAGCGGCAACTGCTCGAGTTCACCCGGCGGCTCGCCCGGCTGCGCCGCGACCACCCGGTCTTCCGCCGCCGCCGCTTCTTCTACGGCAGGCCGGTGCGGGGCTCGCACGACCAGCTCAGCGACATCGCGTGGCTCACGCCCTCCGGGACGGAGATGGCGGACGCCGACTGGCACAACGGGTACGCCAAGGCGCTCGCGGTGTTCCTGAACGGCGCCGCGATCACCGAGCCCGACCGCCGCGGCAGGCGGATCAGCGACGACTCGTTCCTGCTGCTGTTCAACGCGCACCACGAGGTGATCAAGTTCACCGTGCCCAAGGACTACGGCGAGATGTGGGCGACCGAGCTGGACACGGCCACGCCGATGCCGGGCGAGTCGCGCGTGTGCCGGGCCGGCGAGGGCGTGCCGGTCGCCGGCCGCTCGGTCCGGGTCCTGCGCCGCGTCGAGTGACGCCGGGCGCCGGTTGTCCACAGGGCGGCCGATCTCGGTCGGGCGTCCGATGAAAGGCACGTAGCCTGGGCGGAGGTCCTGTCCCGCCGCGGTTTCCGGTGCGCGGGCGGGGCGCCGGCCAGTCGACTCGAAGGGCGGTTCCGTGACATCCACCTACCGTGTCCAGCTCACGCCGGACTTCGGCTTCGCGGAGGCCGCCGACCTCGTGGACTACCTGCGGGAGCTCGGGGCCGGCCGTCTCTACCTGTCGCCGATCCTGCAGGCCGTCCGCGAGTCGCGGCACGGCTACGACGTCGTCGACCACGCCCGGATCCGCGACGAGTTCGGCGGCGAGGAGGGGCTGCGGGCGCTGGCTGCACGGGGGATGCCGCTGATCTCCGACATCGTGCCCAACCACATGACGGTCCCGCTGCCGGAGTCGGAGAACGTCCAGCTCTGGTCGGCCCTGCGTGACGGACCCGAGTCGCCGCACGCCCGCTGGTTCGACTTCCAGTGGCCGGTGGCGCTCCCCGTGCTCGGCGACGAGCCGGGCGGCCTCGTGGTCGACGGGCAGGTCCTGCGCTACTACGACCACGAGTTCCCCATCCGCCCGGGCACCGGGCACCTGCCGCTGCCGGAGCTGCTGGAGGCCCAGCACTACCGCCTGGTCAACTGGCGGGAGAGCCCGGGATACCGCCGGTTCTTCGACGTGTCGTCCCTGCTGGGCCTGCGCGTGGAGGACCCGGAGGTGTTCCGGGCGACCCACGCCGTGACCTTCCGCCTCATCGACGAGGGGGTCGTCGAGGGCCTGCGCGTCGACCACCCCGACGGCCTGGCCGACCCCCGCGGCTACCTGCGCCGGCTGCGTCCCCACGTGCCCGGGCCGCTGTGGGTGGAGAAGATCCTCATCGACGACGAGCGGCTCCCGTCCGACTGGCCGTGCGACGGCACGACGGGATACGACGCGCTCAACATGATCACCCGGCTGTTCGTCGACCCGTCCTCGCGCGAACGGCTGATCGAGACGTTCGCCCGCCACACCGGCGTGCAGGACGGCTACGAGGACGTGCGGCACGAGTCGAAGAAGCACGTCATCGAGCTGTTCTTCCGCGGCGAGGTCGACCGGCTGACCGCGGACCTCGGCGACCCCGGCCTGCGCGACGCCGTCGCCGAGCTGCTGGCCGCCATGCCCGTCTACCGGGCGTACGTCAACCCGGGGGAGCAGCCGCCGGAGGAGTCGGTGCGGCTGATCCAGGAGGCCGCCCGCGAGGCGGCGGCGCGCACCGACCCCGACGCCGTCGCCAAGACCGCCAACCTCGTCCTGTACGGCCCGCCCGAGGCGGTGACGAGGTTCCAGCAGACCTGCGGGCCGGTGATGGCCAAGGGCGTGGAGGACACCGCGCTCTACCGCTGGTATCCGCTGGCCTGCCTCAACGAGGTGGGCGGCGAGCCCGACCGGTTCGGGGTGTCGCCGGCCGAGTTCCACGCCTTCGCCGCCGGGCTCCCGCCCCGGACGATGACCACGCTGTCCACCCACGACACCAAGCGCTCGGAGGACGTCCGGGCCCGCCTCGCCGTCCTGTCGGAGATGCCGGAGGAGTGGGCGCTCGCCGTCGACTCCTGGGCGGCGTCGGTGTCCTTCGACCCCCGGCTCGACTACCTCGCCTGGCAGTCGCTCATGGCGGCCTGGCCCATCTCGGTCGAGCGCTTCACCGACTACCTCCTCAAGGCGGCCCGCGAGGCCAAGACCACGATCTCCTGGATGAACCCCGACCCGGCCTACGAGGACGGCGTCAGGGAGTTCGCCCGCCGGGCGATCGAGGTGTGCGGCTACTCCGTGGCCTCGTTCACCGAGGTCGTCGACCGGTACGCCCGGGTCAACTCGCTGGGCCAGAAGGTCGTCCAGCTGCTGATGCCGGGCGTGCCCGACGTCTACCAGGGCAACGAGATCACCGACTTCTCCCTGGTCGACCCCGACAACCGGCGGCCCGTCGACTTCGGGCGGCGGCGCCGGCTGCTCGCCGCCCCCGACGACAGCTGGGACGGCCAGAAGCTGCTCGTCACCACCACCGCCCTCAAGCTGCGGCAGCGGTTCGATCCCGAGGCGCCGTACACGCCGATCGAGGCGGGGGAGCACGCGATCGCCTTCGCCCGCGGCGACCGGGCGGTCGCGGTGGCGACCCGGCTGCCGGTCGGGCTGGAGCGGCGCGGCGGCTGGGGGAGCGAGACCCTCGCGCTGCCGCCCGGCCGCTGGCGCGACCTGCTCACCGGGGCGGAGCACACCGGCCGGATCCCCATGGCCCACCTGCTGTCCTGTTACCCCATCGCGATCCTGGAAGGGTGAATATCGCCGCACATCAGGGAAAGTGGGTGGGTGCACGGTTACGGCAGGGGGAGTGAGCATGTTCGAGGTCTGGGCGCCCCAGGCGACGCGCGTCGAGGTCGAGTACAGGGGCGACCGGCACGACATGACCTCGGGTGAGGGCGGCTGGTGGACCGCCCCCGGCGACGAGCACGGCCTCGACTACGCCTTCTACGTCGACGGCGACGGCCCGTTCCCCGACCCCCGCACCCGGCAGCAGCCGTACGGCGTGAACGGGCCGAGCCGGGTCCACGACCACGGCCGGTACACCTGGGGCGACCAGGACTGGCACGGCCGCGACCTGCGCGGTTCGGTCATCTACGAGCTGCACGTCGGCACCTTCAGCCCCGAGGGCACGTTCCGCGGGGCGGCCAAGAAGCTCGACCACCTGGTCGACCTGGGCGTCGACTTCGTGGAGATCATGCCGGTCGCCCCGGTGCCCGGCACCCGCAACTGGGGCTACGACGGCGTCGACCTCTACGCGGTGTTCGAGGAGTACGGCGGTCCTGACGGGCTGAAGAGCTTCGTCGACACCTGCCACCAGGCCGGCCTCGGGGTGATCCTCGACGTCGTCTACAACCACCTCGGCCCCTCCGGCAACTATCTGGCCAAGTTCGGGCCGTACTTCCACGACGCGAAGGGGTCCTACTGGGGCGACGCGGTCAACCTCGACGGCCCCGGCTCGGACGGCGTGCGGCGCTACTTCATCGAGAACGCGCTGCAGTGGCTGCGCGACTACCACATCGACGGGCTCCGGGTCGACGCCGTGCACGCGCTGCACGACAAGCGCGCCGTCCACTTCCTGGAGGAGCTGTCAGCCGAGGTCGACGCGCTGTCCGCGATCGTCGGCCGGCCGCTCACGCTGATCGCCGAGTCCGACCTCAACGACCCCCGCATGGTCACCCCTCGCGAGGCGGGTGGCCTCGGCATGCACGCGAGCTGGAACGACGACGTTCACCACGCCATCCACGCCGCCGTCACCGGCGAGACCCAGGCCTACTACCGCGACTTCGGGGCGCTGTCGGCCCTGGCCAAGGTGCTCACCTCGGCGTACTTCCACGACGGGACCTACTCCAGCTTTCGCGGGCGCAGCCACGGCCGGCCGGCGACGGGCGTCCCGGGCTACCGGTTCGTCTGCTGCGTACAGAACCACGACCAGATCGGCAACCGGCCCAACGGGGACCGGATGGAGCCCGAGCACCTCTGGGTCGCCGCCGGCCTGCTGCTGACCTCGCCGTTCACGCCGATGCTGTTCATGGGCGAGGAGTGGGGCGCCAGCACGCCGTTCTACTTCTTCACCGACCACTTCGAGCCGCATCTGGCCGAGGGTGAGGGCGAGCGGCGCCGGAAGGAGTTCGAGGGCTTCGGCTACGACTGGAAGGCCCCCGAGCCGGGCGACGAGGAGACGTTCCTGCGCTCCAAGCTCGACTGGAACGAGCTGTCGGAGGACGGCCACGCCTCGCTGCTCGGCTGGTACCGCGACCTGATCGCGCTGCGCAAGTCGCACCCCGACCTCGCCGATCCCCGCCTCGACCGGGTCGGGGTCCGCGTCGACGAGGACCGCCACTTCGTCGTGGTGGAGCGCGGCTCGCTGCGGGTCGTCGCCAACGTCGGCTCCCTCCCCGTCCCCGTACGGCTCTCGCCGGGCGCCACCCGGATCGTCCTCGCCTCCGACGAGGCCGTCCGCACGATCGACGGCGACGTCTACCTGCCCGCCCAGTCCCTCGCGATCGTCCAGGTCTGACGGAGCCGCTCCGGACCCTCGCTCGACCCGTCGTGCCGTCTGTGGCTTGCCCGCGAAAGCGGCAGAAGAGGCGGGTATGTAGCCCTTTGGGGTAATTCCTCTTGCCGGTCGGGGGAAGGAGCCCGGTGATGACATCACTCCGCCACCTGCGCGAGTGCCTCTGCGAACTCGATGAGCTGGAACGCAGCATCAAGCGCGGCATCGACACCATGTCGGGCAGGCTGTACCGGGCCATCGACTGGCAGCGGCGGTTCGAGGCCGACGTGTCCCACGAGCTGCGCACGCCCATCGCGGGGCTGCGGGCCCAGCTGGAGGAGGCCCGCCTGCATCCGGGTGAGATCGACGTGGACGACCTGCTCGAACGGGCGCTCAACGACGTGGAACGACTGCAGTCGCTGGTCGACGACCTCTACCTGCTGGCTCAGCTCCAGGCCGCCGCCCAGCCGGCCGAGCCCGTCCTGCTGGATCTGGGCGAGCTGGTCCGGACCGAGCTGGCCCGGCGCGCCGACCGGATCGACGTCAAGGTGCACGCCGAGCCGGGAGTGCTGGTGCGAGGCATGGTCGCGAGGCTCAGGCGGATGATCGCGGAGCTGCTCGACAACGCGCAGCGGCACGCGAGGACCCTCGTGCTCGTCCATGTCTGCCCCACCGGCGCGGCGGCGCAACTCGTCGTTGCGGACGACGGGGAGGGGATCGCCGAGGCGGACCGGGAGCGGATCTTCGACCGCTTCACCCGCCTGGACGCCGCCCGCTGCCGCGAGCGCGGCGGGACCGGACTCGGCCTGGCGATCGTGCGCAACATCGTGTACGGCCACGAGGGCGACGTGCACGTGGAGCGGTCGACGGCGGGCGGGGCGGCCTTCGTGGTCCGGCTCCCGCGAGCCTGACCGCTCATCTGCGGGGGCGGTCCTCGTCCCGTACGCGCTCCTCACGGGAGGCGGCGAGGGTGCCGAGCAGCGCGAGGGCGTCGGCTGAGGGGGATGCGGGCTCGGCCTGGTACACGACGAGCTGCTGTCCGGGGGAGCTGTTGACCGCGAACGCCTCGTAGTGGAGGTCGAGGTCGCCGACCTCGGGGTGGCGGAAGGCCTTGGCCTCGGACGTCTTACAGGTGAGGTCGTGGCGCCCCCACAGGCGCCGGAACGCACTGCTCTTCATCGACAGCTCGCCCACGAGCGCCGTGAGGCGGGGATCGTCGGGCATCCGCGCGGCCGGCGGGCGCAGGGCGGCCACCACGGATTGCGCGGCGCGCTCCCAGTCGCGGTAGAAGTCGTGGGCCGCGGGGTCGAGGAACACCATCCGGGCCAGGTTGTCGGCCTCGGCGAAGCAGCCCAGGAGCATGGCGGCCAGCCGGTTGCGGGCCAGGATGTCGTACGCGTGCCCGAGGACGAAGGCCGGGTGACGTGCCAGGTCGTCCATGAGCCGCAGCAGATGGGGGCTCACCTTCTCGCCGCGCGGTCGCACGTTCCGTGTGAGGGACCGGGCCAGCATCTCCAGCTTGGCCCGTGAGGGCTCGTCGAACCGGAGCGCGTGGGCCACGGCCCGCAGCACCTCGGGCGAGGGGTTGCGCTCCCGCCCCTGCTCCAGTCTCGTGTAGTAGCCGGTGCTCAGCCCGGCGCGCATGGCCACCTCCTCGCGCCGCAGGCCCCTCACCTGGCGGCGACCCTGGGAGACGATGCCGTACTGCTCCGGCTTGGCGAGCGCGCGCCGCTCCCGCAGGAACGCGCCCAGCGCATTCTCGCCACCGGCAACGTCCGGATTGTCCATGAATCCGAGGGTAAAGCGGTCGACTTGGTTGAAGGGGTCGCAAGGGAGGGTGCGCTTCACCCAGGATGCGTACCGGTTTTCCACAGAACCGTGTTCGGCGGGGAGGGGCCGGGAGCCGGAGAGGCACTCTGAGGTCTCCAGCGAACGGAGGAGGCCCGCATGAAGATCAGCTACTCGGTTCCGGCGGAGACGACGTCCGTGTTCGTCGTGGCCGCGGACCGCACGCCCACGGAGCTGTCGTCCATCGTGCCGTGGCGGATGGGACGGGCGCACCGGCGCCGGGCCATGGACGCGCTCGGCACGCCCCGGCTGGAGATCGAGGCGTACCGGCAGAGCCGGTCGCCCTGGCGCGGGACGGACCTGCCCGCCGGTCCCCATGAACAGGTCCACCGGGCCCGCTACCACGTCGTGGTGTCGAGCACCGCCCCCGTGACCGAGCAACCCGAGGCGGCACAGGCGGCCAGGGCGGCCGCCCGCGGGGTCGCCGAAGCCTACGGCGGGGTGATCGTCGATCCATTGACGGGAGCCGTGGTGGACCACTGTCCCGACTGCCCGGGGGAGCGGCAGGAGTTCCGGGTCGGCGACGACTGGCTCGGCTGGGCCGTGGACGTCGACGAGAGCCGCTCGGGCGCCGCCTGCGACCCGCTCGGCGCCGGCGTGTGCACGTGCCTGCGGGTGGCGAGCCGGGGTCTGAGCCGGTTCGGCCTCCCGGAGGTCGTCCTGGACGGCGGGCCCTGCCCGCACAGCCTGTGCGCCGTCGCGACCCTGCTCCCCGTCGCCGAGCACCTGCTCTCCGGCCATCTGGCCTGGCTCGCCCGCGAACCGCACACCCGCCATCCGCACGCCCGTGAACCGCACGCCCGTGAACCGCACGCCCGTGAACCGCACGCCCTCCTCCGGACGATCGACCGGCGGATTCGGTTGGCCGGCCGCGAGGTGGCCGAGGTCGCCGGGTCGCCCGATCCGGAGGGAGACCCGTTCCTGGTGCGGCTCACACCCGCCGTGGCCGGCCGCGCCTGCCTGAGGGTCGATCTCCCCGCCGAGGGCACCACAGGCGACCGCCCCCACCACACGCCCGGTCTCCTCGCCGCCTGACGCAGCCGTGGCATGGTTTCCCTGAGGTACCTATACCACCAAAAGGTGGCTTCTTTCGATTGGATACCGCGATCGCGCACGATTGACGCCGGCAGAGTTCCCTCACTCGAGGAGTTCGAGATGCGAGCCATCACGCAGTCCGCCTTCGGCGACCCCTCCGTCCTGCGGGCGGAGGAGACGGACCGGCCCGAGCCCGGTCCCGGGCAGGTTCTGCTCAGAGTCGGGGCCGCCGCCTACAACCCGGTGGACGCCGCGGTGCGGTCCGGCTACTACCCGCTGCTCGGCGACCCGCCGTTCGTCCTGGGCTGGGACGCCGCGGGCACGATCGAGGAGACGGGCGCCGGCGTGTCGGCCTTCGCCACCGGCGACGAGGTCCTGGGCCTGCTGGCCTATCCGGCCGAGGCGGGCGCCTACGCCGAGTACGCGGTCGCCTCGGCCGACGAGATCGTCCGCAGGCCGTCGGGCCTGGCCGTCGAGCAGGCGGGCGCGCTCCCGATGGCGGGCCTCACCGCCTGGCAAGCGCTCGTCGGGATCGCCCGGCTGGAGGAGGGGCAGCGCGTGCTCATCCACCGGGCCGCCGGAGGCGTCGGCCACCTGGCGGTCCAGATCGCCAAGGCGCGTGGCGCCCACGTCATCGGCACCGCCAGGGCGGCCAAGCACGACTTCCTCCGCGGCCTCGGCGCCGACGAGCTGATCGACTACACGACGGCCGACTTCGTCTCGGAGACCGGCCCGGTGGACGTGGTGTTCGACCTGGTCGGCGGGGAGTACGGCGAGCGGTCGGCCCGGCTGCTGAGGCCCGGCGGCCTGCTCGTGGGCGCGCTCCCCGCCAATCTCGGGATCACGCCCGAGGAGGCCGCGGAGCGGGGAGTGCGGGTGGAGGCCGTCAGCGTCCGGCCCTCGGCCGCGGACCTCGCCCAGCTCACCGCCCTCGTCGAGGCCGGGCGGCTCACCCTCCACGTCGACCAGGTGATCCCGCTCGACGAGGTCGCCAAAGCGCACGAGCTGGGCGAGACCGGGCACGTGACCGGAAAGATCGTTCTCGTGCCCTGACACCCCCTCCCGGACATGGGGAACGTTCCGGGCGGGCCGTGCGTCTGGAGATTGTGACCGACTTCGCCGCGATCGACGATGAGATCCGTCAGGCCCGCGACCGGGCCCGCCGCCGGGACCAGCTGACCCGGCAACGCGTCACCCTGCTGGGGCAGATCGACGAGGTCGGGAACCTCCTCGTCGGGCTGGAACGCCAGCTGGCCAAGGAGGACAGGGACGTCGTGAAGCTGGAGCAGGGCGGCTTCTCGGCCTTCCTGTCCGGGCTGACCGGGAACAAGGAGGAGAGGCTGGCCAGGGAGCGGGCGGAGGCGGCGGCCGCGCGGCAGCGCGTGGCCGGCCAGCGGTCCCGCCTGGAGTGGCTCACCTCCGACCTCCGGACCACCGACCAGGAACTCGCCGCGCTGGGCGCCCCGCAGCACGAGCTGGAGGTGCTGCTGGCCAGCAAGGAGCGGATGCTGGTCGAGTCGGGCGACCCCCGGGGCCGCGACCTGGCCGACCTCGCCGCCCGCCTCGCCGACACGGCGGCCGACCTGCGCGAGCACCAGGAGGCCCACCAGGCCGGCATGGCCGCGAGCCAGGCGGTCGGGTACGTCCTGCGGCATCTGGGCAGCGCCCGGGGTGCCTCCACGTTCGACATGTTCGGCGCCGGAGGCGGCTTCGCCGACATGGTGGAGCACGGCCACCTTCGGCAGGCGGACGAGGCGGCCTGGCACGCACAGCGCGAGCTCGACCGGTTCTCCCGGGAGCTGGCCGACATTGGCGTGGCCGCCTCCCCGCAGCTGCCGAAGGTGGACACCCGCTGGTTCGCGGACGTCTTCTTCGACAACATCATCACCGACGCCCTGAAACACCAGCGGATCGCGCGCACCGCCGAGGCGGTCCGGGAGGTCGCCGAATGGGCCGGCGGCATGGTCGACCAGCTCGGCGCCCGCTGCGCGGACCTCTCCCGCCAGCAGGAACAGCTCGCCCAGCGGCGCGAGCAGCTGCTGAGCTCGTGACGGAACCGAGGATCATCGGGCCTGGTGCCCGGAAACGCCCCTCTCCGCCGGTCCGGTACGAATATGATCCGGGCATGGCGGACCGTGATCCCCCTCGGGGCATAGACGTCTCTACGCCCAACGCCGCCCGCATCTACGACTACATGCTGGGTGGCAAGGACAACTTCGCCGCCGACCGCGAGGCGGCGGAGAAGATCCTCATGATGTTCCCCGAGTCGCGCGACGGGGTGCGGCACAACCGCCGCTTCCTTGGGCAGACGGTCCGTCATCTGGCGGGGGAGGCGGGCATCCGCCAGTTCCTGGACATCGGGGCGGGACTGCCCACGCAGGACAACGTGCACGAGGCCGCCCGGTCGGTGAACCCCGCCGCCCGCACCGTCTACGTGGACAACGACCCTGTGGTGTGCGTGCACGGACGCGCCATCCTGGCGGGCTCGCCGGGTGTCGCCGTCCTGGAGGGCGACCTCCGCGAGCCTGAGAAGATCGTGTCGGAGGCGGCCGCGACGGGGCTGGTCGACTGGGCGGAGCCGGTCGCCGTCCTCCTCGTAGCGGTGCTCCACTTCCTGCCCGATCCGTACGAGCAGGTCGCCCTGCTGCGCGACGCGATGGCCCCGGGCAGCCACCTCGTCATCACCCACATGACGCGCACCGAGCAACGGGCCCTCGACACCGAGCAGGTCCAGGACGTCTACGCCGCGAGCTCGTCGAACCTCTTTCCCCGTACGGTCGCCGAGGTCGCCGGGTTCTTCGGCGACTTCGAGATGATCGACCAGAGCGGGTTCATCGAGCCGGCGATGCAGCGGAAGTTCGCGGTCCTCGGGGTGTCGGGCGTGGCGCGCAAGACCGCTCCCTGACGCGAGCGCACCCCAGGCCCGCGCCCGCGTTCAGGTGCGACCCCGCACGGCACCGCCCCGCAGGTGCGCGCCCGGACGGGCTGCGTCACCGCACGCCATGCCCCGCAGGTCCGCGCCGGGACGGGCTGCGTCACCGCACGCCATGCCCCGCGGGTCCGCGCCGGGACGGGCTGCGTCACCGCACGCCATGCCCCGCGGGTCCGCGCCCGGACTTGGGGCTGCGGCCCCGCACGGCACGCTTCGCGGGGCCCACCACCAGCGCACGCGGCCCCGCGCGGTACGCCGCGCGGGGCCGTGAGCGGACGTCGCGGACGCGTGCCGGTGACGGAGGAGGCCGCCCCGGCACGCGTCCGGACAAGGTATACGGGGGGAAGAGTCAGGCGAGGTGGCCAGGGCCGTCGTGATCGTGATCGTGATCGTGGCCGTCCTCGTCCTCGTCGAGGACGCCGTCGGACGGCTCGACGCCCAGCATGGCCTCGCGGGGCTCCACCTCGGTCACGTGCTCGACCAGGCCCAGCACGTGGTCGGGCTCGATGAGCCACTGCAGCGCAGCGGCTCCGGTCTCATCGGAGTTGACCAGCTCGATCTGCTCCTGGCGCTCGGCGTCGTCCAGTTCGGTCTGGGGGTCGCGGATCTCGCTCAGCGCCGCCGCCTGCAGCGCGCCGACATCGAGGACCTCGACCACCAGGTCGACGGTGAGGCGGAGATAGCGAGCCGTGTCCGTTCCATCGCTCATGGTGGTGATCCTATCGGCAGCCATCAGGGCAGTTTCCACTCGACGGGAGCCGCGCCCTGCTGCTCCAGAAGCTGGTTGGCGCGGCTGAACGGCCGGGAGCCGAAGAAGCCGCTGCGCGCCGACAGCGGGCTCGGGTGGGCCGACTCGATGCACGGCACCTGACCGAGCATGGGCCGAAGGTTGCGGGCGTCACGGCCCCACAGGATCGCCACGAGCGGGCCGCCGCGGGCGACCAGCGCCGTGATGGCCTGCTCGGTGACCTCCTCCCAGCCCTTGCCCCGGTGGGAGGCGGGCTTGCCCGGCATGACCGTCAGCACCCTGTTGAGCAGCAGGACGCCCTGCTCCGTCCAGGGGGTGAGGTCGCCGTTGGACGGCGGGGGGTAGCCGAGGTCGGCCATGTACTCCTTGAAGATGTTCACCAGGCTGCCCGGCAGCGGGCGGACGTCGGGGGCGACCGAGAAGCTCAGGCCCACCGGGTGCCCGGGGGTGGGGTAGGGGTCCTGGCCCACGATCAGCACCCGTACGTCGGACAGCGGCTGCTGGAACGCGCGCAGGACGTTCGGGCCGGCCGGGAGGTACTGCCGGCCCTCGGCGATCTCCTGCCGGAGGAAGTCGCCCATCGCGGCGATCCGCTCGGCGACGGGGGCGAGGGCCTCGGCCCATCCGGCTTCGACGACTTCGTGCAACGGACGTCCTGCCATGGTCGCGCACTCTATCGGCTTTTCCAGTCTCGCACGGCGTCGCTCACGAAAAGATCGGATGCCCGCCTACCCCCGTGAAGGCGGGCATCCGACGCCTCATCCCCGGAACCCGCTGAGGTTGCCGATCTCGGGACAACGCGGGTTCCAGCCGTACAGAATGGGGCCTAGTCCGGATGCGCGCTTATTCCCCCGTGAAGCGCGCATCCGGACACCATTCAGGCGCCCCTACTTGACCGAGCCCGCGAGCAGGCCCTGGACGAAGTACCGCTGGAAGGCGAAGAACAGCACCAGCGGGATGATCAGCGACAGGAAGGCTCCCGGCGCGAGAATGTCCACGTTGGTGCCGAACTGCCGCATCTGGGATTGCAGGGCCTTGGTCATCGGCTGGTTGTCCGTGTCCGCGAAGACCAGCGCGACGAGCAGGTCGTTCCAGACCCACAGGAACTGGAAGATCCCGAGCGACGCGATCGCCGGCTTGGCCAGGGGGAACACGACGGTCGCGAAGATCCGCCACTCCGGGGCGCCGTCCATCCGCGCCGCCTCCAGCAGCTCACGCGGGATGCCCACGAAGAAGTTGCGGAGCAGGAAGATCGCGAACGGCAGGCCGAAGGCCACGTGGAAGAGGACCACGCCCAGGATCGAGCCGAAGATCCCGAGGAACCCGTAGAGCTTGGCGATCGGGATCAGCGCGATCTGCACCGGGACCACGAGCAGGGCGATGACCACGAGGAAGACCGCGTCCCTGCCGGGGAACTCGATCCACGCGAACGCGTACGCCGCCATCGCCGCGATGCCGATCACCAGCAGCGTCGCGGGCACCGTGATCAGCACGGTGTTCCAGAACGACTGCCCGAACCCCGACGCCAGCAGGTTCGAGTAGTT
Source organism: Microbispora sp. ATCC PTA-5024 (assembly GCF_000511135.2). Taxonomy (NCBI): domain Bacteria; kingdom Bacillati; phylum Actinomycetota; class Actinomycetes; order Streptosporangiales; family Streptosporangiaceae; genus Microbispora; species Microbispora sp. ATCC PTA-5024. The sequence goes on along the minus strand of NZ_KI866524.1, from coordinate 231,852 downwards.
CTTGAAGGTGATCTCCGCCGGCTTCGTGAGCAGCGTCCACCAGCCCGTGGAGTTGTTCGCCGTCTCGCTGCGCAGCGACACGACGAGCAGCCCGAGCGTCGGGACCAGCCAGAACACGGCGACCAGGACCAGGAAGACCTGGACGACCCCGCCGCCCAGGCGGTCGATGACCCTGCTCGCGAGGCCGCGTTGGATCGCCATCGCGTGCCGCGGCTGCCCGGCCACGGTCGTCGTCATGACTCGTCCCTCCTGAACCGGCGGATGTTGAAGATCATGAACGGCACCACCAGCAGCAGAAGGAAGATGGACAGGGCGCTGCCGAGGCCCTGGTTGCCGCCGCCGCCGAACGACACCCGCCACATCTCCAGGGCGATGACGTTCGCCTGCGGCTGCACCGAGCCGGGCGCGATGATGAAGACCAGGTCGAAGACCTTCAGCACGTTGATGACCATCGTGACGAAGACCACCAGCAGGACCGGCGCGAGCAGCGGCACGGTGATCCGGCGGAACACCTGCCACTCGGTGGCGCCGTCGATCCGCGCGGCCTCCAGCGCGTCCCGGGGGATCGCCGACAGGCCGGCGGCGATCAGCACCATGGCGAACCCTGCCCACACCCAGATGTACGCCCCGATGATCGCGGGCGTGATCAGCGCCGGGCCGAGCCAGGTCACGCCGTTGAACGGCGCCGTGAAGTTCGACTGCGGCAGCCGGATGACGTAGGACCCGGCGGGCAGGCCGGAGAAGCGGAAGGTTCCGTCGTCGGCGGTCTCGGTGGTCGCCTTGACCGTGCTGCCGGAGACGGCCTCGACCGTGATCCCGGCCAGTCCCTTCTCCTGCGGGTCGACCTGGTTCAGCGTGCCGCCGCCGCCGCGGACGACGTCGAGCCACACCGTGCCGCCGATGCCGTCGGCCGGGGCCGCCTTGGCGGGGGCCGCGTCCTTGACCAGGTCCTGGCTGAGGCCGACGAGCGGGATCAGCACCGGATGCCCGGGCTGGGCCTGCTGCTTGGCCACCACCGCGCCGCCCTGGACGGTGGCGGGCGCCTGGTCGTTCTCGCGGGGCCGGGCCCCGGGGTAACCGGTGCTGGAGGAGAACGTGTCGTGCACGGTGGTGATGATCGCGTTGGCCACGCCCTTGTCGGGGTCCTGCTCGTAGACGAGGCGGAAGATGACCCCGGCCGCGAGCAGGGACACCGCCATCGGCATGAACAGCACGAGCTTGAACGCGGTGGCCCAGCGGATGCGCTCGGTCAGCACGGCGAAGATCAGGCCGAGCGCGGTGACGACGACCGGCGCCACCACGACCCAGATGACGTTGTTCCTGATCGTGGTCAGCGTCGAGGAGTCGGTGAAGATCGACCCGTAGTTGCCGAGCCCGACGAAGCGGCTGCCGCTCGCGTCGAACAGGCTCCGGACGAGGGAGTAGATGAGCGGATAGATCATCCACGCGGCCAGCAGGAGGACCGCGGGGAGCAGGAACATCACCGCCAGCCGCGGCGACGGACCGAGGCGCGGGGGAGCCGCGCCCTCGGCCGGAACCGCGGCCGTCGCGGGGGCCGCGGCGGCCACGGGGGCGGTGACGCCGGCGGGAGGGGTTTCTCGCGGACCGGGGGGTTCCCCGGCGGCGTCGCCGCCGCCGGGGGCCTGCGGGCCGTCCAACCGTTCGGTCACGGCCGTCCTTCCTTACTTCTCGAAGGCCTTCGCGGCGTCCGCCTCGAGCTTCTGCTGGGCGCCCTTCACGTCGGAGGGGTTGCGGAGGAAGTCCTGCAGGTCCTTCCACTCGCCCTTGCCGTCGGTGCCGCCGAAGGCGCTGGGCGCGAGGTCGGACATGTCGTACCGCACCGACTCGCCGGCCGAGATGATCGTCTGCGCGAGCTGCTTGGTCAGGTCGTCCGGGTAGTTGTCGGGGGAGACGTTGCGGTTGGGGGACAGGTAGCCCGGCTGCTTGGCCCAGACCTCGCCGCCCTCCTTGGAGGCCAGGTACTCCAGGAGCGCCTGCGCGCCCTTGGAGTCCTTCATCACCACGGCGACGTCACCGCCGAGGATGACGGGGGCCGTGTCGCCCACCTTCGGGAACGGCATGATCTTCGCCTCCTCGCCGACCTTCGCGCCCGACTGCGGCACGGAGGCGGCGACGAAGTCGGCCTCGATGACCATGGCGGCCTTCTTCTGGCCGTACACCTGGGTGACGCAGGTCGGGAAGTCGGTCTGCAGCGCGCCCGAGGGGCCGCCGAGGATGAACTCCTTCTTGCCGACGACCTGGGCCATCTTCTGCAGCGCCGTGGTGACCGAGGCGTCGGTCCAGGGGATCTCGTGCTTGGACAGCTTGTCGTAGTTGTCCGGCCCGGCGGAGGAGAGGTAGATGTTCTCGAACAGGTCGGTGAGCGTCCATCCGGAGGCCGCGCACAGCGCGAACGGCGTGGTGCCGGAGTCCGACAGCGTCTGCGCGGTCTTGCTGACCAGGTCGTCCCACGTCGTCGCCGGCTGGGCGCCCGCGTCGTCGAAGGCCGACTGGCGGTACCAGATGAGCGACTTGTGCGCCGCCTTCACCAGCACGCCGTACACCTGGCCCTTGGCCGAGCCGAGCTCCTTCCAGTACGGGGTGTAGTTCTGGTCGATCTGCGCCTGCACCTCCGACGACAGCGGCTTGAGCGCGCCCTGGTCGGCGTACTGCTGGACGAGGCCCGGTTGGGGCAGGATCGCGACGTCCGGCGGGTTGCCGCCCTCGATGCGGGGGCCGAGGTAGGCGCCGGTGTCCTCGCCGGTCGAGGCGTAGGTGACGCTGGCGCCCGTCTTGGCCTCGAACGCCTTGAGCACCTTCTCGAAGTTGGCCTGCTCGTCGCCGGTCCACTTGGCCGCGACCTCGATCTTCACGCCGGCGAGCGGCTTGGCGCCTCCGGCGCCGGGGGCGCTGCTCGACCCGGCCTGGGTGCCCCCGCCGGACGAGGTGCCGCATGCCGCGGCCGCGACGCCGAGAAGAGCTACCGCGATGGGGAGTTTCCGCATATCTATCCTCCGGGCTGGATCACCTCGCCGAGCTGCTGCTTCAGATCGGCGACGGTCTCGTCTACTGGCTTGCTGAGGTTGAGCGCGCCGGACACGGCGCTGGAGATCACCAGGCTGACCTGGTTGTAGTCGGCCGTGACCGGCCGTGGCCGCGCCGAGAGGATGGCCTCCTTCAGCACGGGCAGATAGGGGAACCGCTTGATCAGGGCCGGGTCGTCGTACAGCTCGGCCCAGACCGGCGGGAAGGAGCCCTCGGTCAGCACCAGCCGCTGGTTGTCCCGGCCGGTGAAGTAGCGGATGAAGTCGAGGGCCGACTTCTGCCGCTTGGAGAAGGCGCTGATGGCGAGGTTCAGCCCGCCGAGCGAGCTGGACCCGGGGCCGTTCAGGCCGGGCAGGCGGGTGACCGCGAACTTGCCCGCCAGGGGGGAGTGGGTGGCGGGGCCGTACGCGTGCGGCCAGTTGCGGGCGAAGACCAGCCGGCCCTCCTGGAAGGCCAGGCGCGACTCCTCCTCCTTGTACGTCAGGGCCTCCCTGGGGATCCACCCGTCCCTGACGCCGCCGACGAGGAAGTCGAGCGCGGTCCGCGCCGTGCCGAGGTCCATGGTCACCCGGCGGGCGTCGGGGCTGATGATCGACCCGCCCGCCGACTGCACGGCCTCGGCGAAGTTGACGGTCAGTCCCTCGTACGGGAGGAACTGGCCGGCGTAGCCGCCGATCTTGTACTTCGCGCTCAGCCGCGTGGCCTCGTCGCGCAGCTCCGCCCATGTCCTGGGCGGCTTCATGTGCTCCTTCTTGAGGATGTCGGAGCGGTAGTAGAGCAGCCCCGCGTTGCTGAGGTACGGCGCCGCCCACAGCTTGTCGCGGTAGATCGCCGTGTCGGCGACCCCCTTGAGCAGCTTGTCGAGCGGGAACAGGCTGCGGTCGAGCGGCACGATCCAGCCGGCGTCGGCGAACTCGGCCGTCCAGACCACGTCGAGCCCGAGCACGTCGTAGACGTCGCTGTGCGCCTGGAGGTTGGCCACCATCTGGGCGCGCTGCTCGTCGGCGGCCTCGGGGAGCTCCAGGAGGGTCACCCGTTCGGACGGGTGGGCCCGGTTCCACCGGTCGAGCAGCGGCCCGAGGTAGGCCGTGGTGTCCCGGCCGATCGCGAGCGTGATCGGGCCGGTCCCGCCCGTGCCGGGGGAGGGGGCCCCGCCGGTGTCCGCCATGCCCGAGCACCCGGCCACCAGCAGGGCGGCCAGCGCGGCGAGGGCTCGGCGAACCACATGGCCTCCGTATTAAGTGCCGGTTACATACGTGTTAGGTAGGTGCATGCATGTTATGCATAGCGATAATGTGAGCGTCAACGGATGAGCCGGTAACGCTCCGGTAACCGCTTCGAGGCAGGGGGTGGGCGCGTGCGGCAGCCGCTGCTGGCGCTCCTTGCGAAGGAACCTGCCCACGGGTACGAGCTCAAACAGGCGCTGGAGACCATCTTCGGCAGCGCGTACCCGTCGCCCAACATCGGCCAGATCTACGTCACGCTGGGACGACTGGAAAAGGACGGCTTCGTCAGGTCGGTCGACGTCGAGCAGTCGAACCGGCCCAACAAGAAGGTCTACTACATCACGGCCTCCGGCCGGGAGGCGCTGGAGACCTGGGTCGACGAGCCCACCGAGGGCCCGCGGGTGCGCGACGAGTTCTTCATGAAGCTCGTGCTCGCCCCGATGACGGGCCTGTCGGACCGGATGGCCCTGGTCAACCGGCAGCGCCGCCACTACCTGGGGCTGATGCGCGACCTCGGCGAGCTCGCCGAGCGCACCGACCCCGGCAACCGGGTGGCCCTGCTGCTCATCGAAGGGGCCATGCTGCACCTGCAGGCCGACCTCGACTGGCTGGAGCGCTGCCAGGAGGAGCTTCCCTGACGGCCCGGGCGTGGGCGGCACGCGGGGCGGGTATGCCCCGGGGGTAGCCGTCGCCAGTCGCAGGGTGCCCCATGCCGCAGCCGTCCGCCCGTGATTACGACCGCATGCTCGAGCTCGCCTCGGCGCTCCTCCAGTCCCCCGAGCCGAAGGCCGCGTGGAGCCTGATCGGCCGCCAGCTGCTCGGCCCGCTCCTGCGCGGCGACGTGTTCACCCGCGTCGACGTCGACTACACCCGGTCGGCCGGGCGGATGCTCGACATCGAGCCGGAGCCCGCGGCCCGGCAGACGCCTCCCGGGTCCGACGTGCACCGGACGATCATCGCCGAGCATCCGCTCGCGGTGCACTACGGCAGGACCGGCACGCTCGCGCCGCTGCGCGTGAGCGACCTGATGCCGTCGCGCGCCTGGCGGCGCACGGTCGCCTGCGCCACGATGCGGGAGGTGTTCGGGACCACCCACGCCCTGGGTGTCCCGCTGCGGAGCCGGCCCTTCCGCGGCCTGTCCGTCCAGCTCGCGGACGGCGACTTCTCCGAGAGGGACGTGGCCGTGGCCCGGCGGCTCCAGCCCCTGCTGGTCGCGCTCGACCGCCACGAGCGCCATCTCGCGCGCTGGCGCGAGGTCTCCGGAGGCCCCGGCGCGGCCGGCGCGGCCGCCGGCCTCGGGATCACCCCGCGGGAGCTGGTGGTCCTGACCGCGATGGCCGACGGTCTCACGGCCGCCGGCATCGCCCGCCGCCTGAACATCGCGGTCCGGACGGTCGGCAAGCACCAGGAGAACCTCTACCGGAAGCTCCGGGCCTCCGACCGCCTCGGCGCGGTGCTCACCGCCCAGCGTCTGGGGATCCTGCCGGTCCCGCGGTCCGGGGAGGGCGGGGACGCCGGACCGCGGGGATGAGGCCGGGTCAGACCGCGGGGGTGAACTCCACGAGGAGCCGTTCGGGAGCGCGGGTGAAGACCCCGGTGTCCACCGGGGTGAAGCCGGGGGCAAGACGCAGGTCGGGGGCGACGTCGAGCAGCCGGCCGACGCCGACGTTCACCTCGGCGCGGGCGAGCTGGGCCCCCACGCAGAAGTGCCGCCCGAGGGCGAAGGCGGTGTGGTTGGCCCCGGCGGTGAACGCGCGGGCCACGTCGAGGTCGGTGCGGAAGATGTCGAACTCGTCCGGCCGTTCGTAGCGGGCGGGGTCCCGGTTGGCGGAGGCCAGCAGGCAGGTGACGGTGCTGCCCGCGGGGATCGTCCCCCCGCTCAGCTCGACGTCCGCGTCGGGCTGGCGCATCACCATCTGGACCACCGGGGAGTACCGCATCGTCTCGGCGAACGCCCGGTCGATCAGGGACCGGTCGGCGCGCACGGCGGCGAGCTGGTCGGGGTGGTCGAGCAGGTTGCGCACGAGGCACGTGATCGCCTTGTCGGTCGTCTCGCCGCCCGCGGCCAGCAGGAGGCTCACGAACGACTTGATCTCCTCGTCGCTCATCCGGACACCGTCGATCTCGGCCGTGCAGAGGGTGGACAGCAGGTCGTCGCCCGGTTCCGCCCGGCGTCTCTCGACGATGGGAAGGACGTGGGCCTCCAGCTCCTCCTTGGTTCTCAGTCCTGCCTCGGCCACCTCGGGGTCCTGGGCGAGGTTGGAGATGAAGGCGACGATGGCGGTGTACCAGCGGTGGAACAGCTCGTGGTCGCCGGGCGGCAGGCCCAGCATGTCGACGATCACCCTGATCGGGAACCGGGTCGAGAAGCCGTCCACGAGGTCGACCCGGCCGTCGGCGGCGAACGCCCCGATCAGCTCGTCTCCGACGCGCTCGATGACGGGCATGAACCGCTCGGCCAGGGCGCGTCCGCGGAAGGCCGGCGTCACCAGGGCGCGTTTGGCCGCGTGCTCGCGGCCGTCCATCTGCAGGATCGTCCGGCCGTGCACCGGTTCGAGCTGCCAGTCGTAGTTCCTGTTGGTGAAGACCGGGTCCTTAAGGGCGCGCTCCACGTCGGCGTACCGGCTGATGACGTGGCTCCGCGTCGCCTCGTGCCACAGCAGCGGGAAGTCCGAGCGCAGCACCTCGTACGCGGGATAGGGGTCGGCGGCGAACTCGGGGGAGAGGATGTCCGGAGCGCCGGCGGCGTCACTGGCCACGGGGCGGGCTCCCTTCCGGGGCGTTGACGAGGGGGAGGACGCGCCGGGCGCCCGGCCCGTCCTCCGTGACCGTAAGATCCGGCGACCCCGGCGGGATATGCGGAAAACTACGTAGGGCGCCCGTCGCCGCCGTTCCGCGGACGCTTGCGGAGATTCCGGTGAGCTGCGAGCATGCGGGCGTGACCCGGCGCCAAGGACCAACCGCATGACGGGGACGCCTGTGGTGCGAGCGGTCAACCTGGTCAAGATCTACCAGACCGGGGGCCTGCCGGTGCCCGCCGTACGCGGGGTGGACCTCACCGTCCAGCCGGGGGAGTTCGTCGCCATCATGGGCCCGTCCGGGTCGGGCAAGTCGACGCTCGTCCACATGCTCGGCGGTCTCGACGTCCGCACCAGCGGGGAGATCTGGCTCGACGGCAGACGGGCCGACACGCTGTCCGAGAGCGGCTGGGCCGTGCTGCGCCGGCAGAAGGTCGGCTTCGTCTTCCAGTTCTTCAACCTGGTCGCCAACATGACGGTGGCCGACAACGTGGAGCTTCCCGCCCTGCTCGGCGGCGCGTCCCCCAAGCACGCCCGGGAGCGGCGGGAGTACCTGCTCGGCGAGCTGAGCCTGACCGACCGCGCAGGGGCGTCCCCCGCCCAGTTGTCGGGCGGGGAGCAGCAGCGGGTGGCCCTCGCGCGGGCCCTGGCCAACCAGCCCCGCCTGCTGCTCGCCGACGAGCCGACCGGCAACCTCGACAGCCGCAACACCAGGGACGTCCTGCGCCTGCTGGGCCGGGTGCACGGCCAGGGGCAGACGATCGTGCTGGTCACCCACGACGCCCGGGTCGCCAGCATGGCCGACCGGGTGGTCAGCCTGCTCGACGGGCAGATCGTCGACGACGGCGCCATCGGCAGGACGCGGCGGCGCCCCGGCGGCACCGCGGGCGACGTGGTGGAACTGCGGGGCTGACCACCGTGACCGACCACCGTGGGACGGCCGACGATCATGGGGAGGAGCGCCGGCCGGCCGCGATCACCCCGCTGGGGCGATCCGTGACCGGCGCCTGGCACGGCGCCGCGGGCAGGTGGGTACGGGCCGACCTGCGGGCCCGAAGGGGTCAGGCCGCACTCACGATCATGGCGGTGGCCGGGATCGTCACCGCGCTGATCGTGGCGGCCACGCTGCTGGAGGACGGCACCAACCCCTGGCGCGGCCTGTTCGAGCGCAGCCACGGCGCGCACATCTGGATGCACACCAAGGACGTGCCCGACGTGGCCGCGCTCAGGGCCCTGAACGGCGTGACCGACGTGGCCGGGCCGTACCGCAGCGCGCCGGCCACGCTCGTCGACCACGGCCGCCGGGTGCCGATCGCCCTGCAGGAGGCCCCGGCGGCGTTCCCGCCCGTCGCGCGGCCGCTGCTGCGCGAGGGCCGATGGCTCGACGCCCGCCGGCCGGACGGGGTGGTGGTCGAGCGGTCGTTCGCCCGGGCGCTCGGGCTGCGGCCCGGCAGCCCGTTCACGGTCACCGGCCTGAACGGCGCGACCCACACGCTGACCGTCGCCGGGCTCGCCGAGAGCGGCGACCAGGGCTTCTACCCGGAGTGGACGCCCGGCCTCGCCTGGACGCTGGGCCAGACCCTCACTCTGGTGGAGCCGGCGCAGGGCCGCACCGAGATGGTCACCGGTCTCCGCCTGGCCGACGCCGCCACGACCGACCTGGTCGTGCAGCGGGCCGTCTTCACGCTGCGCAACCAGGTCCAGCGGGTGAGCACCTGGCGGGAGGTGCGGGCGTCGATGGAGCTGGACAACCGGCTGCTCGGCCTGCTGCTCGCGCTGTTCGGCGTCGCCGGACTGGTCGCCGCCGCGCTGGCCCTCGCCAACGCCGCCGGCGGCCGGGTGCTGACGCAGTTGCGCGACATCGCCACGCTGAAGTCGCTCGGCTTCACCCGCGGCCAGGTCACCCGGATGCTCGTCGCGGAGCACGGCACCCTGGGCCTGGTCGGCATCGTCCTCGGCCTCGTCGCCGCGCGCCTGATCACGGCCACCGCGCTGTCGGAGACCGTGGCCGTCCCGCTGTCTCCCGGTCCGCTCGCCGCGATCGCCGCCGGCACGGCCGCGATGGTGCTGGTCGCGGTCTGGCTGCCCGCGTGGCGGGGCGGGCGCACCCCGCCGATCCCCGCCACCCCCGCGGCGCCGCCGCGCGGCCACCTGTCCCGGCTGGCCCGGGTCGCCCTGCTCGTACGGCTCCCGCCCGCGCTCGTGCTCGGGGCGCGGGACGCCTTCACCCGGCGGACGCCCGCGCTGCTCACGATCTGCGGCGTGGCCATCCCGATGATGATGATCACGATCGGGCTGGGGTGCTGGGCGACGCTGGACGACTTCGCCCGCCGCCCCGAGAGCGTCGGCCAGGCCGCCGCCCTGTCCGTACGGCCGGGGAACCTCACGGCCGTGGAGGCCCACGACCGGGCGATGGCCGACCCCGACGTGGTGGCGGCCTACCCGGGGGTGGAGCTGGACGCGCTCGTGCCGTGGCAGACGCGGACCGTGCGGGCCAGGGCGCTCGGGACGTCCACCGAGCCGTACCCGTTCCCGGTGGCCGAGGGCCGGATGTTCCGCGACGCGGGCGAGGCGGTGGCCGGGCAGGGGCTGCTCGACCTGCTCGGGGTGCGCATCGGCGACCGGGTGCGGATGACGATCGGCGGCACCCCGCTCATCGTCCAGATCGTCGGCCGGGTGATCGAGCCCGAGCAGGACGGCGAGGTCCTGTCGGTCGGCATCGACAGCCTGGCGGCCAAGGACGCGGTGCCGCCGCAGTTCTACGCCCTGGCGCTGCGCCCGGGCGCCGACCCGGCCCAGGTGCGGGCCCGGCTGCAGGCCCAGGGCCTGGAGGTCTCCCAGGCGGTGAACCCGGCCGACCGGCTCTCGGTCATCCGGGTGATCATCGTGGCGCTCGTGGTCGTGCTGGCGTTGATCGGCCTGGCCAACCTGCTGACGGCGATCGCGCTGGGGCTGCGCGACCACGTGCTCGACCTGGCCGTGCTGAAGGCCATGGGCCTCACGCCGCGCCAGGTCATGGCGACGCTCGTCACCGGGACCGGGCTGCTCGTCACGGCGGGGGCGCTGCTCGGCGCCTCGGCCGGGGCGTTCTGGTCGAGGAGCCTGATCGACATGGAGGGCCGCGGCAGCGGGGTGGGCGCCGGGATCGGCCGGGCCCCGACCCCCGGCATGTTCGCCGCCGCCGTCCTGGTCGCGGTCGGGGCCGCGCTGCTGGTCGCGCTGATCCCGGCCCGGCGGGCGGCCCGGGCTCAGGTCCCGGTCACCGCCCGCTGAGCCGGGCCGGTCACCGGATCACTGGATCGACAGCCAGTAGAACCCGTGAGCGGGCAGCGTCAGCAGATACGGCATGTCGCCGATCGTCGGGAACGGCACGCCGCCGCGGCACTCGACCGGGGTCATGCCGCTGAAGCGGCGCAGGTCGAGCTCGACCGGCTGGGCGAACCGCGAGAGGTTGTTCACGCACAGCACCCGGTCGTCGTCCTCCTCGCGGATGAACGCGAGCACGCTCGGGTTCGGTGTCCACAGCTCGGTGTAGCTGCCGGTGCCGAAGATCGGGTGCTCCCGCCGGATCTGCAGCATCCGCCGGGTGAAGTGCAGCAGCGACGACTCGCTCTTCGTCTGCGCCTCGACGTTGACCGACTGGTAGCCGTACACCGGGTCCATCACCACGGGCAGGTACAGCCGTCCGGGGTCGGCCTCGGAGAAGCCGGCGTTGCGGTCGGGGCTCCACTGCATCGGCGTCCGGACCGCGTCGCGGTCGTCCAGCCAGATGTTGTCGCCCATGCCGATCTCGTCGCCGTAGTACATGACGGGGGAGCCCGGCATGCTCAGCAGCAGGGCGGTGAACAGCTCGATCTGGTCCCTGTCGTTCTCCAGCAGGGGCGCCAGGCGCCGCCGGATGCCGAGGTAGGCCCGCATGCGCGGGTCCTTGGCGTACTCGGCGTGCATGTAGTCGCGCTCCTCCTCCGTCACGGTCTCGAGCGTGAGCTCGTCGTGGTTGCGGAGGAAGATGCCCCACTGGGCCGACTCGGGCAGCTTCGGCGTGCGCGACATGATCTCGGAGATCGGCTCGCGGCTCTGCCGGCGCACCGCCATGAAGATGCGCGGCATCAGCGGGAAGTGGAACGCCATGTGGCACTCGTCGCCGCCCACGGTGGGGTCGCCGAAGTACTCGACCACGTCCTCGGGCCACCCGTTGGCCTCGGCCAGCAGCACCCGGTCGGGGTAGAGGCGGTCCACCTCGGCGCGGACGCGCTTGAGGTAGTCGTGCGTCTCCGGCAGGCCGGCGCACGAGGTGCCCTCCCGCTCGAACAGGTACGGCACGGCGTCGAGCCGGAACCCGTCCACGCCCAGGTCGAGCCAGAACCGGATGACCTCCATCATCGCGTCCTGCACGGCCGGGTTGTCGTAGTTGAGGTCGGGCTGGTGGTGGAAGAACCGGTGCCAGTAGTACTGCCCGCGGACCGGGTCGTACGTCCAGTTCGACTCCTCGGCGCCCACGAAGATCACCGGGGCCTGGGCGTAGGTGGAGGGGTCGTCGGTCCACACGTAGAAGTCGCCGTACGGGCCCTCGGGGTCCTCGCGGGACGCCTGGAACCACGGGTGCCGGTCACTGGTGTGGTTCATCACCAGGTCGGTGATGATGCGCAGGCCGCGCTCGTGCGCCGCCTCGATCGTCTTGACGAAGTCGCCCAGGTCGCCGAACTCGGGGAGGATCTTGAGGTAGTCGGCGATGTCGTAGCCGCCGTCGCGCAGCGGGGACTCGTACAGCGGCAGGAGCCACAGGCAGTCGACGCCCAGCCACTTCAGGTAGTCCATCTTCTCGATCAGCCCGCGCAGGTCGCCGGTGCCGTCGCCGTTGGAGTCCTTGAAGCCCCGGACCAGCACCTCGTAGAAGACGGCGCGCTTGTACCAGCGCGGGTCCTGTGGTGTGAATTCTGTGATCTCCTGGACGCCGCCCGGTGCCGAGGGAACCGGGTCAGGGCAGGGCGCAGCAGCGTTCATCTGGTCTCGCTTGGAAAGGAGGGGCGCGTTGTCAGGTCACACCCGAGCTTCGACGCTCACGCCATGGTGTTTGGCCTCTATTTGACCGAAAATACCACTTGAGCAGGGCTGACCGAAAACCCTGACCTACTCCTGACATGCGTTTTTTGCCTGTTTTTGAATGATCACACGCTGCTATCTCACGGGCGCGGCGGCGGTCTGTGCGGCCCAGGGCGGCGTGAGGCCGTCCAGCGTGTCCTCGTAGTCGGACAGCCACGCCCCGAAGACCACGAGCCCGCGCAGCCAGAACCGTGAGTTCCACGACCCGAACGCGGTCAGCGCGTCCGGCCCGGCCGCGACCACGTCGAGCATCTGGGGCGACATCAGGCCGGGGATCGAGGCGGCCTTCACCAGCATCCGGTGGTTCCACTCGCGGGCGACCGGGCCGTTCGACCGCAGCGGCACGCGGCGGTGCGGGAGCGCGCCGTTCGTCGAGGGCAGCGCGGCGACCCGCGGGTCGGCGGCGCGCAGGATCTCCCGGTAGAACCGGCCGCCCTCCTTGCGGTCGACCGGCACCGACAGGGCGGCGTCGAAGAACTCCGGGTGCAGGAACGGGAAGACCGGCGTGGCCTCGGGGCCGACCAGGTTGACGGGCGAGCGGGCGATGCCCCGCACCGTGCGGGTGTGCAGGACGCTCAGCGGAAGCTCGGCCCGGTGCCCGTGGAGGGCCGAGGTGGCGGCGTCGAAGGCCGTCCTCACCTGGTCGTCCATCCACGAGGAGGCGGCCTCGCCCAGCACCGGGATGTGGGCGTCGCCGGTGGCCAGCGAGGCCAGCAGGGCCTCCCGCCGCGAGGCCCCCGACCCGGCGCCCACGGCGTCCGAGCTGATCAGGAAGTTCTTCATCAGCGGGCCGCCGGCCAGGCCGTCCACCACGGGCCGCCCCGCGGCGTGGACCTCACGGGCGAAGGGGGAGTACCACGCGTGGTGGCTGGTCAGGTACTCCAGCCGCCGGGCCGCCCACAGCGCCTCGCCGGGGAACCGCGCCGGGTCCTGCGGGACGATCTGGTGCGGTATCCCCAGCTCGCGCGTGATGTAGCGGGCGAAGTCGATGTCGTTGTCGAGGCCGTCGTCCGGGCTCGTCGTCCAGGACTCGACGTCCATCCTCCGGGCCACGGCCACACTGGCCAGCAGCCGGGAGTCGTACCCGCCGCTCACCGGCACCAGCACCCGGTCGTACGGCTTCAGCGCCTCGTGCAGGAGGGCGACCAGGTCGCCGCCGGTGACGCCGCGGTCGACCGGCTCCTCGCGCACCCACCGCGGGGCCCGCCTGTCGACCCTGAGCCTGCGGCCGTCCCGCGACCAGGTCAGCGCCGTGGCGCCGGGCAGCCGTCTGACCTCGCGGTACGGCGTGTCCTCCAGCAGCGGGTAGGTCAGCTTCAGGATGGCCGCCCAGGCCGCCCAGTTCACCTCGTACGGCCGGCGGGCCAGCGCGAGCAGCGGCTCGATCAGGCTCGAGAAGTAGACGGCCTCGCCGTCGGACAGGTAGTAGACGTCGACCAGGCCGAAGCCGCCCGTGTGCAGGGTCACCGCGCCGGGGTCGACGACGAGGCCGGGCGCCTCACAGGTCTCCGCGACCGCCAGCCAGTCGCCGGCCGCCGTCGCGCCCTCAGGCCGCCGTTCCCCCCAGGCGTACGCGACCTCCTCGGGGTCCTCCTCCGCGCGGTACGGCCGGAGCGGCGCCGAAGCGAGCAGGGCCACGTCCGGGCCGTCGTGGACCGGCCGCACGGCGGGCCCCGACCGGGCCAGCAGGCCGAGCCTCGCCGGGTCGAACGGCCCGATGGCGCCGCACACGTACGGCCTGGCCTCGAAACGCGGCCACTCACCCTTGCGCACAGTCTCGCCCTCCCTCGAACGCCGCCGCCGAGTCTACGGACACCGCCGCCCCGGGGCCGCACCCGTTCGCGACCGGACCGCGGCGGCCGGTCCGGAACGGTGGACGGCCGCACCGGGGTCAACGGATCGGCGCGGACGTCGCCGGCCCTTTCCCCATGGATCTCAAGACATGTGAGCCGCTGTTTCCCCGGCCGTTGACCGGGTGTGCCGGCCCGTTTAGCGTGATCGGCGATCAAGGTGTGGAATCGCCTCTCCCTCCGCCCCCCAGGAGGCTCCATGCGAACCGTGTCGCCCGGAAGGCGCCCGGACCGGGCTCGCGTCAGGGGCCAGCGCCGCTCCAGGACGATGACGGTCGCCCTGCGCGCGCTCGTGGCCGCCGTCGTGATGCTGGTCGTCTTCCCCGGCGTCGCCCACGCCGACCCGCCCGCCGCTCTCGACTGGTCGGCCCCGTGGCCGGACCGCATCTACGAACCGGGCTTCGACTACGACGGGGACGGCTGCTACCCCACGCCGGCCATCGGGCGTGACGGGACGATCGCCCCCGGCCTCAACCCGACCGGCGCCCTGAACGGCCACTGCCACGACCCGTGGGACCTGGACAACACCAACGCCTATTCGCGCGTCAAGTGCAACAACGGCTGGTGCGCGTACATGTACGCCCTCTATTTCGAGAAGGACCAGGCCGTCGCGGGCAGCGGTATCGGAGGGCACCGCCACGACTGGGAGCACGTGGTGGTGTGGGTGCAGGGCGACTGGGGCATGTACGTGTCCGCGTCCGCCCACGGCCAGTACCAGATCCGCGCGAGAAACGACATTCCCTGGGACGAGACCGGGAAGCACCCGCTGATCGTTTACCACAAGGACGGCATCGGCACGCACTGTTTCCGCTTCGCCGACTTCGGCGAGCAGCCGGAGAACGACAAGGGGTGGTGGCAGTGGCCGCCCCTGATCGGCTGGGACGGCTACCCGCCGGGCCTGCGCGACCGGCTGGCGAACGCCGACTTCGGCGCCGCCCAGCTCGGGATCCGCGACAGCTGGTTCGCCGGCGAGCTGGCCAAGGCCAAGCCCGCCGCGATCCCCTTCGACCCCTACGCCTGACGGTCGCACCGGACGGGTGACGAGTGCGGCCACACCCGCACGGACGTCAGACCTGCCAGAGGGCGCTCACGGGAACGGCGCGCATGCGGGGGCCGAAGGGAAGGGTCTGGGCCCCCGTGTAGAGGACGACGCCGGCGAGGAAGTCGTCTCCCAGGCGGGCGGCGAGATGCCGCAGGCCGCGGAAGTCGTCCGGCCTGACGGTCGAGGAGGCCTTCACCTCGAGGCCGACGACCTGTCCCCGCCGGTTCTCCAGCACCGCGTCCACCTCGACCTTGTCCTTGGTCCGGTAGTGGAAGAGCTCGGCGCGCTCGTCCGACCACGTCAGCTGGCGGGCGAGCTCCATCAGGACGAAGCCTTCGAGGAGCGGTCCGAACGGGCTCTCGGGGCGGACGAGGCTCCTGGCGTCCGTCCCGAGGAGGTTCGCGGCCACACCCGAGTCGACGAAGGCCACCTTGGGAGTGCCGACGGCCCGGTTGCCGAGGTTCCGGGAAAAGGCCGGGATCCGTTTGATCAGGAAGACCTCTTCGAGCAGGCTGAGATACCGGTGGACGGTGGCGGCCGACAGCCCGATCGCGGCGCCGAGCGAGCTCCCCACCAGCAACTGGCCCGACCGGGCGGCGACGGAGCGCACCAGCGCGCGCATCTCGGCCGTCCGCTCGATCTCCGACAGCCGGCTCACGTCCCGGGCGACCAGGTCCGAGACATAGGAGTCGAGGAAGCGCTCGCGTCTGCGAGGGGTGGTCCGGGCCACGGCCTCGGGGAACCCGCCGCGGACGACCCGTTCGGCGTAGTCGGCGCGCGACAGCGCGGACGTGTGGCGCATCTCGGCGCCCTCGGCGAAGATCGCGTCCACGAACCGGTCGGGGGATCCGTCGATCTCCCCCTGCGCGAACGGCCACAGCTCGATCGTCTCCATGCGACCGGGCAGGGCGTCGGGCAGGGCCCGCAGCCCCAGCACGCGCGCGGACCCGGTGAGCAGGTAACGCCCCGGCCTCGGGTCGGTGTCGACCTGCTCCTTGATGGCCAGCATCAGCTCGGGCACGCGCTGGATCTCGTCGATCACCATGAGATCGGGAAACGCCACGAAGCCCGCCGGGTCCTCCAGCGCGGCCTGCCGCACGGCCGGGGCGTCGAGATTGCGCCACTCCGCTGTCCGCTCCCCGGCGAGCAGGCGGACCAGCGTGCTCTTGCCGCTCTGCCGGGCCCCGTTGACCAGGACGACGCGGGTGTCGCTCAGTGCGTCCGCGGCGGGCTTCAGCGCGTGCCTGGGGACCACCCTGCCAAGAGGGGTCTGGGAGACGCTTTTCACCAGCTCAGGATGGCATGCACGGTGCCGCCTGTGAAGCGTTGGTCGCTCGTCCGCTGACGGGCCGGTCGCATGTTGGCTGATTGAGTGGTCGGAGTCGTGCTGACGATTCGGTCGCATGATCGGTGAGGGGACGGCCGCTCGGGTCCGTGGCGGATGGGACGGACGAGGTGTGGCCTCTGCCTGAGATGGATCAGGGTGATCTGCGAATATTGTGACTCTCGTCCTTTCGGCCTACCGCGCGGAGTTACCCCCATGAGTGAGCGAAGCGAGTTGGCTGCCCTTCGGCAGGCGCTGGCCCGGGCCGTCGAGCAGGCGTCGGGGGCCGCGGAGCTCGCCCGCCTGCTGACCGAGCACCGGCGGCGGCTCGACGAGGCGGCCCGGTCGGAGGCGGAGGCGCTGACGCGGCTGCGGGAGGTCGAGGCCCGGCTGAAGACGGTCGAGCGCCAGAACGCCCAGCTCGCCAAGAACCTGGCCGAGCAGCGGTACCAGACCGAGGTCGCCAACTGGCGCCTGGCGTCGGTGCAGGAGAGCCGCTGGATCAAGCTCGGCGACGCGCTGCACACCAAGAACCCCGGGGCGGTGGCGAAGACGCTCAAGGCGCCCGTCACGAAGCCCCCCGCGCCCAAGCGGTCGGAGTTCAAGCCGGAGGTCCCCGCGGTGCAGGAGGCGGCGCCCGCGCCGGCCCAGGCCGACCCCCGCGCGCCGCAGGTCTCCGCGCCCATGGCCGAGGGCTTCATGGTGCCGAAGGGCCCGCTGGCGCGGCCGTACCTGACCGTCGCCGGCGTGATCGACCGGCAGACCGAGGCGCTGCTGCGCTACGAGTGGCGGCTGGTGACCAACTTCGGGCCGGACAACTGGGAGGCCATGCTCGACCAGCAGCAGCCGCACGTGCTGTTCGTCGAGTCCGTGCGCCCCGGGCCGCGGCAGGGCAACGGCGGACGCTGGCTGGAGGCCCTGGCGGGGGAGACGAGGGCGCTGCGCGACCTGGTCGAGGGCTGCCGCAAGCGGGGGATCAAGACGGTCTTCTGGCACTCGGGCGGCCCGGTGTCGCGGGCGGTACCGGCGGCCGAGCACTTCGAGTACGTCCTGACCACGAACGAGGCCCGCGCCCGCGAGTGGCGGGCGGCCCTGCGGCACGACCGCGTGGGCGTGCTGCCGCACGGGATCCAGCCGCGGGTGCACAACCCGGTGCCGGCGGCGGGCGGCCGCAGCGGCGAGGTGGTGACGCTCGGGACGGTCTCCCCGCCGCCCGCCCCGCAGCCGGGCCCCGACGGCGAGGCCGCGCCGCCCCGTCCCTGGACGGCCCTCGCCGGGCAGGGTGACGACAAGACGTCGTACGACGACCTGCTGACGGCCTACCGGCGGCCGGCCCTGGTGATCGCGGCCGCCGACGCCGACCCCCGGGTGATAGGGGAGGTCGCCGCTTGTGGCACTCCGGTGCTCCAGGTGCGCGCGGGCGCGAAGGGCGAGGAGATCGTCGCCGCCGCCGAGATCCTCATGGCCGACCCCGAGCGCCTCGCGCGCGAGGCGCACCTCGCGTGGCGGGCCCGCACCGCCGTCACCCCGCTGTTCGACCCGATCCTCGACGTGCTCGGCGTCCCGAGCGTGCGCAACTCCGGCGCGATCACGGCCATCGGCGCCGTCGCCGGCCCGGCGGAGCTCGACCACCTGCTCGCCCAGATCGTCCGGCAGGTCCACCGGCCCGGGCAGCTCGTCGTCGTCGCGGACGGGATGGACGCGGGGCTCGTCGAGAAGACCGCCCGGCAGGCGCTCCCCGAGCTGGACGTCGTGGTGCGCGCGGCGGACGAGCCGATCACCCGCGGCGCGGGGCTCGACCGGGCGCTGCGGCTCGCCGACGGCGACCACGTGGCCGTGCTCGACTCCCGCGACCTGTACGGCGAGCACTACCTGGCCGACCTGGTCCGGCACTTCGACTCGACCGACGCCGAAGTGCTGGGGAAGGCCTCGTTCTACGCCCACCTGCCGAAGACCGGCACGACGCTGCTGCGCCAGCCGGGGGCCGAGCACCGGTTCCTGCCGGAGGTCGCCGGAGGCACCCTGCTCGCGCGCCGCCAGACCCTGATCGACCTGGGCTTCGCCGACGTCTCCGAGGAGTGGGGCGAGGTCGTGATGCGCCAGTGCCGTACGGACGGCGTCCGCGTCTACTCGGCCGACCGGTTCTCCTATGTGTGCGTCCGCGACTCGGCCGAGGGCGCCCTGCTCGCCTCGTCGCGGCTGGAGGGCTACCTCCCCGCCGAGCCGCTCGCCCTGCTCTGACGGCCCGCCCTGCTCACTAGGGTGGGCGTGTGACGCCCGCCCGCCTCACCCGGCTCCTGGGCACGCCGCCCGTGCCCCGGGGATCGTGGGCCGAGGAGGCCGTGCTCGCCTCCGCGGCCGCGCTCCGGACCACGACCGGGCCAGGCGCCGTACGGGACGCGGCCGAAGCCGGCGCCGTACGGGACGCGGCGGAGAGGGCGGAGCGGATCGCGGGACGCCTGCGCGGGGAGGACGGGGTGGCGGAGGTGCGCGTCGGGCGGGACGGCTTCCTGTCGATCGTGCTGGCCGAGCCGGGCGAGATCGTCCGCGAGATCGTGGAGGGGCGGCCGGAGGACGCCGGGGCGCCCACGGCGCCCGTGGTCGCGCCCACCACCTGGCCCGACGCCCCGTTCACCTGGGACAACCCCGGCTTCGCCGTGCGGTACGCCCACGCCAGGGCCGTCGCCGTCCAGCGGTGGGCCGCCGACCTCGGCGTGCCGGCCGCCGGCTTCCGGCCTGGGCTTCTCGCCGACCCGGGGGAGCGGGCCGTCCTGCGGCTGCTGGCCGAGCTGCCCGGCCGTGCGGCGAGCCGCGAGCCCGCGTGGGCCCTGTACGCCGAGCGGCTCGCGCTGGCCTACCACGACGCGCACGAGCGCGCCCCGGCCGTGCCGAGCGGGGACCGGCCGGCCGAGCGGGTCCACACGGCGAGGACGTGGCTGGCGGCGGCCGTACGGGACGTCCTGCGCGCCCTGATCGGCCCGGGGCTGCCCGACAGGGTGTGAATCGCCCCGGGCGTCCGTCTCGCCACGTGGGCGGCTGTCTCATGAGGGGGGCGGGGTCGGATAGCCTCGTTCGGGTGAGTCGATTCGCCCACCCTGCCGGCGACATGCATGCCGCCTCCGCCATCGTCGCCGTGACCGGCGGCGCGGCGCCCGAGGAGCGTCCGCCGCACACGCCCGCCGACCTGAACGCGCTCGAACCGGCGATCTGGCCCAGGACGTCCGGCCGGATCGAGGGGGCCGTCACGATCGGCGGGGTCGACGTCAGGGACCTCGCGAAGGAGTACGGCACGCCTCTGTACGTCGTCGACGAGGAGGACTTCCGCTCCCGCTGCCGCGACTACCGGACGGCGTTCCACGACGGCGAGGTCCACTACGCGGGCAAGGCGTTCCTGTGCCGCGAGGTGGCCCGCTGGATCGACCAGGAGGGCCTCGGCCTCGACGTGTGCAGCGCCGGGGAGCTGGCCGTGGCGCTGAGCGTCGGTTTCCCGCCGGCCCGCATGACGCTGCACGGCAACAACAAGTCGCTGGCGGAGCTGGAGAAGGCCGTCGAGGTCGGCGTCGGGCACATCGTCGTCGACTCCTACGAGGAGATCGCCCGCCTCGGCTACCTGGCCGAGCGGCACGGCGTCCGGCCGAAGGTCATGATCCGCGTCACGGTGGGCGTCGAGGCGCACACCCACGAGTTCATCGCGACGGCCCACGATGACCAGAAGTTCGGCCTGTCGCTGAGCAGCGGGGCCGCCGCCGAGGCCGTGCGGCGGATCCTCGCGCTCCCGCAGCTGGAGCTGGTCGGCCTCCACTCGCACATCGGGTCGCAGATCACCGACACCGCCGGCTTCGAGGTCGCGGCGCGGCGCCTCGCCCGGCTGCTCGTCCAGATCAAGGAGGAGCACGGCGTCGTGCTCCCCGAGCTCGACCTCGGCGGCGGGTACGGCATCCCGTACGTCGCGGGCGACGAGGCGCCCGACATCAAGGTCATCGCGGACGGCCTGCGCGAGATCGTGACCAAGGTCTGCGAGTCGGCCGGCCTCCCCGTGCCGCATCTCACGGTGGAGCCGGGCCGCGCGATCGCCGGCCTCGCCGGGATCACGGTCTACGAGGCGGGCACCGTCAAGGACGTCGAGGGCCTGCGCACGTACGTCAGCGTCGACGGCGGCATGAGTGACAACATCCGCACCGCCCTGTACGGCGCGGACTACACGGCCGTGCTGGCCTCCCGCGACAGCGACGCCCGGCCGATGCTGTCCCGCCTGGTCGGCAAGCACTGCGAGAGCGGCGACATGGTGGTGCGCGATCTGTGGCTGCCCGCCGACCTCGTCCCCGGCGACCTGATCGCCGTGGCCGGGACCGGCGCCTACTGCCGCTCGCTGGCCAACAACTACAACTACCTGCCCAAGCCCGCCGTGGTGGCGGTGTCCAAGGGGCGGGCGCGGGTGATCGTCCGCAGGGAGACCGAGGAAGACCTGCTCAGGGGGCAGCTGTGAGCCGTCCTGGGCGCGAGCGTGTCCATGTCCCAAGCGAGGAGGGGTCGTGAGCAAACCTGCGCTCAAGGTGGCGCTGCTGGGCTGCGGCGTCGTCGGGTCGCAGGTCGTCCGGCTGCTCGACGAGCAGGCCGACGACCTGGCCGCCCGCATCGGCGCGCCGCTGGAGCTCGCGGGCGTCGCCGTCCGGAGGCTGGGGCGCAGGCGTGACACGGAGATCGACCCGGCGCTGCTCACGACCGACGCCGAGGGGCTGGTGAGCCGCGACGACCTGGACATCGTCGTCGAGGTGATCGGCGGCATCGAGCCCGCGCGCTCGCTGATCCTCACCGCGATGTCGCGCGGCACGTCGGTCGTCACGGCCAACAAGGCGCTGCTCGCCGAGGACGGCGCGACCATCCACCGGGCCGCCCGCGAGAACGGCGCCGACCTGTACTTCGAGGCGAGCGTCGCCGGCGCTATCCCGCTGCTGCGCCCGCTTCGCGAGTCGATGGCCGGCGACCGCGTCCGGCGGGTGCTCGGCATCGTCAACGGCACGACCAACTACATCCTCGACAAGATGGACTCCACGGGCGCCTCGTTCGGCGACGCCCTGGAGGAGGCCCAGGCCCTCGGGTACGCCGAGGCCGACCCGACCGCCGACGTCGAGGGCTTCGACGCCGCCGCGAAGGCCGCGATCCTCGCCGGGATCGCGTTCCACAGCCGGGTGACGGCGGCCGACGTGCACCGCGAGGGGATCACGGAGATCACCGCCGCCGACGTGGCCTCCGCCAAGGGCATGGGCTACGTCATCAAGCTGCTGGCCATCTGCGCCCGCTCCGACGACGGCCGGTCGGTCGGGGTCCGGGTCCACCCGGCCATGATCCCGAGGTCCCACCCGCTGGCGGGGGTCCGGGAGGCGTACAACGCCGTGTTCGTCGAGGCCGAGTCGGCCGGGCGGCTGATGTTCTACGGCGCGGGCGCGGGCGGCGCCCCCACGGCTTCGGCCGTCCTCGGGGACATCGTGGCCGTGGCGCGCAACCGCATCGCCGGCACCCGCGGCCCCGAGGAGTCGACCTACGCCGACCTCAAGGTCCACCCGATGGGCGACACGGTCACCCGCTACCACGTGTCGGTCGACGTGGCCGACAAGCCCGGCGTCCTGGCCCGGGTGGCCGACATCTTCGCCCGGCACGACGTGTCGATCCAGACGGTGCGGCAGGAGGGGCGCGGGGACGACGCCCAGCTCGTGCTGGTCACCCACCGGGCGAGCGACGCCGCGCTCTCGGCCACGATCAAGGACCTCCGCGACCTCGACATCGTCAGGGCCGTCGCCAGCGTCATGCGCGTGGAGGGCGACGACACCCCCTGACGGTGCCCCTGACTCGCCTCTGACCTGTCATGTCACGATCGCCGTGACCGCAGCGACCGCGTTCCGTTATGAGGCATGAGGGCGGCACCGCACCAAGCTTTAGTAAAGTGCTGCCCCATGCCCCCTATGACGCTCATCAAGAGCCTTGTGCCGATCTGTGCCGCCGCTGCGACACTGGCCGCCGGGCTCATGACGCCCGCCGCCCAGGCGAGCGCGCGCGACGCCTCGGCCGTCTCCGCGGGGGCACGGTCCGCCTCGATCCGCGTGGAGGCCGGGCGGGCCCGCCCGGCGCAGGCCGCGCCGAAGAAGAAGGCGGTCAGAAGGCCCACGGTCGTCCTCACCTTCGACGACGGGACGGCCGACCACGCGAAGGTCGCGAAGATGCTGTCGGCCCGGGGCCTGAAGGGAACGTTCTACATCAACAGCGCCCGATTCGGGCTGCCCGGCTACCTGTCGCTGACCGACGCGAAGGCGATCGCCAAGGCGGGCCACGAGATCGGCGGGCACACCCTGCACCACGTCCACCTGCCGCTCCAGCCCGAGGACGTGCAGCGGGCGGAGATCTGCGACGACAGGCGGACCCTGCTCGACCTCGGCTTCAAGGTCAGGTCGTTCGCCTACCCCTTCGGTGAGTACGACGAGTCGAGCCGGCGCATCGCGATGTCCTGCGGCTACACGACCGCCCGCGGCGTGTACGGCCTCCGGCGGCCCGTCGGCTGCAACACCTGCCCTCTCACCGAGAAGCTCCCGCCGGCCCACCCCGACTTCGTGCGGACGACCTCCCTGACGGGCATGGCGCGCACGGCCCGCAACTTCGAGGGCTTCGTCACCCGGGCCAAGGGCCGGGACGGTCTGCTGATCTTCGTCTTCCACCACATCAGGGACCACGCCACGGACGCCTACTCCACGAGGCCGAAGGAGCTGACAGCGTTCCTCGACTGGGTCGCCAAGCAGAAGAAGGCCGGGACGATCGTGGTGAAGCCGCTGGGCGACGCGATCGGCGGCCCGGTGCGGCCCTTCCCCGCGGACGCCTAGCCCCCGGGCGCTGACTCAGGGTTTTACCAGAATCATGTGATAACTGTTCAGGACGTTCAACGGGCCGTGCACGACCGGGAGGGAGCGGGGTCGCCATGACGACGGACGTCTGCTCGCCGCTCGGGTTCGTCCGCTCGCCGTCCGCGGGCACCGCGGTCCTGTCGTGGCAGGACGGCCGGCCCGAGGTCGACGGCAGGCCCCTGACGCTCCCGCCCGCCGCCGAGGAGATCGCGTCCCTGCGCCCGGCGCGGGCGCTGCGCGTCGAGTGGCCGTCCGCACCCGACGGGTGCGCCCTGGCGCTCGTGACCGATCTCGCCGCCGCGGGCGTCCCGCTCACCGCGGATCCCGCCCCGGCGTGGGCGCGGGAGGCCGACCCGGAGCTGACCGGCCTCGTCGAGGGCTGGGCCCCGCGGACCGGTGACGACGTGCCCGCGTCCGTGGCCGACCTGTGGCGCGAGGAGCACAGCGTCCGCCTGCGCCGGCACGCCCTGCGCCGGCGCGGCCTCGTCCCCGGCACGCCGCGCGTCTCGGTCGTGATGGCGACGCGCCGGCCCCACCTGCTGCCCTCCGCGCTCACCCAGATCGCGCGGCAGCGCGGCGTGGACCTCGACCTGGTCCTGGCCCTGCACGGCTTCCCCCTGTCCCGCGTACGGGAGGCGGTCGACGCCTTCCCCCTGCCGGTCACCGTGCTGGAGGCCGACGCCGCGACGCCGTTCGGCGAGGTGCTGAACCAGGCGGCCGCGCGGGCGGAGGCGGGCCTGCTGGCCAAGTGGGACGACGATGACTGGTACGGCCCCGAGCACCTGAGCGACCTGCTGCTGGCAAGGGCCTACTCGGGCGCAGGAGTCGTCGGGATGGCCCAGGAGTTCTTCTACCTCGAACCGCTCAAGGTCACGGTCCGCCGGACCGACTACACGAGCGAGGTGTGGACCGACCACGTCGCCGGCGGCACGATGCTCGTCGACCGGGCGCTGTTCGACGAGGTCGGCGGCTTCGGCCCGCACGCCAGGGGCGAGGACGCGCACCTGCTGCGCGCCGTCGTCGCGAGCGGCGCCGGCGTCTACCGGACCCACGGGCTGGGGTACGTGCTGCGGCGCTCGCTGGGCGCGGATCACACGTGGCAGTTGCCGCTCGCCCACTTCCTGAGAGTCGCGGCATACCAGTGGCGGGGGTTCCGGCCGAGTGTGATCCTGGAAGCGCCATGACGCCACGCATCCGGAGAAACGACTACACAGTCCTCAATCCGCCCGCGCTGGGAGCGTCGTGGACGCCCCGCCTCCGGGTGAGCGTGATCGTGCCCGCGTACGGCAGCCAGGACAAGCTCGACCTGACGCTCGCCGGCCTGGCCGTCCAGACGTACCCGTCCGACCTGCTCGACGTGATCGTGGTGGACAACGGCAGCGTCCCGCCGCTCCGCCTGCCCGAGATCCGGCCGCACCGCACCCGGCTGATCGTCTGCCCGGTCCCCGGACGGGCCAACGCGCGCAACGCGGGCCTGGCCGCGGCCACCGGCGACGTCATCCACTGGATGGACTCCGACATCGTGCCCGAGCGCGAGGAGGTGGAGGCGCACATGCGCTGGCACCACCTCGCGCCGTACCTGTCGGTCACCTCCTACCTCCGCTTCACCACCGCCCCGCTCCCGGCGGCCTCCGACGTGGCCGGGGCGGACGACCTGGCCAAGTTCTTCGAACCGGCCGAGCCGCACACGTGGATCGAGGAGCTCGTCGAGAGGTCGCAGGGCCTCACCCGGACCAGCAGGCCGTTCAGCATCCACATCGGCGGCGCGGCGTCGGTCAGCGCGAAGCTCCTGGAGCGTGCCGGGCCGATGGACCCCGAGATGATCCTCGGCCAGGACACCGAGATGGGGTACCGGCTCGCCCAGGCCGGCGGCGTGTTCATCCCCGATCCCCAGGCGCGGGCCTACCACCTCGGGCCGTCCATGCGCATGCGCGACTCCGAGTCGATCAACCGGGTCAGCCACGCGCTCGTGACCGGCCGCATCCCCGCCTACCGCTGGCTGCGCACGCACCCGCGCCGCCAGTGGAAGGTTCCCGCGCTTGAGGTCGTCGTCGACGCGGACGGCGGGAGGTACGACGACGTCCGCGGAACCGTCGACGCCGTCCTCGCCGGGACGCTGACCGACCTGGAGGTCCTGCTCACCGGGCCGTGGGACGCGATCAGCCCGGAGCAGCGCACCCCGCTCACCGACCCCCGCCTCGACCTGTCGCTGCTGCGCGCCCACTACGCCCACGAGGGCCGCGTACGGCTGGTCCCGGAGGCCCCCGACACGGTCGCGCCGTTCCGGCTGCGCCTGCCCGCCGGATGGGCGCCCGGCGAGGACAGCCTGTCCCGGCTGCTCGCGCTGGCCCGCAACGAGACGCTCGGGCTGGTCAGCGTCCTGCTGGACGAGGGCAGCGAGGACGTCGTCGTCGCCCGTCTGGAACGCACCGAGGCCTTCGCCCGCGCCGACATGCTCGTGGCGGAGGGCGAGGACGTCGACGACGCGGTCGACGAGATCTTCGGGACGTTCTGGGTCGACGGCGAGACCTACGAGTTCGTCCGCTGGCCCGACGCCGGTCCGTTCATGAGCGTGCGGGACGCCTACAAGGCCAGAATCGAGGCCCAGGCCGAGGTCGAGCGCCTCACCAAGGAGGTCGAGCGGCTCCGCGGCCAGGTCGACAGGTGGCGCGGCGAGGCCGCCCGCTGGCGCAAGTCGGCCGTCGAGTTCCGCCGCGAGATCGGCGGCCTCCGGCGGCAGGTCTCGGCGCTGCGCCGGGAGCAGGGCCTCAAGGGACTGGCCAGGGGACTGGCCCGGCCCTTCACGTTCAAGAGGTCCTGAGCCCGCCCGGCTCGGGCGCGGCGGTGCGCGCTCGCCCGAAGCCGGGGGTGTGGCGATGCGCGCTCGCCCGGAGCCGGGGGTACGGCGGTGCGCGGGCCCGAGGCCCGGGTGCGGCGGCGGCTCAGGAGCGGCGGAACAGGCCGCGCCGTCCGCGACGCTCCGGTTCCGGTTCCGGCGCCTGCCCCGGCCCGCCCCCATCGGCGCCGTTCCGACCACCCGCCGCCCGGCCCTCCGCCCTGTTCCGATCGGCCGGCGCCCGGCCCGCGGCGCCGTGCGCCCGATCGCCCGCGTCCGCGCCGTTCGCCCGATCCCCTGAGGCGGCCGCGCGGGCCGGGCCGTCCTTCTGGGGGGCGCGAAAGTCGCCGGGCCGGGCCCTGCGGACGCCGTGGGTCTGCGCGATCACGTCCTCGGACGCCTCGCCCGGACCGGCCAGCAGGCGCGCCCGCGCCGCCGCCTCGGTGCGCTCCAGGAGGGCCGTCCGCCCGTCGGAGTCCTCCACCACCAGCAGGCCCAGCCGCTCCTCAACCATGGCCGCCGTCATGCGGGCGAGGGCGTCGCCCGACGGGGCGAGGGCGAGCGGCGCCGTGTAACGGAACGGGACCGGCGCGGCGGTCGGCGCCGCCTCCTCGGCGAAGCGGACCCGCCCGTCGGGGCCGTAGACGTCCCTCACGAGCGCGAGGTCGAACGCCGGCGTCCCAGGGGCGGGCCGCACCCCGTCCAGCGCCGTCCAGGGCGCCAGGAGCGTGACCGCGACGTCGGACGGCGCTCCGCCCAGCACCCCGTCCACCGCGGCCCGGATCTCCGCCTCGCCGGCGCCGGCCACGTCCAGCACGACCTCGACGTACGGCACGAGCCAGCGCCGGGCCGGGTTCTTGCGCAGGTCGCGGCGGAGCGGCACCTTGTGGGCCAGGTGGGTCTCGACGAGCCGGACGACGGCCTCCCGGTGCTCGCCCCGCTGCGCGGGAAGGCCGAGATGGACGGCCCGCGCATCCATGTCCGGCACGAACACGGCCCCCGCCTGGGCCAGCCGGTACGCGAACTCGGTGTCCTGGCCGCGGACCACGTCCGGGTCGAACCCGCGGACCTCGTCGAGCAGCGCGCGCCGCAGGGACACGGTGGGCCCGGTGCAGACCTGGTAGGGGTTGCGGCTGGCCCGCAGGCCGTCGAGCCGGCGGATCGTCTCCTCCGTCGAGCTGGACACCAGGTCGCCCGGCGGGAAGAGGGAGTCGAGCGTGCCGGTCCCGACGGCCTCGAAAACCGCCTCCGGCGTCGGCAGGGACCCGTCGGAGAACTTCTTGCCGCCGATCGTCACCACGTAGTCGGTGAGGTGGTGCCAGCGGAACAGGGCTTCCAGGTGCTCCCGGCCGATCACCATGTCCGCGTCCAGCCGCTGCACGATCTCGCCCCCGGCGGCGGCGATGCCGGCGTTCACGGCGTGCCCGGCGCCCCACCCGCCGGACGGGCTGACGATGAGCCGGGTGTTCGGGGGTCGCAGGGCGGGCAGCCGCAGGGGCTGGTCGCTGCGGTCGTCGACGACGACGACCTCGGTGAGCGACGACGGGTACGTCTGGGCGGCCAACGCCGCGAGCGTCAGGTCGAGCGCCCGCTGGCGGCCGTGGGCGGGGATGACGACGGTCGCCGTCAGGGAGGGGGTCCACGCCCCCAGGGGCGCGGGCGTGAGCGGGGAGTAGTCGTTGTGCCGGATCCTCGGCCGGCTCGCCCCTCCCGCGGAACCGCCCGTCACACTGACCGTCACGTTGCCGCTCCTCAACCGTCGACGCGGGTGCAAGAACCGGCCAACCCTAGCGAAAGATTCCGGGAGATGACCGCAGAGGATGCCCAAAATGTCCAGCTGATGGACATCGGATCCCGCATTTCAAGCGGTTGGCCGTAGACTCGGTGCCCTGCAGCCTGGTGACACGCGTGACACGCGCGTGGGAGGAGCGATCATGTTCAGGGCTTGGCGTGGCCTCATCGAGGAGTACCGTGACCGCCTCCCGGTCTCCGCGACGACGCCCGTGGTGACCCTGCTCGAGGGCGGCACGCCGCTCGTGCCCGCCAGGCGCGTCTCCCAGCTCACGGGCTGCGAGGTGTTCCTCAAGGTCGAGGGGCTCAACCCGACCGGCAGCTTCAAGGACCGCGGCATGACCGTGGCCATCAGCAAGGCCGTGGAGGACGGCGCCAAGGCCGTCATCTGCGCCTCCACCGGCAACACCAGCGCCTCGGCCGCCGCGTACGCCGTACGGGCCGGGCTCGCCTGCGCCGTGCTCGTGCCGCGTGGCAAGATCGCGATGGGCAAGCTGGCGCAGGCGCTGGTCCACGGTGCGAAGCTGCTCCAGGTCGAGGGGTCGTTCGACGACTGCCTGGAGATGACCAGGAAGCTCGCGGAGAACTACCCGATCGCGCTCGTCAACTCCGTCAACCCGCATCGGCTGCAGGGCCAGAAGACGGCGGCGTTCGAGATCGTCGACGCGCTCGGCGACGCCCCCGACGTCCACTGCATCCCGGTCGGCAACGCCGGCAACATCTCGGCGTACTGGATGGGTTACAGGGAGTACGCCGACGACGGGGTGGCCACCCGGCGGCCCCGCATGCTCGGCTTCCAGGCCAGTGGGGCCGCGCCCCTGGTCGGCGGGTCCCCGGTCACCCATCCGCAGACGATCGCGACCGCGATCCGCATCGGCAACCCGGCCTCCTGGCGGCTCGCGGAGGCGGCCCGCGACGAGTCCGGCGGCGCCATCCAGGCCGTGACCGACCGCCAGATCGCCGCCGCGTACCGGCTGCTCGCGCAGGAGGAGGGCGTCTTCGTCGAGCTCGCCTCGGCCGCGAGCGTGGCCGGCCTCCTGCAGGCGCACGAGCAGGGGCTGGTGGAGCAGGGGCTGCGCGTGGTCTGCACCGTCACCGGCAACGGCCTGAAGGACCCCGACTGGGCCATCTCCGGGGCCCCCGCCCCCGTGACGATCCCGGTCGACGCCTACGCGGCCGCCTCCGCCCTCGAACTGGCCTGACGGCGGCCCCGCCGCACTCCCCGTGACCGCGCGCCGGGGTGCCCCGGCCGACGACCGTGAAGTCAGGTGACCGATGACGCACAGTGACGGCGTTCTCGTCCGCGTGCCCGCGACCAGCGCCAACCTCGGCCCCGGCTTCGACAGCCTCGGCCTCGCGCTCGACTTCCACGACGAGGTGGAGGCCGCCCTGCTCGACGTGCCGGAGGTGCGGATCGAGATCGAGGGCGAGGGCGCCGGCGAGCTCGACCCGGGCGAGGGCCATCTGATCGTCTGCACGATGCGCGCGGCGTTCGAGCGGATGGGCGCGCCGCAGCCGGCCGGGATCGCGCTGCGCTGCCGCAACCGGATCCCGCACGCCCGGGGCCTCGGCTCGTCGTCCGCGGCCATCTGCGCCGGCATCCTCGCCGCCCGCGCCCTCGCGTCCGGCGGCGCCGTCCCCATGGGCGACGAGGAGGCGTTCGCGCTCGCGACGGAGATCGAGGGACACCCCGACAACGTGGCGCCGTGCCTCGCCGGCGGTCTCACCATCGCGTGGACGCACCGCTCCGGAGCAGCGAGTATGGTGAAACTGACGCCACACGAGGACGTCCGGCCGGTCGTTCTGGTACCGGGGTTCCGGTTGTCCACGGAGGAGGCGCGGGGGCTGCTGCCGAAGGACGTTCCGCATTCCGACGCGGCGGCCAACGCGGGACGGGCGGCGCTGCTCGTCGCGGCTCTCACGCAGAGACCGGAACCCGATCTCCTGCTCGCCGCGACGGAGGACCGTCTGCACCAGGACTACCGCGCCCCCGCCATGCCGCGGACCGCCGACCTGGTACGACGTCTGCGGACGGCGGGCGTCGCCGCCGTCGTCTCGGGGGCCGGTCCCACGGTTCTCGCGTTCGCCACGCGGGACACCGAGGATTTGATCGCACCAGAAGTGGGTAATGACTGGCACATCCAGCCAATGAACGTCGACCCGCTTGGTGCGTACGTTCGGTTTCCCGAGACACGCTGATGTTTCTTCGACCTTCAGGGAATAGCTGTGCGCGCTGGTGATGTTAGGCTGATAGCCGCACCAGGTGCCCCCGTGTTGGGTGCGTGCTTGTCATTCGCACATCGCTGCTCTTCGCTTCGCGTCGTCCGACGCGGGCAAGGCGATTTCCCCGAAACCGTTACCTCCAGTCCTTCCATCCCCGGATGGCGCGGCGGGAGGCGGCGTTCTCGGCGACATGCGCGTTCGAACCACCAAGACATCTGGTCGGTGGCGGCAATCCGGGGGTTGTCCCCCGGGCACCTACCGCTCGCGGATCCCGAGGGTCATCGACACATGAGATTCGCGAAGCCCGACCCGGTCTGTCCCGCCGGGTCGCATCACCGGGACGCCTGGACGCACGATTCTGGCGCCCGACCCCTGGGAAGGACCCTTAGTTGAGCGACACCACCGAACTCCTCTCCGACGGCCAGGCCGCCGGCGACACCCCCACTTCCGCCCCGGCCCGACCGCGTCGTCGCTCCGGCACCGGCCTCGCCGGCATGGTGCTCCCCGAGCTTCAGGCGATGGCCACCAGCCTTGGCATCACCGGGACCGGGCGGATGCGGAAGAGCCAGCTCATCGCGGCGATCCAGGAGAAGCAGGGCGGCGTGGCCGAGGCCCCCGCCGAGCCGAAGACGGCCGCCGCGGCCCCCGCCGTCGCGGAGCGCCCCGCCCGTGGCCGCAGGGAACGTTCCCGCGCCACGGCCGCCGCGAGCGCGCCCGCCATTGAGCAGACCATCGCCGCCGAGCCCGCGCCGATCCGGGAGGAGCGCCCGTCGATCGAGGCCGCGGCGCCCGCCGCCGCAGCGCCGGCCGTCACGGAGGCCCCGGTCGTCACCGACCAGCAGGGCGACGCCGGCCAGGGCGACAGCCGCGCCGACGGCCGTCC
>NZ_KI866524.1:191526-200821 GCF_000511135.2 Microbispora sp. ATCC PTA-5024 | reverse complement strand
AGCGGCGCACCCGAGGGGAGCGCGGCGACAGGGGAGAGCGCCGCGACCGCGCCGACCAGCGCGCCGCCGACCCGGGCGACGGCCAGGGCCGTCAGCAGGGCCGCGGCGACAGCAGGTCCGACGGGCGTCCTGACAACCGCGACAACCGCGACAACCGGGGCGACCGCGGCGACCGCGGCGACGGCCGCGCCGACAACCGGCCGGACAACCGCACCGACGGCAAGGGCGGCGACCAGCAGGGCGACGACGCGCGCGGCCGTCGCGGCCGGTTCCGCGAGCGCAACCGCCGCGGCCGCGACCGCTTCGACAGCAACGAGCCCGTGATCGGCGAGGACGACGTCCTCATCCCGATCGCCGGCATCCTCGACATCCTCGACAACTACGCGTTCGTCCGGACCAGCGGCTACCTGCCGGGCTCCAACGACGTCTACGTCTCGCTCGCGCAGATCCGCCGCAACGGCCTGCGCAAGGGCGACGTCATCACCGGCGCCGTGCGCCAGCCCCGCGACGGCGAGCGCCGCGAGAAGTTCAACGCCCTCGTGCGCCTCGACACGGTCAACGGCATGGACCCGGAGCAGGCCCGCCAGCGGCCCGACTTCAACAAGCTCACGCCGCTCTACCCGCAGGAGCGCCTGCGCCTGGAGACCGAGCCGAACGTCCTGACCACGCGGATCATCGACCTCGTCTCGCCGATCGGCAAGGGGCAGCGCGGCCTCATCGTGTCGCCGCCGAAGGCCGGCAAGACGATGGTGCTGCAGGCCATCGCCAACGCGATCACCCGCAACAACCCCGAGTGCCACCTGATGGTCGTCCTCGTCGACGAGCGTCCTGAAGAGGTCACCGACATGCAGCGGTCGGTCAAGGGCGAGGTCATCCACTCGACCTTCGACCGTCCCGCCGAGGACCACACCACCGTCGCGGAGCTGGCCATCGAGCGGGCCAAGCGCCTGGTCGAGCTGGGCCACGACGTGGTCGTCCTGCTCGACTCGATCACCCGCCTCGGCCGCGCGTACAACCTCGCGGCCCCGGCGAGCGGCCGCATCCTCTCGGGTGGTGTCGACTCGACCGCGCTCTACCCGCCGAAGCGGTTCTTCGGCGCCGCGCGCAACATCGAGAACGGCGGCTCGCTGACGATCCTCGCCACCGCCCTGGTCGAGACCGGCTCGAAGATGGACGAGGTCATCTTCGAGGAGTTCAAGGGCACCGGCAACATGGAGCTCAAGCTCAACCGCTCCCTGGCTGACAAGCGCATCTTCCCGGCGGTGGACGTCGACGCGTCCGGCACCCGCAAGGAGGAGATCCTCATGGCCAAGGAGGAGCTGTCCATCGTGTGGAAGCTCCGCCGCGTCCTCCACGCCCTCGACATGCAGCAGGCGCTGGAGCTCCTTCTCGAGAAGATGAAGGAGACGAAGTCGAACGCGGAGTTCCTGCTCCAGGTCCAGAAGACGACGGTCAGCAGCGACCGCGACTAGTCGTCCTCGTTCACGCCGAAGCCCCGGACGGTCCGCCGCCCGGGGCTTCGGCGCGTACGGGGACGCGTTTCGGGTTAGCCCCACCTCCAAACGGCCGTTCGCCCCATTCACCCCGGCCCGAAGTGTTGGCAGTCTTGTCCCGAGGCCGTCACGCCGTACGGAAGCGAGGGAACGGTGACGATGACCGCCGAGACGGCGTCCCCCGACCGGCCGGCCCCCGAGCCGGACGACCGCCCGCTGCGCGAACGGGTGCCGCTCGGCCCCAAGGGCCCGATCGGGGTCGCCTTCGACCCGATGACGTGGCGGGCCGTGCCGTACCTGTTCCTGAGCATGTTCCTCGGCCTCGCGTGGCTCGCCGTCCTGTCGGTCGCCGTGCCCGTGTCGGTCGCGATGGTCGTCGTGTGGGTGGGGCTCCCGCTGATCGTCGTCACGATCCTGATGTGGCGCGGCGCGGCCATGCTCGAACGGCGGATCCTGCGCCTGGCCTTCGGCGTGCGGATCCCCGACCCGTACCGGAGGCGGCCGGGCGGAGGGTTCGTCCGCCATCTCGACTGGCTGTTCGGCGACCCCGCGACCTGGAAGGACCTCGGCTACCTGCTCCTGCTGACGCCGCTCGGGGCGCTGGAGTTCTTCGTCTCGCTGCTGCTGTGGACGAGCGGCCTCGCCCTGCTGTCGGGCCCGTTCGTCACGGCCCTCGGCTGGCGGACGACGATGGGCGTCCGGCTGGGGTACGGCTCGGTGGCCGAGTCGGTGCCCTGGGCGCTGGTCGGCGCGGCGATCCTGGTGGTCGCCCTCTACGCCGTGCGGGGCATGACGTGGCTGCACACCATGCTCGCGAACCTGCTGCTCGGGGTGGACGAGCAGGACCATCTGCGGGCCCAGACGGAGTACCTGCGGGCCAGCCGGGCCCGGGGCGTCCACACCGCCGAGACCGAGCGGCGGCGGATCGAGCGCGACCTGCACGACGGCGCGCAGCAGCGGCTGCTGGCGGTGGCCCTCGACCTGGGCCGGGCCCGCGCCAAGTTCGACGAGGACCCCGAGGCGGCCCGAGACCTGCTGGCCAGCGCGCACGCCGGCACCAAGGAGGCCATCGCCGAGCTGCGCGACCTCGCCCGCGGGATCTACCCCGCCATCCTCACCGACCGGGGGCTCGACGCCGCGCTGTCCTCACTCGCCGCGCGGGCGCCCGTACGCGTCGAGCTGTCCGTGGAGATCACCGAACGGCCGCCCCCGGCGGTGGAGAGCATCGCGTACTTCATCGTGTCCGAGACGCTGACCAACATGGCCAAGCACTCCCGCGCCTCCGAGGCGTCGGTCTCGGTCCGCAGGGAGGGCGCCCAGGTCGTGGTGGAGGTCGCCGACAACGGCGTGGGCGGCGCGACAGCCGTACCGGGCGGGGGACTGGCCGGGCTCGCCGACCGTGCCGCCACGATCGACGGGGTCCTGGTCGTCGACAGCCCGTCCGGCGGTCCCACCCGTATCCGCGCCTCGCTGCCCTGCACGTGGTAGGACGGGCTCCCGCCGACCTAGGGTGTGGCGCATGCGCGTAGCGATCGCGGAGGACTCCGTACTGCTCAGGGAGGGCATGGCCCGGCTGCTCGCCGACGGCGGGATCGAGACGGTCGCCGCCGTCGGCGACGGCCCCGCCCTGGTCGCCGCGGTCGCCGAGCACGCCCCCGACCTCGCGATCGTGGACGTGCGCATGCCGCCGACGCACACCGACGAGGGGCTGCGCGCGGCCATCGAGGTGCGCGCCCGCCGTCCCGGCTTCCCGATCCTCGTGCTGTCGCAGTACGTGGAGGAGCGGTACGCGACCGACCTGCTCGGGGGAGGGGCCGCCGCCGTCGGCTACCTGCTGAAGGAGCGGGTCGCGGACGTCTCCGACTTCCTCGACGCGGTCCGCCGGGTGGCGGCCGGGGGGACGGTCATCGACCCCGACGTCGTCGTGCAGCTGCTGAGCCGCCGCCGGGCCGGGCTCGACGCGCTCAGCGTCCGCGAGCGGCAGGTGCTGTCGCTGATGGCGGAGGGCCGGTCGAACGCCGCGATCGCGTCCGGGCTCGTCGTCAGCGAGGGCGCGGTGGAGAAGCACATCACGGCGATCTTCGTGAAGCTCGGCCTCGACCCCGCGCCCGACGCCCACCGGCGGGTCCTCGCCGTCCTCGCCTACCTCGGCCGTCGCTGACCCGCCCGCCGGTACGACAAAGGCCCGCGCGGATCGCTCCGCGCGGGCCTTCGTGTGCTTCGTCTGTACGGCTTGCGCCAGGGGTTGGTGGGGCGAGCCGCACAGCTCCGCTACTTGACGTCCACGAACTTGATGTTCGACAGCGAGCCGTAGGTGGCGCTCGTGCCGGCCGCCGTGGTCCGCCAGTAACCGTCGTACTTCGGCTTCACGCTCTTGCTGTACTTACCGGTGGAGGTGGCGCCGACGTAGCCGACGAACTTCCACGTCTTGGTGCCCTTCTTCTTGAAGTACAGCTTGAGGATCTTCTTCGACCAGGCCTTCGTGCCGCGGTAGACCTTGCCGTACAGCTTCGTGGCCTTGCCCTTCTTCACCTTCGCCGGCGAGGCGTACAGGGTGATCTTGGACTTGACCTTGGAGCTGCTCTTCTTGACCTCGAAGCCCCGGACGAAGCTGTACTTCTTGGTGCCCCGCTCGACGGTGATCTTCAGCTGCCAGTCACCGGCCGAGGTGCTGTAGTCGAAGGACGTCGAGTCGTGGTAGGAGTCGTCGGCCTCCAGACCCGTGGTCAGCGCGTAGTAGTCGTCGCTGTCCTCGGACTCCAGCCGGACGTCGGTGACCTTCTCGTCGCCGTACTTCTCCAGCTTGAAGGCGGCGTAGACGTCCACCTCCTTGCCCGACTTCAGGTACACCGGGTCAGGATCGACGTTGGCGCCCGTGACCCGCGTCGCCGCGGCGACGGAGAACTCGACGGGGTTCTTGGTCTCCGGCTCGGCGGCGGCGCCGTCGGGGTCGACCGTGATCTTCAGGTTCCACTTGCCGGGCTTGTCGCTCGCGGAGACCGGCACGCTGCCGCTGAACTCGGTCGGCTTGGTTCCGGTGGTGTCCGTGAGCTGCGTGACGTTGGCGGCGGTCCCGGTTCCGGTCGTCGCCTCGCCGTCCTTGTAGAAGACGGCGGTGATCTTCGGCGCCTTGTCCCCAACGTAGGCGTCGGCGCTGATCGACGCCTTGAACGGGATCGTCGTGCTCCCGGTCGGCGGGATGAAGGAGTCGGTGAACGTGGGATTGCCCACGGTGACGGCGCTGGCGCTGAGGACGCCGGCGCTGGCGGGGGAAGCTACGGTGATGGCCGCTCCTGCGGCAAAGACAGCCGCCCCCGTCGCGGCCGCCAAGGCGAGCCGCAAGCCCTTCCTCATGGTTACCCCTAACATTGGTAAAATTGAGGGAAAAGTCGGGTTTGAACACCGGAGCCTAGTGGGGCAGGTGTGACTAGTCCACTTGCCTGTAAACGTTCGCCCGATTTGTGTGGAGTTCCGCTAACGTTCGCCTCTTCCGGGCTGCGGGACCTGGCCGCTCTCCACACCGGGGAATAGGGCGTGGCCGGGGTAGGTTGCAGGATCTGGCACACTGGTAGCCGAACCGCAGCGGTACCGGTTCCCGCAGGCGCGTCAGGGTGTGCCGACGCGCCGAGGCCCTTCGAGCCGACAAGCGACCCGGCGACCGCACCGAGCGTTAGGACTGAGACATGAAGCCCGACATCCACCCGGAGTACGTGGTCACCGAGGTGACCTGCACCTGCGGGAACACCTTCACCACGCGCAGCACCGCCAAGAACGGCGTGATCCACGCCGACGTGTGCTCCGCCTGCCACCCGTTCTACACGGGCAAGCAGAAGATCCTCGACACCGGTGGCCGGGTGGCGCGCTTCGAGGCGCGTTTCGGCAAGAAGGCCCAGAGCAAGTAGCTCCTCCGCGACGCCGGCCCGGCGGCGCCCCTCGGTTCAGAGGCGGCGTTCCCGGGTCGGCGTTCTTGGTGATTACGGCCTGTTTCCGAGGATGATGAGATAAGGAGCTCGCGGTGAACCTCGACGAGATCATGAGCGAGTACGCCGACCTGGAACTGCGGCTCGCCGACCCCGCGGTGCACGCCGACCAGTCCAGGGCGCGGGCGTACGGCAAGCGGTACGCCGTGCTCACGCCCATCGTCGCGACCTACCGCGAGCTGGAGTCCGTACGGCAGGACCTGGCGACCGCGCGCGAACTCGCGTCGGAGGACGCGGCCTTCGCCGAGGAGGCGGCCGACCTGGAGAGCCGGATCCCGGCCCTGGAGGAGCGGCTCACGCACCTGCTCGTCCCGCGCGACCCGAACGACGACAAGGACATCATCATGGAGATCAAGGCGGGCGAGGGCGGCCAGGAGTCGGCCCTGTTCGCCGGTGACCTCCTGCGGATGTACCTCAGGTACGCCGAGCGGGCCGGCTACAAGACCGAGATCATCGACGCCCAGCACTCCGACCTGGGCGGCTACAAGGACGTCACGGTCGCGA
Source organism: Microbispora sp. ATCC PTA-5024 (assembly GCF_000511135.2). Classification (NCBI taxonomy): domain Bacteria; kingdom Bacillati; phylum Actinomycetota; class Actinomycetes; order Streptosporangiales; family Streptosporangiaceae; genus Microbispora; species Microbispora sp. ATCC PTA-5024. The sequence goes on along the minus strand of NZ_KI866524.1, from coordinate 194,844 downwards.
TCAAGGGCAAGGAGGGCGCCTGGTCGCGGCTCAAGTTCGAGGGCGGCGTCCACCGGGTGCAGCGGGTCCCCGTGACCGAGTCGCAGGGCCGCATCCACACCTCGGCGGCCGGCGTTCTCGTCTACCCCGAGGCCGAGGACGTCGACGTCCAGATCGACCCGAACGACCTGCGGATCGACGTGTTCCGGTCGAGCGGCCCCGGCGGCCAGAGCGTCAACACGACCGACTCGGCGGTGCGGATCACCCACCTGCCGACCGGCGTCGTCGTCTCCTGCCAGAACGAGAAGAGCCAGCTCCAGAACAAGGAGTCGGCGCTGCGCATCCTGCGCGCGCGGCTGCTCGTGATGGCGCAGGAGGAGGCCGACGCGGCCGCGATGGCCGAGCGCAAGTCGCAGGTGCGGACGGTCGACCGCTCCGAGCGCGTCCGGACCTACAACTTCCCGGAGAACCGCATCTCCGATCACCGGGTCGGTTACAAGGCCTACAACCTCGACCAAGTCCTGGACGGCGATCTCGACGCGGTGATACAGGCTTTGCTCGACGCCGAACTCGCGGAGAAGCTCGCCGCCCACACGTGAGCCGGCGAGCCGGCCACCCGGCCGTACGCCCCCGAGAGCTCAGCCCGCAGGACCACCGACAAGCGACCGCGACCGCCGTAAGAGACCGATGACCTTCCTGCTCGACGAGATCGCCCACGCGACCGCCCGGCTGGCCGAGGCGGGCGTGCCGTCGCCGCGCACCGACGCCGAGGAGATCGCGGCGTTCGTGCACGGCGTGGCCCGGTCGCGGCTCCACATGGTCAAGGACGCCGACTTCGACGCCCGCTTCTGGGAGGGGATCGCCCGCCGGGAGGCGCGCGAGCCGCTCCAGCACATCACCGGGCGCGCCTACTTCCGCTACCTGTCGCTGGAGGTCGGCCCGGGCGTCTTCGTGCCGCGGCCCGAGACCGAGGTCGTCGCCGGCTGGGCCATCGACCGGCTCCGCGAGATGGACGTCGCGCAGCCCGTGGTCGTCGACCTCGGTACCGGCTCGGGCGCCATCGCGCTGTCGATCGCCCAGGAGGTCGCCCTCGCCCAGGTGCACGCCGTGGAGATCGACCCCGTCGCCTACAGCTGGGCCAGGCGCAACATCCTCGAACACGGCCAGGGCCGCACGTCCCTCCACCCCGAGGACCTCGCCGACTGCCTGCCCGAGCTGAACGGCCGGGTCGACCTCGTGATCTCCAACCCGCCGTACATCCCGCCGGGCGCGATCCCGCGCGACCCCGAGGTGCGCGACTACGATCCCTCGCGCGCGTTGTACGGGTCGGGGGACGACGGGCTCGACGAGGTCAGGGCCGTCGAACGGACGGCCAGGCGGCTGCTGCGGCCCGGGGGCTTCGTCGCCGTCGAGCACGCCGACCAGCAGGGGAACGCCGTCTACTGGCTGTTCTCCGAGGACAGGGGCTGGCGCGACGCGCGCCTGCGGCAGGACCTGACCGGCCGGGACCGGTACGTCACCGCCCGCCTCGACCAGGACTGACCGCCCCGAGGCTGTTTCCGGCGGCCGGATGCCCGGCGACGCGTGCGGGCCGCGCGGGAGGCCGTGGAAGGATGAGTCTGTGAGCCAACGGTATGACTGCGCCGACCACGACCAGCGGACCGCGGGGCTGGCCGAGGCCGCCTCCGCCGTACGCCGGGGCGACCTGGTCGTGATCCCCACCGACACGGTGTACGGGATCGGCGCCGACGCGTTCACCCACTCGGCCGTGAACGCCCTGCTGGAGGCCAAGGGCCGCGGCAGGGAGACGCCCGTCCCCGTGCTCGTCGGCACCGTCAGGGCCGCCAACGCGCTCGTGGAGAGCCTCGGGACGTACGGCCAGGATCTCGTCGACGCCTTCTGGCCCGGGCCGCTCACGCTCGTCCTGAAGGCCAACCGGTCGTTGTCGTGGGACCTGGGCGAGAGCAAGGGCACGGTCGCCGTCCGCATGCCGCTGCACCCCGTGGCGCTCGACCTGCTGAAGGAGACCGGCCCGATGGCCGTCTCCAGCGCCAACCGGTCCGGCGCCCCGGCGGCGACGACCGCCGACGAGGCCCAGGAGCAGTTGGGCGACTCGGTGTCCGTCTACCTCGACGCGGGCCCGTGCACCGACAACGCGCCGTCCACGATCGTCGATCTCACCACGCCCGTCCCGCGGGTCCTGCGCAAGGGCGCGATCCCCGTCGACAAGCTCCGCGGCGTCGTGGGATACCTGGCCACCGAGGACTAGCCCGGCCGTCCCCGTTCCCACGGGCCGGGGGCAGGGCGCATTCATGCCGTCTGGCTATCGGGCTTCTCGAAGGCTGTCGCCCCAGCTACCGTGAAGTGCGCCGATATCTCTGTGGAGGCGCGCCCAATGGCCAAGCTCGACGGGATGGATCCGAAGCTCGTCCGCGAGTTGCTGTCGGAGGTCCAGCACGCCGCGAGGCAGATGGACACGATCGAGGCCCGCGTCACACAGCTCACCCGTGGAGCCGGCGTCGCCGTCCACGCCACCCATCGGCCGTCCCAGGTGGCGGACGCCTGCACGACCATGGTCAAGGACGTCGACCGCCGCCTCGTTCTCCTGGAGAAGAAGGAGAAGCAGCAGGGCGGCGGCACCGCGCCGACGGGCAAGGCGTCCACGTTCTCTCCGGAGCAGGACACCACCCGGCCCCCGGACGATCCCGCCCCCAAGGCTTCGGACCACAAGCCCGACCACCAGGCTTCGGACCACAAGGCCGACGCGGACGGGAAGACCGGCGGGAAGGCCGACAGCGCGTCCGCGTCGCAGGGGTCGTCCGCGCACAAGCCGGAGCACAAGCCGGAGCACAAGCCGGAGCACAAGCCGGACGCGCACCACGCCTCGACCGCGCAGCAGAAAAACGACGCCCCCAAACCGGAGTCGTCCTCGGCCACTCACGAGCCGGCCCACAGGACCCACGGCGCCACCGACGGCGGCCACGCCACCTCCGGCGGCACCCACGGTGTGGCCGAGGGGACCCTCGCCGACCGCACGCGCGGCACCGTCGAGGGCACGCTCGCGGAAGTCCCCCGCCACGACGCCCACACGGGCACCCACACCGGCACCTCGAACGGCACCGGCGCGGGTTCGGCCGGCACGGGTTCGGCCACCGGCACCGGCCAGCCCTCCGGCACCGGCCAGCCCTCCGGCACCGCGCCCGGCACCGGCACGGGCCAGCCGGAGGGCGCCGGAGCCGCTACGGGCGGGACCGGGGCCGGCACGGGCGGCGATGCGGCAGGCACCGCCACCGGGACAGGACAGCCCACCGGCGACGGCGCGGCGAACGGCGCGGCGAC
>NZ_KI866524.1:160115-191199 GCF_000511135.2 Microbispora sp. ATCC PTA-5024 | reverse complement strand
GGGGAATCGAGCAGGACTGGGACTACGGCTTCCTCGAGGGCGCCGGCGACGGCGCGGTGACGGGCACAGGCACGGGCACCGGCGATGGCATGCCGAACGGCACGGCGACCGGCGCGGCGACCGGGACCGGGCATGCGTCCGACGGCTCGGCGACCGGCGGCACCGTGACCGGGGCGGGGCAGCCGACCGGCAACGGCACGGGGCAGGGCGCCGGCGACGGCGCGGCGACGGGCTCGCCCAACGGACATGCGACGTCGGACGGCTCGGCGCCGCTCGGGGACCAGCCGTCGAACGGGCGGGACGACTCACAGATCATCGACACGCCGGGGAAAGACCACCCCGACGACATCGACCAGAGGGCCGGGCGTCAGGTGATCGTGGTCGACGGCGTGAAGGTCGTGAGCACCCCGCTCAACCAGCCCAGCGCCGACTACATCGCCGATCTGAACCAGCACATGCAGGACGTCCAGCCGATCGACATGCCGACCGTGCACGCCCACGCGGGCAGCGCGGGCGGCGGCGCGACCGGCCCCCATCCCGACGGGCCGCCCGGGTACGTCGAGCCGCTCGAACCCGGTCATCCGGTCGCCGACCACCCCTCCACCGCGGGAAGCGGAACGGGCACCGGCACCGGAGCCGACACGGGTACCTCAGCCGGCACGGCCACCGGTGACGCGCGCGGGGTGTCCCACTCCGGAACGGCGACGGGCACCGGCACGGCTACAGGCACCGCCACGGACACCGGCGCCCATTCCGGCGCGGCTGCGACGGGCTCGCACTCCGGAGCCGCGACGGGGACGGGCGCCGGGTCCCATGCCGGCCTCGCCCCCGAGGACCCCGAGGGCGCCTACGTCGGCACGCCGGAGGACAACCTCACCGAGGATCCGTACGCCACGGGCAACGCCGAGGCCGTACCGGGCACCCCTGAGCACCACGCGCCGTTCCACGCCTCGCACGCCGCCTCCGCCGCTGGTCACCCCGCCGACGCCGGCACCTCGGGGAACGGCACGCCCAACGGTGACGCGGCGGGCGCCGCCGCCGCACACGCCGGCACGAACGGCACCGGCGCGAACGGATCGGCCTCCAGCGAGACGGGCGCGAGCGGCTCCGGCGGATACGCCGGGGACGCCCCCGCCGACCAGGGGGACAGCCCCTGCTCGGACCAGTACGGCGGGGGAGCGGTACCCGATCCGCGGGCGCTCGCGGCGGCCCAGCCGGGGGACGTCCTCACCTATCCCGCCCGGCACGACGGCGACGCGGTGCTGCGGATGCTCGTCGACCACCATCGGGAGATCGAGCCCGTCGACATGCCGAGCGTCAGCGTGCCGAAGGGCGAGTGGGGAACCGGCCAGTGGGTGCCGAGGGACATCGGGCCGGACGGACCGTCCGGCAGCGTCGATCCCGGCGAGCCCGACGCCCCGATCCCGCCGCCGGGAGGCTGAGCGTGAACGCCCCCCGCGAACCCGTGGCGGTCGCAGACGCCCGTACCGCCACGCACGACGGGATGACCGGCCCTGGTTTCGGGCCGCATCTAAATCGACCGGCCGACATCTGCGAGGTGCGATCGTGACGTACGTCGACCCGCCGGCGCCGACGCCGCTGCAGCCGGGCGAGACGCCTCCTGCGCCGTCCGGCACCGACCTGCTGACGCCGGGCGGGCAGCCGACGGGCTGGGTGTTCAACCCCGAGTACCAGAGGCTCGTCGATCTCTGGCTCCAGGTCGTCCCGCTGATGGACCAGCTCACCCGCTCGCTCGACAAGCCGTACGAGCAGGCGAAGAGCAAGGACGTCTGGGACGCGCCGGTCGCCGGGCGCTACGTGCAGGACCTGGCCGAGTATCGGGCCCGGCTGGGGATGTACCGGCAGGCGGTGCTCACGGCGATCAGCGATCAGGCGGCGGACACGCCTCGCTGGGTGCCGAGCCGCACCGGCGCGCCGCACGCGTTCTCCTGATCGGACGGAGATTCGGGCACGCCGTACGACCGAAACCGCGGCGAAAACGGGAACGGCCGGGCGTCCGGCACCACGCGGGCACAGGCGGAACGGCGCGCGGATGTGGCCCGGCGCCCCCGGTGCCGCCCACCCCTGCCCGAAATGGAGGAGATCAGGTCCGTCGTCCTGCAGGCCATGGGGCAGCTGAGTGCGATAGCGTCGGTTCTCGAACGGGTAAAGGGGCTGACCGCGACGCATCCGGCATATCCCCGCGAGGAATAGGGCGGTCTGTGCTGTTTTCCCGTCACAACTGGCTCGCCTATCCAGGAAACTAGGTCCGTGCGGGAATATCTGCTCTTGGCACTCGTGGCGGCAACGGTGACGTACCTGCTGGTGCCGCCGGTCAGGGCCTTCGCGCTGCGCATCGGCGCGGCCCCGGAGGTGCGGGAGCGGGACGTGCACAAGGTGCCGACCCCCCGGCTGGGCGGGCTTGCGATGTTCGGCGGCCTGGTCGCCGGGATCATCACGGCGACGCACCTGCCGTACGTGGGCGGGGCCTTCGGCAACGGGCAGAGCGGGCAGACCGCGTTCGCCATCCTCTCGGCGGCCACCCTCATCGTGGTGACCGGCTTCCTGGACGACTGGCTGGGGATGGACGCCCTCGTCAAGCTGGGCGGCCAGGTCGCCGCGGGCGGCCTGCTGGTCTACTTCGGGATGTACCTGCCGTTCCTGCCGCTGCCCCAGTTCATGGGCGGTGCGACCGGCCTCGACAGCACCCTGCGCACCGTCATCACGATCCTGATCGTCGTCGTCGTGATCAATGCGGTGAACTTCGTGGACGGCCTCGACGGCCTGGCCGCCGGCATCGTGGGCATCGCCGCCATGGCGACCTTCGCGTACTCCATCGCGCTGTCGCAGACGAGCAACGGCTCGCGCATCAACGTGACGGCGGCCATCGCCGCCATCCTCATAGGGATGTGCCTGGGCTTCCTCCCTCACAACTTCAACCCGGCCAAGATCTTCATGGGCGACACCGGCGCCATGCTCATCGGGCTGCTGCTGGCCACCTCGCTCATCACCATCACGTCGTCGGTCGAGCCGAGCGCCGTGAAGATCAACAAGTTCCCCGTCATCCTGCCGCTCGTGCTGCCGATCGCCGTCATGATCCTGCCGCTGGCCGACCTGATCATGGCCGTCGTCCGCCGCACCTCGGCCGGGCTGTCGCCGTTCGCCCCCGACCGCGGCCACCTGCACCACCGCCTGCTCGACATCGGCCACTCGCACCGGCGCAGCGTCCTGATCATGTACGCGTGGACGTTCCTGTTCGCCTTCACGATCGTCGGCCTGTCGATCGGGGGCGTTCCGCTGATCCTCTTCCCGCTCACGATCCTGCTCGCGGTGGCGGTGCTGGTCATGATGGCGCTGCCCCGCTGGCGCTCCCGGCGGGACGCCCTCCGCTACCGGAAGGTCGGCGCGCACGCGGCCGGACGCCCGGCATCCGGCGCCGGCTCCGCCGAACCGGGGGCGACGGCGGAGGCCGAGGCCACCGACGTGATCCCCGCGGTGCCCATGTCCCAGCCGTCCCCGGCCTCTCCGGGGCCGGCCGCGCGCCCGCCGGCCGCCCGTCACCCGTACGCCGACCAGCCCGTGTGGCCGGGCGGCTCCGCCCAGCAGGGTCAGCCGGGCCGGCCCGGTCAGGCCGGACACCCTGGTCAGAGCGGCCAGAACGAGCAGTTCGGCACACCCGGCCAGCCCGTCCTCCCCTCGCCCTCGCTGCCTCCCGAGCAGCGCCGGGGGGACGCGGCAACCCGTCAGCCCACCCGAAACGGCAGGTAAAGGTCGCACTCCGGAGCTTGTGATAGCTTTCACTAGCAGGGGTGAGGACGACGCCGCCCCCTGAGGTAGCAATCGCTCGCTTGACAATCGACTATGGAGTACCGATGCAGGCCAACGACGTGCGCGTGCTGAAGGGCGCCGCCGTGCCGACCCTCGTTGTCGGTCTCGTCGCGGTGATCGTCGCGGCGGTGCTGACCGGAGCCGGGGGTGCGCTGGGCGCGGGCATCGGCGTCGTCCTGGTGGCCGCCTTCTTCACCGTGAGCCTCGTGGCGGTGTCCTGGGCCGGCCGGATCTCGCCGGTGGCGATGATGACCGCCGCGGTCGTCGGATACGTCGTCAAAGTGCTCGCGATCATGGCCGCGCTGACCGCCTTCGGCGGGACCACCGCGTTCGACTCCAGGGTGTTCGCCCTGGCGACGATCCTGTGCACGCTGACGTGGACCGTCGGCGAGATGCGCGGGTTCATGAAGCTCAAGCTGCTGTACGTCGAGCCCGACGCCGAGGTCCCCGGACGGGGCCGGTGACGCCGGGGCACGCGGGGCAGCCCGATATGACTAGTCCGCATGGCTCCTGCTATCGTCGTGCTCGCGATGAGCGAACAGGAGCGCAGGCCCGAGAGCGACGGCCGCGACTTCGCCGACGCCGCCTGGTCCGTCCCGAGCTATCTGCTGTCAGGGATCCTGGTTTGGGGCGGCCTCGGCTGGTTGCTGAGCCGGTGGACCGGCGTGTATGCGTTCATCCCCATAGGCGTAATCGTTGGGGTCGTACTGGCGGGCTACCTCGTCTATTGGAAGTACTGCCGCTGAGAACCGGCCCGGTTCCCACGCTCTTCTATTGATCGATCACTCTGAAGGGAACGCCCGTGCGCGAGCGTAGCGAACGGACGAACAAGCACATGCTTCGGGGATTCGGCCCCGAGCGGGTAGGCGAGGTGACCAGGTGACCCCCCTTGTGCTCGTCGCCGAGGACAACTTCCAGGCGCCGGGGCCGTCCATCTTCGATTTCCCGCCGCTGTACGATGGCGCGCCGGCCTGGCTGACCAAGCCCGTGGTGTTCGCCCTGATCGGCGCCATCCTGGTGTGCGCGCTCGCGTGGAGCGCCTTCGCCAATCCCAAGCTCGTGCCCCGGGGAATGCAGAACATCGGCGAGATGGGCTACCAGTTCGTCCGCGACCAGGTCGCCCGCCCCTTTCTCGGCAAGGACGCCGAGCGGTGGATGCCGATGCTCCTCAGCATGTTCTTCCTCATCCTGTTGTGGAACCTCTTCGGCGTCGTCCCGCTGATCCAGATTCCGGTGCCCTCGCACATCGCCTTCGCGATCGTGTTCGCGGTCACGGTCTACGTGATCAAGATCTACCTCGGTATCAAGAACCAGGGGCTGGGCGGCTACTTCAAGAACATGATGTTCCCGCCGGGACTGCCGAAGCCGATCTACATCTTGTTGTCCCCGCTGGAGCTCGTGTCGAACCTGATCCTGGCGCCGTTCACGCACGCTGTCCGGCTCTTCGCGAACATGTTCGCGGGCCACATGATCCTGGCGTTCTTCAGCGCCGTCGGTTTCTGGTTCCTCTTCGAGAAGCTGACGCCTCTCGGCTCGGGACTCGGCGTGGTCGGCGTGATCATGGCGATCGTGATGACCGGCTTCGAGATGTTCATCCAGTTCCTGCAGGCGTTCCTCTTCACGCTGCTCGCCGCCATGTACATCGGCGGCTCGCTCCACCCCGAGCACTGAGCACCACAGAGCACCGAGTCCCCACTGACGTAGACCAGACCGGTGAAGCACTCACCGGCCAACCAGTAAAGGAATCAAGCAATGAGCGTTCTCGCTGAGGTCTCCGGCAACGTCACCGCCATCGGTTACGGCCTTGCCGCCATCGGCCCCGGCATCGGCGTGGGAATCATCTTCGGCCAGGGCGTGCAGGCCATCGCCCGCCAGCCGGAGGCGTACGGGCTCATCCGCCAGAACATGCTCCTCGGCTTCGTTCTCACCGAGGCGCTGGCCCTCATCGGCCTCGTCGCACCGTTCATCTTCCAAGGCATCAAGTAAGACGACCATAAGGAAGGCTGCACCCCATGACTCTGGCAGCTACGGTCCTGGCGGCCGAGGGAGCGGAGAACCCGCTCATCCCGCACGCCTACGAACTGGTCGTCGGCAGCTTCGCCTTCCTCGTCGTCTTCATTGTCGTCGGAAAGATCCTCACCCCGCGCATCCAGAAGACGCTGGCCGAGCGGACCGAGGCTATCGAGGGCGGCATCAAGAAGGCCGAGGACGCCCAGGCCGAAGCCCAGCGCACTCTGGAGCAGTACCGCGCCCAGCTCGCGGAGGCCCGCCAGGAGGCGGCCCGCCTGCGTGAGGAGGCGCGCGAGCAGGGCGCGCAGATCAAGGCGGAGCTCCGCGAGGAGGCCCAGGCCGAGGCCCGGCGCATCGTCGAGGCGGCTCACACGCAGATCGAGGCCGACCGCCAGCAGGCGCTGGCCCAGCTGCGGAACGAGGTCGGCCGGCTGTCGACCGAGCTCGCCTCCCGCATCGTCGGCGAGTCCCTGGAGGACGAGGCCCGCCAGCGGCGCATCGTCGACAGGTTCCTCGACGAGCTCGAGGCCCGGCCGGAGGCGGTCCGCTGATGCGCGGCCTGAGCAGGACGGCCGTCTCCGAGGTCGAGCAGCGGTTCAACGCCGTCGCGGCGTCGGCTGATCTCGGCGCCCTCGCCGACGACCTCTTCGCCGTCGCCGATCTGTTCGACCGGGAGCACGGGCTGCGGCGGGGTCTGTCCGACCCCGCCCGGCCCGCCGACCAGAAGGAGCAGGTCCTCCGCGGGCTGCTCGACGGCCGGATCGCGGCCGCCGCGATCGAGGTCGCGGCCACCGCGGTCCGGGCGACCTGGTCGCGCGCCGGCGACCTCCCCGACGCCCTCGAGCGCGTGGGCGTCATGGCCGCGGCCGCCGAGGCCGAGTCCGACGGCCGCCTCGACGACGTCGAGGACGAGCTGTTCCGGTTCGGCCGCATCCTGGCCGCCAACCCCGCCCTGCGCCGCGTCCTGAGCGACGCCGCGATCCCGGGGGAGCGCAAGCGGGAGCTGCTCGCCGCGCTCCTCGACGGCAGGGCGGCCCCCACCACGATCCGCCTCGTGACGCAGGTCGTCGTGCACCCCAGAGGACGTAGCCTTGAGACGTCCCTGGAGGAGTACGGCTGGATCGTGGCCCGGGCGCGCGAGCGCCTCGTGGGCGTCGTGCGGAGCGCGGTTCCGCTGGGCGAGGAGCAGAAGCAGCGGCTCGCGGCCTGGCTGCGAGCCACCTACGGGCGAGACGTCCACCTGAACGTCGAGGTGGACCCGAGGGTGCTCGGTGGTTTCTCCGTGCGGGTGGGGGACGACTACATCGACACCACGATCGCCGGACGTATCGAAGAAGTCCGCCGCCGGTTGGCCGGCTGAAGGCGAATAGGGAGACAGAGAAGAGATGGCGGAGCTTACGATCCGGCCGGACGAGATCCGGGAGGCGCTTGAGCGCTTCGTCCAGGCGTACGAGCCGGAAGGTGCCGCGCGCGAGGAGATCGGGACCGTCGTCGACGCCGGCGACGGCATCGCCCATGTCTCCGGCCTGCCCTCGACGATGGCCAACGAGCTGATCGAGTTCGAGAACGGCACGCGCGGCCTCGCGCTGAACCTGGACGTGCGCGAGATCGGCACGGTCGTCCTCGGCGACTTCAGCGGCATCGAGGAGGGGCAGCAGGTCCGGCGCACCGGCGAGGTCCTGTCGGTCCCCGTCGGCGACGACTTCCTCGGCCGCGTGATCGACCCCCTCGGCAACCCCCTGGACGGCAAGGGCGCGATCGAGGCCGAGGCCCGCCGCGCGCTCGAGCTGCAGGCCCCCTCCGTGGTCCAGCGCCAGCCGGTGAAGGAGCCGCTGCAGACCGGCCTCAAGGCGATCGACGCCATGACGCCGATCGGCCGCGGCCAGCGCCAGCTGATCATCGGCGACCGCGGCACCGGCAAGACCGCGATCGCGGTGGACACCATCCTCAACCAGAAGGAGAACTGGCTCTCCGGCGACCCCACGCGTCAGGTGCGCTGCATCTACGTCGCCGTCGGCCAGAAGGGCTCCACGATCGCGCAGGTGCGCGGCCGTCTGGAGGAGGCCGGCGCGATGGAGTACACCACCATCGTCGCCGCCCCGGCCTCCGACCCGGCGGGTTACAAGTACATCGCCCCCTACACCGGCTCCGCCCTCGGGCAGCACTGGATGTACCAGGGCAAGCACGTCCTGATCGTCTTCGACGACCTGACCAAGCAGGCCGACGCCTACCGCGCCGTGTCCCTGCTGCTGCGCCGCCCGCCGGGCCGCGAGGCCTTCCCGGGCGACGTGTTCTACCTGCACTCCCGGCTGCTGGAGCGCTGCGCCAAGCTGTCGAACGACATGGGCGCCGGCTCGATGACCGGTCTGCCGATCATCGAGACCAAGGGCAACGACGTCTCGGCGTTCATCCCGACCAACGTCATCTCGATCACCGACGGCCAGTGCTTCCTGGAGACCGACCTGTTCAACGCCGGCGTCCGCCCGGCGATCAACGTCGGTATCTCGGTGTCCCGCGTCGGCGGCTCCGCGCAGATCAAGGCCATGAAGAAGGTGGCCGGCACGCTGCGTCTGTCGCTGTCGCAGTACCGCGACCTGGAGGCATTCGCGGCCTTCGCCTCCGACCTGGACGCGGCCTCCCGCGCCCAGCTGGAGCGCGGCGCCCGCCTGGTCGAGCTCCTCAAGCAGCCGCAGTACAGCCCCTTCCCCGTGGAGAAGCAGGTCGTGTCGGTGTGGGCCGGCACCACCGGCGAGCTCGACGACGTCCCGATCGAGGACATCCGGCGCTTCGAGGCCGAGTTCCTCGACTACCTGCAGAGCACGCAGAAGGGCGTCTTCGACAGCATCCGCGAGACCAGGGACCTGTCGGACGACACGGTGACCGCCCTCAAGGACGCCGTCACGGAGTTCAAGAAGGGCTTCACCACCTCCGGCGGCGAGCTGCTGGTCAGGGACGAGCCGGTGGAGGCGCTCGACGCCGCCGAGGTCGGCCAGGAGAAGGTCGTCAAGCACGTCCGCAAGACCGAGGCGAAGTAACGCATGGGTGCCCAGCTGAGACTGCTGCGGCGGCGGATCAGGTCGGTCAAGTCCACCGCGAAGATCACGCGCGCGCAGGAGCTGATCGCCTCGTCGCGCATCGTCAAGGCGCAGCAGCGGATGCAGGCGGCCGTGCCGTACGAGCGTGAGATCACGCACGCGGTGTCGGCCGTCCTGTCCAACACGGCGAGCGTCGACCACCCGCTGACCGTGGCCAAGGAGCAGCCGGCCACGGCGGGCGTCCTGATCGTCACCAGCGACCGCGGCTTCGCCGGCGGCTACAACGCCAACGTGCTGCGCGAGGCGGAGGCGCTCAAGGGTCACCTGACCGAGCGCGGCCTGGCCGTCCGGCCGTACGTCGTCGGACGCAAGGGCCTCACCTGGCACAAGTTCCGCGGCCGGGAGCTGTTCGGCGAGTGGGACGGCTTCTCCGACAACCCGTCGTACGCGCACGCCAAGGACATCGCCGGCGCGCTGATCGACTCGTTCAAGGAAGAGGACGGGATCGACGAGATCCACGTCGTCTACACCGGGTTCGTCTCCATGCTGACCCAGAACGTGATCGTCAGGCGGATCCTGCCGCTCGAGGTCGAGGAGGCGCCGGAGCCCGCGGACGGCCCCATGCCGTACTACGAGTTCGAGCCGGCCGCGGGCGAGGTCCTCGACGCGCTGTTGCCGCGCTACATCGAGTCGCGCATCTACAACGCGCTGCTGCAGGCGGCCGCGTCGGAGCACGCCGCGCGGCGGCGGGCCATGAAGTCGGCCACGGACAACGCCAACGAGCTCATCGGCGTGTTCACCCGGCAGATGAACCAGGCTCGCCAGGCCGAGATCACCCAGGAAATCAGCGAGATCGTCGGTGGCGCCAACGCGCTGGCTGACGCCGCAGCGGGGAAAGAGTGAAATGACCGCACAGACTGTTGAGACCAACGTGGGCCGGGTGGCCCGCGTCACCGGTCCGGTCGTCGACGTGGAGTTCCCCGTCGAGGCCATGCCGGACATCTACAACGCGCTCACCGTCGACGTCACGCTCGGCGGGGAGACCAAGACCCTGACCCTCGAGGTCGCCCAGCACCTCGGCGACAACATCGTCCGGGCCATCTCCATGCAGCCCACCGACGGCCTCGTCCGCGGCGCGGCCGTCGCCGACAGCGGCGCCGCGATCTCGGTGCCGGTCGGCGACGCGGTCAAGGGCCACGTGTGGAACGCCCTGGGCGAGCCGCTCGACGCGCCGAAGGCGTCCATCGAGGTCAACGAGCGCTGGCCGATCCACCGGCCGGCCCCGGCCTTCGACCAGCTCGAGGCCCGCACCGAGATGCTGCCCACCGGCATCAAGGTCATCGACCTGCTCACGCCGTACGTGAAGGGCGGCAAGATCGGCCTGTTCGGCGGCGCGGGCGTCGGCAAGACCGTTCTGATCCAGGAGATGATCCGCCGCGTCGCGCTGAAGTTCTCGGGCACCTCGGTGTTCGCGGGCGTCGGCGAGCGCACCCGTGAGGGCAACGACCTGTGGCTGGAGATGGAGGAGGCGGACGTCCTCAAGGACACCGCGCTCGTCTTCGGCCAGATGGACGAGCCCCCGGGCACCCGTCTGCGGGTGGCGCTGTCGGCTCTGACGATGGCGGAGTACTTCCGCGACGTGCAGAAGCAGGACGTGCTGCTGTTCATCGACAACATCTTCCGCTTCACCCAGGCGGGCTCGGAGGTGTCCACGCTGCTCGGCCGCATGCCGTCCGCGGTGGGTTACCAGCCGACCCTCGCCGACGAGATGGGCGTGCTCCAGGAGCGCATCACCTCGACCCGCGGGCACTCGATCACCTCCATGCAGGCGATCTACGTCCCCGCGGACGACATCACCGACCCGGCCCCGCACAACGCGTTCGCGCATCTCGACGCGCAGACCGTTCTGTCCCGGCCGATCTCGGAGAAGGGCATCTACCCCGCGGTGGACCCGCTCGACTCCTCCTCGCGGATCCTCGACCCGCAGATCATCGGTGACGAGCACTACGCGGTCGCCCAGGAGACCAAGCGGATCCTGCAGAAGTACAAGGAACTGCAGGACATCATCGCCATCCTGGGCATCGACGAGCTCTCCGAAGAGGACAAGGTCACCGTCCAGCGGGCGCGCCGCATCGAGCGGTTCCTGTCGCACCCGATGTACGCGGCCGAGGCCTTCACGGGCCAGCCGGGCGAGTTCGTCCCGCTCGACGAGACGATCGCGTCCTTCAAGGGTCTGTGCGCCGGCGAGTACGACCACCTGCCCGAGCAGGCGTTCTTCATGGTCGGCGGCATCGAGCAGGCCATCGCGAAGGCCAAGGAACTCGAGCGCTGAGGCCCGTCTCGACGTCCCGTACGGCCCCGCGCATCTGACGCGGGCCGTACGGGCGTCCCGGGCGTCTCCTTGGAAGGGGAGCTGAGAAGTGGCAAAGCTTCGCGTGGGCGTGGTGTCGCCGGAGCGCGAGATCTGGACCGGCGAGGCCGACATGGTCATTGCCAAGACCGTGGACGGCGAGATCGGTATTATGCCGGGACACGCTCCTGTTCTCGGTGTCCTCGTCGAGGGCGGGGTGCTGCGCGTCAAGCGCGGTGCCGAGGCCGACCTCGTGGCCGCGGTCCACGGCGGGTTCATCTCCGTCGCCGACAACGATGTGTCGATCCTCGCGGAGGCGGCCGAACTCGGGTCCGAGGTCGACGTCGCCGCGGCGAAGGACGCGCTGCAGCGTGCTCAGGCCTCGATCGAGGCCGATCAGGAGGACGCGGACGCGCGGCTGGAAGCCAAGCGTGCGGCGGCCCGGCTGCGTGCGGCCGGCGAAGAGGTCTGACTCTCGACAAGGAGGGCGGCGATGGCGGCGCTTGACATACTCGCGGGCGTCGTCGCCCTGGCCGCGTTCCTCGTGGTGCGCGGAGTCGCCCTGGCCCGGAGCCGGGGCACGGTCGTCTGTCGCGTACGAGACGGCCATGGAGGCTGGAAGAGCGGGGTCGCCCGCTACGTAGGGGGAGAGCTCCACTGGATCCCCTTTCTGGGACTGCGACTGAGGCCGCGCCACGCGATCGCGAGGCGCGGCCTCACCGTTTCCAGCCGCAGAATGCTGGGGACCGACGAGGGGCCCGCCGGCTACTGGACCGTCGTCTGCTCCGCCGAGCGCGGCCCGCTGTCCCTCGCCATGAGCGAGGACGCCCTCACCGGCTTCCTCGCCTGGCTCGAATCCGCCCCGCCCAGCGCCCACCTCGACGCCGCCTAGAACCCCGCGGTAAGTGTCACGCGAGGGGCGCGGCCGTGTCTGGACTGAGGAGTGAGGAAGCGAGGGACGAGCTTCTGAGCGACGAGGGCTGTGCTCATGGCGCGCCTCCGGCACGACCTCACGGCCTCAAGGGCGCCCCGAGCCCGCCGCGCGGGAGGCGAGGCAAGTGTCACCGCGTGGCGCCGGGTTTCCAGAGGATCTCCTGGCCGGCTGACGCGATCCTGCACAGGATGAACATGAGGTCGGACAGGCGGTTGAGGTAGGTCGCCGCCACCGGGTTGACGTCGTCGTGGGCCTCCAGCGCCGCCCAGGCCGACCGCTCCGCCCGCCGTACGACGGTGCGGGCGAGATGGAGGAACGCCGTCGCCTGGGTGCCGCCGGGGAGGATGAAGCTGCGCAGCGGCGTGAGGGAGGCGTTGAAGAGGTCGCACTGCTCCTCAAGCCAGGCGACGTACGTCTCCTCGATCCGCAGGGGCGGGTACTCGGGGTTCTCCACGACCGGGGTGCACAGGTCCGCGCCGACGTCGAAGAGCTCGTTCTGCACGCGGGCCAGGACGGCCGTCACGTCCTCGGGCAGGCCGCCGGCGGCGAGGGCGACCCCGATGGCGGCGTTGGCCTCCTCGACGTCGGCGTACGCCGCCAGGCGGGGGTCGGTCTTGCGCGTGCGGCTCAGGTCGCCGAGGGCGGTCGTGCCGTCGTCGCCGGTCTTCGTGTAGATCTTCGACAGCACGACCGGCTTGTCGTTGTCAGCTCGGGTCATGCGCTCAGCGTAGCCACCGGCCCGGCGCCGTCCGCGCCGTCACCGCTCACGGCGGAGTGCGCGAACGGTCCGGTTCATGTGGCGAAGGTGCGGCGGAAGATGTGCACGGACGCGTCGATCAGCTCGTCGATCGGCGGCGCCGGGTCGGAGAGCACCCACTCGATGAGCAACTCGGTGATGGCCCCGATGAGCCCGAGCGCCAGCAGGTGCAGGTCGATGGGGAGCGTGTTGGGAAGCTCCTGCACCGAGCTCTCGACGATCTTCGTGAACGCGCTCACCGCGTTCTGCCGGGCGCCGCTGAGCACGTCTCCCGCCCGCCGTACCTCCAGGTGCATGATCCGTGCCCGCCGTACGTCCTTGGTGACGAAGCGGACGTACTCCCCGATGCCGGCCACGATCCGGTCGTCGAGGGTGGGCGGGGCGCTGTCGATGGCTTCGTTCACCGCGTCGAGCGTCTCGTCCACGCAGCGCTCGTACACGGCTCGCATGAGGTCCTCGCGACTGGAGAAGCACTCGTAGAAGGCGCGGTTGGAGATGCGGGCCGTGGAGCAGAGCCGCTCGATCGTGGTGGCGTGGAAGCCGGGATGGGCGAAGAGGGTGTAGGCCGCCGACACCAACCTTTCTCGTCGGTCGGCCAGCCTTTCCGCGGCCGACATCCCCCGGTAATCCCGTCCCACCACTTTTCACCTCACGTTGTCATGGCCCCCCCAGAACTCACCATTATGAACGCAAGATCCTTTATGTGGAAGTGCCGTGAAATCAGCAGCTCCCGGTCATGCCAAAGACGCTGGTCAGCTTGACAGCCCCGTCAAGTAAGTTTCAAATTGGGCGCAGTTACTCCACCTGGTCTGTGCAATTGCATTTGCATGTGATTCGGCAAGAGCAGGTGGAAAGCCCCCCGGCGAGGGTCACAGCAGACCCCGGTCGAGGGCCGTGGTGACGGCCGCCGTCCGGTCGGAGACGCCCAGCTTGCCGAAGATCCGCAGCAGGTGGGTCTTCACCGTGGTCTCGCTGATGAACAGCTCCCTGCCGATCTCGGCGTTGGTCAGCCCCCGCGCGACCAGGGCGAGCACCTCGGTCTCGCGCCGGGACAGCGACCCGCCGGGAGGCGTCCGCAGCCGCGTCACGAGCCGGGTCGCGACCGAGGGGGACAGCACGGTCTCGCCGCGCACCGCCGCCGCCACCGCCGCGAGCAGGTCGGCGCGGGAGGTGTCCTTGAGCAGGTAGCCGGCGGCGCCCGCCTCCACGGCGCGGATGATGTCCTGGTCGTTCTCGTACGTCGTCAGCACGATCACCCGGGCGTCTGGGTGGCCGGCCAGGATGCGTGTGGTCGCGCTCACGCCGTCGCCGCCCGGCATGCGCAGGTCCATCAGCACGACGTCGGGCCGCAGCGCCGCGGCGCGGGCCACGGCCTCGTCGCCCGAGCCGGCCTCCCCGGCGACCGCGACTCCGTCGGCCGACTCCAGCATGCCACGCAGCCCCTCCCGTACGACGGGATGGTCGTCCACGATCAGCACCCGGATCACGGCGGCGCCTTCCATTTTGTTCCTCGCTGTGCTCATGGGGCGGCCGGCAGGGTCACGGTCAGCGTGGTGCCGTCGCCCGGGGCGCTGTCCACGCGGAGCGAGCCGCCCTCCTGCTCCACCCGGGTGCGCATGGCCCGCAGGCCGTACCCGTGGGCCGCCCCGGCGTCGAATCCGCCCCCGTCGTCGCGCACCCCCATTTGCACGTCCGCCTCGCCGTACGCGAGCGAGACCGTCACGGACGACGCGCCGGCGTGCCTGCGGACGTTCGCGAGCCCCTCCTGGGCGGCCCGGACCAGCACGACCTCGACGTTCGGGGGGAGCGGCCGGGACCGCCCCGACGTGGTGAACGCCGCCTCCACGCCGAGTTCCTCGGCGAGCCGCGCGGTGACCCGGCGCAGCGCCTCCTCAAGCGTCGAGCCGTCCAGCGGGGGCGGGCTGAGCGCGGCGATCAGGGCCCGGGCCTCGGCCAGGTTCTCCCGGGCCGTCTGGACGGCGAGGCCGAGGTGCCGCGTGGGGTCGGGCTGCGCCTGCGCGGCCTGGATCAGCATGATGATGCTGGTCAGGCCCTGGGCCAGGGTGTCGTGGATCTCTCCGGCCAGCCGTTCCCGCTCGGCCAGCGCGCCCCGCTCGACGTGCAGCCGGGCCGCCTCCGCCCGGCTGGCCTCGAGCTCGGCGATGAGCTGGGCGCGTTCGGCGCTCTGGGCGATGATCCGCGAGATCCACGGCCCGAAGACCAGCGTGAACGTCAGGACGACCGCGGCCGACGCGCCGAACAGCAGGACGTGGCCCGGGCCGGCCCCGGGCGCGGTCAGGATCTGGATCGCCGGCGCGACGTTGAGCACGATCACGGCCGCGGCGGCCGACCGGGTGCCGAGCGTCATGAACGCCTGCGGACACAGGGCGAACAGCGCGAACGACGCGGACGGGCTCAGCACGGTCGCCGGCACGAACGTGACGAGGACGACGGCCCAGTAGGCGAGGGCGCGCCGCCCGCCGTCCTCGTCCTCGATGATCGCGGGCCGCCCCAGCAGCACGTACGCGACCACGTCGACGACGAGCAGCGCGACGCTCACGCCACGGGTGGCCGGCGAGGGGCCGTCGCCGACGACCACGAAGAGCACGGCCACCGCCAAGGAGAGGCCGAACAGCACCTCCCAGCCCCGGAGGGCCTCCCACGCGTGCGGTCCCGGCGTCGCCGGGCCGGCGGCGTCCTGGGACCGGCACTCGCCGGCGGTCGTGACCCCGGTCATCCGTCCCGCCGCCCCTTCCACCGGAACGTGGTCAGGCACAGGACCAGGCCGCCGACCAGCCACGCCGCCAGGACCAGGGCGACCCGGTCCAGCTCGTACGACTTGGCCAGCTCCAGGGAGGCCCCCGCGTCCCCCAGGAACACGGACCGGAAGCCCTGGCACATCCACTTGAGGGGGAACAGGGACGCCACGTTGATCAGCCAGGGCGGCATCTGGGTGAACGGGATGAACACCCCCGAGATGAACTGCAGCACCACGAACGGCATGCTGATCACGGCGGCCGCGCTCTTGGCCGAACGGGGCAGGCTGCTCGCGGCGACGCCGAGCAGGGCCGAGGCCGACACGCCGAGCACGAACACCCAGGCGAAGGTGAGCCAGCCGGAGACCTCGCCGGGAAGCTTCAGGTCGTACAGCACCACCCCGATGGCGAGCAGGATCGCGACCTCGAGGAACGCGATCACCAGGACGTTGACGACCTTGCCGATGAAGTAGGCCGCGCGGGGCATGGGCGTGCCGGCGAGCCGCTTGAGCGTGCCGTCGTCGCGGTCGCCGGCGATGCCGATCCCGAGGCTCTGGAACCCCGCTCCCATCACGCCGGCGCCGATGAGCCCGGCCGTGTAGAGCTGGGAGAACGTGATGCCGGTGCCCGTGAGGCCGCCGGAGAAGATCGAGCCGAACAGCACGAGGAGGATGATCGGGAAGGAGAACGTGAAGACGACGGCGTCCTTCTCCCGGAAGAACATCTTCGTCTCGACGGCGCCGCGGGCCAGGCCGAGCGCGAGCGTCGACGGCATGCGGGCGGGGGCGGCCGCCGGGGCGACGGCCTGGGCGATGTCGGTCATGGGGGTGTGCTCCGCTGGTCAGGAGGGGTGCTCGATGAGCCGGAGGTAGACGTCCTCCAGCGTGGGACGGGTGACCGACAGGCCGGGGACCTCGCCGCCGTACCGCCGGCCGAGGTCGGCCACGGTCGCGGTCGGGGTGTCGGTCTCGACCACGCCCTCCGACCACGCGACGCGGGCCTTGGCCGTGGCCCGGCCGCCGAGCGTGGCGGGGTCGCCGAGGGCGACGACCTGGCCGCGCGCGACGACCGCGACCCGGTCGGCCAGCGTTTCGGCCTCCTCCAGGTAGTGGGTGGTGAGCACGATCGTGGTGCCGTCGTGGGCCAGGTCCTCGATGAGGTCCCAGAACTGCCGCCGGGCCTCCGGGTCGAACCCGGTGGTGGGCTCGTCGAGGAACAGCAGTTCGGGCCGTCCGATCAGGCCGAGCGCGACGTCGACACGCCGCCGCTGGCCGCCGGACAGCTGGCGGACCCGCTTGCCCGCGCTCTCCGTGAGGCCGACCTGGGCGATCACCTCGTCCGCGTCGCGCGGCGAGGGGTAGTAGCGCGCGAAGTGCCGCACGGTCTCGCGGACGGTCAGCTCGGCCGCGTCGTTGGCGGTCTGCAGGACGATCCCGATGCGCGAACGCCACTCCCGGGTGGGCCGGGCGGGATCGGCGCCGAGCACCGAGACCTCCCCGGAGTCGCGCGAGCGGTAGCCCTCCAGGATCTCGACCGTGGTGGACTTGCCCGCGCCGTTGGGCCCGAGGATGGCGAACACCTCTCCCTGCTCGATGTCCAGGTCGAGACCGGCGACCGCCTGGACGTCGCCGTACCGCTTCGTCAGCCCTCGGACGTGTATGGCCTGTTTCATGCCTCAAGGGTCCACGGGAACCGGCCTCCGTGGCACCCCCGACCGGATGAACGCCGTGTCCTCCGAACGATGGACACGCGATCGGGGACCTAGAAGAGCGTGGGGTTCTCCGGCTCGATGCCGCGCAGGGCGTCGTAGTCGAGCGTGACGCACTCGATGCCGCGGTCGGCGGCGAGCACCCGGGCCTGCGGCTTGATCTCCTGAGCAGCGAAGATGCCCTTGACGGGGGAGAGCCGGGGGTCGCGGTTGAGCAGCTCCAGGTAGCGCGTCAGCTGCTCGACGCCGTCGATGTCGCCGCGCCGCTTGATCTCCACGGCCACCGTCCCGCCGAGGTGGTCGCGGCACAGGATGTCCACCGGCCCGATCGCGGTCATGTACTCCCGGCGCACCAGGCTCCAGCCGTCGCCCAGCGTGGTGATGTGCTCGGCCAGGAGCTCCTGGAGGTGGGCCTCCACGCCGTCTTTGATGAGGCCGGGGTCGACGCCCAGCTCGTGGCTGGAGTCGTGGAGGACCTCGTCGATCGTCAGCACCAGCTTCTCGCCGGTCTTGCCGTGGACGACCGACCAGGTGATCGCGCCGTCGATCGTCTCCTCGCGGACCTTGCACGGCGGGTTCATCCAGTTCAGCGGCTTGAACGCCCGGTCGTCGGCATGAATCGACACCGAGCCGTCCGCCTTCATGAGGATGAGCCGGGGCGCCATCGGGAGATGGGCCGTCAGCCTCCCCACGTAATCCACGCTGCACCGCGCGATGACCAGCCGCATGGCGTAAGGCTAGCCGTTCCCAGCAGCGAGAGAGGCGGCCATGGCGTAGGACCCCCACGGGCCATGCGCGCCACCGCCGTCGTCCGCGCGCGCGACGACGGCGGTGGCCAGGGTCAGGACGAGCTTCCGGCCTTCCCGGTCAGTGCTCCTCCGCCGGATCGAACTGGAACAGGCGGTAGTGGGAGACGGTCCTGAACCCGATCTGCTCGTAGACCGGCCGGCCCTCCGAGCTCGCCTGAAGCGTGGCGACGTCCAGACCGGCTGACCGTGCGATCCGCAGCGACTCCAGCGTGAGGGCCGTCGCCACGCCACGACGCCGGTGGTTCTCATCGGTGGCGATGCAGTAGAGCGCCGCGACGTCCCCGCTCAGCGACACGACCGCCGTACCGACCGTCTTCCCGTCGAGGATGCCGGCGAGATGGACGAGCTCGGGATCCCGCGACAGGTACTCCATGTGGCGCTCGGCCATCGTGTCGGCGGCGTCCCGCGGGAAGCCGAGCGGCTCGGCGTACGCGTTCACCAGGTCCCGCATGCCCGGCAGGTCGGTGATGTGCCGGATCGTCAGGCCTTCGGGAATCGGCGCTTCCGCCACCTCGGTCAGGTCCGCCGCCATGACGGGCATATGGCTGATCTGTTCGGCGCCGTGGGCGATGAGGTGGTCGGCCACCTTCTCGTCGCTGTCGCCTCCGACCCACCACGCCCACGACGACCCGGCCAACCGCTGCTTCGCCTCGGTGACCGCCTCGTCAAGCGGGTGGTTCCGCACATGCATGACTCCGTTGAAGAGCACGTGCGGGATGTCCGAACGGTAGATCGACGGGTCTGCGTCGGGATCGTCGCCGGCCCAACCGGTCCAGAACCGCCGGTTCGCGGCCAGCTGGGGCTCTAGGTCATCGATGGAGTGTCGTGTCATGCCGACGTGACGCGGGCCGGAGGCGCGAAAGTTCGATCCCATGTCCGTCCACCTCACGTGATCTCAGTCACACACACGCGCCGGGCGCGGAGCATGGAAGAGACGCACCGACTGGATCCGGCCCTCCGACTCTCTCAGCAGCCAGGTCGCCGCGGGAGGACAGTGGTCCGGGTCCTCCGGGGGGTTGACGAACTGGTTCTCCCAGACGGTGATGCCAGGACCCGCCACAACGTTCGTCACGCGGTATCGGACGCCGTCTGTGTAGTCGGAGACGAAGGCCTCGAACAGCGAGGAGAGACCGATCCGCCGGTCGCCCTTCGGCCAGGTGATCTCGGCGTGGGGCGACCACCGCCCGCCGAAGAACGCCTGCGGCGTGGCGGACGGGACCGACGACAGCAGCGCGATCGCCTCCTCACGGCGTTCGGCCGTCAGCGCTCCGACGTCGCGGTGCCGCCCGGCGACCGTTACGGGGAGTGCCTCGGCGAGCCGCCTCCGAGCCTCGCTGAGCCGGCTCCGCACCGTTCCCACCGGGACGCCGCACGCACGCGCGATCTCCTGATAGGAGTTCATCCGCGTGAAGTACCGCAGGATCGCGGCATCACGCAGGGCCGGGGTCAGCCCCATCACGCCGTCCCAGATCCAGTCGCGGGTCGCATGACGCTCGATGATCTCAGCGGGGTCGTCGGCACAGGCCATCAGGGCTGAGTCGTCAGGAAGACCTGCGGGAACCGGCAGCCTGGTCCGAAGCCGCACGATGCAGGTGTTGCGGACGATCGCCTTGAGCCAGGGTCCGGCCGCGGCGGGGTCACGCAGGTCCGTCAACCGGGCCATGGCGATGATGGCGGCGTCCTGGCAGACGTCCTCGGCATCGGCGCCGTTTCCCAGAATGCGGTAGGCGACGGCGTACATCCCGGCGTAATGAATCCTGAGCAGGAGCCCGAGGCTTTGCAGATCACCTTGCTGTGCCGCACGGGTCAGATCGATCTGGGCACGTGCAGCGGCTTCCGACCGCTTTCGTCCCGACGACATGGCGTGAAATCTAGCAGCGCTCACGGCATGGTTTGCCCTGGGCGGAAGACGATCGTACCGAGCCGGGCCTGACCCCAATCCTGGTCGAATTCGATGAGCCCATATGGGGCGGACTTTCTGGAAAGCCCGTGCCGGCGGTTGGGGCCACGGGGACGGACTCCGGCTCGGCCAGGGCAGCCTGGTGCTCCTTGATCGCCCTGATGAGGGCGTTCGGGCCGTCGTCTCCCCGGCAGGTACGTCCAGGAGATTCCGCCCCCAGGATTTCCTGTATCGGATTTTCGCCTGGTCGGCCGTGCAGGGGAAGAGGCCTGCGACGAATCGTCGGCGAGTTTCCGTGTGGGCGAACTCGAGTAAGACATCTCGAATGCGCGGGCGGAAAATCACGCCGGCGAACTGGTCGTTTTCAAGGGCGCCAACCCCACCGGGGGTGGGGCGGCCCGGCGGCACTCTGGGAGACTGGCTGGCATGACGCGGACGTTTGAGACGGTCGGAGTCGTCGGACTCGGCACGATGGGCGCCGGCATCGCCGAGGTGTTCGCCCGCGCCGGGCTCCGGGTGATCGGGGTCGAGGCCGACGAGGCGGCCCTGTCCCGCGGGCGGGGGCACCTGGAGGGCTCGACGGGCAGGGCCGTGGCCCGGGGCCGGATGACCGCCGATGAGCAGGCGGCCCTCCTCGGCCGGATCGCGTTCACGACCAGCCGGGACGACCTGGCCGGCGCCGACCTCGTGGTCGAGGCGATCCCCGAGGTGATGGAGTTCAAGCGGGGCCTGTTCGCCGACCTCGACCGCATCTGCAAGCCATCGGCCGTCCTCGCCACCAACACCTCCTCGCTGTCGGTCACCGCCATCGCCGCCACCACGTCACGGCCGGCGCAGGTGATCGGCATGCACTTCTTCAACCCCGCCCCGGTCATGCGGCTGGTCGAGGTGGTCCGCACGGTGGTGACCGAGGACGGGCTGCCGGACGAGATCGCCGGCCTGGCCCGCCGGCTCGGCAAGACGCCCGTCACCGTCGGCGACCGGGCCGGGTTCGTGGTCAACCGGCTGCTGCTGAGCTACCTCAACCACGCCTGCGGGCTGCTGGAGACGGGGCTCGCGAGCCGCGACGACATCGACGCCGCCATGCGCCTCGGCGTCGGCCTGCCGATGGGCCCGTTCGCGCTGCTCGACCTGATCGGCCTGGACACCTCCTACGAGGTGTGCGAGGTGCTGTTCCGGGAGAGCCGCGAGCGCCGCCACGCGCCCGCCCCGATCCTGCGCGAGCTGGTCACCGCGGGCCTGCTGGGCCGCAAGACCGGCCGCGGCTTCTACTCCCACGAGCGGGACGCTCCGGAGACGGCCGGCGAGCCCGGAGGCAGGCCCGGGATCTCCCTGGTCGGCCTGGTGGGCGGCGGCCCGGACGCCGCGGCCGTCCTGGAGGCCCTGGAGGCGGCCGGCTTCAAGGCCGCGGTGGCCGAGCCTGGAGACCTCACCCCGGTCGCCGAGGCGGACGTCGTGGTCGCCCTGTCGGACACCCCCGTCGTCGAGCTCGCCGTACGGCTGCCGCGCCCCGAGCGGCTCGTCGGCCTGCACCTCGTGGGGGAGCGGGTGGCCGAGGTGGCCGCCACCGTCGTCACCTCGCGGGAGGCGGCCGAGACCGTACGCGACCTGGTGCGGGCGATCGGACGGACCCCGGTGCGGTGCGGAGACCGGGCCGGGTTCGTGGTGAACGCCCTGCTCTACCCGTACCTGAACGACGCGGTCCGGATGCTGGAGGCCGGGTACGCGTCGGCCGCCGACATCGACGCCGCGATGCGGCTCGGGTGCGGCTACCCCGCCGGGCCGTTCGAGATGCTGGACGCCATCGGGCTCGAGCGGGTCAGGGACGGGCTGCGGGCGCTGTACGCCGAGTATCGCGAGCCCTCCTTCGCGCCCGCGCCGCTCCTCGACCAGCTCGTCACCGCGGGCGTGCCGGGCATCCGGGCGCACGCGGGCTGACCGGTCCTGGAAGAATGTGCGCCGGTCGCCCGTTCTGCCTGACATGAGCCCCCCGGAAGGACCGCTGTCGTGAGCCCTCGCCGCGCCCGGCGCCTCGACCCGTTCGAGCGCCCGGACGGCCGCGGAGCCGCGCGGCCGGTCACGTCCGTGCCCGGCGTGGACCGCGTGGAGAGCGCGCCCGACGGCGACTGGGTGGTGCGCAACGTCGCGGGCGCCGCGCTGGGCAAGAGCTACCGCTGCCCGGGCTGCGAACAGGAGATCCGGCAGGGCCTGCCGCACGTGGTGAGCTGGCCCGCGTGGCCGGGCGGCGAGGAGGAGCGGCGCCACTGGCACACGGCCTGCTGGCGGAACCGGGCCAACCGCGGCCCCGGGCGCAGCCGCTACTGACACATGACGACGAGGGGTTCTGTGGGAATGGACATCAGGGCGTCAACGGTGCTGGCGGCCCGGCGCGAGGACATCGAGCTGCACACCTCCGACGGGCTGACGCTGGTCGGCGAGCTGGCGCTGCCCGAGAGCAGGCCGCCCGTCGCCACCCTGGTCTGCCTCCACCCGCTCCCCACGCACGGCGGCATGATGGACAGCCACGTGCTGCGCAAGGCGTCGTACCGGCTGCCGGCCCTGGCCGACCTCGCCGTGCTCCGCTTCAACACGCGCGGCACGACCTCCGAGCGCGGCACCTCGCAGGGGGCCTTCGACGAGGGCGAGGGGGAGCGGTGGGACGTCGCCGCGGCCCTGGAGTACGCCGACTTCCACGACCTGCCCCGCCCCTGGCTCGTCGGCTGGTCCTTCGGCACCGAGCTGGCGCTGCGGTGGGGACGCGACCCGCTCGTGGAGGGCGCGATCCTGCTGTCGCCCCCGCTGCGCCGGGCGACCGACGCCGACCTCGACGCCTGGGCCGCGTTCGGACGGCCGCTGGTGGCCCTGGTGCCGGAGTTCGACGACTACCTGCGCCCCGAGGAGGCCGTACGGCGGTTCTCGCGGGTGCCGCAGGCCGAGATCGTGGGCGTCGAGGGGGCCAAGCACCTGTGGGTGGGCGAGCCGTACGTGCGGATCGTCCTCGATGAGATCGTCAAGCGGGTCAACCCGGCGGCCGCTCCGCTGCCCACCGCCGTCTGACTCGCCGGGTGTCCGGTGAGATCCCGGTTCGGTGACGAACCGAGGGGGGCGGCCGGGTGCGCGTTACCGTGACCTGATGCGGCTCTACTCGCGATCGGCCGGAAGCGGCCTGCCCGTCGTTCTGCTCCACGCGTTCCCCCTTTCGTCGGCCATGTGGCTCGCGCAGCGGGAGGCCCTGGCCCCCGTCTGCCGCGTGATCACGCCCGACCTGCGCGGCTTCGGCGGGTCGCGGCTGGGGGACGACGAGCCGTCGATCGACGCGATGGCCGACGACGTGGCGCAGTTGCTCGACGAGGAGGGCGTCGAGCGCGCGGTCGTGGGCGGACAGTCGCTGGGCGGGTACGTGACGATGGCGCTGTGCCGCCGCCACCCCGACCGGGTGGGCGCGGTGATCCTCGCCGACACCAAGGCCGCGGCCGACACCGAGACCGCCATAGCCAACCGGGAGCGGATCGCCGAGGCCGTGCTGCGGGACGGCACCGGGATCCTCGTGGACGAGAACATGCCGGCCATGCTGGGCGCCACCACCAGGGAACGCAGGGGGATGGTCGTCGGCCGCGTGCGCGCCCTGATCCAGGCGGCGCCACCCGCCGCCGTCGCCTGGGCGCAGCGGGCGATGGCCGCCCGCCCCGACTCGTTCGGCACCCTCCGGTCCCTCGGCGTCCCGGCCCTGGTCGTCGTCGGCGACGAGGACGGGCTGACCCCGCAGGCGGACGCTCAGGCCATGGTGGAGGCCATCCCCCAGGCGACGCTCGCCGTGATCGAGAAGGCAGGCCACCTGTCGGCCATCGAGCAGCCGGAGGCGTTCAACCGGGCCGTGGCCGAGTTCGTGAAGACCCTCGCGTGACCCTGAACGTTTCACCCGCTGACCTGGGAAGAGGCGGCCGCCGGGCGATCTCGCGTTGACGCGGCCGGGGCGGCGGATCACCATCGCGGCGAGAGGCGCCGGGGCGGCCCGGGGCCGGTTCCGAGCGCCCAGCCGAGGTGAGCCGTACATGAGACCGCGCACGCCGATGACCGTGACGGGGATCGTCAGCGCCGCCCTCCTGGCGGGCGCCGCCCCCGCCCTTGGAGCCGTGAAAGCCGTCGACGCCGTGGCGCCGCACGCGCCGGCCGCGGTCCACGCGGGGAAAGCGGCGGGGAGCGCGGCGGCAGACGTGTCGCCGCCGTCCCGGCCGTCCGGGCTGCGGGCCTGCCCGCCTCCGGTGCCGTCGGGCGGCACGACGGGCTACGTGGGCCTGTGCTGGACCGCGTCGTCCGACGACGTGGGCGTCGCGGGCTACGACGTCTACCAGCTGGGCTCCGACGGCTTCCAGAAGGTGGCGAGCGTCACCTCGGCCACCGCCATCCTGAGCGGCCTGCGGCCCGCCCGCGACTACACGTACTACGTCGTCGCGCGGGACGCGGCGGGCAACGTCAGCCCGCCGTCCTCGCTCATCACCACGGTCGCGGTGGCGGGCCCGTACGTCAGCCCCACGCCCATCCCTGGCGACACCACCCCGCCGTCGGCGCCCACCGGGCTGCGCGACTACTGCGTGGCCGACCTTGAGGGCGTGAGCTTCTGCTGGAACGCCTCCACCGACGACGTCGGGGTGACCCGGTACGACGTGTACCGGCAGACCGACACCGCGTGGACGAGGGTGGGCACGCGCACGTCCACCTGGTTCTACGAGCAGGGACTCGTCGTCGGCCGGTCGTACACCTACGTGGTGGTGGCCGAGGACGCGGCCGGCAACGTCAGCGCGCCGTCGGCGCCGCTCGTGGCGGTGGCCCACCAGGGGTTCCCGACCGCCAGCCCCACACCGACTCCGACCCCCACCCCCACGCCCACTCCGACGCCGTCCCCGACGCCCTCGCCGTCCCCGGCGACGTGCGCGGTGTCGTACGGCGTCTGGTCCTGGAACGGCGGGTTCAGTGCGAGCGTGACGATCGGCAACACCGGCACGGCCCCGATCGACGGGTGGACCCTGCGCTTCGCGTTCTCCGACGCGGGGCAGCGGCTGGTGAACGGCTGGTCGGCCGCCTGGTCGCAGTCGGGATCCGCCGTCACGGCCACCGACCTGCGCTGGAACGCCGTGATCAAGCCCGGCGCGTCGGTCCTGATCGGCTTCAACGGAGCCTTCACCGGGGCCAATCCCAGCCCGGCCGCGTTCACGCTCAACGGCCGTCCCTGCACGAAGGCCTGAGGCACCCACGAGGCCCCGACGCGCACGCGAAGCGGGGCCCGGCGAACCGCCGGGCCCCGCTCGATAGCCGTCGTGAGACTCCCCGATGTGCGCCAGTGGCTACTCCTGCCACCACTCCGCGTCGTCGTCGCTCTTGACCGGGGCGGGCTCGACCGGAGCGGCGGACACGACGGGCTTCTCCGCGACCGGCGGCGCGGCCGACAGGGCCGGCTTCTGCGGGGCGGCGGTGACCGGAGCGGGCTCCGGCTCCATCCCCGGCAGGGCGGCGCCGCCGAGCAGCTGACGCAGCTGGGCGAGGTGGCTGGTGATGCTGTCGCGCTGGCGGGTGAGCTCGTCCACCTGGCGCTGCATGGCGGTGCGGGTGCGCTCGGCCTCGCTCTTGGCGTCGCTCACGATGGAGTCGGCGCTCGACTTGGCCTCGGCGACCAGCTGGTCGGCGTTCTTGCGCGCGTTCGCGAGCAGCTGCTTGGCGTGGGTGTCGGCCTCGCGGCGGGTCTGCTCCGCCTGCTGGGTGGCCTTGGCGGCCCGCTGCTCCGCGGTGGCGGCCCGCTGCTCCGCCTCGGCGACCAGCTTCTGCGTGTTGGCCTGGGCGGTGGCGTGCCGCTCGGCCTCCTGGCGCTCGGCCTCCTCGCGGCGGGCGGCGAGCTGGATCTCGAACTCGGCCTCGTCCTGGGCCCGCTTGGCCTCGGACTCCTCCAGGATCCGCTGCGCCTGCGCGCGCATCTCGTCCGCCTGACGCTTGGCGGTGGTGAGCACCTCGTCGCGCTCGCGCTTGGTGGAGGCCCGCAGCTGGGCGACCTCGCGCTCGGTCGTGGTGCGCAGCTTGGCGATCTCCCGCTCGGCGTCCGCCCGCTTCTCGGCGACCTCGTGGTCGGCGGTGGCGCGGATCTTGGCGACCTCGCGCTCGGTGGTGGCGGTCAGCTCGTCGGCCTCGCGACGCGCGGTCGACCGGATCTCCTCGGCGTCCCGCTCGGCGCTGCTGCGCAGCTCCTCGACCTCCCGTGCCGCGAGGGCCCGCTTCTCGGCCGCCTCGTTCTCCGCGGCGGCGCGCAGGTCGGCCGCGTCGACCTTGGCCGCCGCGCGGATCTCGTTCGCCTCCGACCTGGCCGCCTGTACCAGCTCGGTGGCCTGCTCCTCCGCCAGACGCAGCAGCTGCTCGATGCGGGCGCCGAGACCCGAGTACGTCGGCCGCTCCTGCTCCTGCAGCTGGCGCTGGGAGTCCGACAGGTCCCGCTGGAGCGCGGTGACCTGCTCCTTGGCCTGACGCAGTTCGGTGTCGAGCGTCTTCAGGTGGTCGTGGACCTGGTGCCGGTCATAGCCCCGGAGCACCACGTCGAATTCGCGAGAAGGGGCGTCCTCGAAGAAGTTGTTTAGCTGGGCGTCGATGTCGGACTGCATGAGGCTCGATCCTGGTTGTCGAGACGGCTACAGGGGGCCGGACGGGGGGTCAGACTTCCGAGGCGGGGAGCCGAAACGGCGCCCACGTCCGGTGGTACGCCAGCGTACTCCGGTACTGCCGCGTTGGAGGCCCCCTCCGACTTTCTGCGCGACTTGTTACGTATGAACCTTTCTTGCGTTCGGGATCAGCGCCTGGGGGTCTCCACGAGCTCCGTGAGAACCCCTCCCACGTCCTTCGGATGCAGGAACGCGATCGACGCGCCCATGGATCCGTGCCGGGGCCGCTCGTCGATCAGGCGCACGCCCTTGGCCCCGATCTCCTCCAGGGCCTTGGTGACGTCCGTCACGCCGTACCCGACATGATGCACGCCCTCGCCCCTCTTGGCGAGGAACCTGCCCACCGCGGTGTCGGGGTGGAGGGGTTCCAGGAGCTGGACGTACGACGCCCCCTGGGCGCCGTCGGCGACGTGCAGCATGGCCTCGCGGACGCCCTGCTCCTCGTTCACCTCGCGGCTCACGACGGTCAGGCCGAACACCGACTCGTAGAACTCGATCTTCTCTTCCAGGCTGTGGCAGGCGATTCCGACATGGTCGATCCGGAGAAGCACTGTCGTCTCCCTTCCCCTTGCGCTGACGTACGGCCGGGCGGGGGGCGCCGGGCTACTCATGGGTATGGTGGCACCGTCGCCCTGATCTCGTGATGGAGGCCCCCAATGTCTGGTTCCGTCATCGTCGCCGGAGCGCGCACGCCCATCGGACGGCTGCTGGGGTCGCTCGCCGACCTGGCGGCCGTCGACCTCGGCGGCATCGCCATCGAGGCGGCCCTGTCCCGCGCCGGCGTGTCGCCCCACCAGGTCCAGTACGTGATCATGGGGCAGGTCCTCCAGGCGGGGGCGGGCCAGATCCCCTCGCGCCAGGCGGCCGTCAAGGCGGGCATCCCGATGACGGTCCCCTCGCTCACGATCAACAAGGTCTGCCTGTCGGGACTCGACGCCATCGCGCTCGCCGACCAGCTCATCCGGGCCGGGGAGTTCGACATCGTCGTCGCGGGCGGCATGGAGTCGATGACGAACGCCCCCCACCTGCTGCCCGGCCTGCGCAAGGGTGTGAAGTACGGCAACGCGGGCGTCCTCGACTCGATGGCCCTCGACGGCCTCACCGACGCGTTCGACCAGATCGCGATGGGGGAGTCCACCGAGCGGCACAACGCCCGCCTCGGCCTCACCCGCGAGGAGCAGGACGCGTTCTCCGCCCGGTCCCACCAGCTCGCCACCCAGGCGACCAAGAACGGGCTGTTCGACGACGAGATCGTCCCCGTGCCGCTGCCCCAGCGGAAGGGGGACCCGATCCCGTTCACGGCCGACGAGGGCATCCGCCCCGACACCACGGCCGAGGCGCTCGCCAGGTTGCGCCCGGCGTTCACGAAGGACGGCACGATCACGGCCGGGTCCGCCTCGCAGATCTCGGACGGCGCGGTGGCCGTGGTCGTCATGTCCCGGGCCAAGGCCGAAGAGCTGGGCCTGGAGTGGCTCGCCGAGATCGGCGCGCACGGCAACGTCGCCGGTCCGGACAACTCCCTGCAGTCGCAGCCCGCCAACGCCATCAAGCAGGCGCTCGGCAAGCAGGGCCTCACCGTCGACGACCTCGACCTGCTGGAGATCAACGAGGCGTTCGCCCAGGTCGTGCTGCAGTCGGCCAAGGAGCTCGGCGTCGGGCTCGACAAGGTCAACGTCAACGGCGGCGGTATCGCCCTCGGCCACCCGATCGGCGCGTCCGGCGCCCGGATCGTGCTGACGCTCGCGCACGAGCTGCGCCGCCGCGGCGGCGGGCTGGGCGCGGCGGGCCTGTGCGGCGGCGGCGGGCAGGGCGACGCCCTGATCATCCGGGTCCCGTCCCGCGCGTCGTGAGCCGGCGGGGGTGGCGCGCGTGAGCGAGCAGACCGCGGCGGCCCGGGCCCGGACCGCGCCGGACCTGGGGGAGCTCGTCGAGCAGGCGCGGCAGGGCCGTCCGAGGGCCGTGGCCCGGCTGATCTCGCTCGTCGAGAACGCCGCCGGCTCGGCGGTCCCGTCCGCGCCGCTGCGCGCGGTCATGGCGGCGCTCGCCACCGGCGCCCGCCGGCCGTACGCGGCCCGGGTCATCGGGCTGACCGGCTCGCCCGGCGTGGGCAAGTCGACGGCCACCGGCATGCTGATCCGGGCGTTCCGCCGCAGGGGCGCCCGGGTGGGCGTGCTCGCCGTGGACCCGTCGAGCCCGTTCACCGGGGGCGCCCTGCTGGGCGACCGGGTCCGCATGCAGGAGCACGCGACCGACCCCGGCGTCTACATCCGCAGCATGTCCAGCCGGGGGCACCTGGGCGGGCTGGCCTGGGCCACCCCGCAGGCCCTCCGGGTGCTCGACGCGGCCGGGTGCGACGTCGTCCTCGTCGAGACCGTCGGGGTCGGGCAGGCCGAGGTGGACGTGGCCCGGCTCGCCGACACCACCGTCGTCCTGGTCGCGCCCGGGATGGGCGACGAGGTCCAGGCGGCCAAGGCGGGGATCCTGGAGGTCGCCGACGTCTTCGTGGTCAACAAGGCCGACCGCGACGGCGCGCAGTCGGCCGTGCGGGAGCTGCGGTCGATGGCGGGCCTCGTGGACGCTCCCTGGCGGCCCCCGATCGTCCCGACGGTCGCGGCGCGGGGCGAGGGCGCCGACGACCTCATGGCCGCGCTCGACAAGCACCAGGCGTACCTGGAGGAGTCGGGCGAGGCGGAGCGCCGCCGCCTGGCCCGCGCGCGCGACGAGATCGAGGCCGTCGCCCTCGCCGCGCTGCGCTCCCGGTTCGCGAACCTGCACGGCGACCGGCTCGACGAGCTCGCCGCCCGCCTGGTCGCGGGGCAGACCGACCCCTACGCCGCCGCCGACGACCTCATCGCCGCCCTGGCCTGACCCCCGGCCCGTACGGCTCTCGCGTCCCGGCGGCCGACGGGCCGGGACACGTCAGGGCTCGTCCTCGTACGTGACGATCACCGTGGTGAAGCCGAGGGCCTTCAGCATGCCCTCCAGCATGGTCTTGGTGTTCTGGTCGGCCCGGTTGCGCAGGTCGCTCGCGGCGGCCGCCTCCCCGATCTTCCGCTCGGCCAGCAGGTAGAGCTCCTGCTGGTTCTGCGGCGACGACGACAGCAGGTCGGAGATGCGGTCGAAGATCCCGCGCTGCTGCGCGAACACGTACGACCGCTTGTTGTCGAGGTTGGGCTTCTCCAGCTGGGCGTGCGGGATCCGCACGGTGACCGTCTTGCGGTCGGCGGAGACCGTGATGGCGTCCTTGGGCAGCGAGGAGAAGTCGACGTAGGCGTCCACGTTGCCCGCGCCCACGAACAGGGTCCTGGAGCCCTTGATGGCGTCGGGCAGGAATTTGGCGTCCTTCTCGAGGTCGACCACGACCTGGAAGTTGCCGGTCGCGGCCTCGAAGCGGCTCAGGTTCTGCATCGACTGCAGCAGCACGGGGCCGCTCCGGTCGATCGTCTGCTCGCCCAGCGGGTTGAGCCACGACAGGGTCAGCCGCGCGCCCACCAGCAGGAGGAGGGCGACGAGCAGCAGCCCGGCGAGCCAGCGCCACGCGCGCCGGCCGGGTCGCGGGGAGCCCTCCGCGGGGGCTGACGCGGGGAGGGCACTCGTCTGACGGTCCACGGAAACGAATCTTCCCGTGAATGTCGCGATCTCACCTTTCCATCCCGTCCATGGGGAGAAGTTCCGGCGGCACGAGGCCGGGCTCGGCCGGCGGCGGCGACGCGGACCGGGTGGGGGCCTGCCGGGAGACGCCGGATCCGGCGCCGGTTCCGGCCTTGGCGGCGCCGGCCCCGCCCTTGCCGGCGCCAGTTGTGGCCTTGGCCGCCGTGCCGGTTCCCGCCTTGCCGCCGGTGCCGCTGCCGGCGCCGCTGACGGCCCCGGCCTTGGCGGCGGTGGGCGTCCTGACGCCGGACGCGGCGCCGGTCCTGGCGTTGGACGCGGCGGGCGTCGAACCCGCCGCCGAGCCGGTCGAGCCGCTCGAGCCGGTCGAGTCGGCGGAGCCGGGGGACGACCGGTCACCGCGCCGGTGCCAGTCCCAGTGTCGGTGGCGGTACCGGGGGTCCCGGTGGAAGCGGGGACGGTGCGGGAACCGGTGCCCCCACGGGCGCATGCTCGCGTACGGACTGCCCGATTGGGCGGGGAGGCCGGACGAGGGCGCGGAGGACGGATCGTCCGAGGACCCCTGGGTGGGCTCGGGCGACTGCCCGCCGGGCGTGGTCGGCTGCCCGGGCGAACCGGGGGGCCCCGACGTTCCGGGCGTACCCGGCGTGCCGGGCGCGCCGGTCGGGAGCCCGGGCACGCTGGGCGACC
>NZ_KI866524.1:157529-159807 GCF_000511135.2 Microbispora sp. ATCC PTA-5024 | reverse complement strand
GGGCGACCCCGGCCCGCTCGGCGGCCGGCCCGGGACGGACGGCGGCCGGGCGGGCGACGCCGCCGGCCTGACCGTGTACGGCGGCGTGGGGGGGACCGTATAGAAGCCCGGCGAGTACGCGGTGACGCCTGGGTCGCTCCGCCGGGAGCCGCCGCCGAAGTGCCGGCTCTGCAGCCCGCAGGAGACGAAGTCGGAGTAGAACATGCGCAGCCAGTCGCGCCGCTGGGCATCGGTGAGCTCGGAGAACCACTGGGCGGCGATCCGGTGCTCGGCGAGCGGACCGGGCGGGAGCTGGTTGCCGCGCAGCCACGCCACCACGATCGCCCGGTAGCCCGCGGCGACCCGGCCCGGGCACGGCCGCGCCAGCCGGTCGAGGAACTCGGTGACCGCCCGCTGCGCGAAGCCGGTGCCCAGGTCGTCGAGGTGGATGACCACCACCCCGGGCGGGGCGGGGGCGTCGTCCCCCGGCGCGCGCTGCTCAACCCGCCGGAACTCGGCGGGAGTGCCGATCAGCTTGAGGGCGAGCGGGGTGAACACCTCGGCCAGGTCCGGCAGCCCGCCGCGCAACGTGGGGCGCACGCACACGCTGATCGGCCACTCCTGGCAGCTGTACACGATGCGCTCGCTGGCGGCCATCGTCCGCGGCTCGGCCACCAGGCGGGCCGCTCCGGTGCCCGCCGCCAGCACGGCGGTCACGGCCGCCGCGAGCGCGAGGACGCGGCGGGTGACCAGCGCCACCCACCCGAGCAGCAGCGCCGCGCTCAGGCCCAGCAGCCACAGCGTCTGGTTGGCGAAGGCCGTCTCGCTGACCCCCGCGAACAGGTCGTACGGCTCCCGCGTCGTGGGCGCCAGCCGGACGGCCCACGCCGAGCGGTCGGCGAGCAGGGTGAACAGACCGTAGGTCCCGGCCCCGGCCAGGACGGGGGTCACGGCGAAGGGAAGCAGCCAGCCGGCGATCCAGCCGACCACGACGTACAGCGCCAGCCCGGCCACGGACATCGCCAGCCCGCCCGGCATGAGGGGGCCCGACTGGCCGGTCAGCGCGGCGCGCAGCCCGAGCAGCGCGACGGTCGCGCCGAACGACCCCGTGACGAGCGCGAGGATCGCCAGCGGCGCCGTGGCGGCCCGCCACGGCGTCAGCGTGTGCCCGCGCTCGGCCCGCCGCCTGCGCGTCGCGACCAACGCCGCGAACGCCGCGGCCACCGGGCCGGTCAGCCGCAGTGAGCCGATGACGCCCAGCACGATGTCGTCCCAGTCCATGAAGCCAGGAATGAGGACGCTCCACGCGGCGACGAGCCCGAGCGCGAGCAGCACGGTCACCACGACGACCGTGCCCTGCCTCAGCTCCCCACGTGGACCGCCCCTGTGGTCACCCACAGCCCGGCGCGGCCCCCGGCCACGCCGTCGTCGGCGTCCGGCGCGCATGCGGCGCCGGGACAGCGGTGCTGCCCATCGAGAAAACCCCCCGTGTCTGTGTGAGTGGCCGGCGTCGGACCGCGCCCTTCCCCGTGACGCCTGTCCGCCGGACGAGCCCGTCCCGCCTGCGGTTAGCAGACGCGACTCCCCGTGCCGCCGGGTTTGCCGCCGCCTCACCTTTCGACGTGGCAACCATAACGGAGCGTGACCCTGAGGGAGGGAGTTCTGGGGTCAAGGAATGAATCCGGTTACGCTACGTGCACCGGTCGATCACTCCCGGGGCCGCGCTACCGTATATCGCTGTGTCCGTCCCGCCCAGTTCAGACCATGTGCCCGCCGGCGGCGCCAGGCCGCTCAAGCTGCCGTTCGACCCGATCGAACGGGCGGCCGCGACCTGGCGCGAGACCTTCGGGCCGTCGTCGGCCATGGCCGCCGTCACCTCGATCATGCGGGCCCACCAGATCCTGATCGCCCAGCTCGACGGGCTGCTGAAGCCGTACGACCTGACCTTCGCCCGGTACGAGGCGCTGGTGCTGCTCACCTTCAGCAGGACGGGCGCGCTGCCGCTGTCGAAGATCGGCGAACGGCTCATGGTGC
Source organism: Microbispora sp. ATCC PTA-5024 (assembly GCF_000511135.2). Lineage (NCBI taxonomy): Bacteria > Bacillati > Actinomycetota > Actinomycetes > Streptosporangiales > Streptosporangiaceae > Microbispora > Microbispora sp. ATCC PTA-5024. Next base: position 157,794 of record NZ_KI866524.1, on the reverse strand, counting down.
ACCCGACCAGCGTCACCAACACCGTCGACCGCCTGGAGCGGGCCGGCCTCGTCCGCCGGATGCGCAACCCGAGGGACGGCCGCGGCGTGCTCGCCGAGATCACCGACGAGGGCCGTGACGTCGTCCGCAGGGCCACGGGCGACCTGATGGACGCCGGCTTCTGCATGGGGATGTACGAAGACGACGAGCTGGGGGACATGTTCGACCTGCTGAAGACCCTGCGCGTGGCCGCGGGCGACTTCAGCGTCTGAGACGGCGGACGGGG
>NZ_KI866524.1:134007-157265 GCF_000511135.2 Microbispora sp. ATCC PTA-5024 | reverse complement strand
TCAGTGGCCGACGGCCCGCAGGGCGTCGACGATGCCCCTGCCGTAGAAGCCGTTGCTCTGCGGCGTCCCCTCGCAGGTGTGCGTGGCGGTCACCGTCGTGCCGTCCGGCAGGTGGCGGACGTAGGTGTAGGCGGGCGGGTTCGGGCAGGGCGTCGGGGTCGCCGTGCCCTTGAGGACGCCCTCGACGACGTCCGGGTCGAGCGTCAGCCCGCCGTGGACGTGGTCGCGGTGGCCGTACCGGCTGACGATCAGCGCCGCGACGCCGGCCGCGCGCGGCGAGGCCATCGAGGTGCCCTGCAGGTACTGGTAATAGCCGCAGGTCGAGCCCTTGCAGTCCTTCACGACGTACGGCACGGTCGGGTCGCCGTTGGCGTCGATCTCTCCGTTGGCGACGGCCAGCGCCTTGGGGTAGGCCGCGAGCGTGGCCTTGGTGATGTCCCGTGTCTGTCCGGGTGTGTCGTAGACGTCGCCGCCGGGGGAGGCGACGTCGACGTAGCCGTTGCCGTAGTCGGAGTAGTACGCCTTGCGGGTGCTGATGCCGGTGGAGGAGACGGAGATGACGTGCTCGCCCTCGCTCGGCATCGAGACGCAGCTCGGCGGGATGGTCCGGCTGCGGGGCTGCTGGCCGGCGAAGGCGGCGAAGTCCGGGCTGGAGGCGTCGACGATGGTCTTGGTGTAGTCGGTCGCCCCGTTGCCGGCCGCGGAGACCAGCGTGACGCCGTGCCGGTGGGCGTAGTCCAGCGCCCGCTGGACGGCGGCGATGATCGTCCGCTGGTCCTGCTGCTCCTGCGGCGAGTCGGCGGGGTTGTCGGTGCAGTTGAACAGCCAGGGGTCGACGTAGTAGCTCATGTTGACCACGTCGACGCCGATGTTCCCGGCGTAGGTCAGGGCGTCCACGGTCGGCTGGAGGAAGAAGTAGCCGGAGTCCTGGCCCGCCCGCAGGTTCACCAGCGTCACCTTGGGCGCCACGCCCGCGATGCCGAGACGGTTGACCGGGGAGGCGATCGAGGAGGCGACGTGGGTGCCGTGGCCGTCCTCGTCCACGTCGTTCGGGTCCGTGCAGGAGCCGTCGGGGTCGCTCTCGCAGGGACCGTCGATGACGGTGCCGTTGGCGTCGGCGGGCAGGTCGACGGTGAAGTTGCGGCTGAGCCGCCGGTCGAAGTTCGGCGCGATGTCGGGGTGCGAGCCGTCGATGCCGGTGTCGAGGACGCCGACCAGGACGCCCTTGTCGCCGGGCTCGTACGCGTGGGCCTTGTCGGCGTGGATCTGCTTCATGTCCCACTGCAGGTCCGCGAGCGGCTCGTCCTTGGCGCCGCGCCGCCACTTGGCGGGCGAGGCGCCGTCCCGGCCCTCCTTCTCGACGGCCCTGCTCCTGGCCTGGGCGGCCTGCGCCGCGGCGCGCGCGGCCGTGGCGGACGCCTTGGCCTCGGGCGGCACGCTGCCGATCACCCGGTTGCGGGCCACTCCTTCGATGGCGGCGGAGCCGCGGAGCGCGTCGGCGAAGCCGGCGTCGCCCGTCCTGACCGTGGCCAGCCCGACATCGGTGTTGACCGTGACGACGCTGCCGCCCGCGGCCTCGATCGCCTTCTGGGCGTCCGCGGGGGCGGCGCCCTCCTTGTAGAGCACCAGGTACTCGGTCTGCTCTGCCGAGCCGGCGGCCGTGGGGACGGCCTGCGCCGGCGCGGCCAGGGCCGCCGCGATCATCGCCGCGGTCGCGGCGACGACTGTCACGCGCTTCACATCCACCTCCGTGTGGATTCTCGGGGGGCGTTGCCCATCGTTGAAGAGATCGGGGGTCTGTCATAGATCCGTAAGAATTCGCGACCAATGTGTGACATGAGCGCGACGCGGGCGAGGTTCCGGAGGGGAGGCCTGGTGGCAGGAAACTACTAGGACGTCCTAGTATTTTCTCGACGACCACATCAGCGGAGGGGCGCATGGAACCGGAACCCACAAGCGCGGCGGCCATCGAGGCGGGCAGGGCGCGCTGGCAGGCGCGCCACGACGCGGCGTACAAGCGGGCGCGCGAGTTCCGGACCCTGTCCGGCCTGGACGTCGACCCGGTCTACGGGCCGCCCGGCGACGACCCCCGGTTCGAGCGCATCGGCTGGCCCGGCGAGTTCCCCTTCACCCGCGGCCTGTACGCCACCGGGTACCGGGGCCGGCCGTGGACCATCCGCCAGTTCGCCGGCTTCGGCAACGCCCGGCAGACCAACGAGCGGTACAAGATGATCCTGGGCGCGGGCGGCGGCGGCCTGTCTGTGGCCTTCGACATGCCGACGCTGATGGGCCGCGACTCCGACGACCCCCGCTCGCTCGGCGAGGTCGGCCACTGTGGCGTCGCGATCGACTCGGCCCTCGACATGGACCTGCTGTTCGACGGCATCCCGCTCGGCGAGGTCACCACCTCCATGACCATCAGCGGGCCCGCCGTGCCGATCTTCTGCATGTACGTCGTGGCCGCCGAGCGGCAGGGCGTGCCGGTCGGGCGGCTCAACGGGACGCTCCAGACCGACATCTTCAAGGAGTACATCGCCCAGAAGGAGTGGCTGTTCGCCCCCGAGCCGCACCTGAGGCTGATCGGCGACCTCATGGAGTTCTGCGCGGCGGAGATCCCCGCGTACAAGCCGCTGTCGGTCTCCGGCTACCACATCCGCGAGGCCGGGGCCACGGCCGCCCAGGAGCTCGCCTTCACGCTCGCCGACGGCTTCGGGTACGTCGAGCTGGGCCTGTCGCGCGGCCTCGACGTGGACGTGTTCGCGCCGGGCCTGTCGTTCTTCTTCGACGCGCACATCGACTTCTTCGAGGAGATCGCCAAGTTCCGCGCCGCCCGGCGCATCTGGGCCCGGTGGATGCGCGACGTGTACGGCGCCCGCACCGAGAAGGCCCAGTGGCTGCGCTTCCACACGCAGACGGCGGGGGTCTCGCTCACCGCCCAGCAGCCGGACAACAACATCGTCCGCACCGCGATCGAGGCGCTGGCGGCCGTGCTCGGCGGCACCAACTCCCTGCACACCAACGCGCTGGACGAGGTGCTCGCGCTGCCGTCGGAGAAGGCCGCCGAGATCGCCCTCAGGACGCAGCAGGTGATCATGGAGGAGACCGAGGTCGTCAACGTGGTCGACCCGCTCGGCGGCTCCTGGTACGTCGAGGCGCTGACCGACCGGCTGGAGGCCGAGGCGGAGAGGATCTTCGCGAGGATCAGGGAGATGGGGCGCGGCGACATGACGTCCGGCATCCTGCGCGGCATCGAGGACGGCTGGTTCATGTCGGAGATCGCCGAGTCGGCCTTCGACTACCAGCGCAAGCTGGAGAAGGGCGACAAGAAGATCGTTGGCGTGAACTGCCACACCTCGACCGTCGAGGAGCCGCTGGAGATCCTGCGGATCAGCCACGAGGTGGAGCTGGAGCAGCGCCGGGTGCTCGCCGGGCGCCGCGCCGCCCGCGACCGGGCGGCCGTGGACACCGCCCTGGCAGCGCTGGCGGACGCCGCCCGGACCGGCGAGAACATGATCCCGCCCATGCTCGACGCCGTCCGCGCCGAGGCCACCCTCGGCGAGATCTGCGACGTCCTGCGCGAGGAGTGGGGGACCTACTCCGAGCCCGCGCGGTTCTGACCGCCGTCACGCACTGAGCCGGGCCGGGAAACCGGCCGGTCCAGGGCCCCGTCCGCCCAACCGCGGGCGGCGTCCGGAGGAACGGACGTCGAAGGAGGCGGGGATGGCACGGATCAGCCGCGAGGGTACGGCAGGATTGGGGGTATGGCAGCGGAGTTCTCTCGACCTGGATCGCTCTACGGCGCCGTGGACCTCGGCGCGCGCAAGCAGGCACTCGAAGCGCAGGCGCGGCGCGAGGCCGCCGGTCCCGCCGGGGCCGCCGAAGCGGACGTCGTCGACGTCACCTCGGCCACGTTCAACGCCGAGGTGGTGGAGCGCTCGCTGAGCGTTCCGGTGATCGTCGAGGCGACGGTGACCCGGGCCGAGCAGGTCCGCCAGTTCAGCGCCGTCCTGGAGAAGCTGGCCGCGGAGGCCGCCGGGGCGTGGGTCCTCGCCCGCGTCGACGTGGAGGCCGATCCCCAGCTCGCCCAGGCCCTGCGCATGCGGGCCGTGCCCACCGTCTACCTGGCCGTCCAGGGCCAGCTCATGCCCCTGTTCGAGGGGCCGCTGCCGGAGTCCCAGCTCCGGCAGGCCCTGACGCAGGTCTTCGAGCAGCTCGGCATCGAGCTGGGCGCGCCGGCCGAGGCGGACGCCCCGGACGAGCCGCCGCTCGACCCCGACCTGGCCGAGGCGGAGCGGGCCATGGACAAGGGCGACCTCGACGCCGCCGCGGCGGCCTTCGAGCGCCTGCTGGCCCGCTCGCCCGGCGACGAGGGCGCGAAGATCGGCCTCGCCGGGGTCGGCCTGTTCCGGCGCACCCAGGACCTCGACGCCGCCGACGTGCTCCGGCGGGCCGCCGAGGACCCGGCCGACCTCGACCTCCAGACCCAGGCCGCCGACCTGGAGATGGTGAACGGCCAGGTGGACGACGCGTTCGACCGGCTCATCCGGCTCATCCGGCAGACGAGGGGAGCCGACAGGGACAAGGTGCGCCTCCACCTGCTCAGCCTCTTCGAGGCGCTGCCCGCCGACGACCCGTCGGTGTCCAAGGCGCGCCGGGCCCTGGCGAACGCGCTGTTCTGAGCCCACTCGTACAAACCCAGCTGTAGGGGCATAAAGGGGACGTGCAGGTCGTCACCCTCTCCGCGACGTACGGCACGGGCGGGAGCGTCATCGGCCCGGCGGTCGCCGAGCGGCTCGGCGTGCCGTTCCTCGACCGGGCGATCCCGGGCGCGGTCGCGCAGGATCTCGGCGTCACGCTGGAGGAGGCGCTGGCCCACGACGACCGCGCCGAGAGGGGCCTCGCCCGGCTGCTCCTGGGGATGACCCGGCTGCCCAGCGTGACGTGGGGCGGCGTGGAGGCCCACCTGCCCCCGTCGGCGCCGCTGACGCCGGAGGAGTTCACCCAGCGGACCGAGCAGGTCATCAGGGAGACCGCCCGGACGACCGGAGGGGTGTTCCTGGGGCGGGCCGGCGCCATCGTGCTCGCCGACCACCCGGGGGCCCTGCACGTGCGCCTCGACGGGCCGCTGCGGCGGCGCGTGCTGCAGACGGCCGCCTTCTCCGGCGTCGACGAGCGCGAGGCCCGGCGGGTGGTCTGCGCCAACGACCGCGCCCGGGCGGCGTACGTGCGGCAGTTCTACCGGGCCGACCCGGCCGATCCCGGCCTCTACCATCTGGTGCTGGACAGCACGGTCGTCCCGGTCCCGACATGCGTGGAGCTGATCGTGACCGCGTCGGTCTCTTTGGGCTGAATCACCCGGTCGGGGATGGCACGATGGATACACCCACGGAGCCGTCGAGCCGGGCGCGTGAGCGTGGCCCCAAGTGGCCCGCGCGGGAGCAGCCGGGTGAGCGCGGCCGGACATACCCCGCAAAGGAGCGGATGAACGTGGCCACCGTGCCCAGCGTTTCCTACTCGATCACCGTCCGTCTCGAGGTGCCCGCGGGGGGCAAGGCCGTCAGCCTGCTCACCCACGCGGTGGAGAACGCGGGCGGCGTGGTGACCGCCCTCGACGTCACCAACGCCGGCCACGAGAAGCTCAGGATCGACGTGACCTGCGCCGCCAAGGACGCCGACCACGTCCAGGCCATCGTCGACAGCCTCGGCGCGGTGGAGGGCGTGGCCATCCACAAGGTGTCCGACCGGACGTTCCTCATGCACCTCGGCGGCAAGATCGAGATGCAGTCGAAGGTCCCGCTGCGCAACCGCGACGAGCTGTCCATGGCGTACACGCCGGGTGTGGCCCGGGTGAGCCTCGCCATCGCGCGCAACCCCGAGGACGCGCGCCGCCTGACGATCAAGCGCAACTCGGTCGCGGTCGTGACCGACGGGTCGGCCGTCCTCGGGCTCGGCAACATCGGCCCGGCCGCCGCCCTGCCGGTGATGGAGGGCAAGGCGGCCCTGTTCAAGCGGTTCGCCGGCATCGACGCGTGGCCGATCTGCCTCGACACGCAGGACGTCGACGAGATCGTCCGCACCGTGCAGCTGATCGCGCCCGGCTTCGGCGGCATCAACCTGGAGGACATCTCCGCGCCCCGCTGCTTCGAGGTCGAGCGGCGGCTGCGCGACCTGCTCGACATCCCGGTCTTCCACGACGACCAGCACGGCACCGCGATCTGCGTGCTCGCGGCGCTGACGAACGCGCTGAAGGTGGTGGGCAAACGCCTGCCCGACGTGCGGATCGCGATGGCCGGGGCCGGCGCCGCCGGCACCGCCGTCCTGCGCCTGCTGCTCGCCGCCGGGGCACGCAACATCATCGTCTGCGACTACCGCGGCTCGGTGCACCTCGGCCGCGACGACCTCGACGCGTCGCTGCGGTGGATCGCCGAGCACACGAACGGCGAGGGGTACGGCGGCGACCTGCGCGGCGCGGTCAAGGGCGCGGACGTCTTCATCGGCGTGTCCGCGCCCGGGATCCTGACCGGCGACGACGTCGCCGCCATGGCCGAGGGCGCCGTGGTGTTCGCGCTGGCCAACCCCGAGCCGGAGGTGTCGCCCGACGACGCGAGGGAGCACGCCGCGGTGGTGGCGACCGGCCGGTCCGACTACCCCAACCAGATCAACAACGTGCTCGCCTTCCCCGGCGTCTTCCGCGGCCTGCTGGACGCGCAGGCGACCGAGGTCGGCCAGGAGATGCTGCTCGCCGCGGCCAGGGCCCTCGCGGCGGTCGTGAGCCGCGAGGAGCTCGGGCCCAACTACATCATCCCGAGCGTCTTCCACCCCGACGTGGCCAACGCGGTCGCGGCGGCGGTGCGGGAGTCGGCCGGGGGACGGCCCCGCGGCTTCACCGAGGCCTGATCGACGTCACCTTCCGTAACCACCCCAGACCGGTCGGTAATAGACGGCGGGCAAATAGGGGGTGACGTACCCGATTCGCCATTCCTCCCTCATCATGGGAAGTATGGCGGAAGCGATCTACGTCGGCGGGTTGCTCGTAGCGACGCCACTGCTCGACGACCCCAACTTCCGGCGTAGCGTCGTGCTCGTCCTGGAGCACGACGAGGACGGCGGCACTCTGGGCGTGGTCCTCAACCGGCCCAGTGAGATCTCGGTGACCCAGGTCCTGCCCTCGTGGGACTCCCTGGTCACCGGCCCCCCGGTGCTGTTCGAGGGCGGCCCGGTCCAGACCGACAGCGCGCTCGCCCTCGCCGTCGTGCTCAGCGGCGAGGAGCCGCTGGGCTGGCGGCGGCTGCAGGGCAGGGCGGCGGTCTCCCGCCTCGGCACGGTGGACCTCGACGCGCCCCCGGAGATCCTCGCGGGGGAGATCTCCCAGATGCGGATCTTCGCCGGCTACGCCGGCTGGACGGCCGGGCAGCTCGAGAACGAGCTGCGCGAGGGAGCCTGGTACGTGGTCGACTCCGAGCCGGGGGACACCTTCCACTCCGATCCCGAGACGCTGTGGCGCACCGTGCTGCGGCGACAGCAGGGCGACCTCGCGCTGGTCGCCACGTTCCCCGACGACCCCATGCTCAACTAGCGGAGCGGTCCGGCACGCGCGGAGGCGCGCGCCGTGCGGAAGGGGGCCGGGCGCGGCCCCGCGCCCGGCCCCCGGTCCGCGATCCTGCTCAGGCCGCCGTGCAGGAGGGCGACGGCACGCCGTTCGAGCCGTTCCACGACCCGAGGAACCCGAAGGTCGTGCTCGCGCCCGCGCCGAGCGAGCCGTTGTAGCTCACGTTCCTCGCGGTCACGGCCGAGCCGCTCGTCGTCACCGAGGCGTTCCACGACTGGGTGACCGTCTGGCCGTCGGCGAACGTCCAGGTGACCGTCCACCCGCCGATGGCGGCGTTGCCGGCCTTGACCGCGACCTCACCCTGGAAGCCGCCGCCCCACTGGTTGACGACCTTGTACGTCGCCGTGCACCCCTTGGAGCCCGGAGACGGCGAGGGGCTGGGCGAGGGGCTGGGCGACGGGCTCGGGGAGGGACTCGGCGACTGCGGGGGGTTCCCGCTGTAGATCGTCGCCTCCTTCGCGGTCGCCCTGATGCCGTTGGCGCCGTCGAACAGCCGCCGGCCCCACGAGGTGAGCTGGCCGACGTTGAAGTTCGTCACCTGGTCGAGGTACTCGACGCCGCCGCCGTTGCCGCTCCACGACCAGCCCAGGTAGCCGATGCCCCGCGACTGGGCCTGCGCCATGATCGTGTCCTCGTCGGGGTCGCCGTCCGAGTGCATGTAGCCGAACTCGCCCACGACGAGCGGGAGTCCCGCGGTCTGGAACGCCTGCATGTAGTTCGTGACCTCGGCCGCCGTGTCGTACACGCCGTACATGTGGATGGAGAAGACGGTGTTCCTTTGGGGGTCGGCGTTGAACACCGCGGCGGCGTTGTCGCGCATCGTGAAGCTCCAGTCCTGGCCCCAGTTCGGCGCGTCGACCATGATCAGGTGCTGGAAGCCGTTGCTGCGCAGCCGGCTGATCGCGTTGCCGGTCGCGGCGGTCCAGCCGGAGGTGTTCGTGTTGCCGTACGGCTCGTTGCCGATGTCGATGACGACGTAGTTCTCCTGGCCGGCCAGCACGCTCTTGAGGCCGAGCCAGTAGGTCACGGCCTGGTCCAGCGTGTAGGCCGCGCCGTCCTCGCCGTAACCGGTGGTGTCGTGGTCCTCCAGAACGCAGATTAACCGGTTCTGCTTGCACAGGGAGACGACGTTGGCGACGTCGCTCGCCGTGTTCGCCGTCCAGCGGCCGCCGCTCAGCACGACGCGGACCGTGTTGGCGCCGAGCGACTTGATGTTCGCGAAGGAGCCCGTCTGCGAGGGGAACCACGTGTGCGCGTGGCTGGTGCCCCGCATGACGAACGTGCTGCCGTCGGCCTCGACGATCTTCGTGCCGCTGACGTGGAGGCCGGTGGCCGCCTGGGCGGTCCGCGTCAGGGCGGTCACCGACATCAGGAGGGCGAGGATGGCCGTGCCCACGGCGATGGATCGTGTTCTCATGCTCTACCTCGGGTGGAGGGATCGGCGCGCGTCGGAGCGCCGCACGCACCATAGGCAGGGCGGAGCGAGGCCGTACAGGACGCGGGGCGGCGGGCGGCCGAAGCGGTCCCGGCGCCTGCTGAACCGGTTCGGTTGGCAGGCGCCGGGACCAGCGGGATCCCCGCTGATGCGGTCCTTCGCGGGGCCGCGTCACCCGGGCGGGACGGGTGAAACGTTCACCCGGGCCCGCGGCCCCTCATGTGGCCGGGGACGGCCGGGGGACGGTCGCCGCCGCCTCAAGGGTTCCGGAGGCGGCCGGCTCCAGCCGGTCCCACCCCGGGCGCAGGGACGCGGCGGCCATGTCCAGCAGGTCCTCGAACCGCTGCACGATCAGGCGCGGATCCTTGCAGCCGCCGTAGCAGACGATGCCCATCGAGGCGAACAGCGACACGACGAACCGGGCGCGCAGGTCGTCCGGGCCGGCCCCCATCCGGCGGGAGACCTCGGCCACCATCTGCCGCTCGTTGTCCATCATCAGCCGCAACTGTCCCGCGAGCAGGGCGGGCGTGGCCTGGATGAGCTCCTGGAGCCGCAGGAAACGGGTTGCCTCGGCCGGATCGAGCGCGCGTAGGATGCCGAGCACCGCGCGCATGGCCTCGGTGAGCGCGGTGAAGGGGGGCTCGTCCGCGGGGCGCGCGGCCAGTTCGGCGATGAAGACCTCGTGCTGGTCGGCCAGGAGCGACAGCGCGGCCTCCTCCTTCGAGGCGAAGTACCGGAAGAACGTCCTGGTCGAGACGTCCACCTCCGCCGCGATCCGGTCGACCGTCGTCGCCTCGTAGCCCTGGGCCAGGAAGAGGTCGACAGCCGCGTCGATCAGAGCGGTCCTCGTCCGGTGCTTCTTGCGCTCGCGAAGACCCATGGCCGTCACCTCCTGGAAATTCGGGGTTCACACACTGCCAGATGTCACCGTATGTCGGATAAAAGGATTTGTCATCTGTCATCGACTGACATAAATTACGACGCGTTGACGAGGTCAAGGGGGGAACCATCCATGGCTCAGGCTGTCGCCGTAGACGCCGTAGACGCCGAAGCGCCGCCGGGACAAGGGCTCGGCCGTCCGTGGCTCACGCTGCTCGCCGTCTCGCTCGGCGTCATCATGGTCATGCTCGACGGCACGGTCGTCGCGATCGCGAACCCGGTGATCGGGGTCGATCTCCACGCGTCGCTGTCGGACCTGCAGTGGATCACCAGCGGCTACCTGCTCGCGCTGGCGGTCTTCCTGATCACCGCCGGAAAGCTCGGCGACCTGTTCGGCCACAAGATGGTCTTCCTGATCGGCGTCGCCGGGTTCGCCCTGAGCTCGCTCGCCATCGGCCTGACCTCGTCGGTCGGCATGCTGATCGCCCTCCGGGTGCTGCAGGGCCTGTTCGGCGCGCTGCTGCAGCCCGCCGCGCTCGCGCTGCTGCGGTCGGCCTTCCCCGGCGAGAGGCTGAACATGGCGATGGGGGCGTGGGGGGCCATCATCGGCCTGTCGAGCGCGGCCGGACCGATCGTGGGCGGCCTGCTCGTGGAGAACGTGAGCTGGCAGTCGGTCTTCTTCATCAACGTGCCGGTCGGCGCGGCGGCCCTGATCTTCGGCCTGCTGGTCCTCAAGGAGAACAGGGCGAAGACGCTGTCGAGGGTCGACTGGCTGGGCGTGCTGCTGCTGTCGCTCACGATGTTCGCGCTGGTGTGGGCCATCATCAAGGCGCCGGAGTGGGGCTGGGGCGACGCCCGGACGATCGGCTTCCTGGCCGCCGCGGTGGTCGTCGGGGGCGTGTTCCTGTTCTGGCAGGCGCGCGTGCGTGAGCCGCTGCTCCCGCTCAGCCTGTTCCGCAACGTCTCGGTCTCCATCGGCACGGCGCTGATGATCCTCATGGCGTTCTCGATGTTCGGCGCCATGTTCTTCCTGACGTTCTTCTTCCAGGGCGTCCACGGGCTCAAGCCGCTGGACTCCGGGCTCCGGATGCTCCCGATGAGCGCCGGCATGATCGTCGCGTCCCCCATCGCCGGCGTCCTCATCGGGAAGCTCGGCGCGCGGATCACCATCGCGGGCGGCATGGTGATCACCGCGGTCGCGATGTTCCTGATGTCGCGGCTCGGCGTCGAGGCCGCGTTCGTCGACAGCGCGATCCCGTTCGTGCTGCTGGCGTTCGGCCTGTCGCCGGTGTTCGTCGGCGCGACCGAGATCATCGTGGGCAACGCCCCCGAGGAGCTGAGCGGCGTCGCCGGCGGCGTGCAGAACTCGGCGATGCAGGTGGGCGGCGCCCTCGGCACCGCGGTCCTCGGCGCGATCGTGTCGGCCCGGGTGGCGAGCGTGTTCCCCGGACACCTCGGCCCGGCGGCCGCGGCGATCCCGCCGGCCCAGATGGAGGGACTCAAAAGCCTGGCCGCCGTCGGCATGGCCCCTCCCGGGCTCAGCGGGCCCGCGGCGAAGGTCATCGCCGACGCGTCGCACCTGTCGTTCATGGACGGCCTGCACCTCGGGTTCGTGGTGAGCACGATCGTGGCCGTGGTCGCCGCGATCCTCGCCCTGTTCGTGCGCGCCGGCCGCAAGACCGAGGGCGCCGCGGTCCACATCGGCTGATCCCGCATCCGCCCGTACGGCTCCCGCTCACCCGCGGGAGCCGTACGCGTGCGAACGGGTCAGTAGACTCGGTGACCGTGAGCAGCACGAAGATTCTTCCCGAGAGCGACACCACGCCGAGGCTGTCGCACGGCGACGGCGACCACGAGCGCTTCTCGCACTACGCCGACAAGAACAAGATCACGGAGAGCTACGTGACCGGCAACCCGGTCCGGGCCCTGTGCGGCAAGGTGTGGGTGCCCAGCCGGGACCCGAAGAAGTACCCGGTGTGCCCCGAGTGCAAGGAGATCTACGAGGGTCTGCCCAAGGGCGAACCGTCCGGCGACTGAGTGTCGGTCCGGGCCGCCCACCCCGCGGACGGCTAACGTCAGGCTCCTGACCAGCCGTATCGGGGGAACGAATGGCCCGGCGCTCGATCGCCGTCTTCTTCGCATGCCTGTGCGCCTGTGGCGCGCTGTCCGGCCGGGCCGACGCCTCGGCCCGTCCGGGGGCCGCCGGGGCGCACGCCCAGGGGGTGACCGGGGCCGAGCGCGTCGTCGCGTCCGCGCGCGGTCGCGGTGGACGGGCGGCTCGCCTGTCCGCCTGCGCCGCCCCGACGCGGCATCCCGGCGCCGAGGAGCTCACCCACGCCCTGGAGCCGCGTGACCCGGGCCCCGCCGAGGTCGCCCGGATGGACGCGGACCTGCGACGCCGGCTCAGCGGCTCGGCGACCACGGACGCCGCCCACCGCGACCCCGACGCCGTCCGGGAGATCCGGGTGCCGGTGTGGGTGCACATCATCAGGGACGGGTCCCTCGGGCTCCCCGACTCCGCCGTTCCCCGCCAGATCGCCATCCTCAACCAGGCGTACGGCGGGAGGTACGGCGGCGTGGACACCGGCGTGCGGTACACGCTCGCGGGCGTGACGCACACGGCCAACCGGGCGTGGTTTCGCGACCCGCTCGGCAACGAGGCCGCGATGAAGGAGAAGCTCCACGTCGGCGGCCCTGAGACGCTCAACCTGTACGTCGCGCAGCTGGGCGAGCTGGTGCTGGGCTACGCCACCTACCCGTACTGGTACAAGGACGAGCCCCTCCTGGACGGCGTCGTGATCGACTGGCGCAGTGTCCCCGGCGGGCCGCTCCGGCAGTTCGACCGGGGCTTCACGGCCGTCCACGAGATCGGCCACTGGCTGGGGCTGCTGCACACCTTCGAGAACGGGTGCAAGGCGCCCGGCGACTCCGTGGCCGACACCCCCGCCGAGGCGTATCCCACGACCGGCTGCCCGGCGAAGAAGGACAGCTGCCCGGCGCCCGGCGGGGACCCCACGCACAACTTCATGGACTACGGCCAGGACCGGTGCATGCGGGAGTTCACGGCCGGGCAGGCCGTGCGGATCCGGCAGATGTGGGACGCCTACCGCCGCCCCAGCCCCGCGGCCGCCGCCATCGCATCGTCCGCCGCCGACCCGTCCGCTGTGGCTCCCGCTGCCGTGGCTCCGCCTGCGGTGGCTCCGCTCGCCCCGGCCGCGGTGGCCCCTCTCCCCCCGGCCCAGGCCGCCGTGGCCCCTCTCGCCCCGGCCCCGGCCGCGGTGGCCCCTCTTGCCCCGGCCCCCGTCGCTCACGCGGCGAGTACTCCGGCCTCCCTCGTCCCGGCCGCTGTGGCGCCGCGCACACCCGCTCACGCAGCGAGTACTCCGGCAGCCCTCGCTCACGCAGCGGGTGCTCCGCCCGCGGTCGCGCCGGCTGTGGTCGCCCCGCGGCTCTCGCCCCTGCCGCGGTAGCCCACCCAGAGGGTGCCCTGGCCGCGGTCGCTCCGGCTGCTGTGGCTCCGCGCACACACGCTCACCCAGCGGGTGCTCCTCTCGCCCCGGCTCACGCAGCGGGGGGCCCGGCCGTGGTCACTCCGGCTGTGGTCGCTCCGTCCGCCTTCGTTCCGCCCGCGCCCGGCGCCGCCCACCCCGTGGCTCCCGGCCTGTAGCCGCGGCGCCTTCCGCCGCGTGGGGTCGCGGCGCCTCACCGCACACATGCGGCCCTGGTGCCGGTTTCGCGATGCCGGCGCGCGCGGGCCGGGGACGCACTTCGCCGCGGTGGGCGGTGCGGGTTCCGGGCGGCCGCGGGCGCGGGTTCCAGGGCGGCCCCGGGGGCCGTTGACGTCGCGGCGCGCGTATGAGTAACTCCTCAGCAGCGCTCATGCCCCCCATGGGCGGCTCCGGGAGGCTTCGTGGACGATCAGTGGACCCGCCGGGTCTGGCCGCCTGAGGGGCACGGGGAGCCGGCCCCGCAGGAGGAGGACCTGCCGCCTTCGGCCCGCTGGTACGGCACGCCCGCCCCGCCGCCTCGCCGGATGCCGCGCTGGCTCCAGCGCCTGCTCGTCACGGCGGCCGCTCTGGTGGCCGCCGGGGCTGTTATCGGCGCGGTCACCGTGACGATCCTCGGCCGTGCCGAGAGCGCGCCGCCGCCCGTGGTGAGCGACCCGCTCGCGGGCGTGTCCTACACCCTGCCGCCCGGCTGGAGCGAGGGGGTGGTCGCACCCGTCACGGGGTTCACGTCGGTCGCGGCGCACGGCGACCTGGCCACCGTGATGGCCCGACCGGGCGACCGGGTGGACCCGCCCAACCTCCGCTCGGCCGTCATCGACCTTGGCGACCTCTACACGAGCCTGCTGCTCCACGGCGACACGATCGAGGTGGTGGACGACCACGCGGTCACCGTCAACGGCCGTCCCGGCCACACCCGCGCCGTACGGGCCGCCTACCGTGACGTGGTCAACGAGCCGGCCTTCATGCGGGTGACGCTGCTCACCCGGCCCGACGGCGGCAGCACGGTCATGCTCGGGCTCGCGCACCCCGACGATCCCCGGTCCCGCGCGGACATCGAGGCCGTGATGGCCGCCGCCCGCTGAGCCCTCCCACTGAGCCCTCCCACTGGGCCCTCCCGCCGAGCCCCCCGCCCGGGCGCCGTCCCGGTGTCGAGGCCCCGCACGGCGCCCCGACTCGGTAATCCCGGCCCTGAGGCGTCAGCCCGATGCGGCGTATTCCCGGAATGGGAGTCGAGCGGCTTTCGGGGCGACCGCACGGCATCGAGCGGAAATCGGCCGCCGTGCTCGCCGTGCAATCCGCGTGAATCGTCCCGGTCATTCCAGGCGAGAACCCGCCGAACGTCCTTGAACAGTGCCGATGCCCTGACGTCGGGAAAGATGAGCATTATGCGGTCGCCCTTTTCGATAGGCGGAGCATCTGTTTGCCGTCACCCAATACGTGCCTCGCTGCCCAGCTTTTCCTCGACAGGTAACTTCGGGGACGCATCGCTAACGCGGTGACCCGGAAAGACCAACTCTCATATGGGGGGAAATCAATTGATTTCTCGTAGGAGCAGCTCGGCCTCAGGCGCGCGTGGCGCCGTTCGCCTGCTGACGTTGGGCGCCGTTGCCGCGGTGGCCTCTGCAACTGTCGGACTGTCGGGCTCGATGGCGGCCGACGCCGCCACCGCGACGACGAAGGCCGCCCCCGGCGACCACAAGGTGAACGGGCCGGCCCAGGACCGGCAGACCGAGAACCGGCCGGTCCTCGACTCGACCCTCGTCCGCGGCCTCGCGGTCGTGGGCCCGCCGGCCACCAGCGGCGTCGTCTTCACGGTCTCGGCGAACAACGGCGTCCCGTACGTCAACGACCCGCGCAGCACGCCGACGCGCTGGCAGAACCTGCGCCGGGTGCCCGGCAGCCAGGGCGCCTACGTGACCAACATCACGGCGACGGAGGACGTGGGGTCCACGACCACCGCGCCGACGCTGCGGATCACGGCCCGGACCTCCGACAGCAACATCTTCTACACCGTCTGCACCGTCACCTCGGCGCTGCCGACCACGGGTGCGCTGCCCTGCACCACGTGGGCGCCGCTCCCGTCCTGACGGTTCCGCTGAACGGATGACGTCCCGGGCGGACCGCGCCCCGGAGGCCTGACGGCTCCGGGGGCGGTCCGCCCTCGCGCGTGTGGGCGGCGTAGCACAAGGGGTGAATCCGGGCCAGGATCGCGATCGGTCGGCATGTCTTGTCGGTGGGTCGGGCTACTCTGAGGTCACTGTGAGGGAGCGAACCGATAGAGGCAGCAGTGTTCCGACGAGCTCGGGGAGGCGTTGTTGAGCGTTTCGGCCGCGTCCCATCTGTCCCCCTCCTATCCCGACCGAGCCGCCTGGGGCACCGCGCCCAAGCTCCGCGCGTGGCAGCAGGAGGCGTTCGACCTCTACGTCCAGCGTGAGCCCCGCGACTTCCTGACCGTCGCCACCCCCGGCGCCGGCAAGACCACGTACGCCCTGCGGATCGCGAGCGACCTGCTCAGCCGTGGAGTCATCCGGGCGGTGACCATCGTCACCCCCACCGAGCACCTCAAGCGCCAGTGGGCCGACGCGGCCGCCAAGGTCGGCATCGGCATCGACCCCGAGTTCAAGAACAGCCAGGGCGCGACCTCGCGCGACTACACCGGCGTCGCCGTCACCTACGCCCAGGTCGCCATGCATCCGGCGCTCCACCGGGCCCGCACCGAGGCCCGCAAGACCTTGGTGATCTTCGACGAGATCCACCACGCCGGCGACGCGAAGTCCTGGGGCGACGGCGTGCGCGAGGCGTTCGAGCCGGCCACGCGGCGGCTCGCCCTCACCGGCACGCCGTTCCGGTCCGACGACAGCCCGATCCCGTTCGTCTCCTACGTCGAGGACGGCGAGGGCGCGCTGCGCAGCGTCTCCGACTACTCGTACGGGTACGGCCCGGCCCTGGCCGACGGCGTCGTCCGGCCGGTCATCTTCCTGGCGTACTCGGGGGAGATGAAGTGGCGCACCAGGGCCGGCGACGAGATCACCGCGACCCTCGGCACCCCGCTCACGAAGGACCAGCTCTCCCAGGCCTGGCGGGCGGCCCTCGACCCGAAGGGCGACTGGATCCGCCAGGTCATCCACGCGGCCGACCGGCGTCTCACCGAGGTGCGCCGCGGCGTGCCCGACGCGGGCGGCCTGGTCATCGCCTCCGACCACGAGTCGGCCCGGGCCTACGCGCGGCACATCCGGGCGGTGACTGGGCAGGGGGCGCACGTCGTGCTCTCCGACGACCCGGGCGCGTCCAAGAAGATCAAGGACTTCGCGGCCTCCGACGACCGGTGGCTGGTCGCGGTGCGGATGGTCTCCGAGGGCGTCGACATCCCCCGGCTGGCCGTCGGCGTCTACGCGACGAGCACCTCGACGCCGCTGTTCTTCGCCCAGGCCGTCGGCCGGTTCGTGCGCGCCCGCAAGCGCGGCGAGACCGCGTCGGTGTTCCTGCCGTCGGTCCCCATCCTCATGGGCCTGGCGGGCGAGATGGAGGCCGAGCGCGACCACGTCCTCGGCCGCCGGCGCGACGAGGACGGGCTCGACGACCTGCTCCTGGAGCAGGCCCAGCAGGAGAAGAAGCAGCCCGACGCGCTGGGCGACGAGCTGCCCTTCCAGACGCTGGAGGCGTCGGCCACCTTCGACCGGGTGCTGTTCGACGGCGGCGAGTTCGGCACGGCCGCCGAGCCGGGGTCCCCGGAGGAGGAGGACTTCATCGGCCTGCCCGGGCTCCTCGAGCCCGACCAGGTGGCGTCGCTGCTGCGCAAGCGCCAGGCCGACCAGCAGGCCGCGCGGCGCAAAACCAAGCCCGACCAGGCTCCGCAGCCGCTCGCCCCGCACGAGCAGATCCACGAGCTCCGCAAGGAGCTGAACGGCCTCGTCGGCGCGTGGAACCACCGCACCGGTCAGCCGCACGGCGTGATCCACGCGGAGCTGCGCCGTTCCTGCGGCGGCCCGCCCATCGCGCAGGCCACCGCCGAGCAGGTCCGCGAGCGGATCGCGATGATCCGCAAGTGGGCCACCCAGCGCCGCTGACCCGGCGCCCGCTCGCCGTAACCCCCGGACCGCCGTGATCCCGGCTCGGATCAGGCGCCGTGGCGCTGGGGGATACGGCGCCCGGTGTGGCCGTTGATCGCGACGTAGCGGCGGTGGTGCCGGATGGGCTGGGTGAGGCGCAGGTCGAGTGAGGCCGTTCCGCCGTTCACGTGCACCGGCACGGTCTGCAGACCCTCGTGGTAGCGGCTCGGCGTGCCCTCGTGCAGCCACAGCCGCAGCCGTCCCCCGTCGTGGTGCAGCGCGACCGCCGCCGTGCCGCATTCGGCGAACGAGGCCGGCCAGTAGAGCGTGATGCCGTGCAGGACCCGGCCGCGCAGCGACAGCCGTACGGCCTCGGGGGCGAGCATCCGCGACGCGCAGTCGTCGCCGGCCGAGGGCTGGGCGGCCGCCGCCGGCGGGAGCGGAAGCACCGGCAGAGCCCCCGGCGCCCCCGCCCGGGCCGCGGGGCGCGGGGTGAGGACGGCCTCCCGGGTGAGCGGTTCCTCGATGAAGCCGTAGGCCATCGTGGCCGCCTGCAGACCCGTCAGCGTGACCCCCGCGAGCACGCGGAGCGACGCGGCGCGGTGCCGCCCGAACAGGAGCCAGACACAGACGGGGGTCAGGACGAGCCAGGAGAGTCCGAGCAGGATCGCGAGCATCGGGCCGCCAATCGACGAGGAGCTGTCGCTCTAGGTAATACACCCGTGACGCTGCGTGGTGAAGTCATTGACCACCCCGCCGCTCCCGCGTCGGCGAATCTCCCCGGCGCCCGCGTCCGCTCGAAAAGGCCGTCAGGACCGGACGACGGGCGTCCCCACGAGCTCCACCCCGGCTTCCGACAGCTGGGCGAGCGCGGCGTCCGTGGTGGGCCGGGCCACCCCGGCCGTCAGGTCGAGCAGGATCCGTACGCCGAAGCCCTCGCGGGCCGCGTCCAGGGCGGTCGCCCGCACGCAGTGGTCGGTGGCGATGCCGACCACGTCGAGGGCCTCGACGCCGCGCTCACGCAGCCACGCGGCGAGCCCGGTGCCGCCGGCCGTGGCGCCCTCGAAGCCGCTGTACGCCGCCCGGCGCTCGCCCTTGCTGAAGACCTCTTCGACCTTCGCGGTGTCCAACGCCGGGTGGAACCCGGCCCCCGGCGTCCCCACGACGCAGTGGGCGGGCCAGGTGTCCACGTAGTCGGGCTCGGCGGCGAAGTGGGCGCCCGGGTCGACGTGGTAGTCGCGGGTGGCCACCACGTGGTCGTACCGGTGGGCGGCGAGGTGGCGGCTGATCGCCGCGGCGACCTCGGAGCCGCCGCCGACCGGAAGGCTGCCGCCCTCGCAGAAGTCGTTCTGCACGTCGACGACGACGAGCGCTGTCTTCATGGGATCACCTCGCGATCGCGAGAGACCGGCGTCGTCCTCAAGCGCCGGTCTCCCGCGATCAATTGAAGATAGTAGGGACTGCGGGGTCTCCAGGGGAGAGGCTGCACGCTTCGAGCGGCAACTCCTCAAGCGTCGCGCGGTGCCGCTCCCGGGCCGCGCCGAGCGGTTCGCGGCCGACGACCTCGCCCTCGCGGACCAGTTCGGCCAGCAGCGGACGGTCCCGGCCCTCGACGGGGGCGCCGGTGACGATCTCACCGATGGCCCTGCCGCCGCTGGTCCGGCGGTAGGCCCACTTGCGGCCGCCCCTGCTGGGCTTGCCCACCGACCGCTTGGCGACGGGCAGCATCTCGCCGCCGGGACCCTCCCGGGCCACCAGCTTGTACACGAGGCTCGCCGTCGGGTGGCCCGAGCCGGTGGACAGGGCCGTCCCCACCCCGTACGCGTCGACGGGGGCGGCCGCGAGCGCCGCGATGGCGAACTCGTCCAGGTCGCCGGTCACGACGATCTTGGTGTGGTCGGCGCCGTACCCGTCGAGCTGCTTGCGCACGTCCACGGCGGCGGCCGCGAGGTCGCCGGAGTCGATGCGCACCGCGCCGAGGTCGGCCCCGGCCAGCTCGACGGCGGTGCGGACGGCCTTGGCCACGTCGTAGGTGTCGACGAGCAGGGTGGTGCCGAGCCCCAGCGAGTCGAGCTGGGCCCGGAACGCCTCCTCCTCCGAGTCGTGGAGCAGCACGAACGCGTGGGCCGCCGTGCCCGCCGTGGGAACGCCGTACAGGCGACCGGCCATCAGGTTGGACGTCGAGGAGAAGCCGCACAGGTACGCGGCCCGGGCGGCGGCGACGGCGGCGCTCTCGTGGGTGCGGCGGGAGCCCATCTCGATCAGCGGCCGGTCGCCCGCGGCCCGGACCATCCGGGAGGCGGCGGCCGCGATGGCGCAGTCATGGTTGAAGATCGACAGGATGACGGTCTCCAGGAGCACGGCCTCGGCGAAGGTCCCCTCCACCACCATGATCGGCGAGCCCGGGAAGAACGCCTCACCCTCGCGATAGCCGTACACATTTCCGGAAAACCGGTAATCGGCGAGAAACGCCAGAGTCCGCTCGTCGACGATCCGGGCCGTCCGGAGAAACTCCAGATCGTCGTCCCGGAAGCGGAACCCCTCCAGCGCGTCGAGGACGCGGGCGGTCCCGGCCACCACGCCGTACCGCCTCCCACCCGGCAGCCTGCGGGCGAACACCTCGAAGACGGCGCGGCGGTTCGCCGCCCCGCTGGCGAGGGCGCCCTGGAGCATCGTCAGCTCGTACTGATCGGTCAGCAGCGCGGTCCCGATGGTCGTTGGCACGTGTCGAAGACTACGACCGCGGTGGTGCAGGATGGTTACGTGGGTAGCACCGCTCCAGCCGAGGTCGAGCGTCCCGCGTCGGACGTGCGTCCCGACCTGCCCTGGCTCACGATCGTGTGGAACGACCCGGTCAACCTCATGTCGTACGTCACCTACGTGTTCCAGACGGTCTTCGGGTATCCCCGCGAGAAGGCCGAGAAGCTGATGCTGGACGTCCACCACAAGGGCAAGGCCGTGGTCGCCAGCGGCACCCGCGAGGAGATGGAGCGCGACGTGCAGATCCTCCACTCCTACGGGCTGTGGGCCACCGTCCAGCGGGACTCGTAGGCCGCCGGCCGAGGAGGGGTATGAGCACCGGTTTCAAGGCGACGCGCGACGGCGTCTCCATCCACCTCGACCCGGGTGAGGTGTCGATCCTGCGGTCGCTGGTGTCGCAGATCCTGGGCCTGGTCGAGCCGGGCTCGACGGGCGACGACCCGCTGGAGCGCGCGCTCGGCATCGGCTCGGCCGCCGCGCCCGCCGACCCCGTGCTCGCCCGGCTGTTCCCCTCGGCGTACGCCGACGACGAGGAGGCGGCCGACGAGTTCCGGCGCTACACGGAGGCGACGCTCCGCGACGGGAAGCGGGCCGACGCGGCCACCCTGCTGGAGACGGCCGCGCCCGGCCGGCTGCACCTCACGTCCGAGCAGGGGCAGGCGTGGCTGCGGGCCATCAACGACGTGCGGCTCGCGCTGGGCGTCCGGCTGGAGGTCACCGAGGAGATCCACGAGGAGATCGCGGCGATGTCCGAGGACGACCCCCGCTATCCGGCGCTCGTGACCTACGACTGGCTGACCTACCTGCAGGACACCCTGGTCCGCGCGCTTTGGTAGTTTGCCCGCATGCTGACGATCTCACGCGAGCTGGTCGACAGGATCGTGGCCCACGCCCGGGCCGACCACCCCGAAGAGGCGTGCGGCGTGGTCGCCGGTCCCGCCGGGTCCGACCGGCCCGAGCGGTTCGTCCCCATGGAGAACGCCGAGCGGTCGCCCACGTTCTACCGCTTCGACTCGATGGAGCAGTTCCGCGTGTGGCGTGAGATGGACGACCGGGACGAGGTGCCGGTGGTCATCTACCACTCCCACACGGCGACCGAGGCCTACCCCTCGCGGACCGACGTCAGCTACGCGTCCGAGCCGGACGCCCACTACGTCCTGGTGTCCACGGCCTCCGACGAGCCGCAGTTCCGGTCCTTCCGCATCGTCGAGGGCGTCGTCACCGAGGAGGACGTCAAGATCGTGGAAGCGTACGGCTAGACTGGCGGCATGCCCATGGATGACGCCCGCCGCGTGTCGTCTCCGGCTGTGCCGCGTCGCCGGGTGCGCCCCGGATCTCCTGTTCGGCTGTGCCTGTTCGCGCACACGCCGTCCGTCGTCGTGTACGACTGTCGCTGAGCGTTCCGCGCCGGAATCCACACCCACCTGACCATGTTCCAATCAGGTGGACGCCCACCAGTGACGACAAATGATCAAGGAGATTGAGCCGCGATGGCCATCGAGGTCCGCATTCCGACCATCCTCCGCACCTACACCGATGGCGCCAAGGCGGTCGACGCCACGGGATCCACCCTCGAAGAGCTGATCGGCGACCTGGAGTCGCGCCACCCCGGTCTGAAGGACCGGCTGGTGGACGGCGGCGCCCTGCGCCGCTTCGTGAACGTCTACCTCAACGACGAGGACGTCCGCTTCCTCGGCGGCCTGGAGACTCCCGTCTCGGACGGCGACACGGTGACCGTGCTGCCGGCCGTCGCGGGCGGAGCCCGCTAGATGCGCTTCGACTCGTTGATCGACTCGGTCGGCCGGACGCCTCTGGTCGGTCTGCCCCGGCTGTCGCCGTCCGGCGACGTGCGGATCTGGGCCAAGCTGGAGGACCGGAACCCGACCGGGTCGATCAAGGACCGTCCCGCGCTGTGGATGGTCGAGCAGGCCGAGAAGGACGGCCTGCTCACGCCCGGCTGCACGATCCTGGAGCCGACGTCCGGCAACACCGGCATCTCGCTGGCCATGTCGGCCCGCCTCAAGGGGTACCGGCTGATCTGCGTCATGCCGGAGAACACCTCGGAGGAGCGCCGCCAGCTGCTGCGCATGTGGGGCGCGGAGATCATCTCCTCGCCCGCGGCGGGCGGGTCGAACGAGGCCGTCCGGGTCGCCAAGGGCCTGGCCGCCGAGCACCCCGACTGGGTGATGCTCTACCAGTACGGCAACCCGGCCAACTGGCGGTCCCACTACGAGTCCACGGGCCCGGAGATCCTCGAGGACCTGCCGACCGTGACCCACTTCGTCGCCGGCCTCGGCACGACCGGGACGCTCATGGGCGTCGGCCGCTACCTGCGCGAGCACGTCCCCGACGTGAGGATCGTCGCGGCGGAGCCCCGCTACGGCGAGCTCGTGTACGGCCTGCGCAACGTCGACGAGGGCTTCGTCCCCGAGCTGTACGACGAGTCGGTGCTGACCACCCGCTACTCGGTCACCTCCGCCGACGCCCTGCGGCGGACCCGCGAGCTGCTGGCCACCGAGGGCATCTTCGCGGGCATCTCGACCGGCTGCGCCCTGCACGCGGCGCTCGGCATGGCCCGCAAGGCCGTCGAGGCGGGGGAGCGGGCCGACATCGTGTTCGTCGTCGCCGACGGCGGCTGGAAGTACCTGTCCACCGGCGCCTACGAGGGCACGCTCGGCGAGGCGGAAGACCGCCTCGAGGGCCAGCTCTGGGCCTAGGCCGTCTCCGGCAGGGGCGGGCTGTCTTCGCCGGACACTCCCAGCCTCTTCGGGGGTCCCCGGTTCTTGCGCCGTTCCGGCCCAACCGCGGGGCGGCGGGCCGGACGGTGGCCTACGATGTGCAGTGATCTTGCAGAAGCGTGTGTGCAGCGCGCGGACCAGCGCCGCCACTCGTCGTGGTCGTGGTTTCGGCGCGCGATCCCACGCCCACGGGCGGCGCCGCCCGGGTCCGCTCGCCACGTGCTTCTGCAAGATCACCAGGGTCGTGCTCAGTCGACGAGGACGCGGAGGGCGAAGGGG
>NZ_KI866524.1:126748-132943 GCF_000511135.2 Microbispora sp. ATCC PTA-5024 | reverse complement strand
CCCAAGGTCGTCTCGGTGGGGGTCTGCCG
This sequence comes from Microbispora sp. ATCC PTA-5024, assembly GCF_000511135.2. Classification (NCBI taxonomy): domain Bacteria; kingdom Bacillati; phylum Actinomycetota; class Actinomycetes; order Streptosporangiales; family Streptosporangiaceae; genus Microbispora; species Microbispora sp. ATCC PTA-5024. The sequence goes on along the minus strand of NZ_KI866524.1, from coordinate 132,914 downwards.
GCCGCTGAGCCCGACGGCCCGCAGCGCCTGGACGTCGGCCCGCTCGCCTTCGGGCAGGCCGTTCAGGTAGAGCTTCTCGGCCTTGTCGAGGTCGGCGTAGACCGCGTAGGTGGCGTCGGCGGCGTCCGGCACGGCCAGGCGGAAGGTCTCGTCGTCGCCCAGCGCGCCCTTCTGCGCCAGCCTGCCGGCGTACTCCTGGGAGCTCGCCACCACCAGAGTGCCGTCACCGGAGCTGCGCGCGAGCTGGACGGGCTCGCCGGAGTCGGCGAGGAACTTCTCCAGCTTGTCCAGCACCTGCCCGGCCTTGTCCGGGTCGGTCGCGAGCACGGCGCCCACGTTCGGCTGGTCGCCGTCGAGTCCCTGCTCGTCCACGGCGACGGTGAGGCTCGTGCCGAGCAGCGTCACCAGGTCGTCCGGGAGCGCCAGGCCGTACTGCTGCTTCGCCTGCTCCACGAAGCGGGTGAACGACTCGCCCTCCGCGCCGCTGCGGGCCGTCTCCTCGATGGCGGGCCACTGCCGTCCGAGAATGTCGCCGAGCCCGGAGAACGCGGCCGCGCCCACGGTCGAGGCGGGCAGCTCGCCGATCCGGACGGGCCGCGGCGACCCCGTCGTCAGGGTGCCCCCGCGGGCGACGCCCGCGAGCTCGGCGTAGCTCCCGTCGAAGCGGAGGGCGCCGGCGAGCCGCGCGCCGCGCAGGGGCTGGAGCGCCGCGGCGGACTCCTGCCCCGCGGCCGACGCGACCTTCTCCAGGTCGGCCCAGAAGGACAGCACGCCCTGCTCGCCGAGGGCCTTCATGTCGCCGTCGAAGCCCGGGTCGTGCGACAGCGGGGCGGCCGCGGCGTACGCGTCGGCCTGCCGCTGGGTCGGGGCGAGCAGCGCGTAGCCGTCGCGGAACGCGAGGCCGGCGTGGCCCGCGCCCAGCTTGGCCAGCCCCGAGCGGGCCGCCGCCTCGTCCTTCACCTGGACGGCCAGCGCGACGTCCGGATCGCCGCCCTTCCCGCTCTGGGGGAGCACGGCGAGGCCGATCCGGTCGCCGAGCCACGGCTCGACGTCCCGCGCGTAGTCGATCGACGCCAGGTCCTGCTCACCCTGCCGCAGGGCCTCGAACACGGCCTTCCTGGGGTCGTCCCCGGTGAACGAGTCCCGCGTGGCGGAGAACTTGCGGGCGATCTGGAAGAGCGCCACCTTCTGCCCGGCCGACGGGTCGAGGTCGAGGCGGACGTAGGCGATCGCGCCGCCCGGCAGGACGTCCTGCGGCTGGCTGCCGCCCCCGCTGAGCCGGGACATCGCCCACACGCCGCCGCCGGACAGCAGGCCCACGACCACGGCCGCGACGATCGCGACGATCCAGCCGCGGCCCCTACGGCGGGGGGCGGCCGGGGGCGGTGCGGCCGGGCCGGGGACCGTGCCGTACCCGATCTCCTCGGGCTCGTCCCACTGGGGCAGCCGCCGGGTGTGCCCGGCGTCCTGCGGCACTCCGGCGGAGGGGCCGGCGGGCCGGAAGGCCCGGGGCGTCCGGTAGGCGACGGTCCGGTCCAGGTCCTGGTCGTCCGGGAAGGGGTACCCGGAGGTCGTGTCGGAGGGCATGGCTCACTCGCTAGGGGGAGTCGTCGGTGGTCGCCCCGACCGTAGGCCGGGACGCTAGCGAGTCGCTTGCATCACACTTGACCGCCCTCGGGGGGCCGGTGGGAGCCGCCACGCTACAGTAATGAACAGAACAACATTCGGGAAAAGAGCGAGGGGTGCCGTGACGAAGTTCGACGAGGCAACGCAGGCGATCCGCGTCGACGACACGACCTACGACGTGTGCCTCGACGACGCCTACTCCATCGGCGGCCCCCTGAACGGCGGATACCTGCTGGCCACCGTCCTGCGGGCGGTCGTGGACTCCTCGCCGCACGCGCACCCCGTCTCGACGAGCGCCCAGTTCCTGCGGGCCCCTGCCCCCGGCCCGGCCAGGGTCGAGGTCGAGACGCTCAAGGCGGGGCGGACCGCCGCCATGAGCCGGGCCCGGCTGGTCAGGGACGGCGTGCCGTACATCGAGACGCTGGTCACCACGGCCACGCTCGACGCGGAGGCCGAGCCGTTCTGGTCGGACACGCCGTCGGCGCCGATGCCCGCCCCGGACGGCTGTGTGCGGCTGCCGGACCCGAAGCCCGAGTCGAACATGAACTTCAACGCCCAGGTGGAGCTGCTGTTCGACCCCCCGACGATCGGATGGCTCTCGGGCGAGCCGACCGGCAGGCCCGAGTCGCGGGCGTACTTCCGGATGGCCGAGCCGCAGGACCCCGACCCGTACGTCCTGGCGCTCGCGGTGGACGCGCTGCCGCCCGTCGTGTTCTCGGCCGGGGGACGCGGATGGGCCCCGACGGTCGAGCTGACCTGGCATCTGCGGGCGCTGCCCGCGCCCGGGTGGCTGACGCTCATCGGCGGCGGTCGGCTGATCAGCGACGGCTGGTTCGACGAGGAGGTCGAGGTGTGGGACGCGGCCGGCCGCCTGGTCGCCCAGTCACGCCAGCTCGCCCGGGTGGGCAGGGGCTGAGAGTTTCCCGCCGTGTGAGGATTCTTACCGTGATCGGTTCCGGGCGGTCCCCTAACCTTGGGAACCGTGCCGGACAACAGCGGGGCCATCGGGATCTTCGACAGCGGGGTGGGCGGCCTGACCGTCGCCCGGGCCATCATCGACCAGCTGCCCCATGAATCGATCTTCTACGTGGCCGACACGGCGCGCCAGCCGTACGGGCCGAAGACCATCGCCGAGCTTCGCGCGTACGCGCTGGAGGTGATGGACCACCTCGTCGAGCACGACGTGAAGATGCTGGTCATCGCCTGCAACAGCGCCAGCTCCGCCGTGCTGAGGGACGCCAGGGAGCGGTACGACGTCCCCGTCGTCGAGGTGATCCAGCCCGCCGCCCGCCGGGCCGCCCAGGCGACCAGGAACGGCAGGGTCGGCGTGATCGGCACGCGTGCCACCGTCGAGTCGATGGCCTACCACGACGCGTTCGCCGCCGCCCCGCAGATCGAGCTCGTCACGGTCGCCGCTCCGCTGCTCGTCGACTTCGTCGAGCGCGGCGAGACGATGAGCGACGAGCTCATCGAGGTCATCCGGGGCTACCTCAAGCCGATCCAGGACGCCGGCTGCGACACGCTCGTCCTCGGCTGCACCCATTACCCCCTGCTGACCGGCGCCCTGTCATACGTCGCCGGAGACGGGGTAACGCTCGTGTCCAGCGCGGAGGAGACCGCCAAGGACGTCTACCGGATCCTGCTCGACCGGGGGCTGTCCAACGGCGAGGCCCACCCGGTGCACCGCTTCCGCGCCACGGGCGACACGGCCCTGTTCGAAGAGCTGGGGCAGCGGTTCCTCGGGCCCGAGATCCAATCCGTGGAGCCCGCGCCGGTGGGCGTCCGCCCCGGCGAGGCCGGCTTTGGGAGGTCGCGATGAAGGTGACGATCATCGGGTGTTCGGGCAGCTTCCCCGGCCCCGACAGCCCCTCCTCCTGCTATCTCCTGGAGGCCGAGGGCTTCCGGCTGCTGGTCGACTTCGGCAACGGCGCGCTCGGGGCGCTCCAGCGGCACCTCGGCCTGTACGACGTCGACGCGATCCTGCTGTCCCACCTGCACGCCGACCACTGCCTCGACCTGTGCGCCTACCACGTCGTACGGACCTACACGCCACGGGGCCCGCTGCCGAGGGTGCCGGTGCACGCACCCGGAGGGGCCGCAAGGCGGCTCAACGCGGCGTACGGCATGCCGGACGAGCCGGTCCTGGAGAGCTCCTTCGACTTCGTCCGACTGTCGGCCGGCACCCGGCACATCGGCCCGTTCGAGGTCACGGCCGCGCCGATGAACCACCCCGTCGAGACGTACGGCGTCCGCGTCTCCCACCGGGGCCGCTCGGTGGCGTACTCCGCCGACACGGGCGAGTCCGCCGAGCTGGTGAAGCTGGCCCACGAGGCCGACCTGCTGCTGTGCGAGGCGTCCTTCCTCGACGGGCCGTCCCTGACCCCCGGCCTCCACCTGACCGGGCGGCAGGCGGCCGAGCACGCGGCGCGGGCCGGGGTGGGCACGCTGGTCCTCACGCACCTCGTCCCCTGGCACGACCCGCGCCGCGTCCTGGAGGAGGCGGCGGACGGCGGGTTCGGCGGCCGGATGGAGTTGGCGCGGAGCGGGGCCGTCTATGACCTAGGGTGACCACTATGGCTCGTATCGACGGTCGTCTGCCCGACCAGCTTCGTCCTGTGACAATCACCCGCGACTGGCTCGCCCACGCCGAGGGATCGGTGCTGGTCGAGTTCGGCGGGACGAAGGTGCTGTGCGCCGCGACCGTCGAGACCGGCGTCCCCCGCTGGCGCAAGGGAAGCGGGCTCGGCTGGGTCACCGCCGAGTACGCCATGCTGCCCCGCTCCACGAACACCCGCAGTGACCGCGAGTCGGTCCGCGGCAAGATCGGCGGGCGCACCCACGAGATCTCCCGGCTGATCGGCCGGTCCCTGCGGGCCTGCGTGGACTACAAGGCCCTGGGGGAGAACTCCATCCTCCTCGACTGCGACGTCCTGCAGGCCGACGGCGGCACCCGGACGGCCGCGATCACCGGCGCGTACGTCGCGCTCGCCGACGCCGTGGCCTGGATGCGCAAGCGGCGGATGTGCCCGGGCGACCCCCTGGTCGACTCGGTGGCGGCCGTCTCCGTCGGCGTCGTCGGCTCCGAGCCCCTGCTCGACCTCGACTACAGCGAGGACGTCAAGGCCGAGACCGACATGAACGTGGTGATGACCGGCCGGGGCGAGTTCGTCGAGGTCCAGGGCACGGCCGAGGGCGCGCCGTTCGACCGGGCCGTGCTCGACGGCCTGCTCGACCTGGCCGCCGCGGGCTGCGCTGAGCTCACCCGGGTGCAGGCCGAGGTCCTGGGAGTGCCGGCATGACCAGGGTCGTCCTCGCCACGCGCAACACCGGGAAGATCGTCGAGCTGCGCCGGATCCTGGCCGAGGCCCGGGTGCCGGTCGACCTGGTCGGGCTCGAGGAGTTCCCGCACATCGGAGAGGTCGCCGAGACCGGGCTCACCTTCGCCGAGAACTCCCTGCTCAAGGCGCACGCCGTCGCGGCCGCCAGCGGCCTGCCCGCCGTCGCCGACGACTCCGGGCTCTGCGTCGACGCGCTGAACGGCATGCCGGGGATCTTCTCGGCCCGCTGGTCCGGCAGCCACGGCGACGACAAGGCCAACCTCGACCTGCTGCTCGCGCAGGTCGGCGACGTGCCGGACGGCCGGCGGCAGGCCCACTTCGCGTGCACGGCCGCGCTCGCCCTGCCGTCCGGGGAGGAGCACGTGGTCGAGGGCTTCGTCCACGGCGTGCTCATCCGCGAGCCTCTGGGGAGCAACGGGTTCGGGTACGACCCGATCTTCGTGCCGGACGGCGAGACCCGCACGACGGCGGAGATGTCGGCCGAGGAGAAGGACGCCATCAGCCACCGCGGCAAGGCCTTCCGCGCCCTCGCCCTGATCATGGGCAGGGTCCTCGCCTGACCAGCGGACGGCCGCGGTCGCGTAATCGGCCCGTAAGACCTCGGCCGGGGGCCGGGCGTAGCGTTCGACGTGTGAACGCACAACCCTTCCGCGTGCCCGCGTGGGCGGCGGCCCTGGCGGGCGTGGCTGCCGGAGCGGTGGCCCTGGGCACGGCCCAGCTCGTCGCCGGGCTGACCAACCCGGAGGCGTCCCCGGTGGTCGCCGTCGGGGACGCCGTGGTCGACGCCACGCCCGCCGGCCTCAAGGAATGGGCCATCCGGACGTTCGGCTCGTCCGACAAGCTCGCGCTGATCGGCGGCATCCTGGTCGTGCTCGCGCTCGTCGCCGCCGGGCTCGGCCTGCTCGCCCGCCGCCGGATCCGGTACGGCACGGGCGGTCTCGCCGTGTTCGCGCTCGTCGGCGCCGTGGCGGCGGTCACCCGCCCCGACTCGGGGGCGCTCGACGTGCTGCCGTCCGTCCTGGGGGCCGCGGGGGGCGCGTGGGCGCTCACGCGGCTGTTCCGCCGCGCCGAACCCGAGGTGCGGGAGTGGGACCGGCTCGCCGCGCCCGCCGACACCACGGCCTGGTCGTCGCCCTTCGCCGAGCCCGTGCGGGCGGGCGCCGACGCCGCCGCGCTCGCCGACACGGCGGGCGGGCCCGTCC
>NZ_KI866524.1:113731-126473 GCF_000511135.2 Microbispora sp. ATCC PTA-5024 | reverse complement strand
TTTGCTCACCGGCGTGGCGGTGACCGTCGGCGTCGCCGGCGCTGCGGGGCTGGGCGGGCGGCTGCTGTCCGGCTTCCGGGACGTCGACCTGGCCCGCCGGGACGTCGCCCGGACGCTGCCGCGCGCCGCGGTCCCGGCCCGGCCCATCCCGGCGGGTGCCGACCTCCGGATACCCGGCCTGTCGCCGTTCGTCACGCCCAACAGCGACTTCTACCGCGTGGACACGGCCCTCGTCGTGCCCTCGGTCGACCCGGCGGCCTGGACGCTGAAGATCCACGGCCTGGTGGACCGGCCCGTCGAGCTGACCTTCGCGGAGCTCCTCAAACGGCCTCTCGTCGAGGCCGACGTCACCCTCACCTGCGTGTCCAACGACGTCGGCGGGCCGTACATCGGCAACGCCCGCTGGCTCGGCGCCCGCCTGGCCGACGTGCTGCGCGAGGCCGGCATCCGCCGCGACGCCGACATGCTGCTCAGCGTCTCCCAGGACGGCTGGACCTGCGGCACCCCGGTCGACGTCGTCATGGACGGCCGCGACGCCCTGCTCGCCGTCGCCATGAACGGCGAGGTGCTCCCGGCGGCCCACGGATTCCCCGTGCGCCAGGTCGTCCCCGGCCTGTACGGGTACGTCTCCGCGACCAAGTGGGTCACCGAGATCAAGGTCACCCGGTTCGACAGCGACGAGGCCTACTGGACCCCGCGCGGCTGGTCGGCCAAGGGGCCGATCAAGACCGAGTCGAGGATCGACGTGCCCAGGGACGGGGACGACGTCTCGGGCGGCCGTACCACGATCGCGGGCGTCGCCTGGGCCCAGCACCGGGGGGTCGCGGCGGTCGAGGTGCAGGTCGACGGCGGGCCGTGGCGTCAGGCGACGCTGGCGGACGTCCCCGGGCCGGACACCTGGCGGCAGTGGTCGATCCAGCAGGACCTCCCGAAGGGCCGGCACACCATATCCGTGCGGGCGACGGACGCGACCGGCTACACCCAGACCCCTGTGGAGGCGCCGCCCGCCCCCGATGGAGCCACCGGATACCACTCGATCGTGGTCCAGGTTCGCTGACCGCCCATCGACGGCCATTTCCGGGCGAACCGCGGGGTCGTACGTCTGGAGTTGGAAAAACCCGCCGTCGTCTCCGCCGGGCCGCCTCTAGCATCGGCACCCTGATGTGCGCGAGGGAGGGGGCCGCAGCGCGTGAACCAGGAAAGGGCCCGACGGCACGCCAGGTGGCGGTTGCCGTCGGGCGTGTACAACCCCGTCGTGACGGCGGACGGCCGCCGGTGGCGCGACTACGAGCAGGCCGCCGAGGCGCCGGCTCCGTCGCTCGAGGACAGGCGGATGGAGCTTCTCGTCCCGGCCCTGACGAACGGCGCGCAAGCTTTGGGCGGCGTCGTCGCGAACGGCCGGGGGAACGGCGTGACCGGCGCGAACGGCACGTCATCGGCGGCGGTCGGGGGGAACGCCGCCGGGGACGCGCACGACGCCTCGGCTGACCGCTCGAACGCTGAGCCGGACGCTGAGCAGCGCGCTGCTTCGGGCGCTGTGGAGCAGACGGACCGGGTCGCGGGGGAGACTTCGGCGGTGCCCGGGGACGGGGAGCCGGGCGCCCCTGGAGAGGCTCCGGCGGCCGCCGGGTTACCCGTGTCTCCGGCCGGCGAGCTTCAAGACGCGCTTGAGCCGGGAGAGCCCGGAGAGCGGTGCGAGCCCGGCGAGACGACGTCCCCGGCCGAGCCGTTCCCGGACCTCACGGCGCCCGGCGCGCTCGGCGCCGAAGAGATCGGGCAGGACGCCGCCACGCCCGCGCCGGTTCCGTCGCAGAGCTCGGAGGGCCACCGCGATCCCGGCATGGCGGACGCCGGTCTCGACGCTCCCGGCGCCGACGTCGAGAACGGCCACGGCGAGCCCGATCCCGCGCCGATGGCGGAAGCTGACCAGGCTGGTCTCGACGTTCCCGACGCAGTCGTCCCGGACGGCTTCGGCGAGCCCGGTTTCGCGCCGATCGCGGGAGATGGCCATACGGGTGACGCCGCGGACGGTCGTGGCCAGCCTGGTCCCGCGCCGATGGCGGAAGCTGACCAGGCTGGTCTCGACGGTCTCGACGGTCTCGACGGTCTCGACGGTCTCGACGGTCTCGACGGTCTCGGCGCAGTCGCCGCGGACGGCGGTGGCGCGGTCGAAGGGCCCGGGGCCGTGGACGCGGGCGCTCCGGACGGCGACGAAGAGCGCGACCCGGACGAGCACGACCGGACCGGGTCGGGCGTTCCCATTGACGCTCTGGGCGAGTCCGCCGACGGGCAGGGCACGGCGTATGACACCCTCCCGCCGGTCGGCGACGGTGACGACGCCGGTGTCGCCGTTCCCGCCTCCGTCTGGCAGGCCGGGCGATCCGAGGCGGAGGCGGTGATCGACGCGGCGTACCCTGTGGAGAGCGTGCGGCCCGCCGACGAGTTCCCGCTCTCCGGCCTCGCCGTGCCGCCCCGCCAGGCGGTGCAACCGGACGGGATCGAGCCGGACGTGGTGGACCGGCCAGGTCGGCCTGCCCGGGCCCCCCGTACGGCCCGGGCGCGGCAGCCGGAGGAGGCGGGGGAGAGCACCGCTGTGCGGGCGGAGACGCCGACCGATCCGCTGCCGCACCCCCTGGCCGCTGACCACCGGGAGCCCGGGTACGCGGCACCGCCTCACGGACCGGCGCCCACGGCGGACCCCGACCTGCCGGCCCGCGTCGCCCATCAGCCGATCCAGAGCGTGCGGCGCACGCCGGTGGCGGACGCGGTCCGCGCGTTCAAGGCCGAGGCGATGGCGGCGGCCTACGACGACACGGCCTACGACGACATGGCCTACGACGACACGGCCGACGCGGCTGCCGAGGACGCGACGCAGGACGTGGACGCCGCGAACCCCGACGGGCCGGCCGGTGGAGGGACGGCCGTTCCTCACGGGCCGGAGACCGGCACCGACCGCCTCCCGGGCGGGCGCATGGGCGACCTGATGGCCGACCTGCTGGGGAACCCGGCACGGCCCGAGCCGAGATCGGCGCACCCCGAGCTGACGGCCCGGCCGCTGCCCGGCCTGAACGGCGACCCGCTGGCGGACGCCCTGGCCGCGAAGCTGTTCACACAGGTCGAGGGTCTGTGGACGACCGCCTTCGACGAGGCGGAGCGCGACTGGCTCGACCGGCCGTCCCGTCCGCCGAGGCTGGAGCACACCCGACCGTACGGCAGGCCGGGCGGGCTCGCCCAGCCTGACCCGGAGACGCGGCAGAGCCTCGTCCAGGCGGTGAGCGGACGCTTCCCCGACCCCCGGGGCACGTGGATCAGGCTGATCAACGCCGAGGGGCCGTCGGAGGACCCGTTCAGGTCGAACAACGCCGTCGACTGCGCCCTGTCCGTCATGTCCACCTGGCACGGCGAGCCGGTGGTCGCGGCGCGGCGGCAGCCGGAGTTCGACCCGAACGGACGGCCGCTGCTGACCGGGGAGACGGGCGGGGTGACCCGGGCCGAGGAGTGGCTGGGGCAGCGCTTCGAGTACGTGGGGCACGGCCGCCGCGCCTACGTGGCCATCGCGCAGCGGCTGATCTTCGGGGGGCACGGCGCCGCCGCCGTCCTCATCACCCGATGGCCGGGCGGCGGCAGCCACGCCTGGAACGCCGTCAACTGCCGGGGCGAGGTGCTCTGGATCGACGCGCAGCGCGGGCACATGGCCCTCGAACCGCCGTACGAGGACGTGACTGGGGTGTTCGCCGTGGTCATCGACCGCCAGGGCCAGCGGCTCTGACCCCGGCGCGTGGGAGGGGTGGGCCGGCCGGCCCACCCCTCCCGTCATCCGTCCCGTCTGCCAGCGGGAGCCCGCCTTCTCAGGCGCTCGCCAGCGAGCCCACGATGGAGGCGCGGGCGGCCCTGCGGGCGGGCAGCACGGCCGCCAGCACGCCGGCCAGAGCCGACGCGACGATGAACAGCAGGATCTGCGTCACGGGCAGCCGGAAGCTGATGTCGTCCCTGAGGGTCTGCGTGGCGGCCCAGCCGTACACCGTCCCGAGCACGACGCCGACGAGCGCCCCGACGAGCCCGAGCACGAGCGCCTCGACCGACAGCATGCCGCGCAACTGCGGCCGGGTCAGCCCGAGGGCGCGCAACAGCGCCGACTCCCGGGTCCGCTCGTGGACCGACAGCGACAGGGTGTTCGCGATGCCGAGCAGCGAGATGACGATCGCGAGCCCGAGCAGCCCGGTGACGATCATCAGCATGCTGTCGAAGGCGCCCTCGAACTGGCCGCGGATCTCCGTCGTGCTGCCCACCTTGACCGCCGGGTAGGCCCTGGTGGCGTCGTCCACCACCTTGCGGGCGGTCTCCGGCGGCACGCCGTCCTTGCGGTCGACGAGGATCTGCGCGTCGTCCACGGCGCCGAAGTACCGCTGGAAGTCCTCCTCCGGCACGGTCACGGAGGGCAGCAGGGACAGGTCGGACGACAGCACCGCCACCACCCGCGCCTTCGCCTCGCCCTTGCCCCCTCCGATCGTGACGGTGTCGCCGACGCCGACGCCGAGGTTCTTGGCGGTCGACTCGTTCAGGGCGGCCTGGCCGTGTCCGAAGCCGGCGAGGGTGCCCGAGGTCGCCTGCAGCTTGACGGCCGTGCCGAGCGACGACTGCGTCACGGTCCCGATCTGGTCCTCGCCGCCGTTCAGCGTGCCGTCCTTCGCGCGGAACTCCGTCACCGACGCCAGTTCCGGCCGGGCGCGCAGCGCGTCCGCCACCGACCGCGGCACCGTGCCCGACTGGGCGGCGACCAGGTAGTCGGCCGGGAACTGCCGGTCCAGCTCGTCGCCCACCGTCGCCCGGACGGTCGCGGTCAGCACGGACATGAACGTCATCAGCGTGACGCCGATGGTCAGCGCGACCGTCGTGGTGGCCGCGCGCTTGGGGTTGCGGCGCGAGTTCTCCACGGCGAGGCGTCCCGGCACCCCGAACAGCCGCCTCGGCAGCCACCCCGCCAGGCCGCTCAGCGGTCTGACCAGCACCGGGCCGAGGATCAGTACGGCGAAGAACACGAGCACGCCGCCCGCCATGACGACCATGAGCCCGGTCTCGCCCGGCGGCATGAGCACGGCCGCCGCGGTGAGCCCGGCTCCGGCGAGGCCGAACAGGGCGGCGAACACGACCCGGACGACGCCGGCGCGGAACGTGTGCTCCTCGGCCTGGGTGCGCAGCGCCGCGATCGGCGGCACCCTGGTCGCCGAACGGGCCGGCAGCAGCGCCGCGCCCACGGTGACGAGGATCCCCGTGGCGAGCCCGACGGCGATCGTCTGAGGGGTGAGACGGGCGGTCCCGCCCGGCAGGTCGGTGCCGAGCCGGCCGATGACGAGGATGGCCGCCGCGCCGAGCCCGAGCCCGATGAGCAGCCCGGCGACCGACGAGATCAGCCCGACGACGGCCGACTCCAGCACGATCGAGCCGAACACCTGCCGCCTGGTCGCCCCGATGCAGCGCAGCAGGGCCATCTCCCGCATCCGCTGGGCCACCAGGATGTTGAACGTGTTGTAGATGACGAGGGCGGCCACCAGCAGCGCCACCACGCCGAACAGCAGCAGCCCCACCGTCAGGAACCGGGTGTCGGTCCCCGCCCGCTGGGCCAGCTGGTCGGCCCGCTGCGTGCCGGTCTTCACGTCGGCCGCAGGCCCGACGGCCGTGGCGACCGCGTCGCGCAGCCGCTCGGGCGACGGGCCCGCCGTGACCGCGTCGATCTCCCGGTAGCCCTTCTCGCCCGTCATGCGGCGGGCGGCCGCGGCGGTGAAGTCCACCGCGCCCCGGTACGCGAGGTCCTGGTCGACGCCCACGTCGAACAGCCCGACGAGCCGGAACTCGTGCCGCGCGTTCTCGTGGTCGAGCACGGAGATCGTGCCGCCCACGGCGAACCCCTGGGCCTTCGCCGTGTTCCGGTCGAGCACGGCCTCGTCGTCGGAGGCGGGCGCCCGGCCCGCCGTCACCGTGAGCCGGCCCGCGGGGATCGACACGCCGGCGGTGGGGACGTCGCCCACGGCCTTGCCGTCCCTGCCGATCAGGGCGGCGGCGCCGGCGACGACGGGCTGCGCGTCCCGCACCCCCGGCACCTTCCGTACGGCCGTCAGAACGCTCTCCGGCAGCGCGTCGTCCTTCGCGAGGACGACGACGTCGACCTTGTCGGCGTCCGCGGCGAACTTCTGCGAGAAGCCCGCCTGCAGGGTGTCCGTCAGCACGAACGTCCCGGCGATGAAGCCGACCCCCAGCGTGATCGCCAGCGAGGTCAGCAGCAGGCGCAGCTTGTGCGCCAGGAGCCCGGCGAGAGTGGTCCTGAACACGGCTCAGGCCTCCAGCGCCACGAGCGTGTCGAGGACGCCCTGCGGCGTCGGCCGCTCCAGCTCGCTCACCAGCAGCCCGTCCCGCAGGAACACCACCCGGCCGGCGTACGACGCGGCCACCGGGTCGTGGGTGACCATCACGATGGTCTGGCCCAGCTCGCGCACCGAACGGCGGAGGAACGACAGCACCTCGGCGCCGCTGCGGGAGTCGAGGTTGCCCGTGGGCTCGTCGGCGAAGATGACCTGCGGCTTGCTGATGAGCGCCCGCGCCACCGCCACCCGCTGCTGCTGGCCGCCCGACAGCTCGCTCGGCCGGTGCCTGAGACGGTCGCGCAGGCCCACCGTCTCGATCACCCGGTCGAACAGGGCCTGGTCGGCCTGCCGCCCGGCGATCTCCAGCGGAAGCCGGATGTTCTGCTCGGCCGTGAGCGTCGGCAACAGGTTGAACGCCTGGAAGATGAACCCGACGCGCTCGCGCCGCAGCATCGTGAGCTGCTTGTCGCCGAGGCCGGTGATCTCGACGTCGCCGATGCGGACCTCGCCGCCCGTCACCGAGTCGAGCCCCGCGAGGCAGTGCATCAGCGTCGACTTGCCCGACCCGGACGGGCCCATGATGGCCGTGAACGCCTGGGAGGCGAAGCCGACGTCGATCCCGCGCAGGGCGTGCACCGCCGCGTCGCCCTCGCCGTACACCTTGGTGAGTCCTCGCGCGACAACTGCGGTGCGGACATCGGTTGCTGTGGTCATGAGATCACGCTAGGGGCGCGATCCCCGCGTTTCCTCGGCCTGCCGGACGGGCTTCGGCTGCCCCTCCCGGAGGGCGGGGCGGGCCGTGTGCGACTTCTGAGGTACGCGTGCGTCAGCCGTGAGGACGATCGGGCGTCACGACACCCGTCTCGTACGCGTACACGACCACCTGGGCCCGGTCGCGCAGCCCCAGCTTGGCCAGGATGCGTCCGAGGTGGGTCTTCACGGTCGCCTCGGCGAGGTGGAGCCGCGCCGCGATCTCGCCGTTCGACAGGCCCCGGGCCACGTGGTACAGCACCTCCCGCTCGCGCGCCGTCAGCAGCCCCGCGTCCCGCGTGCGCGCGTCGCCCTCCGGCAGGAGCACCGCGAAGCGGTCGAGCAGCCGCCGCGTCGTGCTCGGGGCCACCACGGCGTCCCCCGAATGCACCGACCGGATGGCCGTCACCAGCTCCGCCGGCGGCACGTCCTTGAGCAGGAACCCCGACGCCCCCGCCTTGATGGCCGCGAAGGCGTACTCGTCCAGGTCGAACGTCGTCAGGATGAGGACCCGCGGGCCGCCCGGCGTCGCGCAGATGAGCCGGGCCGCCTCCACGCCGTCCATCCGGGGCATGCGGACGTCCATGAGCACCACGTCGGCCTCCAGCGTCCGCAGCGTCTCGACGGCCGCCCGGCCGTCGGCCGCCTCGCCGACGACCTCGATGTCCGGCTGCGCCCCCAGGACCATCCGGAACCCCGTCCGCACCAGCTCCTGGTCGTCGACCAGCATGACCCGGATCACCGACACCTCACCGCCACCTCACCGCCACGCCGTCTCCTCGCACTCGCGACACCGTACGGCGGCTCACGCGGCCACGCCCACCGGGATCCGCGCCACCACCTGGAAACCGCCGCCCGGGGAGGGTGCCGCCTCGACCACGCCGCCGTACATCGCGACCCGCTCCCGCATGCCGATGAGCCCGTGACCCCCCTCGAGACGGGGGGCGGCCGCGCCCCGGCCGTCGTCCCGGATCCGCAGCTCGACCTGGCCGCCCGCGAAACGCACGTCCACCCGCGCCCGCGCGCCGGGCCCGCCGTGCTTCAGCGTGTTCGTCAGGGCCTCCTGCACGATGCGGTAGATCGCCAGCTGCTCGCCCTCCGGCAGGTCGCGCGGCGTCCCCGACACCGCGAACTCGATCGGCAGCCCCGACTCCGTCACCTGCTTCACCAGCTCCGCGAGCTGCGCCACCCCCGGCTGGGGGGCGTACTCCTCGGCCGGGCTCCCGGCGTCCTGCCGCAGCACCCCCACGAGCCGCCGCATCTCCGCCAGCGCCTGCCGCCCCGTCGCCGAGATCGCGTGCAACGCCCGGCGGGTCTGGTCCGGGTCGGTGTCCATCGCGTACGCCGCCCCGTCGGCCTGCACCACCATCACGCTGACGTTGTGCGCCACGACGTCGTGCAACTCCCGCGCGATGCGGGCCCGCTCCGCCGAGGCCGCGATCCGCGCCTGCTGGTCGCGCTCCCGCTCGGCCCGCTCCGCCCGCTCGACCAGGCTCTCGACGTACCTGCGGCGGGTGCTGACGTAGATCCCGGCGATCCAGATCGCGACGACGAACACCGACGACGACGGGAGCGTCCGCAGCGTGTCCCCCCACCAGCGCACGACGGCCAGCAGCAGCCCGAACTCGGCGACCAGCCCCGCCGCGACCGCCCAGCGCGGCGCACAGCGGCTGGCCACGGCGTACATCGCGATCAGCACGGCGAGATCGGCGGGCACGATCTGGATGTCGGCCACCCACTGCCCGAAGCACAGCAGCGCGACGACCGCGAACACCTCGCGCGGATACCGGCGCCGCCACAGCAGGGGAACCAGGAGCACCAACGACAGCAGCAGGATGCCCGTCCTGCCGAGGTGCACCGGCGACCCCGGCGAGGAGAACGCCGACGCCGACAGCAGGCAGATCAGCGCCACCGGCGACACGGTGAGCGCGTCCACCAGGGCGCTGTGGTGCGCACCCCAGGCGCGCAGTCTGCCGAACACGCCTACAACCATACGTATCGGCTGCTCAGCGCTGGTCAGCCTTGCGGCGGATCCCCTCGTACGACTCAGGTCGCAGGTTCGGCCCCGTTTACGCCGTCCTTACGGATCTCGGCGCATTCTTACTGGCGGGGGTGCTTCGCTGGATCGGGGTAAAGGGAGATCTGTGATGGCGGATCACGACGCAGGGCCGCGCGGCGCCGAGGACGAGCCGCGCGGCCCGGGGCCTGCGGAGACTCCGGCGTCGTCCGCCGCCCCCCACGACCCCGCCGCCGAGCCCACCGCTCACCGGTCCGACCCCGCAGCCGAGGCCGCAGGACCGGCCGATGAGCCGCACGGGCACGGGACGGGCACCGCGGCCTACACGGCCCCCGCGCCGGACGCCGCAGCCGAGGCCGCAGGACCGGCCGATGAGCCGCACGGGCACGGGACGGGCACCGCGGCCTACACGGCCCCCGCGCCGGCAGCGGGATCGGCCGCTCATCCGCAGGCACCGGCCGGTGGAGCGGCGGGCGCACCCGGAGCCGGCGACGCGCGCTTCGCCACCGGACCCGGCGCAAGCGGCCCAGGTCACGCCTACGGCCCTGGACAGGGCGGCGGCTACGCCTACGGCCCGGGCGGCGCCGGGTGGAACGCGCCCGGATGGGGCGCCCCGCCGCCGGCGCAGCCCCCCACTGCCCTCTCCCGCGCCCTGCCGCCGCCGGGCCGCCGAGGGCCGTTCGTCGCGGTCGGCCTGGCCGGGCTGCTCATCGGCGTCCTGCTGGGCGGCGGCGCCGTGGCCGCCGGCACCGCCCTGTGGCACCGCGCCCACGACCACTACTACCGCGTGAGCTGGGAGGAGCGGGGCCCCGGCCAGAAGGACGCACCGTTCGGCCGCCGCTTCGGGCCGGGAATGCCGGGGATGCCGGGGATGCCAGGGGGGCCGGGGCAGCGCGACGGCGGACTTCCCCGGTTCTGCCAGCGGACCCCCACGGGCTTCCGCTGCGACATGCCCGGCCCCGGCGCGACCCCCTCGGCCCCGCCGGTCCCGTCCGCTCCGCCGGTCCCGCCGCAGCCGTCCCCGACCTCGTAGCCGGCGCCGCACTTCAGCGACTCACCGCACGCTCCCGAACGCGTCGCGACACCACCACGGCGACCGCGGCGTACACCGCGACGTAGGCCGCGGCGAGCAGCAGAGCCGAGCCGCGGAAGCCCAGCGGTCCGCCCTCGCCCACCGGCCCGCCGACCACCCAGCCGACGGCCAGCGAGAAGCCCGCCCACCACGGCAGCACCTTGGCGAGCAGCAGCGCGACGGCGAACAGCACCACGCCGACCAGCGACACGAGCATCGACAGCAGGTAAAGCGGGCCGAGCGACTCGGCGTCGGCGCTGAACAGCGACGCCACGAGCGGCGGCACGAAGCCGATCGTGCCGGCCGTCGTCAGGATCAGGGCGAGCGTGCCGAGCCTGCCGTCCCGGCCCTCGTGCAGCGAGTGGATCGCCGCGACCGACACCAGCAGGGCGCCGATCAGCGGGAACCCGTCCACCGTGAACGCGTAGTCGGCGGCGTCGACGATCCGGTCGTGCTCGGGGACGGTCGTGAACAGATCCAGCAGGGCGAGCGCAGCGGCCGCCGCCGCGCCGGTGAGGAGCCCGATCCGGGCCAGCAGATACGGCCGTGGGCCGGAGGCAGGGGCGTGCGTCTGTGCGGTCATCGTCGAACTCTCCTCGTCGTAGGGGGATGACCCGCATGACGCTAGGAGCGCACGGCATCCCCGTCGTCCGGCCATGCGGGGAGATCCGGGTCAGCCCGTCGTGCGAGCCGGAAATCCGACCGGGGTGGGACGACGCCCGGGACCGGCGTCGCCTATCGTGCGGGCGATGAGCATGTTCCCGAGGCCGATCTCCGCGCCCTCCGGACCGCCGTCCGGCGCGGTTCGCGGGCGGTTCGCCTCGGCGCTGTCCGCGTTCCCGCCCGCCTCCGTGGACGCCGACCTGCTCCTGGGGGCCGCGATCGCGGCGGCGATGGCCGTCGTCGCGGCGTTCGACGGGCCGGAGGGGCTCAGCGGCCGCGTCGGCGCCGTGATCGCGGCGCTCGGCCTGCTCATCCTGGCCCGGCGCCGACGAAGCCCCCTCACCACCGTCGCCGTCGTGGTGACGGTCGCGCTCGTCGAGGCCGCCGCGGCCCCGCACGGCAACCCCGGCCCGGTGTTCCTCGCCCTGATGGTGGCCGCCTACTCGCTCGGCGCTCACGCCGCGACCTGGTCGCTCGTGGGCGGCATGGCTCTCGCCTCCGCCGCGGTGGCGGCCGCGCAGTACCTGACCCCTTCACAGGGGTACGCGCACGCGACCGCGGACGCGTTCCTGATCGTCCTGCTGGTCGTGGCGCCGGCCTCGGTCGGTGGGATCGTGGGCGCCCGCCGGCGGCTGGCACACCGTCTCGACGCCGGCGGTGAACGGCTGCGCGCCGGCCGCGACGACCGGATAGCCGCCGAGCTCGCCCGGGAACGCGAGGGCATCCTCGCCGCGCTGGCGGTCCTGCTCGCCGGCCTGGACGACGCCAGGAGGCACGCGGCCGTCGAAGGACTGGCCGACGTTCGCGCGCTGGAGAGCCTCGGCCGCGACATGCTGACCAGGCTGCGGGCTCTGGTGGGCGGCCTGCGGGAAAGGGACGAGGGCGGCAAGGAGCCCGTCCAGCCGGTCGCCCTGCTGCGCGCGCAGGTGCGGCAGGCCCTCGCCCTCACAGACCTGTCCGACGACGTCGGACAGGTCCGGCTCACCCGCTGGGCCGTGCTCCGCCCGTACCGGCTGGACGCGGTGCTGGCCGTCCTCGCCGGATGCGTGCTCGCCGGGCTCGTGGCGCCCGAACTCGCCGGCGGCCCTCCCGGCCTCGCCCAACGGGCCGCACACACGCTCCTCGCGGCTGGCATCGCCGTGCCGCTCGCCTGGGCCCGCCGGCGGCCCGTGACCTCGGCCGCCGTGTGCTCCGCCTTCGCCGCGGCCTACACCTGGGCGACCGCCTCACCCGACCCGCTGGCCGGCCTCCCGCCGTCGGCCGTCCTCATCGTGTCGCCGTTGCTGGCCGGGGCGAGCCGCCCGCTTGGGAGGGCGTTCGCGGGCCTGGCCGTCTGCCTCGCGGGCGGGATCGCCGTCAGCGTCGTGAGCCGCGCCGGGACCGTCACCGCCCCGGAGGCCGCCGGCGCGCTCGCCGTGCTGGTGGGTTGCTGGGGCGCGGGATGGGTGCTGCGCGACGCGACCGAGGTGCTCGCCGCGCGCGCGCAGGCGGCGATCGCCGCGGGTGAGGAGCATCGCGAGCACGCCCGCGCCGCGCTGGCCGAGCAGCGGGCCCGTCTCGCCAGGGAGATGCACGACGCGGCGGGGCACATGATGACCGTCATCGTCCTGCAGGCCACCGCCGCGCGCCGCGTCTGGGACGCCGAACCTGCCCTCGCGGCCCAGCACGTCGACGTCCTGCGCCGGACCGTCGCGGACGCCCTCGACGAGCTCCGGCCCCTTGTGCTCTCGCTGGCGCTCGCGGACGGACGCGCGGCGATCGGGCTCGCAGGCCTCCCCATGCTTGTGGACCGCGCGAGGACCTGCGGACTGAGAGTAGAGCTCACCATCGACCCCAGCACCAGCACCAGCCCCGACCCCAGCCCCCACCCCAGCCCCAGCT
>NZ_KI866524.1:92371-113301 GCF_000511135.2 Microbispora sp. ATCC PTA-5024 | reverse complement strand
ACTCGGGCCCCCGCAGCGGCGCCGCCCCCGGCGGGGGTGACGGCGAGGAGGCACGCGTGGCCGCGGCGCCGCCTCCCGCCCCAGTCCCAGCCCCGTCTCTCGCGTCGGCCCCCTACCCGGCCCCGGCTGGGCCTTCCGCGCCGGCGGCGCCTCTCGCCCCGGCTCCAGCCGCGGCGCCGCTACCCCGCGCCGTCGACGCGGCGGTGTACCGACTCACCCAGGAGGCGCTGACCAACGTCGCCCGCCATGCCCCCGGAGCGTACGTGCGCGTCCGGATCGTCCGAGCCGAACACCGTCTGTCGCTCGACGTCACGAACGGCGCGCCGGCGTACCGGCCCGCCGCCGTCACGCACGGCGGACACGGTCTCACCGGCATGGCCGAGCGGGTCGCGGCCTGCGGCGGCACGTTCCGGGCCGCCCCCCTCCCCGACGGAGGCTTCCACGTCTCCGCGTCGATCCCGTTGGAGGCGTCGTCGTGACGATCCGCGTTCTGCTCGCCGACGACCAGACACTCGTGCTTGCGGGGCTGCGCACCATCCTGTCGGCCGAACCGGACATGGAGGTCGTCGGCCAGGCCCGCGACGGGCAGGAGGCCGTGACGCTCGCCCGCGACCTCGACCCCGACGTCGTGCTGATGGACATCCGCATGCCCCGGCTGGACGGGCTTGCCGCCGCACGGACGATCCTCGCCGGCGGCTCCCGCACCCGCGTCGTCATGCTCACCACCTTCGACCTGGACGAGTACGTGTACGAGGCGCTCCGCGACGGGGCCAGCGGGTTCCTCGTGAAGGACCTCCCGGACGAGCAGCTCGTGAGCGGGATCCGGACGGTGGCCCGGGGCGACACCCTGCTCGCCCCCTCGGTGACGCGCCGCCTCATCGAGGTGTACACGCGGCGGGCCCCCGCCCAGGCCTCCCTGCTGCCGGGGGTGCGGGCGCTGACGCCGCGCGAGGTCGAGGTGTGGCGGCTCGTGGCCCGCGGGCTGTCGAACACCGAGATCGCCTCGGAGTTGTTCGTCGGCGAGGCCACGGTGAAGACCCACGTGTCACGGATCATGGCCAAGCTCGGCGCCCGTGACCGCGTCCAGGCAGTGGTCCTCGCCTATCAGCACGGCCTCGCGTGACTCCAGCCCGATGCCCGGGCGACACCAGCGCCAGGACCTCAGCCGGGAGTGCGGTCACTCCGGCTCGGTCTGGGCGCGGAGGAGGGCGATGGCCCGGCGGATGGCCGCGGCCCGGGATTTCGCTCCCTCCGCCGCCACGAATCTCTCCAGAAAGGCGAGGTCGTCCGCGCCGAGCATGAGATTCAATTTGGCGAGCGAAGTGCGTTTCCCGGAATTATCGATGCCGTTTTCGCCTTTACGAATTCGAGTGGGGCCGGTGGGACTCGAACCCACACTGTACGGCACCTAAAGCCGCGGTCTCTGCCGTTGGACTACGGCCCCTTGTCGTTTTCCTTTGCCCGCGAAATTCTCCGTCTGAGAATGGCAATTGGGGCAGAGGAAACGCAGATTCTCTTTTCTGTTGTCGAGCCAGTTCCCGTTGATATGGTCGATATGCAACGTGAGCGGTCGGCCCTGCCAAGTGCCGCCTATCCTACAGTCTGCGCAGTGGTAGGGGACTCCCACTTCCCGCAGGGCTCGTCTGAGCTTGGTGGGCTTCTCGCGAGGCGATCCCGGCGCCATGACGACGAGCACGTCTTCCGGAAGGTGGCGTCGAGGTGAGCGCCTTCCCCGCTGATGTGCCTGTCCCAGGAAGTGGGAGGTGTCGATGTCGAAGTGCTTGAGGCGGCGGCTGATGTGGGCGTGGGTGCCGCCGGACCACGGGATCCCGAGATAGCGCAGCACATCGGCGATGCTGCTGGAGACGGCCGCGGCCTCCGCCAGGAGTTCGGGGGTGTACGTGTACTTCCGCACGCACGGGAATTTATCTCCCGGCACCGACAGTTTCCGCGACGGCGACAATGCCCATAAATCAGGAAATGCCGAGTTCCTTCGTCAGGCGGGCGACGTGACCGGTGGCCTTCACGTTGTAGAGCGCCTTTTCGACCTTGCCGTCGGCGTCGATGACGAAGGTCGACCGGATGACGCCCATCACGGTCTTGCCGTAGTTGGTCTTCTCCCCGTACACGCCGTACGCCTTGTGCACGTCGAGGCCGGTGTCCGACAGCAGCGGGAACGTCAGCGCGTCGCGTTCCCGGAACCGGCGCAGCTTGTCCGGCGCGTCCTTGGACACCCCGAGCACGACGAAGCCCCGCGTCGTGAGCGCGCCGAGGTTGTCGCGGAAGTCGCAGGCCTGCTTGGTGCAGCCGGGGGTCATGGCGGCGGGGTAGAAGTACAGGATGACCCGCTTGCCGCGGAACGACTCGAGCGACACCTCCTGGCCGTCGGCGTCGGTAAGGGTGAAGTCCGGCGCGGCGTCGCCCGGCTCGAGCTTGCTCATGACGTCCTCCTGGGAAGGTGACCCGCGGCGTTGGGCGGGCAAGCGTCCACCAAACTACCGGCTCGGCCGCTGTGCGGGACGCCCGTCCGACCTGGCAGACTGATCACACACGAATACCACAGGAGGGGGATCGCATGGCGGACACCGATCCCGAGGCGCTGGAGCGCGAGATCGAGCGGACGCGGGCGGAGCTGGCCCGCACGGTCGATGCCATCGCGGACCGGGTGAGCCCCAAGCGCGTCGCCGAGCGCGGGGTGGCAAGGCTCAAGGCCAACGCGGAGGAGTTCGTCTCCTCGATCGGAGACTTCGTGGGCGTGGGACGTCCCGCTCCGTACGCCGAGGACGGCGAGGCCCGCGACGAATACCCGCCGCCGAACCTCGCGCCGGTGCTCATCGGGGTCGGCGCGGTCGTCGTGATCGGCGCCGCCATCGTGCTGCTGCGCCGCCGCGGCCGCTGACCGCCGTCCACGCGCGACCTCAAGACGGGTAGGGCGCCCACGTCCGTGCGCGACCTCACGGCCGGAGGGCGGGATGAGGGCGCCGTCGGGCCCCGATGAGCCGCGGCGCGCCGGGAGGAGCGCTCAGAGGAACGCCTTCCCCTCGCCCCGGTACGTGGGGACCTCGTCCACCACGCGGTCGCCCTCGACGAGGTGGAGGGTGGCGAAGTGCTCGCAGAGCTCGCCGGCCTTGGCGTGGCGGAACCAGACGCGGTCGCCCACGCGGAGGTCCTCGGCGGCCTGGCCGAGCAGGGGCGTCTGGACCTCGCCCGCGCCCTCGTTCGCGTCGTAGCGGAGGCCGGCGGGCAGGTACGGCTGGGGGAGCCGGGCCGGCCCGGGCGGGCCGGAGGCGTGGTAGCCGCCCCCCAGGACGGTGGCCACGGTGGGGGACGGCTTGCGCACGACCGGCAGGGCGAACAGCGCCGCCGGGTGGCCGGAGAAGTTCCGGTAGAAGTCGAACAGCCGGGGATGGAACAGTCCCGAGCCGGCCGCGACCTCGGTGATCACGCGTTCCGCGGCGGTCTTCTCGATGCTGCCGGTGCCGCCGCCGTTGACGAACTCCAGGTCGGCCACCTGCCGTACGGCCCGGACGACGCGGCCCCTGCGGACGATGAGCTCGCGGCGTGACCGGTCCTGCATCCAGCGGATCGCGCGGCCGTACGGCCCGGGGACGTTGTCGCCCACGCCCGCGATCTGGGCTTCGTACGACATGAGCCCGACGAGCCGGAACGCGGGTCGTTTCACCACGTCGGCGGCGAAGCCGGCGGCCTGGTCCGGCTCGCGGACGGGTGAGCGCAGGGCGCCCGCGCGGAACCTGCCGGCGAGCGTCACGAACGCGGCGTCGATGTCCAGGCAGATCCGGACGGGCCGGGGCAGGCCGAGGCCCTCGATGAGGTCCAGGTGCTCGGGGGAGTCGACCATGACGGTGATCTCCCGGGCGGCGGTGTCGTCCGAGCCGAGGGCCCTCAGGGCGTCCGCGTCGACGGTGGGGTAGGCCACGAGGACGTCGCGCAGCCCGGTGGAGACCAGCCAGAGGGCCTCGGGCAGCGTGAACGCCATCACGCCGGCGAAGCCGTCCATCGCGAGGACCCGTTCGAGGATGGGGCGGCAGCGGATCGACTTGCTGGCGACGCGGATCGGCTTGCGACCGGCCCGCCGCGTCATGTCGGCGGCGTTGGCGCGCAGGGCGTCCATGTCGAGGACGGCGAAGGGGGGCCGCAGCCCCGCGGTGGCCGTGTCGAGACGCTGTCGGTCGTCCATGGCGGCAGCCTAATACGAGCACTCGAGAAATATGAGCCAGGTTCACGTTAACTGCGTGACGGCAAAGTCTGCGGCTGCTCCCGCCCATGATCGAGCAAGAGCGCGGGTGAGCGCCGTCGCCCGCCGCGCCGGGGTGTACCCATGGGCAGGTGACTACCGAGCGGACCAGGCGCGGTGTTCGGGAGGGGTGAGCGGCTGATGAGCGTCGTGCAGGAGATCCTGGCGGGCTCGACGGCCGTCCATGTCCAGGAGGAGCGCAGGCCGCCCCGGCGTGACGGGGTGAGCGCCTTGCGGCCGGCCCGCCGGCCCGCCGCCGTGGCGGTGTCCGCCGCGCTGGCGCTCACGGGCTGGGCGGCGACCGTCGAGGCCATCGCCTCCATGATGGACAGGCCGATCATGTGGCCGGCCGTGCGCCGCCTGCTCGCCACGACCTACGCCCATCCGGCCGTGCCCGCCGTCGCCGTCGCGATGATCCTCGCGGGCGCCGGGCTGGTCGCGCTGGCCGTGGTCCCGGGACGGCCCCGGCTCGTGCCGATCGAGGTGGACGACCCGCTGCTCGTCATCGGGCTGACCCGCGCGGGCCTGCGCCGGACGCTCTCCGCGGCGGCCCGGGACGTCGAGGGCGTGCGGAGGGCGCAGGTGCGCATCCTGCGCGGCCGGATCGAGGTCACCGTGGTCACCGGGACGCAGCGGGTCGGGGACCTGCTTCGCGAGGTCGGTGCGGCGGTCGGGGACCGGCTGTCCGGGCTCGGCGCGCAGGGCCGCTACGAGGTGGTCGTGCGCCTGCGCGGCAGGAGGGCCTGACCGTGTACCGCCATCTGGGGAACCGCGCCGGGATTGGCCTCGCCGGCCTGGCCCTGCTCGCCGGCGGGGTCTACGCGCTGGACGCCCGCGGCGACCGGCCCGGCGCGAGGATCGCCGACCTCGGCTTCCTGACCCGCCACCCGTGGGCGACGCCGCTGGCCGCCGGCGCCGCCATCCTGATCGCCCTGGCCGCGACGCGGTGGCTCATGGCGGCGCTCGGCTGGGGCCGGTACGGCAGCCGTACGGGCGCCGGGATCGCCATGCTCGGCGTGGCGATGAAGGGCGTCGAAGGCATCGGGAGGATCCAGGTCAGGGTCGTGCGGGGGCGCCGGCTGCGGATGTCGCTGTCGCTGGAGCCGTCGTCCGACCTGCACGAGGTGATCCGGCGGCTGGACGACACGGCCGTCTCACGCGTCCGCCGCGCGGTTGACGGCGGTGAGCTTCCGGCCCTGGTCCGGCTGCACGTCCGCCGCCGCTGACCGCCACGGGGGCGGGACGGCCCGGGACCCGAGGGCCAGCCCGGCGGCCAGACAGGCGAGGGGCACGACCGGCACGACGTACCGGTGGTCGAAGGCGGCGATCAGCGGCGGCAGCAGGAGCAGCGTCGCGGCGAACGCCCAGGGGAGCAGCGCCGCCCAGCGCCGGGCCGCCACCCCGCCGAGCCCGATGAGCAGGATCGCGGCCAGCAGCGGCCCGCGCAGGAAGCCCACCTCCTGGTAGGCCCGCAGCCAGCCGGCGTACGGCTGGACGACCTGAGTGGCCCCGGACGAGCCCTGGTAGGCCGCGGTGAGCTGGGTGGCCGTCCGTCCCGCCGAGGCGACCTTCGGGCTGAACGGCTTGACCGAGGCGGGGAAGACGTACGCGCTCTGCGGCCCGGGGGAGGGGTAGACGCGGCGGTCCCATTCGAAGGCCCACAGAGCGTCGTGCAGGCCGGTCAGCAGGAAGTCGACCGGCTGGCGGCGGATCGCGAGGGAGGCGAACTCCCCGGCCAGCCGCTCGCGGTCGGCGCCGGCCTTCTGGATGGGCGACCGGGCGTCCCAGATGTACGCCGGCGCGGCCAGCCTCGGCCCCGACGGGCACAGGACGGCCAACTCGGGGGGCGGTCGCATCGTCCCGCAGTCGGCGAACGTCATGGTCCGCGACCACAGCCACACGCTGCTGCCGCCCATGCCGTACGACCCGTAGGCGCTGTGGAACCAGACGGCGTACCCGCCGAGCACCGCCGCGGCGGCGAGCAGCCCGGCGAGCGCGGCCCGCCACCCCGGCCAGGCGAGCAGCAGGGCGACGGCGATCAGCGGCAGCCCGATCGTGCGGGTGACGGTGGCGAGCGCGAGCAGCAGCAGGGCCGCCACCACGGTCCACAGCGCGGGCCTGGGCCGCCACAGGAGCAGGGTCACGGCCGCGACCACCAGCGCCGTGAACAGCAGGTCGGCCATGACGAGGTGTTCGAGCTGGACCTGGTGGACGTCCAGCAGCACCGGCGCCGCCGCGAGCGCCGCGCCCCACCCGGGCAGCCGCGTACGGCGGCGCAGCAGCACGTACACGCAGGTCGCGATGGCGAGTCCCAGCAGGTGCTGCACGACGGCGACGGCGGCAAGGCTGTGCAGCGGGCTCAGCGCCCACAGGAACACCGAGTAGCCCGAGGGCCGCGACTCCAGCGGGCGCAGGTCGAGCCCGGAGCTGAGATAGGCGAAGGAGTCGGCCCAGAACCACAGGGCCGGCCGGTACCCGAGCACGGCGAGGGCGCGCAGCACCACGCCCAGGGCCAGCACGAGCAGGAACACCCGGTGCGAGCGCAGCTTCACGACACCTCCAGACCGGCCGGGGACCCGGCCAGCCTAGAGGTCAGCACTCGATGACGTTGACGGCCAGTCCGCCGCGCGAGGTCTCCTTGTACTTGTCCAGCATGTCCCTGCCGGTGTCGCGCATGGTCTTGATGGCCTTGTCGAGCGACACGAAGTGGCGGCCGTCGCCGCGCAGCGCGATCCGGGCCGCCGCGATGGCCTTGATCGAGGCCACCGCGTTCCGCTCGATGCAGGGGATCTGGACCAGTCCGCCGATGGGGTCGCAGGTGAGGCCCAGGTTGTGCTCGATCCCGATCTCGGCGGCGTTCTCCACCTGCTCGGGGGTGCCGCCCAGCGCCTCGGTGAGACCGGCGGCCGCCATCGAGCAGGCCGAGCCGACCTCGCCCTGGCAGCCGACCTCGGCGCCGGAGATCGAGGCGTTCTCCTTGAACAGCACGCCGATGGCCCCCGCGGTGAGCAGGAAGCGGACGACGCCGTCCTCGTCGGCAGCCGGGAGGAACCGCATATAGTACGACAACACCGCCGGGATGATCCCGGCGGCGCCGTTGGTCGGGGCCGTCACGATGCGGCCCCCGGCGGCGTTCTCCTCGTTCACGGCCAGGGCGAACAGGGTCACCCAGTCCATCGCTTGGAGCGGGTCTTTGCCGTCGGACTCGCTCTGCAGCCTGCGGAACAGCTGGTTGGCCCGGCGGCGCACCTTCAGCCCGCCCGGCAGGACGCCCTCGCGGGTGCTGCCCCGCCGCACGCACTCGGCCATCACCGACCACAGGCGCAGCAGCCCCTCGCGGATCTCCTCCGCGGTGCGGCCGAAGGCCTTCTCGTTCTCCAGCATGAGCCCGGAGATCGACAGGCCGGTGTCGGCGCAGCGCGCGAGCAGCTCGGCGGCCGTCGTGAAGGGGTACGGCAGGACGGTGTCGTCGGGCTTGATCCGGTCGGCGCCGGTCGCGTTCTCGTCGACGACGAAGCCGCCGCCGACCGAGTAGTAGACCTTCTCCCGCAGCGGGGTCCCGTCGGCGTACGCGGTGAACCGCATGCCGTTCGGGTGGTGGGGGAGGGAGATCTTGCGCTCGAAGACCAGGTCCTCGCCGACGACGAAGGGGATCTCGTGGAGGCCGTACAGGCGGACGGTCCCGTCGGCGCGCATCCGCGCGAGCCGGTCGTCGACGGTGTCGACGTCGACAAGCTCGGGCTTCTCGCCGGACAGGCCGAGCAGGACGGCCTTGTCGCTGCCGTGGCCCTTGCCCGTCAGCCCGAGCGAGCCATAGAGGATCGCCTCAACCCGGGTGACCTTCTCCAGCAGCCCGTCCTCGTGCAGGCCGCGGGCGAACTTGTGCGCCGCCGCCATCGGGCCGCCCGTGTGCGAGCTGGACGGCCCGATGCCCACCTTGAACAGGTCGAAGACGCTGATCGCCATTGATCAATGCCTTTCGGGGGGCGGTGTCAGGACTCGGCGGCGGTGAGCGCGCCGTACTCGGCCGCCGACAGCAGGTCGTCCGGCTCCTCCTCGATGCGGACGCGGAACAGCCAGCCCTCGCCGTACGGGTCGGAGTTGACCAGCGACGGGTCGTCGACGACGGCCGCGTTCGTCTCCACGATCTCCCCGCCGACGGGCGCGAAGATGTCGCTCACCGACTTGGTCGACTCGACCTCGCCGACCGCGTCACCGGCCGCCACGGCGGACCCCACCTCGGGCACCTGCACGTAGACCACGTCGCCGAGCTGCTCAGCCGCGAAGGCGGTGACGCCGACGGTGACCGTCAGGCCGTCGTCGAGCCCCGCCACCCACTCGTGCTCCTTGGTGTAGCTCAGCTCGTCGGGAATGCTGCTCACTTGGTCCTCCTGTAAAAAGGCAGGTCAACGATGTCGACCGGTTCCTGGCTGCCGCGGATGTCGACCGCCAGGCCGCCGGCGTCGGCCGCGTCCGCGGCCACGTACGCGATCGCCACGGGCCTGCCGAGCGACTGCGACGGCGCGCCGCTGGTGACCTCCCCGACGACCTCGCCGTCGCGGGTGACGGGGTAGCCGTGCCGCGGCACCCGGCGGCCGCGGGCGACCAGGCCGACCAGACGGCGGGCCGGCTCGCTCTCGGCGGCCTTGGCCAGCGCGGCCCTGCCGACGAAGTCGCCCGGCTTGTCGAACCGGACCACCCGGCCGAGGCCCGCGTCGAACGGCGTCGTGCTCGCGCCGAGCTCGTTGCCGTACAGCGGCATGCCGGCCTCCAGGCGCAGCGTGTCGCGGGCGGACAGCCCGGCCGGGACGAGTCCCAGCTCCGACCCCGCGTCCGACAGCGCGTTCCACAGCGGCACGGCGTCATCATTGCGTACGAACAGCTCGAACCCGTCCTCGCCGGTGTACCCCGTACGGGCGATCAGCGCGTGCGCCCCGGCG
Organism: Microbispora sp. ATCC PTA-5024; assembly: GCF_000511135.2. Taxonomy (NCBI): domain Bacteria; kingdom Bacillati; phylum Actinomycetota; class Actinomycetes; order Streptosporangiales; family Streptosporangiaceae; genus Microbispora; species Microbispora sp. ATCC PTA-5024. Next base: position 104,106 of record NZ_KI866524.1, on the reverse strand, counting down.
ACCGTGGCGGGCAGGATGGCGTAGTACTTGAGGCCGTCCAGGTCGGCGTCGGTCAGCGAGCCCAGGATCTCGGCGCTGCGCGGGCCCTGCACCGCGACCAGCGCGTACGCGTCGGACCGGTCCTCCACCCGGGCGTCGTACGCCCCGGAGCGCGCGGCCAGCTCCCCGGCGACCGCGGCGTAGTTGGAGGCGTTGGCGACGACCATGAACTCCTCGTCGCCCAGCCGGTAGACGATGAGGTCGTCGAGGATGCCGCCCTCCTCGTTCACGATCATCGTGTAGCGGGCGCGGCCGGGGGTCAGCGCGCTCAGATGGCCGACCAGGGCGTGGTCGAGGGCTTCGCCCGCCTGGGGGCCCGTCAAGAAAATCTCGCCCATGTGGGACAGGTCGAACAGCCCCGCGGCCGTCCGCACGGCGTTGTGCTCGGCCGACTCGCTGCCGTACCGCAGGGGCATCTGCCAGCCGGCGAAGTCGGTCAGGGTCGCGCCAAGGCTTTCGTGGACCCCGCGGAGCGGGGTGGATCGGGACATGATCGCACCTCGGAAAGGACGGATGAGAGCATCCTCCCCCTCTGTCATGGGTGCCTGAGAGCTTCGTCCGATCTTTGCCGGACTTTCACCTTCGGCGAGGCCTGGGCGGCCTTCTTTCCAGAGGACACCTGGCCCGCACGGTCCTTTGCCTTGAGAGGTTCGCGGGGAGGGCTTGCTCCTTCAGGGGTCCTGACCGGCTGCCAGGACGCTCTCCCGCACGGGATCACTGGTGTCGTGCCAGCCTAACGGCTCACGCCCATCCCCGTCACGTGCCGGGAGCTACCACCGGAACAGCCCGAGGAAGCCTCGCAAGGCAACATTGATCTCGTGCATCTCATGTGGATCGAGGCGGCCGGCGAAGTCGCCCAACCGGGAGGTGTCCACCGCGCTGATCTGGTCGACGAGCACGCGCGTCGACTTGCCGTCCAGTTCTATCTCGGGACGGAACACCGCCCGGCCGGCGCTCGTCGAGGTCGGCGCGACGACCAAGGTGGAGAGGGCGAACCCGTCCGACTGCACAACCACGGCGAAGCGCTCGCCACGTTGCTCGTGCCCGATCGTGCCGCGAGGACTCCGCAGCCGGCAGACGTCACCACGCATCCGGGTAACCGAGATCGTGGCGGATCGCGCGGATCTCGGCCAGGTCGTCGGGGTCATTGCCCAGCCTGACTGCATCTGTTCGAGCCTGCTCCAGCCACCGCAGGCGATCCGCGAGCCGGATCGCATCCCGCACCACGTCTGCGGCGGACTTCCCGTCGGCCGTGAGGCGGGCGAGGATCTGCTCCGTCGCGGGATCGAGATCGATCGTCAGCACACCCATATTGTCACTGTAAGCCGAGCCCTGCGCAGGCCTTCGCGCCTATCCGTGAGTGTCCTGTCTCAGAGTGTGACGACCGGGGGATCGGCGGCGAGGATGCGGTGGTGGAGGGACTGAGTGGCGGGGGCGGGTTCCACCCCCGCCTGCTCGACGAGGCGGTGCCGGAGGCGCCGGTAAGCGATCGAGGCGTCGTGCGAGCGGCCGGACCTGTACAGAGCCAGCATGAGCTGCCGGTGGGGACGCTCGCGCAGCGGATGCCGGCTCGTCCAGTCTCCGAGCGTGCCGACGATCTCGTGGTGGTAGCCACGTGCCAGTCGTACGTCGAACAGGTCCTCGGTCACAGAACGGCGGTCCTCGTCGAGCCGGTCACCCCAGGCGACCAGTTCGTCGGTCCGTCCCATGTCGAACAGGGCGTCGCCCCGCCAGAACCGCAACGCGTCGTCGAAATGGTTCTCCGCTTCGGAGAGGTTCCCATTCCTTTGGGCGGTTCTCCCCCGGGCGGCGAGGTCGCCGAAGACCGCGGCGTCTTGACCACTCTAGAAATATTCAGACGATAACCGCGTTGATCTATGCGGTGGGCGCGGTTGTGACAGTGACTACGACCCAACCGATCCTACTTACGGAGGTTAGATGCGTAAGGGCGGTGGACTGCCGATTGCCCCGCCGCTCTTCCTGGCGTTGACAAGGGAATGATTCGGTGACACACGATGCCTTCTGGGAGCTCATCGGCCTGCTTGATGGAGTCATTGACGAGGATGGTGCCGACCTGCTGCAAGCGCGTCTAGCGTCGCTGTCGACGGAAGTGGTTGAGGGCTTCGCGACTAACCTCGCAGACAAGGTGCGCGCCTTGGCCAGACTTCCTATCGAGGGCGTCCCTGTTCCTGACGCTAGCGACATGGGTGGTCAGGCGCTTTCGGCTTTGGGAGATTCTCTCGAAAATCTGCTGTATGCGATCGTCGCCGCTGGGCGAGCCAATTACTCTGCGGCCATCGAAGAGCCCTCGAGCATCGAAGATGGAGACTGGGATGGAGGAGAGGCCGAACTCCTGGTCGACGCCGTAGCCACGGTCCTGTGGAGCCGAGCATGCCTGGATTGGTACGAGGACTTCGATCCTTTTCTGGCCGACTTGCCGGCCGATCCGCGATGGTATGAAACCGCTCGTGGTTCGGCCTGGAAGAGTGCCCCGCGTCGAGGGCGGTATTGCTCGCCGCTTTCCAACTCCTCTATCACGCGCGTGCCGCACCCGGTGTGTGTCGGTCGGTAATCCGTGTCGCGGCCATTTGGCTGATCGCGTGGTCGGTGCTTGGGTTTGCTCTGATGGCGACGTCCGCCATCCAGCCGACCGGGCTCGATTCACTTCCGGTGGCGACAAGTTCGGCGCTGTACTTGGGCTCCGGCGTAACGGCACTCCTCTCCTTGGTCCGAAACCGGAACTCGGATGACGCCGTTGCGCAGTGAGAGGCGCCGGCGGCCGTGTCGGCACGTGCCCAGGGTCAGAGGTGGCGGTGCCACGTGGTCGGCTGCGAGTTACACCACTCGACGGGACGTCATCGTCGACCGATTCATGAGCGATAGATGTTGTGGTAGCCGACGGCCAGCCAGGTGATGAGGAGCTCGCCTGAACCGTCCTCTTCGACCGTGAAGGTGAACAGAGCTCGCTCGTCCGGCGATGCGAGGCTCCACGTCAGCGAATAGACGTCATCGATTTTGTGGATGCGTAAGCGGCGTGGCCACGGAGCCTTGCCGAGGTGGGCGCCCCGCTCCAAGGCGGGGACGAAATCCTCGAACACCACCTGCTGGAACAGCTTGCGATGCTCGGCCGGGAGTCTGCGGAAGTCGACGTCGAACTGAGCGGTGCGGCGGTATATCACCGCTCGGTCTCCAGGTCGGCGAACATGTCGTCCATCGACTCGAACGTCCTGGTGCGGCCCTCCGCCACGTCATCCTTCGCCTTCGCGAGCTTCTCCTGCCACCCAGGTGTGTAGAACCACGCGTCCTCCTCGGGAATGATCCGGGCGAGACGACGGCCGTCCCTGGTGAGGATCGTGTGCACGTGCCCGTAGACCGCCTGGTTGACGAGTTCGGCGAGGTCCTTGCGGGCCTGGGTGGTGCTGACCTCCTGCACCGTGTACGGCGGAGGCGGAAAGTCTGGGGCGGTTTCGCTCATGTACGTAGCGTACGCGTTGTACGTCAGGACGCCCTCGCATGTTTCTCAGGCGGCGGCCCGGACGAGGGCGTCGAACAGGGGGCCGTCCTCGTCGGCTTCGGGGTGCCACTGGACGGCCAGGGCGAACCCGGCCCCGGCGACCTCGACGGCCTCGATCGTGCCGTCGTCGGAGCGGGCGGTCGCCTCCAGGCCGTCGGCTAGTTTGTCGATCGCCTGGTGGTGATAGTGGGCCGGGATCAGGTCCTCGGCCTCGTAGATCGTGGCCAACGACGGCGAGAGCCGTACAGGGAGGCGGCCGAACGTGCCGGGGGCGGGGGAGTGGTCCGTGCTCCCGACCACGTCGGGCAGGTGCTGGTGGAGGGTGCCCCCCAGGGCCACGTTGAGGACCTGCATGCCGCGGCAGATCCCTAGGAACGGCAGGCCGGCCCGCAAAGCCGCCGCCATCATCGCAAACTCGGCCTCATCCCGAAATTTCCGGACGTATCCGGTCTGGGGGGCCGCCTCACACCCGTACCGGGCGGGGTCGATGTCGCCCCCGCCCGCGATGATCAGCCCGTCCAGCCGCCCCACCAGGGACGACGGGTCCCCGGCGGGTGGCAGGATGACCGGCTGGCCGCCGGCCCGCGTGATGTGCTCCACGTACATGTACGGCAGCAGCGCCGCCGGCATGTCCCACACGGTGAACTTCGCCGGCTCCACATAGCACGTGACGCCGATGACGGGACGGGCCATCACACGCTCCTACAGCGGCGTGACGTACGCGCCGGAGATGCCGCCGTCGACGAGGAACTCCGAGGCGGTGATGAACGACGCGTCGTCGGAGGCCAGGAACGCGACCGCCGCGGCGATCTCCTCGGCGCGGGCGAAGCGGCCGATCGGCACGTGGACGAGGCGGCGCTGGGCGCGCTCGGGGTCCTTGGCGAACAGCTCCCGCAGCAGCGGGGTGTCGACCGGGCCGGGGCACAGGGCGTTCACCCGGATGCCCTCGCGGGCGAACTGGACGCCCAGCTCGCGGCTCATCGCCAGCACGCCGCCCTTCGACGCGGTGTACGAGATCTGTGAGGTGGCCGAGCCCATGACCGCCACGAACGACGCGGTGTTGATGATCGAGCCCTTGCCCTGCCGCTGCATGTACGGGATCACGTGCTTGCAGCACAGGTACACGCTGGTGAGGTTGACCTCCTGCACCCGCCGCCACGCGTCCAGCCCCGTCGAGAGGATCGAGTCGTCGTCAGGAGGCGAGATGCCGGCGTTGTTGAACGCGATGTCCACGCTGCCGTAGGCCTCGAACGCCTCCCGGTACATCCTCGAGACGTCGGCCTCCTGAGCCACGTCGGCCTGGACGAACAGGCCGCCGACCTCGTCGGCCGCCTTGGTCCCGGCGACCTCGTCGAGGTCCGCGACCACGACCTTGGCGCCCTCCTCGGCGAACCGGCGGGCGGTGGCCAGCCCGATGCCGCTGCCCGCGCCCGTGATGACGGCGACGCGGTCCTGCAAACGCTGCATGTGTCTACTCCGTGGAAATGAAGACGTTCTTGGTCTCGGTGAAGGCGGCCAGCGCGTCGGGGCCGAGCTCCCGTCCCAGGCCCGACTGCTTGAAGCCGCCGAACGGGGTCCAGTAGCGGACGCTGGAGTGGGAGTTCACGGACAGGTTGCCCGCCTCGACGGCCCGGGCCACCCGCAGCGCCCGGCCGACGTCCCGGGTCCAGATCGACCCCGAGAGGCCGTAGAGCGTGTCGTTGGCGATCCGCACGGCGTCGGCCTCGTCGTCGAACGGGACGACCGCGACCACCGGCCCGAAGATCTCCTCGGTGAACGCCCGCCGGAACGACTCCGAGGACGACCCCGCCAGCACCGTCGGCGGGAACCAGAAGCCCGGGCCGGCCGGGCACGAGCCGATGACGTACGGCTCCAGGTCTCCGACGTACGAGGCGACGCGTTCCCGGTGCTCGGCACTGATCAGCGGGCCCATCTGGGTCGCCGGGTCGTTAGGGTCCCCGACCGTCACCCCCCGTACGGCCTCGGCCAGCCGCAGAAGGAAGTCGTCGTAGACGGAACGCTCCACCAGGATGCGCGAGCGGGCGCAGCAGTCCTGGCCGGAGTTGTCGAACACGGCCATGGGCGCCGACTCGGCGGCCCTGGCCAGGTCGGAGTCGGCGAACACGATGTTGGCGCTCTTGCCGCCCAGCTCCAGCGTCACGCGCTTCACCTGCTCGGCGGCCTTCGCGCCGATCAGTTTCCCGACCTCGGTCGACCCCGTGAAGACGATCTTCCGGACGTCCGGGTGCTCGACGAGCCGCGCCCCGGCGACCTCGCCCTCGCCCGGGACGACCTGGAGGACGCCCTCGGGGATGCCGGCCTCCAGGGCCAGCTCGGCGAGGCGCAGCGCGGTCAGCGGCGTCCACTCGGCGGGCTTGACGATCACCGTGTTCCCGGCGGCGAGGGCCGGGGCGACCCCCCAGGTCATGATGACCATGGGGAAGTTCCACGGCACGATGATCCCGACCACGCCCAGCGGCTCGGAGAACGTCACGTCGATCCCGCCCGCGACCGGGATCTGCCTGCCGTGGTCGCGCTCGGGCGCGCCGGCGTAGTAGTTCAGCACGTCGCGGACGTTGCCGGCCTCCCAGCGGGCGTTGCCCACCGTGTGCCCGGCGTTGGCGATCTCCAGCCGGGCCAGCTCCTCCGCGTGGTCCTCCACGAGGGCGGCGAAGCGCCGCAGCAGCCCGGCCCGCTCGCCGGGCGCGACGGCCCGCCAGGCCGGGAAGGCCCGCCGCGCCCGTTCGACCACGCGGTCCACCTCGGCCGCGTCGGCCATCTCGACCTCGGCGATCACGTCCTCGGTCGCCGGATTGACTATCTTCACAACCGTTCGAACCCCCGATAGAGCTCCCAGTCGGTGACCGCCGCGTCGAAGGCGGCCAGCTCGACCCTCGCGTTGTTGGCGTAGTGCTCGACGACGTCCTTGCCGAAGGCGTCCTCGGCCGTCCGCGAGCCCTCCCACAGGGCCAGCGCGTCGCGCAGCGTGCTCGGCACCCGCTCGGCGTCGCTGTCGTAGGCGTTCCCCGTGAACGCGTCCTCCAGCGTCATCTCCTCGTCGATTCCGCGCAGGCCGGCCGCGATCATCCCGGCGACCGCGAGGTACGGGTTGACGTCGCCGCCCGGCACCCGGTTCTCCACGCGGAGTGAGGAGCCGTGGCCGACCAGGCGCAGCGAGCAGGTCCGGTTGTCGACGCCCCACTTCACGGCGGTGGGGGCGAAGCTGCCGGCCACGTACCGCTTGTAGGAGTTGACGTTGGGGGCGTAGAGCAGGGTCAGCTCGCGCATCGCCGCGAGCTGCCCGGCCACGAAGCGGCGGCCGGTCTCCGACAGCCCGTGAGGGCCCGCCATCACGGGCTCGCCCGACGCGTCCCGGAGGGAGATGTGGATGTGGCAGGAGTTGCCCTCGCGCTGGTTCGGCTTGGCCATGAACGTGATCGACCGGCCCTCCTGGGCGGCGATCTCCTTGGCGCCGTTCTTGTAGATAACGTGGTTGTCGCACGTCGTGAGCGCGTCTGCGTACCGGAAGGCGATCTCGTGCTGGCCGAGGTTGCACTCGCCCTTGGCCGACTCGACGTACAGGCCGGCGCCCTCCATGCCGAGCCTGATCTTGCGCAGCAGCGGCTCGATGCGGGCGGTGCCGAGCAGTGAGTAGTCCACGTTGTAGAGGTTGGCCGGGGTCAGGTCGCGGTAGCCCCTCCGCCAGGCGTCCTCGTAGCCGTCGTTGTAGACGCAGAACTCGAGCTCGGTGCCGACGTACGCCGTCCAGCCGCGCTCGGCGAGCCGGGCGACCTGCCGGCGCAGGATCTGCCGGGGGGAGGGGACGACGTCCGAGCCGTCCTCCCACACGAGGTCGGCCAGCAGCATGACGGTGCCCTCGTGCCACGGCACGCGGCGCAGCGTGGACAGGTCGGGCTTCATGACGAAGTCGCCGTAGCCGCGCTCCCAGGACGACATGGCGTAGCCGCCCACCGTGTTCATGTCGACGTCGACGGCGAGGAGGTAGTTGCACCCCTCGGCGGCGTGGCTCAGCACCTCCTCCAGGAAGTACCGCGCCGACAGGCGCTTGCCCTGCAGCCGTCCCTGCATGTCGGTGACCGCGAGCAGGACGGTGTCCACCCGGCCCGCATCGACGTCGCCGCGAAGCTGCTCAACGCTGAGCACGGCGCCTCCCGTCCAAAAGTCTGGAACCAGACCATTGAAGGGCATGCAAGCACCAGCTCCGCCCCTTAGTCAACAATGGAAATTGGTCTAACCTCGGCGCAGGGGCGCGGGGAATCCGCCGGGGACCGGGACGCGCGGGCGGAGGGACGGTACGGGATGGACGGCGCCGCCGGGGTCACCGGGGCGGTCTCGCTGCTGCGGCCGGTCAGGGCCGGCAACGCGTTCGAGGAGACGGTCGAGCGCCTGCTGCAGGCGATCAAGCTGGGCGTCGTGGGCCACGGCGACAAGCTCCCGCCCGAGCGGGAGCTCGCGGCGCGGCTCGGCATCAGCCGGGTCACGCTGCGGGAGGCGATCCGCGCGCTGCAGGAGGCCGGCTACCTCGACGTGCGGCGGGGCCGGTACGGGGGCGCCTTCGTCGTCTACCGGCCGCCGAGCCCGAGGAAGGGCGACCTGCGCCGGGCCGTCAACGAGATGGGCCAGTCGGACCTGGAGGACGCGCTGACGTTCCGGATGGCCGTGGAGTGCGGCGCGGCTCAGGTCCTGGCCGGCTCGCAGCTCGGCCCGCGGCAGCGGGAGACGCTGACCGCCCGCCTGTCCGCGGTGAACGACGCGGCCCCGGCCGACTACCGCCGGATGGACATCGCGTTCCACCTCGCCATCGCGGAGCTGACCGGTTCGCCGCTGCTGGCCGGCGCCTGCGCCGACGCCCGCCTGAGGGTGACCGACCTGCTCAACGCCATCCCCGTGCTGCGTCCCAACATCGAGCACGCGGCCGCTCAGCACGCCGCCATCGTCGAGGCGATCCTCGACGGGGACCCCGAGGCGGCCCGGCGCGCCGTGGCCGAGCACCTGGAGGGCACCGCCGCGCTGCTGCGCGGTTTCCTCGCCTGAGCGCCGCAGCGGTCGAACCGGGCCGTAGCATCAAGGACCGGGGACCTCTTCATGTCTGACTGGTTTCATGAACGCATCGTCGACACGCATCGGCTGCCGCTGTTCTGCTTCTTCGTGGCGCTGATCGTCGCGTTCCTCTGCACCCGGGTGAACGTGCGGCTGATCCGGGCGCGGGCGCGGTGGTTCGGCAACGTGAACGTCGGCGAGACGCACATCCACCACGTCGTGTTCGGCGTGGTGCTGATGCTGCTCGGGGGCGTCGCGGGGCTGGTGCTGTCCGGGGTGTCGACGGGGTGGTACTCCTTCACGGCCGCCGTCTTCGGGGTCGGCTCGGCCCTCGTGCTGGACGAGTTCGCGCTGATCCTGCACCTGCGGGACGTGTACTGGCAGGAGGAGGGCCGCACCTCGGTCGACGCGGTCTTCGTCGCGCTGGCGGCCACCGGCCTGCTGCTGCTCGGCATGCGCCCGCTCGGCTGGGACGGGCAGCCCACCGGGGGCCGCTGGACGGCCGTGGCGTTCCTCGTGGTCAACCTGGTCTTCGCCGTCGTCACGTTGCTCAAGGGCAAGATCTGGAGCGGCATCGCGGGGCTGTTCTTCCCGCCGTGCCTGTACGTCGGGGCGGTCAGGCTGGCGAGGCCCGGCTCGCCGTGGGCCCGCTGGTACTACTCCGAGGTCGCCCGGCGGCCCAAGCCGAGGCGGATGGCCAGGGCCGTGCACCGCGAGGAGCGCTGGCGCCGTCCTGTCATCCGAGTCAAGATCGCTGTCCAGGAGTTCGTCTCGGGGCGGCACGATTTGCCCGCCCCGCAGCCCCGGGCGTACCGGCGGCGGCAGGGCGCGCCCCGCCACCCGCGGCTCGCGGCCGCCCGGGTGGAGCGGCGCTGGAGGTCCCACCGGTCCCGGATCCGCTGAGAACCGCACCGCCTCCCGACGCGTCCAACCCGGTGGCCGGGAGGAGGCTGGTGCGGGGTGACGGGGAGGCTGCGTCCGGAGGATCCGGAGCGGTTGGGGGAGTACTGGCTCGCCGGGCGGCTGGGCGCCGGCGGCCAGGGGGTCGTGTACGAGGCGTACGACGGCGAGGGCCGCCGGGTGGCGGTCAAGGTGCTGCACGGCGGCGCGGCGGCCGACCCCGAGACGAGGGAGCGGCTCGGGAGGGAGGCGGCGGCGGCCCGGCGGGTCGCGTCGTTCTGCACCGCCCGGGTCGTCGCCGCCGACCTCGACGGCCCCCGGCCGTACCTCGTCAGCGAGTACGTCGAGGGGCCGAGCCTGCGCCGCGCGGTCGCGGAGGGGCACCCGTTCGCCGGGGACGACCTGCACCGGCTGGCGACCGCGGTCGCGACGGCGCTGACGGCCGTGCACGAGGCGGGCGTGGTGCACCGCGACCTGAAGCCCGACAACGTGCTGCTGGGCCCGGACGGCCCCCGGGTGATCGACTTCGGGATCGCCCGGACCCTGGAGATGTCGCTGACGACCGCGGGCCTGGTCGCCGGCACGCCGACGTACATGGCGCCGGAGGTGTTCACCGGGCAGCGGGCCGGCGCCCCGGCGGACGTGTTCGCCTGGGGCGGGATCGTGCTGTTCGCCGCCACCGGGCGGGATCCGTTCACGGCGGAGAGCCTGGGCGGGGTCATGCACCGCGTGCTGTCGGCCGACCCGGACCTGTCCGCGCTCCCCGAGGGGCTGCGGCCGCTGGTGGGCGCGGCGCTGGCCAAGGACCCGGTGGCCCGTCCCACGGCCCGCGACCTGCTCATGGCCCTCATCAGCGGCGGCTCGGCGGTCGAGGTGGGCCGCCTGCTCGCCGAGGGGACCAGGGCGGCGAGCGGCGTGGAGGCCCCGGCCGGGAACGACCCGGCGCTGGGCCTGCTCGCCGAGGAGGCGTACGGTTCGCTCGGCGACCGCGAGCGGGATCTGGTGCCCCAGATCTTCCTGCGCCTGGTGGCGGTCTCCCCCGACGGGGAGCTCGGCACCCGGCGGATGCCCGGGGACGAGGCGCCGCCCGAGGCGGAGCCGGTCCTGCGGGCCTTCGCCTACGTGCTGGGCAGGAGCGACCGGGAGATCTCCCTCGCCCGCCCGGCCGTGCTGCGGGCCTGGCCTCGGCTGCGGGCGTGGGTCGCGGACGAGTGGGACGGCCTGCCGGTCCACGCGGGGATCCGCGGCCAGGCCCGGCAGTGGGACGACCACGGACGCCGCGACGGCGACCTGCTGCAGGGGAGCCGTCTGGACGCGGCCCTGGGCTGGGCCGCCGCGGGACGGCGCCACCTGCGGCTCAACCCGCTCGAACGGGACTTCCTCGACGCGTCCGCGGCGCTGACCCGCCGCCGTGCGCGGCGGCGCCGACTCCTCACAGCGGCGCTGGCCGTCCTGCTCGCGCTGTCGCTGGCCGGCGGCGGCCTGGCGGCGTACCAGGGCGGCCGGATCGCGGAGCAGCGCGACAGGATCGGGGAGCAGCGCGACCAGATCACCGCGCAGCGCGACCAGGCGCTCGGCCGGGAGCTGGCCTTCGTCTCGGGGACCCTGCGCACGACCGACCCCGTGACCGCGATGCTGCTCAGCGTCGCCGCCTGGCGGCTCGCCCCCGGGGCGGAGGCGAGGTCCGGCCTCCTGTCCTCGCTCTACCAGCCGGAGGTCGCCTCCTTCCGGCCGTGGCGGGATGACGGCCTGCAGGCGCTGAGCGGCGACGGCCGCAGGCTCGTCAGCGCGTCCGACGGGGAGATACGGCTCTACGACGTGCCGGGCCAACGAGAGATCCGGCGGTTCCCGGCGCCGGAGCTCCACGGCGGCCCCCTGTTCGACGTCGCGCTGAGCCCAGGTGCGCGGTCGGTCGCCGTGGTGACGGGGAGCCGGGTGGTGGTCTGGGATCTGGCGACCGGCCGCCGAAGTGCGGAGCTGAGCCTTCCCGGCGCGAGCGCCCAGGGCGAGGTCGACTTCGGGGACGGCGAGTCGGCGCTCGGCGTCCTCGAGGACGGCAACGGCTTCGTCTGGGACCTGACGACCGGCGGGACGTACGGCCGCGGCGCGGAGGGCGGCTGGCCCGACGCGGTGCCCGCCGTGTCGCGGTCCGGCCGGCTGGCCGCGGTCGCGGCGGGAGGGGTGACCGTGTGGCGGCTGCCGGGGCGGGTCCGGGAGCCGG
>NZ_KI866524.1:70050-92351 GCF_000511135.2 Microbispora sp. ATCC PTA-5024 | reverse complement strand
CGTGCGCCGGGCGGAGGCTCGCGTTCGTCGCCGCGGACACCGGCCGGCTGCTCGGCGCGGCCGCCGCGGGCGGCCCGGGTGTGGGCGGCGGGCTGCGGTTCAGCCCCGACGGGCGGTTCCTGGTGGAGTTCGCCGGCCACGGCGTCCGCGTGTGGCGGGTGCGGGACCGGCGTCAGGTCTTCGCCTACCAGGCCGAGGACGACGTGCTCGACGCCCGCCTCGACCCGGACGGCCGGACGCTGCGGTGCCTGCTCGCCGACGGCGTGGTCGGCGTGGACACCGCCCCCCGCACCGTCCCGGTGCGGCCCTCACAGGAAATCTTCGACACGAGGATGAGCCCGGACGGCCGGTGGCTGGCCGTGGAGGCCGAGGAGGACGCTCCGGTCCGGTTGTGGGACACGGCGCGGGGCGTGTTCGCCGGCCCGCTGCCCGGATCGGACGGCTGGGCGCCCGCGGACTTCGACCGCGCGGGGCGGACGGTGGTGCTGAAGGACCTGCCCGGCGAGAGGCTGCGAGCCTGGGACGCGCGCACGCGCGCGCCGCTGTGGGCCCACCGGGTGCCCGCGGGCCTCATGGTGGACGGCACCGCGTTCACCCCGGACGGGCGGTTGTTCGCCGCGGCGCTGGTCCGCGACGACAACGGCCGCGGTCCCGACCGGGCCCGGCTGACCGAGTGGGACGCCCGTACGGGGCGGCAGGTGCGGGACGTGCCCCTCGCCCACGCGCTGGGCGCGATCGCCTTCGCCCCGGACGGCCGGACGATCGTCGCCGGCGGCGAGACCGTCGACGCGGTCACCGGCAGGACGATCTGGTCGGGCTTCACCGCGTCGCCGGCCTTCGCGGCCGGCCCGACCGGCCTGATCGCCGTGGGAGGCCCGACAGGACGCGTCTTCCTGTGGGACGCCCGGACCCGGTCCCCGGCGCCGCCGGTGCTCCACGGCACGGCCGAGGCGGTCCAGTCGCTCGCGTTCGACACCGGAGGCGGGACCCTCGCCACCGTGGGCGAGAGCGGGACCGTCCAGCTCTGGGACGTGCGGGCCGGCCGGCGTCTCGGCCCCGCGCTGCGGCTTGCCGCCGACGGCGCCCCGGCCGTGACGTTCGCCCCCGGGGGCGACCTGCTCTCCGTCACCTTCCAGAACGGGGACCTGTTCCGCCTGCCCGCCGGCGGCGACGCGGTGGCCGCGGCGGTGTGCGCGCGGGCCGGGCGGACCCTGACCCTGGCGGAGTGGCGGCGGCGCCTCCCCGGGGTTCCGTACCAGGACGTCTGCCGCCGGTCACCACCGTAGGCATTTCGCCGGGTTCTGTGGGTATTTCTCCTGTTGTAGTCGGTCCGGGGTGGGAGGGGCGGGATGGAGTCACGGGAGCGGTTCCGGTTCCAGAAGATGGCGGCCCAGCTGAAACGGGAGGCGGCCCGCCTGACGGGCGACCGGCTCATGGCGGCCGAGGCCCGCACGGAGGAGGCCGAGGCGCGCCTGTGCCTCACCTGGCACGACATCCTCGACACCACCTGGGAGATCCGGCTGCTCTACGGCGTGAGAGGCTAGGACCGTCCTGACCTTCCGCCACCGAAAGGCCACGTAGTGGAGCCGTCTCCGTTCCACCTGCGCCTGATCGACGACGCGCGGCCCGTGCTCGACCGGTACGGCCTGCTGCTCGCGGGCGGCTACGCGCTGCGCGCCCACGGCTGCGTCGACCGCCCGGTCGACGACCTGACGTTCGTGACCGAGGACGAGACGCCCCTGCCCGAGGTGGCGGCGGCCGTCGCGGGCGCCTACGAGGGCAGGGGCCTGACGGCCGAGGTGTGCGAGACGGCGCCGCGGGCGGCCCGCGTCGTGGTGACCGACGAGATCAGCGGCCAGGCCGGCGAGGTCACCCTGCTCCGCGAGCCCCTCCGCGACCGGCCGGCCGACCTGGGGCCCTGCCGGGTCGCCGGCCTCGACGACGCCGTGGGGCTCAAGGTCCGCGCGCTGCACAACCGCGGGCTGCCCCGCGACTTCGCCGACGTCGCCTCCGTCGCCGGGCTGTACCCCTTCCGTCTGCTGGAGCAGCTGGGCGCGGCGCACGAGGACGACTGGAGCGCCGAGGACCTCGTCCAGCGGCTGGAGACCGTCGACCTCCTCGCCGACGAGGCGTTCGCCGCGTACGGCCTCGACGAGGAGCGGATCGCCGCCGTCCGCCGCTTCGCCTACGCCTGGGTCGAGGACATCAAGCTCCGCCGGGTCGAGGACGGCGACGCCGAGTTCGACCTCGACGTGCCCGAGATCGACTGATCCCGACCCTTCACCCACCACCCCTGCTCGCCGTCTTCCACCGCGTCCCGGTGGTCAACCAAGGTTGACACGCGATCTATCGTGAACCTACATTGATCGCGCCGAGGTTCGCGGACAGGGGGATTCATGGGCACAGGGGGACGCGACGGCCTGCCGGCCGGGCGAAGGCCGTGGCGGCTGCTGCTCGACCAGGTGCGGCCGCATCGGCGGATGCTGCTGCTCGGGGGCGCGCTGAGCCTGGTGGGCAGCGCCGCCGGGCTCTCGATGCCGCTCCTGGCCAAGCGGGTGATCGACGCGTTCGGAACCGGCGCCCAGCTGGCAGGGCCGGTGCTCGGCCTGTCGGTCGCGGTGCTGGTGGGCGCGCTGATCTCGGCCGGCGGCCGGTTCCTCCTGGAGCGGATGGGCGAGAACATCGTGCTCGCCTCACGCCGGACGCTCGTGGACCGCATGCTGCGGCTCCGGGTGGCCGACGTGGACCGGCTGAAGCCCGGCGACCTGCTCTCCCGGGTCAGCTCCGACACCACCCTCCTGCGGGCCGTGTGCACGGAGTCGCTGGCCGGGCTCGTGGGCGCGGCGTTCATGTTCCTCGGCGCCGTCGTGATGATGGCGCTCATGGACGGCCTGCTGCTCCTGGTCACGCTGGCCGTGGTCGCCGCGGTCGCCCTGATGGGCACGACGATCGCCCCCCGCATCCGGAAGGCGTCCCTGCAGGCGCAGGTCGCGCTGGGGGAGATGGGCTCCACGCTCGACCGGGCCCTCCAGGCGTTCCGCACGGTCAAGGCCAGCGGCGCGGAGGGACGCGAGATCGCGGCCGTGGGCGAGGCCGCCACCGTGGCCCGCGACCGGGGCGTCACGGCCGCCGCGTGGACCTCGGTCGCCGGGATCGGCGCCTGGATGTCGATCCAGCTCGCCTTCCTCGCGGTGCTGGGGGTCGGCGGCGCCCGGGTGGCATCGGGCGCGATGGCGATCTCGTCGCTGATCGCCTTCCTCCTCTACCTCTTCTACCTGGTCTCCCCGATCGGCCAGCTCATCCAGAGCATCACCCAGATCCAGAACGGGCTGGCCGCGATCACCCGCATCCAGGAGATCACCGAGCTGCCCACCGAGCCGGCGGCGGAGCGGGCCGCCGCCGGGTCCCGCGATCCGGTCGGCGTGGCGTTCGACGGGGTCGTCTTCCGGTACGGCGACGACCGGCCGGTCGTGCACGACGACGTGTCGTTCGAGGTGTCCGCCGGCGGGATGACGGCCCTGGTCGGCCCGTCCGGGGCGGGCAAGTCCACGGTGTTCGGCCTGATCGAGCGCTTCTACGAGCCCCAGGCCGGCACGATCGCCATCGGCGGGCGCGACATCCGCGACTGGCCGCTCGGCGAACTGCGCGCCGCGCTCGGGTACGTGGAGCAGGACGCCCCCGTCCTTGCCGGGACGTTCCGGGAGAACCTCGTCTTCGGGGCGCCGGAGGCGACGGACGAGGAGATCGCTCGCGCCCTCGCCCGTACGCGCCTGGACGACCTGGTGGCGCGGCTGCCCGAGGGGCTGGAGACGCCGGTCGGCCACCGGGGGATCCTGCTGTCGGGCGGGGAGCGGCAGCGGGTGGCCATCGCGCGGGCGCTGCTGCGCCGGCCGCGGCTGCTGCTGCTCGACGAGGCGACCTCCCAGCTGGACGCGGTCAACGAGATGCGGCTGCGCGAGGTGGTGGCCGAGGTGGCGCGGGAGACGACGGTCCTGGTGATCGCCCACCGGCTGTCCACGGTGACGGGGGCCGACCGGATCATCGTGATGGAGGCGGGCCGGGTGCGGGCGTCGGGCACGCACGACGAGCTGGTCGACGCCGACGAGCTCTACCGGGAGCTGGCCGCCACGCAGTTCCTCGTCGGCTCCTGAGGCTGCCGCAGGGCAAAGCCGTGAGCAGGGCTTTACGCCCCCGGACGGCTGTCGCGACCGGAAACCGGGAACCCCGCAAGGTGCGTAACCTCTCCTTCACCACCGCCCGGTCCCGGGTCGAGCGCGCGTGCGGGCGCGTCCGGGGACGGGCAGAAGGGCGGGGCGTCCCGGTGTCGCCGGGACGCCCCGGCCGGTCCCACAGGCCGCCGAGGACCTCACGCGCGGCCACCGCCAGGTCCACGTCCCTGACGGCCTCCACGGCGCCGGGCGATCCCCGCCGGCCCCGCGACGATCGGCGTGATCTCCGACCGGTGCTCGCGCAGCCGGATCGTCGACCGGGCCTTGGCGGGAGGAGAGCCGCGGCACGGCCTAAGGTGAGGACCATGTCCGAACGACCGAGGGCGCTCGTCACGGGCGCCTCCCGAGGGGTCGGGGCCGCCGTCGCCCGGGCCCTCGCCCCCACGCACGACCTCCTGCTCGGCGGGCGGGACGGCACGGTCCTCGACGCGCTGTGCGAGGAACTTCCGGGCTCCCGTCCCTGGGCGGTGGAGCTGACCGAGGTCACCGAGGCCGACGTCGAGGGGATCGACCGGCTCGACCTGCTCGTGCACAGCGCCGGCGTCGTCCGGCTCGGCCACCTGGCCGACACCCCGGCCGAGGTGTGGCGGCGGACGCTGGAGGTGAACGTCGTCGCGGTGGCCGAGCTCACCCGGCTGCTGCTCCCCGCCCTGCGGGCGGCGCGGGGCCACGTGGTGCTGATCAACTCGGGGGCCGGGCTGCGGGCCAACCCCAACTGGGGGTCGTACGCCGCCAGCAAGTTCGCCCTGCGGGCATTCGCCGACGTGCTGCGGGAGGAGGAGCACGCGAACGGCCTCCGGGTCACCACGGTCTACCCCGGGCGCGTGGACACCGACATGCAGCGCGAGGTCCGCGCCCAGGAGGGCGGGCCGTACGAGCCGGGCCGGTACCTCGACGCGGGCTCGGTCGCGCGCGCCGTGCTGACCGCCGTGACCGCGACCCCCGACGCCCACGTCACCGAGATCACCGTGCGTCCCGCGGCGGGTCCCACGCGATGAGCGCCGCCGTGACCTACTGGTGCGAGATGGCGTGGCTGCCGCCGGGCGAGGCCGTGGAGAGCGTGGCGATCGAGGTGGAGGGGCGGCGGCTAGGCGAGATCCGGCCCGGGGTCCCGGCCCCGCCGGGCGCCGTGCGGCTCGCCGGGCTGACCCTGCCCGGCATGGCCAACTGCCACTCGCACGCCTTCCACCGCGCCCTCCGGGGGCACACCCAGACCGAGCGGGGCAGCTTCTGGACCTGGCGCAGGCAGATGTACGGCGTGGCCGCGGCCCTCGACCCGGACGCCTACCTCACGCTGGCCACGGCCGCCTTCGCCGAGATGTCGCTGGCGGGGATCACCTGCGTCGGGGAGTTCCACTACCTGCACCACGGCCCCGGCGGCGTGCCGTACGCCGACCAGAACGCCATGGGCCACGCGCTCGTCGAGGCCGCCCGGCGGGCCGGGCTGCGGATGGCGCTGATCGACACCTGCTACCTCACCGGCGGCATCGGGGACGCCCTGCAGGGCACCCAGCTCCGGTTCGGGGACGGGGACGCCGACCGCTGGGCCGTACGCGCCGAGGACCTGGCCGCGGCCTACGAGGGCGCCGAGGACGTGGAGATCGGCGCGGCCATCCACTCGGTGCGCGCGGTCCCGCCGGAGCAGATGCACGTGCCGGTCGAGTTCGCCCACCGGCACGCCGGGCCGCTGCACGCCCACGTCTCCGAGCAGCGGGCGGAGAACGACGCCTGCGTCGAGGCGTACGCGGCCACGCCCGTCCAGGTGCTGCACGAGCACGGCGCCCTGGGGCCGCGTTCGACGGCCGTGCACGCGACCCACCTGTCCGACGTGGACGTGGCCCTGCTCGGCGGCTCGACGACGTACGTGTGCATGTGCCCCACGACCGAGCGCGACCTGGCCGACGGCATCGGCCCGGCCCGCAGGCTCCTCGACGCCGGCGCCCCGATCACGCTGGGCAGCGACAGCCACGCGGTCGTCGACCTGTTCGAGGAGGCCCGGGCCGTCGAGCTCGACGAGCGGCTGGCCACCGGCGAGCGCGGGCACTGGCGCGCGGCGGAGCTCCTGCACGCAGCGACGGCCGCCGGCCACGCCTCGCTCGGCTTCCCCGACGCCGGCTGCCTGGTCCCGGGGGCGTGGGCCGACCTCGTGTCGGTCCGCCTCGACTCGGTCCGCACGGCCGGCGCGACGCGAGGCTCGGCCGCCGAGGCGGTGGTCTTCGCGGCCGCGGCGGCGGACGTGCACTCGGTCGTGTCCGGCGGCCGCAGGGTGGTCACCGACGGGCGGCACGTGCTCGGCGACGTCGGCGGCCTCCTGCGTGACGCCGTGGCGCTGGTGCGCGATTAGGGGTCGTGGCCCCAGACTGAGGGGTTTGCGCCGCGCGCGCGTTGGCGAGGATCAGGAAGCGTGGGATCGAGCGGCATGACATCAACGGTTTTCGTGGGCATCGGGCTGCTGTTCACGGCCGACCCGGAGCGTGAGGAACTGGAGGACGCCGCTCTGCTGGCGGAGGACGGCGTCGTCCGCTGGATCGGGCCCTCCGCCCACGCGCCGGAGGCCGACGAGCGGGTCGACGTGGAGGGCCGCGCCGTCATCCCGGGCTTCGTCGACAGCCACGCGCACCTGGTGTTCGCCGGCGACCGCACCGCCGAGTTCGCGGCCCGGATGGCCGGCCTGCCCTACTCGGCCGGCGGCATCCGCACCACAGTCGAGGCCACCCGCTCGGCCAGCGTCCCCGAGCTGGTGCACAACACGGCGACGCTGGTCTCCGAGATGGCCGTCCAGGGCACCACGACCTTCGAGATCAAGAGCGGGTACGGCCTGACGGTCGAGGCCGAGCGGCGCAGCCTGGAGATCGCCGGCCAGTTCACCGCCGAGACCACGTTCCTGGGCGCCCACGTGGTGCCGCCGGGGACCACGGCCGACGACTACGTCCATGTGGTGACCGGGCCGATGCTGGACGCCTGCGCGCCGTACGCCCGGTGGGTCGACGTGTTCTGCGAACGCGGCGCGTTCGACGAGGAGCAGAGCCGGGAGGTGCTGGCGGCGGGGATCAAGGCGGGCCTGCGGGCGCGGGTCCACGCCAACCAGCTCGGGCCGGGGCCCGGCGTCCGGCTCGCCTGCGAGATGGGGGCGGCCTCGGCCGACCACTGCACCCACCTGACCGACCGGGACGTGTCCGATCTGGCCGACAGCGGGGTGGTGGCCACACTGCTGCCGGGGGCCGAGTTCTCCACCCGCTCGCCGTACCCGGACGCGCGGCGGCTGCTCGACGCCGGGGTGAACGTGGCACTCGCCACCGACTGCAACCCGGGGTCGTCGTTCACCACCTCGATGCCGTTCTGCGTCGCCCTCGCCGTACGGGAGATGGGGATGACGCCGCGCGAGGCCGTGCGGGCGGCGACGCTGGGCGGGGCGCGGGCACTGCGCCGCCACGACGTCGGGATCCTGCGCGTGGGCGCCAGGGCCGATCTGGCCGTCCTGGAGGCCCCCTCGTACGTCCACCTCGCCTACCGGCCGGGAGTGCCCCTGGTGGCGCAGGTCTGGCAGTCGGGCCGCCGCCTCGTTTGAGTCGCCTCCAGAGGGGTAATCCGGCATTTTCCAGCCGCGCATCCTCCTTCAGGAGGAACCGGAAACCATTCTGCGGTCGTATTCATTTAGGGAATCTTTGCCCTGGACGGACCGTTGATCGAGTCAGGATCGGTGAATCCGGAAGCCCGTGCAGAGCGGGGCGCGCGGGCTCGGGGGAACCGGTTCCGACACAACGTGCATAACGCCGCGCGGAACGAGGTGCCATCGGATGGCGACGGGGAATCGGACGCAGGATCAGCACGTCTCTGACCGGGACCTGCTGGGGACCTATCTGGCCGAGATCGGCCGGATCCCCCTTCTGACGGCCGAGCAGGAGGTGGAGCTCGCCAAGCGGATCGAGGCGGGCCTGTTCGCCGAGCACCTGCTCGACGGCGGGCGGCCGGAGCCGAAGATCTCGGACGCGGCCGACGAGGAGCTCGAGCGCATCGCGATCTCCGGGCGGCGGGCGAAGGACGAGTTCATCCAGGCCAACCTGCGCCTGGTGGTGGCGGTGGCCCGGAAGTACTCGGGGCGGGGGATGCCGCTGATCGACCTCGTGCAGGAGGGCAACCTGGGCCTGGTGCGCGCGGTGGAGAAGTTCGACTACCGGCGGGGGTACAAGTTCTCGACCTACGCCACCTGGTGGATCCGCCAGTCGGTGGGCCGCTCGATCCACGAGCAGGCGCGGCCGGTGCGCCTGCCCACCCACGCCGGCGAGCAGATGACGCGGCTGATGCGGGTGCGCAGGGACATGCTGGCCGAGTTCGACGCCGAGCCGACCGACGCCGACCTGGCCGAGGTGCTCGACCTGCCCATCGAGCGGGTGCAGGAGCTGCGCCGCTGGGCCTCCGACCCGGTCTCCCTCCAGCTCGGCGTGGGCGACGAGGACGAGACCGAGCTGGGCGACATGATCGCGGACGAGACCTGGGCCGACCCGGAGCAGCAGGCCATGGCGACCCTCGACAAGGAGCGCCTGGAGGAGTGGCTGACCGGCCTGGAGGGCCAGATCCGCGAGATGTTGCGCTGGCGCTACGGCCTGGTGGACGGGCGTGAACACACGCTCACCGAGGTGGGGGAGCGGTACGGCATCGGCCGCGACCGGGCCCGCCGCCTGGAGCGCGACGCCCTCGTGCGGCTGCGGAAGATGGCGAGCGCCGCCGCCTGATCACCCGCCCTACGCCGGGCGGAAGAATCACGGGAAACATTGTTCACGGACGCGCACCTCTCCGGGGTGCGCGTTTCTGTGTTCTTGAACAGCCCGAAACGCGGATGAAACATCACCGTGCCGAGTTTCACACATGCGAAACACGCAGAGTCGCGACCTGAAACGGCGGAAGAACACGCTGTCGCCAACGTCAGTGTGCCAGCCGGCCGACCCCGCGCACGGCGACGGCTCCGGGCCCGCGGAGCGTCGCCGTGAGCCGGGGCCACCCCCCGGACGAAGCCACTGCGGGAGCGATAACCGGCCACACGCCAATTGTAAGGAGGGCCGCGTCGGTGAAGATCGATACCGGCACCACCGCCTGGATGATCACGGCAACCGCGCTCGTGCTGCTGATGACTCCGGGCCTCGCGTTCTTCTACGGGGGCATGACCAGGGCGAAGAGCGTCCTGAACATGATGATGATGTCGTTCGTCAGCATCATCACGGTAACCATCGCATGGGTTCTGTACGGGCACACCATCGCCTTCACGACGTTCGGCGACGCCGACAGCTTCACCAACAAGCTCATCGGCGGCTTCGACGCCGTGGGGCTGCAGAGCCTGGTGGACACCGCGACCAAGGACGACGGCACCGGCATGCCGAGCCTCGTGTTCTCGGCGTTCCAGCTCACCTTCGCCATCATCACCGTGGCCCTCATCAGCGGTGCGATCGCCGACCGGGCGAAGTTCGGGGCGTGGGTGGTCTTCTCCGTGGTGTGGGCGACGCTGGTGTACTTCCCCGTGGCGCACTGGGTGTGGGGCGGCGGCTGGCTGGCCGGCCTCGGCATCGAGGACTTCGCGGGCGGCACGGTCGTCCACGTGAACGCCGGTGCCGCGGGTCTCGCGCTGGCGCTGGTCCTCGGCAAGCGCTCCGGCTGGCGCAAGGACCCGATGCGCCCGCACAACCTGACGCTGGTCCTGCTCGGCGTCGGCCTCCTGTGGTTCGGCTGGTTCGGCTTCAACGCCGGCTCCGAGCTCGCGGTCGACGGCACCGCCGGCCTCGCGTTCATGAACACCCAGGTCGCCACGGCCGCCGCGGCCGGCGCCTGGATCCTCGTCGAGAAGCTCCGCGACGGGCACTCGACCACGCTCGGCGTCGCCTCCGGCGCGGTCGCCGGCCTCGTGGCCATCACCCCCGCCTGCGGCTTCGTCGACCCCTGGGCCGCCGTGGTCCTGGGCGCCCTCGCCGGCGCGGTCTGCGCGTACGCGGTGGGCCTCAAGTACCGCCTCGGCTTCGACGACTCCCTCGACGTGGTCGGCGTCCACCTGGTCGGCGGCGCGATCGGCGCGGTCTCCCTCGGCATCATCGCCCGGTACCCCTTCGCCGACGGCCAGAACAAGGGCCTCCTCTACGCGGGCCCGATCTCCCAGCTCGGCGTCCAGATCCTCGGCCCGGTCGCGGTCGGCCTGTACTCCTTCGTGATGGCCTACGTGATCGGTAAGATCATCGACAAGACCATCGGCTTCCGCGTCACCCAGGAGGACGAGGTCACCGGCATCGACATCACCACCCACGCCGAGACCGGATACGACCTCGGCACCATCCACTCCTCCGGGGTGGCCTCCGTCAACGGGCCCGTCCCGGCTGAGGCGAAGAAGGTCGACGCATGAAACTCATCACCGCAGTGATCAAGCCGTTCAAGCTCGACGACGTCAAGGCGGCGCTGGAGCAGTTCGGGATCAAGGGCATGACCGTCTCCGAGGCGAGCGGGTACGGCCGGCAGCGCGGCCACACCGAGGTCTACCGCGGCGCCGAGTACCAGGTCGACCTGGTGCCCAAGGTCCGGGTCGAGGTGCTGGCCGAGGAGGACGACGCCGAGGACGTCATCGACGTCATCGTGAAGGCCGCCCAGACCGGCAAGATCGGCGACGGCAAGGTGTGGTCCGTCCCCGTGGACGCCGTGGTCCGGGTCCGCACCGGGGAGCGCGGGCCGGAGGCCCTGTAACCGGATGATGAGAGGGGAAGCTCGCTCGTTCGCCGCGGCCCGCAAGGACCGGGCCGCGGACATCGACCGGTGGCTCACCGATCTGTTCCGCACGGCGGCCACCGGGCCTTACGCCCGTGACGGACTGAGCGGATCGGGGGCCACGGGCTTCCCGGAGGAGCGCGGCTCCGCGGGTCCCAACGGGATCGGCGGGGTCGCCCTCGTCGCCGTGGGCAGCCTGGGGCGGGGAGAGCTCGCCCCGGGCAGCGACCTCGACCTGGTCCTCCTCCACAACGGCCGGGACGACGTGGCCCGGATCGCCGACCGGATCTGGTACCCCATCTGGGACTCCGGGGTCGGCCTGGACCACTCGGTCCGCACCGTCGACGAGGCGGTGAAGGTGGCCAGGGAGGACCTCAAGGCCGTCCTCGGGCTCATCCAGGCGCGGCACGTCGTCGGCGACCCGGAGCTCACGCGGGCCGTCCGCGAGGCCGTCCTCGCCGAGTGGCGGGCCGACTCGCGGCGCAGGCTGGCCGAGCTGCGCGCGGCCGCCGACAAGCGGGCGGAGGCCGGCGGGGAGCTGGCCTTCCTCCTCGAACCCGACCTCAAGGACTCCAGGGGCGGCATCCGCGACGTGCAGGCCATGCAGGCCGTGGCCGCCGCGTGGGTCGCCTCGGCGCCCGGACCGCGCGTCCGGGAGGCGTACGAGCTGCTGCTGGACATCCGGCACGGCCTGCACCTGGTCACCGCGCGCGGCACCGACCGCCTCGTCCTGCAGGAGCAGGACGCCGTCGCCGGCACGCTCGGCATGCTGGACGCCGAGGCGCTGATGCGCCGTCTCGCCGAGGCGGGCCGCACGATCTCCCACTCCTTCGACGCCACCTGGCGCACGGTCGACCGGCTCCTGACCGGTCCCGCGCCCCGCGGGAGGCGGCCCCTCGCCGACGGCGTGGTCGAGCACGGCGGCGAGGTCGTGCTGGCCCGCGGAGTGAACCCCCGCACCGACCCGACGCTGGTCCTGCGCGCCGCCGCGGCCGCCGCTGAGGCGGGCCTGCCGCTCGCCCCGGCCACCGTTTCGGCGCTCGCCGCCCAGTCGCCGCCGCTGCCCGTCCCGTGGCCGCCGGAGGCCAGGGCCGCGCTCGTCGCCCTGCTGGGCGCCGGCCGGGCCGCCGTGCCCGTGTGGGAGGAACTGGACCAGGCGGGCTTCCTCGTGCGGCTCATCCCCGACTGGGAGCGTGTGCGGCACCGCCCCCAGCGCAACCCGGTCCACCGGTACACGGTCGACCGGCATCTGATCGAGACCGCCGCCGGCGCCGCCTCCTTCACCCGCGAGGTCTCCCGGCCCGACCTGCTGCTGATCTCCGCGCTGCTGCACGACATCGGCAAGGGATGGCCCGGCGACCACTCCACGACCGGCGAGATCGTCGCGCGCGACATCGGGGCCCGGATCGGCCTTCCCCCCGCGGACGTCGAGGTGCTCGCCACCGTTGTCCGCCACCACCTCCTGCTGCCCGAGACCGCGACGCGCCGCGACCTGGACGACCCGGTCACGATCGCGAGGGTCGCCGAGGCCGTCGGGTCGCGGGAGGTCCTCGAACTGCTGGCCGCGCTCGCCGTGTGCGACGGGCACGCCACCGGGCCGGCGGCCTGGAACTCCTGGAAGGCGTCCCTCGTCTCCGACCTGGTACGCCGGGTGCGCTCCGTGCTGTCCGGCACGCCGCCCGTCCCCGCCCCGGTCCTGTCGGAGGAGCAGGCCGCGCTCGCCCGGCACGGCGGCGGCGCGGTCCGGGTCAACGGCACGGCCGTCACCGTGGTCGCGCCCGACCGTCCCGGCCTGCTGTGGCGGGCGGCGGGGGTGCTGGCCGCGCACCGGATGGTCGTGCGCTCGGCCTCGGCCGCCTCGGCCGGCGCCACCGCGGTCATCGAGTTCGCCGTCGTCCCCGAGTACGGCACGCCGCCGGACCCCGCCACGCTGGAGGCCGACCTGCGCCTGGTCCTGGCCGGCCGCCTCGACATCGAGCAGCGCCTGGCCCGGCGGGCCAGGTCCGTGCGCCCGCCCCGGGTGCCGGTCGCCCCGCCCCGCGTCACCCTGGTGGACGACGCGTCCACCACCTCCACGGTGGTGGAGGTGCGCGCCCACGACCGCCCGGGACTCCTGTGGCGTATCGGACGGGCGTTCGGGGAGTGCGGCCTTGACGTACGAGCGGCGCGAGTGGAGACTCTGGGCGCAGAAGCGGTGGATGTCTTCTATGTGGCGGATCGTACTGGCCGCCCGATCACCGACGAGCAACAGCGTCTCCAGGTACGGGAGCACGTCCTCGCTGCTCTGCGATGAGCCGGGCGACGATCCTCTTACCTCTTGGTAACAATTAAGGTGCTGCGACAGGGGTAGGGCCGCAGGCCGTCGTGACCTTGTGGTCGAATTGTCCCCGCTTATATAGCTGTGTCACTTCATGCTGTCCAGACGCGTGAAGGCGAGCCGAAAGATGGCGGGGCCGGTGAGCATGGAGCAGTCGAATACCGATAACCGCAGGCGGAAGAGGCGTCTCTCGCCGCGGAACTGGCGGGTGCCCACCCGGTTGACCGCCCTGATCGTGGCCCCCACGCTGGTCGCGGTGCTACTCGCGAGTATCCGGGTCGTCGGCTCGATCGACAGCCTGAACGGTTACCAGCGGACCAGGTCGGCGGCGGAGTACTCCCTCCACCTGAGGGACCTGTCCGAGCAGCTCGCGCTGGAGCGCGACCTCTTCGTGTGGGGCGGCAACCGCCAGCGCAAGTTCAACATCGACGGGCAGACCGAGGTGACCCGCAACCAGCAGCGGGCGACGGTGGACCCGCTGGTGGAGCAGGTGAAGGCCGACCTCAAGAACATCGACGAGGGCTTCGGGGCGCGCGCGGTCGAGCAGGCCCAGCAGGCCGAGAGCCGCATCGAGAGCCTGCGCGGCATCCGGGCGAACGGCGCCCCCGAGGACTACAGCGCGATCATCGCGAACCTCCTGCGCCTGCAGGACGAGCTCAGCAACACCAACGAGGACGCCGAGATCGTCGGCAACGAGCGGGCCCTCGCGGGTCTCGCCCACGCCAAGGAGGAGGTCGCCCTCCAGCGCTCGATGCTCACGCGCGAGCTGCTGGAGCGCAACGAGCAGTTCACCACCGTCGAGCTGCAGGACTTCCTGGCCTCCCAGTCACGCCAGACGGGCTACCTGGCCACGTTCTACACCGAGGCGCCGCCCGCCGAGAGCAGCCGCCTGGTCACCCTGTTCGGCGACAAGGACGTGGTCAACAGCGAGCTGACCAAGTCGTGGGCGCTGACCCTCGGTCTGCAGAACCAGTCGCTGAGCAGCTACCGGGGCCGGGACAAGACGGCCCAGGGATGGTTCCAGGACAGCACGAAGTCCATCGAGCAGATGCACACCGTCGAGCAGCGGGTGTCGGGCTTCGTGCTCGACCGCGCCCGTGAGCTGCAGTCGGCCGAGCAGCGCAACGCCCTCATCGCCGGCGCGCTCATCCTGGCCCTGCTGCTGCTCGTCCTGGCGACCACCGTGCTCATCGCCCGCTCGATGGTGTCGCCGCTGCGCCGCCTGCGGGCCGAGGCGCTCGACATCGCGGGACGGCGGCTGCCCGACGTGGTCCGCAAGATGCGCGAATCGGACGACCCCGCCCGCGAGGCCCAGGTGCAGCCGATCTCCGTCGGCACCGAGGACGAGATCGGTGAGGTCGCGCAGGCGTTCGACGAGGTCCACGCCCAGGCCGTGCGCCTGGCGGCCGAGGAGTCCCGCCTGCGCGCCAACGTCAACGCGATGTTCGTGAACCTGTCGCGCCGTACGCAGACGCTGGTGGAACGGCAGATCTCGCTGATCGACGGTCTGGAGCGGGGCGAGGAGGACGGCGGCCGCCTGTCCGACCTGTTCAAGCTCGACCACCTGGCCACCCGCATGCGCCGCAACAGTGAGAACCTCCTGGTCCTCGCCGGCCACGAGCCGCCGCGCAAGCGGAGCCAGCCCGCCCGCCTCGTGGACGTCGTCCGCGCGTCGCTGTCGGAGGTCGAGGACTACGAGCGGGTCGTGGTCCGCGTCCACCGGGGCATCGCCCTGGCGGGCCACGCGGCCAACGACGTGGTCCACCTGCTCGCGGAGCTGGTGGAGAACGCCATCGCGTTCTCCCCGCGCAACACCAAGGTCGTGGTGTCCAGCAGCCCGGTCGAGGGCGGCGCGGTCATGCTCGGCGTGACGGACGCAGGCATCGGCATGTCGCCCGAGGAGATGGCGGAGATCAACCGCCGCCTCGCCGAGCCGCCGACGATCGACGTGTCGGTGTCCCGGCGCATGGGCCTGTTCGTGGTCGGCCGCCTGGCGCTGCGCCACGGCATCCGCGTCCAGCTCCGCCGCGGTGACGTCGCCGGCGTCATCGCCATGGTGCTCTTCCCCGCCCAGCTCGTCTCCAGCGCCGACCAGGCCGTCGCCGGGACGGGAGGCCTGGGCGGCGCCCAGACGACCGGCAACCTGGCCGTACGGCAGGCATTCGCCGACCCCGGCCCCGGCGCGGGCGCCGGCTTCGAACCGTGGAGCGGCGGCCCCCGCACCCCCGGCGCCAACGGGCTGCCGTCGCGGCGGGCACCCCTCGAGAACGGCGCCTCCCCGGGCTTCGGGACCGGTCCGCTGGCCCCCGAGACCCCGCAGGCCCCCGCTTTCGGGACGGGTCCGCTGGCTCCCGAGGCCCCCGCTTTCGGGACCGGTCCGTTCGCGCCCGAGGCCCCGGCCGCGCCCGCCTTCGGGACCGGCCCCCTGCCGTCCGAGGTCACCCCGGCCCCGGCGTTCGGGACGGGCCCGCTGCCCCGCCCGGCCGGGAACGGTCCGGCACCGGGCGGCGGGAACGGCGCGGGCGAGCCCGGCCGCGGCGCCTTCGCGCCGTTCTCCGCGCCCCCGAGGGAGGCCCCGCCGCCCCCGCGCGAGCCGCTCGGCTTCCCGTCGTTCGCCGAGACGGCCGACCCGTCCAGGAGCCCGTCGGCCTTCACCGAGCACTCCGGCGCCTTCCCCGTGGAGGACCCGGGCTCGGTGACCGGGCCGCTGCCCAAGGTCGAGGACTCCCCGCTGGAGCACGGGGACGAGTACCTGCCGATCTTCGCCTCCGTCGAGTCCGCCTGGTTCCGCCGTCCCGCGTCCGGCGCGAACGGCGCGGGCAACGGCGCCGGAGCGGGGACGGACACGGGAGCGTTCGCCGTCCCCAGGGCTTCGGCGGCCGGACCGGGCAACGGGATCCCCGGAGGCGGCGGCAACGGCGCGGCGCCCGCGCCGGTCATGCCGTCCCGGCAGGGCGCGGAGCCCGATCCCGCGACGACGGGACCGGTGGTGCTGCCGCCGGACAGCGGGTGGCGCTCCAAGGCCGACAGCGGCTACCAGGCGGCGGCCAGTGCCCGGGACCCCCTGCTGGGCGGCGTCACGTCGGCGGGTCTGCCCAAGCGCACACCCAAGGCCAACCTGGTTCCGGGCTCGATCGGGGCGGACGCCCCGGCCGCGTCCGCCCCGCGCCCGCCGATCTCGGCCGACGCGGTACGCAGCCGCCTTTCCAGCTTCCAGCAGGGTGTACGGCGGGGCCGGGCCCAAGCGGCCGAGGGCTTCGCCGAAGGGTCGGGAAATGAGGAGGAGGGCTCGTGACTGAGCTGAGCGTGGAAGCACGCAGGTTCGACTGGCTGATCACCGAGTTCGTCGGCAGCACGCCCGGCGTCGCGCACGCGGTGGTGGTGTCGTCGGACGGCCTGCGGCTGGCCCAATCTGACGGGTTCCCGCCGGACCGCGCCGACCAGCTCGCCGCGGTCGCCGCCGGCCTTCTCAGCCTCACCGTCGGCGCCTCGCGGGTGTTCGAGGGCGGCTCGGTGACCCAGACGGTCGTCGAGATGCAGCGGGGCCTGCTGCTGGTCATGGCGATCAGCGACGGCTCCTGCCTGGCCGTCCTGGCCGCGCCCGACTGCGACATGGGCCTGGTGGCCTACCAGATGACCCTGCTCGTCGAGCGGGCCGGTCAGGTGCTCACCCCGGCGCTGCGCGCCGAGCTCCAGACGTCACGCCGATGACGGCCGCGGGAGAGGGGCATGCGCGCGGGTGACGGAACAGAGGACGAGCCTCTGTTCCGTCCGTACGCTGTCACCGGCGGGCGTTCCGAGCCGCGTTACCACATGGCGATGGAAACCCTCGTATCATCGGTGACCTTGAAGAGCGATGACTACTCCCTGCTCACTCCCGAGCAGGAATCGATCATGATGCTATGTCGTTCCGTACGATCGGTCGCGGAGGTCTCGGCGCTGCTCCGGGTCCCCCTCGGCGTGGCCCGCGTGCTCATCGCCGACATGGCCGACGAGGGTCTGGTGCGCCTGCACATGCCTCAGCTGAACCAGGGGCAGCCAGACCTCAACCTGCTCGAAAGGGTGCTCAGTGGACTACGCAGGCTCTAGTCGTGGTCTTACCTCGACGAAGATCGTCGTGGCGGGTGGGTTCGGCGTCGGCAAGACGACCTTCGTCGGGGCCGTCTCCGAGATCCTTCCTCTGACGACGGAAGCCGTGATGACCGACGCCAGCGCGGGCATCGACGACCTCGGCCTCACGCCGAACAAGACGACGACCACCGTCGCCATGGACTTCGGCCGGCTCTCGCTGGACCAGGACCTGATCCTGTACCTGTTCGGGACGCCGGGCCAGCACCGCTTCTGGTTCATGTGGGACGACCTGGTCCGCGGCGCGATCGGGGCGGTCGTGCTCGTCGACAGCCGCAGGCTCGCCGACTGCTTCCCGGCGATCGACTACTTCGAAGAGGCCCAGCTGCCGTTCCTCGTCGCGATGAACGGCTGGGACGGACAGTTCCTCCACTCGGAGGACGAGGTGCGCGAGGCGCTGTCGCTGCCCGCGCAGGTGCCGATCGTGCGCACCGACGCGCGTTCGCGCGAGGCCGTCAAGACGACGCTCATCAGCCTCGTCGAGTACGTCCTGACGGTCCGGGCGGCGTACGGCCGGGCCTACTAGGACGACCGGGACGACCCGGACGACGGGGGGCGGTGCCTGCGGGGCGCCGCCCCTCATTCATGCGCCGGACGCCTTGCCCTTGCTCACAGGGCACAATTTGGTAATGATGGCGACCTGATATTTAAGTAATTAACGTCATACCCATGCCTTTCTAGGCTATTTGTGCACGGGTGTTCGGTTGGCCTCCCTGGTGTGGGTGTGCTGCAATTACCCTCGCCTGCAGGACGTCTCTTCTGTCACGAGAGCCACGCCCGTGATGAGACACTCCCCCTGTGCGCAGTTACGGCGAGAGGTTGCGAAGCCTGTGAGGACACTAGACCCTCGGACTGACGAGAGCCCCGGGACAGGGGTTGCGGCTGAGCAGGAGCCAGACGAGGGAAGCCGGTTCCTCCTGCGCAACTGGCGGGTGCGCTCCCGGCTCGTGGCCCTGATCCTCATCCCGACCGTCGCGGCCCTGCTGCTCGGCGGGCTGCGGGTGGCGACCTCCGTCAGCACCGCCGCCGACTACCAGCAGATCAACGACCTGGCGCGGCTCGTGGACGGCGTCGCCGGCCTGACGCACGAGTTACAGGCCGAGCGGGACCGGGCGGCGTGGAACGCGTCGATCGGCCGGCCGCAGAAGGCCACCGCCGCCGTCGTGGCCCAGATCGCCCTCGTCGACAAGGCCGCCGCGAGCGTCCGCTCGCTCGCCACGAGCGTCCGCTCGAACGTCGGCAGCCGGGCGGGCGACGAGGTCGAGCACATCCTGGGCAAGCTCGACAGCCTCGAGCCCCTGCGCCAGCAGGCCGTGCAGCGCGGCACGCTGCTGCCGAGCGCGGTGCTTGAGCAGTACTCCCTCGTCATCGAGGACCTGCTGGCCCTGCAGGACGAGCTCGCGAAGGGCACGCTGGACGACCAGCTCGCCGCCATGTCCGTGACGCTGTCGGCGCTCGCCAAGGCCAAGGAGGCCGCCTCCGACCAGCGCGGCATCCTCACCACGGTCCTCCCGAACGGCCGCTTCGAGCAGGCCCAGCTGCAGGACTTCCTCGGCGCCCTGTCCGCACAGGACCGCGAGCTGCGCACCTTCCGCAAGAACGCCACCCGCGACGAGCGCACCGACTACGACACCACCGTCTCCGGCGGCAAGGTCGACCAGGCCGAGTTCCTGCGTACGCTCGTGCTCGACCGTGCCAACGCGGGCTTCCCCCTCAACAACCCGCACCTCGACCTCACCTCGCGTGACGACACCCGTGAGTGGTACGACGCGATGTCGCAGCCGATCAACCGGATGCGCACGGTCGAGGCGAAGCTCACCTCCGCCATCGTGGCCCGCAGCCAGACGCTGAAGGACGACGAGCAGCAGCGCGCGATCATCATCGCCGTCGCGGTCGCCCTGCTGCTGATCGCGGTCCTCGTCATCACCACCGGCGTCGCCCGGTCGCTGGTCCGGCCGCTGCGCCGGCTGCGCAGCGAGGCTCTGGAGATCGCGGGTCACCGCCTCCCCGACACCGTCCAGCGGCTCCGCGAGGCGGGCGACGGGTCCGAGACGCCGGCCATCGCGCCGATCGGCGTGGTCGCCCGCGACGAGATCGGTGAAGTGGCGCGGGCCTTCGACGAGGTCCACCGCGAGGCGGTGCGACTGGCGGGCGACGAGGCCCGGCTGCGCAGCAACGTCAACGCGATGTTCGTGAACCTGTCGCGCCGCACGCAGACCCTCGTGGAACGGCAGCTGTCCCTGATCGACGGGCTGGAGCAGGGCGAGCAGGACGAGCAGCGGCTCGGGAACCTGTTCAAGCTCGACCACCTGGCGACCCGCATGCGCCGCAACAGTGAGAACCTCCTGGTCCTCGCCGGCCAGGAGGCCGCGCGCCGCTGGGGCCAGCCGGTCCCGATCGTCGACGTCGTCCGCGCGTCGCTGTCGGAGGTCGAGGGCTACGAGCGGGTGAACCTCCAGGTGCAGCCCGGCGTGGCGGTGGTCGGCCAGTCGGTCAACGACGTCGTCCACCTCGTCGCGGAGCTGGTCGAGAACGCCATCTCGTTCTCCCCCCGCGAGACGAAGGTCACCGTGTCGAGCAACCGCATCGACGGCGGCGGCCTGATCATCTCGGTGAGCGACCAGGGCATCGGCATGACGGCCGAGGAGCTGGGGCAGACGAACTACCGGCTCGCCAACCCGCCCGTCGTGGACGTGTCGGTGTCCCGACGCATGGGCCTGTTCGTGGTCGGCCGCCTGGCGCTGCGCCACGGCATCCGGGTGCAGCTGCGGCAGCAGGACTCCGGCGGCCTGACCGCCATGGTCCTGCTCCCCGAGGCCCTGCTGGCCCAGAGCGGTCCGGCCTTCCCCGGGGTCCCCGGGATGCCGCAGCCCGAGCCGGCCGGCTCGATGCCCTCGATGGGCGCCGGCCCGCAGTTCGGGACGCCGGCCGGGATGCCCGCGTTCGGGGCCCCGGCCCTCGCCAGCCCGACGCCGTTCGAGCCCGCAGCGCGCACACCGGTGTTCGGCTCGGACGCTCCCGGCGTGGGCACCCCGGGCGCCGACCCGTTCGAGCGGGGGCCGTTCGAGACGTTCCCCCGTGAACCGGTGGGCTTCGAGCAGGACCCGTTCGCCCGCAACCCCTTCGGAGGCGGCGCGCCGGGCGAGTCCGACCCCTTCGCCCGCAACCCGTTCGACTCCGGCCCGTTCGACAGGTCGCCGTTCGACCCGGCGCCCAAGCAGGAGCAGCGCGGCTTCGACACCGGGCCGTTCGAGCGCAACGCGTTCGAGAAGCCGTCCTTCGACCAGCCGCCCGCCGAAAGCGAGGCCTTCGGCAGAACGCCGTTCGACAGCGGCGCGTTCGACAAGAGCACGTTCGAGAAGACCACGTTCGACAACGACCCCTTCGAGACGACGACGTTCGACGCGAGCCCCTTCGACACCAACCCCTTCGACCGCGGACGGATCGGGGAAGCCCCGGTCGACACGCCGTGGCCCGGGCACCTGCCCCCTCCGGGGAGCACGTCCTGGCCGGGCGCGGGCCAGGGCGACGGCGGGTGGCCGGGGCGCTCGGGACGCGGCCCGTTCGACGGTGACGACAACACCGGTCCGCTGCCCGTCGTGCGCACCTCGCCGCTGGAGGCCGAGGAGGAGTTCTTGCCGATCTTCGCGGCGGTGGAGTCCGACTGGTTCAGGAAGGTCGACGGACCGGCGGAAAAGAGCGAGTCCGACGGCGAGGCGCAGCCGGAGGCCAGGACCTGGTCGTCGCCGGCGGACGCGGGCTGGCAGGCCGCCAAGGCGGCCGCGGAGCCCACACTCGGCGGGGTCACGTCCTCCGGCCTGCCCAAGCGCGTGCCGAAGGCCAACCTGGTGCCCGGCTCGGCGACCGCCGGGGCTCCCTCAGGGGAGCCGGTCGCCGCCGCGCCGCCCGTTCCGCCGCCGCCCGTGCTCTCACCGGAGCGCGTGCGCAACCGTCTCTCCAGCTTCCAGCAGGGCATCCGGCAGGGCCGGGCGGTGGCCCGCGGGGAGACGGAGGAGAACCAGGGATATCCGGGGGCGGCGCCCCTGGGCGACCCACGTGCCCAGGACACCGAGAAGGAGGACACATGAGGGAAATGAGCCAGGCCGCGCGGGGCATCAACTGGTTGATCACGGACTTCGTGAACAACGTGCCGGGCGTGGCGCACACGGTGGTGGTGTCCTCGGACGGGTTGCCGTTGGCGTACTCGGACGGGTTTCCGAAGGATCGGGCGGATCAGCTGGCGGCGGTGGCGGCGGGGTTGATCAGTCTGACGCAGGGGGCGTCCCGGGTGTTCGAGGGCGGTCCGGTGACGCAGACGGTCGTGGAGATGCAGCGGGGGCTGTTGCTGATCATGTCGATCAGCGACGGCTCGTGCCTGGCCGTCCTGGCGTCGGCGGACTCCGACATGGGACTGGTGGCCTACCAGATGACGTTGCTCGTCGAGCGGGCCGGGCAGGTGCTGACGCCCGCCGTCCGCGCCGAGCTCCAGGCGTCCCACCCGCGGTGACCGGCCCCCCGCCGGCGGCCGCCGGCGGTCCGGGCACGACACGGGGCACAGGGCGGGGGAGACGGCCCGGGAGCGGGACGGCCTCGGGGCCGCTGACTTCCGGAGCGAGCACGAGCAGGTCAGGAGGACGGTGTGGCAGGCGGCGGCTGGAACGGTGAGCCCTACCCGCCGGTGGACGACGCCCACCGGTACTACGGCGGCACGAACC
The DNA here is from genome assembly GCF_000511135.2 of Microbispora sp. ATCC PTA-5024. Taxonomy (NCBI): domain Bacteria; kingdom Bacillati; phylum Actinomycetota; class Actinomycetes; order Streptosporangiales; family Streptosporangiaceae; genus Microbispora; species Microbispora sp. ATCC PTA-5024. The sequence goes on along the minus strand of NZ_KI866524.1, from coordinate 70,224 downwards.
CGGTGCCCGCACCCCCCGCCGCACAGGCGGAGCAGAGCTCCCTGGTGCGGCCGTACGCCGTCACCGGTGGGCGGACGGCGCCCCGGATGCAGCTCGCCATGGAGGCACTCGTGTCCTCCGCGACCTCGGTCCACCAGGACCTTTCCATCCTCACCCCGGAACGTCAGGCGATCT
>NZ_KI866524.1:61002-69319 GCF_000511135.2 Microbispora sp. ATCC PTA-5024 | reverse complement strand
GCTGAACGGGTTCGACGGGCAGTACCCGCACGCCGAGGACGAGGTGCGCGAGGCGCTGACCCTCGCGCCCACCACCCCGATCGTCCGCACCGACGCCCGCAACCGGGACTCGGTGAAGAGCACGCTCATCACGCTCGTCGAGCACGCGCTGACCATGCGCGTGGCCGTTCCCGGTTGGGGCGGCAGGGCCTGACGGTCAGGCGGGGACGGCCTCGATGAGGGTCGCGTGGAACGGCAGCGGCGTCGTCCCGGACAGCCGCAGGCCCGCCCCCTCCAGCAGCGCCGCGTGCTCGGACCCGCTGCGCTCCCGCCCCTGGCCGAACAGGCCCAGCATGCGCATGTCGATCTCCTTGCCGAAGTGCGGAGTGTCGTCGTCCGGCAGCACGATCTCCACCAGCAGCACCCGCCCGTCGTCGCTCATGGCCTCGCGCACCACGCGCAGGATCGTCGAGGCGTCCTCGTCGTCCCAGTTGTGGATGACACTCCCGAGTAGATAGGCGTCGTACCCCGCTGGCACCGCGCGGAAGAAGTCCCCCTCGACGAAGTCGACCCGGTCGAGCAGACCCCATCCCTCCATCGCGGCCCGCGCGTCGGGCAGCACGTGCCCGAGCTCGAAGAGCACGCCGCGCAGGTGGGGGTTGGCCCGCAGCGCCGCCGCGAGGATGTGCCCCCGCCCGCCGCCCAGGTCGACGAGGGTCTTGACCTGCGAGAAGTCGTACCTGCCCGCGACGCCTTCGGCCATCGGCCCCGAGCGGGACGTCATGAAGTCGTTGAAGACGCCGTTCAGCTCGGGGTCGGTGGACAGGTGGTCGTAGAGCACGCCGTACTTCTCCACGAACGCCGACCGTCCCTGCCGCACCGTCGTGGCCAGGTTGTCCATGCCGTACGACAGGGTGGGCGCGGTGTTGGCCTGGACGGCGCTGCGCAGTGAGCCGGGGACGCCGCCGACGAGCAGGGCCCCCGCGTCGGTCAGCGCGTACGTGCCGGGGGAGACCGTGGCGAACAGGCCGCAGGAGGCGCCGGTGCGCAGGACGCGGGCGAGCGAGCCGGGGTGCGCGCCGCACCGCCCGGCGAGCTCGTCGACGGTGAGCGGCCCGTCCTTCAGGTGTCCGGCGCAGTCCAGCTCGACGATCGCGCTCAGCGCGGCCAGGCGCCAGCCGCCGCGGAGGATGTCCCACACGACGGTGCTCGGTTCTGTCACGTTCACTCCTTGTCGATGGAAGACGGGCCGTTGGGTGCCATGCTGAGCTGCGGCTTCCCTCGGACGAGGCGGCCCACCTCGGCCCGCAGGTGCACGAAGGCCGGCAGCTCCCTGGTGCCGATCTGGTCGCGGGGGGAGGGCAGGTCCACCCGCAGGTCGGCGGCGACGACGGCGGGCGCCCGCGACAGCACGACGACGCGGTCGCTGACGTAGACGCTCTCGTCGATGTCGTGGGTGATCAGCACGATCGTCATGCGGTGGTGCCCGCGCACCGCCAGGACGAGGTCCTCCAGGTCCTCGCGGGTCTGGGCGTCCACCGAGCCGAACGGCTCGTCCATGAGCAGCAGGGACGGCCGGTAGGCGAGGGCCCGGGCGATCGCCACGCGCTGCTGCATGCCGCCGGACAACTCCCAGGGGTACTTCCCTGCCGCGCTTTCCAGGCCCACCGCGGACAGGGCCTCGGCCGCAGCGGTCCTCCTGGCGGCCCGGCCGAGCCCGCGCCTGCGCAGCGGCAGCGCCACGTTGTCGCCCACCGACATCCAGGGGAACAGGGACCTGCTGTAGTCCTGGAAGACCACGGCCAGGTCGTCCGGCGTGCCGGACACGGGACGGCCCTTGACGCGCACCCCGCCGCCGGTCGGCCGGACGAGCCCGGCGATCGACCGCAGCAGCGTCGACTTGCCGCAGCCGGACGGGCCGACCACGCAGACCAGCTCGCCCTCCGCGACTTTGAGGTCCACGCCGCCCAGCGCCCTGTGGGCGGCCGGGCCGGTGCCGTACGTGTGGGTCAGGTTGACGACGTCGAGCACGGTGTCACCTCAGTTCGTCTGCCGGGCGCGCCGGTGCCAGGACAGGGTGCGCCGCTCCACGAGCAGGAACGACGAGTTGAGGAGGAGGCCGAGGACGCCGAGCAGCGCGATCGTGCCCCACATCCCCGGCAGGTCGAAGTTCTGCTGCGCGGACAGCAGTTCGTAGCCGATGCCGCTGGTGGCGCTGCCCGCGAGCTCGGAGACGACCATGAGGATCAGCGCGAGCGACAGGCTCAGCCGCAGCCCCGCGAATATCTTCGGCGCGGCGGCGGGCAGGATGATCCGCGTCAGCCGCTGCGCCCGGGACAGGCCGAACACCTGGGCCGTCTCGGTGTGCTGCCGGTCCACGTACCGGGCGCCGTCGATCGAGTTGACCAGGACCGGCCAGATCACGCCGTACACGATCGTGGCGACCTGCATCCGCACGTCGACCTTGAACAGCACGACGAACAGCGGGATCAGCGTGGGCGGCGGGATCGCCCGGCCGAACTCGACGATCGGGTCGACGTAGCCGGCCAGCGCGGACGAGCGGCCGACGGCGACGCCGAGGGCGATCCCGGCCGCGCAGGCGATCGCCCAGCCGCCGAACATGCGGGCCAGGCTGGGCAGGAAGTCCTGCAGGGCCTGGTCGCTGAGGAAGAGCCGGGACGGCGGACCGGAGAACCACAGCTCGCGCAGGCGGGCGGCGATCGCCGACGGCGGCGGGAAGTAGGTGGAGGCCGCGGCCCGGGCGCCCGCCTCCCAGAGCGCGACCAGCACGGGGACGGGCCACAGCCGGTGGACGACGCCGTTCACGCGGCCACCCCCGCCCGGGCGGCGTGCCAGCGGAACAGGACGCGTTCGGCGCGGACCAGCAGCGCGTTGACGGCCAGCCCGATCAGCCCGGCCCACACGGCGGCCGCGACCATGAGGTCCACGCGGTAGCCCGACCCCGCCTTGATGATGTAGACGCCGATGCCGCCCGCGCCGCCGGCCAGCAGCTCGGCGCTGACCGCGACCACGAGCGCGACCGAGGCGGCCAGCCGCACGCCGGTCAGGACGAACGGCGCGGCGCTCGGGAGCGCGACCCGCAGCAGCACGGCGAGCCGCCCGAAGCCGAAGGCCCGCAGGGTGTCCTTCGCCACCGGGTCCACGTCGTGCAGGCCGTACATCGTGTTGACGAGCACCGGCCAGCAGGCGGCGTAGACGATGACGGTCACCTTCACGCGGGCGTCGGAGGCGGCGATCAGCGCGACCAGCGGGATGAGCGCGACCGAGGGGATCGGCCGGAGGAACTCGATCAGCGGCCGCACGGCCGCCTCGACCCGCGGCAGGCTGCCGAGCAGCACCCCGACCGGTACGGCCAGGAGGATCGCCACGACGAGCCCGGCGGCCCAGACACCCAGCGTGGCCGAGACGTCCTGGAGGAACTCCCCGTCGGCGGCGAGCCCGGCGGCCCGGGCGACGACGGTGGACGCCAGCGGCATGATCCGGGTGTCCATGAGGCCGGCGCGCCCGGCCGCCTCGGCGACGGCCAGCAGGCCCGCGACGCCCACGACGCCGCGGACCACCCTGGGGTCGATCATTGCGGCATCGGCACCAGCAGCGGGGTGACGTCCATCTTGGACTTCAGGTAGCCGTACTCCAGCATGATGTCGGCGACCCGCTGGATCCGCGTCGGGTTGAGGCTGGAGGGGTAGGAGCCGAGGGTGATGACCGACGCCGCCTCCGGCGTGATCTTCGTGTAGGACGGCAGCACCTTCTCCACGGCCTCACGGTCGGAGTCGGCGATCTGCTGCGCCTTCACGATGGCGCGCTGGAACGCGGCCATCGTCTTCGGGTACTTCTGCAGGACCGAGTCGGTCGTCGTCCAGCCGGCGATGGGGAAGTCGGCCATCGCGCCGGTCATGGTGTCGGCGATCTTCCGGGCGCCCATGTCCTTCTGGACCCCCGTGAGGAAGGGCTCGGTCAGCCAGGCGGCGTCCGTCTGGCCGGCGGCGAGCTTTCCGGGCGCGTCGGGGAAGGCCATGGGGACGTACTGGACGTCCTTCGGGTCGAGCCCGTTGACCCGCAGGGTCGAGTCGACGGCGAGCGTGCCGATGCTGTTCAGCGACGCGACCGAAATCTTCTTGCCCTTCAGGTCCTTCACCGACTTGATGGGCGAGTCGTTCTTGACGACGATGTCAAAGACATCCGGTTTCGCCTGGAATGTGTCGGCGAGAATCCGGAATTTGGCCATCTGCTTCTCTTGCGCGGACAGGACCGAAAAGTAGTTGCCGAGCGTGATGTCCACCGCGCCGCTCACTAGCTTCGGGATGGCGACGACGGTGCTCGCGACGATTTGGGGATTTACGGTCAGGCCTTCGGCCTTGAAGAAGCCACGCTGTTGCGCGATGAAAAGTGCCGCCACGTCCGCAATGGGAAGAACTCCCACTGTCAGAGTGGTTTTCTCCAGTCCGTTACCGGTGCCCGACTCCGTGCTCGTGTTCGCACCGCCACAGCCTGTGAGTGTTAACGCGACGACGAGTCCGATCGCGGACCGGCGGCCTATCCGTCTCATGGAGTCTCCTTAGGTGGGGGGGCCGACCGGCGGCGGAGATCGCGTGGCCGGGCGACGGGCGAGAAGCGTAGCGGGCCTTAATTCGAGATAACAGGATTAGGCGGGCTATGTCACCAAACTTGTCAATAAATCCACTATGCCCCGTAACTCAAGGCAATGGCGGTTTGGATCGATGCATGTACCGAATCGGGTTCGGACCGCCTTGGGCGTCTTCTCGTATGGCCTGAATGCGGCGCTCTCCCGCATGCTCTCGCGCCTTACTCGTCGTGTGGAACGTGCTAAATGAGAGGAGAGGTTGGTCTATCTCGTCGCCTTATGCTCCAATTGCCGATGTCTTGTGGGAGGTTTCCCGATAGAAAGACCAATCTTCAATAACCGAATCCGCTTCTAGAAGAACCGCGAGAGGTTGCGACCAGTGAGGACGGCAACAGTCGAGAGCGGTCGTCGTATAGAGCAGAAGCCGCCACCCCTGCCGGCCGGCTCGCGGGAATCCGTCGCCGAGCCGCCGGCGCAGCCCGCCTCCAGTGACACGGGCTCCGCGGCGCTGAAGAACTGGCGGGTGCGGACCCGGCTGCTCGCGCTGGTGCTGGTGCCGACCCTGGTGGCGGTGACGCTGGGGGGCCTCCGGGTGGCCACGTCCATCGGCAGCGCCGCCGAGTACCAGCGGGTCCGCGACGCGGCCGAGTTCGTCGCGAGCATCGGCACCTTCACCCACGAGCTCCAGCTCGAACGCGACCTGACCGCCAGATATGTTGCGGCCGACCGGAGGGGCTCAGCCCTCCTCTCGCTGATCCGCAACCAGCAGGACGCCGTCGACGCGGCCGCCCAGCAGGTGCGGGCGAGGGCGGCGACGGCGGGCGCGGCGCTCGGCGACATCGGCCGCGGCGCCCTCACCCGCCTGGTGGACCGCCTCGGCGAGCTGACCGCCCTTCGCCGCACCGTCCTGGAGAGCAGGCTTCCCGCGCTGCCCGCCATCGACAAGTACTCCCTGTACACGGCCGACGCCCTCCGGCTGTACGACGTGAGCGTCCAGGGGGTCGCGGACGAGGCGGTGAGCGCCAGCTTCAAGGCGATGGGCTCGCTCGCCCGGGCGCAGGAGGAGGTGTCCAAGCAGCGGGCGCTGCTGGCCGCCGCCGTCGCCAAGGGCGGCTTCGAGACGGCCGAGCTGGACGCCTTCACCGCCGCCCGCGCCCGGGAGGTCAGCGAGCGCGACGCGTTCACCGCCCAGGCCTCGCCGTCCGAGCGCCAGTTGTTCTCCGACACGGTGACGGGCCAGAAGGTCGACCGGGCCGAGTACCTGCGCGCGTTCGCCCTCAGCCTCGCCCGGGACGGCCAGCCGCTGCGCCGCCTGACGGCGGACGGGGACGCCGAGGGCCTCTGGTTCGACGCGATCAGCGAGACGGCCGACGACATGCAGAAGGTGGGCGCGGCGCTCGGCGCGTCGGTGGTGCGGCGCAGCCAGGACCTGCAGCAGTCGGACCGCAACGTCGCGGCCGTCAACGTCGGCATGGTCGTGGTCGTCCTGGTGCTCGTCCTGCTCATCACCGCCGTCATGGCCCGGTCGCTGGTGCGGCCGCTGCGCCGGCTGCGCAGCGAGGCGCTGGAGATCGCCGGGCATCGCCTGCCCGACCTGGTCCAGCGTCTGCGGGAGTCGGACTCCTCCGGCGGGCCGCCCGAGGTCGCCCCCATCGGCGTCGACTCCGCCGACGAGGTCGGCGAGGTCGCCCGGGCCTTCGACGAGGTCCACCGCGAGGCGGTGCGGCTGGCGGGCGACGAGGCCCAGCTGCGCAGCAACATCAGCGCCATGTTCGTGAACCTGTCGCGCCGTACGCAGACCCTGGTGGAGCGCCAGATCGCGCTGATCGACGGGCTGGAGCAGGGCGAGCAGGACGAGCAGCGGCTCGGGAACCTGTTCAAGCTCGACCACCTGGCGACCCGCATGCGCCGCAACAGTGAGAACCTCCTGGTCCTCGCCGGCCAGGAGCCCGCCCGGCGGTGGAGCCAGCCGGTGGAGATCACCGACGTCATCCGCGCGTCGCTGTCGGAGGTCGAGGGCTACGAGCGGGTCGTCCTCAACTTCCCCTCGGACGTCGCCATCGCGGGCCAGGCGGTCAACGACGTCATCCATCTGCTGGCCGAGCTGGTCGAGAACGCCCTGTCGTTCTCGGCCCGGGACACCCGGGTGATCGTGTCGGGCAACCGCATCGACGGCGGCGGCGTGATGGTCTCCGTCACCGACTCCGGCATCGGCATGACGCCCGAGGAGATCGCCCAGACAAACTGGCGGCTCGCGCACCCGCCCGTCGTGGACGTGTCGGTCTCCCGCCGCATGGGCCTGTTCGTGGTCGGCCGCCTCGCCGCCCGCAACGGCATCCGGGTCCAGCTCCGGCCGCACGACGGCGGCGGCCTGACCGCCATGGTGCTGCTGCCGGAGTCGCTGATGGGCCGGCCCGCCCAGGTGGCCCCGGCCTACACGGGGGCGTTCGCGCCGTCGTGGAGCCCGCAGCCGGAGCAGAGCGTCTGGTCGCGTCCCCAGCAGGTCCAGCAGGTCCAGCAGGTCCACCAGGTTCAGCAGGTCCGGCAGGTGCCCGTGCAGGGCGCCATCACCCGCGGCGACCCGCGCAACCGGCTGCGCTCCCGCCGGTACGACGTGCCCGACGACGCCGCGACCGGGCCGATGCCCTCGGTCTCCGGGGCGGCCCCCGCGATCACCGGGCCGTTCGGCGCGGGGACCGGGCCCGTTCCGGTCATGGGCGCCCCGGCGCCCGCGCCCCCCGACGAGTTCCTGCCGATCTTCGCCTCGGTGGAGTCGGCGTGGTTCCAGCGCAGCCCGGGCGGGGACGAGGGCCAGTCGGGCTGGCAGCGGGCCGCGGACGCCGACGCCGGCTGGCAGGCCGCCGCGTCCGCCGTCGAGAAGCCGGCCTGGGACGGCAAGACGACCTCCGGCCTGCCCAAGCGCGTGCCGAAGGCCAACCTGGTGCCCGGCTCGGCGGAGCCGGTCACGCCGCCGGCCGCGCCGGCGCCGGTGCTGTCGCCCGACCGCGCCCGCAGCCGCCTGTCCAGCCTCCAGCAGGGCGTACGGCAGGGCCGGGCGGTGGCCAGGGGCGAGATCAGCGAGGACCAGGGCTACCCGACGAGGAGTGGGGATCAGGCATGAGGGAGATGAGTCAGGCCGCGCGCGGTCTCAACTGGCTGATCAGTGATTTCGTCAGCTCCGTCCCCGGTGTGGCGCACACGGTGGTGGTGTCCTCGGACGGGTTGCCGCTGGCGTACTCGGACGGGTTTCCGAAGGATCGGGCGGATCAGCTGGCGGCGGTGGCGGCGGGGTTGATCAGTCTGACGCAGGGGGCGTCCCGGGTGTTCGAGGGCGGTCCGGTGACGCAGACGGTCGTGGAGATGCAGCGGGGGCTGTTGCTGATCATGTCGATCGGCGACGGCTCGTGCCTGGCCGTCCTCGCGTCCGTCGAGTCGGATCTCGGCCTCATCGCCTACCAGATGACGTTGCTCGTCGAGCGGGCCGGGCAGGTGCTCACCCCGGCCCTGCGCGCCGAGCTCCAGGCGTCCCACCCGAGGAGATGACGGTGGACCCGTGGGGCCGGCACCAGAGCGGCCCGATGCCCCAGGAGCCGGCGTCCCCGGTCCGCCCGTTCACGGTGACCGGGGGGCGGACGACGCCGCGCATGCAGCTCGCGCTCGAGGCGCTGGTCTCCTCCGCGACCACCGCGCACCTCGACCTGTCCGGGCGGCCCCCCGAGTACCGCGCCATCA
>NZ_KI866524.1:35718-60472 GCF_000511135.2 Microbispora sp. ATCC PTA-5024 | reverse complement strand
CGTCAACGGGTTCGACGGCCAGTACACCCATGGCGAGGACGAGCTGAGGGAGGCCCTCACCCTCTCGCCCCACGTGCCGATCGTCCGCACCGACGCGCGACTGCGCGAGTCGGTGAAGAGCACGCTCATCACGCTCGTCGAGCACGCCCTGACCACCCATGTCGGCGCGCGGTGACGCGACGCCGCCGGGGCCGGTGACGGGGAACGTCCCGTCACGGCTCGGGCGCGCGAGGCGTACGGGCGGATAGGCTGGGAAACTGGTTCACCGACCCGTCCACTCGCTTCGAGGCTGGCCATACACGTGTTCGAGACGCTTTCCGACCGGCTGACTTCGGTCTTCTCCTCCCTACGGTCCAAGGGCAGGCTTTCCGACGCCGACATCGACGCGACCTGCCGCGAGATCCGCATCGCGCTGCTCGAGGCAGACGTCGCGCTGCCGGTCGTCAAGGACTTCGTGGCCCGGGTCAAGGAGCGCGCCCGCGGCGCCGAGGTGTCCCAGGCGCTGAACCCCGCCCAGCAGGTCGTGAAGATCGTCAACGACGAGCTGATCGAGATCCTGGGCGGCGAGACGCGGCGGCTGCGCTACGCCAAGACCCCCCCGACTGTGATCATGCTGGCCGGCCTCCAGGGCTCCGGCAAGACCACCCTCGCCGGCAAGCTGGCCAAGTGGCTGCGCGACCAGGGACACGCCCCGCTGCTCGTCGCCTGCGACCTCCAGCGGCCCAACGCGGTGCAGCAGCTGGCCGTGATGGCCGAGCGGGCCGAGGTCGCCGTCTTCGCGCCCGAGCCCGGCAACGGCGTCGGCGACCCGGTCGCGGTGGCCCGCGACTCGGTGGACCACGCCCGGCGCCAGCAGCACGACATCGTCATCGTCGACACCGCCGGCCGCCTCGGCATCGATCAGGAGCTGATGAAGCAGGCCGCGGACATCCGTGACGCGATCAGCCCCGACGAGGTCCTGTTCGTGGTCGACGCCATGATCGGCCAGGACGCGGTGGGCACGGCCCGCGCGTTCATGGACGGCGTGGGCTTCGACGGCGTCGTGCTCACCAAGCTCGACGGCGACGCCCGCGGCGGCGCGGCCCTGTCGGTGCGCCACGTCACCGGCCGGCCCATCATGTTCGCCTCCACGGGCGAGAAGCTGGCCGACTTCGACGCCTTCCACCCGGACCGCATGGCCGGCCGGATCCTCGACATGGGCGACATCCTCACCCTGATCGAGCAGGCGCAGAAGACGTTCGACGAGCAGGAGGCCGCCAAGATGGCGGGCAAGCTCGTCTCGGGCGACGGCTTCACGCTGGAGGACTTCCTCGAGCAGATGATGATGGTCCGCCGCATGGGCCCCATCAAGAACCTGCTGGGCATGATGCCCGGCATGGGGCAGATGCGCGACCAGCTCAACCAGGTCGACGACCGCGACCTCGACCGCATCGCCGCCATCATCCGCTCGATGACCCCGGGGGAGCGGCAGGACCCCAAGATCATCAACGGCTCCCGGCGGGCCCGCATCGCCACCGGCTCCGGAGTAACGGTCACCGAGGTCAGCAACCTCGTGGTCCGCTTCTTCGAGGCGCAGAAGATGATGCGCCGCATGACCCAGGGCATGGGCATCCCCGGCATGCCGGGCGGCCGCAAGAACCAGAAGGCGCAGAAGGCCAAGAAGGGCCGCCGGGTCAGCGGCGACCCCCGCAAGGCGGCGCTCGGCAAGTCCGCCGGCGCGTCCGACGCCCCGAAGGTCCCGAAGGGGGCGCTCGGCAACCTCGGAGGCGGCCAGCTGCCTCCCGGCCTGGAGCTTCCGCCCGGGTTCGACCCCTCGAAGCTGAAGCTCCCCGGCCAGAAGTAAGGGCTAGATCGTCGCCCCCGCCGCCATGGGGGTGACGTCGATCCTGCCGTCGTCGCACGGGCGGGCGGTGAACGGGATCTCCAGGTGCGCCACCTCGTCCGGCGGGATGACCATCAGCCGGGCGGAGGCGGGGCACCGGGTCTCGCTCCCGGTCGGGATCTCGGTCCAGTGGAGCCGCGCGTGGGCGCTCGCCCCGGGCCGCAGCGTCACGCGGTGGGGCCGCACGCTCTCCCGGCGCGTCCGGGTGCGCAGGGCGTCGCCGTGCCCGTCGATCATGATGAGCCCGACGAAGCCGTACACCCAGCAGGTCTTCGACGAGGTGTTGGTGAGGACGAGCGGCGCGTAGCGCTGGCCGGCGCCCGCGTCCACCCGGTCGACCCGCGCCTTCAGCCCGGTCGTGCGGCAGCGCGCCGCCGACGCTCCGGACGACGCGGCGCGTACGGTGGTCTCGTCCGTCTCGGAGGCCGTCGCCGTGGGGGCTCCCCCCTGCGCGACGGCTCCGGCCCGGGCGGAGCCCGCCGCTCCCGCGTGGGCCGAGGGGATGGGGGAGGCGCAGGCGGCCGTCACCAGCGCCAGCGCGGCGGCCGCGGCGAGGCGGGTCCTGCTCGTGGTTCGTTCCATGCCCGTTTGGACGCGCAAAAGGCGTCGCCGGTTCGGGCCGGCGGCGGGGGAGGTCCGGGGGGAAGACGGCATCGGTACGGAAACCACGCCGTTCCGGGAGCCTCCCTTGGCCGAGCACACGGAATCATCTGGCAGAATGTCAGGCTGGAACATCGTGGCCATGCGGGTGCCCTCTCACCCCCGCCGGTCGCGCCTGTCCCTCGGGCGGGCTCCCATCGTGCCCCACTCGATGAGACACCGCTCACCCACGCTCTGAAGCAGGAGAGACCACACCCGTGGCAGTCAAGATCAAGCTCAAGCGGCTCGGGATGATCCGCAACCCGCAGTACCGCATCGTCGTCGCCGACGCCCGCAGCAAGCGTGACGGCCGTGCGATCGAGGAGATCGGCCTGTACCACCCGAAGGAGAACCCCTCGCGCATCGAGGTGAACTCCGAGCGGGCGCAGTACTGGCTCGGCGTCGGCGCCCAGCCGACCGACCCGGTCCTCAAGATCTTCAAGCTGACCGGCGACTGGCAGAAGTTCAAGGGCGAGGCCGCTCCCGCGACCCCGCTCCTGGTGGCCGAGCCCAAGCCCGACCGCCACGCCGCCTACGAGGCCGCCGCCCGCGAGACGCTGTCCAGCGACAGCGCCGGCGCCGCGACGACGCCGAAGAAGGCCAGGAAGCCGGCCAAGGCCGACGAGACCGCCGAGGCCCCGGCCGCCGCCGAGGAGAAGCCGGAAGGCGAGGCCTGAGGTGCTCGAGGAAGTCCTCGAGCACCTGGTTAAGGGCATCGTCGAGCATCCCGACGACGTCCGGGTCCGGGCTCGGCGCATCCGCACCGGGCGCGTTCTCGAGGTTCGGGTCCACCCCGAGGACCTCGGCAAGGTCATCGGCCGCGGCGGCCGTACGGCCAGGGCGTTGCGCACCGTCGTCAACGCCCTGTCGAACGGCAAGTACGTGCGTATCGACCTGGTCGACATGGACGAGGTCCGCTGAGCAGAACCTCATGACCGGGGGGCCCTCGTACGGGGGTCCCCCGGTGCTTTTTCCGGGACGTGCCGCATTGGGAAGGCGAGAAGTGCAGCTTGTGGTTGGCAGGATCGGCCGCCCGCACGGCGTGCGGGGCGAGGTCACGGTCGAGGTGCGCACCGACGAGCCCGACCGGCGCTTCGCGCCCGGCGCGACCCTGGCGACCGACCCGGCCGGCGCCGGCCCGCTCACGGTCGAGCGCGCCCGCTGGCACAAGGGGATCCTGCTGCTGACCCTCGACGGCGTGGCCGGCCGCGACGCGGCCGAGGCCCTGCGCGGCACGCTGCTCGTCGTCGACTCCGCCGACATCCCGCTTGGCGACGACCCCGACGAGTTCCACGACCACCAGCTCATCGGCCTCGCCGTCGTGACGTCCGAGGGCGTGCGCGTGGGGGAGGTCTCCGACGTCCTCCACCACGGCCAGGACCTGCTCGTCGTGCGCCGTCCCGGCCGCGACGAGGCGTACGTGCCGTTCGTGAAGGCGCTGGTCCCCGAGGTCGACCTGGGCAAGGGCTTACTCGTGGTCGATCCCCCGCCCGGCCTGCTCGACCTCGGTGAGGCGGAGTAGGGGCGGGGTCCGATGCGCGTCGACATCATCTCGATCTTCCCCGAGTACTTCGCCCCCCTCGACGTCTCCCTGATGGGCAAGGCGCGCGAGCGGGGCATCCTCGACATCCGGCTCCACCAGCTGCGCGACTGGACGCACGACGTCCACAAGACGGTCGACGACACGCCGTACGGCGGCGGGCCGGGCATGGTGATGAAGCCGGAGGTCTGGGGCGAGGCCGTCGACGCGGTCATCGCGTCGGGCCGGTCCGCGCCGGATGCCGACCCCCGGGCGCTGCCGCGCATGGTCGTCCCCACTCCCAGCGGGCGGCCGTTCACGCAGGAGGTCGCCCTGGAGTACGCCAAGGAGCCGTGGCTGCTGTTCGCGCCGGCCCGCTACGAGGGCATCGACTCCCGGGTCGTCGCCGAGTACGGCTCCCGCCTGCGGGCCGACGAGGTGAGCATCGGCGACTACGTCCTGGCGGGCGGCGAGGCCGCCGTCCTGGTGATCGTGGAGGCCGTCGGGCGGCTGCTGCCGGGGGTGCTCGGCAACGCCCGTTCCGTCGCCGACGACTCCTTCGCCCCGGGTGCGATGGCCAACCTGCTGGAGGGCCCGGTCTACACGAAGCCGCCCGTCTGGCGTGGGCACGAGGTGCCCGAGGTCCTGCTGTCGGGCCACCACGGCAGGATCGCCCGCTGGCGGCGTGACCAGGCCCTTCGCCGTACGCTCGAGAAGCGTCCCGAACTGATCGACCGGCTGGGCCGGGAGGACCTCGACAAGCACGACCGGCGGGTCGTCGAGGAGTACGAGGAGAGCCGGCGGCACGAGCAGGGCCTGGCGGACGGCGGGCCGGCTTACGGCGAGGCCGAGGGCGAGGCCGCTGAAGAGTCCCGGGCGGCGGGCACTGTGGAGGCCGAGGGCGCGGAGGCCGCCGTGGAGGGCGAGGCGGTGAGCGCTGGGGAGGCCGGTGCCGTGGGCGCCGACGAGGGCGGGGTCGCCGGTGCGTTTCGCGCCGGGCCGGAAGATATGGCAGACTGAATCGCTGCTGCCCTCTTCCGTGTGTCCGGGCGAGGCCCGGCCCAGGCGCAGCAGACCAGACGTATCAAGCCAAGCGCGCGTGTCCCCCTCGTCGCCGAGCCACGGGTTCGGCCGGGTGGACCTCCGCGTGCTCATGTGAGCGAGGAACCGCCGCGATGCACACGCAGATCCAGGAGATCGAGAAGGCTGCGCTCCGCAGCGACGTACCGGCCTTCCGCCCGGGCGACACGCTGGAGGTCCACGTCCGCGTGGTCGAGGGCAACCGGTCCCGTATCCAGGTGTTCAAGGGCTTCGTCCTGCGCCGTCAGGGCGGCGGCATCCGTGAGACGTTCACGGTCCGCAAGGTCAGCTACGGCGTCGGCGTCGAGCGCACCTTCCCCGTCCACAGCCCGGTGATCGAGAAGATCACCGTCGTGACCCGTGGCGACGTCCGCCGCGCCAAGCTCTACTACATGCGTGACCTGCGCGGCAAGGCCGCCCGTATCCGCGAGAAGCGCGAGGCGCTGCCGGCCGCCAAGTAAGGGCGGCAGGCGTCGTGGCCCGTGCCGTACGGCGCGGGCCACTTTCTTTTCACGGGGATGCCGCGTCCCCGGCCCTGAGCGCCGGGGACATCATTTAGGCTCAGCAGCGTTGGTTAGCGACGAGCGGGGTTCGGCGGGCGCCGTCCCCGCCGAGGACGGGGTGGACGTGGTCGCCGAAGACGTCAAGCAGGCCGCCGAGGGCGGCGGTAAGAAGGGCTCGTTCTGGCGGGAGCTTCCCGTGCTGATCGTGGTCGCCCTCGCCCTCGCCCTGCTGATCAAGTCCTTCGTGGTCCAGGCGTTCTACATCCCCTCGGAGTCGATGCAGGACACGCTGCTCGTCAACGACAGGGTGCTGGTCAACAAGCTCGTCTACCACGTCCGCGACATCACGCGCGGCGACATCGTGGTGTTCTCCGGTCTCGACTCCTGGGACCCCGAGGTCCAGATCGAGCCGCCGTCCAACCCGGTCGCGGGGGCGCTTCGCTGGGTCGGGACGGCGTTCGGGATGGTCCCCGGCGAGAAGGACTACATCAAGCGCGTCATCGGGATCCCCGGCGACAAGGTCAAGTGCTGCGACCCCAAGGGCCGGATCACCGTCAACGGCGTGCCGCTGGACGAGAAGTCGTACCTGTATCCGGGCGACACCCCGTCCGGCCGCGAGTTCGAGGTCACGGTGCCGCCCGGCCGGCTGTGGGTGATGGGCGACCACCGCTCGGTCTCGCTCGACTCCCGCTCGCACCAGGGCGACCCGGGCGGCGGCACGATCCCCGCGGACAAGGTGGTGGGCCGGGCGTTCGTCATCGTCTGGCCGTTCGACCGGGCCACGATCCTGCCGATCCCGGACACCTTCGCCCAGCCCGCCCTCGCGGTCGCCTCGGGGGCCGCGCCGCTGGTCGCGGGCTTCGCCGGAGCGGTGCCGCTGGTGGCCCTCGGCCGCCGGCTGAGGCCGCGCAGGCGCCCGGCCGGGCGGTAACGGCCATGGAGACGGCCGAGGCACCGGCCAAGAAGACCTCCGGATTCCGCGACACGCTGCTGTTCACGCTCGGCGGCATCGTGGTCGCGCTGCTCGTGCACGCGTTCGTCCTGCAGTCGTTCTACATCCCGTCGGAGTCGATGGAGAAGACGCTGCTGATCAACGACCGCGTCATGGTCAACAAGCTGGCGTTCACCTTCGGCTCGGTCGACCGGGGCGACATCGTCGTCTTCAAGGGCTGGGACGGCGAGGACACGATCAAGCGCGTCATCGGCGTCGGCGGCGACGTGGTCAAGTGCTGCGACGCCCAGCGCCGCATCACGGTGAACGGCACGCCCCTCGACGAGGAGAACAAGTACCTCTACCCGGGCGTCTACCCGTCGGGCCGCCAGTTCGAGGTGAAGGTGCCCCAGGGCCGGCTCTGGCTGATGGGCGACAACCGGAGCAACTCGCTCGACTCGCGGGCGTTCCTGGACGACGGCCACTACGGCACGGTCTCCGAGGACGACGTGATCGGACGGGCCTTCGCGCGCTACTGGCCGCTGTCCCGCCTGTCGTGGCTGTCCCCGCCGGAGACTTTCAGCGCCGTCCACTGATCTGACCAGGTGCTTTGCCGTCCGGGGCGCTTCCGGCCGTATCGCCGGCCCGGAATGGGGCGTAATCTGCTTGTCGTCATGACAGCTGCCTATCGCCCGCGTCCCAGCGTCGTACGGCGGGACTCGGGACTCTACGGCTACGAGCGAGCCCTGGCCCGGCGGGGGTTCACCCCGGTCGCCGGGGTGGACGAGGCCGGACGGGGTGCGTGCGCCGGGCCGCTGGTCGTCGCCTCGGTCGTCCTCGGCCGCGACATCGACGGGCTGAGCGACTCGAAGCTGCTCACCGAGGCGGTACGGGAGCGTCTGTACGAGCGGATCTCGGCCACGGCCAGGGCCGTCAGCGTCGTCGTGATCCCGCCCGAGGAGATCGACGCCCGGGGGCTGCACAAGTGCAACGTCGCCGGCATGCGCCGCGCGGTCGCGGGTTTGGGCATCGTCCCCGGATACGTCCTCACCGACGGCTTCCCGGTGGCCGGGCTCCCCGCGCCCTCGCTGGCCGTCTGGAAGGGCGACCAGGTGGCCGCCTGCGTCGCCGCCGCCTCCATCGTGGCCAAGGTCACCAGGGACCGGATGATGCACGGCCTCGACGGCCTCTACCCGCAGTACGGCTTCGCCGAGCACAAGGGCTACGTCACTCCGGCGCATCGACGGGCTTTGGCCCTGCACGGACCGAGCCCCCATCATCGGTTCTCGTTCGTGACGGTGGCCAGGGTGACTCGTGGGTCGCAGATCCCGGACGTGAGCCCGTGGACGGGGCAGGATGGGGACATGCGCGAGAATGAGGTCGGTGCCGGTGTCGTCTGAACGGGCGATCTCGACGGGAAGCGGAGAAGGAGGACCGGGATGAGCGCGGAAGATCTCGAAAAGTACGAGACCGAGATGGAGCTGCAGCTCTACCGGGAGTACCGCGATGTGGTCGGGCTGTTCACCTACGTCGTGGAGACCGAGAGGCGCTTCTACCTCACCAACTCCGTGGACCTCGACGTCCGCACCGCGGAGAACGGCGACGTCTTCTTCGACGTGAAGATGCAGGACGCCTGGGTCTGGGACATGTACCGGCCGGCCAGGTTCGTGAAGAACGTCCGGGTGGTGACGTTCAAGGACGTCAACATCGAGGAGCTGGCCAAGCCCGACCTCGAGATGCCCAAGGAGGGCTTCTCCAGCTGAGCATGCGGTCCGCGGCGGGTCGTGCCTGCCGCGGCCCCGGTCCGGGTGGACGTGTGGCCGTCATCCCCAGAATGGGGTTCGGCAGGTCGGGGCGTCGGGGCGGTGCCGCATCGTCGGGGCATGCGTCTTCGATGGTCTCTGTTCGCCGGGTCTGTGTTCGGGTCTGTGTCCGCCGGGTCTGGGACGGCGGCTGCCGGGGCGGCTGCCGCGGGAAGCCCGGCGAGGATCCGTACGTCTGTGTTCGTGCCGCCGGTGCCGACGCCTCTCCTGGCGGCTCTGGTGGCGGCTCTGGTGGCCGTGACCGCCTCCGCGTCGGCCCCTCTGCCCGATCTCCGGTCACGCGTTTCTGTGCCTCCGGCGTCGGTACCCCGTTCTCGCGCGGCTGGGCCGCAGGCGCCGGGGGATCCCGTGCCGGAGGCGTCCGTACCCGGCTCACGCGTGAGGCGGCAGCCAGGCCCGCTGGTGCCCGAGTCGTGGGACCGATGGGCGGCGGAACCGGGGGATCCGCCTGGGGCTCAGCCGTTGCTTGTGCAGGCCGCCCTCGTGGCCACCTCGGCAGCGGCGGAGGGGCGGCCCGCGCCGCCGTCCTCGTCTCCGGGGCCCTCGCGGCCGGCCTCGTCTCTGGGGCCCTCGCGGCCGGGCTCGTCTCTGGGGCCCTCGCGGCCGGGCTGGGGCGCGACGAGGTGGCGCCCGCCGACGGCCGGCCCGTTTCGCGTCCTACGGCGGTTCGACCCGCCGCCACAACGGTGGCTGTCCGGCCATCGCGGTGTCGACCTCGCTGCCCAGGCGGGCGAGCCGGTTCGCGCCGTCGGTTCCGGGATCGTGCTGCACGCCGACCGTGTCGCAGGACGCGGTGTCGTGACCCTCGCCCATCCCGACGGCCTGCGCACGACCTATCTGCCGGTCCGCGCGTCCGTACGACCCGGAGAGTCCGTGCTTGTTGGTGACGTCATCGGCGTCATGGAGGACTGGACGGGCCATTGCCCGATGTCGTGCCTCCACCTCGGCCTCCTCAGGGGAGACCTCTATCTCGACCCCCTGCTCTTGTTCGGAACCGGCCAGGTCCGCCTGCTTCCCCTCTGGTCGCGGCCGTCTGGGCGACGGGACTGAGCGGAGGTACGGGGCTGGATGAGTCCGGGGGAGTGTGGACGGCCTTCGATGAAGGGGTGCGGGTCAGGCGCGGGGGTGAGCCTGGCGGTAGGCCGCCCGGAGGCGCTCGATCGACACGTGTGTGTAGATCTGCGTCGTGGCGAGGGAGGCGTGCCCCAGCATCTCCTGCACACTGCGCAGGTCCGCCCCGCCCTCCAGCAGGTGGGTGGCGGCCGTGTGGCGGAGCCCGTGCGGGCCCATGTCGGGGGCGCCGTCGACCTCGGCGACGCGGGCGTGCACGATGCGCCGCACCGTTCCCTGGTCGATACGGCCTCCCCGCACCCCCAGGAAGAGCGCGGGCCCGGTGCCCTCCCGGATCCACAGCGGCCGGCCGCGGACGCACCACGCGTCGAGAGCGTGGAGCGCCGGCCGGCCGATGGGGATCGTGCGCTCCTTCCGGCCCTTGCCGAGCACGCGGACGGTGGTGCGGTCCCGATCGACGTCGTCCACGTCGAGGCCGCACAACTCGCTCACCCGCATGCCTGTGGCGTATAGCAGTTCGAGGACGGCCTGATCCCGCAGGGCCTTGGGGTCTCCGGTCGTGGGACCGCGCCCCCGGCCTTCCGCCCCGGCCTCTTCTCCGCCGTCGTCCGCCTCCGGTGCTGTGACAGGTGCGTCCGGCGAACCGGACCCGGCAAGCTGCGCGACCGCATCACCTGACGCCATGGGGGCGATGCCGGCCGCGGGCTCGGATCGTCGAGCGCCCAGCGCGACGATGTCCGGTCTAGGGGCGTCCAGCGCGGCGATGTCCGTCCTGTGCGCTTCTAGGGCGGCGGTGTCCGTCCTGTGCGGGTCCAGGGTGGCGGTGTCCGTCCTGTGCGGGTCCAGGGTGGCGGTGTCCGTCCTGTGCGGGTCCAGGGTGGCGGTTTCCGGCCGCCGGGCGTCCAGGGTGGCGGTGTCCGGCCGCCGGGCGTCCAGTAGAGCCCGTGCCTCCGCCTGGTCGAGGACCGCGGGGAGGCTCCGCCCCGCTTTGGCGGTGCCGAGGAGCAGGCCCGGGTCGGTGGCCAGCCAGCCACGCCGGTGGCAGAAGGCGGTGAAGACCCGCCCGAAGGCCGTGCGCCTCGCGAGCGTCGATCGTGACCGCCCCGCCTGGTGGAGGTCGCCGAGCCATTTCCGCAGGGCTGTGATGGTCAACGCCTCGATCCGGTCCACCCCTGCCTCGTCAAGGTGTGCGAGCAGCGAGGCGAGGTCCCCCAGGTACGCCCTGACCGTGTGTGGTGACAGGTCGCGCTCCAACCGCAGGTGACGTTCGAACGCGTCCCGTACGGCGTCAAACCCGGGAGCCATGCCGGCCTCCCCGTCCCGCGCGACCGCATCTCCAGCCACGACCACCGGCGGGTCGCGTAGGGCGGTAACGCCCCGTCCTGGGCCCGCTCGGCAGGGTGCCTTGCCGGTCGTGCCCGGCCTTGATCCCGAATGTGCCGTAGGCCATGCGAATCACGGTAGGCCTTTGCCCTTCCATGGTCGACGGGACACGCCAGGCCGTCGGCGAGCCACGGGACTCCGCGGGGACGGGCCGGGGGGTCACCCGCGCCGTCGCAGCCGCCACCCCCGGTCCGCCGCCTCAACGAAGCCGGCCGCCGCGAGGCCACCCAGGCAGCCGAGTGCCGTAGTGAGATCGACGCCTGCGGCCACGGCTATGGCCGCGGGCCCCGCCGCCCCGCGTGCCGGGATCGCTTCCAGCACTCGCCGGGTCTCGTCGTTGAGGGCGTCGTGCGGGCGGGCCTGTCCTCGCTGCTCGGGGGCCAGGTCGTCGCCGATGGACCCCACCAGCTCGACGATCTCCTCGACCGACGTGACGCACACGGCCTTGCCCTGTCGTATCAGCACGTGGCAGCCCGCGGAGGCCTCCGACGTGATCGGGCCGGGGACGGCCATCAGGTGCCGGTTGAGGCCCGAGGCGTGAGCGGCCGTGTTGAGCGCGCCGCTGCGGACGGCCGCCTGGACGACCACCGTGCCGCGCGACAGGGCGGCGATGACCCGGTTCCGGACGAGGAAGCGCAGCCGTGTCGGATGCGAGCCCGGCGGCCACTCGCTCACCACGACGCCGTGTCCGCGCACCGCCCGGAAGAGCTCCTCGTGCGCGCTCGGGTAGCAGACGTCCGTCCCGCAGGCCAGCACGACGACCGTGGGCGTCCGGACGGCCAGAGCTCCTCGATGGGCCGCGCCGTCGATTCCGTACGCCCCGCCGCTCACCACACACCAGCCGCGCGAGCCGAGCCCGTGGGCCAGGTCGGCGGCCACGGTCGTCCCGTAGGGCGTGGCGGCTCTGGCGCCGACGATCGCCACCGAGCGCAGGCAGGACAGACGGAGGTTGGCCCGGCCGTCCAGCCACAGCCCGAAGGGCCGTGTGTCCCCGAGGTCGTCGAGCTGGGTCGGCCACTCCGCGTCGCCGGGGATGACGAGCCGCGCACCCCGCTCGTCCCCTTGGGCGAGGTCCGCCGCGGGGTCGGCGTAGCGGGCCGACCACGAGGCGGCGAGCCGGTCGAGGTCGGTCCTGCGCCGGGGCGCGCCGGCCTCCTCGGCTGCCACGAACTCCGGTGCGAGCACCCCGCGCCGGGCCTGTTCGAGCGCTCCGCGCGGCCCGTAGGCGCGGATCAGCCGGCCCATGACCGGGTCACCGGCCTCCGCCATCCGCATGAGGGCGACCCGGGCGAGCCGATCCTCGCATCGGTCCTGGCCTGGCGGAGAGTCCGGGGTGCCGGCGACGGGACACTCGTCCGCGGACAGCCCCGGGGCGTCGGCGGATTCGGGGGACATCACGGCGATCACTCCACTCCCAGCCACATGGCGAGGGCGGCCGTCGTCTCCGGCTCGCCCGGTCGGTCCTTGCCCGCGAGATCCGCGAGCGTCCAGGCGACGCGCAGGACGCGGTCGAGCCCACGCGCGCTCAGCGTCCCCAGGTCGAGGCCGCGGTGAAGGGGGGCCAGGGCACTGTCCGGCACCCGGAGGTCGCCGTGCAGGGCGGCCGAGGACACGTCGGCGTTGCAGTGCCACGGCATGCCGGCCAGGCGCCGGGCCGCCCTGTCGCGCGCGTCGAGGACGCGGGCGGCGACCGTGGCGCTCGGCTCGGCGAAGTGGCGGTCGGCCAGCAGCTCCGCCCTTGTGGCGCGCCCGATCCGCACCTTGACGTCGATGCGGTCGAGCAGCGGGCCGGACAGCCGGGCCAGGTAACGGCGCCGGGCGGCGGGGGTGCACCGGCAGGGATGACCTGCGGTGCCCTGGAGGCCGCACGGGCAGGGGTTGGCCGCCAGGATCAACGTGAATCTCGCCGGGAACGTGACCGTCCCGACCGCCCGCGCGATCGTCACCGTGCCCGACTCCAGCGGTTGACGCAGGGATTCGAGCACCGCGGTCGCGAACTCGGGCGCCTCGTCGAGGAACAGGACGCCCCTGTGGGCGAGTGACACGGCACCGGGCCGTACGACGCCGCCGCTTCCGCCGCCCACGACGGCCGCCGTCGTCGCGCTGTGGTGCGGGGCCATGAACGGCGGCCGGGTGAGCAGCGGTCTTCCCGCCGGAAGGCGGCCCGCCACCGAGTGGATGGCCGACACCTCCAGCGCCTGATCGGGGTCGAGCGGCGGCAGCAGCGTCGGCAGCCGTTCGGCGAGCATCGTCTTCCCGCTGCCGGGCGGGCCGAGCATCCACAGGTTGTGCCCTCCCGCCGCGCACACCTCCAGTGCCTTGCGGCCCACCGGCTGCCCGGCGACGTCGCGCATGTCGAGGCAGCGATCGTCCCCCTTCGCCGTTCCGGACAGGCCGGACGCGGAACGGCCGGCGGCGTCGTCGATCAGGGCGGCCGCTTCGGCGACGACAGGGAGCCTGTGCAGGTCGCCGGAGCGGAGCCAGTCCACCAACTCGCCGAGGGTCGCCACGGGGATCACGGTCAGCCCCGGGACCAGTGCCGCCTCGGCGGCGTTGATCGACGGGACCACGACGGTGCGGGCGCCCGCCTCGGCGGCCGCGAGGACCGCGGGCAGCACGCCCCTGACCGGCCTGACCCGCCCGTCGAGCCCGAGCTCCCCCAGGAACGTGGGTTCGGCGACCCGCTGGGCGGGGACCGCGCCGGCGGCGGCGAGGACGGCGATCGCGATGGCGAGGTCGAACATCGACCCGCGTTTGGGCAGGCTCGCGGGGAACAGGCTCACGGTCACCCGCGCGTCCGGCCACGAGAACCGGCTGTTGATCAGAGCCGACCGCACCCTGCCGCGCGCCTCGCTGATGGCGGTGTCGAGGAGGCCGATGAAGTGGGTGCCGGCAACGCCCGGCCCCACGTCGGCCTCGATCTCCACGATCCGTCCGGTCACGCCCACGAGCGCGACGCAGCGGGTGCGGGCCACGGCCACGTCAGACCACCCCGCGCTCGTGGCGGAGCGAGAAGTCGCCCGCGAACCGCTCCAGCGCGATCACGTCGACCCTGATCGAGTCGAACCTCTCCGTCTGGGACGCGAGCCAGCGCCCCGCCAGCGACCGCAGGCGCAGCAGCTTGCCCTGCGTCACCGCTTCGAACGCCGTGCCGTGGCTGCGGCCCGACCTGGTCTTCACCTCCACGACGACCAGCGCGTTGCCGTCACGCGCCACGATGTCGATCTCGCCCTCGGCGCAGCGCCAGTTGCGGGCGAGGATGCGAACGCCCGCCGCCTCGAGAAAGTCGGCGGCCAGTTGCTCGCCGTGTCTGCCCAGTCGATCTTTCGCGGCCATGGGACCACCTCCGCCGGAGACGATCGCCGGGCGGTCCACGGCGCCGATCGGCCGAATCGCGTTCTGTGGACAACCGGGTTATCCACAGGCTGCCGGGGTGCGTCTTCGTGGACCGGACCGCGCGGGGATACTGGCCGAGGCCCGCGAGAAACAGGCGTAGGAGACCCCTCGCGACGGGGCATGAGGAGGCGGCGATGATCGAGAGGCCGGCAGTGGAGGTCGAGGACGGGAGCGCGCGCTCCGTGCCCGAGCTCATCTCAGCGCTCGGCGACGCGGTGGGGGTCGCGCTGCCCGGTGTCCGGGTGAGCGGCGGGGATCCGGTGTTGCCGTCCGTGTACCGGCTCGGCGCCCTCGCCGCGGCCTCGGTCGGCGCGGTGACCGCCGCCGCTGCCGCCCATTGGTCCACGTGCGGCGGGCCGGGCTCGCCGGAGGTGGCGGTCGACGTGCGGCACGCCGCCCTGGCCTTCCAAAGCGAGCGGCACTTCCGGGTCGACGGCGTCCCGTCCGTCTCCTGGGCGCCCCTGTCCGGCGACTACCGCACGAGCGACGGCTGGGTCAGGCTCCACTGCAACTTCGACCATCACCGGGACGCCGCCCTGCGGGCCCTCGGCCTTCCGCCGGGGGCCGCCGAGGGTGAAGTGGCCCGAGGATGCGAGAGCCGTACGGCGGTGGACGTCGAGGAAGCGGTGACACGCGAGGGCGGGTGCGCGGCCGCGATGCGGAGCAGGGCCGAGTGGCTGGCCCATCCACAGGCCGCGGCGGTCGCCGCCCTGCCCCTCGTCGCTCTCCGGAAGATCTCCGCCGAGGGCGGGGACGCGCGGACGAGTACGCCGGACAACGTGCCGGGACGGCCGCTCGCCGGGGTACGGGTGCTCGACCTGACGCGCGTCATCGCCGGGCCGGTCGCCACGCGGACGCTGGCCGCGCACGGCGCCGAGGTTCTGCGCGTCGGCGCCGCCCACCTGCCCGAGGTGCCGGGCCTGGTGGTGGAGACCGCGTTCGGCAAGCGGTCGTGCCACGTCGACCTGCGCTCGGAGGCCGAGACGCTGCGCGAGCTCGTCCGCGGCGCCGACGTGGTGGTCCAGGCCTACCGGCCGGGGGCCCTGCGCGGCCGGGGGTTCGGCCCGGACGACCTGGCGCGGCTGCGCCCCGGGGTCGTCTGCGTCGACGTCTCCGCGTACGGCTCGCGCGGTCCCTGGGGCGGGCGGAGGGGGTTCGACAGCCTCGTCCAGATGGTCTCCGGGATAGCGAGCGAGAACGGCGACGGGACCCGGCCGTGCCCGCTGCCCGCCCAGGCGCTCGACCACGCCACCGGCTACCTGGCGGCGTTCGGGGCGATCGCCGGCCTGCTCCGGCGCGCCGCCGAGGGGGGCTCCTGGCAGGTCGAGGTCTCGCTCGCCCGTACGGCGGGCTGGCTCGACGCCCTCGGCAGGACCGACGGGGCGTCCGCGCCCCAGCCGTCGCCGGACGACGTGCTGGCCGTCATGGACAGCCCCTTCGGCGAGCTCACCTATGTCACGCCGCCGGGCCTCATCGAGGGGGCGGCCCCGCACTGGGCCTCGCCTCCGCCACGTCAGGGGGAGCACGCACCCGAATGGCCGACCGGCGTGGCGGGCGGGCCCGCGTCGGTCAACCGACGGGGCGGTTCCGGGTAGACTGTTCGACGGCCTGCTAAGCGGGCCGAATTCGCACGCCCGTTCACGAGCCGCCTTCTCGGTCCGGACCATGTCCGGCGAAAGCGGCCCGGGGCGTCAGGGCGCGGGCAAACGGCCCGCGTGTCCAACCGAGGCCGTGCCTTGGGGTCCCGTAGGGCTCCTGGGGCACACAACCATGGAGGACCATCACGATGGCCCCTGTCGTCACCATGCGGCAGCTGCTCGAGAGCGGCGTCCACTTCGGTCACCAGACCCGCCGGTGGAACCCGAAGATGAAGCGCTTCATCTTCACCGAGCGCAACGGCATCTACATCATCGACCTGCAGAAGTCGCTGTCGTTCATCGACCGTGCGTACGACTTCGTGAAGGAGACCGTCGCGCACGGCGGCTCGATCATGTTCATCGGCACCAAGAAGCAGGCCCAGGAGTCCATCGCCGAGCAGGCGTCCCGGGTCGGCATGCCGTACGTGAACCAGCGCTGGCTGGGCGGCATGCTCACGAACTTCTCGACCGTCCACAAGAGGCTCCAGCGCCTGAAGGAGCTCGAGGAGCTCGACTTCGACAACGTCGCCGCGTCCGGGCTCACCAAGAAGGAGCTCCTGATGCGCCGCCGCGAGAAGGAGAAGCTGGAGCGCACCCTCGGCGGTATCCGCGACATGGCCCGCGTTCCGAGCGCCATCTGGGTGGTCGACACCAAGAAGGAGCACATCGCGATCAACGAGGCCAAGAAGCTCGGCATCCCGGTCGTCGCGATCCTCGACACGAACTGCGACCCCGACGAGGTCGACTACCCGATCCCGGGTAACGACGACGCGATCCGCGCCGTCAGCCTCCTCACCCGCGTGATCGCCGACGCCGTGGCCGACGGCCTCATGACCCGCTCGGGCGCCGCCCGCGCCGACGACAAGCCGGCCGGGGTCGCCGCCGCCGAGCCGCTGGCCGAGTGGGAGCGCGAGCTGCTCCAGCGCGGTGACGGCGAGGAGGGCGCCGCGGAGGCCACCTCCGGCGAGACCGCCGAGGCCCCCGCCGGCGAGACCGCGGAGGCCCCCGCCGCTGAGACCGCCGAGGCCCCCGCTGCCGAGGCTCCCGCTGCCGAGGCCGCCGAGGCCCCCGCCGCGGAGCAGGGCGAGCAGGCCTGACGCAGGCACCAGCACAACGGCTTCACCGGGCGGGCGCCGATCTCGGCGCCCGCCCGCCACGACGATTCGCATCGGGTCCCGAAGAGGAATTTGGACATGGCTTCCGTGAACATGGCCGACGTCAAGCGGCTTCGCGAGCTGACCGCCGCCGGCATGATGGACTGCAAGAAGGCGCTTGAGGAGGCCGAGGGCGACTTCGAGAAGGCCGTCGACATCCTCCGCGTCAAGGGCGCCAAGGACGTCGGCAAGCGCGAGGCCCGCACCGCTTCGAACGGCCTCGTCGCCGTCAAGCACGAGGGTGACTCGCTCGCCGCTCTGCTCGAGGTCAACTGCGAGACCGACTTCGTCGCCAAGAACGAGCGGTTCCAGCAGCTCGCGGGCGAGATCGTCGCCCACATCGTGGCGAGCCGGCCCGCCGACGTGCCGACCCTGCTCGAGTCGCAGGTCGACGGCAAGACGGTCAAGGAGCTCCTCGACGAGGCCAACGCGGCGCTCGGCGAGAAGATCGAGATCCGCCGGTTCTCCCTCCTCGAGGGCGGCTTCATCACGTCCTACATGCACAAGACCGACCCGCAGCTCCCGCCGACCGTCGGCGTGCTCGTCCAGCTGGACAAGCCGAACGCCGAGGTCGCCAAGGACATCGCCCAGCACGCCGCCGCGATGGCGCCCAAGTACCTCAGCCCCGCCGAGGTGCCGGCCGACGTCATCGAGAAGGAGCGGTCGGTGTTCGAGCAGATGACCCGCGAGGAGGGCAAGCCCGAGGGCGCCATCCCGAAGATCGTCGACGGCCGGGTCAACGGCTGGTACAAGGACTTCACGCTGCTGGAGCAGGCCTTCGTGAAGGACAACAAGAAGACGATCGCGAAGGTGGCGGACGAGGCCGGCGTCAAGGTCCTGGCCTTCACCCGCTACAAGGTCGGCCAGGCTTAGGCTTACAGCCAGGAGCTCTGACCCGCACTTATATCCGAGGAGGCCGCCGCCGTGCAGGAGAACACCAGACCCGCCACGCCGGCGGCTTCGTCGTACGACGGGCCGCTGCGCTGGAAGCGGGTGATGCTGAAGCTGTCCGGTGAGGCGTTCGCCGGCGGCGAGTCGCTCGGGATCGACCCGCTCGTCGTGGCCCAGCTCGCCGACTCCGTCGCCGAGGCCGTCCGCGAGGGCGTTCAGGTGGCGGTCGTCGTCGGCGGCGGCAACATGTTCCGCGGCGCGGCCCTGTCGGAGCGGGGCATGGACCGCGCCCGCGCCGACTACATGGGCATGCTCGGGACGGTCATCAACTGCCTCGCCCTGCAGGACTTCCTCGAGAAGCGCGGCATCGACACCCGCGTGCAGACGGCGATCACGATGCAGCAGGTCGCGGAGCCGTTCCTGCCGCGGCGGGCGATCCGCCACCTGGAGAAGGGCCGCGTGGTCATCTTCGGCGCCGGGCTCGGCTCGCCGTTCTTCTCGACCGACACCTGCGCCGCCCAGCGCGCACTGGAGATCGGCGCGGAGGCGCTGCTGAAGGGCACGCAGGTCGACGGCGTGTACGACTCCGACCCCCGGAAGAATCCGGACGCTGTGCGGTTCGACCAGCTCGAGTACGGTGAGGTCCTGACGCGGGGTCTCGGGGTCATGGACGCCACCGCGATCAGCCTGTGCATGGACAACGGCCTGCCCATCGTGGTCTTCGATCTCATGGGCGAGGGCAACATCCTGCGGGCGGTCCGCGGTGAGAAGATCGGCACGCTGGTGAGTCCGGCAGGGAAATAGGGAGCCGCAGTGATCGACGAAACCCTCCTCGAGGCCGAGGAGAAGATGGACAAGGCGGTGACGGTCGCCAAGGACGACTTCGCGAGCATCCGCACC
Organism: Microbispora sp. ATCC PTA-5024; assembly: GCF_000511135.2. Classification (NCBI taxonomy): domain Bacteria; kingdom Bacillati; phylum Actinomycetota; class Actinomycetes; order Streptosporangiales; family Streptosporangiaceae; genus Microbispora; species Microbispora sp. ATCC PTA-5024. The sequence goes on along the minus strand of NZ_KI866524.1, from coordinate 41,663 downwards.
GGCCGCGTCACCCCCTCGATGTTCAGCAAGATCAGCGTGGACTACTACGGGTCGCCCACGCCCATCCAGCAGCTCGCGTCCTTCCATGTGCCCGAGGCGCGCATGGTGCTGGTCCAGCCGTACGACAAGGGCTCGCTGAACGCCATCGAGAGGGCCATCCGCGACAGCGACCTCGGCGTCAACCCCGGCAACGACGGCGCGGTCATCCGCGTCGTGTTCCCCGAGCTGTCGGAGGAGCGCCGCAAGGAGTACATCAAGGTGGCCCGCAACAAGGCGGAGAGCGGCCGTGTCTCCGTGCGGAACATCAGGCGTCACGCCAAGGAGGTCCTCGACAAGCTCGTCAAGGACGGCGAGGTCGGCGAGGACGAGGTCCACCGGGCGGTCAAGGAGCTCGACGACCTCACCCAGAAGCACGTCGCGAAGATCGACGAGTTGCTGAAGCACAAGGAAGCCGAGCTTCTCGAGGTCTGATGACCCGGCGCCGGGGGAGGGTCCCCGGCAGGGCCGGACGGCACGACCGTGATCCTTGTGCCGCACTGTGTGGACAGGGCGGCGCAAGGATCACGCGTATACAGGGAGTGGACGCTGTGGACGGAACGGCTGGCGACCGGAACTCGGCGAAGAGCGCCGCCGGGGCGTCGGGCAACGGGCACGGGCCGGCCGACGCCGGTGACGCGGCCGGGCCATCCGCGGTGCCGGGGGGTGATCGCGTGAGCGGGTCCTCGGGCGGGCCCGGCGGCGGGAGCCGTACGGGCCGCAACCTGCCGGCGGCCGTCGCGGTCGGCGTCGCGCTCGGCGTGGTCGTCATCGGCTCGCTGTACGTGGTGAAGCTGGCGTTCCTCGCCGTCGTCATGGCCGCGGTCGGGCTCGGCGTCCACGAGCTGGCCAGGGCCCTCGCCTCCCGTGGCATCCGGGTGCCGCTCGTCCCGCTGCTCGCCGGTCTCGCCGCCATGGTCGTCGGTCCCTACTGGGGCGGGACGGCCTTCCTCGTCGGCGCGTTCGCCGTGACCGTGATGGTCCTGCTGACCTGGCGGATGTTCCAGGGCGCCGAGGGATACGTCCGGGACGCCACGGCCGCCCTGTTCATCGCGGCCTATCCCGCCCTGCTCGCCGGGTTCGTCCCGCTGCTGCTGTCGCCGGAGGAAGGCGCCGACAGGGTCATCGTCTTCATCGCCGTGACCGTGTGCAGCGACATCGGCGGCTACTTCGCCGGCATCCTGTTCGGCCGGCACCGGATGTCGCCGCTGATCAGCCCGAAGAAGACCTGGGAGGGCTTCGCCGGGTCCGCCCTCGCCTGCGTCGTCGGCGGGTCGTTACTCGTCCACTTCCTGCTGGACGTCGGCTACTGGCAGGGCGCCCTGATCGGCGCCGCCGGGGTCGTCTGCGCGACGCTCGGCGACCTGATCGAGTCGGTCATCAAGCGCGATCTCGGCATCAAGGACATGGGCAGCCTGCTGCCGGGCCACGGCGGCGTCATGGACCGGCTCGACTCGCTGCTCTTCACGCTCGTCCCGGTCTGGCTGCTGCTGACACTCCTCGTGCCGGTCCGCTGACCGTCTAGATCCGGCTGTGCACGGCCAGCCGCTCGCTGATCACCTCGTGCCCCTGGTCCGCCACGACCCGGAGCTCGGTGTCGGTGAGCGGGATGAGCCACAGCCACCGCACGGAGTCGCCCCCGAACAAAAAGCCGGACATGTCCGGCATCCCCGGCGGATCCGCCAGCATGATCACCCCTTGGTGGCCGCCGTCCAAGGGGAACGTTCCCGGCCGCTGGAACCACCGGGCCGTGTGCCCGTGCCCCAGCCAGGTCACCGACCGCCATGGGTACTGCGCCAGCCAGGCGAACAGCCGGGCCGCCACCCTCGGGTCCTGGCGCGTCGCCACCGCGAGCTCGACCCGGCAGGCCGTGTCGTACAGCTCGGCCGTCGGCATCCGCTGGCAGCTCATCCCCACCGTGGACAGGACCGTGTAGCCCCGGTAGGGCCGCTCGCTCACCCCGACGAGGGGGAGCCGGTCGCCTCCGACGTCCCAGTAGCGGCCCGGCGGCCCGACCCTGCTGTCCAGATGCCCCATCACGAACTGCTGGAACGACGCCCAGCTACCCTCCGCCTGCCGCCACTGCCAGTACGCCCGCGCCTTCGCCACCCTCGGGGCGAGCCCCTCCAGCGCCTCGCCCAGCGACCAGGCGAACGGCGACTCCCCGGCGGCGTCCCTCGCGTAGCCCGGCATGCCGCGGGCCATGTCGGCCCATCCCGGAATGACGGCCAGGAGATCGTCGTTCTCGTACAGGGCGACGCCGTCGCCCTCCTCGAACCACAGCACCGACAGCGTCGCCGGGTCGAGGGGCGGCGTGCCCGCGGGGTGCCGGGTCCCGGAGGCCGGCATCAGCGGTGGAAGGCCGGCGTTGGCCCTCGCCAGGTCGACGGCCGCCGGGGCCGGGGCGTGGTTGGCCAGCCAGACGGCTCCGTGGACGGTCCCCCTGGCGTCCCGAAGGTAAGCTACGGAGGACGCCCGGTCGGATTCGATTGTCAACGTGCGGCTCCCGTAAGGGTTGGGGCTGGTGAGGACCACAGAGACGTCCACATCTACCTCCGGGATTAGACCGCCGAACCAGAATGTAAAGCCGCCGGCCGCGATCGTTAAGAGCACGCGGTCAGGAGATGGGAAGGGTTTTGCGTGAGCGAGCAGCCGAAGGCCGGGCAGCTGACGTTGGTTGCGCCGCGGCGGGGCAAGCCCCAGCGCCATCTGGCCGACCTCACGATGGCCGAGCGGCGGGCCGCCGTGGCCGAGCTGGGGGAGAAGCCGTTCCGCGCCGACCAGCTCTCACGCCACTACTTCGCCCGGCTCACCGAGACCCCCGAGCAGATGACCGACCTGCCCGGAGACACCCGGGAGCGCTTGGTCGCGCAGCTCATGCCGCCCCTCCTGACCTCCGTACGGGAGATCACCTGTGACGGCGGCACCACCCGTAAGACGCTGTGGAAGCTGTTCGACGGCTCCCTCGTCGAGTCGGTCCTCATGCGTTACCCCGACCGGGTCACGATGTGCGTCTCCTCCCAGGCCGGCTGCGGCATGAACTGCCCCTTCTGCGCCACCGGCCAGGCCGGCCTGACCCGGAACATGTCCACCGCCGAGATCGTCGAGCAGGTCGTCGCCGGGGCCCGGGCCCTGGCCGCGGGGCAGGTCCCCGGCGGGCCCGGCCGGATCACCAACGTCGTCTTCATGGGCATGGGCGAGCCGATGGCCAACTACAAGGCCGTCGTCGGCGCCGTCCGCCGCCTCGTCGACCCCGCGCCCGAGGGGCTGGGCATCTCCGCCCGCGGCGTGACCGTGTCGACCGTCGGCCTGGTGCCCGCCATCGAGAAGCTGGCCGACGAGGGACTGCCGGTCACGCTGGCCCTCTCGCTCCACGCCCCCGACGACGAGCTCCGCGACACGCTCGTGCCGATCAACACCCGCCACAAGGTGTCGGAGGTGCTCGGGGCGGCCTGGCGGTACGCGGCCAAGACAAAGCGCCGGGTGTCGATCGAGTACGCCCTGATCAAGGACATCAACGACCAGGAGTGGCGGGCCGACCTGCTCGGACGCCTGCTCAAGGGCAAGCTCGTCCACGTCAACCTCATCCCGCTCAACCCCACGCCGGGCTCGAAGTGGACCGCCTCCCGGCCGGAGGACGAGCGGGCCTTCGTCCGCCGTCTGGAGTCCCACGGCGTCGCCGTCACCGTGCGCGACACCCGGGGCCGCGAGATCGACGGCGCCTGCGGCCAGCTCGCCGCCGCGACCCCCGCCTCCTGACGGCCGATCCCGCCGCGACCCCCGCCTCCTTGCGGCTCGATCCCCCTCCCGGGGAGCGTCGCGGCCCGGTTCAGGGACGCGTACGGCGAAGCCAGGCGTAGGCGGCCAGCCCGGCGGCGGGCCACAGGAGCGACTCGGCGGCCAGCGAGGGGAGACGGGACTCGAGCAGGCCGTGGTGCGCGTCCCGCATCCACGTCATGACCGGGACGCTCAGCCAGTGGACGCTCGACGCGCTGACCATCAACGTCGCGAGATATCCGGCGATCAGGACGATGGTCGAGACGGCCGGCGAGGGAAGGATGGGGCGGCTGGTCAGGGCGCCCAGGGTGATCCCGGCCACGACCGAGAACAGGTGCAGGGCCACGCCCAGCGCCACCTGACCCGCCGTCGGGCTCCCGGCGAGCCGGGCCAGCAGGGCGACCTCGGAGACGGCGGCCAGCACGAGGTCGTACGCGAAGGCGGCGAGCAGGCCGCTCACGAGCTCGGCGCGACCGGCGGCGACGATGGAGATCATCCGCTGCTCGTCGGGCTCGCTGTCGAGCAGTCCGCGCGCCGCCCAGGCGAACACCGGGATCAGGATGCCCGCCGAGTCGGCCGCCGCGCCGAGCTCCTGGCCCGGCGGCACCGGCGTCGCGTACAGGATGGCGAGCAGCGGCAGCAGCCCGATGAGGGGCTGCAGCGCCCGGTGCGACCGGGCGTACCCGGCGATCCGGAACCGGACCAGGGCGATCACGACGCCTCCCCGGACCGGGGGCCGACCCTGGAGTCGCCGACGTCGGAGGCCCCGAGGTCCCGGACGTCCGGGGCGTCCCGCTCACCGGAAACGGGGACGGAGGGCGCGAGGCCGGTCCGCACCGTGTAGCCGTCCGCGCGGAGACGGCGGGCCAGCCGGGCGGCCTCGGACGCCGGGACGTCGACCTCCAGGACGGCGAGCCGCTCCGGCTCCGGACCGGTCCCCGCCGCGGCCTCCCGCACCGACCTGTCCGCGACCTCGTAGCGGCGCATGCCCGGAAGGCCCCGCAGGTCGCCCTGATGGTCGCTGACCACCACGGTGCCGCCCCTGGCGGACACCTCGGCGATGACGACGGGCAGTTCGGCGCGGGTCGCCGCGTCGAGTCCGGCGAACGGCTCGTCGAGGACGAGCAGCCCGGGGCGGCACAGGAGGGCCTGGGCGAGCCCGACCTTGTGGGCGCTGCCCTTGGACAGGTCGGGCAGCCGCTGCCCCAGCAGCTGGTCCATGCCGAGCCGGTCGGTCCACTCGCCGACGTCCCCCGGCGCGACCTTCCTGATCGCGGCCATGTGCCGCAGGTAGCCGGCCACGGTGAACGGCTGGGCCGCGGGGAAGCGCTCCGGGGCGTACCCGACGACGGGCGGACGGTCCTCGACCGCTCCACGGACGGGCCGCAGGAGTCCCGCGAGAAGGCGCAGGAGGGTGGACTTCCCGGTGCCGTTCGGGCCCACGATCTCGACGACGTCGCCCGCGCCGAGGGTCATGTCCACGCCGGCGAGGACCCAGGGCTCCCGTCGTCCATAGCGAAAGGAGAGATCGGCGACCCGCATAGATTCCCGAGCCTATCTGCATATTTCGGGTCACGTCTGGGGATCGGGCGATCACCAGGTATCGCTTTTGTGATCGGCGTACCGACAGAATCGCCGTACGGACAGAATGGACAGGTTTCGCAGAGGGCCCGGAGGAGTGGGTGAATCGCTTTCCACGCGTCATGGCCGTGCGGCTGGGCTATGACCCCGGCCAGGTCGACGAACTGATCCGCAGGATCGAGCGGACGCTCGCGTCCGGCCCCGCCGCCGAGCGGCCGATCACGCCGAACGAGATCCGCGAGGCCAAGTTCGGCGTCAAGCTGGGCGGTTACAACGAGACGGCCGTGGACTTCGCGCTCGACGCGTTCATCGTCGCCCTGGAGGCCCGCGCCGCCGGTTCCGGCGCCCCGGCGGCCAAGGAAGGCCCCGCGGTACCGAAGGCTCGTACCGGTTCCGGCGCCCCGGCCGCCGCGGAAGATCCCGCGGTCGCGGAAGATCCCGCGGCCCCGAACAGGCCCTCGGGCTCGAAGGCGCCCGCCGACCTGGCCACCACCGACGTGCTCGTGGCCGGCGGGCCGGCGACGCCGCACCCCGCCGCGACGCCGCACCCC
>NZ_KI866524.1:16632-35520 GCF_000511135.2 Microbispora sp. ATCC PTA-5024 | reverse complement strand
CCTCGCCGGCCTCCGCGGCCCCGCTCGGCGCCGCATCGCCTGCCCCCGCCGCGCCGTCCGCCCCGCCGGCCGCCGCACCCCCACCTCCACCCCCAGCCCGTACGGCAGAGCCTGCTGGGGCGACACCCGCACCGCCCCGCCCGGGAACGCCGGAGTGGTGGGAGGGCCACGCCGAGAAGGTCGAGCGGGTGGCCTTCCGGCCGGGCCGGCTGGGCATGGGCTACCGGGAGGACGAGGTGGACGCCTTCCTCGACCGGGTGGTCGAGACGCTCCGCGGCACCGCCGACCGGCCGCTGACCCCCGACGAGGTCCGGGCGGCCACGTTCTCCACGGTGATGTTCCGCCCCGGGTACGCGATCACCGAGGTGGACGGCTTCCTGAACGAAATCGCCGGCATCCTCGAACGCCGCCCCTGACTCCCCTCGAGCCGGGGACCACCGTACACACCGGTCCGGACGACCAGACCGAAGCCTGACCGAAATGGAATAAGTACATATTTGCCGGGGCGATGCACCACGATGGTGGCCATGCCTCGCAGATCCCCCCTTGCGGCGCTTGCCGCCGCCGGTCTGACCTTGCTCACAACCGCAGTCACCCCCACGGTCACCCCCACGGCCGCCCTCGCCGACACGCCCGGAGGGGATGACGCCCCCCTCACCGTCACCGTCCAGGACGCGCGCTCCGGCGACGCCCGGCCCGCTGACGCCGGCGCCGCCCTGGAGGCCGGTCCGCGCGATGCCGCCGCCCTGGAGGCCGGCGCCCGCCGCACGGCCTCCCGCGAGCGCGGCACGGCGGCCCTCGCGACCGCTCGCCGCACGACCCTCCGGGACGCGTCCCGCACCGAGTCGAAGGACACCTTCACGCCCGGCTCCGCCGGCCTCGGCGACCCGTACTTCCCGCTGGCGGGCAACGGCGGCTACGACGTGGGCCACTACGACATCGCCCTGCGGTTCGACCCCAGGACCCACCGCATCTCCGCGACCACGACCATCAAGGCCACCGCGACCAAGAACCTCTCCCGGTTCGACCTCGACTACTCCGGACCGGCGATCACGAAGCTGGAGGTGAACGGGAAGCGGGCCTCCTACCGCCGCAAGGGCCAGGAGCTCGTGGTCACCCCCAAGGAGGGACTGCCGTCGGGCGCCGCCTTCACGGTCGAGGTGTCGTACGCGGGCGCGCCGAAGGCGATCAACGACAAGGCCCTCGGGCTGGAGGGCTGGATCAACACCAAGGACGGCGCCACCGTGGTGTCCGAGCCGGACGGCGCCCGCAGCTGGTTCCCGGCCAACGACAACCCGCAGGACAAGGCGACCTTCGGCTTCCGCGTCTCGGTCCCGGTGGGCCTGACGGTCCTGGCCAACGGCGAGCCGAAGAACCCCGGGATCGTCCCCGTCAGGAACGGCTACACCACGGTCAGGTGGGAGATGTCCCAGCCGATGGCGACGTACCTCGCGATGATCGCGATCGGGAAGTTCAAGGTCACCGAGGGCGCCGTCGCGGGCGTGCCGAACATCACGGCCTACGACCCGGCGGTCGCCAAGAAGTCGAAGTACCTGCACCGCACCACGGCCAAGGCCATCGCCTGGGAGTCGAAGGTCTTCGGCGGCTACCCGTTCTCCTCCACCGGCGGCATCGGCGACAAGCTGAACGTGGGATACGCGCTGGAGACGCAGGGCAGGCCGGTGTACGACGGCGGCCCGAGCGAGGACCTGGAGATCGTGCACGAGCTGGCCCACCAGTGGTTCGGCGACAGCGTCGGCCTGCGGAGCTGGAAGGACATCTGGCTCAACGAGGGCTTCGCGACGTACGCCGAGTGGCTCTACCAGGAGCAGCACGGCGGCCCGTCGGCCCAGTCGATCTTCGACAAGCACTACAGGCAGAAGGGCGCGTTCTGGGACACGAAGACGGGCAACCCCGGCCGGGCCGACATGTTCGACTGGGAGGCGGTCTACCTGCGCGGCGGCATGACCCTGCACGCCCTGCGCAAGAAGATCGGCGACGACACCTTCTTCACGCTCCTCAAGACCTGGACCGAGGACAACAAGTACGGGACGGTCACGACCCGCGACTTCGTCGACCTCGCGGAGAAGCTGTCGGGCCAGGACCTCGACCCGCTCTTCGACGCGTGGCTCTACAAGGCCGCCAAGCCGAAGCTGTAGGGCTCACGGATCCCAGGTGATCCGGCCGAGCTGCCCGGCGGCCCGGATCGCCAGCCACACCTCGGCGAAGTCACCGGTCGCGGACAGGTCGCGGCCGGTGAGCGCCCCGAACCTGCGCAACCGGTAGGACAGCGTGTTCGGGTGGACGTGCAGGGCCCTGGCCGCGTCGTCCACCCGGCGGTCGCGCTCCATCCACGTCCGGACGGAGGCGACGAGGCCCGAGCCGTGTTCGGCGTCGTAGCGCAGGACGTCGCCGAGCACGTGCTCGACCAGGCCGGACAGCACGCCGACGTCGTCGGGCAGCCAGCGGCCCGTCGTGTCCTCGCCGTAGCCGACGACGGGCTGGCCCGACTCGGCGGCCCTCGACGCGGCCCATGAAGCCTCCCGCTGTGCCACCCGCAGCGAGCGTCCCGGCCGCAGCGGCCTGCTGACGCCGACCGCGATGCCCGGGATCTCCCGCAGCCCGCTCGCCGCGCCGGGCCCGCCGGACGACCACGGCGTGAGCACGTACAGATCGCGGTGGTGGCGGAGCATCAGGTGGGGGTGCTCGTCGAGCGCCCGGACGACGGCGTCCTCGGCGGCGCCGCGGACCACGAGCAACGCCACGTCCTCCTCCGGCGGCAGGCCCATCCGGGAGAGCCGGCGGCGGGCGGTGGCCGGGTCGAGCGCGTCCTGCAGCAACTCGGCGAGCGTCTCGGCGCCCTGGCGGCGCAGCGTCTCGCGCTCGCTGCGCACCATGGCGACCTGGAGGGCGGCCACGGTCGCGATGTGCTGGACGACGGCCAGCCCCGCCGGGCGCGCGCCCTCCCGCTCGAACGCCACGAGGAACCCGGCCGGGCCGTCCGGCGCGGGGACGGGCAGCGCGAAGCCGCCGGGAATCGTGGGCGGCGCCTCCGCCGAGGACGGCAGCGTCACCGAGTCCGGGGGGACGGGCACGCCGGGCAGCAGCGGCCGGCCCTGGGGCGTGCTCAGGTACACGTCGTAGCCCGACAGCCGTTCCAGCCGGGTGAACAGCGCGGCGGCGTCGAGTCCCTCGGAGGCCAGCCAGCGCAGCGCGCCGAACACCTGCAGCTGCGCGCCGAGCCGCTGCCGCGCGTCCTCCTGCACGGCCGCCGCGACCTCCTGGGCGACCGCGATGAACGGGACGGCCAGCGGCACCTCCAGCACCGGGAACCCGCGCTCCTCGGCGGCGTCGAGGAACCCGCGGCGCAGCGGCGGCACGTGCAGACCGGCGCTCAGGGCGAGCCCGGCGACCCCGGCGTCGTCGAGCCGCTCGAGATAGGCCCGCTGGGCGGCGGCCCCGCGGGGGACGCCGATGCCGGTCGTCATGATCAGCTCGGCGCCGAGCAGCCAGGGGGTGGGGTCCTCCAGCTCGCTCACATGGGCCCAGGACACCGACCGGCCCAGCCCGCGCTCGCCCGCCACCACCCGAAGCTGAAGCGCGGGCGAGCGCACCAGGTCCTCGACGGTCGCGGGGCCGTCGTCTGCTTTGTGCCCATCCACAAACGTCACCTTATTTCCCGTGATGGTGACAATTGTCCGGCTGAACGGGCGGACGGCAGACTCGACCAATCTCCCCATGACCAGGAGGAATGTATGACCACGACTGCGGCCTCCCCCGCGGGAGGAATCGAGGTCCGTTCCATCGACTACGTGCCGGAGACCGAGCGCCACGGCAAGGTCTGGCACCAGGGCCCGTTCTGGTTCTGCGGCAACTTCCAGCCCTACACGGTCGCGCTCGGCTTCATCGGCCCGGCGATGGGCCTGTCCCTCGGGTGGACCTCGCTCGCCAGCGCCCTCGGCGTGCTGTTCGGGACGTTCTTCATGGCGTTCCACGCCTCGCAGGGGCCGTGGCTCGGGCTGCCGCAGATGGTGCAGTCGCGGGCCCAGCTCGGGTACCGCGGCGTGGTGGTGGCCCTCGCGGGCACGCTGTTCACCTACGTCGGCTTCAACGTCATCGACACGGTCATCGTCGACAACGGCCTCAACGCGGTCTTCGGCTGGAGCAAGCCGGTGGTCGGCCTGGTCATCACGGTCGTGGCGGCCGTGCTCGCCGTCTACGGCTACGACTGGATGCACCGGGCGTTCCAGGTGCTGTTCTGGATCTCGCTGCCGCTGTGGCTCGTGCTGACCGTCGCCGTCCTGGCCGGGGGAGCGGGCGGGAAGGCCCCGGCGGCCGGGGGCTTCACCTGGGTCGCCTTCATGGTCCAGTTCGCCGTGGCCGCCTCCTACAACATCACCTACGCGCCGTACGTCTCGGACTACTCCCGCTACCTGCCGCGGCGGACCAGGACCTCGCACATCGTGTGGTCGGTCTTCTTCGGCGCCTCGGCCTCCCCGCTGTGGCTGATCCCCATCGGCGCCTGGATGGCCACCCGCCTCGGGGTGAGCGACCCGCTGGTCGGCATCCACGACGCGGGGGAGAACGTGGTCACCGGTCTCGGCGGCGTGCTCACCGTCGTGTCGGTGCTCGTTCTCGTGGCCACCATGGGCCTCAACGCGTACAGCGGCATGCTGACGGTCGTGACGGCGGTGGACACGGTGCGTCCGGTGACGCCGACGCGGTCGATCCGGATCGTCACGGTCCTCGTCCTCGCCGTCGTGTCGGCGTTCGTCGGCATGGTCCTCATCACGGACTTCTCGACCGCGTTCACCAACGCGCAGCTCATCATGCTGTACGTCCTGGTGCCCTGGACCGCCGTGAACCTCGTCGACTACTTCTTCGTCCGGCGCGGCCACTACGCGATCACCCACCTGTTCCGCAAGGACGGCATCTACGGGATGTGGGCGTGGCGCGGCCTCGTCTCCTACCTGGCCGGCCTGGCCGCCATGGTCCCGTTCGTCGTGCTGAGCTTCTTCACGGGGCCGGTGGCCGCCGCGATCGGCGGCGTGGACGTCGCGTTCGCGGTCGGGCTGGTCGTGGCCGGCGGCGTCTACCTGGCGCTGTGCCGCACGCTCGACGTCGCCTCCGAGGAGTCGGTCGTCGAGGCCAGCGAGCGCGAGCTGGTCAGCCTGTGACCGCCACGGCGCGGGTGGCCGTCGCGCAGCTCCCCCTGCAGGTGGGGCGGGCGGCCGGCAACCGGGAGGCGGCCGCCGCCGCGGTCGCCGAGGCCGCCGCGGCCGGGGCCCGGCTCGTGGTGCTGCCCGAGCTCGTCAACAGCGGCTACGTCTTCACCGGGCCGGAGGAGGCGAGGGCGCTCGCCGAGCCGCCCGACGGGCCGACGGTTTCGCAGTGGGAGCGCCTGGCCCGCGCGCACGACCTGGTGATCGTCGGCGGGTTCTGCGAGCAGACCCCGGACGGGGTGCGCAACAGCCAGGCGATGGTCGACCCCGGCGGGCTGCGGGCCGTCTACCGCAAGGCCCACCTGTGGCACGACGAGCAGGACGTGTTCACCCCGGGCGGTGAGCGTCCGCCCGTGGTCGAGACCGCGATCGGCCGCGTCGGGATGATGGTCTGCTACGACCTGGAGTTTCCTGAGTGGGTGCGCGCCGCCGCGCTGGCGGGGGCCGATGTGCTGGCCGTGTCCACCAACTGGCCGTCCTCACCGGTGCCGGCGGGGGAGCGGCCGGTGCTGGTCGCGCACGCGCAGGTGGCCGCGGCCGCGAACCGCATGTTCGTCGCGGTCGCCGACCGCTGCGCCGCCGAGCGGGGCGTGGGATGGGTGTGCGGCACCTCGATCATGGGCCCGGACGGCTACCCGCTCGCGGGACCGCTGCTGCAGGACCGCGCCGCCGTGCTGGTGGCCGACTGCGACCTGTCCGAGGCGCGGGACAAGGCGGTCGGGCCGCGCAACGACGTCCACCGGGACCGCCGGGCCGACCTGTACGACGGCCACCGGGACGACACGAACACCGAGAAGAAGGGCAGGCACACGTCATGACCGAGCCACGGGGGCCCGTCGACTCCTCCCGCGTCCCCCGCTTCGCGGGGCCTGCGACCTTCGCGCGGTTGCCGCGCATCGACGAGGTGGAGCGCGCGGACGTGGCGGTCGTGGGCGTGCCGTTCGACAGCGGCGTGTCCTACCGGCCGGGGGCCCGCTTCGGCCCGTCCGCCGTGCGTGAGGCGAGCCGCCTGCTCCGGCCGTACCATCCGGGGCTCGACGTGTCGCCGTTCGAGGCCGTGCAGGTCGCCGACGCCGGGGACGTGGCGGTCAACCCGTTCGACATCAGGGAGGCCGTCGAGACGCTGGAGGGGGCGGCGTCCGCGCTCATGGCGGGCGGCACCCGGCTCGTCACGATCGGCGGCGACCACACGATCGCGCTGCCGCTGCTGCGGGCGGCGGCCCGGGAGCACGGTCCCGTCGCGCTGCTGCACTTCGACGCGCACCTCGACACCTGGGACACCTACTTCGGAGCCGAGTACACCCACGGCACTCCGTTCCGCAGGGCCGTGGAGGAGGGCGTCCTCGACACCGAGGCACTGAGTCACGTCGGCATCCGCGGGCCGCTGTACGCGAAGAAGGACCTCGACGACGACCACCGGTTGGGGTTCGGCGTCGTCACCAGCGCCGACGTGATGCGGCGGGGGGTCGACGAGGTGGCCGCGGCGCTGCGGGAGCGGATCGGCGGCCGGCCGCTGTACGTGTCCGTCGACATCGACGTGCTCGACCCGGCCCACGCGCCGGGCACCGGGACGCCCGAGGCGGGCGGGCTGACCAGCCGCGAACTCCTGGAGATCCTGCGCGGGCTCGCCGGATGCGACCTCGTCGGTGCGGACGTGGTGGAGGTCGCCCCGGCGTACGATCACGCGGAGATGACCGCGGTCGCGGCCTCCCACGTGGCGTACGACCTGGTGAGCCTCCTCGCGGTCACGGAGAAGCACTGAGCCCTGGAGAAGGCGAGGCAGCGTGTTCGTCGACCTGTCGGTGCCCCTGGTCACCGGGATGCCGGTCTATCCCGGCGACCCCGAGGTGGAGATCGTCCCGGCGCTCACCACGGCCGCCGAGGGCGTCAACGTGCTCGCCCTGCACCTCGGGTCGCAGTCGGGCACCCACGTGGACGCGCCGTACCACGTGGACGACGCGCTCCCCGCCCTGGACGACCTGCCGCTGGAGCGCTTCGTGGGCCCGGCGGCGGTCGCCGACGCTCGCGGGCTGCCGCCCCGGTCGCCGATCCCGCCGGAGACGCTCGCGCCCCACCTTTCGCCCGGAGTGATCCTGCTCGTCGCGACGGGCTGGGCCGGTCGGTGGGGGACCGCGGAGTACCTGGAGCACCCCTTCCTCTCGCCGGAGGCCGCCGGCCTGGTGGTCGCGTCGGGCGTGCGCACGGTCGGGATCGACGCGCTGAGCGTGGACCCCACGCCGGCCGAGGACCTTCCGGCGCACCGGGCCCTGTGCGGCGCCCACGCCGTCATCGCGGAGAACCTGCGCAACCTCGATCCGCTCCTGGAGGCGCAGGCGGCCGGTCGCGCGATCGAGGTGTCGCTGCTGCCGATCCTGCTCCCGAGGGCCGACGGCGCGCCCGTGCGCGCGGTCGCGAGGATCGTCTAGCGGGTGCCCCAGGAATAGGTCTGCTTGTGGAGCTTGAGGTAGACGAAGGTCTCGGTCGCCCGCACGCTCGGGATGGCCCGGATCTTCCCGAGGATCTCCAGCAGATGGCTGTCACCCTCGCAGACCACCTCGACCATGATGTCCACCGAGCCCGCGGTGAGCACCACGTAGTCGATCTCCTCGATCGACGACAGCTCGTCGGCCACCGACTCCAGGTCGCCCTCGCACTTGATGGAGATCATGGCCTGCCGCGGGAACCCGAGCGTGAGCGGGTCGGTCACCGCGACGATCTGCATCACGCCGAGGTCGAGCAGCCGCTGCACCCGCTGGCGAACCGCAGCCTCCGACAGCCCCACCGCCTTGCCGATCGCCGCGTACGGCTTTCGCCCGTCCGTCTGGAGCTGCTCGATGATCTGCTTGGAGATCTCGTCCAGCACCACCGGCCCACCCTTGGCGGCCGCGCGTACCTTTGGCGGTGTCGTCATCCTCGGGGGGTGTCCTCTCTAGCCGGGCGAGCGGGGGAAAGCCCTTACGTACCTCGTGTTACGCGGCCGTTCCTGACATGTTGCGGTCGTGGTCTGACATGTTGTCAGCTCAATCGCCTCTGTCAAGCGATTTCGTAGCAATTTGGTATCTTAGCCACGAAATCCCTTGTTCATGTCGTGTTTGTCTGCCAGAGTCGCGACAACTCAGCCACCTCACCAGGAGGTCAACGGTGACCACCCGTCTCCAGAACTTCGTGAACGGGAAGTTCGTCGACGCAACGAGCGGCCGTTTCTCCGACGTCGTAGACCCTACGACGGGGGAGGTCTACGCTCAGGCGCCGGTGTCGGGTCAGGAGGACGTCGACGCCGCGTACGCCGCCGCGTCGGCCGCGTTCGAGACGTGGGGTCAGACGACGCCGGGCGAGCGCGCCGCGCTGCTGCTCAAGGTCGCCGACGCGATCGAGGCCCGCGCCGACGAGATCAACGAGGCGGAGTGCCGCAACACCGGCAAGCCGCGCGCCCGGATGGCCGAGGACGAGACCCCGGTCGCCTCCGACCACTTCCGCTTCTTCGCCGGCGCCGCCCGCACGCTGGAGGGCCCGACGGCCGGGGAGTTCCTCGCCGACCACACCTCCGTGATCCGGCACGAGCCGATCGGCGTCGTCGGCCAGGTCACCCCGTGGAACTACCCCATGATGATGGCGGTCTGGAAGATCGCCCCGGCGCTGGCCGCCGGCAACACCATCGTCCTCAAGCCGTCCGACACCACTCCCGCCTCGACCCTCAAGCTGGCCGAGATCCTGGGCGACGTGCTCCCGCCCGGCGTCTTCAACGTGGTCACCGGCGACCGCGAGACCGGCGCCCTGGTGGTCTCGCACCCGGCCGCGAGCATGGTCGCCATCACCGGCTCGGTGGGCGCGGGCATGTCGGTCGCCCGCTCGGCCGCCGACGACCTCAAGCGCGTCCACCTGGAGCTGGGCGGCAAGGCCCCGGTCGTCGTCTTCGAGGACGTCAAGGACATCAAGGCCGTCGCCGAGGGCATCGCCGGGGCGGGCCTGTACAACGCCGGCCAGGACTGCACCGCGGCGTGCCGGATCCTGGTCCACGAGAGCATTCACGACGAGTTCGCCGCGGCCCTCACCGAGGCCGCCGCGAACACCAAGGTGGGCGGCCTCGACGAGGAGGACGCCTACTTCGGCCCGCTGAACAACCCCAACCAGCTGGCCAGGGTCGAGGGCTTCTTCGAGCGGCTCCCCGAGCACGCGAAGGTCCTCACGGGCGGCGCCCGCCTCGGCGACAAGGGCTTCTTCTTCGCCCCGACCGTCGTCGACGGGCTCCGCCAGGACGACGAGATGGTCCAGGACGAGGTCTTCGGGCCCGTCATGACGATCCAGACCTTCACCGACGAGGCCGACGCCCTCGCCAAGGCGAACGGCGTCCGCTACGGCCTGTCGGGGTCGGTCTGGACCTCCGACCACGGCCGGGCGATGCGGATGTCGAAGAGGCTCGACTTCGGCGTCGTCTGGGTCAACACCCACATCCCGTTCGTGTCGGAGATGCCGCACGGCGGCTTCAAGCACTCCGGCTACGGCAAGGACCTGTCCGTCTTCGGCCTGCACGACTACACGCGGGTCAAGCACGTCATGCACTACATCGGCGAATAGGGCTCCGTCGGCGGGCGAGGCAGAGCCGGCCCCGGACCTATTGATAAAGAGGGATAAGCCTGGAATGACAGAAATCCAGGCGGGCGCGGGGGCAGCCGTCGAGGCTGCCCCCGTATCACAGGACGTGCCCGCCATCGAGCTCGACAACGTCGTCAAGGAGTATGTCTCGCACGGTGAGGTCGTAAGGGCGGTCAAGGGCGTCAGCCTCGCCATCGCGGAGGGCGAGTTCTTCTCCCTCCTCGGCCCGTCGGGTTGCGGCAAGACCACCAGCATGCGGATGATCGCCGGGTTCGAGGACCCCACAGGGGGCGTCGTCAGGCTCCACGGGGAGGACGTCACGAGCGTCCCCCCGAACAAGCGTGACGTGAACATGGTCTTCCAGTCCTACGCGCTGTTCCCGCACATGAACGTCTGGGACAACGTCGCGTTCGGACTCAGGCGCAGGAAGGTGCCCGACGCCGAGATCACACGTCGCGTCGGCGAGATCCTCGAGGTCGTCGACCTCGTGGGGCGGGAGAAGCGCCGCCCGAAGGAGATGTCCGGCGGCCAGCAGCAGCGGGTCGCGCTCGCGCGCGCCCTGGTCAACCGCCCCCGCGCGCTCCTCCTCGACGAGCCCCTGGGAGCGCTCGACCTCAAGCTCCGCCAGGCCATGCAGATCGAGCTGAAGCGCATCCAGCGCGAGGTCGGCATCACGTTCGTCTACGTCACCCACGACCAGGGCGAGGCGCTCACGATGAGCGACCGCATCGCCGTCATGAACGACGGCCTGGTCGAGCAGCTGGCCGAGCCCCGCGAGATCTACGAGCGGCCCTCGACGAAGTTCGTCGCCGGGTTCATCGGCACCTCGAACCTGCTGAGCGGCGCCGTGCAGACCGTGTCCGGCGACACCGCGGTGCTGGCCCTCGGGCCGAGCGACCGGATCGTCATCCCCGTGGACGGGACGGTCTCCGCCGGCGACACCGTCGACCTCACCGTGCGGCCCGAGAAGATCACGATCGCCAAGGAGCAGCCCACGGGCGACCTGAGCGTCGTGCGGGGGACCGTCTCCGAGGTCGTCTACCTCGGCACGTACAACAGCTACCTGGTGGTCCTCGCGGACGGCGCGGAGATCACCGTGTTCGAGCAGAACGCCCATGACAGCACCATCACCGCGGAGCGCGGCGACACGGTGTGGCTGTCCTGGCAGCCCCGGCACTCCTACGAACTGCGCTAACCGCGACACCCCCGGAGCACGAACCCCATGAACGACTTCAGGCGCGACCCCGCCTTCCTCCGTGGCTCGACCCAGCGCCGTCTCGGCCGCCGGGACGCCTTCCGCCTGGCCGGCATGTCCGCCGCCGGCCTCGCGCTCGCCGCCTGCGGCGTCCAGGGCAAGGGCGTGGCCAAGCCGACCTCCTCCGCCCAGGCCCAGTCCGAGGTGGAGAAGTACTGGGCGGGCAAGGCCAAGACCGGCCACGTCGACTTCGCCAACTGGCCCCTCTACATGGACCCCAAGCACCCCGAGCTGCAGCAGTTCACCAAGCAGACCGGGATCACGGTGACCTACAAGGAGGTCATCCAGGACAACGCGAGCTGGTTCGCCAAGATCCAGCCGCAGCTCGCCGCCGGGCAGTCCATCGGCTACGACCTCATGGTGGTCACCAACGGCATCCAGTTCACCCAGCTCGTCCAGCTCGGGTACCTCGTGCCGCTCGACCACTCCAAGCTGCCGAACTATACGGCGAACGCGGGGGAGCGGTACAAGAACGAGTCCTACGACCCGGGCAACGTCTACAGCGTGCCGTGGGCGTCGGGCATGACGGGCATCGCCTACAACCCCAAGTACGTCGACACCCCGCCGACCAGCATGGCCGACCTGTGGAACCCGAAGTACAAGGGCAAGGTCGGCATGATGTCCGACTCGCAGGAGATCGCCAACTTCGGCCTGTTCGCGCTGGGGATCGACCCGGACAAGTCCGGCCCGGCCGACTGGGAGAAGGCGGCGGCCAAGCTCAAGGAGCAGCGCGACTCCGGGATCGTCCGCAAGTACTACGACCAGTCGTACGTCGACCCGCTGAGCAAGGGCGACATCTGGCTGACGATGGCCTGGTCGGGCGACATCTTCCAGAAGAACGTCTCCGACGGCACCGACCTGAAGTTCGTGATCCCGCAGGAGGGCGCGACCATCTGGACGGACAACATGATGATCCCGAAGACCGCCTCCAACCCGGTCGACGCGATCACGCTCATCGACTTCTTCTACGACGTGAACGTCGCCGCGCACCTGGCCGAGTACATCAACTACGTCACCCCGGTCCCCGGCGCCAAGGACGTCATCGCCGCCGACGCCGGCAAGGCGAGCGGGGACGACAAGAAGCTCCTGGAGGACGTCGCCGCCAGCCCGCTGGTGTTCCCCTCCGACGCCGACCTGTCGAAGCTGCGCAGCTACAAGGTCTTCAAGGACTCGGCGGAGCAGAAGCAGTTCGAGAGCACCTTCCAGGCCATCACCACGTCATGAGCCGACTCAGGGCGGCGCTCACGCCGTACGCGCTGATCTTCCCGGGCGGTCTGTGGCTCGCGATCTTCTTCGTCGTCCCGACCGTCGTCATGCTCTCGCTGTCGCTCCAGTCCGGCGACGTGGTGAACGGGTTCGCGTTCACCTTCAACTGGCACAGCTACGTGGACGGCATCGCCAACTACCACGACCAGATCATCCGGTCCGTGCTCTACGGCCTGGCCGCGACCGTGATCCAGATCATCGTGGGCTTCCCGGTGGCGTACTGGATCGCGTTCAGGGGCGGCAGCCGCAAGTCGGTCTACCTGTTCCTGATGCTGCTGCCGTTCCTCGTGTCGTTCGTGCTGCGGACCATCTCCTGGCAGTTCTTCCTGTCGGACAACGGGCTGCTGCTCGGGCCGCTGAAGAGCGCCGGGCTGGTCCCGCAGGACTTCCACATCCTGGCGACCGGCGTCGCGGTCATCGGGGGCCTCGCGTACAACTTCCTGCCGTTCATGGTGCTGCCGATCTACGTGGCGCTGGAGCGGATCGACCCGCGGGTGCTGGAGGCGGCGCAGGACCTGTACGCCGGCAGGACGCAGACGTTCCTACGGGTGGTGCTGCCGCTGTCGATGCCGGGCGTGTTCGCCGGCGTGCTCATGACGTTCGTGCCCGCGACGTCGGACTACGTCAACGCCTCCGTCCTCGGCGGCACCGGCAACACCATGATCGGTAACGTGATCCAGAACCAGTTCCTGGTGAACCAGGACTATCCGACGGCCTCGGCGCTGTCGTTCACGCTGATGGCGCTGCTGCTGGTCGGCATCTTCGTCTACGCGCGGGCGCTCGGCACCGACGACGTGCTGGAGGTGGCCGCCCGATGAGCAGGGGCCTGTTCAGGGGCCGCGGCCTCCAGGTCTACACCTGGCTGGTGATCGCCTGGCTCGTGCTGCCGATCGCGGTCATGATCCTTTTCGGGTTCAACGACACGCACGGCCGGTTCAACACCTCCTGGCAGGGCTTCACCCTGAAGTGGTACGGCAAGCTGTTCGAGATCGACGACCTGACCAAGGCCCTGAGGAACTCGCTGGTGATCGCCGTGCTGACCATGGTGATCGCCGGGGTGCTCGGGTCGCTGATCGGGCTCGCGCTCGGCCGCTACCGCTTCCGCGGGGCCGGGGCGACGAACCTCGTCATGTTCGCGGCCATCTCCTGCGCCGAGATCGTGATGGGCGCCTCGCTGCTGTCGCTGTTCGTGACGCTCGCCGTCCCGCTGGGCTTCTGGACGATCGTGATCTCGCACGTCATGTTCTCGATCTCGTTCGTGGCCGTGACGGTCCGGGCGCGGGTCATGACGCTGGACCGGTCGCTGGAGGAGGCGGCCCGCGACCTCGGCGCCGGCACCTGGGAGACCTTCCGGCTGGTGACGCTGCCGATGATCTTCCCGGGTGTGCTGGCCGGGTCGATGCTGGCCTTCGCCCTGTCCATCGACGACTTCGTCATCACCAACTTCAACTCCGGCGGCACCGTGACGTTCCCGCTGTGGATCTGGGGCGCCACCCGCGTCGGCATCCCGCCGCAGGTGAACGTCATGGGCACGCTGATCTTCGCGGCGGGCGTGCTGATCGCTGTGGTGAACGCCCTCGCCGCCCGCCGCCGCGCCTGACCCGGCACGGCACCTGCACGGGATCTGTACGGGATCTGCAAGGGATGTGGAATGCGTGGGTCCGCTGAAGGCGCTCGCTGACGCGGAGCGCAAGCCGTACTGGCTGGACCGTCCGATCGCGCCCGAGCCGCTGCCGCGGCTCGTGGGCGACGTCACCGCCGACCTGGCCGTCGTCGGGGGCGGCTTCACCGGGCTGTGGACGGCCCTGATGGCCAAGGAGCGGGACCCCTCGCTCGACGTCGTCCTGCTGGAGGGCGGGCGCGCCGGGTGGGCCGCCTCCGGCCGCAACGGCGGGTTCTGCGCGGCCAGCCTCACCCACGGCCTCGGCAACGGGCTGGAGCGCTGGCCGGACGAGATCGCCGCGCTGGAGCGGCTCGGGCGGGAGAACCTCGGCGAGATCGAGGCGTCGCTCGCCCGGCACGGCGTGGCCTGCTCCTTCGAGCGCACCGGCGAGTTGCGCGTGGCCACCGAGGAGTGGCAGCTCGCCGGGCTCGACGAGGAGGCGGCGGTCGCCGCGTCGCTCGGCCGCCGGCTGGAGCGGCTCGACGCCGACCGGGTGCGCGCGGAGCTGGACTCCCCGACGTATCTCGGCGGCCTGTGGGACCGCGAGGGCGTGGCGATGGTCGACCCCGCCCGGCTGGCCTGGGGGTTGCGGGACGCCTGCGTCCGCCTCGGCGTCCGCGTCGCCGAGGAGACGCCGGTCCGGTCGCTGCGCGACGGCGGGCGGCTGCTGGAGCTGCGCACGCCCCAGGGTTCCGTCAGGGCCCGCCGGGTGGCGCTCGGCACCGGGGCGTTCCCCCCGCTGCTGCGACGGCTGCGGCACTTCCTCATCCCGGTCTACGACTACGCGCTCATGACCGAGCCGCTGTCCGCCGCCCAGCTGGCCGCCCTCGGATGGCGCAACCGGCAGGGCGTCGGCGACTCGGGCAACCAGTTCCACTACTACCGGCTGACCGACGACAACCGCGTCCTGTGGGGCGGCTACGACGCCGTCTACCACAACGGCGGCCTGGTCCGGCCGGAGTACGACCAGCGGGACGCCACGTTCGAGAAGCTGGCCAGGCACTTCTTCGAGACGTTCCCCCAGCTCCACGGCGTGCGCTTCACCCACCGCTGGGGCGGGGTCATCGACACCTGCAGCCGGTTCAGCGCCTTCTTCGGCACGGCGTACGGCTCCCGCCTCGCCTACGCCGCCGGGTACACCGGCCTCGGAGTCGGCGCCACCCGGTTCGGCGCGAACGTGATGCTCGACCTGCTTGACGGCCGGCCGACCGAGCGCACGTCGCTGCGGATGGTCAGGGACAAGCCCATGCCGTTCCCGCCCGAGCCGGTCAGGTCGGGCGTCGTCCAGTTCACCCGCTGGTCGATGGTCCGCGCCGACGCCCACCAGGGTCGCCGCAACGCCTGGCTGCGCATGCTCGACGCGATGGGCTTCGGCTTCGACTCCTGACTGTAGCCGGCCGGGCTCCCGAAATGCGGCGTCCGATCTAGTCGCTCAGGTGGAGCCACCAGGTGATGTCGTCGCCGACGCGGGTGAAGCCACACGCGCTGTACAGCCGCTCGCCCTCGGGGGTCGCGTTCAGCACGGCGTGCCGCGCCCCGGCAGCGCGGGCGGCCTCGCACACCGCGTGCAGCAGGCCGGTGCCGAACCCGCGCCGCCGGAAGGGCTGCCACACCTCCATGTCGAAGATCCCGGCCAGGTCGCCGTCGAGGAACGACCAGGCCCGGCCCGCGAACCGGCGGGAGCGGGTGTAGGCGGCGGCGTACCAGGCGCGGGCCGGCCGCAGCCGGGTCAGCGCCAGCAGCTCGCGGTAGGCGGGATCCGTCTCCTGGTAGTCGGCGGTGTCCTCCTGCAGCTCGATCCCGGGGACCGGGCGGCCGATCGGCCGGGACAGGTCGGCCGTCATCCACCAGGGCGCCCACCCGCGCTCGAAGCCCGCCTCCGCCAGTGGCGCCGGGTCGACGGCCGGATCGAGCCAGGCGCCCACGATGGGCCGTCCCCGGTCACGGGCCCGCTCGACGCCGCGGACGACGGCCGCGGTCGTCATCTCCCTCGGAAACATGAGGTTCTGGCCGTCCAGCCCGTCGATCCAGGTCAGCGGGCCGTCCGTCCACACCTCGCCGCCCAGGGCCCGGGCCTGGAGCAGGAACCAGCCGGTCTGGACGCGTCGGCAGTCGGCGATAGTCACCACAGCCGTACATCGTGCCATCACCGCGGACGCGTCAGGTGGTGAGCCAGCGGAGCGGGTTCTCGTGGGTGATGAGACGCAGGGTGTCGCCGTCCACGCCGGCCTCCCGCAGGGCCGGGAGGACGGCGGAGAACAGCCGGCCGTACCCGTGCCCGCCGTAGGCGGCCAGGTGCTCGCGCCGCGTCACGCCGCTGCTGAGCAGCACCCGCTCGGCGTGCCCGGCGTCCAGCAGGGCGAGGACGTCCTCGACCTCGCACACGCTGACGTACGCGCCGGTCTCGGCGATCTTGCGCTGCGCCAGCGGGTCGGCGGTGCGGGCGCTCAGCCGCCGGGGCGGCACGTTCTGCGACAGCAGCAGCTCGAGCAGCTCGAGGCCGCCGGTGGCCACCGGAAGGTCCGTGCGCAGCGACGCCCGGGCGGCGGCCGTGACGGCCCGCTCCTCGGCGGGCGTGGGGACCTCACCCCATGCCGACGCCACGATGAGGCCGGGCCGCGCGCCGGTGCCGTCGAGCCCGGCGCCGATCTCGTGCAGCAGGTCGGACGTGAGGTCCTCCACGCCGTAGCGCCGGATGAGGTCGCCGGCGAACGGCTCGGGCGCGAACCCGGTGGCGGCGACCACGGGGACCCGGCCCGCCATGGCCACCCGCGCGAGGGCGGCGGGGTCGCGGGCCAGCCCGGCGCAGCTGTGCTCGACGACCAGGCCCAGGCCGTGTTCCCGGCCCAGCGCCCTGATCTCCTCCAGGACGTACCGTTCCTCGTCGATCCACCGATGGGGATCCGACTCGACGCCGATCCCCCACCGGGTGTCGCTGCGCAGATGCTCCTGGGGCAGCACGGGACCGTCGATCTCGGCCACGGGCAGGGCTCCCGTGACGGTCTGGATGCGGGGGAAATAAGCGCCGGACATGAACGGACATTAACCGATTTTTTGCCGAAACCGCACGTGGTTCACATGATTCTTTACTGTTCGGCGGCGAGTTCCCGATAGATCTCCTCGAACCGCGCGAGCGAATGCCGGTGGTCGTGCTCGGCGGCCATGGCCAGGCTGACGGTCGACATCTCCGCGCGCAGGCGGTCCGACGTCAGCACGGCCGTCAGGTGCCGGGCCATCGCCTGGACGTCGCCCGGCCGGTAGAGGCGGCCGTTGCCGGCGACAAGGTGCGGCAGGGCCATGGCGTCGGCCGCGACGACCGGCAGCCCGCTGGCCATGGCTTCCAAAGTGGCGATGCTCTGCAGTTCGGCGACGCCCGGCATGGCGAACACGTCGGCCGCCGCGTACACCCGGGGGAGCTCGTCGTCGGGGACGAACCCGAGGAAGCGCACGCGGTCGCCCACCCCCACCCGGGCGGCGAGGCGCTCCAGGCCGGCCCGCCGCCCGCCGGTCCCGGCGATCACCGCCTGCACGTCGACGTGGTTGAGCACGTGGGGGAGCGCCAGCACGAGGTCCTCCAGGCGCTTCTCCTCGTCCAGGCGGCCCACGAACAGCACGGTGGGCCGGTCGGGCAGGCCGAACCGGCGCAGCGCCCACTCACGGGCCCATGGCCGCGGCTGGGGCCGGAACCGCTCCAGGTCGATGCCGCAGGACACGGCCTCCACGTCGCCGGCGAGGCCCTTGTCGCGCAGCAGCCCCGCCGCGATCCGGGTGGGCGTGGTCACGTGGTCGGCGCGGGCGAAGACGCGCGTGAGGTCGCGCCACGCGAGGTCCCCTGCGCGCCCGCGCAGGCGGGCCGGCACGCGGCCGAACTGGAACAGGTTGTCCGGCATGAAGTGGTTGGTCGCGACCACCGGCAGGCCGGCCGCCCGCGCGGCCCGGACCGCGGCGCGGCCCACCACGAAGTGTCCCTGGACGTGGACGACCTGCGGGCGCACCCGCGCGATGAGCCCCGCCAGCGCACGGCCGAGCCCGGCGGGCAGGCTGACCCGCATCGTGGGGTGGACGAGCAGCGGGGCCGACCGCATCCGGTGGACCACGACCCCGTCGCCGGTCTCCGTACGAGCCGGGCCCTCGGGGGAGGCGCAGACGACCTGCACCTGGCCGCCCCGGGCGGCCAGACCGGTCGCCAGGCGGTGGGTGAAGTGGGCGGCGCCGTTCACGTCGGGCGGGTAGGTGTCGCCGGCGATCAGGACCCGGAGTCGCGGGACGCGGGCCCCGGCGACGGCCAGGGCGGGCGGCTCCTCCACGGGGGCGCCGGGCAGGGCCTCCGGGGCGGCGGGGACGGATGTCAGCGGCAGGGCGTTCATCGGGCTCCGATCTCACGAGGGGGGGTTCTCATGGAGGCGGTGGCGGCCGCGGAGGCGGAGACCACCGCGGTCACGACGGTCTCGGCGGTCTCGGCGGTCGTGGCGCGCGGTGTCGTGGCGCGGGGTGTCGTGGCGCGGGGTGTCGTGGCGCGGGGTGTCGTGGCGCGGGGTGTCGTGGCGCGGGGTGTCGTGGCGCGGGGTGTCGTGGCGCCGGGGCCCGCGCCGGTGGCCGTACGGGCGAGCGCGACGGTGCCGGCCGCGGCCAGCAGCCCGGCGGCCGTGGCGGCGGCCGGGCTGGCGGGGAGGGGCTCGCCGAGGAGCAGGGCGCCGCAGGCGACGGCGGTGAGCGGGTCGGCCAGCTGGACGGAGGCGAACGCCACGCCGAAGTGGCCGCAGGCGTAGGCGCGCTGGAGGAGCGCCAGCGCCGCGACGGCGGGGAACGGCACGACCGCCAGCAGCCACAGGTGCAGGCCGGGCGCCTCCGCCAGCACCCGGACGAGCGTCGCGGCGGTGCCGTACAGG
>NZ_KI866524.1:10106-16440 GCF_000511135.2 Microbispora sp. ATCC PTA-5024 | reverse complement strand
CATCACGGCGGCCTCCGCGCCGTCCAGGGCGGGTGAGGGCGCGGCGGCCGGGACGAGCAGGACGATGCCGGCCAGCCCGGCGGCGACCATGCCGGCGGCGGCGATCTCGGCCCGCGCCACCCTGCGGCCGTGCAGCGCCGCGGCGATCGGCAGGGCGAACAGGAGGGCGGCGACCCCCATCGGCTGGACCACGGTCAGCGGCCCGACGCGGAGCGCGCCGATGTGCAGGGCCCCGCCCGCCGTCATGGAGGCCCCCGCGAGGAGCCAGCGCGGGCGGCGCAGGAGTGCGCCGAGCCCGGCCCCGGGCGAGCGGGCCGCCTCGTCCTGCTGGAGCGCCGCCCCGGTCGCGAAGAACAGCGACCCGAGCAACGCCAGCCCTGCCGCGAGCGCCGTCATCCCCGCCTCCCTTCACCTGAATGAAGGCATGGCGTCGTGGCCGGAACGCCTCAGGCGGGCGTCGAGAGGCGGAACGCGGGACTAATGGCGCAGCGCGGTATTCGGAGGGGGATACCTGGTTAGGGGGATCAGGTCATCGTCTTGCCGCCGTTGACGGCCAGGCGCTGCCCGGTGACGAAACGGGCGCCGGGCGAGGCGAGGAACGCCACGGCCTCGGCGACGTCGACCGGCACGCCCATGTGCGCGAGGGGAAGATCACGCAGGTACGCGTCGTAGTCCTCCGCGGGGACCTCGGCGTGCCGCTCGACCGGTATCCAACCCGGCTCGACCGTGTTCACCGTGATGCCGTACGGCCCGAGCTCGCGGGCCCACGAGCGGGTCAGGCCGTGCATGGCCGCCTTCGCGGACACGTAGTGCCCGTAGTCCGCGTTGCCGAGGTCGGTCACCTCGCTGCCGACGTTGACGATCCGGCCGGAGCCGGCCTCCCGCATGCCCGGCAGCACGGCCTGCAGGATCAGCAGCGGCGCCTTGACGAAGAACACCAGCTGGTCGAGGTGGTCCTGCCAGGTCTGCTTGTCGACCGGCATCAGCGGCTGCGGGCCGGTGGCGTTGTTGACCACGACGTCGATCGGCCCGATCTCGGCGATGCCCTGCCGTACGGCCTCCTCGTCGGTCACGTCGAACCGGGCGAGGCGGGCGGTGTTCCCGGCCGCCTCGATGCGCTCGACGACGGCGGTCGCGCCCCGGGTGTCGTGCGCGTAGTTGACGGCGACGTGCCATCCGCCGGCCGCGAGCCGCTCGGCGATGGCGGCGCCCAGACCTCGTGAGGCGCCGGTGACCAGTGCTGTTCCCATGGCGTCCTCCTTATCACGGCCACGGCCGCCCGTGACGTGCGGCATAGTGAACCGCATGGATGAGATCGCCGCTCTGGTGGACCGTGCAGAGATCGCCGACGTCGTGACCGCCGTCTTCGACACCGTGGACGCCAAGAACTGGCCGGTGTGCCAGGCGCTGTTCGACGACGAGGTGGACGCCGACTTCACCAGCCTGAACGGGGGAGAGCCGGCCAGGATCACCTCCGCCCAGCTCGTCGACGGGTGGCGGACCGGGCTGCACGCCCGCAAGCAGAGCTTCCACACGGTGAGCAACCTGGCCATCGCCGTGGACGGCGCGGAGGCCGGGGTGACCGCGAAGGGGTACGCCTACAACCTGCTCGACGACGGGCTCGGCGGCGGCATGTGGGAGGTCTGGGGCGTCTACCGCCTCCGCCTCGCCCGCCGCGCGGAGGGCTGGAAGGTGACCGGGCTGACGTTCGAGGCCCGCCACACGCGGGGCGACGACGACGTCCGCACCCACGCGCTCGAGGGCTGACGGTCAGCTCGTGATCGCCGGGGCCTCGGCGTGCAGGCGCTTGAGGACCCGGCGGAAGGCCCACGCCGAGCCGAGGAAGGCCAGGCCGCTGATGACGGCCACCGCCGTGGTCCTGACCAGCAGGTACGTCCCGATCGACTGGTGCAGCAGCAGCCAGATGCTGACGGTCGAGTTGGTCAGCAGCACGAACGCCCACAGCAGCGTGATGCGGGCGAAGAACCGGCGGACCCGCTCGTGCCGCAGCACGAACGACGGCAGGTGGATGTAGTCGAGCGTGAGCTTCTGGACCAGCGGGCGGCGCAGCCGCACCGAGGCGAGGAAGGCCATGCTGATGCAGATCGTGCCGAGCTCGGGCTGGATGAAGTAGACGACCGCGCTGCCGCTCCACAGGCCGAGCGCGGCCCGCACGGTGATCGCGATGGCGGCCAGCACCATCGTGCCCGGCACCGGACGGCGGCGGATCAGCCGCCACAGCAGCCCGAGGTACACCCACGACACGGCGGCGACCAGGGCGCCGTCCAGGCCGAGGATGGCGAGGGCCGCGTAGAAGACGGCCAGGGGGGCCACCACGCCTTCGAGGAGCCGGGGCACCGCCTGTTTGATCATCGCGGTGAGCCTGGGCAGGGCGAAGGGGGTGTGGTTCATGACACTCCAAGCGGCCGGCGAGGGACCGACGACGGATTCGGCACGCCTACCCGGACGCAGCTACCGAAAACGCCCGAGGAGGCCTATGTCGTCGGTCGCCTACCGTACCTGACGGGTCCGGGATCCGAAGCCGATCCGCGGACGCCGCGTGCCGCCCATGCCGGTGCGGCATGAGCGTCGGGGGTTAACGTGGCCGCATGGACTCAGGATTCGGCTACTTCGCCACCCATGATTCGGTCCGCCCGGACGCGCTGGCCCGGCTCGTGGAGCAGCGCGGCCACCAGGCCCTGCTGTTCACCGAGCACACCCACATCCCGGTGCCCGTGGGCCGCGGCGTGCCGGCGGACGAGCGGGGCGGCGACCTGCCGCGCAGGTACTGGCACACCTACGACCCGTTCGTCGCCTCCATGGCGGCCGGCCTGGCCACCACCCGGCTGCGCGTGGGCACGGGCATCTGCCTCGTCCCGCAGCACGAGCCGATCGGCCTGGCCAAGACCGTCGCCAGCGTGGACGACCTCACCGGGGGCCGGTTCGAGTTCGGGGTGGGGGCGGGGTGGAACGCACCCGAGACCGCCAACCACGGCGTGGACTTCCGCCGCCGGTTCGGCGTGATGCGCGAGCACATCGAGGCGATGCGGACGATCTGGACCCGGCCTGAGGCCTCCTACCACGGGGAGCACGTGTCCTTCGACCCCATCTGGTCGTGGCCCAAGCCGGCCCAGCGGCCCCACCCGCCGATCCTGGTCGGCGGCACCGGGCGGCGGGTGTTCGAGCGGGTGCTCGCCTACGGCGACGCGTGGCTGCCCAACTACGGTCCCGGCGTGCTCGACCGCACCGCCGAGCTGTTCCGGCTGGCCGAGGAGGAGGGCAGGCCGGTCGAGGTGATGCTGCTGTCCGTGCCGTCCGACCCGCGCGTGCTGGAGGAGTGCGAGAAGGCGGGCGTCTCCCGGGTCATGGCCTGGCTCCCCTCGGCCGGCCTCGGCCGGATCGAGCGCGCGATGGACGCGTTCGAGGAGGCGCTGGCCGACTACCGGGGGGAGTGACGCCCCCCCTAACTGAGGGAGGCCGTGGCGAGCTTCGCGCCGAACCCGAGGAACAGGGCGCCGACGCCCGTCGTCAGCCCGGCCGACAGCGCCCGGCGCCGCCGGAAGTGGTCGGCCAGGAACGTGCCGCCGAAGATCAGCGTGGTCAGGTAGGCGAAGCTGAACACCTGCACGATCAGGGCGAGGATCAGGAACGACAGGGCCGGGGCGCCGTATGACGGGTCGACGAACTGCACGAAGAACGCCACGAAGAACAAGATGGCCTTCGGGTTCAGCAGGCTGACGGCGAGCGCCTTGCGGAACGGGCTGCCCGGCGCGGGCGCCTCCCGCTCGGCCTGCTCGGCCTGCTCGGCCTGCGCGCCCTCGGGCAGGGGGCGGCGCGACGAGCGCAGCGAGCGCCACGCCGAGCGGAGCATGCCGAAGCCGATCCACGCGAGGTAGGCCGCGCCGGAGTACTTGACCAGCGAGAACAGGAACGGCGTCGACTTGAGCAGCGACGCGACCCCGGCGGCCGACAGGAACATCAGCACGGAGTCGCCCAGGAAGACCCCGCACGCCGCCCGGTACCCCTGCCGCACGCCTCGCTGGGCGGCCGTGGAGAGCACGAACAGAGAGTTCGGCCCGGGCAACAGGATGATCAGGAACGAGCCGATCACATAGGTCCAGATGTTGGTGATGCCAAAGAACATGCCCGCTCCCGCAAAAGCCGATATTTCTTGTTATAGCGCCTCACAGAGCGTGGTCGCAGCATGTTATCGGCGTGAGATACCTATTGACCTGGTGGGAAAAGAGGGAAGATCCTGGGCGCATGACCCTCTGGACGCCGGATCCCACGTTCTACCCCTCGCCCCGGGACGCCGCCACCGCCCCGCCGGAGACGCTCGCCTACGTGGCCGCCTTCGACCGCTCCGCCGAGCGGCCCGACGCGCTGGCCGTGCTCGACACCGACCCCGGCTCGTCCTCGTACGGGCAGGTCGTCGGCTGGACCGATCTGCCGTACGCGGGTGACGAGCTGCACCACTTCGGGTGGAACGCGTGCAGCAGCGCGCTGTGCCCCTACGCCCCGCACCCCCACGTGGAGCGGCGCTACCTGATCGTCCCCGGCCTGCGGTCGTCCCGGATCTACGTGTACGACACGAAGGACCGGGTGAGCCCGGAGCTGGTCAAGGTCATCGAGGCGGAGGACCTCGGCAAGCGGGCCGGCTACTCCCGCCCGCACACCGTCCACTGCGGCCCGGAGGGCCTGTACGTGTCCGCGCTCGGCGGGTACGGCGAGGAGGGTCCGGGCGGCATCGCGATCCTCGACCACACGTCGTTCGAGGTCCTCGGCCGCTGGGAGGTCGACCGCGGCCCGCAGTACCTCGCGTACGACTTCTGGTGGCACATCAACCACGACGTGCTCGTGACGTCCGAGTGGGGCACCCCGTCCATGATCGAGGACGGCGTCGTGGGGGAGTTGCTGCTCGGCCGCGAGTACGGCCACCGGCTGCACTTCTGGGACCTGCGCAGGAGGCGCCACGTCCAGGAGGTGGACCTCGGCGACCAGTACCAGATGGTGCTGGAGCTGCGGCCGGCCCACGACCCCACGAAGAAGTACGGCTTCGCCGGCGTCGTGACCAGCGTCGAGGACCTGTCCGCCTCGGTCTGGCTCTGGTACGAGGAGGGCGGCCGCTGGGCCGTGAGGAAGGTGATCGACATCCCGGCCGAGTCCGCCTCGCCCGACGACCTGCCCGACGTGCTCAAGCCGTTCGGCGCGGTGCCGCCCCTCGTGACCGACATCGACCTGTCGGTCGACGACCAGCGGCTGTACGTGTCGTGCTGGGGGACCGGCGAGCTCAAGCAGTTCGACGTGTCCGACCCGTTCAAGCCGGTCGAGATCGGATCGGTCCACCTCGGCGGCATCGTGCGCCGCGCCGCCCACCCGGCCGCGCCGTCCGAGCGCCTCGCGGGCGGGCCGCAGATGGTGGAGGTCAGCCGCGACGGCCGCCGGGTCTACGTGACGAACTCGCTGTACGGCTCCTGGGACGACCAGTTCTACCCCGACGGCGTGGGCGCCTGGATGGCGAAGGTCGACGCGGACGGTTTCACGCTCGACGAGCGGTTCTTCCCGCACGGCGACGACTTCCGCGGCCTCCGCCCGCACCAGACCCGGCTGCAGGGCGGCGACGCGTCCTCCGACTCCTACTGCTACCCGTGACCCTGACCGCCGTCATCCTGCTCGGGGCGTTCCACGGGATCAACCCCGCGATGGGCTGGCTGTTCGCCGTCGCGCGGGGGCTTCAGGAGCGCAGCCGCGACCTGCTGCTGCAGTCCCTCCCGGTGATCGCGCTCGGGCATCTCGCGTCGGTGGCGCTGGTGGTCCTCGTCGTCAGCGCCACCGGCTCGGTCGTGACAGGCACGGCGCTCGCGATCGGGTCGGGGGTCGTGCTCGTCGGATTCGGCCTGTGGCACCTGCTCGCCCGGCGGCACTTCCGCTGGGTGGGCATGCGGCTGTCGTTGCCGCAGCTCGCGGCCTGGTCGTTCCTCATGTCGTCGGTGCACGGGGCCGGTCTGATGCTGCTGCCGGTGCTCACCCGGATCCCGGCCGGCCACCACGGCCACGCCCTGTCCGGGGGGATGTTCGTGGCCGGCGTCCACACGCTCTCCATGTTCGTCACGGCGACCGCCGTGGCCCTGGCCGTCTACGAGTTCCTCGGCGTGGCCGTCCTGCGCCGGGCCTGGTTCAACCTGGACAGGATGTGGGCCTTCGCCCTGGTCGGGGCGGGGGTGTTCACCCTCGTCGGGGCCATGTGAGCCCTCCGCGTGGTCCGCGGGCCACCGCACCCCGTGGCGTCCACCGGGCCGGGCTCCGCGCCGAGGCCGCGGCCTCCGCCGCGGGC
>NZ_KI866524.1:0-9774 GCF_000511135.2 Microbispora sp. ATCC PTA-5024 | reverse complement strand
CGGCCGCTACGCGCGGCTCGCCGCCGCCTGGACGGGCGGCCGCGCCCAGAGGCCGCGGGCCTGGCATTTCATGAAAGTTGCAGGCCGCATGGGTGTGACGCAGATCACATGTCCGGCCTGGAACGTGCCCTGCTGCGGCATGAGCCAGGGCTAATCCGCCGTTAAGGTTGCGCTCCTTGTTGGCCCGGCACGGACGCCGTTACGCTCCCCCGACATTCCTCTC
This sequence comes from Microbispora sp. ATCC PTA-5024, assembly GCF_000511135.2. Classification (NCBI taxonomy): domain Bacteria; kingdom Bacillati; phylum Actinomycetota; class Actinomycetes; order Streptosporangiales; family Streptosporangiaceae; genus Microbispora; species Microbispora sp. ATCC PTA-5024. Next base: position 9,551 of record NZ_KI866524.1, on the reverse strand, counting down.
CTTTCACTCGCGTCCCGTCAAGGGGCGCCCGCATATCCGGAGCCATCCCCATGGAAGCGATCACGCGTGGCGCCTTCGCGGCCGTGGTCCTGGCCGCCGTGCTGTTCTCGTTGTTCGTCGCGTGGTACGAGCCGGCCCGGGCGACGGAGACCGCCGAGCCGGCCGCGAGGAGCACGCTGCTGGTGACCCGGGCGAGCCGGGCGCCCGGCCCCGCCGCCCCGCCGGTCGTCCAGCCCGCCGCCGCGGCGGAACCGGCCCCCGACCCTGTCGTGACGGTCACGGTGACCGTCACCCCGGCGCCGGCCCCCAGCCCCACGCCCTCGGTGACGCGGCGGCCGGTGAAGGTCGGCTACCTCGCCCAGCGCGGCGCCTACGGCGCCACCGACACGGTCAGGAGCCTGGAGACCAGCGGGACCGCCTCCCGGCTGACCCATCTCAACTACGCCTTCGCCAACATCGACCCCGACTCGCTCACCTGCCTGAGCGGGGTGACGGCGCCGGCCCGGCCCGACCCCGAGGACCCCGACCAGGGCGACGGCGCGGGCGACGCCTGGGCCGACTACCTCAGGGGCTTCTCGGCCGCCGAGTCCGTCGACGGTCTCGCCGACCCGCCGGACGCCGCCCTCGCCGGCAACTTCAACCAGCTCAGGAAGCTCAAGGCCCGCCACCCCGGCCTGAAGGTCCTCATCTCGATCGGCGGCTGGACCTACTCCAAGTACTTCTCCGACGCGGCGCGGACGCCCGCGAGCCGGCAGCGGTTCGTGCGGTCCTGCCTGGACGTCTACATCAGGGGCGACCTGCCCGTGGCCGGCGGCCGGGGCGGCCCGGGCAGCGCGGCCGGCGTGTTCGACGGCGTCGACGTCGACTGGGAGTGGCCGGGCGCCGAGGGGCACGCCGGCAACCACGTGAGCCCCGACGACGGACGCGACCTGGTCGCGCTGCTCGCCGAGTTCCGCGCGCAGCTCGACGCGCTCGGCGAGGCGGACGGGCGGCACTACCTGCTCACCGCGTACGTGCCCGCGGACCCCGGCACGATCGAGGCCGGCTTCGACCTCGACCGGATGGCCGGCCTCCTCGACTTCGAGAACGTCCAGGGCGCGGGGGTGCACGCCGTCCGCGACGGCGCCGTCCTCCTGTGACCGTTCTCCTGTGACCGCCCTCCTGACCGCACACACTCGCCTTTAGCCCGACGCGCCCTCCCTGTGATCCCGCGCGCTCTCCGCTGACCCCGCGCCGTCCCCGATCCGTCACGCAACGCCGCCGTAACCCGTGCGGCGGCCCTGACCTGGCCTGACAGAGGCCGTCAGAAACACCTTCGGTTTGGGCCTTGTGGACCGTGTTCCCTGGGGCTACGATCCGAACAACTCTTAGGAAACTTTCCTAAAAGTAATAGCCTTTCACCCGATCCTGCGTCCCGTCACCAGACGCCCTCGAGTGCCGTACGGCTGGCGCCGTCTCATCGGCCGCCTCCGTCAGGCGTCAGCCGTACGGATCCATGACCTCCCCCTTCACCCCCCACACGAGGTTGTGACATGCAGATCAGGTTCGTCTGGCGTGCTCTCGTGGCGCTCGCCGCGGTCGCGCTCGCGCTCGTCGCCCTGCCGGCCCAGGCCGCCACCGCCAAGGCGGTCTTCTCCAAGGACTCCGACTGGGGCTCCGGCTACCAGGCCAGATACACGATCACCAACACCGGGACGTCGGCGATCTCCGGCTGGACCGTGGAGTTCGACCTGGCCTCGGGGTCGTCGGTCGGGTCCTACTGGGACGCCCTGATGACGAAGTCCGGCACCCACTACACGTTCAAGAACCGGGAGTACAACGGCTCGCTGGCCCCCGGCGCCTCGGCGACGTTCGGCTGGGTGAACAGCGGCGCCGCCGTCCCGGCGAACTGCACGCTGAACGGCGGCTCGTGCGCCGGCGGCACCTCGCCGTCCCCGTCGCCCTCGCCCTCGCCCTCACCGTCGACCTCACCCAGTCCCTCCACGTCGCCCACCGCGCCGCCGCCCAACCCCGGCTCGATCAGGACCGCGCCGTACGTCGACATGGGCTCCTGGCCGACTCCGAGCCTCACCGCGATGGCCTCGGCCTCCGGCCTCAAGAACTTCACCCTCGCCTTCATCACGGCCTCCGGCTGCAAGGCCATGTGGTTCAACGCGTACGACCCCCGGCAGCAGTGGGCCAAGGACCAGATCGACGCGATCCGGGCGGGCGGCGGCGACGTGAAGATCTCCTTCGGCGGCGCCACCGGCATCGAGCTGGCCCAGGCCTGCGGCGACGTGACCTCGCTGTACAACGAGTACAACGCGGTGGTCAACGCGTACGGGCTGAAGTACATCGACCTCGACATCGAGGGGTCGGCCTCGGCCGAGCCGGCGTCGATCGCCCGCAGGTCGCAGGCCCTGGCGAGGCTCCAGCAGGCCCACCCCGACCTCAAGGTCTCGCTCACGCTCCCCGTGCTGCCGAACGGCCTCACGGCCGACGGGGTCAACGTCGTGAAGTCCGCCAGGGACGCCGGCGTCACGCTCGACGCGGTCAACGTCATGGCCATGGACTACTACCAGTCCGTCGACTACGGGGACGCGGCCGTGCAGGCGGCCAACAGCACCTTCGCCCAGCTCAAGACCCTCTACCCGAGCCTGTCCGACGCGCAGGTGTGGCGGATGGTCGGCGTCACGCCGATGCTCGGCCAAAACGACGACGGCCACGTCTACAACCAGGACGACGCCCGCCAGCTCGTGACCTTCGCCAAGGGCAGGCACCTCGGCCTGCTGGCCTTCTGGGAGCTCACCCGCGACCGCAACGCCTGCACCGGCGCCCTCTACATGTGCACCAACGTCGCCCAGTCGCCGTACGAGTTCTCCAAGATCTTCGCTTCGTACACGGGATGACCTCCATGAAGAGAACGATCGGGCTGGGCGCCGTGGCGTCCCTCGCCGCCGCGGGGCTGTTCACCGGCGCGCTGACCGGCACGGCGTCCGCGGCCGACATCCTCGGCAATCCGGGGTTCGAGTCGGGGCTGTCGGGATGGACGTGCTCCGCGTCGTCGGGGGCGCAGGCGGTGGCCGGCCCGGTGCACGGCGGGACGCACGCGCTGTCGGCGACGCCGGTCGGCAGTGACTACGCCCGCTGCCAGCAGACCGTCGCCGTGAAGCCGTCCACGACGTACGCGCTGTCGGCCTGGGTCCAGGGCGCCTACGTGTTCCTGGGCGTGACGGGGACGGGCACGTCGGACGCGCAGACCTGGGCGACGCCCGGCGCCACGTGGAAGCAGCTGACCACGTCGTTCACCACCGGGCCGTCGACCACGAGCGTGACCGTCTACGTCAACGGCTGGTACGGCCAGGGCGCCTACTACGCCGACGACGTCGTGCTCGACGGCCCCGGCGGGGCGAGCCCCTCACCGACGCCGACCCCCACTCCGACGCCCACTCCGACGAGGACCCCCACCCCCACGCCGACCCCGACGCCTCCTCCCGGCGGCAAGCGGCTGCTGATCGGCTACCTGCACGCCTCGTTCGCCAACGGCTCGGGCTACGTCCGGATGGCCGACGTCCCGAACGACTGGGACGTGATCGACCTCGCCTTCGGCGAGCCCACCTCGGTGACCTCGGGCGACATCCGGTTCACCCGGTGCCCGGCCTCCGAGTGCCCGAACGTCGAGAGCGACGCCGACTTCATCGCGGCCATCCGCGCCAAGCAGGCGGCCGGGAAGAAGGTGCTGATCTCGATCGGCGGCCAGAACGGGCAGGTCCAGCTCACCACGGCCGCCGCCCGCGACACGTTCGTCCAGTCGGTGAGCGCCATCATCGACAGGTACGGCCTCGACGGCCTCGACATCGACTTCGAGGGCCACTCGCTGTCGCTCAACGCGGGTGACTCCGACTTCAGGAACCCGGCCACCCCCGTGATCGTGAACCTGATCTCCGCCCTCAGGACGCTCAAGGCCAGGTACGGCGCCAGGTTCGTGCTGACCATGGCCCCGGAGACGTTCTTCGTCCAGCTCGGCTACCAGTTCTACGGTCCCGGCCCCAACGGCTCGGCCGACCCGAGGTCGGGCGCCTACCTGCCGGTGATCTACGCGCTCCGCAACGACCTGACCCTGCTGCACGTCCAGGACTACAACTCGGGGCCGATCATGGGCCTGGACGACCAGTACCACACGATGGGCGTGGCCGACTTCCACGTCGCCATGACCGACATGCTGCTCACCGGCTTCCCCGTGGCCGGCGGGGCGACCTTCCCCGCGCTGCGCCCCGACCAGGTGGCGATCGGCCTGCCCGCCGCTCCCTGGGCCGGGAACGGCTTCACCACCGTCGCCGACGTGCAGAGCGCGTTCGGCTGCCTGGCGAAGGGGACGGGCTGCGGCTCCTACCGTCCGCACGGCGTCTTCCCGGGACTGCGCGGCCTGATGGCGTGGTCCGTGAACTGGGACAAGTTCAACAACTTCGAGTTCTCCCGCAGCCACCGGGCGTACCTCAACTCCCTCGGCTGACCACCCCCCACCCCCTGCGAGGTTCCATGAAACTCCGGTTCACCACCGGTGTCCGGGCGGCCGTGGCCGTCCTGGCCTCCCTCACCATGGCCGCCGCCGGCTTCGCCGCCGGCACCTCCGGCGCCTCGGCGTCCGCGGCCCCGGCCGGCCTGGTCATGCTCGCCTACCCGGCGTGGGCGCCGAACACCTGGTACGCCATCGGCGCCCGGGTGACGTACAACGGCGTCGACTACGAGTGCATCCAGGCCCACACCTCCCTTACCGGCTGGGAGCCGCCGAACGTCCCGGCCCTGTGGAAGCCGGTCTCCGGCGGCGGCACGCCGACGCCCACCCCGACGCCGACCGCCGGGACGCCGGGCAAGCCGGGCACCCCGAGCGTCACCGGCACCACGAACTCGTCGATCTCGCTGTCCTGGTCGGCGTCGAGCGGCACGGTCACCGGCTACCGCGTCTACGAGGGCTCCAGCGTGAGGGCCACGGTCACCGGGACCAGCGCGACGATCTCCGGGCTCGGCACCTGCACCACGCACACCTACACGGTCAAGGCGTACAACTCCAAGGGCGAGTCGGTCGCCAGCGGGTCCGCGACCGGCAGCACCTCGGGCTGCACCGGCGGCGGGGGCGGCAAGCTTCCCGGCGCCCCGTACCTCTACGAGGGCTGGGGCAACCCGCCGAACCCGGCCACGGTCATGAGCGCCACCGGCATCAAGGCGTTCACGATGGCGTTCATGCTCTCCGGCGGCGGCTGCACCCCGGCTTGGGACGGCTCCCGCCCGCTGACCGGCGGCGCCGACGCGAGCGCGATCTCCCAGATCAAGGCGGCAGGCGGCAACGTGCAGATCTCGTTCGGCGGCTGGCAGGGCAACAAGCTCGGCCCGAACTGCTCGTCGTCGTCGGCGTTCGCCTCGGCCGTCCAGCAGGTCGTCAACGCCTACAACCCGGCCGCCGTCGACTTCGACATCGAGAACTCCGACGAGTTCGAGAACGAGGCCGTCCAGGACCGCATCCTCGGCGGGCTGAAGATCGTCAAGCAGAACAACCCGAACGTCAAGGTCGTCGTCACCTTCGGCACCAGCACCACCGGGCCGACCTACTACGGCACCCGGCTGATCAACCAGTCGAAGGCGCTCGGCGTCACCATCGACAACTACACGATCATGCCGTTCGACTTCGGCGGCGGCGCGAACATGTACCAGAGCACGGTCAACGCGGCCGAGGGCCTGAAGAACGCCCTCAAGTCGGCGTGGGGCTGGTCGGACGCCACGGCGTACGCGCACATGGGCATCTCGGGCATGAACGGCCTGTCCGACCAGCAGGAGGTCACCTCGGTGGCCACGTGGACGCAGATCCGCGACTACGCCAAGTCGAAGGGCCTCGGCCGGCTCGCCTTCTGGGCCGTGAACCGTGACCGCGGCTGCGCCGGCGGCGGCGTCGTCTCGAACTGCAGCGGCATCGCCCAGTCCGACTGGGACTTTACCAAGGTGACCGCGGGCTTCTGACGCTCCGCCTCCGAGGTCCGTGAATGAGCCGGCGGCCGGCCCGGCAGGTACGCCCCCCTACCTGCCGTGCCGGCCGCCACTTCGCGTGGGGGCGAGCAGCCCGATCAGCATGCCCACGAACATGGCGACGGCGAGGGTCGTCCAGAGGCGAATCTTCATCGAGGTCTCCTGTTTGTTACGCTGCGTTGTCAGGATAGCGCGGAGCGTAACCGATTGCGACCGTTAGGCAAGAAATCTGATGTCAAGTCGCCTCTTCCCAGGTTTGTCGGGCACTCTTGACATCGTCATGGACTACGCGATCCCCACAGCCCTCGTCCTCGCCGCCGGCGTCGTGCTCGCCATCGTGGCGCAGTGGAAGGGCTGGCGTCCCACGCTCGCCGTCACGCTCGCCGTCGGCATCGGCGTCCGTGTGCTCATCCTCGTGCTCTCCGCCAGGGACACCTGGCAGCCCGTCGACTACGTCAACAGCTTCCAGCCGGCCGGGCAGGCGATCCTCGACCACCGCGACCCCGTGCTGGAGAGCAACGGCGGCTGGCACTTCCTCCCCACGATCCCCTACGTGTACGGCCTGCTGCTCTGGCTGCACATCCCCTGGGCGGTCGCCGGGCGGCTCGTGACCGTGGTCTCCGACATCGCGTTGATCCCGCTCGTGGGCAGGCTCGCCGGCGGCCCCGCCGCGCGGCTGCGCGCCTTCCAGTACGCGTGCAACCCCCTGGCCATCCTCGTGGCGAGCGTGCACGGCCAGGTCGAGCCGGTCTCGCTCGTGTTCGCCGTCGCCGCGTACGTCGTGGCACGCGGGCCGGAGGGCTGGCGGCCCCCGGCGACGCTGCCGTGGAGCAGCCCCCGCGACTTCGTGCGCCGGTTCACCCACCCCCTGGACGAGGACCGGGCGGCGACCGCCCGCGCCCTGGGCGCCGGGCTGCTCATGGGGCTCGCGCTGTGCGCCAAGAGCTGGCCGGTCATCCTGGTGCCGGCCATGCTGATGCTGCTCCCGGGCCTGCGCTCCCGTGTGGTCTCGCTCGTGGCGACCGGCGTCCCGCCCGTGTTCTTCCTGCTGACGCTGCCGGTCGCCGGGTTCACCGACTGGAACAAGCTGCCCGAGGTGCTGAACACGATCGGCCTGCGGCCGAGCGACGTGCGCCCCATCACGGGCGACTGGGGCTGGACGACGCTGGTGAGCGGCGGCAACTGGAACCTCGACCCGGCCCCGGCCAGGATCGGCCAGTACCTCATCTACGCCGCCGTCGCCGCCTGCCTCGTCTGGTGGCGCAAGGCCGATCCGATCGACGTCACGATCGCGATCCTGCTGGCGTTCATGATCTTCACGCCGCGCCTCGGCGCGCAGTACCTGATGTGGTTCATGCCGTTCCTGGTCGCCCGGCCGACCCGGTGGGCGTGGCCCGCGATCATCGGCAGCACGTTGTGGGCGTCCGTGGGCTACCTGGTGCTGACGCAGTTCCCCGGGCCGAAGTGGTACGAGCTCCACTCCCCCTGGGCGCTGAGCTCGCTGCTGGTCCTGCCGCTCCTCGCCGCGGCGCTCCCGTGGCGGCGCACGCGCCCGCTGGACTCCGGCCAGACGAGCGTCCGCAGCACGCCCGTCCCGGTGGGGAACCCCTGACCGCTACGTCACGATGAGGCGCACCAGATGCCCGTGGCTCTTGAAGCCCGGCGGGTCGCCGTCGAGGACGCCGGTGACGCACTCGAACACGCCGGGCCCGGCCTGCCGCACGTAGAAGGCCGGCTCGGCGACGGCGGACAGCAGGCGGACCACCTCGCGGTGCACGTGGACGCCCTCCCGGTCGCCGGACAGCGACACCGTCACCTCGTAGACCCCGTCGTCGAGGAGGCGCTCGCCGATCAGGAGCCACTCCGAGCCGCACGCCCGCCGCAGGTGGGGGAGCAGATGCACCTCGGGCTGCTCGGTGACCCAGCCGTCCCGCCGCATCGCGTCGAGCAGGGCGGTCACCTGAGGCTCCATCGCGGATCCGTCCGCGATGCCGGTCCCGCGCTCGTCGACGTCCCATCGCCGCATGTCACCGAGACTAGCGCCGCGCCGCCGCCCGCCCGGCGCGGCGCGCGTACGGCGGTTACTCGGCGCCCTTGCCCTCCGCGGGCGTCCCGCCCCGGTCCGGAAGCCGCCCCGAGATGAGGGCGGCGGCCCAGGCGCCGGCCGGGTCGCTGTCGATGAGCAGGGCGCGGACGAGGAGGCTCAGCGGAATGGCGAGCAGCGCGCCGAGCGGCCCCAGCACCCACGCCCAGATGATCAGGGACAGGAACGTCGCCGTGGTGGACAGCCCCACGGCGTCCCCGAGGAACTTGGGCTGGATGAACGACTGGATCACCACGTTGATCGCCAGATAGGCGGCGATGACGAACAGCATCGTCTTCGGCCCGCCCTCCAGCAGGCCCAGCAGGGCGGGCGGTATCAGGCCGAGGATGAAGCCGATGTTCGGGATGTAGTTCGTGATGAGGGCGAGCACCCCCCACAACAGGGGGAGCGGGACGCCCAGCACGTACAGCGCCGCGATGTCGAGAACGGAGCAGATCAGGCCGAAGACCGTCGACACGATCAGGTAGCGGCGCGTCTTGTCCGTGAACGTCATCAGGGCGCGGGCCATGGCGGGGCGCTCGACGGCGGCGGCGTCGACGATCCGGGCGAACACCGGCGCGTCGAGGCTCATCGCCAGCAGCAGCACCACGATCAGGAACAGGCTCGACAGCACGCCGAGGAGACTGCTCAGAACGCTCTGCGCGAGCCCGATCACCTTGCCGGCGTCGAACGACGCCAGCGCCTTGTTCAGCTGTTCGCTCCCGTAACCCAGGCCCGCCGCCCAGCGCTGCAGGTCCGCCACCATCGCGTTGAACTGCGTCGCGTACGTCGGGGCGAGGATCGCGACCTGCGCGGCGGCGAAGGAGAGGATCGCGACCATGCCGAGCAGGACGATCAGCACCACCGCCAAGGGGACGGCCACCTGCACCCACACGGGAGCCCGGTGCCTGGCAAGCCAGCCGCGCAGCGGCGACACCGCGATGACGAGGGTCAGGGCGAGCAGGACCGGGCCGAGGATGGAGCCGACCGCCTGCATGCCGGCGAGCGTGACGACGGCGGCGGCGGAGCCGAGGAGAACGACCAGGGCGCGAGGGAATCCCTGCTGAATCACGTCCCGTTCCTACCCTTTCTAGGAGGTTGGACCAGTCCTAGCATGACCCGCGCCTGCCGTCCCCTGAGTCGGCGGAGCCGGGGAATGAATCGCGTCCGCGGCCCGTTGGACCCCCTCGCGTCCCTGGCTTGTCCTGGTTCCTCCCACATGGGCGACCTGGGGGAATAGAGCTGGCTTGAGGGGCGTTGTTCGCTTGTTGGGTCTGGTGGTGTTCCAGGCCTGGTAATCTTGTCGTGTCGGCGCGGTTCGGCGCCCCTCTCCTCGATCATCTCGATGGTTGTGTGGTGGGCGTGCGTTCGCGTCCGGCAGCCCCTGTGACTGTTCGGCTGAGGCCCCGGTTTGTACCGGTCGTCGGAGTCGGGTAAGTTAGAGGGGTTGTCCTGGAAACGGGACGGTCGG
>NZ_KI866523.1:1692588-1746076 GCF_000511135.2 Microbispora sp. ATCC PTA-5024 | reverse complement strand
AGCCGCCTGCACCATCGCCTGACACCCCGCACCGCGCTACCGTCGCGGTGACACGAGCGCCACCGGGGACCGGCCGTACACCGCCGGTCCCCGGTGGATCCATTTCCACAGGGCGGGGGCGTCCGCCGCGGCGACACCGCTCGCCGATTCCTGGAGAGGTAATGACCGTCGAGGCTCCCTTCCGCCTGGGACTCCGAGTCGAGGACGTGACCGAGGCGGCCGCGTTCTACCGAAGGCTCGGGTTCGAGCAGGCGGGGTCCATGTTCAGCCCGGAGGGCCGGACGATCATGGCGATCCTGCGGCGTGGGGACCTGCAACTGCTCGTCGACGCCCTGACCGGCATGCCGTTCCCTGACAGCGACCGCGAACGGATGACCACGGCCGGCCCGCGCGGCCTCGGCGTCGTCATCGGGATCCGGGTGAACGACGTCGACGCGACCGCCGACTACTGCCACTCCGCGGGGTGCGACGTCACGACCGCCCCGGTCGACGCGCCGTGGGGCGAGCGCTACGCCGAGATCGTCGATCCGTACGGCTATGCCTGGAAGTTCTTCCAGCTGCTTCCCGAGCCGCCACAGGAGAGCCTGCGCGCCGCCTACGACGTCTGGTTCACCTGACGGCGAGGGCCCCGCCCACCGCGCCGCCCGCCAAGACGGCGGACATGGGTCACGGCCGTACGGCGAGGACGCGGAAGCCGACGCCGCGCGACGTCCGCGACACCGACTCGATGTGGAAACCGGCCTCCTCAAGGAACGTCCGGGGATCGCGGGTGAGGTGGTCGGCGGCGAACCGCAGGAACAGCGGTTCCACCAGCCGCATCCCGGCCCGCAGGACCGGGTTGCTCGCCGGCCCGTGCTCGGCCAGAACGAACCGCCCTCCCGGCTTCAGCACGCGGCTGGCCTCGCGCGCCGCGGCCAGCGGGTCCGGGATGGTGCACATCGTGAAGGTGGACACCACGGTGTCCGCGACGCCGTCGGGCAGGTCGAGGCGCTGCGCGTCACCCTGCCGCAGCTCCATGCGATCCCCGAGACCGGCGGTCGCCAGCCTCCGCCGGGCCAGGTCCAGCATGCGCTCGGACAGCTCGATCCCGACAACGGTGACGTCGTCGGCGTACAGCGGCAGGTTGAGGCCGGTGCCGGCCGCGATCTCCACGACATGGCCGCGCGCCTGGGCGACGGCCCACTCGCGGCTGCCAGGGAACAGGCGCCGCTCCCAGGCCTGCATCTGGTCGTCGTACCGATCCGCCATCCGGTCGAACACCCGGCGCACGTCGGCATCCGTGGGAGCCCGCATGGAGCGACCTTTCAGAGGAGACCCGCCCCATCATTCCACCGCGGGAGGCCGCCGACGAGGCCCCACCGACCCGTCCGGAAGCCGGGCGGCCGGGCGTGCCCAGGGGCCCGATTCGCCCGGTACTACGCTGGTTCGGCCCACCCGGGGACGATCGCAGAGCGAGGACACATCGTGAGTGCACAGTCGGCAGGTCGCTTCGGCATCGTCGGGAGCGGGTGGCGGTCGGAGTTCTTCCTGCGTCTGGCGAGGCAGCTGCCCGAGCGGATGTCGGTGTCGGGCGTGGTCACCCGTACGGCCGAGCGGGGGGCCGAGGTGGAGGCCCGCTGGGGCGTCCCGGCGTTCCGCACGGTCGCGGAGATGCTGGCGGCCGAACGGCCCGAGTTCGTGATCCCCTCCGTGCCGTGGCCGGTCACCCCGGAGGTGACCAGGGAACTGGTGAAGCACGACATGCCGGTGCTCGCGGAGACCCCGCCCGCGCCCGACCTGGACGGGCTGCGCGACCTGTGGTCCGCCGTGGGATCGAGCGGGCTGGTGCAGGTGGCCGAGCAGTACCTGCTCATGCCGGGCCACGCGGCGAGGCTGGCACTGCTGCGGGAGGGCGTCATCGGCCGGGTGACCTCCGTGCAGATGTCCTCGACGCACCTGTACCACACGGTGTCGGTGATCCGGCACATGCTCGGGGCCGGGTTCGAGGACGTGACCGTGAACGCCCGGTCGTTCACCGCCCCGCTGGCCGACCCGCTGACGCCCGCCGGCTGGACGGGCGACGCCACGCCCAGGGACGCGGCCACCACCATCGCCACCCTGGAGTTCTCCGGCGGGGGGATGGGCCTGTACGACTTCACCGACAACCAGTGGTGGAACCCGCTGCGCTCCCGCCGGATCGTCATCCGGGGATCGCTCGGCGAGCTGGTGGACGACCGCCTCGTCCGGCTGGCCGACCCGGTCACCCCCGTCGAGTCGCACCTGATCCGCCGGCAGACGGGCATCGACCTGAACCTCGAGGGGTTCGAGCTCGACCACATCAGCGTCGACGGCCGCGTGGTCTACCGCAACGACTTCAAGGGCGGACGCTTTTCCGAGGACGACCTGGCCGTGGTCGCACTGCTCGACAGGATGACCGCCTGGTGCCGGGAACGGGGTCCGGAGCCGTACCCCCTGGCCGAGGGCTGCCAGGACCACCTGATCAGCCTCGCGATCGGCGAGTCGATCGAGACGGGCGGGCCCGTCACCACCACTCGCGAAGCCTGGGCGGGCTGACCTTCCGGCCGGCGCATCCCGTCCGTCAACGGGCGGCATCGCCCGCGGCTCCCGGGTGAGCGGACGGCAACGTTTCCCGCGCGTTCTCCCCCGGCTCCCGGCCGCGGGCGCCGATTCCGCGTGCTTCCGGGAAGCCCAGCAGGTAGCGGACGGCGACGGGAGCCTGGACCATGCTGAAGGTCATCGGCGCGGGACTTCCGCGCACCGGGACGACGTCGATGAAGGCGGCCCTGGAACGGCTCGGTTTCGGGCCCTGCTACCACTTCTTCGAGGTCATGCGCCGGCCCGAGCTGGCCGAGCGGTGGCTGCCGCTCTGCGCGGGCGGGCCGGTGGACTGGGATCGGGTCTTCGACGGGTTCCGGTCGAGTCAGGACTGGCCGGCCAGCTTCTTCTGGCGGGAGCTGGCGCAGGCCTACCCGGACGCCAAGGTCGTGCTCACGGTCCGCGACCCGCACAGCTGGTACGTCAGCTTCCGCATGCTGGGGTCGATCAACCCGCGCGGCCCGATGTCGCAGGACGAGGCGCCCGAGGGCATCCGGCCCGTTCTCGCCGCGATCGAACGGCTGCGCCCGCTCCTCGAGCGGATCAGCAGGTTCGTCTTCGACGACGACTGGCACTTCGGGGCTCCCATGCCCGACGAGGAGAGGGCCGTCGAGGCGTACCGGCGGCACGTCGCGGCCGTGCGGTCCGCCATCCCCGCCGAGCGGCTCCTCGTGTTCGACGTGCGCCAGGGCTGGGGGCCGCTGTGCCGGTTCCTCGGCGTTGCGGCTCCCCCGGACGATCCGTTCCCGCACCTCAACGACGCCGAGTCGATCCAGAGGATGTTCGAGCGCATGCGCACCGAAGGCCGGGTCCACACGCCCTTCCACGCCGGCGACTAGCGCTGCGGCTCGTGCGTCAGCACGACGACGCCCGACGCGAACGTCCTGGTCCGGAGCAGCCGCATGGGAGTCTCGTCCCAGCCCGCGAACACGTGCTCACCCCGGCCGAGGACGACGGGGTGGACCCAGAGCCGGATCTCGTCGACCAGGCCGCGCCGCGTCAGAAGGCGGGCCAGGCCGCCGCAGCCGTACATGAGGACGTCCCCGCCCGGCCGGCGCCTCAGGTCGCGCACCGCGTCCACGACGTCGCCCTCGATCAGGTGGGAGTTGGTCCAGCCGAGCTCCCGCAGGGTCGTGGAGGCGACGTACTTCGGCATGGTGTTGATCCGGTCGGCGAAGCCCTCCGGGGCGCCGTCCTCGCTCGTCATGGCAGGCCAGCTGCCGGCGAACCCCTCATAGGTCACCCGGCCCATCAGCAGCGCGTCCGCGGCGAACAGCTGGTCGCGGGCGTATTCGCCGTACTCGTCGGTCCAGTGGCCGAGCGACCACTCGTGGGGGTCGTCCTGCACGCCGTCCAGGGTCACGAAGACCGACACGATCACCTTGCGCACATCGTGCTCCTCAGCTCGCCGTCCGGAATTCCGGTGAATCCGGAATCGTCACGCCCACGACTGTGCCGGGAGCGGTTTACGGTCCGTTGACGGCCGCAGGGGGGCGGGCGTCAACGGACCGCAAGAGCCGTCCCGCATCGTGAGGGTGTGCCGGCGCGACGCCGGCGGCTCACGGACGACGAAGGCTTCGAGGAGGCCGGCCATGCCCAGCGACGAGGTGGACGAGTACGTGCGGAGCACTCTTCCCGAGCACCATCGGAGTGTGGTGGCGGCGCTGCGGGACCTGATGCGGGAGAGCGCGCCAGAGGCCGCGGAGGTGATCAGCCGGGGATCGCCCGCCTGGAAGGGCGACAAGATCCTCGCCATCATCAGCCACAGCAAAACGCACGTCACCTTCGCCTTCGCCCGGGGGGCGGAGTTCGACGACGGGCACGGCCTGCTGGAGGGCGTGGGCAAGACGACGAGGCACGTCAAGATCAAGAACCTGGGCGCCCTCGACCGGGACGCCCTGCGCGACTACATCCGCCAGGCCGTCGCCCTCGACAGCGGGGCCGCCTGACGACCGCGTCTCCGCTCTTCGCGCCGTCTCAGCGCGGTCAGCAGTGGCGCGGTCATGGCCGTGGTGATCAGGGCCATGACGACCAGGACGGTGAACAGCCGCTCATCGATGACGTGCGCCGACAGCCCCACATCGAGCACGATCAGCTCGGTGAGGCCCCGGGTGTTCACCAGCACGGCGACCACGGCCGACTCACCGGAGTCGAGACCGGTCAGCCGGGAGGCCGCGTAGGCGGGCACGAGCTTGCCCCCGATGGCGGCGACCAGGAGCACCGCCAGCAGGATCAGCCCACCCGGTTCGATCGCCGATATGTCGGCCGACAGCCCGGTCATCACGAAGAACAGCGGCAGGAGCAACTCGGCGGTCTGCTCCATCGGCCGCAGCACCTCCGGCTCGGGGGCGCCGTCGCGGCGCGGCATGACGAGCCCGGCCAGCAGACCGCCGAACACCGGGTGCAGGCCAAGTGCGGCGGTGCCCCAGGCGCTGCCGAGCGCCAGTGCGAACGCCGCCGGCAGCCGCCCCCACATGGCTCCGGGCCTCCTGGTCAACCACCCGAGAAGGGGACGCACGACCAGGAACATGGCCACCGCGAACGCCGTGAGGGCCGGAAGAGCCAGCATCCAGGGCACGTGTGACACCGTCGGCTCATCGGCATCGCCGGTCTCGGCCAGAACCGCGGCCAGTGTGGTCCATGCGGCCACGTCCATCAGCCCGGCGGCCGCCGTGGCCACGGTTCCCGCCGCGGTTCCCGCGAGGCCCCGCTCCCGTACGATCGCCGCCAGCACCGGCAGGGCGGTGATCGAGATCGCCACGGCCATGAACAGCACGAACGTCGGGCCTCCCGGCCCCCCAGGGGAGCCGACCGTGAAAACCTCGCGGAACAGCACGGCGACCGCCGCGCCGAGCGTCATGGGCACCGCCAGCGACAGCGACGCCACGCAGAGCGCGCTGCGGCCACCCCGGCGCAGAAGCCGCAGGTCGACCTCGTAACCCACCGCGAACATGAAGATCACGACGGCGATCTGGGACAGGACCGACAGCGACGGCCGGACCTGGGCGGGGAACAGCCACCCGGCCGGGTCGCCGGGCAGCCGGCCCAGCAGGGTCGGTCCCAGCGCGATCCCGGCGACGATCTGGCCGATGACGGTCGGGTGGCCGCATCGCCGTGCCAGTGCCCCGAAGAGCGCCGACACGACGACGATCACCCCGAGATCGGCGATGACCACACCGGTGAGCTGCTCGGCGTTCACCCCCCCACCGCTCCCGGTCCCCGGTCGGCGGGCCAGGGGGCGTAGCGGCGGTAGCCGTACATCAGCGGCGGCTCGTCGGACAGCCTGCGGATCGCCCTCACTTCGCCGAAGACCACCATGTGGTCTCCCACCTCGGCGGACTCCGAGAGCCGGCAGTCGAGGACGGCACGGGCGTCGTCGGCCAGGTGGGGGCCGCCCGTACCGGTGGGCCGCCGCCAGCGGACCCGGTCGAAGCGGTCGGCCGCCGCCGAGGCGAACAGCTCCGCGACGGGGTACGACCGGGCGCACAGCAGGTTCACCGAGAACGCCCGGCCGGAGACGACGGCCGCGAGAGTGGGGCTCGCCGTCCGCAGGCAGACCAGCAGGGTCGGCGGCGTCAGGGTCACACTGCAGACCGAACTGCAGGTCATCCCCCAGGGCCTCCCGTCCGCGGCCGCGGCGGTGACGATCGCCACGGCTGCCGGAAGGGTGGCCATGACCGCCCGGAACCCGTCCGGTTCGACGACATGGGCGACCGTGGCGCCGGTCGTCATCTCAGGCCGGCCCGGACGGCGACCCGCTCGCCCGCCCAGCTGTCGGAGTCGCTGAGCAGTTCGGCGTTGAGGCACGGGTCGGCGGCGTAGGCGTCCAGCGCCTCGCTCTGCCGCAGCCCCCGCGAGGCCAGGCTTCTGGCCGCCGCCGCCCGTGCCCTCCACTGCTCCGGGGGCTCGCGGGGTGGCAGCAGCCGGGCCGGCACCTCCTGCCCGAGCAGCAGCGTGTCGACGCCCTCAAGACCGTAGAACAGCGGCGCCGCCCCGTCCGCGAGGTATCGGGTGAAGGAGTCGCGGCCGGTCAGCGGCGCTCCGGCCGCGAACAGCCGCAGGAGCGGCTCGATCCCGGAGATGTCGGTCTCGGCCCTGGCCTCCTTCCAGAACGGGGTGTCCAACCGTCCGTTGAACCGGTAGTGGATCGAGAGGAACCAGCGGATCGCGTCCCAGCGGTGTGCCAGGGCCTGGTTGGCGGCGTCGCTGGGCAGCGGGTCCCGGCGGGAGGAGGGAAGCAGACTCACCAGGATCTGCACCGCCGTGGCGATCATCAGCAGACCGC
This sequence comes from Microbispora sp. ATCC PTA-5024, assembly GCF_000511135.2. Taxonomy (NCBI): domain Bacteria; kingdom Bacillati; phylum Actinomycetota; class Actinomycetes; order Streptosporangiales; family Streptosporangiaceae; genus Microbispora; species Microbispora sp. ATCC PTA-5024. The sequence continues at coordinate 1,739,196 of NZ_KI866523.1, read as the reverse complement.
TGGACTCCAGCGGCTCCACGAACGCGTAGGAGTTGCCGACCGCCATGACGTTGCCGCGCCAGGCCTCCCGGTGCCGTCCGGACCGGAACCGGACGAGCGCCTCCCTGGTGACCCCCGGGAATCGGCGCGCCATCTCCGCCGCCGCGTCGTCGGGATCGATCGCCGCCGACGAGAACACGTAGCCGAGATGGTCGCTCTCGGGCGTCGGGATCGTCCAGCACCACCCCGCGTTCATCGTGGTCGCCGTCGTGTACGGCTTGAGGTGGCCGCCGTGCGCGAGAGTGCCGGTGACGGCGGCGTCGGTGAACAGGCTGCTCGCGTAGCTCTCGAACGGGATGCCCAGCGCCTTCTCCAGCAGCAGGGAGCGGAAGCCCGTGCAGTCGACGTAGAAGTCGTAGTGCAGCCGCCGGCCGTCGGTGGTGATCAGGCCGCCGACGTGGTCCGGGCCGTCGAGCCGTACCTCGGCGACCGTCGCGTCCACATGGCGCACGCCGCGCCGAGCCGCCAGCTCGGTGAGATAGCGGACGAGGCGCGCGTTGTCCATGTGGTAGGCGAAGGGCAGGTACTTCATCAAGGAGACGTGCCCGCCCTCCCCCCGGTAGACGGGGACGCGGTCCTCGGTCATCAGCATGGCCTGCAGGGTGGCCTCGTTGACGTTCCCCGTCTCGCGCAGCGAGCCGACCAGTCCCACAGAGCCGGTCCCCCAGTCGAACGGCGCGACGAATCCCTCCGGCCGGCTGCCCCACTCGAACCTGATGCCGAGCTTCCACGTGGGGCGTACGTGCTGGTAGAACTCCGCCGGGTCGATGCCGAGGTAGTGATGCAGGAACATCACCATGTACGAGACCGTCGCCTCGCCGACGCCGATGATGGGGATGTCGGCGGACTCGACGAGAGCCACATCCAACCAGGGGCGCTTGGCCTTGAGTGCCAGCGCGGTGAGGTAACCGGCGGTGCCGCCGCCGATCACTCCCACCGTGCGGATCGCCCCGGGGTCGTCGTCGGCCGGCGCTTCCGGGGCGGTGCCGAGCCTCTCGTTCGAGGCGATGAGCCGGTGCGGCTCGGTCACCCATTCCCTCGCCGCCGCGGCGTCGTCGCCGAGCACGTCGAACAGCCTGGCCAGGGTGTTGCTCTCTTCGGACCTCGCCATGTTCCCGATCGCCCTTCCGTTCGTGGGTCAGGTCATCTCACTGCGGAACCCGCCTTCTCGAGCAGGCGGAAGAAGCCCTGTTCGAGGTCGCCGTCCACGGCGAGGCCGGGCAGCGGGCCCTCGTACGCGGTCCGCCCGGCCACCAGCACGCCGACGTGATCGCAGATGTGCGCGATCTCCGCCAGCTGGTGACTGGAGACCATGACGGTGGTCCCGGCGGCGGTCAGCGCGCGCAGCGTCGCCCGCATGTCCCTGATGCCGACCGGGTCGAGTCCGTTCATCGGCTCGTCGAGCACGACCAGCCGGGGCCGGCCGAGCAGGGCGATGGCGATGCCGAGACGCCACCGCATGCCGAGGGAGTACTTCGCCACCTTGCGGGTGCTGACCTCGGTGAGGTTCATCAGGCTCAGCACCTCGCCGATCCGTGTCTCGGGCACGCCGCGCAGCCGGGCGTGGATGCGCAGGTGGGACACCGCGTCGAGCTGGGTCCACAGGCCCGGCGACTCGAGCAGCGCGCCGACCTGGGTCAGCAGCCGCCGTTCGTAGGGCCGCCCGAAAAGGCTGATGTGGCCCGAGGTCGGATGCCGCAGCCCGGTGACCGCCTTCATCAGGGTGGTCTTGCCCGCGCCGTTCGGGCCGAGCAGGCCGTAGAGGGAGCCGTCCGGCACGGTCAGGTTCGCGCCGTCGAGCGCGTGGAAGTCGTCGTAGTGCTTGTGCAGGTCCCTGATCTCGAGAGCGGCCATGTCAGACCTCCTTCCGCGCCATGTGCCGGCCGCCGATCAGCAGGATCACGATCGTCGCCGCGGCCGAGAGCGCGACGGCCAGCGGGATGACCGAGGTGTCGTGGAGCGGGCTGCTCGCGTCGAGCGCCAGGCCGTTGGGGCGGATGTCCGCCAGCGGGAGGATGACCCGCATCGGCCAGGCGGGCGGGATGGCGTACCAGAACGACTTGTCGGAGATGAGCGCGCCTGCCATCATCCCGGCCACACCAAGGGCGATGCCGGGGCCCAGTCCCCAGACGGTGCAGACGAGGACGGCGAGCGCGGTCGCCGCCAACCCCGCCGCCCACGGCAGGTAGGCGACTTTGAGGATCATCGAGGCGGCGTTGGAGAGCTGCCCGGTCAGCAGCGCTCCCCCGGCCAGCATCACGACCAGGATGGTCGCCGACAGCAACTGGGCGACGGCCAGCGCGGCGACCTTCGCGGTGAAGTAGCGCCAGCGTGGGATCGCGTACGAGAACAGGAAACGCCAGGGTTCGGTGTCGGCACGGACCGCGAGGGCCGCGATCAGACCGGCCGTCATCGGAATCAGTACGCCCCAGAACTCCAGCGTCACGTTGCTGAAGGTCTCCCAGAGGCGGCCGGACCGGCCCTCCGGGGAGAAGATCGACCCCAGGTAGAGCGGAATGGCGATCACGATCGGCGACAGCAGGATGTACCAGCCGACGAAGCCGGAACGCAGTCTGAGCAACTCCGTGGATATCAGGGCCGCCATCGACGGGGAGTCGGTCGGGCCGGCGGTCCCGCCTGGGCCCCCTGTGGTCTCCGCGGCCAGGGTGGCGGCGGGGTCCGCCGGTCGGTGGTGGGCCGGGCTGCCGGACGGGACGCCGGCCGCGTCATGGTCGTTCATCTGCATCACTCCTTCCCGCCGTACGTAGCGGGTGGGGAGTGGGCGGTTCGCGGCCGTGCCGGAGGCTTCCCGTCCGGGAGGGGCACGGCGAACTCGCGCTGCGAGGCGGTCAGCCCGGGAACCGCGGCCTCCGCGAGCGCCCAGCCACAGTCGGCGGTCGCGGCCGGCGCCCCGAACCCGCCGTCCGGACGCTGCCACGCCGCCAGGCGCCACGCGGCGCGCGTGGTCAGGCCCGCAGGAGCGGGCCGGTCGTCCCGCTCGGGCACGTCGCCGGCGGACGAGACCGCCTGGAGGAAGACGCCGGCCCGGACGAGCGGAGCCAGGGTCATCAGGTCGGCCCTGCGCGCGGCGGCGGCCAGCAGCGCGGGCACGGCGAGCTCCCAGACCTCCCGGACGGCGGCGGCGGGCCGGACGGCCCCGAAAGCGGTCGTCTCGGCGATCTGCCCGGCGAGGCCCTGCGCGGTTCCGGGAGCGTCGTGGAGCAGGTCGGAAAGCCGGGTCCACCGATCGGGAACCGGCGGCGCTTCAGGCCGGCGGCCGCCCGGCCTGGGCCGCGATGGGCCGTCGAGAGCCGCCCGGCACAGCAGGAGCACCGCCGCGGCGCGCTCGCCGTCCAGCTTCTCCAGCGCCGGCACGACGCGTGCGAGGGCCCCGGTCAGCAACGGGTCAGCCATCGGCGCCGTCCGTCAGCGTCGCCGCGAGCACCATGGCGAGGGTGGTGTGGTAGCAGGTTCCGAACGCGTACGCCTCGGCCTTCTCCCCGCTCAGCCGGTCCAGCGCGGCTTGCCGGAACAGCGGGCTGGGCACCGAGCCGTCCGGACGGCGCGCGGCCGACAACCGGTTCCACGCGCAGCCGGACAGCCGGTCGTCGGCGCCGGTGAGGCCCGCGCAGGCGAGCAGCTCGGCCGCCAGATCGAGGTCGCCGACCGCGAGCTGGCGGCCGAGGAGCACCTCGACGAGCCCGCGGACCCGCCGGCTTTCGGCCTCGTCCGCGGAGAACGGGCGCCGCCCGAAGTCGGTGAGGTAGAAGAGCATGTGCGTGATCACATAGAGGTCCGCGTCGGTGAGGTGCAGCGGGTCCGCACCGGGGCCCAGAGCCGTACGACCGGCCAGTTCGCCCATGGCGGGCAGCCCGTGGCGGAGGCCGGCGAGGTCGAAGACGTAGCGGGCCTCCAGCCGGGCCGCCGTCGGCCGTCCCGGCCGGATCGGCTCGGCGCAGCCCGCGTCGATGATCCGCTGGGCGACGGCAGGCCACGGCTCGACGGACCGGCCGCCCTCCGCGAGAAGCGCGACCAGCCACACGTGGTGGGGGAAGGCGGCGTCGCCGCGGTAGAGGGCCGCGCCGAAATCGGGCCGTCCCACGACCTCCTCGGCCAGGTCCAGCGCACGCCCGCTCAGTTCGACGGCCGGGCCGGCCGCACCCGTCGCCCGTACGCCGGACCCGCGGGAGCCGTCCTCCGGGTCCGGCGGGCGCGGAGGGCCGTAGACCGAGTTCAGGTTGCGGCAGATGATAAGGAGTTCCAGCAGCGCGCTCGGCGCGAAGCCTCTCGGCTGCAGATGCCTCGCCCACTGCTCGGGGTCGAACCAGCGCAGTCGTGCCGCGAGCCAGGACACCGCGCCTTCAAGCAGCGTCTCGCGGCCGGTCGGCCCTGTCGTCGTCGCGGTGGTCACCGGCCGGTCACCTCCCCACCCGCAGCCGCAGCGCCGCCGACGCGGCCGCCACCAGCGCGGCGATCACCAGGAGGTCCCGCCAGACGGGCAGGTACGACACGCCCGGGGCCGACGGCAGCAGCACGTGCCGCGCCAGATCGACCGCGTACGTCATCGGGTTGAGCCGCATGAGGGCCGCCAGCCAGCCGGGCACGGCGTCGGGTTTGAACACCGAACCCGACAGGAACAGCAGCGGGTACATCGCGAGCTGGACGGTCGCCTGCAGCGTCTCGATCCGGCGGACGCTCACCGCGAGCAGCAGGCCGATCAAGCTGAAGGCCGCCGCCGTGGCCAGGTAGACCGCGGCGCCCGCCGCGTATCGCGCGGGCGTCAGGGGCAGCCCGAGCAGCGGGGCGGGCAGGAGCATGAGCATGGCCTGCGCGGTGAGCAGCACGCAGCTCGCAAGGATCTTTCCGAGGGGCAGGCACATGCGTGGCACGGGCGCGACCTGCATCTCGCGCAGCACGCCGAACTCGCGGTCCATCGCGTACGTCAGGCCCGTGCCGACGCCCAGCATGACGACCTGGATGGCGATGATCCCCGGATAGACGTAGGCGCCGAACGACACGCCGCCGACGGATCCGATCATCGACCGGAAGCCCACGGCGTAGACGAGGACGAAAAAGACGATCTGCGCGGCCTGGGCGACCACGACCCCCGGGTGCCGCACCTGCCGCAGCACGTCGCGGTGCGCCACGACGAGCGTTCCGCGGACCCCGGACCGCAGGGCCGCAGAGACGAGCCTCCTCGCCTCGCCCGCGCCGGCCGACCCGCCTCCGGCGGGGCCGCCGGGAGTACTCCCCGCCGTGCCACCGGTGTCACGGACAGCTGACAGTGCCATCGGCCGCCTCCCTGTCGCGGTTCGCGGCCGTGTGGGCCAGGAACACGTCGTTCATCGAGGGGTGGTGCACGGACGCCGCGCGGACGAGCGGCCCCGCCGCCCGTATGACCTCCGCCATCCGGCTCTCCGGTTCGCGGCAGCGCACGGCGACGCCGTCCGAGTCGATCACAGCGTCGAAGCCGGCCTCCGCGAGCCGGGCGAGCACCGTGTCGTCGTCGTGGGTGACGAGCACGATGCGCGACGATCGCAGCTCGCTCTTCAGCCGGCCGGGCGAGCCGAACCCCGCGACGCGGCCCTCGCTGAGGATGATGATCTGGTCGGCCAGCTCGGCCTCGTCCATGTAGTGCGTGGAGTACAGCACCGTGACGCCGAGTTCGGAGCGCAGCCGGATGAGGTCGTCCCATACGGTCTGGCGCGCCTCCGGGTCGAGGCCGTTGGTCGGCTCGTCCAGGATCAGCAGGCCGGGCCGGTGCAACAGCGCCCGCGCGATCTCCAGCCGGCGGGCCAGCCCGCCGGAGAGGGTCTCGACCCGGTCGCGGCCGCGGCCGGCCAGCCCGAAGCGTTCCAGCAGCACGAGGATGTCCTCCGCGGCCCGGGCCCGCCCCACCCCGAACAGCCGCGCGTGAAAGCGCAGGTTCTGCTCCGCGGACAGGTCGGTGTCGAGCGCGCGTTCCTGGAAGACCAGCCCGATCCGCCTACGTGCGGCCAGCGGCTCCGCGCGCGTGTCGTGGCCGAACACCCTCGCCGTGCCCGATGAGGGCGGCGCGACCGTCGACAGCACCCGGAGCAGGCTGGACTTGCCCGCACCGTTGGGTCCGAGCAGGGCGGTGACGAGGCCGGGCGCCGAACCGGCCGAGACGCCGTCGACCGCCGTGACCGGGCCGTAGCGGACCGTCAGGTCGCTGAGCTCGAACGCCGGGACCGTCATGCCAAGGCCTCCGCGGCCTCCGCGTGCTCCGCGTGCTCCGCCCTGCCGACCGGACCGTCCTGACCGGACGGGCTGCCGTCGTCCCCGCCGCCCAGCAACCGGACCAGCGCCTCCGGCCGAGGCATGGTCAGTCCGTCGACGATCGACCGCGAGGCCGCCTCGTACACCGCGCCAGGCAGCGGGTCCACCACACGGTGACCGTCCGCGCGGAGGGTGGCGACGTTCCGCCGTACGGCGGGCTTGCGCCACATCACCGGGTTCATCGCGGGCACGAACGTGATCGGGCAGTCGGCCGCCAGCAGCACTGTCGCCAGGAAGTTCGGCGCCAGCCCCGACGCCGCGCAACCGAGCAGGTTCGCCGTCGCGGGCAGGACGAGCAGGTGCTGCGCCCATCGGGACAGCGCCACGTGCCCCTTTCCCTGGTCGTGCTCCGTGTGGACGGCGTCGACGATCGGGCGCAGCGCGCCCGCGGGCAGGAAACCCTCGGCCGCCGGGGTCAGGACGACGGCCAGCCGGGCGACGCCCGCGGCCCGGAACGCGTAGACGTAGGCGGGCAGGTTCAGCGCGGCGACCGAGCCGCTCACGCCGAGCAGCAGCCGCTCCGGGGGCCGCGGAACGCCGCCCGCGTCGCTGTGCGCTGTCATGGTCTGGCTCTCCTGATGGGTCGGGGGCGTCAGCACAGGGCCAGGCACCTGTCCCAGGGCGGGAGGTCCGCACGCTCCGGGGCCGGGTCCGTTCCACCGAGCGACGACGGCGGGATGACCGAGAGCAGCGCACAGGCGACTCCGGCCGCCCCTTCCAGCAAGCCGGCGCCGTCCAGCGGCAGGTATCCCGTGGCGTTGCGCCACCCGTCGGGCGAATCGGGGACGAGATGGGGGAAGACGAACGGAGCCGATTCGTCGGCCTCGCCGAGGACCATGCGCGCGACGTCCAGGCAGCCGTCCAGCAGCCGCGGGTCGCCGGACTCGGCGCCGACCCGCGACAGCACCTGCAGCAGGCCCGCGTACCCGTGACAGACGGTCGAGCCGTCCACCCGCCAGGCGGACCGGTCGCGGCGCAGCCCGTCCAGCAGCGCGGTGACCGCGACTTCGCGCCACTCCGTCACGCCGAGCGCCAGTCCGGCCCGGTGGAGTGCCGCGCAGACTCCGGGGGCCCCGTAGCACCAGGCCGTACGGGTGAAGGAGGTGTCCGGGCGGACGGCGGCGATCTGCTCGTCCCAGCTGACCCGGCAGGGCCAGTAGGCGCCCGTGTCGTCGGTCATCGTCCAGCCCAGCAGCCATTCGGCCAGCCGCGCGACGGCCTCACGCTGGCCCGGGACCTCCACCCCGTGAAGGGTGGCCGTGGCCAGCACCGACAGCGGCCCCGCCGCTCCATGGGCCAATCCCAGGTTCAGGTCTCCCCGGGGGTAGTCGCGCCGGTCCTGTTCGACCGGCTGCAGATGGGACGGCACCCACCAGCCGGGAACCTCGTGTCCGTCCACTGTGATCGGCTCGGTGAGCCGCACCAGGTGCCGCAGGGTGTCGGTCACCGCGCCGGAGGCCTTTGCCGCCGTCTCGTCGTCGGGATCGCGCGCGGCGTCCAGCAGCAGACGGGTGGACCCGGACAGTCCGTGAACGACGTCGTAGTCGGTCCAGGCGACACCGGGGCCGGGCCGGTCACGCGCGGCGGCGAGCCGTCCGGCGTGATCAGCGGCGAGCCATGCGGTCAGCGTGCGTCGCAGGCCCCGGTAGTGCCCCGCCGGGCCTGCGCAGCTCTGCGCGGCGGCCAGGAGAGAGGCCGGACCGGCGAACAGTCCGCCCGAAGGCGCCGTCTCCACAGCCGCGGCCCCCGCCCTGAGGTGGCGATGTGCCAACGCCGACCAGGCGGGGTCGACCCGCCCCAGCTCCGCGTAGAAGACCGCGATGCCCGGAAATCCGTGCGACAGCGTGGCCGGGCTCCACATCGACAGCCCGTTCGCCGGCACGGAGTTGCCGGGGCGGGCCGCGATCCCGGCGACCTCGTCCGGGTCGGCGAGCCGTTCGGCGACCAGCCGCACCAGGCGCGCGGCCCGGCGGGCCGCGCTGCCGCGCAGGAACCGGGCCGGGTGCCGGTCAGGGGTCACCCCGCACGATGTCGGACCGACTGTGGTCATGCCCGGTGCCTCCTGCGGTTCAGGTTGTCCTGGACGGCGCCCCGGGCGAGCCCGAGCACGCTTCGCTCTCGTTCCGCGGATCCGCCGATCAGCCGGTTGCAGGTCATGTGAAGCAGGCTGCCGACCAGTCTGAGCTGCGTCGACGGGGAGTCCGTGGGTCTGGACGCCTCGCGGAAGGCAGTCCCGAACCGCCGGACGGCCTCATCCCTGGATTCCAGGGCTGCCAGCACCTGACAGCCGTCCTCATCCGCCCGCAGCACCCGCCAGCCTCCGGTGGGGTCGATCAGCTTCTGCCACCGGGCCGGCTCACGCCGGTAGTCGGGCGGTAGTTCCCTGCGGGCTCCGGTGGTGCTCATCCACGCGGCGGCCGGGTCGCCGTCGAACAGATCCGGAGCCCACTGGAGGCCGCCCACCAGCGGCACCGGCTCGACGACCGGGGCGGGAGGACCGAAGGCGTGCGCCAGCGCCGCGGCCGAGATCGCCGTCACCTCGTCGAGCGTGTAGCGGAACCCGGCGCGCCTGGTGAGGCGCAGGAGCGAGATGGCCGCGGCGCTGTCGTGCTGGAAGGCGGCCTCGGTGAACTCGGCCAGCGCGTCGCCGCCGTATCGCTCGTACTCGGGGTCGTACTGGCCGAGCTCGTGGCCCGCCAGCAGCCCCTGCCGCTGCCACTCGACGAGCCGCGCGCCGATCTCGGGGAGCAGCCCGGCCCACAGTTTCTCCCGCTCGCCGCGGAACCTGACCCGCAGGTGCTGTCCGGCGGTGTCGCTGTAGCGGATGAAGAACCAGCGGTCGGCGCCGTGCCCGATCCCCGCCCGTACCAGGACGGGCACCTGGTCGCGCAGGAAGTCGTCCTGGTTCCGGCGCGGGACCCGCAGCCTGAGGTAGAGCCACGGTCCCCCCGCTCCGGTCGGCTCGCGGCCGCCGACGGTGGCCCTGATGTGCGGAGGCCGGGCGGCGTGGCGGTCACGGCGTTCCAGCGGAACCACGATCTCGGCGAGGTGCCCGGGAAAGCCCCCGTCACCGCGGTCCAGCCAGCCCTCCTCGTCGCCGGCCACCTGCTGCGCGATCAGCTCGGGTGTCCTGCGCAGTTCGTCGCGGAGCAGTACGCGGTGCCAGGCGTCGCCGAGGTCGAGGAGCAGGCGCTGGTCCATGCTGACGGCGAGCACCCGCCGGGGGACGTTCCACTCCGCCCGCCACCGGTCGAGCGCCGCGTCCCAGTCCGCCGCCGGACCGGAGTCGGCGGCCGGCCCGCGGAGCTGATCCATCCGCCAGATCGGAGCGGCCAGAAGCGTACGGCCGTAACGCACACCAGGCAGGAATGGCATCTCGCTCAGCGCCCCCCAGTCCCACGGTTCCCAGAGCCGCTGCCCCTCCAGGCCCAGCTCGAACAACAGGCGAGCGGGGTTCGGGGCCTGCGCGAAGGCGCTGACCATGTTCGGCAGTGCGGGGACCACCTCACGGCCTGTCGGCAGGTGGACGAGGCAGAGACGTTCCAGGTTGGCCGCGACCCCCAGCTCGTCGAGGGGGAGTTCCTGCGCGCGTCCGCTGTCCGGGAGCCCCACGCTGATGCGCCGGCCGGAGTACGAGGGGGTGTGCGCGAGGTTGGCCGCCCGGCCGGACCGCGGAATGAAGGCGACATCGGCGGCGACCGCGTCCTGGATGTGCAGGGGCCGGCCGGCCTGCCTGGCCGCCGACTCGGCGTCCACATCGGGCAGCAGACCGGTGAACCTGCCGAGCGTCGCGCCCGCGTGGTGCGAGCCCGGCCCGGGCGCCAGGACGACTCGGAAGGTTCCGGCGGACAGCTCGTCCAGCGACGGGGCCACCACGTGCACCCCCAGCTCCAAGGAGTTCGGCAGATCGGCCGGAGCCGCCTCGTCGTAGACGAGTTCGGCGATCGTCTCCTCGTCGATGACGATCTCACGCTCCCCGTGCCGGGCCGCCGTGGCGACCAGCCGGGCGAGCGCCGCACTGCGGCGAGGCTCCTCTTGCGGGCCCGCCGGTGTCTCGCTCGGCGGCCACTTGTAGCCGGCGGGCGGGCCGAGTCCGCGCGTGTCGTCGAGGAGTTCGAGCAGCGGCACCGCACGGTCCGCGCCGTACCTCTCCAGGAACGCCTCGTGGTAACGGCGCAGGGCCCGCATGCCACGCCGCGGCGGGGACAACCGCCACAGCGCCTCGGCCGCCCGCTCGATCTCCGTGCGCACGATCTCGGGGAGTCGCACCTCCAGGTCGATCCGAAGGTCGACGTGCAGCGGAGTGTCGTGCGGGTGGACCCGCCGCGTGGCCTGGATCAGCTCGGCCAGCTCCCGGCGCCCCTGCCCGACGGCGGTCCGATCGTAGGCGTGGCAGCGCGCGTCCACCTCGCGCAGCGCCGCCACCAGGGCGGCCGAATCGGAGCTCATCGCCTCGGCGGGCGAACCCGCCCTCGCCTCCGCCGTCGCCACGACGTCGAGCACGTGCTGGAGCGGGTCACCCCCGTCCAAGGGCGGCCGCAGCGCGGTGATCAACAGTTCCTGGGCGGCCATGTCCGCGAGGAGGCCCGTCACCCGGTCGACCGGCAGCTCGAACCGCTGCGCCACGCTCTGCGCGAGCCTTCCCGCGAGGACGGGGCGCCGGGCGGCGCCAAGGATCTCGGCGACCACCGGCGAGCGCCGCGCGGAGACGGTCGAACGGGTGGATCCGTTGAGGGGTTTGCCGAGAGCGGAAGGACAGTCAAGGACGATCCGGTCGCCGCGCACGGTCAGGGTCTGGTGCGCCTGCACCGTGACGCCGGCGAGCAGCACACGATCCCGTTCGAGCCGGTGCACCGCCGACAGCAGCCACTCCATGTCGGCGCGCGTCCTGGTGCGATGACCCGTCCCGGCCAGCCACTTCGCGGACGTGTCGAACCGGCCGCCGCTGACGCCGGCGAACAGGCCGAACGGAGTCGGCCGGGTTCGCATCCGGATGTCGTAGCGCAGGAGCGCGAGGGCGGCCCGGCGCAGCCGCTTGTCCTTGAGCCCGCCCGTGTCGCCGCGCGCGACCCTGGCGAGCAGACCGGCCAGGCTGGGTGAGGCCAGCTCCACGGCCTCCATCAGCGGCCCGTCTTCGCACGCCGCCCGCAGCAGCGAGAGATGATCGTCGGCCGGCGGCGGCCCGGACGTGCGTGCGGACGCCTCGGACGAGCCGGCTCTGTGTCCGGAGACATCGGACAGAACGGGCGCGTCAGGCGGGAACTCCGCTTCGTCAAGGCCAGGTGAGGATGCCGGAGAATCGAATTCGGAGTTCGGCAGTGGAGTAGGATATGCATAACCAACCGGTGCCCGGACCATAAAGACATCCCACGCACGAAATGGCGAATCTGTCATTTTCCACCTGGTCCTTTCTGCCCTGCCCGCGCCGGCTCGTGTTCCGGCCGGTGGCCCGGACCGGGGCGGGACGCGCTCCGGCCCGGGCTGGCTACAGCCCCTGTCGTCTGCGGTTATGTCAGCAGCAGAAGCTGCAGTTGCTGCCGCCGCCGGGGCTGGTGCACCCGGGGGTGCACAGCGACCAGCTCGTCACCGCCGGCCCGGCGGTGATCTCCTCGACACCGATCGAGAGGTCGAGGTCGAGCAGGTCCTCGGTCTCGGAAGTCCGGGTCTCCAGGATGTCAGCGGGCATTGCTCGCTCCTTTCCGGTGTTCGTTCGGACAAGATTCCGGAATCGCATTGAGTCGAACATTTCGGACTACTAGTGTCAATAACGGCTCAATGAATGGCAGGAATGACAGAAACGAGGACGGAGCGCACTCGTGCCGCTACGCCGCAGATCCCCCCGAACCGGTACGGCAGCCGACGCTACATACGAACGTGTGCAGCAGTTGCGTGAACCGGAGCTCTCCGCGGAGGTGTCCGAGGATGCCGTCCTCATGAGACGCGTGGCCGACGGCGAGGAGGTGGCGCTCCGTATGCTGTACGAACGCCACGCCGCCGGGATGCTGCGGCTCATCCGCCGGCTCACCTCCCAGCGCGAGGTGGCGGAGGAGATCCTTCAGGAGTCCTGGCTGGCGGTGTGGCGCTCGGCCGGCAGTTTCCGGGGCGAGGCGCCGGTGCGAGCCTGGCTGCTGGGGGTGGCACGGCGTCAGGCGCACAACCGGCTACGGCGGGCCGAACCGGTCCTCGTGGATCTGGAGAAGGCCGCGGACGTGCCCGATCTGGAGCCGGCGGTCGACGAGCAGGTGCTCGCCCGCGCCGAGCGGCGGGACCTGGTGGCCGCGGTGGCGGAGCTGCCCGAGCACCTGCGCGAGGTGCTCGTGCTCGTGCTCGCCGAGGATCTCCCCTATCCACAGGTGGCCGTAATACTTGGAATTCCAACCGGCACGGTCAAGAGCCGGATGCACATGGCCCGCCGGTTGCTGACGGAGGCACTGACAAAAACGACAAATCCGAAAGGGGGGCGGACTGGTGATAGATGACGAGGATCAGGACGCCCTGACGGCCGCGGTCCGCGAAGCCGACGAGGAACTGATCGGGCCGCTCACGGTCCCGGCGTACGACGAGCTCCTCGGCCGCCTGCCGGACATCGCCGGACACCGGAAGGCGCCCGTGACCGGCCCCACGCTTCGCGCGTCGTGGCGGCTGACCACCGGTCTCGTGCGGGCGCAGGCACGGCTGATACCGCGGTCGCTCGGCCCGCTGACCGCTCTGGGCCTGGTCGCGGCGGTGTTGCTCGCGCGCACGGCGCCGACCCCGGGAGCGGTCGTGCAGTTGTTCAGCTCGGTGGTGACGGTGGTGCTGCTGCTCGGCTCGGTCACGGCGTGCTCACACCGATCCGATCCACGCCTGGAGCTGCTGTCGGCGATGCCGGTCTCTCCCGCCACGGCGTTCGCCACCAGACTCGCGCTCGTCCTGGGAATCGACCTCGCGCTCTCGGTCGTCGCCTCGGGCGTCCTCGTGTCCGCCGGTGCGACTACGGGGATGCTCGCCGTCGTCGCCGGCTGGCTCGGCCGCGCCCTCCTGGCGGCGGGCGCGGGCGCCGTCTTCGCGATCTGGCGGTCACCCGCCTTCGGAACGATGGCGGGAGTCGTGGTCTGGCTGCTCGGATGGGTACGCGGACCGGACGACGCCGTGGTGTCCGGCACGCACCCCTGGATGCTCTCGTGCGCTCTGGCACTGCTGGCCGCGGCCGTCTGGCTGGCCCGCCGGCCGCGGCTGTCCGGGTCGGACGGCTGACGGGAGCGGGGGGCGGGTTCGGGGGGCCCGCTACGCGGGACGCCGCGCCCGGCGTCCGGGGCGCGCTGCCGGCTCTGCCAAAGCTGCCAGCCGCAACCCGGCGTCGTGGTGTGCCACAGCCCGGCGGTGTGCCAGCCCTCAGCACGACAAACCGCCCCGGCGGACGGGCCGAGGCGGGGCGAGAAGGTGGGCCGACAGCGTCTCCTGGTGGCGCGTGACGCTCCGAAGAGCGATCTCCCGGCGGAGCTCCCGGCGTCCGGTGACTCCGTAACTTCGGTACAGATCGCGTAGCTGACGGTACATCGACCGTTCGGAACAGTAGAAGCGTCTGGCGATCTCGGCGATGGACTCCGGCCCGCACAGCAGCGTGAGCAGTTCCTCCTCCTGCGCGTCGGCGACCTTCCGCGCCTCCGCCGGCGGTTCCGCACGGGGGTCGCCCGGCCGCGTGGGCGGCTCCGCGCCCTCCGGAACCGCCGGCTCGGCGACCAGCGGCTCGGGGACCGTGGGCCCGAGCACCACCGCCTGAATGACCATGCGCAGCAGGTTGCGGCAGCACGCGGCCGGGAGCAGCGTGTTGAGCACCCAGCTCGCCCCGTTCTGGATGGCCCGATGAGTATGGTGGCCGGTCACGTCCATGACGATGCCGAGCACCGACGTGCCCGGGCACCGCTCCATCAGCCTGCCCAGGCGCTGCGCCTGGGCCTCGGTGAGGACGGGCAGCAAGGCCAGCCGCGGGTCATACGTCTCCGCGGCCGAATAGACGTCGCCGCAGAACGTGCAGCCGACGTCCAGGTCTCCCAGCCACTCCGCCAACGGCGCGTTCGTGTCGCGCAGGCTGGCGCATGCGACGACGACCTCGCCGCGGCCCCGGGCGTCGGCGGACCCCTCGGTCGCTCTCCTCGTCCTTTGCCGGTCGGGCACCCCCGGTGTGCCCGATGTCCCTCCCGGTGTCGCTGGTCGTCCCCCCGTCACAGGCCCTGTCCGTGCCGCGCACATCGCCTCCGTTCCGGCCGGTTGTGCCGCACCGCACTCGCGCACCATCGGCATCGCGTATCTCCCCCGTGCACCTGTCCCTGTTACCTCCGGCAGTTTCGATCTTTCGGAGGTGTACGTAGCGAGATGGCGCACGAAGGTTCACGCAGGAGCCGGATTTTCCGTCCCACACTCGGGTAAGTTTTCGGACCGCCGCCTCACCGGACGGCCCGTCTCCTGTGGTCCCGGATCTGGTCTCAGCCCTTTCCGCAGAGATTGAGGGTGGTGCTGAGCAGGGCGCCGAGGCTGATGTATCCGCCACCGCTGCCCTTGGCGCGAATCGGTGTGATCGGGGGGTGCCCCGCCTTCTCAGCGCGGTCGTTGAGAGCGTAGGTCGTGCCGTCGGGCGCCACGAAGACGGCGTTGTCGGAGGGCAGGCACTCGATCGTGCCGTGGTCGACCGTGAGCGGCCACAGATAGGCGAGGTTCGCCTCGCTGATGTCCTGCTTGTTGCTCGTGGGACTCGGCAACGGCACGGGGGACCTGTGCGCCGGATCGGCTCTGCCGCCGCCCGTGCAACCGGCCAGCAGCAGGGCCGCGGCGAGGAGACCGGCGCCGGACAGGCGGGCTCTGGTCGTGTTCGTCATGCCCTGTACGTAGCGTCCGGCCACCCGCCGGTTCACATGGAGAACGGGACCCGGCTGTGGCCGAACCCGTTCATGACCTCCGATCGCACGGTCCGCTCCTCGTCCGTCCGGTAACGGGGGAAGCGACGCGTCAGTTCTCGAAGGGCGACCCTGGCCTGCAGCCGCGCGAGCGCCGCCCCCAGGCAGAAGTGCGCGCCGAGACCGAACCCGAGCGCTGTGCTCGGTCGCCGGTCGGGGTGGAACCTGCCGATGTCGAAGACGTCCGGGTCGGGGTAGGCGCGCTCGTCCCTGCCCGCCGATCCGGTCAGCAGCAGCACGTGTGCTCCGGCTGGGAGCAGCCGGCCGTGCAGGCGCACATCGGCGGTGAGGGTACGGCCCTGGTGCTGGGTCGGCGCCCAATATCTCAGGACCTCCTCGAAGGCGGCGGGGATCGCGTCGGGCCTCGCGCACAGCGTGCGCCACTGGTCGTGGTGGCGGCCGAACAGCACCAGAGCGTTCGACAACGCCATCGCCACCGACTCGGTGCCGGCCTGGCCGACGAGCGCGCAGAAGGCGGCGACCTGCTCGTCGGTCAGGGGTGCGCGGCAGGCCGGGCCCGCCGACGCGTCGGCGTCCCTCAGGCCGGCATCGGGCCGGACGAGTTCCGCCACCACGCCCCGGTCCTCGCCGTCGCCCTTGCCCGCGTCCTCGCGGCCACGCAGCAGGGCGCTCAGGCCGAGCCAGTAGGAGCGCAGTTCGGCCTCGGCGCCGGAGGGGGCGGAGGCGGACAGCAACTCGCTCACGCGTGCCCGGTCGGCTTCGGGGACGCCGAGCAGGCGCAGGATCACAGCGATCGCCAGCGGGGCGGCGAACTCGGTGACGAACTCGCCGCCGCCGCGGTCGGCGATCCGGTCGGCCAGCCCGGCGGCGATGTCCCGTACGGCCGGCTCAAGCCGTAGCACCGCCTGGGGCGTGAACCCCCGCGACACCGCCTGCCGCAGCACCTGGTGCTCCGGCGGGTCCAGGAAGAGCAGCGACCGCGCCGGCCCCTCCGCGGCGGTCTCCCGCTCCGGCGACGCGGTATCCGCTCCGCGGTACGGCCCCGCGCCCGCCGCCGAACTCGCCACAGCGCGGGCGGCCGAGGAGAACACCGCCGGCTGCCTGAGCGCGGCCAGCACGTCCTCGTACCTGGACAGGGCGTAGAGCCCGAGGGCCGGCTCGTGGTGGCACGGCGCCTCGTCCCTCAGCCGCCGGTAGACCGGATAGGGGTCCCGGTGGAAGTCCGGTCCGAAGATCATGGCCGCGGACCCGTGGGGGAGGGTTCGCCGAGCTGTAACAGTGCCGCGTATCCGTCTTCGAGCGTCGGCGTCATGAGGGTGCCGCCGATCGGCGGTCGCGCGCTGATCACGCGATAGCGCGTCCCCTCCACCTCCGCCGCCGCGTTCACGACCACGGCCTCGGGCGGCGCCTGCGCTCCGGGCGGCAGCAGGTAGGTGCGGCCCTCGGCGACCGCGGCGAGCCCGGCGGTGCTGCCCTGGTAGGCGACCCGCCCCTGGTGCAGCACGATGGTGTTGGGGCAGGTCTGCGCGGCGTCGTCGAGGATGTGGGTGGACAGCACCACGGTACGCCGCGCCCCGCCGAGGCCGGCCAGCAAGGAGCGGAACCGCATCCGTTCGGAGGGGTCCAGCCCGGCCGTGGGCTCGTCCACGACGATCAGCTCCGGCTCGGCGAGTAGCGCCTGGGCGATTCCCAGCCGCCGCTTCATCCCGCCGGAGTAACCGCCCAGTCTCCGGCCCGCATGCTCGGACAGGCCGGTCAGCTCGAGCATCTGCTCGATCTGGTCGCGGCGGACACGCTTGTCGTCGACGCCCTTCAGCAGGGCGATGTAGTCGAGGAACTCCCGCCCGGTCAGGTCGTCGTACATGGACAGCTCCTGCGGCAGGTAGCCCAGGACGCGCTTGACCGCCCTCCGGCCGGCCGCCGTACCGAGGTCGTGGCCGCCCACCACCACGCGGCCTCCGTCCGGCCGCAGGACGCCCACGCAGATGCGCATGAGGGTCGTCTTGCCGGCGCCGTTGGCCCCGAGCAGCGCGGTCATCCCGCCGTCCACGGTCAGGCTCACCCCGTTCAGGGCCGGCCTCTCGCCGCCGCGCCGGTAACGCTTCGTCAGGTCGGTGATGCTGATGCTGGTGTTCACCGGTAACGCTCCGTCCAGATCCGAGCCACGGCCAGCAGCACCAGCGTGCACGCCAGCACGACGAGTATGTTCACCGCCGCCGCGCTCGCGGCGACCTCCCGGCCGTTCAGGACGGCGTTGCTGCGCGGCGCCCCCAGCCAGGCCACTGCGGGGTAGCCGCCGGCCGGAGAGAACATCGTGTAGGACACCGTGGGTATCGGCAGCACCCGTGAGTTGAGCACGGTGGCCCACCCCCACACCCCTGCCGCCCCGATCCGGGCGACCGTCACCGGCAGGACGAGTCCGGCCAGCGCGCTGAACGCGGCGATCAGCAGTCCGCCGGGAAGGAGGATCACGACGACGGAGGCCAGGGACGCGCCGACCGGGCTGAGCGAGCCCTCGCGTACCGCGGTGACGACGGCGTACACGAGCAGGGCGGCCGCCGGCGGAGCGAGCGCCACCGCCACGGAGCCCGTGAGCGTGCCCGCCATGCGCGCCGACGCGCTGCCCGGCGTCGCCGCGAGCAGGTCCGCCAGTCCGGTGCGGCGGTGCCAGCGGAACCTGTCGGCCATCGCCATCGCCAGCCCGAAGCCGGCGAGCAGGTTCACCATCACCGCCGTGCCCGCCACCCTGCCGCCGGGTCCCACGTCCGCGCCGTGCGCGGACGTGAACGCGAGCAGCAGGCTCAGCGCGGCGAGCGGCGCCACCGCCATCCACAGCATCCGGGACCGAAGGATCATCGTGATCTCCGACCGTGCCGACGCCGTGAGCGGGACCAGCCACCTGCCTGTCATACCGCCTCTCCCCCTGCCCTCGTCGATCCGCGGACCATCGACCACAGTCCCGCCGCCGCGAACGCGACGGCCACCGCCGCCGGCGGCAGCGGAATCCTGTCCAGCACGAGCAGTTTCGCCAACCAGGCTGTCATCACCAGGGCCGAGGCCGGTCCGCCGCGGTTCCGGGTCCGCCCCGCCGCCGCGTACGCCCCCACGCCGATGAGCAGCAGCGAGAAGGCCGCGGACGACGCCGCGGAGAAGAGGGACGACAGAACCGGTCCGGAAGCGCCCTGTCCCGTGACCGGGTCGTGCCCGGCACCCGTCGCGGCCGACACGGCCAGGACCACCACGCCCGCCCCTACGGCGAGGATGAGCAACCGCAGCCGGCGGCGCACCGTCACCGGGTACGGAGTCGGGAAGGTGGCCTGCAACTCCGGCATCACCTCCCGGGACACGACCCCCACGGCGCAGACGCCCGCCACCAGGGGCAGCAACGCGGCCGGTAGCCAGACCGCCAGGAAGTCGTGCATGCCACCCCCGGCCAGGGCGGACAACAGTGTCGTGGACGCCACGACGGCCAGGGGCGTCACGAGCGCGACCAGACCACACCTGCGCACTTCGTGCCGCCACAACTCGACAGAGACCATCTCCACACCAGGGCTGTAGCAGAAGACGCCGGATCGGTTCAGTGCGTCCCCGATCGCCTGGCCGCCGGCGTGACGCCCGGCGCCCTCGACCGGGACGCCCTGCGCGACCACCTCCGCCAGGCCGTCACCGTCGACAGCGGGACCGCGACCGCGCGGACCGGCCCCGGCCGGCGGCACGGAGAGCCCGGACGCACCGCGCGAGGACGTTCGCGTACGCCCGGGGTCAGAATCCCGGTTCGGCGGCCCGCGCCTGGCCGGGCACGTTCCACCGGGAGCCTGAGGCGCCGGAACCGCCGTCGGGGAGGGTGGCGGCCAGCCGGGCCAGCGCCTGTTCGGACAGACTCCCGGGCGGCGCCGCCATGATGCACAACTGCTGGCCCGACCCACTGGTGACGGTGAGCCGATGCAGGGCGAGGCTGATCTCGCCCACCTTGGGGTGGCGGAAGGACTTGTCCTCGGCCATCCGGGTCCCCACGTCGTGCCGCTCCCACATCGTGCGGAACACCTCGCTGTGCGCGCGGAGCTCCGCCACGAGCCGGGCCAGCGCGGGGTCGTCGGGGTCCGTCGCCGTCGCGCGGCGCAGCTGAGCCGTCTTGATGAAGGCCGCCCGCTCCCAGTCGGCGTAGAAGTCCTCGGCCCCGGGACTGAGGAAGATCATGCGCAGGCAGTTGTCCCGGTGGGTCAGCCCGCCGTAGAGGGCGTCCGCCATCGGATTGGAGGCCAGGACGTCCAGCCGGCGGCCGAGGACGAACGCGGGGACGTCGTTCCAGCCCGCGAGTATCCCGTACAACGTCGGGCTGACCCGCTCGGGCACGTCGACGGGGGCCGGCGACCGCAGGCCCGGGTAGGCGAGCCTGTACAGGTAGTCGGTGGTGTCGCCGTCCATCTGGAAGACCCGGGCCAGGGCGTTCAGGACCTGGTCCGAGGGGCGGCGTTCGCGTCCCTGCTCCAGCCGGGCGTAGTAGTCCAGGCTCACGCCCGCCAGGACCGCCACCTCCTCGCGGCGCAGACCGGGTGTGCGACGCGGCCCGGAGTGGGCAAGCCCCGCCTGCCGCGGAGAGGTCGCCATTCGACGTGCGTGGAGGAACTCTCCGAGGAGCTTGTCGCTGTCCATTTTCAGACTGTAAGTCGGATTCTCCGGGCATGGGTGGCAGTATTCCTCCTACCCACGCCCACCCTCGTCCGGGGTGCACCGCTCCTGCGACGCACGTCAGAGAACGCGGCCGCCGCACCCGCACGCGGCCGTTCTCCGCCGAGGCCGTCGCCCCCGGGCTCACGAGGGCGCCCGGCCGGACTACTCCTCGCGGGCCCGACGGTACGTGCACACCTGCACGCCGGTGTCGCCCGCCGACGTGCCGGCCAGCTCGTACGCGCGCATCACGCCGTCGCCCGGGAAGATCGTCTTGCCACCGCCGAGGATCACCGGCATGACCACGAGCCGGAGCTCGTCGACCAGTTCCTCGTGAAGGAGCGTGCGCACGAGCGTCGGGCTCCCCATGACCACCAGGTCGCCGCCGTCGCCGTCGCGCAGCTTCCGGAGGTGGGCGACAGCCTCCCCGCCGGGGATACGGGTGGTGTTGTTCCAGGTCAGCTCGTCGTCGCCCAGCGTCTCCGACACGACGTACTTCGGGATCTCGTTCATCCGGTCGGCGAACGGGTCGCCGGCCCGCTCGGGCCACGCCGCGGCCATCCCCTGCCACGTGCGGCGCCCGTACAGGAGCGCGTCGGCCCCGGTCAGCGTGGCGCTGAACGCGCCGCCCACCGTCTCCGGGTCGAAGAACGGGCCCGCCCAGCCGCCGTGGGCGAAGCCGCCGTCGGTGTCCTCCTCGGGACCGCCCGGCGCCTGCACGACACCGTCCAGGCTGATGAACTCGATGACCACGATCCGCATCCGACTCACTCCTCTTGGGGGTCGTTCTCAGTGATCCCAAACTATTGCCGACAAATAAAGTTGTCAAGGAGCTTCTTCTTGTCAGCGTGCGCTCGCGTCCCCGAACGGCGTGGGCGGCGCGCCAGGGCCCGATGACGCGGGAGAGGGCACAGCCATGACCTGCTCCGCATGAGTGAGAACGACGGGCCCCTACTGGTGGAGCCGCCGGTCGCAAAGGCGACGAGGCCGACACCCTGGTGGGGTCGCTGGAACGGCAGCGGCGCTGTGGGAGGAGGCGGGCCGGGCTCTGAACCCGGCCGTCCCTCACAGGCGGGGCGGCCTCTGAACCCGGTCGTCCCTCAGCCGCGGGGCTCGGCGGCAGAGACGGGCGTGGTCGAGGCGCGCACCACGAGTTCGGTGGCGAGCTCGACGCGGTGGGAGTCCACCTTCTCCCCGGCCGCCAGGCGCAGCGCCGTGCGCACCGCGACCGCGCCCATCTCGCGCAGCGGCTGCCGGACGGTGGTCAGGGGCGGCGAGGCCATCGGGGCGATCTGGGTGTCGTCGAACCCCACGATGCTGAGGTCCTCCGGCACCCGCAGCCCCCGCGCCCTGGCGGCCTCCAGGACGCCCAGCGCGATCTCGTCGCAGCCCGCGAAGATAGCGGTCGGCGTCTCCGGCAGGTCGAACAGGGCCGCGCCGCCGGCCACCCCGTCCTGGTAGTGGAAGTGCCCCGACCGGACGTAGCAGGGCGGGACGGCGGCGCCGACGGACTCCATGGCGGCCCGGTAGCCGTGCAGCCGGGCCTGGTTGCAGCCGGCGGTGGCCAGGCCGCCGAGGTAGGCGATGCGCCGGTGACCGAGCGAGAGCAGGTGCTGCGTGGCGGCCAGGCCACCGGCGAAGTTCGTCGACCCGACGCTCGTGACCGGGGTCTGCGGCAGGTTCAGCGGGTCGATCACCACCAGCGGCAGCTGCGCGCGGGACAGGGCGGCGAGCTGGCCCGCGGTCAGCTCGCTGGTCACCGCGATCAGCGCCCGCCGTCCCGCCGCGACCAGGCCCCGCGCCCACGCCCCCACCCGGTCGGCGCTCGTCCGGATGCTCACGACGACCGCGACGTCGAGCTCGGTCCCGGCCTCCACCGCGCCCTGCACGATCTCGGTGGAGTACGCGTTGAGATCGGTGTCGAACTCCACCTCGATCGTGTCGAGCACGGCCGCCTCGCCCCGGCGCTGGGGCGGGGCGACGTACTCGTGCTGCTCGAGCAGGGACAGCACCAGGGAGCGGGTCGCCGGGGCGACGTCGCTGCGGCCGTTGAGGACCTTCGAGACGGTCGCGACCGACACACCCGCCGAGGCCGCGACCGTGGCCAGCGTGGCCCGTCTACGACTGGCCGGCATCTGTTCCTCCCTGCTGTGTGGCGCGAGGGTCCGGTGTCAGGCCGCCCCCGCCGCTCGGCGGGGGTCCGCCGTCAGTCCACGTCCACGGGCGTGACCAGCCGCCGGCCCCGGCCGACGTGACGCACCGAGCCGGTCAGCCGCACGCGGCCCCGGCACGGCAGGTCGGTGGCCGACGTGCCCACGAACACCTCGACGTCCCCGGGCTCCACGATGCGCCGCAGGTCCCGTCCGGTGAAGGCGGTGCGGTCGGCGTGGACGGTGAACGTCGCGCGCGCGCTCGCGCCGGGCTCCAGCCGGACCCGGGCGAACCCGGCGAGCTGCAGCACCGGCCGGGTGACCTGCGCGAGCACGTCGTGCAGGTAGAGCTGGACGACCTCGTCGCCCGCCCGCTCGCCGGTGTTGCGCACGCGCACCGACACGGTGAACTCGCCGTCCGTGGGCACCTCGTCGTCGCTGATCCGCAGGTCGTCGACCTCGAACGTGGTGTACGAGGCGCCGTATCCGAACGGGAACAGCGGGGTCGGGTCGAGGTTGCTGATGCCGTGGCTGTTGGAGCCGAGCGGCGGCTGCAGGTAGGTGCCCGGCTGGCCGCCGGGGACGCGCGGGATCTGCACCGGCAGCTTCCCGCCGGGCTGCACGCGGCCGGACAGGACGCCCGCGATGGCCGCGCCGCCCTCCTCCCCCGGCATGAAGGCCTGGACCAGCGCCGCCGCCCCTCCGGCCACCTCGCCCAGCGCGTACGGGCGGCCGGAGACCACGACCACCACGACCGGCGTGCCGGTGGCGGCCAGTTCGAGCAGCAGGTCCTCCTGCACCCCGGGCAGCCGCAGGTCCTCGGCGTCGCAGCCCTCGCCCGACGTGCCCTGCCCGAACAGCCCGGCCAGGTCGCCGACGACGGCCACGCAGAGGTCGGAGTCCCGGGCCGCCTCGACGGCGGCGGCGAACCCGGCCGTGTCGTCGCCGCGCACGTCGCAGCCGCGCTCGTGCACCAGCTCGGCGTCCGGCAGCTCGGCCCGCAGCGCGTCGAGCAGGCTGGGCGCGTCGACGCCGAGCCCGAGCCCGGGGTAGCGCGGCAGCACGTGGTTGGGGAAGGCGTAGCAGCCCATGAACGTCCGGGGGTCGTCGGCGCACGGCCCGACCACGGCCACCCGGCGCGGCTCCGTGCGCCCCTCTCCGCGCAGCGGCAGGGCGGTGCCCGCGTCGAGCAGCACGATCGACCGCTCGGCCAGCTCCCTGGCCAGCTCCCGGTTGGCCGGCGAGTCCAGGTCGAGGGCCTCCGCCCCGGCGACCGACTTCTCCGGCGTCCATCCGGGGTCGAGCAGTCCGAGCTCGACCTTCTGCGTGAGCAGGCGGCGGGCCGCGCGGTCGATCAGGGACTCCGGCAGCTCACCCCGCCGTACCCGCTCGGCCAGGTTCTGGCCGAAGCCGAGCGTGTCGGGCAGCTCGACGTCGATGCCCGCGGTGAGCGCCTGGACGCCCGCCTCGTCGTAGTCCGCGGCGACCTGGTGGGTCGTCGCGAGGAACGGGACCGCCCAGTAGTCCGACACCACGGTCCCGGTGAACCCCCACTCGCCGCGCAGCAGGTCGGTCAGCAGCCACGAGTCGGCCCCGGCGGGCACGCCGTCCACGTCGGAGTAGGAGTTCATGACCGACCTCGCGCCGCCCTCGATGACGGCGGTCTCGAACGTCGGGAGGATCATGTCCATCAGCTCGCGCCGGCCCATCGGCACCGGCCCGTGGTTGCGGGCCCCGCGGGAGGCGGAATATCCGGCGAAGTGCTTGAGCGTGGCGATGACCCCGGCGCTCTCCAGGCCGCGGACGTAGGCCGCGCCGAGCATCGCGACGAGGTACGGGTCCTCGCCCAGGGTCTCCTCGACCCGGCCCCACCGGTAGTCGCGCACCACGTCCAGCACCGGCGACAGGCCCTGGTGGACGCCCACGGCGCGCATGTCGCGCCCGATGGCGGCGGCCATCCGCTCCACCAGGCCGGGGTCGAACGTCGCGCCCCACGCGATGGCCGACGGGTAGACGGTCGCGCCGTACGTGGTGAAACCGGTCAGGCACTCCTCATGCACCAGCGCGGGGATGCCGAGCCGTGACTGCTTCACCACCTCGCGCTGCAACCGCACCACCTCGGCCGCGCCCTCGGCCGGGGTCACCGGGGCGCTGCCGAACACTCTCGTCAAATGGCCCAGCCCGTGGCGGATCGCCTCCTCGAACGGCACCGTCCCGGAAGCCCTGAAGACGTCCTGCATGGGGGCCACGTTCATCGGGCCCGGGCTGTCCTCGTCGGACTCATTTTCCTGCTCGAACTGCATGTCGTTGCCGATCCACCGGCTGCCGAGCTGGCCGATCTTCTCCTCCAGCGTCATCTCCCCGAGGAGGGCCTCAACGCGATCCGCCACCGGAAGCGCCGGGTCCTGCCACGGCCGGAGGATCTGGTCCGCGGAAGTGCCGTCTAGCGCCGTCATCTGCTCTCCCCAGGTTGAAAGTGTTCCCGCAACCGTCCGAAACTTTTCGAGGCGTCGGAGCGGCTCCGCCCGACATCCTGGTCCGTGCGAGATCACCAGGTGAACGCCCGTGCGAGAGTACCTTACACACGCTTCATCCCAATTTGGCGAGGGTGCGGGATCACCCTTGACAGTGCCGAAGTGGATATCTAAATTGACGTGCCACGCGGCCTGTTTCGAAAATGTTTCGACACGGCGAGTTCAAGGAGGAGCGGGCGCGTGGCATCGGAGGCGTCGATCGCCGACCGCCGGCCACCCGCACTTTGATGGTTCACTTTGAGCCGCGGTCAGCCTCGGCATCGACGTACGGAGATCAGCGTGGAGTCCAGGACAACATCCCGCCGTACTTTTCTTTCTCTCTCCATGGGCCTCCCCCTGGGTGCCGCGTTGGCGGCCTGCGGCACCTCCGGCCCGGCCCCGAGCGGCGGGGGCGCCGGTGCCGGCGCCAGCGGCAGCGGGACCAAGGCCACCTACTGGTTCCTCCAGGGTCCGCCCGGTGAGGCGCCCCGCACCGCCGCCGTCAAGCGGTTCAACCAGGCCAACCCGAACGGCCAGATAGCGATCACCACGATCCAGAACGACGCCTACAAGACGAAGATCAAGACGGCGATCGGGGCGGGCCAGGCGCCCACCATCATCTGGGGCTGGGGCGGCGGCGGTCTGCGCAGCTACGTGCAGGCCGGTCAGGTCGAGGACCTGACCTCGTGGTTCGACCAGAACGCCGCGGTGAAGGACCGGCTGTTCCCCTCCTCGTTCGGCGCCGCGACGATCGACGGCAAGATCTACGCGATGCCCTGCGAGACCGTGCAGCCGATCATCCTGTTCTACAACAAGAAGGTCTTCGAGAAGGTCGGGGTGCAGCCGCCGCAGTCGTACGGCGACATCCTGGACCTGGTGAAGAAGTTCAACGCCCAGGGCATCGCGCCGTTCTCCCTCGGCGGCCAGTCCCGGTGGACGAACATGATGTGGCTGGAGTTCCTCTTCGACCGCATCGGCGGCTCCGAGGTGTTCCAGGCCGTCTTCGACGGTGAGAAGGACGCCTGGAACAACCCGGCGTCCATCGAGGGCCTCACCAAGATGCAGGAGCTCATCAAGGCCAACGCCTTCGTCAAGGGCTTCTCCTCCATCACCGCCGACTCCAACGCCGACCAGGCGCTGCTGTACACCGGCAAGGCCGCGATGATGCTGCACGGCAGCTGGTCGTACGGCATCCAGCAGGCGCAGGGCGGCGACTTCGTCCCCAGCGGCGGCCTCGGCTGGATGAACTTCCCGCCGGTCGACGGCGGCAAGGGCGACCCGAGCGACACCGTCGGCAACCCCGGCCAGTACCTGTCGATCTCCTCCAAGGCGTCCCCGGAGCAGAAGGAGATCGCAAAGAAGTTCTTCGCCAACGGCCTGCTCGACGACCAGGAGCAGAAGGACTGGGTCGGGACCGGCGGCGTGCCGATCGTCAAGGGCTCCGACAAGCTGTTCACCGGCTCCAAGGACGCCGAGTTCCTGAACTTCATCTACGGCGTCGCCAGCAACGCCAAGGTGTTCGCCCAGTCCTGGGACCAGGCGCTCAGCCCGACCGCCGCCGAGGTGCTGCTCGACAACATCGCCAAGCTGTTCCAGCTGTCGATCAGCCCGCAGCAGTTCGCCACCAACATGAACGCGGTCATCGGCAAGTGAGCATGTCCGCGACCACCACTGGACGGACGCCGTCCGCCGTCGCGCGTGAGGCGCGCGGCGGCGGCGTCCTGCCGTGGCTGGCCCTACCGGCCCTGCTGGCCTTCGTGGCCTTCGCGGTGATTCCGCTGGTCGGGGTCCTGCTGCTCAGCTTCACCTCGTGGGACACCCTCGGCGAGATCAAGCTGACCGGGTTCGAGAGCTGGCGGGCGGTGCTCACCGACCCCGGCCTGCCGCACGCGCTGTGGGTGACGTTCCTGATCACGGTGCTCTCCTGGGCGGTCCAGACACCCTCCAGCATTCTGATCGGGGTGTTCCTGGCGGGCCGCCAGCGGTACAGGGAACTGCTCGCGGTGCTGTACTTCATCCCGCTGCTGCTCAGCTCGGCGGCCATCGCGATCACCTTCAAGGCGCTGCTCGACCCGAACTTCGGGCTCGGCGCCGGGCTGCACATCGACCTGCTGACCCAGGACTGGCTCGGCGAGCCCAGCCTCGCCATGGGCGTCGTGATCTTCGTGGTGTCCTGGCAGTTCATCCCGTTCCACTCGCTGCTCTACCAGGGCGGCGTGCGGCAGATCCCGCGCTCGCTGTACGAGGCCGCGGAACTGGACGGCGCGGGGCGCGTCCGCGTGTTCTTCAACATCACGCTGCCCCAGCTCAAGTACACGATCATCACGTCGTCGACCCTCATGATCGTCGGCTCCCTGACCTTCTTCGACCTGATCTTCGTGCTGACCGAGGGCGGTCCCTCCGACGCCACCCGCGCGCTCGCCCTGGACATGTACAAGCGCGGCTTCCAGGCCAACCTCATGGGGCAGGCCTGCGTGATCGGTGTCATCCTCGTTATCGTGGGCCTCGCCCTGGCACTGCTGCTGCGCCGGCTGGGCGGCCGCAACCCCAACGCCAGCCAGTTGGAAGGTGCCTGACGGTGAGCGTGAGCCAGACGACGACCGGGATCGAGCAGACGGCCGCGTCCAAGACGAGCCACCGCCGGCCCGGCAGGACCCGCCAGCGGCCCAACTGGCTGGGTGGCACGGTGAGCTGGCTGTGGCTGGCCGTGGTGATCATCCCGATCTACTGGATCGTGGTCACCAGTCTGAAGACGCAGACCAACTACTACATGACCAACCCGCTGGCGCCGCCGACCGATCCGACCCTGGACAACTACCGGCTCGTGCTCCAGCTGGACTTCCCGCTGTACTTCCTGAACAGCCTCATCGTCGCCGCCGGCACGGTGATCCCGTCGGTGCTGTTCGCCTTCATGGCGGCGTACGCGATCGTCCGGAGCGCCGGCGCCAGCCGGTTCCTCCGCTCGGTGAACTCGCTCTTCCTCATGGGCCTGGCCATCCCGCTGCAGGCGACGATCATCCCGGTCTACCTGATCATCATCAAGCTGCGCCTCTACGACTCGCTGACGGGACTGGTCCTGCCGTCGATCGCCTTCGCGATCCCGTTGTCGGTGCTGGTGCTGGCCAACTTCATCCGCGACGTGCCCAAGGAGCTGTTCGAGTCGATGCGGCTCGACGGCGCCACCGAGTGGATGACGCTCTGGCGGCTGGCCTTCCCGCTCACCCGGCCGGCCGTGGTGACGGTGTCGATCTACAACGCGCTGACGGTGTGGAACGGCTTCCTGCTGCCGCTGATCCTGACCCAGAGCCCCGACAAGCGCACGCTGCCGCTGGCGCTGGCGGCCTTCCAGGGAGGCCCGTACGGCGTGAACGTGCCGGCCGTGCTCGCCTCCGTGGTGCTGACCATCGTGCCGATCCTGGCCCTCTACACGATCGGCCGCCGGCAGCTCCTCAGCGGACTGACCGCCGGCTTCGGCAGATAGCCGCAGGCACACGACGGCCCGGGCCCGCCGGACAGGCGGCCCGGGCCGCGGCGCGTCCAGGAGCCGCCACCCGCGATGCCCGCGCGCCGGCCTGATCGGGTCACACCGCCCAGCGGCCGCCGTCCACGAGCAGGCGGCGGGTCAGGGCATCAGCGGGAGGCGGCCGACGATCTTGTCGACCCGGTTGCGCGGGCCGACCACGCTGACGGCGGAGTAGGCGACGTCCTCGGCGGGAGTCTCCTTCATCGCCCCGAGGTAGTCGGCGTAGACCCGGGTGTGCTGGGCGGCGGCCGGCATGTCCGCCACGAAACAGCCGGCCGAGGAGGCCGCCTTCGCCCTTACGGCCCGGAGGGCGGCGGCGTCGGCGACCAGGACGGAGCACCCGGCCCAGGGCAGGCCCGGATGGACGAGCCCGCCGCCGTCCACGGCGTCGTCGCCGAGCAGGCCGCCCACCGCCGCCGAGGTCGCCGCCGCCACGCACGCGGCGGCGTTGACCGCACGGCCCGCGGGCAGCGCGCCGTCGACCACGATCACCCACTTCAGGCGTGCGGCCCGGGTCGGCGCGGTGGTGTCGATCTCGTCCGGCGCGAAGCCGACGGCCGGGCCGGTCGCGCTCTCCATCGTGTTCTCGTCGGCCATGCCGCCACCTTCTTGATCAGATGTTCGGGGTTTCCCGTCGTATGCTATGAATCCGTACGGCTATGCTGCAATCGATCCGTACTTGTATCGGCGATCGGCGCGTTTGGGCGGTCATGGACGAACTTGATAAGGCGATCCTGGCGGAACTGCAGTCGGATGCACGGAAGACCAACCGCGAGGTCGCGGCGGCCGTGGGGGTCTCGCCCACGACGGCCCTCGACCGGACGCGGGCCCTGAGGGAGCGAGGGGTGATCCGCGGCGCGATCCTCGACGTGGACCTGCCGTCGATCGGCCGCCCGGTGCAGGCCCTCATCGCCGTCCGCGTGCGTCCTCCGTCGCGGCGGAACATCGAGGGCTTCCGCAACTGGGTCTCGGCCCTGCCGGACACCCTCGGCGTCTACGTGACGACCGGCACCGAGGACTTCATCGTGCACGTCGCCGTCCCGGACAATGCCGGCCTGTACGCGTTCGTGATCGACAGGCTCACCGAACGTCCCGAGGTCGCCGACGTCCGGACCTCGATCGTCTACGAGCACATCCGCAACACCCGGATCGCACCGGCCGTCCCGTAGACGCGTTTCCGGGACAGATCGCCCAGAACGGGCCAGGATGCCGGGAAAGCCGTCCGCGAGGGGAGCGTGTGAGGCCGCGCGGGGCACACGGTCGTCCTGGCCACCGAGAGACCCGAACAGGTCCGCATGGGGAACCTGGGCGGAGCGGCGTGACGACCCGACGTCACGGAGACGGCCGGGTCAGCGGTCGAAGGCCGGGTAGACCGGCAGCGGCGGCGCCGCCCACGTCGCGGCGAAGACGTCCAGCAGCAGCCGCATCGTCTTCACGAGCGCGGGGTACTCCTCCAGCCCGCTCGCCGTCTCCCACCGGTGCCGCAGCACCTGCCGGATGGTCGGGACCGGCCGGCGCGTCGGGTGCATGGGCCCGTCCTCGTCCAGGACGCGCGCCAGAAGCGCCGCCGTCACGTCCACCGTCCACACGGCGACCGCCCGTGCCGTGCCCGCCTGCCAGACGGCGTCGTCCGCCAGCTCGGGGAACGCCGGGACCACCTCCGCGCGGAACGCCCGCTCCACCTCCGCCGCCAGGCCGGCCGGGAGCCGGAAGACACACCAGCAGGTGGAGAACGGCATCCGGCAGTACGCCGCCGTCAGGAAGACCGACTGGAAGCCGGCCGCCTCGAAGTCCAGCAGCCGCAGGCCGTCCGGGGCGAGCAGGTTGTTGTCGGGGCAGGTGTCGCCCGGCGTGAACGCCGGGTACTCCCGCTCGACCGTCTCGCGGATCGCGGACAGCTCGTCCGCCAGCCCGTACGGCACGGGGAAGCGGGCCGCCTCCAGCCACGCGAGCAGACCGGACATCCGTTGCCCGATCCACGGCTCGTCCTCCCAGGACGGCACGCCCAGGTCGTAGCGGGCGCGCAGCCGGGCCAGGTCGGCGCGCCGGCCCGCCGACCGGGCGGCCAGCCGTCCGAGCCCGCGGGCCCAGGCCAGCAGGCCGTCGGCCCCCGCGGCGGGGTCGTCTCCCAGCAGCACGTCCGCCAGGCTCGGCGCGGTACCGAGATCGGCCATGACCACCAGCCGCGCCGCGGGGTCCGCGCCCAGCAGCCGGGGGCCGGCCAGGCCCAGCGACAGCCCGGCCGCCTCGGACGTGAAGGAGCGCAGGCCCTCCCGCTCGGCGGCGTACGACTTGACGATCACGCTGCCGCCGTCGCCGGTACGGCATCGCAGCACCGTGCTGCGTCTGCTTCCGCCCAGGTCGACCGGGTCGTACAGGTCTGTCTTCAGCAGCTCCGCCGCGGCGCGCACGATCCGGTCCACTCCCGCATGCTCCCAGCGCCGCTCCCGCTCATCCACAGGAAATCCGGTACGGCTCAGCTGGCCTGCGGCGCGGCGAGGGCCGAGAGGATCTGGCGGGCGATGAGGCGGTGGCCGGCGGCCGCGGGGTGGTCGCCGTCGCCGGCGAGCAGGGCCGTGTCGTCCCCCGTGCCGCCGGGGCCCTTGAAGGGCGTGTAGAGGTCCACGTAGCGGACGCCGGCGGCCCGGGCCGACGCGGCGATCGTGTCGTTCACGGCGCGGGTGAGGCTGTCGCTGTTGGCCATGTACGCGTCGCCCTCCGCGCGGCCCACGGCCCCGTCGACGAACACGTTCCAGTAGCCGGTGACGAGGATGCGGCTGCCCCGGCGCGTCTGCAGC
This sequence comes from Microbispora sp. ATCC PTA-5024, assembly GCF_000511135.2. NCBI lineage: Bacteria > Bacillati > Actinomycetota > Actinomycetes > Streptosporangiales > Streptosporangiaceae > Microbispora > Microbispora sp. ATCC PTA-5024. The sequence goes on along the minus strand of NZ_KI866523.1, from coordinate 1,708,311 downwards.
GCGCGCACCCTGGCCAGGATGGCGTCCATGTCGGTGCGCAGCCGGGTCAGGTCGTCGCGGTAGCAGGCCAGGCCGGCTCCGGGGCCGCAGTCGTCGTCGGTGACGGAGCCGCTGTCGAAGTCGTTGGCGCCGATGGTGATGATCGTGAGGTCGGCGGAGACGAGCGTCCTGCGGGCGGAGTCGTCGTCGAGCTGGTCGAGCAGCCCCTGGGTGGTGAGCCCGCCGGAGGCGAGGTTGTCGGTCGCGACGTCCGTGCCCTGCCGCGCCGCCAGGGCCTGGCCGACCAGCGAGACGAACGGCGTGCAGTCGCAGGCGGACCCGGCGGGCACCGAGTCGCCCAGCGCGACCACGTTCCGCACCGCCGCGGACGACGACGCCGGGGATGACGACGCCGGGGATGACGTCACAGGGGACGGCGACGCGGGCGCCCGCGACGCGGGGAGGCGGCGGGCGTGCGCCACCGTCATGTGGGGGGCGATGCCGGTCCGGTCCCCCGCGGGGAGCGACGCGTGCAGCGCGACGCCGGCGAGCGCGATCACGGACAGGAGGATCGCCCGCAGGCGGAGGCGCGTCCTGCGAGCTCCCCGTGCGGCGCGCCGGGCATGTCGATCACCTGCGGTCATCTCGCGCGTGAGGGGAGGGGACATCCGGCCATGGTGCACCACGGGCCCGGGCGAGCCGTACCCGGACCCCCGGCGACGAGGGCGGGGGCCCCGCCCCCGGCCCGAGGTCACGAACGCGCCCGGCGGGGGTCGGACAGCTCGTGCGAGACCCACCGCAGCGCCGGTGAGAGCATCGTCCCCCACACGCCGTAGTTGTGGCCGCCGCTGGGCAGGACGGACGAGGCCACCGTGGTCGGCGCGCGGACGACATCGCGCAGCCGCGTCACGTCGGCGGCCGTGTCCGCGTCCTGCCGGGTGCCCATCACCAGCAGCGACACCGGCGGGCGGCTTCGGGTCAGCACCTGCAGCAGATCGTTGGCCCGCAGGAGGCCGGGCGACCGCGTGACGGCCGGCGCCGTCGGCGTGAAGTAGCCGGAAAGGCTGACGGCCGCCGCGTACTGCCGGGGATGCTGGACGGCGAGCTTGACGGCGCAGAAACCGCCCTCGGAGTACCCCATCGCCGCCCAGCCCGCGCCGTCCCTGCGGGCCCGGAAGTTGGCGGTCACCATGTCGCGGACGTCCTCGGCCGCCCAGGTCTCCGCCGCCGGGCCGCCCGGGATGTCGGTGCAGTCGGTGTCCAGGCCAGGGACCACCTCCATGGTGGGCGCCACGAGGATGGCGGGCTCCGCCTCGCCCCTGGCCATCTCGTGCCGGAGCAGGCCGGTGACGTCGAGCATGGTGAACCAGTTGTGGACCGGCCCGGGATAGCCGGGCAGCAGCTCGATCGCCGGGAAGCGCGTGTGCCGGTAGGCGGGCAGGCCGTACTGCGGGGGCAGCCACACGTACACGTCGGCCCCGATGTGCGTCCTCGGCCCGGTGTAGTGCACCACCCGCACCCCGTCCTCCCCGTACGGCGCGAACGTCAGGCCGGCCGCGGTCCGGAGCCCGTGCTGGTCGTGCGGGGTGAGCGACGCGAACGAGCCGGCGGCGGAGTCGGACCCGACGAGGTCGTCCCAGGTCGCGTAGAACTCGAACTGGTCGTTGACGACGACGGCGACGGTGAGCACGGCGCACACCTGGCAGGCGAGGGCCAGCCCGGCCCTCCGCACGGCCTGCGACGGCGCCGAGCCGCGCAGCCGGCCCCCCAGCCACACCGACGCGGCCGTCACCGCGATCGTCAGCACGATCGTCCCGACGAGAAGCGGCACCCCGAGAAGGCTCATGAGACGGCCTCACACAGTTCCTGGCCCCCACCCCCCGCCGGCGTTGGCCGCGACCCGTCGCACGTTACTACAGGCCCCGTCAAGCGTGCCTAAGCGTCGGGGAGATCCCCGGTCCTACCGGGCAGACCACATCGAACCTCTGATCGATTGATAAATCATGATCGCCATCTAGGCTCGCGCGTATGGGAATCCCTACGGAACCGATAGGTAGCATCCCCCGGCCCGCGGCCCTGGTCGCCGCGCTCGCCGACCATGCCGCGGGACGGATCGGCGACGCCGACCTGGCCGCCCGGCAGGAGGAGGCGGTCGCCGACACGATCGGCCGCCTGGAGCGGATCGGCTCCCTCGTCCTCACCGACGGAGAGCAGTCCAAGCCGAGTTTCGTGACGTACCCCCTCTCCGGGCACGACGGCCACAGTCCCGACGGCGCCGTCATCCCGTTCGCCGACGGCCACACCCGGCGGCTGCCGCGCCTGACGGCCGGGCCGTTCCGGTACGGCGCGCACGCCGCGACCTACCTTCGCGCCGCGCGGCGGCACACGGACCTCCCCGTCAAGCAGGCCGTGATCGCGCCGTCGGCGCTGAGCCTGCTGTACCCCGCGGAGGGCGTCGACGGCTACCCCCGCGAGGCGTTCGTCGACGACCTGGCCGACGAGGCCGAGGCCGACATCCGCGGCTGCCTGGAGGCCGGGGCGCACGTGGTCCAGCTGGACTTCACAGAAGGGCGGCTGTCGCTCAAGCTCGACCCCGGCGGAGGGCTGCTGGACGACTTCGTCGCCCTCAACAACCGGGTGCTGGAGCGCTTCTCCCCGGACGAGCGCGCCCGGCTCGGCGTGCACACCTGCCCCGGCGGCGACCAGGACTCCACCCACAGCCTCGACGTCGACTACGCCGGCCTGCTGCCGAAGCTCTTCCGGCTGAACGTCGGGAACTTCTACGTCCAGCTCGCGAGCGAGCCAGACCCGGAGCGGGTGCTGACCGTCATCCGGGACCACCTGCCGCCCGGGGCGCGGGTCTTCGTGGGTGTGACCGACCCGATCAGCGGCGTGGCCGAGACGGCTGAACAGGTGCGCGACCGGGTGCTGCTGGCCGCCCGCCACATCCCCGCCGATCGGCTCGGCACCTGCGACGACTGCGGGTTCGCGCCGTTCGCCGACGACACCTCGACCTCGCGCGACCTCGCCTTCGACAAGATCGCCGCCAGGATCGAGGGGACGGCCGCGGCCGCGGAGGCCCTGGGCGTCTGACCTGCGGCCGTTCACCCCCGGGCGTGCCACGGACCCTGATCGGCCCGTGGTACACCAGAAGGGGGGAGGTGGCGCGCATGCCCCGTCACCTGGAGGTGGACGCGCCGGCGCTCGCGGCCGCGCTGGTCGCCCCGCTGATCCTGGCGGCCGTCCTCGTCCCGTTCCGGGCGCGCCTGCCGGTCGTGGAGGTCGCGCTCGTGCTGGTCGTGGTCGTGGTCGCGGTGGCCGTGCTCGGGTCCCGGCTCGCCGGGGTGGTCGCGGCGCTGTCGGCCGCCCTGTGGTTCGACTTCTTCTTCACTCAGCCGTACGAGCGCTTCGCCATCGGCAAGGCGGCCGACCTGGAGACCACGGCCCTGCTGCTCGTGGTCGCGCTGGCGGTCTCCCAGCTGGCCGCCCGCGCCCGCCGCCTGGAGGTGGTGGCGATCACCGACGCGAAGTACCTGTCCCTCATCCACGACACGGCCGCGCTGACGCAGTCGGCCCGGTCGGCCGACACGGTGGTCGACCACGTGTGCGAGCAGCTCGGCGACCTGCTGGGCCTGCGCGGCTGCCGGTTCGAGTACGGCGCGCTGCTCGGCCGTCCGGCACGGCTCGAACAGGACGGCTCGCTGATCGTGGGCCACCGGCGGTGGGACGTCGACCGGCGGGGCCTCCCGGACGAGGAGATCGAGCTGCGCACCTTCGGCAACGGGCACTTCTACGGCAGGTTCATGCTCCGGCCCGTGCCCGGCACGATCCCGCCGCCGCAGGCGCGCCTCGTCGCGGTCATCCTCGCCGACCAGGCCGGGCGCGCCCTCGACACCGCGGCCGCCGCCCGCGGCCGCGAGTGACGGAGGGCCCTCGCGCGTCCCCGCCCGCGGCCGCGAGTGACGCGCGGATCAGTGGGCTGTGGTCCCCGCCGGCGTCCCGGTCGCGGGGGCGGCTTCGGTCGCGGCGGCGTCCCCGCTCCCGGGAGTGCCTTCCGCCAGGAGCTCCCGCACCCGCGGGATCACCGCCTCGCCGTACAGGCGGATCGTGGTCATGAGCTTGTCGTGCGGCAGCGTGCCGGAGCTGTACTTGAGCGTGAACCGGTCGACGCCGAGGGCGCGCACGGTCCCGGCGATCTTCGCGGCCACCGTCTCGGGCGAGCCGACGTAGAGCGCGCCCCTGTCGGCCTCGGCCTCGAAGCGGGCCCGCGTCGTGGGACCCCAGCCCCGCTCCCGGCCGATGCGGTCGTGCATGGCCCGGTAGTGCGGCCAGAGCTCCTCGCGCGCCCGCTCGTCGGTCTCGGCGACGTGGCCGGGCGAGTGGACGCCGACCGGCAGCCGCTCGGCGCCGAACTGCTCCAGGGCGTGGTGGTACAGCTCCACGTACGGCGCGAAACGCTCCGGCTGCCCGCCGATGATCGCGAGCATGAGCGGCATCCCGTACCGTGCCGCGCGGACCACCGACTCCGGACTGCCGCCGACGCCGACCCAGGCGCGCAGCCGCCCCGACTCCGTCTTCGGGTACACGTGCTGGTCCTCCAGGCCGGGACGCAGCCGGCCGTGCCAGGTCACCGGGCCCTCGTCGAGCAGGTGGTGGAGCAGGTCGAGCTTCTCCTCGAACAGCTCCTCGTACTGCCCGAGGTCGTAGCCGAACAGGGGGAACGACTCGGTGAACGAGCCGCGACCCAGGATGATCTCGGCGCGGCCCCGGGACACCGCGTCCAGCGTCGCGAACTTCTCGAACACCCGCACCGGGTCGTCCGAGCTGAGCACCGTCACGGCCGTGCCGAGCCGGATGCGCTCGGTGCGGCCCGCGATCGCCGCCAGCACGATCTCGGGCGCGGAGACGGCGAAGTCGTCCCGGTGGTGCTCCCCGACGCCGATCGCGTCGATCCCCACCTCGTCGGCGAGCACGGCCTCCTCGACCACGTCGCGGATCACCTGCGCGTACGGCAGCCGGGTGCCGTCGGCGCCCACGGTGACGTCGCCGAACGTGTCGACACCGAACTCGAGTGGTACGGACATCCTTCGCCTCTTTCTCTCCTGCGCGAGCAGTAGAGGCCAACCACGGCGTCGCGGCGGGCATTCCGGCGGCCGGGGGGCGTCCGCGCTCAGGACGGGTCGAAGGAGAGGGGGAGGCGCAGCCCGAGCTGGGCGTATATCTGCAGCTGGTCGTAGTAGGCCCGGTGGCTGGCCACGAGGCCGTCCGCCACGGTAAAAAACCAGGAGCAGCGGGTGTGCACGATACGGCCCGTGGCCTCCAGGACGTCGCCCCCGACGACCAGGTACGGCCCGGTGTTCGTGCCGGTCGCCAGCAGCTCCACCGCGACGGAGTCGCCGTCGGCGAGCTTCTCCCAGAGCGTGACGTGGAGGTCGGGGAACCCCTGCCACATCTGGAGGAAGTACGAGGCGATCTCCTCGGGGTCGGCCGACTCCATCTCCGGGCCCACCAGGACCGCGTCCGGCCGGTAGCACCGCATCACGGCGTCCAGGTCGTGCGCGTTCATCGCGTCGACCAGCCGGTCCACGACGTCGGGCATCGCGGAAGCACCCCCCTCTCCGTCAGCGTACTGAGAGGGGGGCAACACCAGGCCAAGCGGAGCACATGGCTCCAGATGCAACCCTCGGCGCCGGGCGGCTCAGCCTTCGGCGTCCTGCGGGTACCAGCGCAGCTCCACCGTGTTGCCGTCCGGGTCGCGGACGTAGACCGAGGTCGCGCGGCCCCGGGCGCCGAAGCGCGGCACCGGCCCCTCCAGGACGTCGAAGACGCCCGAGCGGATGACCTCGTGCCAGTCGAGCGGCTCGACCACCAGGCAGATGTGGTCCACGTTCGACTCGCCGCGCGTACCCCGCATGAAGTCGATGATCGTCTCCGGGGTGACCCGTGCCGAGGGGAACGGCGCCGAGCCCGCCCGCCACTCGGTCACCCGCACCGGCTCCAGGCCGAGGAGGCCGCAGTAGAACTCGAGCGACTTCTCGACGTCGCCGACGGTGAGCACGAGGTGGTCGAAGGCCTTCACCCGAAGGCCGGCGGCCGTCACCGCGTCTCCCCGTCCGTCTCGCCGGTTCCCCTCGGGTGGTCGCTGATCGTCGTCGCGCTCATCGGATCCCTGTCGTCGTATGAGTGGTCTTCGCGCTCCTCACGATGCTCCGGGCGGCGCCGGGGAATCAAGCCCGGATGGGGACGACGAGCCCCGGCCAGGGGCCGGCGGCCCCGGGGGAGGGGTCAGGCGGCCAGCAGGGCGAGGTCGGCAGGGGTCAGCCGGATCCGGGCGGCGGCCATGTTCTCCTCCAGGTGGCCGAGGGAGCCGGTCCCGGGGATGGCGAGCGCGACCGGGGAGGCCGCCAGCAGCCACGCGAGCGCCACCTGCGCGGGAGTGGCGTCGTGGCGGCCCGTGACCTCGGCCATCCGTGCCGGGTCGAGCGGGCGCAGGCCGCCCCCGAGCGGGAAGAACGGCACGAACGCGATGCCGTCCTCCTCGCACTGCTTGAGGACGTCCTCTCCGCCCCGGTCCTGCACGTGGAAGTTGTTCTGCACCGCGGCCACCGGCGCGATCGCCCGGGCCTCGGCGAGCTGGGCGGCGTCGACGTTGCTGACGCCCAGGTGCCGGATCAGTCCCTCCTCCCTCAGAGCGGCGAGCACGGCGAACCGGTCGGCGATCGACTCGCCGCCGGGGTCGCCCATGCCGCCCACCCTCAGGTACACGAGGTCGAGCCGGTCGAGGCCGAGGCTGCGCAGGTTGTCCTCCACCAGGCCGCGCAGCCGCTCCGGGCCTGCCTGGTGGCTGGGGACGCCCTCCTCGCCGAGCAGCGGCCCCACCTTCGTCGCGATCACCAGGTCGTCCGGGTACGGCGACAGCGCCGTCCGGATGAGGTCGTTGGCGGCCACGCCGCCCCACCGGTAGAACCAGGCCGTGTCGATGTGGTCGACCCCCAGTTCGACCGCGCGGCGCAGCACCGCGACACCGGTCTCCGGGTCGCGGACGGCCCCGCGGAACGTGCCCGTCGGAAGCCGCATGGCCCCGAAGCCCAGCCGGTGGACGGGGAGGTCCCCGCCGAGAAGGAACGTGGTCACAGGTGTGTCGGTAGTCATGCGCCCAGCCTTCACCCGGGGGCGCCCGCGGCCCAACGCCCTGGCAGCAAGCTGCCAGACCGCCGGGGACGATAATAAAGGGGTGGCGGACGACCGGGTCATCACCGTACGCGGCGACGCGGAGCTCGTCGCCCGCGCCGGCCACCTGTTCGCCGGCGTCCGGAGCGAGTTCGTGTGCGCGGCCCGCGACCTCGACACGTGGTCGCAGCCGGAGGCGCGGCGGGCGACCGAGCGACGGATGCGCGCCGAGGGCGGCTTCCGGGTGCGCAAGCTGCTCACCCCGTCCGCCCTGGCCGGCGAGGAGGCGCGCCGCCACCTCCGCGAGGTCGCGGAGAACGGCGGGCACGTGCGGATCAGCTCCGCGCCGCTCCCGCACGAGACGATCCTGATCGACCGGCGGGTGATGATCCTCGCCGGCGCCGACGGCCCCGGCCCGCGCGAGTACACGCTGACCGCCTCCCCCGCCCTCGTGAACGGCGTGTACGCCCTGTTCGAGGCCGCGTGGGACAGCGCGTCCGACCTGGACGCCTACCTCGGCCGCGACGCGCCCCACCTCGACGCCGGCGGCCGGGCGATCCTGCGCGCCCTCGGGTCCGGGCACACCGACGAGACCGCCGCCCGTGAGCTCGGGCTGTCGCTGCGCACGTACCGCAGGCGCGTCGCCGAGCTGATGGCGACGCTGGAGGCGGAGTCGCGGTTCCAGGCCGGCCTGCGCGCGGGCGAGCTCGGGCTCGGCGGCTGAGTCACCCCGCACCCTAGGGGTGGGCGCGGACACGGTTAGGGGTTGGGCGGCCGCCGGGAGCCCGGTCACTGTGGAAGTCGACCGAACTCCCCCCGACTCCCCCTCGGGAGAGGCCATGAGGCACGCCGTCGTCATCGGAGCCAGCATGTCCGGCCTGCTGGCCGCCGCCGCGCTCGGCACGGTCGCCGAGCGGGTCACCGTCCTCGACCGGGACGAGCTGCCGGAGGGCGACGTCCACCGGCGCGGCACCGCGCAGAGCAGGCACGCCCACGGCCTCCTCGCCCGCGGCCTGCAGGTCATGGAGGTGCTGCTCCCCGGGCTGACGGAGGAGCTCACCGAGCGCGGGGCGTTCGGCGGCGACCTGCAGGGCGACGTCCGGTGGATCAACGAGGGCCGCCGCCTGGCCCCCGCCCGGGGCGACATGCCGGGGCTCCTGGTCAGCCGCCCGCTGCTGGAGGGTCAGATCCGGCGCCGCGTGGCGCTGCTGCCCGGCGTCGAGCTGTGCGGCGGCCGCCAGGTGGGCGACCTGGTCGCCGACGGCGGCCGGGTCACCGGCGTGCGGCTGGTCACCGGCGAGACGATCGGCGCCGACCTCGTGGTCGACGCCTCGGGACGGGGCTCGCGCGCCCCCGCCTGGCTGCGCGGGCTCGGCTTCCCCGCCCCCGAGGAGGAACGCGTCGAGATCGACCTGACGTACTGCACGCGGCTGTTCCGCAGGCGGCCCGACCACCTGGACGGGGACTCGGCCGTCATCATGGCCGCGACCCGGGCGGCGCCCCGCGCCGGGGTGGCCCTGGCCATGGAGGGCGACCGGTGGATCGTCACGATCGGCGGGTACGGCGACGCGCCGCCGTCCGGCCACGAGGGCTTCGTGGCCTACGCCCGGTCCCTGCCCGCGCCGGACATCCACGAGCTGGTCGCCTCGGCCGAGCCGCTCGACGAGGGACGGCACCACCGCACGCCCGCCAGCGTGCGGCGGCGGTACGAGCGCCTCGCCCGGTTCCCCCATGGCCTCGCCGTCGTCGGCGACGCCGTGTGCGCCTTCAACCCGATCTACGGCCAGGGCATGAGCGTGGCCGCGGTCGAGGCGCTCGCCCTGCGGGAGTGGGCGGGGCGCGGCCGGCCCCCCCGGGAGCTGTTCCGGTCGATCGCCCGCGTCGTCGACCGGCCGTGGGAGATCGTGGTGAACGGCGACCTGCGGCTGCCCGGGGTGCGCGGGCGGAGCACGCCGCGCGTCCGGCTGGTGAACTCCTACCTGGAGCGCTTCCACCGGGCGGCCGAGCACGACGCCGAGCTGGGCCGCCGATTCCTGCGGGTGGCCAACCTCATCGACCCGCCGTCGGCCCTCGTGCGCCCGGCCTGCCTGCTCCGGGTCGTCCGCGCCGCCGGACGGCCGCGCGGCGCCCCGGATCCGGCCGTCCGCGACGACCGGAGCCGCGTCCCCTCCCGGTAGCCGGCGGGAGGACCGGTCAGGCGGAGGACGCGGTGACGTGGGGGACGGCCTCGTAGAGGGCCCAGTCGGCGCCGATCGCCCCGGCGGTCTGGAGCAGCAGCGGCAGGTACTCCTCCGTCAGCTTCTCCACGGACGTCTCGGCGGCGTGCGCGTTGACGTTGACGGCCGCGATCACGTTGCCGAGGCCGTCGCGGAGCGGGGCGGCCACCGACCTGATGCCCGGGGCGAGCTGCTCGTCGGTGAGCGCCCAGCCCGTGGCCCGCACCTCGCGGAGCGCCGCCCCGCGCTCCTCCGGCGTGGGCCGCCACCGCGGCTCGATGCCGGAGCGGCTCGGCTCGGACAGGACCCGCTCCACCTCGCCGGGCGGCAGCGCGGCCAGCAGGACCTTGCCGAGCGAGGTCTGGAGCGCGGGGAACCGGGTGCCGATCTGCACCGACAGGGCGACGATCTTCGGCACGGCCACCCGGGCCACGTAGACGATGTCGGACCCGTCGAGCTGGGCGATGGACGACGACTCCCCCGTCCGCGCGACCAGCCGCTCCAGGTGCGGCCGGGCCAGGTCCCACAGCCCCATCGAGCGCACGTACGTCAGGCCGAGTTCGAGCACGCGGGGGGTGAGCGCGAAGCCGCCCTGCTCGACCCGGGCGTACCCCAGCTCCTGCAGGGTCAGCAGGATGCGGCGCGCCGTGGGGCGGGCCAGCCCGGCGGCGGCCGCCACCTCGCTCAGCGACATCACGGGCCGTCCGGGACGGAACACCCGGATGACCTCCAGGCCCCGGGCCAGCGCCTCGATGAAGTCGGGACCGGTGTCCGCACGCGCCATGTACGACCGCCTCACTCGCTCGGATCCGCCGGTCCGACTCTAGCTCCCGCGCGCGGCCGCCCTGTCCGCACAGCGGCCGACCCCGGGAGTGAGCCCCCCGCGGCCGGCCAGCCCCTCCCCTCCCGTACGACCGGAGGGCCCGCCCGACCGGCCGCTGTACGGACGGCCGTCCGCGTTCACACGCCGCGGGTCGCGGAGCTGTGGTAGTCCGTGTACGTGTAGGGGTTGTCGAGGATCTTCGTCTCGGGGATGTCGGGGTTCATGCCCTTGAGCCAGGCCTCCTCGCCCATCGTCGACCGCAGGTGGTCGACGGTCCGCTCGACCTCCCGGCGGGCCGCGGCGAGGTCGGCGCCGACAAGCCGGTGGTCGTGCTTCACCACCCGGCCGTTCACGAGCACGCTGTGCACGTCGCCGCGCTGGGCCTGGAAGGCGACGTGGCCGTACGGGTTGAGCAGCGGGAACGAGACGGGCGAGGCGTCGTTCTTGATGAGGACCAGGTCGGCCTTGAACCCCGGCTCGATCCTACCGAGGTCGCCCGCCCGGCCGATCGCGCGGGCGCCGCCGCGCGTGGCCCACTCGACGACCTGGTCGGACCGGAGGCCGCAGTGGGTGACGGTGCCGCCCGTGGCGTGGGCCTCCATGTGCTCACGCGAGCGGTCGGCGCCGAGGGTGGTGCGCATGGCCGAGAACAGGTCGCCGCTCCACCACACGCTGGTGTCCATCGACAGCGACACCGGGATGCCGTGGGCGCGGATGGCCCAGGTGGGCGGGTAGCCCTGCCCGGCGCTCTGCTCGCTCTCGGTGGAGACCGAGATGGAGCCGCCGGTGGCGGCGATGCGGTGGTAGGAGTCGGCCGACAGCGAGGCGGCGTGCACGTAGACCGTCTCCGGCGTCATGAAGCCGTGGTCGTACATGAGCCGGATGCCGTCGTCGCTGGTCGCGCCCCAGACGCCGGCGTGGGTGGTGACCGGGACGCCGAGCTCGCGGGCGACCTCGAAGGCGGGCTTCTCCGGGAAGGCAGGGTCGCCGGTCACGTCGAACGCGAGCTGGAAGCCCAGCATGTCGTCGCCCGTGATCCGGCGGCGGACGAAGTCGCGGAACTCGGGGGCGGCCGTCCACTCGGCGGGCGGCTGCTGGATGTTGCCGTAGGCGAGGACGAACCGGCCGGGCACCGCCCGCAGGGCGTCGACCGCCGCCTCGGCGTGGTCGACCGTCTGCAGGCCGTGCGACCAGTCGACGACGGTGGTGACGCCGGCGTCGAGGGCCTCGATCGCGGCCAGCAGGTTGCCGGCGTGCACGTCCTCGGGCCGGAAGAGCCTGCCGTACTCGAGGTAGTACCAGACGAAGTACTGCGTCAGCGTCCAGTCGGCGCCGTAGCCGCGCATCGCGGTCTGCCACATGTGGCGGTGGGTGTCGATCATGCCGGGCATCACGACGCCGCCGGTCGCGTCGATCTCGGCCGTGCCCTCCGGCACGTCGAGGGCGGGGCCGACCGCGGCGATCCGCTCGCCGACGACGAGGACGTCGGCCCCGGTCAGGACGCCTCGGGTGTCGTCCATCGGCAGGACCGTCCCGCCCCGCAGCACCACCGGCCGTCCGGCCTCCAGCTCGGTCCACTCGCTCATCCCGGGCTCCTCACGTGCCTCGACCTCCGACGGCGACACTTCCGAACAACTGTCCGTCAGACGGTCACCCTTCTTCGCCAGCCACTTTGATGACGCCCGATCACCCTGTCAAGAGCAATGTTCTGGCCGGTTCCTCCGGTGTCACTTGACCTTGCGTGGGCGATTCGCGCAGTATCACCGGTGCGGACGATTGTCCGTGTAACGGACGTATGGGGAACGGACGAGAGGCGAAGCCGGATGGCGGAGAGCACGCGAGCGGACGGACCTACCGGGGGCGGGCCGCTGTCCGGCGTGCTGGTGGCCGACTTCTCCCGGGTCCTGGCAGGCCCGTACGCCACGATGCTGCTGGCGGACATGGGCGCCGAGGTCGTCAAGGTGGAGGGCCCGAAGGGGGACGACACCCGCAGCTGGACGCCGCCGACGCGGGGCGAGGTGTCGACCTACTACCTGGGGGTCAACCGCGGGAAGCGGTCGATCGCGCTGGACCTGCGCGACGACGCCGACGCGGCGGCGGCCCGCGAGCTGGCCCGCCGCGCCGACGTGCTGGTGGAGAACTTCAAGCCGGGCGGCCTGGCGAAGTACGGGCTCGACTACGACGCGGTGAGCGCCGGCAACCCCGGCGTCGTCTACGCCTCGATCAGCGGCTTCGGCTCCGGCCCCGGGAGCGACGTGCCGGGATACGACCTCATGGTGCAGGCGATGTCGGGCCTGATGAGCCTCACCGGCGACCCGGACGGGCCGCCGTACCGCGCCGGGATCTCGGTGTTCGACGTGATGGCGGGCAACCACGCGGTCATCGGCATCCTCGCCGCGCTGCGCCACCGCGACGCCACCGGGCAGGGCCAGCACGTCGAGGTCAACCTGCTGTCCTCGGCCCTCACCGGACTGGTCAACCACAGCTCGGCGTACGTGGCCGGGGGCGTCGTGCCGTACCGGATGGGCAACGCGCACCCGAGCGTGTTCCCCTACGAGCCGCTGCCGACCGCGGACAACGACCTCATCGTGGCCGCGGGCAACGACGCCCAGTTCCGCAGGCTCTGCGAGGTCCTCGGCATCCCGGAGGTCGCCGACGACCCGCGGTTCGCCCGCAACGCCGGCCGGACCGAGCGGCGTGAAGAACTGCGGCCCATCTTGGTCGAACGCCTCGCCGCCAAGGGCGCGGTCGAGTGGTTCGAGCTGCTGGTGGAGGCCGGGGTGCCGAGCGGGCCGATCAACACCATCGACGGGGGGTTCGCCATGGCCGAGCGGTTCGGGCTGGACCCGGTCGTGGAGGTGGGCGAGGGCGACCGGGCGGTCCCGACCACGCGCCACCCCATCCGGTTCTCGCGGACGCCCGCCGGCTACCGGCTGCCCCCTCCCGAACTCGACGAGCACGGCGCCGAGCTGCGCGAATGGCTGACCGGCCCGGAAAAGGAGGACGACGGTGCCTGAGTACCCCACCGCGCTCGGCGCGTCCTCGCGGACCTCGATCACGCTGCTCGGCCACGACCTCGCGCGGGACGTCATGGGCGAGGTCGGCTTCGGCGAGCTGGCCTTCTGGCTGGCGGCCCAGCGGCGCCCGGCGGCCGGGGAGACCCGGGTGTTCGAGGCCGTGCTGGCCGCGCTGGCCGACCACGGCTTCACCCCGACCGCGATCGTGACCCGGCTGACGTACCTGTCGGCGCCCGACTCGATCCAGGGCGCGCTCGCGGCCGGGCTGCTCGGCGGCGGATCGCGGTTCCTCGGCGTGACCGAGGACTCCGGCCGGTTCCTGCACGACGTGCTCGCCGGGCTCGGCGGCCCGCCGCCGTCCGACGACGCCGGCTGGGACGCCCTCGCGCTGGAGACCGTACGGGAGCGGCGGAAGACGGGGCGGTTCATCCCCGGGCTCGGCCATCACGTGCACAAGGACGGCGACCCGCGCGCCCCGCGGCTGATGGCCATCGCGACCGAGGAGGGCCTGTTCGGGCCGCACCTGTCGCTGTTCGCCGCCATCGGCCGCGTCCATCCCGAGGTGCTCGGCCGGACGCTCCCGCTCAACGGCGCGGGCGTCTGCGGCGCCGCCCTCGCCGACCTCGGCCTGCCGCTGGAGCTGCTGCGCGGCTTCGCCCTCCTCGCCCGTACGGCGGGGCTGATCGGCCAGCTCGCCGAGGAGCTGCGCCACCCGGTGGCGAACGAGATCTTCCTGTCCGTCGACCTCAACAACCGGTCCGTCCCGCCCGATCCGTACGCTCCCGAGGCCCCTGGAGGTTCGCATGGCTGAACTGGTCGCGGTCATCGCGTCCACCCACCACCCGTTCTACTACCGCGCCAGCACCTCGACCGGGGGGGACCGCCCGCCGTTCGCGGACGAGTGGGTGCGCAAGGTGGAGGCGTTCCGGGAGACGCTGACGCGGGCCCGGCCCGACGTGCTGGTCATGGTCGGCTCCGACCACTTCCACCAGCTCTGGCTGGACAACATGCCGCAGTTCCTCGTCGGCAAGGCGCCGTTCTACGACGCCAACTGGTACAACGAGGAGCGCGAGTTCGGGCTGCCGCGGATGCTCTTCACCGGGCAGGAGGACCTGTCGGCGTACATCCTGCGGGAGGGCCTCGACGCGGGCTTCGACCTGGCGTTCTCCAACGAGCTGCGGATCGACCACTCCATCACGTGCCCGATCATCACGCTGCGCCCGCAGAACGACCTGCCCATCGTGCCTGTCTACACCAACATCTTCGCCCCGCCGCTACCGCAGCCGAAGCGGTTCGTGCAGCTCGGCCGCACGATCCGGGAGCTGGTGGAGTCGTGGCCGGCCGACAAGCGGGTGGCGGTGATCGGCACCGGCCACCTGTCCCTCGAACTGGGCGGGCCGCGCCAGTTCGGCCCGCACGGGCCCGACCCCGAGTTCGACCGCAAGGCCGTCGAGTGGATCTCCTCGGGGGACATCGAGGGCTGCCTGTCCGAGGTCACCCTCGACAGCCTGCACCTGCCCGGCAACGCCACCCACGGCTTCATGGACTTCATGCTGATGATGGGCGTGGCCGGCGAGGGCCGCAAGGCCGACTACGTGGACACCTACGACCTGTTCCACACGATGGAGGCCTACTTCACCTGGTACCCCAACGGAGGCCCGGCGTGAGCAAGTATCTGCTGAACAAGTTCCTGTTCACCGTGGACCGCGACCCCGAGCTGGTCGAGCGCTACCGGGAGGACCCGCGGGCCACCGTGGAGGCCTGGGAGGCGGAGTACGCCAACCGCATCCTCAGCTGCCACCTGGGCGAGTCGTCCACCTGGCTGACGCTCGACGACGTCGAGCGCGAGGCCCTGGCGACGCACGACTACCCGAAGCTGTTCGAGCTCGGCGCCCACCCGTTCCTCACGCTCACGCTGTTCATCGCGATGTTCGAGCGCGACCACGAGCCGCTGGGCTTCCAGCTCGAGTACGCGAGCCGGCTGGCCCACATGAGCCTGCCCTACCCCGACATCGCCACCTGACCATGCGGGCCGCGTTGATCGAGGAGCCCGGGCGGCCGCCGCGCGTGGACGCCCGGGCCGTGCCCGTGCCCGGCCCCGGCGAGGAGCTCGTCGAGGTCCTCGCCGCCCCCGTCACGCCGCTCGACCTGCTCTGCGCGAGCGGGACGTCCTACTTCGGCCGGCCGGCCACGCCGTACGTGCCGGGTGTCCAGGGGGTGGGGACGGCCGGGGGGCGGGCCGTGTGGTTCGCCACCCCCGCCGGGATGAGGCCGGGCGACGGGAGCATGGCCGAGGCCGCCGCCGTCCCCGTGACGGACCTCGTCGAGCTGCCCGGCGGGGTCGACCCCGTCGCGGTCGCCGCGCTCGGCCTGTCCGCGGTCGCGGCGCACATGGCGCTGACCTGGCGCGGCGAGCTCGCCGCGGGCGAGCAGGTGGTGGTCCTGGGGGCGGGCGGCGTGGTCGGCCAGGCCGCCGTCCAGCTGGCGCGGCTCGCGGGCGCGCGCAGAGTGGTCGCCG
>NZ_KI866523.1:1630616-1692158 GCF_000511135.2 Microbispora sp. ATCC PTA-5024 | reverse complement strand
GGGCCGCCGCACAGCCCCCGGCTCTCCGTCCGCACGGCCGCGCGGCCGGCTCGGCTCGCCGGAGTCCGTTCCGGACAAGCACAAATATCGGGCGACATTTTCGTTGATCGCGTTACCTGCCCGCCCGCCCCTCGCCCTGCCAGCGTGGTGATCCGGCTTCGGAACGGCTGAGGGGGTCGTCGATGGGTGACGGAATGACGGCGGGCGCGTCGATCACGGGACTCGGCGCCACCACGCCAGTCGGTGGGGACGCCGTCTCCACCTGGGCCGCCCTCCTGGAGGGGCGGTCGGGGATCGACCGCATCCGGGACGACTGGGCGGAGGGCCTGGCGACGCGGATCGCCGGGCGGATGGCCGTGGACCCGGCGGAGGCGCTCGGGCGGGTGACGGCCCGGCGGCTCGACCGCTGTCAGCAGGCCGCCCTCGTCGCCGCGCGGGAGGCGTGGGCGGACGCCGGCGCCCCGGACGTCGAGCCCGAGCGCCTGGCCGTCGTCGTCGGCACGGGGGTCGGCGGCATGCTGACCACGCTGGCCCAGCGGGACGTCCTGGAGGCGTCGGGACCGCGGAGGGTCTCGCCGTACACCGTCCCCATGCTGATGCCGAACGGGCCGGCGGCGGTGGTGAGCATCGAGTTCGGCGCGCGGGCAGGCGCCTTCACGCCGGTCAGCGCGTGCGCCTCGGGCGCAGAGGCGATCGCTGCGGGCCTGGACCTCATCCGCCTCGGCCGGGCCGACGTGGTGATCGCCGGCGGCGCCGAGGCGTGCGTCCACCAGCTGACCCTCGCCGGATTCGGCCAGGCGAAGGCCCTGTCCACCCGCAACGACGCGCCCGCGGAGGCGTCGCGGCCGTTCGACGCGGGACGGGACGGCTTCGTCCTCGGTGAGGGGGCCGCCCTGCTGGTCCTCGAACGGGAGGGCTTCGCGGCGGCCCGGGGAGCGCGGGTCCACGCCACCCTGGCCGGCGCGGCCGTCTCCTCCGACGCCCACCACATCACGGGCGCGGACGCGGGCGGCCAGATGCGGGCGATCCGGGGGGCGCTGGCCTCGGCGGGGCTCGACCCCCGCGACATCGGCCACGTGAACGCCCACGCCACCTCGACGCCGAGCGGCGACCTGACCGAGACCCGGTCGATCACCGGGACGCTCGGCGCGCACGCGGCCGTCACCGCGATCAAGTCGATGACCGGGCACACGTGCGGGGCGTCGGGGGCGCTGGCCGCCCTCGCGACCGTCCTCGCCCTCCGGGACGGGGTGATTCCCGCCACCCGGAACCTGGACGACCCCGATCCCCGGATCGACCTCGACATCGTCACGGGGCGGCCGCGCCGGGGACGGTGGACGGCCGCCGTCGCGAACTCCTTCGGCTTCGGCGGCCACAACGCCTGTCTCGCCTTCACCGCCGCCTGAGCCCGCGGCGGCCCTTCGCCCGACGGCATGATCCGGCCGGACGCCGACAGGGATCGCGGGCGCCACACCCGTTACACGGACCTAGCGCCTTTTCCACACCTTTTACCTGTTACCGGACATAACCGGGCGTATCGCCATGGCACCCTAAACGGCATGCATAAGCTCAAACTCGGCATCACCACAGCGGCCTTTGCCCTGGTCACCCCCCTGACCACCGCTGTGCTGGCCGAAGCGCCCCCGGCGTCGGCCTCCCCCGCGCGTGTCGCGGCCGCGGACCCCGCGCCGGAGGTGTACGGGCGCGCCGTCTACCTTCTCGACGCGTCCTCCGAGAAGGCGCGGCTCGACAAGAACGGCGGCAAGCGCATGCCGATCGCCAGCCTCACCAAGATGATGACCGCGTACCTGGTCCTGCGGCAGGCGAAGCCCACGGACGAGGTGAAGGTCACCTCCGGCGACGTGAATTACGCCAACGACGGCGGCGGCACGACGGCCGACCTGAGCCCCGGCGACCGTGTCCCGGTCAAGGACCTGCTGTACGGCCTCCTGCTGCCGTCGGGGGCGGACGCCGCCCACGCGCTGGCCCGCACGTACGGCCCCGGCGTGGACGGCTTCGTCGCCAAGATGAACGCGACGGCCAAGCAGCTCGGGCTGAACGACACCCACTACGTCAACCCCGACGGCCTGCCCACCTCGAAGGGCGACGGCTACTCGACCGCCCGGGACCAGGCGCGGCTCGCCGAGATCGCCCTGCGCGACCCCGCCTTCGCCAAGGTCACCTCGACGCCGGAGTACACGGTGCCGGAGACGGACGGGCACGGCGAGTACGACTGGACCAACACCAACCACCTGCTGGGCGATCCGGGCGTGATCGGCGTGAAGACCGGCTTCACCGACGCCGCCGGGTTCTGCCTCGCGTTCGCCGCCGACCGACACGGGCGCCGGCTGGTGGGCGTGATCCTCGGCGAGGACGTCTCCAGCCGCCGTTTCGACACGGCCGAGTCGCTCCTCGACTGGGCGGGAGCGGACCCCGGCGCCGCCGCCTGACGCAGCCGGGTGCTACGCCGGCTCGCGCAGGACGGGGAGCAAACCGGCGATCCGCTCCATCTGGGCCCGCTGCGACCCGAGGTCGACCGTCCCGATCCGGCACACGAGATGGCGTGCCCCGGCGTCCACGTACGACCGCAGCCGCGCGACGACGTCCCCGGCCGGGCCGGCGACCACGGCCTGGATCTTCTCCAGCTCCTCCAGCGGGAGGCCGTAGTTGGCCCTGCTGTACCGCTCCATGATCCGCCGTCCCTCCTCGGCGTCGTCGTCGACGAGCACGGAGACGAACAGGGCGGGCGTGAGGGCGTCCGGGGAGCGGCCGGCCTCCGCCGCCACCCGGCGCAGCTCGGCGAGCCCGGTCTCGTACTGCTCCGGCGCCGGCGGATAGGGCAGCCAGCCGTCGTACAGGCGGCCGGTCCTGGCGAGCGCGGCGGGGGTGGCGCCGCCGAGCCAGATCGGCGGCCCGCCCGTGCGGAACGGCCTCGTCTGCGGGGGGATGCCGTCGAACCGCAGCGCCGTCCCGTGGAAGGACACCGGCCCGTCCTCCGACCACAGGCGCCGCCACAGGGCCACGGTCTCGTCGAGCCGGGTGAAGCGCCCCTCCCACGGGACTTCGGACACCTCGTACAGCGGCCGTCCGAACCGCCCGGGGAACCCGGCGCCGACCGCGACGGCCAGCCGGCCGCCCGACAGCAGGTCGATCGAGGCGAGAGCGTGGGCCGCCTGCACCGGCCGCCGCAGCACGGGCATGAGCGCGGCGGTGCCGAGCGTGACGCGGCCGGTCACCGCGGCCGCCGCGGCCAGCATGGCGAGGGCCTCGACGCGCGGCGTGAGCAGGGAGTCGTTCACCCAGAGGGAGTCGTAGCCGAGCTCCTCGGCACGCGTGGCCAGGCCGACCAGCTCGCGCGGGTCGCCGCCCTCGCCCCACTGGGCCCGGGACACCGGCAGGAGCACGCCGATGCGGATGTCGTCGTCCATGCGGCCGATCGTCGCGGTGAGCCGTGGACGGCGGCAATTCCCGGCAGGGAATCGCGACTCGCGGCGTCAGCCCTGGCGGGACGTCAGTCGAGCCAGCTGCTCAGGTTGATGTGGCAGTGCTTCACCCACTTCTTGCAGAAGCCCAGCTGGGTGTTGGTCTGACCGCTGATGCTGATGGCCACGTTCTGATCGCCGCGGAACAGGGTGGGGCTGTTGACCGCCGCGTAGTTCCGGTTCTTGGAGGCGTGCCCGGTGTTGATGTTGGTGGATCCCCCGCCTCCGCCGTGGCCCGCCACGAGGATCCCGGCCGGGGGCGCGCTCGCCGCCTGCGCGGTGGACGTGACCGCCGCCGACGCCGCCGCGACCACCAGGGCCGCCGACGCCAGCCGCCGGGCGAGCGGGGCGACGCCCGCACGCCGCATGCCGGTCCGTTCTCTCATGTCGGCGCCCACCTCCCTCTCCACTCCGCGCACACGATGCCTGCGCGATCTCGTACCCGGAGTGTGGACGCGACTCCCCCACACGGTGATCTCTTTACCGCAGCCGGGACAGAGCGGCACAGACCCCGTCGCGCGGGCCTGAGCATCGAAGACGTCGATGCTCAGGGCCGCAAGCGTTCACGACTCTTGGGGCCGTTACCTGCCGTGGCCAGCATAAGCTCAATCGCTCGCAAACAGGAGGAACCATGACAAAGCGCCTATACGTGGCCATAGTCGGCGCGCTCGTCGTGTCGGCCCTCGCCGGCGGCTGCGGGCGTTCGTCGTCGGGCACCGCCGCGGGCGAGAGCACGGCCGCGGCGGCCGGGAAGACCGCGAAGGACATGGTGCCCGAGGCCGTGCGCGCGGCGGGCGTGCTGCGCGTGGCGACGTCGGAGGGCTACCCGCCGATGGAGATGTACAAGAAGGGCACCCAGGAGCTCACCGGCGTGGACCCCGACCTGGGCGCGGCCATCGCGGCCAAGCTGGGACTGAAGTTCTCCATCACCAACGCGGCGTTCGACGGCCTCATCCCCGGGCTGCAGGGCGGCCGGTGGGACGTCGTGATGTCGTCCATGAGCGACACGCAGGAACGGCGGGCGGCGGTCGACTTCGTCGACTACTTCAACGCGGGCGGCGCGATCATGGTGAAGAAGGGCAACCCCGACGGCATCGGGAAGCTCGACGACCTGTGCGGGACGACCGTCGTGCTGGCCAAGGGCAGCTCGAACCTCGCGATCGGCGAGAAGCAGAACGAGAAGTGCGCGACCAAGATGACGATCATGCAGAGCGAGGACGCGCCGACCGGCCTGCTGTCCATCGACTCCGGCCGCGCCGTCGCCACCATCGTCGACTACCCCGTCGCGGTCATGTACGCGAAGGACACCGGCCGGTACGACGTGCTGCCCGAGCAGTACGAGGCCGGGCCGTGGGGCATCGCGGTCGACAAGCGCAACGGCGCGCTGCGCGACGCGGTCGCCAAGGCCATGCAGGAACTGCAGGCCGACGGCGGCTACGCGAAGGTCCTCGACTCCTACGGAGTGAAGGCCAACGCCGTCGACGGTGTCCTGGTGAACACGCAGCCGTGGAAGTGACCGGGGAGGAGCGGGCGGACGCCGACCCGCCCATCGACGCCGACCCGCCCATCGACGCCGACCCGCCCATCGACGCCGACCTGCCGATCGACGCCGTCCGCCCGGTGCGGCCCGGCCGCTGGGTCGCCGCGGCCGCCGCGCTCCTCTTCCTGGCCTGGCTGGCGTACACGGTCGTCGTCAACCAGAACCTGCACTGGGACGTGATCGTCGCCTATCTCGGCGACGGCAGGATCCTCGGCGGCCTGTGGGTGACGATCCAGCTCACCGTGCTGTCCATGGCCATCGGCCTGGCGCTGGGCGTGCTCGCCGCGGTGATGCAGTTGTCCGACAGCCCGGTGCTGCGCGGCACCTCCGCCCTCTACACCTGGTTCTTCCGCGGCACCCCGCTGCTCGTGCAGCTCATCTTCTGGTTCAACATCGGGCTGGTCTTCCCCACCTTCGGCATCGGCGTCCCGTTCGGCGGCCCGAAGCTGGTGGAGTGGCAGGCGAACCAGCTGATCACGCCGTTCACCGCGGCGCTGCTCGGCCTGGCCATCAACGAGGGCGCGTACATGGCCGAGATCGTCCGCGCCGGCATCCGCTCGGTCGACCCGGGCCAGCGCGAGGCGGCCGAGTCGCTCGGCATGTCGCACCGGCAGGTGCTGCGCCGGGTCGTGCTGCCCCAGGCGATGCGGGTGATCATCCCGCCCACCGGCAACCAGTTCATCTCGATGCTGAAGACCACCTCGATGGTGTCGGTCATCGCGGGCGCCGAGCTGCTCACCGTGGCGCAGCGCATCTACCTCGGCAACTTCGAGGTGATCGCGATGCTCGTGGTCGCCTCGATCTGGTACGTCGTGCTCACCACGATCGCGAGCGTCGGCCAGCACTTCGTCGAGAAGCGGTTCGAGCGGGGCCACGTCCGGCTGCCGTCCCGGGTGCGCCGCAACCTCCGTCCCTTCCCCAAGGAGCCCTCATGAACGAGCGGCCGATGGTGCGGATCCAGTCGGTGCGCAAGCGGTTCGGCCCGCTGGAGGTGCTGAAGGGCGTCAGCCTCGACGTCCCCGCGGGCGAGGTGGTCTGCGTCGTCGGGCCGTCCGGGTCGGGCAAGTCCACCCTGCTGCGCTGCGTCAACCGGCTGGAGACGATCGACTCGGGCCGGGTCTGGGTGAACGGCGAGCTGATGGGCTACGAGGAGCGCGGCGGGCGGCTGCACGCGCTCCGCCCGGCCGAGCTGTGCCGCCAGCGCCGCGGCATCGGCATGGTCTTCCAGCGGTTCCACCTGTTCCCGCACCGCACGGCGCTGGAGAACGTCATGGAGGGCCCGGTCACCGTGCTGCGGACCCCGGCGGCGCGGGCGCGGCGGGAGGCCGGGGAACTGCTCGACCGCGTGGGGCTGGCCGACCGCGCCCACCACTACCCGGCCCAGCTGTCGGGCGGCCAGCAGCAGCGCGTCGCCATCGCCCGCAGCCTCGCCATGCGGCCGAACCTGATGCTGTTCGACGAGCCCACCAGCGCCCTCGACCCCGAACTGGTGCAGGAGGTGCTCGCCGTCATGCGCGACCTCGCGGCGAGCGGCATGACGATGATGGTCGTGACCCACGAGATGGCGTTCGCCCGGGAGGTCGGCGACCAGCTCGTCTTCATGGACCACGGCGTCGTCCTGGAGCGGGGTCACCCCCGTGAGGTGCTCGCGACGCCCCGCCACGAGCGGCTGCGCGCCTTCCTCGGGCAGGTCGGATGAGCCGCGCCGACCTCCTGGTCCGGGGCGGCGTCCTCGTGGACGGCACGGGCGCGCCGGGCCGGCCCGCCGACGTGGCCGTGACCGGGGGCCGGCTGGCCGTCCTGCCTCCGGGCGCCGCGGTCGAGGCCGCCGAGGTGCTCGACGCCCGCGGGCGGATCGTCGCCCCCGGCTTCGTCGACGTCCACACCCATTCCGACGGCGCGGCCCTGCTCGGCGAGGCGGACGCCGGACGGGCCCTGGTCCGGGCGGCCGTGCTCCAGGGGGTGACGACCGAGATCTGCGGCAACTGCGGCTCGGGCCTGTTCCCGGCCCTGCCCTCTCAGCTGCCCGCGATGCGCGCCGAGGCCAGGGTCACCTTCGGCGGCGACACCGGCATGTTCCGCGACTTCGCGGGGTTCGCCGCCGCGCACACCGCCGCCGGCCGGGCCAACAACGTCGCGTCCCTCGTCGGCCACGGCACGCTCCGGTCCGGCGTGCTCGGGCCCGTCGACCGGCCCGCCCGGCCCGAGGAACTGCGCGAGATGTGCGCGCTGCTCGACCTCGCCCTCTCCCAGGGAGCCGCGGGCCTGTCGACCGGTCTCATCTACACCCCCGGCTCGTACGCCGGCACGGACGAGGTGGTCGCGCTCGCCGCCGTCGCGGCCCGGCACGGCAAGCCGTACGTCACCCACCTGCGCGACGAGATGTCCCGGGTGGAGGAGGCGCTGGAGGAGGCGGTCGAGATCTCGGTACGCAGCGGCGCGGCGCTGCACGTCTCGCACCACAAGACCGCCGGCCGGTACGCCTGGGGGCGCACCGAGCGCACCCTCCCGCGCATCGCCGCGCTGCGGGCCGCCGGGATGGACGTGACCTGCGACGTCTACCCCTACACGGCGGCCAGCACCGCGCTGTCCGCCATGCTGCCGCCCTGGGCGAACGACGGCGGCCTCGCGGCTCTCGCGGCGCGGCTCGGCGACCCCGCGCAGCGCGACCGCATGCGGCGGGCCATCGCCGAGGGCGTGCCGGGCTGGGAGAACACGGTGGGCAACGGCGGCTGGGACCGCATCTCGGTCGCGTGCGCCCCGCGCCATCCGCAGACCGAGGGCAGGACGATCGCCGAGCTCGCCGCCGCCGCCTCGGCCGACCCCCTCGACACGGCCGCCGGCCTCCTGGTGGCCGAGCGCGGCGAGGTGACGATCATCAGCCACTCGATGGTGGAGGAGGACGTGCGGCGGGTGCTGGCCGCGCCGTACGCGATGATCGGCTCGGACGGCGTGCCGAAGCCCGGCGGGCGTCCCCATCCGCGCTGGGCCGGGACGTTCCCCCGGGTGCTCGGCCGGTACGCGCGCGAGCTGGGTCTGCTCACGCTGGAGGAGGCGGTGCACAAGATGACCGGCATGGCGGCGGCCCGGTTCGGGCTGGCCGGGCGCGGCGTGGTCCGCGACGGCGCGCACGCCGACCTGGTGGTGTTCGACGCGGAGCGGGTGGCCGACCGGGCGACGTTCACCGATCCGCTGCTCCCGCCCGAGGGGATCGAGGCCGTGGTCGTCGCCGGCGCGGTCGTGGTGCGGGACGGCGAGGAGACGGGCGCCCGCCCGGGACAGGTCCTCACCACGTGAGCCGCGAAACCCCCGCCGGCCCGGACGCCGGGCTCGCGAACAGGCCGCGCCCCACCGGCGAGGCGACGTCCGGGACGGACGCGACCGGCGCGGCCGGGCTCGCGGGCACGTTGGATACCGGGCTCGCGGGCACAGGGGCCGCCGGGCTCGCGGACATGCCGGACGCCCTCGGCGAGGGGTTTGCGGGGACGCTGGCCGTCTGCGTTCCCGGCCTGCTCGCCCTCAACGAGGACGTCGAGCTCCCCCTGGCCAGCACGGGCAAGCTGCTGCTGCTCGCCGCGCTCGCCCAGGACATCGCGTCGGGCGCGGTCGACCCGGCCGAGCCGGTCACGCTGCTGGAGGAGGACCGCGCGGGCGGGTCCGGCCTGCTGACCGGCTCCGGGGAGACGCCCGGGCTGTCGGCGGCCACGTGGACGGTCGCCGGCCTCGCCCTGCTCACGGCCGCGGTCAGCGACAACACGGCGACGAACGCGCTGCTGCGGCGGCTCGGGCTCGACCGGGTCGACGCGGCGGCCCGGGGGCTCGGGATGGCCCGGACGCGGATCCACGACCGGATCCGCGAGCCCCGGCTGCCCGTCCATCCGCCGGCGTTCGCCACCGGCACGGCCCGGGAGCTGGCCTCCCTCACCACGGCCCTCGCTTACGGCCGCGAGCCGTGGCACCGGCTCCTGCTCGGGTGGATGGCGCACAACACCGACAGAGGGCTGGTCCCCGCCCTGCTCCCCCACGACCCGGAGGACCGGCTCCCGCCGCGGGCGGTGCCGTACCCGGGGGTCTGGGTGGCGAACAAGACCGGCACGGACACCGGGACCCGGGGCGACGCCGGCGTGATCGTGGGTGCGCGCCGCGCGGGCTACGCCGTCCTCGCGCACGGCCCGGCCGGGTCGGAGCACGCGCTGGTCCAGGCCGTACGTCGGGCGGGACTGGCCATCGGCTCCCTCGTGCAGCCGGGGCCAGGGCCGGCGGCCGGCGCAGGGTGACAGCCGGGCCGAGCCGGGGCAGCGCAGCCCCGGCCGGAGATCAGCGCAGGGTGACGCTGAGCCGGGCCGAGGCGTCGCGGAGGTAGTCGAGGAACGCCCGCAACGCCGGGTTGGGGTTGGTGGGCCGGGTCGCGGCGCCCACCCGCCGGTAGAGCTTCGGCCCCTCCACGTGGCAGACCTGCACCCCGGTGGCCCCCTGGACGCCGAGGCTCGGGACCAGGGCCACCCCCAGCCCGGCCCGCACCAGGCCGAGCGTGACCTCGTAGTGGTCGCTGCGGCAGCGGATGGCGGGGGTGAAGCCCTCCAGCGCGCTCGCGCGTTCCAGCACCGACACCGGCGTCTCGGTGCCGAACGTGGTGATCCACGGATCGTCGGCCAGGTCGGCGAGCCGCACCCGGGGGCGGCGCGCCGCCGGATGGCCGAGCGGCACGACCAGCAGGTGCGGCTCGTCGAAGAGGTGGACCACCTCCACGCCCTTCGGCGGCCTCCAGGTGTCGAGGGCGTGCTCGAAGACGACCAGCACGTCGAGCGCGCCGCGTTCGATGTCGGGGAGCAGCTCGTGGGGCTGGCCGAGCACCAGGTCGAGCTCGACGCCGGGGTGGCGGGCCGTGAACGACGACAGGGCGAGCGGCAGCAGCCGGTACCCGGCCGAGGCGAAGAACCCGATGCGCAGCTGGCCCGCGTCGGCCCTGGCCTGCGCGAACAGGTCCTTCTCCGCCGACTCGATGAGGTCGAGCACCTCCTGTGCCCGGGTCGCCAGCCGCCGCCCGGCGGCGGTCAGCTGGAGGCTGTGGGCGGACCGCTCCACCAGGCCCACCCCTGCCTCCTCCTCCAGCCGGGCGAGCTGGTGGGAGACGGCGGAGGGCGACAGCCGCAACGTCCGGGCGGCTCCGGCGATGCTCCCGGTCCTGAAGACCTCCTGGAGCACCTTCAGGCGGTGGCTGCTGAGCATTCCCCCAGTATCGGCGCCGCCCGGACCGTCGCGTCCCAGGTCAGGGGCCGGGGAACTGGTAGTCGGTCACGATGCGGCCGTCCTCGCCGAGCACGAGGACCTCCAGCCCGCCGCCCACCGGGTCGCCGCCGCCGACCGGCACCATCTCCCAGGTGAACTTCACCATCTCGCGGAGGCGGACGACGTCCCCGGCGGACCGGAACGTGTACTCCCCCGGGGCGACGAACGTCCGGTAGGCGTGGGCCACCCGCGCCTCGATGGCGTCGTACCCGTGGACCTCCAGCGTGGTGTGGTCGAAGCCCAGGCCGCCGGCCGTCTCCCGGATCTCCTGGGGTGGCTGGAGGATGTGGCCCCCGCCCTCCGCCCACAACTCCTCGATGGTCGTACGACGTACCCCGGCGTCCGGCTCGCCCCAGAGGGCGACGTAGCGGCCGACCAGGTTCCCCGCGTCGATGTCGATCACTGTTTCTCCTCGCAGGCATGTCGTGCGCGTTACCCTCCGCGAACCCGCGAACGGTCGCGGAGCACTCCGAATGCTCCCGAGGGCCTCGCAGACCGGCAATTCCCGAAAAGGAATGACCATCCCCGTATCGCGTCGGCAACCGCGGAGCGGGATCGGCCGTCTTCTCCTGCGTCCCGTTCTTCACAGACATCACCAGAGGAGTCGCCGTGCGCGTCCGTTCTCTGTTACCCGTCGTCATCGTCGCCCTCGGGCTGCTCGTCGCCCCGTTCGCGGCCCAGGCCGGCGCCGTCGCCCACTCCGCCTCGGCGAGCTGCTACCGGCAGGTCGGCGACCACTGGGAGTGCGTCACGCCCGGCGCGTTCTGCCCGGCCGCGGCGCACGGCAAGTACGGCTACTCGGAGGACGGCGACACCTACAGGTGCGTCCAGGACGGCTCGTACTGGCGGTGGAAGCCCGCCTCGACGTCGGGCCCGGCGCCGACCCCCACGCCGACCCCCACGCCGAGCCCAACCGCGAAACCCGTGAAGCCCGCCTGCTCCCGCGCCTACCTGCCGCTGCCCGACCCGAAGTGCCAGCCCGGCGCCCGCAACCCCGCCGTCACCCAGGCCACGATCGCCACCACCGTCTGCAGGGCCGGCTGGGTCAGGAAGATCCAGGCGCCCACGAGCTACACGAACGCGCTGCGGGTCAAGCAGATCGCCCAGTACGGCCACAAGGACACCCGGCCGTCCCACTACCAGGAGGACGCCCTCATCCCGCTGTCCCTGGGCGGGGCGCCGAAGAGCGTCAAGAATCTGTGGCCCGAGCCCCTCTACAAGGCCGGCGGTCGCACGGCACTCGACAAGGACGCCGTGGAGCGCCGGCTCACCAGGGCCGTCTGCGCCGGAGACGTACGGCTCTCGGCCGCGCAGAAGGCGATCGCGAAGGACTGGCGGACGGCCGTGAGGAGGCTCGGCCTGTAGGACGTGACTCCGCCGCGCCGCTCACCGTCCCGTGAGCGGCGCCGGCGGCCTCAGCGCGGGCTGACGATCCTCTCGGGCTCGATCACGAAGATCACGCGCACCTGGTCGCGTCCGCCGAACCAGGGGTACGGCCCGCCCAGGTACTTCTGCGCCAGGGCCTCGATGTGGTCGGCCGCGCCGTCGGTCGTGACCTTGACCACCCGGCCGCGTACCTGGACGTACCGCGACGGCTGGCCGGGATCGGAGACGGCGAGGGCCACCCGCGGGTCCCGGTCGACGTTGCGGGTCTTCACGTGGGTCTGCACGGTGTTGACGAGGATGTGCTCGCCGTCGGTGTCCACCCACGTCTGGGTGAGCTGCGGCGACCCGTCGGGCATCGTGGTCGCGAGATAGCAGGTGCTCGGCCGCCGCAGCAGCGCGATCAGTTCTTCGGTGAGTTTCACGACGGTCTCTCGGCAGGGCGGGGCGCGGCGGACGCGCCCGCACGGCATGGTCGTGCGGCAGGATACGTGCCCCACCTGCGCGCCCCTATGCCAGGCGTCCCCGGCGATTCAGCGGCCTCATGCCCGTCCGGAACGCCCACCCCGCCCGTCCGGGCCGCACGGCCGTCTCCCGTCCCCGTACGGACTTCTCGCAGGCCTCGCGCTAGCGGTAGCGGATCACGTCGGTCGTCCAGTCGCGCTCGTCCGTACCGAGCAGGGTGATCCGGTCGAGCATCCCCCGCAGCCCGCCGATGGACGCGAGGGCGGCGGGCGTCCGTCCGCCGGCGCTCACGCAGGCGTCGAGGCCGGCGGCGGCCGTGCACTCGGCCTGGCGGGGCCTGGGCAGCGTCTTGCGCGGACTGACGTCGATCGTGATGGGGAGGCCGTTCGCGCAGAAATAGCGGAGCACCACGGTCGCCCGCTGTCTCGGAGGCAACGCGGCGAGCGCGGCACGCAGGTCGAGGATCCCTTCGAGATCCTCCTCCGGGACGGGCGAGCCGTCGTGCGCGCCCCACAGGACGACCTGCCGCGCCCACGGCGACCGCCGCTCGGCGAGGAAGGTGTTGACCAGCGTCGTGCGGGCGTAGCCGTCGACGTTGCGAGCCCGGCCCGCGCGGTGCCAGTTCGCGTACAGCTTCGTCACCGCCGCCTGCACCAGGTCGTCGGCGCCGTGCCAGTCCCCGCACAGCAGGTAGGCGACCTTGCGCAGCCACAGGGCCCTCGCCGTCACGTACTCGGTGAACTCGGCGTCGCGCACGGGATCGGCCGCCATGTGGTCTGCCCCCTTCCGACGTGCCTGCCGTCCCCCCTCTGATGCGCGGGACGGCGGCCGGGTTGCATGACCCCCGGGTCTTTCTCGACGCGTCGGAAGGTCGGGGGAGAGGAGCGTCAGCGGTCGCGGCGGCGGGCGATGCGCTTGCGCCTGGCGACCTCGCGGCGGTGCTCGGCCGCGGCCTGTTCGCGCTCCTTGCGCCCGGTCGCGGCCTCCTGCTTGCGCGCCTCCGTCTCCAGGCGCATCGCCTCCTGTGAGGCGGTCCGCGGGCGGGAGATGGAGGCCGCGGCGCGGGCCGCGAGCTTGGCGGCCCGCTTGGGGTTGACCCGGGCCGTACGGGTGGCGTCCACGGCGACGGGCGGGGCGGCCTCGGCGCGCTCCAGCAGGACGACGCCGTGCCGCATCAGGAACGCGTGCAGCTCGGCGTCGGTGGGCTCGGAGCCCAGGACGAAGCGCGTCGCGCGGAGGAGACCGTCCTCGGAGATCTCCAGGACGCCGACCCAGAAGGGGTCCTCGAAGTACACGGACAGCGAAATCACGGTGTGCCCTCCCACAGGTATGCCGACCGGCGACGTGTCGACGCCGCTTCCCGGCACACCGGACATCCCTGGAGAGGGCGGATACGGAACCGCCGGCCGGTCGGCCGGCGGGCGCCCGGGCTACCGACCGGGCCGCGATTTCGTGTGCGGGTACAGCCTACCTGGCGGGGTCGCGTCAGGCCCGTCCGGCGAGGGACGCCGAGAGCGGCAGCCCGTTCCTCCTCAGCTCCCTGACCCGGCCCAGGGCCGCCCGCACCTCCCGGGAGACCAGCAGCGCGACGACCCAGGAGATCACGGCGGAGGTGATGCAGAGCGTGCAGAACGTGCCGGTGAGGACGGGCTGCGTGATCACCAGGCCGACGCCGGTGACCGCGAACGCGGCCGCCGTCAGCCCGACGAGCAGCACGAGCCACGGACGGTCGTGCCACCTCCGGCTGCCGCCGGACAGCTCCAGGACCGCCTCGACGAGGTAGGCGCCCGCGCCCAGCGCCGCGTCGGACACCGGGAGCATGCGGGACACGGCCGACGTCAGCACCGCCCGGGAGCCGTCCCCGAAGAACGGATCCCACACCGACGACAGCACGCCGTACTGGAACAGCGCCAGGTAGGTCGAGACCGCGCACCCGAACAGGGCCAGGACGGCGATGGGCACCCTGCTGCGGAACGAACTGGGACCATCCGACATGACGCCTCGCCTACCCCTCAGGGCCCGGCGCAACCGGATCAGGCGGTGAGCGCCTGCGCGATCATCAGGCCGACGAAGGCGGCGCCCAGACCGGCGACCAGACCGGCCACGACGTTGGCGAGCGCGTAGAAGCGGGCGCCGTCCTGGACCAGGCGCAGGGTCTCGTAGCTGAAGGTGGAGTAGGTGGTCAGCGCCCCGCAGAACCCCGTCCCCGCGAACGCGGCGACCGCGGGGCCGGCGGGCAGCCCGGCGAGCAGGCCGAGCACCAGCGACCCCGTGACGTTGACCGCGAGGGTCCCCCACGGGAACACCGAGTCGTGGCGCGCCTGGACGAACCGGTCGGTGAGGTAGCGCAGGGGCGCGCCGATCGCGGCCCCCAGCACGACGAGCAGGACCGTCATCCGCGCCTCTCACAGAACGCCGCCGGTGACGTCGCCGTTGCCCGCCCGCCGCGGCGACGGCCGCGAGTGTCTCCGCGCACCGTCATCCGGCACCGCCCGCGGACGCGGGCCGCCCGGCGTAGCGGATCACCTCGACCGGGTCCAGCACGACCAGACCCTCGGTGATCAGCTCGTCGAGCTGCGGGAGGAACGCCCTGATCCGGTCCTCCGCGTCGACGATGACGACCGCCACCGGCAGGTCGTCCGACAGCGACAGGATGCGGTCGGTGTGGACGCGGCTCGACGCGCCGTACCCCTCGATGCCGCGCAGCACGGACGCGCCGGCCAGCCCGGCCGCGTGGGCGCGCGCCACGATCTCGTGGTACAGCGGCCGGTGACGCCACCGGTCGGTCTCCCCGATGAAGACGGTCAGCCGTACGGCGGGGCCCGTCAGCCTCATCACGGCCTCCTCTCCGAGTGACTCTCCCGGCGGCTCTCCGCGCGGGCCCGACCGGCGCGGACGGCGAACGACGTGACGGCGGAGCCGGCCCACACCGCCGTGAGGGCCGCGGTGAGCGTCGCCACGAGGTATGCGAGCGCCGTCACCGCCGCGCCCGCCGCCAGGGCCTGGTGGATGTCGACGACGTACGTCGAGAAGGTGGTGTAGCCGCCGAGCACCCCCACGCCCAGGAACGGCCGCAGCAGCCGGCGCCCGCTCCACACCTCGCCGATCAGCACCATCAGCACGCCGATCAGGAGGCACCCGGACACGTTGACCAGGAACGTCGACCAGGGGAACCCGCCGGGCGGATGCGGCAGGGCGGTGGAGATCCCGTAGCGGGCGAGAGCCCCGAGCACGCCACCCGCGGAGACGGCGGCCAGAACCGGCAGCGGGCTGGGCCGCACCTCGGCGCGATCGGCCGGGACATGGAGGTCGACATCGGGGTCGACTGGCGTGACCGGCTCCTGCACTCGATCCTCCTACCGGCATGAACGCATCGCATGCGGTAGGGACCGTCGGCGACGCGGCGTCGCGGTTCTCCCCCTTGGGAACGGCGGGCCCCACCGCCGCCACCCCGGACGGGCCGGGGCGTGCCACCACTATACGGGCCGCCGGGCGACCCCTCCCTTCCTCGGGGGCCGCCGTCCCACGGCATCGGGAGGTACGGTGCCGGTGAGGAGGAAGGGCCCATGACGGACGAGAACATCACCGCGATCGGCCGCTGCTACGGCTGCAAGCGCAGATTCCGCTTCGACCCGGACACGGTCACGATGTTCCTGGTCGACCCGGAGACGAACCTCCCGCCCGGCATGAGCCCGCTGGGATCCCGGCGCGAACCCACCCCCGAGGCGCTGGCGCGATCGGTGAAGCTGCCGGTCTGCCCGGACTGCATCGAACGGGCCAAGCGGGTCCTGGAGGCCGGGACCGACCCCAAGCCCCCGGAATTCCCCGTCTGGCACCGGCCGTCCTCCTGACCCCGCGCCGGAGCGTGCACCTGGGCCGTCACGCCGGGCGCAGGCACTCCCGTACGGCGGCGGCGAGCCGGGTGGCGCGGCCGTCGCCGTGGCCGACCATGCGGTTGCTCACGTAGGCGAAGCCCACGCCGTACTCGTCGTCGCCGAAGGCGAACTGACCGCCCGCGCCGTCGTTGCCGAAGCTGCGCGGGCCGAGCATGGGGCGGAAGCCCGGCGAGTCGAGCAGGAAGCCGGTCCCCCACCGGGCCCCCAGGTCCGGGAACCCCGACCACGAGGGCCCGGACGACTGCTCGCGCAGGGCGTCGTCCAGCGTGGCCCGGCCGAGCAGCGGCGGCGCGCCGTCGATTCCGGTGGCGGCCGCGGCGTAGAGCGCGGCGAGGCCGCTCGCCGACGAGACGGCGCCGGCGCCGGGGAACTCCGCGGTGAGCATCGCCGAGTCGTTCCAGCCGTGCGGCTCGTCGAGGCCGGGGAAGACGAGCACGCCGTTCATGGTCACGATGCGCACGGGCAGCGAATCGGGGCCGGGCATCGGGGGCCGGCCCTCGGCCTCCGACAGGCGGGCCAGGTGGCCGAGCTCGTCCTCGGGCAGGCCGATCCAGGTCCGCAGCCCGAGGTCGTCCGCGACCGCCTTGCGGAAGTACGCGCCCGGGGTGAGGCCGGTGATCCGCCGGATCACCTCGCCGATGAGGAAGCCGAAGACGTGGCCGTGGTACTCGTGGGCGGTGCCCGGCTCCCACAACGGCTCCTGCTCCTCGATCGCCCGGACCACCGGCGTCCACGCGACGATCTCCTCGAAGCCGGGCGTGCGTTCGAGGACGGGGAGCCCGGCGCGGTGCCCGAGGACCATGCGCGACGTGATCGCCTCCTTCCCGGCCCGTGCGAACTCGGGCCAGTACCGGCTCACCGGGGCGTCGAGGTCCAGACGTCCCTGCTGGGCGAGGAGGTGGGCGCAGACGCTCACGACGCCCTTGGCGCAGGAGAAGATCGGCACGACGGTCTCCGCGGACCACGGCCGGCCGTCGCGCGCGTCGGCGACCCCGCCCCACAGGTCCACCACCGGCCGCCCGGCGGCGAACACGGCCACGGCCGCGCCCAACTCGCCGTACTCCTCGAAGTCGCGGCGGAAGACGTCGGCCACTCGGCCGAACCCCTCGTCGGCCCATCCGTTGTCGAGTGCTTTCATGGCGGGGAACGCTACTTTGCCTATTGATATTAGGCAACTACTTATTGGTCTTAGGAAGAGGAGGCGGCGGATGGCTCGTGCGGGCCTGACGACCGAACGCGTGACGGAGGCCGCCGCGGAGCTGGCGGACGCGGTCGGGTTCGAGAACGTGACGGTGGCGGCGCTGGCGCGCAGCTTCGGAGTCAAGGAGCCGAGCCTGTACTCGCACGTCAAGAACCTGAAGGACCTGCGGGAACGGGTCGCCCTGCTGGCCGCGGGCGAGATGGCCGACCGCATCGCCGCCGCGGTCGCCGGCCGGTCGGGGGTGGACGCGCTGGCCGCGTTCGCGAACGCGTACCGGGACTACGCGCTGGCCCATCCCGGCCGCTACGCGGCGACGCAGGTCCGGCACGACCCGGCCGTGGTGGCCGCCTCCCCGGCCTTCGCCCGCCACGTCGAGCTCACCCACGCGATGCTGCGGGCGTACCGGCTGGAGGAGCCGGACCTGACCGACGCGGGACGGCTGCTGCGCAGCTCCTTCCACGGCTACGTGACGCTGGAGACCAACGGCGTCTTCACCCACACCCGGGAAATCCGGGAGTCGTGGGAGCGGGGGGTCGCGGCGCTCCACTTCCTGCTGGAGAACTGGTCCACCGCCTCGGTTCGCGCGGGGAATGCCTGAGGGCCATGATGGGTTCTACCGCACGTACTTGAAGTTTCAACCAGAAGGGGTGGCCATGCCCGCCGTCACCGCCGACACACTGACGCTTCCGCGCGTCGCCGTACCGGATCCGGCCGTCGCCGGACCGCGCCCCGTGCGGTCGGTGACGACCGCGCCCAGCGGCTTCGAGGGCGAGGGCTTCCCCGTCCGGCGCGCGTTCGCCGGGGTCCCCCAGTCCGCGCTCGACCCGTTCATCCACATGGACCAGATGGGCGAGGTCGAGTACGCCCCGGGCGAGCCCAAGGGCACGCCGTGGCACCCGCACCGTGGCTTCGAGACCGTCACCTACATCATCGACGGGATCTTCGAGCATCAGGACTCCAACGGAGGCGGCGGCACGATCACCGACGGCGACACGCAGTGGATGACCGCCGGCTCGGGCCTGCTGCACATCGAGAAGCCGCCGGAGCACCTGGTCGTCTCGGGAGGCCTGTTCCACGGCATCCAGCTGTGGGTCAACCTGCCGCGTGCGCACAAGTTCCACCTGCCCCGT
Source organism: Microbispora sp. ATCC PTA-5024 (assembly GCF_000511135.2). NCBI lineage: Bacteria > Bacillati > Actinomycetota > Actinomycetes > Streptosporangiales > Streptosporangiaceae > Microbispora > Microbispora sp. ATCC PTA-5024. Next base: position 1,673,772 of record NZ_KI866523.1, on the reverse strand, counting down.
TACCAGGACATCCGCGGGGGCGAGTCGGCGCTGCTCACCTCGGCCGACGGCGGCGCGCTGCTGCGCGTGATCGCCGGCGAGCTGGACGGCCACGCCGGCCCCGGCGTGACGTTCACCCCGATAACGATGGTCCACGCCACCGTCGCCCCCGGCGCCCGGCTCGACCTGCCCTGGAACCCCGACTTCAACGCCCTCGCCTATGTGCTCGCGGGCCAGGGGTCCGTGGGCGCCGAGCGCCGGCCGGTCCGCAAGGGGCAGCTGGCCGTGTTCGGCCCCGGCGGGTCGCTGACGCTCGCGGCGGACACCGCCCAGCCCCTGGCGGAGCCCAACCTGGAGGTGCTGCTGCTCGGCGGGCGGCCGATCCGCGAGCCGGTCGTCCACTACGGCCCGTTCGTGATGAACACGCGCGCCGAGATCATCCAGGCGATGGAGGACTACCAGGCGGGCCGCCTCGGCGTCATCCCCGCCGAGCGGGTTCCGCACGCGGACGGGCCCGTGCCCGGAAAGGAGTGAGATGGACAGGCTTGCCGAGGAGTACGAGCGGGGCCGGCTGTTCTTCGAGCTGAAGGACTACATCGGCGCCGCGCGCATCCTGGCGGACGTGGTGGCCGAGGCCCCGGACGACCTGGCGGCCCGGCTGCTGCTGGCACGCGCCTACTACCACTCGGCCCAGCTCGGCCGGGCCGAGTCCGAGCTCCGCCTGATCCTGGAGCGGCATCCGGCCGAGGACTACGCCTGCCTGCTGCTCGGCCGGACGCTGGAGCGGCGGAACAGGCCCGAGGAGGCCGCCCGCTACCTGCGGCTGCACGCGGCCATGACCGGGGCGGCCTGACCGTCCACCACCGAAGGGCCGGCGACCACGCGTCGCCGGCCCCTTTGTGTGTGGGCGGAGCGCGCCGGGGGCGCCGGCGGCGAACCCGGGGACGGCGCCTGGAAAAGGCGCACGAGGACGGCCCGCGGCCCGTTCAGCCGGGAACGACGAGGCCGGACTCGTAGGCGAAGATCACCGCCTGGATGCGGTCGCGCAGGCCGAGCTTGGTGAGGATGCGGCTGACGTGGGTCTTGGCCGTGGTGTCGGAGATGAACAGCTCGGCCGCGATCTCCGGGTTCGACAGGCCCCGGGCCATCAGCCTCAGCACCTCGATCTCGCGGGCCGTGAGGACGTCGAGGGCGGGCGAGCGGCGCGGCAGGGGGGCCGCGGCGAACGCCTCGATGACCCGCCGCGTCACCCCCGGCGTCAGGATTCCGTCCCCCGCCGCCACGACCCGGACCGCCTCGATCAGCCGCTCGGCCGGCGCCTCCTTGGTCAGGAAACCGGCGGCGCCCGCCCGCAGCGCCTCGTAGACGTACTCGTCGAGGTCGAACGTGGTCAGCACGATGATCCGGGTGGCCACCCCGGCGAGGCGGCGGGTCGCCTCCAGGCCGTTGACCCCCGGCATGCGGATGTCCATGAGCGCGACGTCCGGGGCGAGCGAACGGATCGCCCGCACGGCCTGCTCGCCGTCGCCGGCCTCGGCGACCACCTCGATGTCGGGCTCGTCGTCCAGCATCAGCCGGAAGCCGCGCCGCACCATCGCCTGGTCGTCGGCCACCACCACACGAATGCTCATCGCCCGCCTCCGCCGAACGGGAGCGCCGCGCGCACCCGGAAGCCGCGCCGGTACGGCCCGGCCTCCAGCGTCCCGTCATACAGCGCCGCCCGCTCGCGCATGCCGATCAGCCCGTGACCGGTGCCCGGGGTGGCGCCGTTCCCGCCGACTCCCGAGGCCGGACCGTCGTCGCGGACCTCCAGCTCGACGGCCTCGCCGGTCCACCGCAGCGCGATCTCGGCGCGCGCGCCCCGCCCCGCGTGCCGGAGCGTGTTGGTGAGCGCCTCCTGCACAATCCGGTAGGCGGCCAGGTCGACGCCCGGCGGCAGCGCGGACGGCTCCCCCTCCACCGTCATCACGACCGCCAGCCCTGTCTCGCGCATCTGGTCGAGCAGGGACGGCAGCCGGTCGAGGCCGGGCTGCGGGGCGAGCGAGAGCTCCTCGTCGTCGGCGCGGAGGATCCCCAGCAGCCGCCGCAGCTCGCCGATGGCGCCCCGGCCCGTCTGCTCGACCTCGTCGAGCAGTTCGCTGTCGTCCGGGCGGTCGTGGCGCAGGCGCCGCCGTACGACGCCGGTCTGGACGACCATGACGCTGAGGCTGTGGGCGACCACGTCGTGGAGCTCGCGGGCGATCCTGGTTCGCTCGGCCAGCACGGCCCGCTGCGCGTCCTCGGCCCGGCGGCGTTCGAGCTCGGCCGCCTTGTCCTTGAGGACGCGCGCCTCCAGGCCGCGCCTGCGGATGAGGTACCCCAGCGTCCAGGCGCCGCCGAACAGCACGCCGGTGAACAGGTAGTCGCCCGCGCCGCCGCGGCCGGGGTCGATCGCGAAGCCGACCAGCACGAACGCGGCCACCATGGCCGCGCCGAGGACGGCGTCCCGCAGCTTGGCGTTGGCCGCGACGGAGTAGCTGACCACGATCATGGCGAAGAACGCGTACCCGCTCTCGAAGTTGTGCGCCACGGGCGAGAAGGCGGCCACGGCCACGAGGTCGGCCGCGACCACGCCGAGCGGCCAGACCCGCCGCCAGGCGACGGGGACGACGGTGGCGGCCGCCGCGAGCATCTCGACGGCGGTCAGGGGGATGTCGCCGGTCGTCGCCTCCAGCACGGCCGTGACCCCGAGCAGCGCGGCGACCGCGACGTCGGTCCACGGGGGCCGGGGCGGGAGCCAGCGCATGGCGCTCACGATAACCCCGGACCCCGGCGGGCCGGATCGCCCGCGCGGACGACGGCAGCGTCCTCCAGGCGCCCGATGCGCGCGGCCGCCGTGCTCGTCCCACAGCCGGACGCGCACAGCCGTCCGAGTCGTCGTACGGCCGGACGATCGCGGTCGCCGGAATCGTCGCACGGCAGGACGCGCCCAGGCGAGGGGCGCGCCTACGGTGGCGGCCTCACCGACCGAGGAGGCTCACATGTCCGCATCCGCCGCAGATCTCCGCCGCCGCTTCGCCGGGGCCTGCCTGATCGCCGGGCCCGCCGCGATGGCCGCGGCGATGGCCCTGAAGACGCCGGGCGGAGACGCCCGCGCCCTGCTCGCCGAGGTCGCCGCCGACCCCGGCCGGTTCCGCCTGGCCGTCCTGCTGCAACTGGTCGCCTCCGTCGTCATGCTGCCTGGGCTCGCCGGACTGCCCCGGCTGTTCCCCGGCCGGGGCGCCGTGCTCGGGCACCTCGGCCTCGGCCTGCTCGGGCTCAACATCCTGGGCAACCTCGGCGACGCCGCGAGCGGCCCGGCCCTCGCCGCGCTCGCGGCGGGCGGCGTGACCGATCAGGACGTGACGGCGGCGAACGGCGTGGCCGCCGAGCCGGCCTTCGCCGTCGTCCAGATCATGGTGCTGGCCGGCATGCTCGGGTTCGTCCTGCTGCCGGCCGCGCTGCTGCGGTCCCGTACGGTCCACTGGGCCGTCCCGGCACTGATCCTGGCGACGCTGGTCTCGTTCTTCCTTCCGGTCACCGAGGGGCTGGGCGGCGTCCTGCTCACTTCGGCCCTCGGCATGGTGGGTGTTCGCTTCCTGCGGCCCGCCCCGGCCGACGCGGAACCCGTGCTCGTGTGACGGGTCCCCCGGTCAGCCCTCCGGCCGTCCCGCCCGGATCGCGCGCAGCGCCTCCACGAGGTCGTGGGCGGAGGGGGCGCTGTCCGGGTCGACGAGCCACTGGGTCGCCAGCCCGGCGAGCAGCGCCTGGTAGAACGCGCCGACGGCCATGGCCTTCTTCTCGTCGTCCGCCGGGTCGAGGCCCTCGAAGAGCGCCGCCAGCCCCAGCCGGGCCTGCCGGTTGGCGCCCGCGAACGCCTCCCGCAGCTCGGGCATGCGGTCCATCTGCGCGACGAGCTCGAACTGGATGGCCCACAGGGGCCGGAGCCTGCCGTACGACTCGATGATCCGCGCCCAGGTGGCCTCGAACCGCTGCGTGGGGGTGGCGTCCGGCGGGGCCTCGGCGGCCAGGGTGCTCTCGAGCTCCTTCCCCCACTCCTCCATCGCCTCGATCAGGGCGGCGTCGAGGAGGGCCTTCGTCGACCTGAAGTGGTAGCCGATCGAGGCGAGGCTGGTTCCCGACGCCGCGGCGATGTCGCGGGCAGTGGTGCCCGAGTACCCCTTCTCCATCAGGCACCGCTTGGCCCCGGCGAGCAGGTCTTCCCGATTTCCCATGCCCAGAGCCTAGCCCATCCTCGTACAGATGTCTTGGACAATTGTGCTAGACAGATGAATGAGACGTTTGTACAGTCAGGGCCATGACGAACATCCTGATCTCCGGCGGAGGCGTCGCCGGGTCCGCACTGGCCTTCTGGCTGCGCAGGCACGGGTTCACCCCGACCGTGGTGGAGCGCGCGCCCTCCCTCAGGGACGGCGGCTACAAGATCGACATCCGTGGCGCGGCCCTTGAGGTCGTCGACCGCATGGGACTGTCCGACGAGGTGCGCCGGCACGGCACCGACATGCGGATCGCGCGGTTCGTCGACGCCCGCGGCAGGGAGCGGGCGACCATGAGCGCCGACCTGTTCGGCGGCCGCGAGGGCGACGACGTCGAGATCATGCGCGGCGACCTGGCCCGCATCCTGCACGAGGCGACCCGGGACGACGTGGAGCACCTGTTCGGCGACTCCATCACCGGGATGGAGGAGACGCCCGAGGGCGTCCGCGTCACCTTCGAGACGGCCCCGACCCGGACGTTCGACCTCGTGGTGGGCGCCGACGGGCTGCACTCCGTCGTCCGCGAGCTGGCCTTCGGCGAGGAGTCCCGGTTCGTCCACGACCTCGGCCACTACATCTCGATCTTCACGGTGCCCAACCACCTGGGCCTCGACCGCACCGAGATGATGCACCCGGCCCCCGGCCGGAGCGCCGGGATGTACAGCACGCGCGGCGCCGCCGACGCCAAGGCGCTGTTCCTGTTCTCCTCGCCTCCCCTGGCGTACGACCGGCGCGACGTGGCGGGGCAGAAGAAGCTGCTGGCCGAGGCCTTCGCCGGCCAGGGCTGGGAGGTGCCGCGGCTCCTGGAGGCGATGGAGGACGCCCCTGACTTCTACCTCGACTCCATCAGCCAGGTGCGGATGGACCACTGGTCGTCCGGGCGGGTCGTCCTCCTCGGCGACGCCGCCCACGGCCCCTCGCCCGCCTCCGGCCAGGGCACCAGCCTGGCCCTCGTCGGCGCGTACGTCCTGGCCGGCTCCCTCGCCGCCGCGCGCGGGGATCATCGGGCCGCGTTCGCCGCGTACGAGCGCGACATGCGCCACTTCGCCGAGGAGAACCAGAAGCTCGCCGAGGCCAATCTCAAGGGAATGGTGCTGACGTCGCCGGGCCGGATCAGGTTCCAGATGCTCATGCTGCGGCTGATGCCGCACCTGCCGGGCCGGAACAGCATGATCAAGCGGGTCACCGAGCCCATCCGCAGGGCCGCCTCCGCCATCACGCTCAAGGACTACTGACGCGCGCCGCGGCCCGCCGGACGCGTCCCCGATCAGCGGCACGGGACGGCCCCGCGTCCCCTTGCGGGGAGAGGACGCGGGGCCGTCGTGGGGCGTGCGGTCAGGTGGTCAGGCGGGGATCACCAGCCGACGGCGACCAGCAGCCACTGCGGGTTGCCGTGCGAGATGAAGGACGACTGGCCCGCGTAGTCGTCGTACGGGAAGCCGTACGCCAGGTGGTTGATCGCGTGGTCGTGCCAGAACTTGGCGTAGTAGTTGGCCGGGGCGGCCTGGTAGTACAGGCTCGGCGTCGACCACTGCGACTGCGGCAGATGCGCGACGTGCCGGTTCAGCGCGGCGCAGTGCCCCGGGTCGTTGGCGAGCGACCCGGCGCAGCCGAAGATGTCGGACGTCGCCGCCGAGATGCCGTTGGCGGTGGCGTAGCCGGTGAAGTAGTTCGCGTTGGCCCCGCCGGCCCGGAAGCCGCTGTAGCTGCCGGGCGCCGGGATCCGGTACGGCGCCTGGACCTGGGCCAGCGGCTTGAACTCGGCCGGCACCTCGTCGGCGAACCGCTGGAACGTCGCCGCGCGGTCCTCCTGGAAGGTGGCGTAGTCCTCGCCCACCTGCACGTCGTACCCGTCCTTGGCGTGCAGCCGCATGGCCAGCTTGAGGCCGAACGCGTCGACGCGCGTGGTGTTGCCGTTGAACACGGTCGGCCCGACGGTGAACTCGATGAAGTCGTAGTACTGGCTGTTAGGCGAGCCCAGGTAGAAGTACATCCGCCCGGCGGAGTTGGCCGGCATGTCCAGGTACGGCTGCTCCGCGATGGAGTGCACCTGGCCGTTGAAGCTCCAGTAGACCTGGCTGTCGGGGTACTTGCCGTTGGTCCGGTTCAGGATCTTGACCGTGAGGACGTTCCTGGCGGCCGGGATGCTGCCGGTGTCGCCCCAGAACGCGTCCGGCGGGTTGGAGCCGGTCGGGCTCGGCGTGGGGGTGGGGGTCGGCGTCGGGGTGGTCGTCCCACCCGTCGTGTGGACGACGAACTCCCACAGGGAGTAGCCGTACGCGGTGGCGCGGGCCGTGCCGTACATGCGGACGTACCGGCCGGTGCCCGTCACGTTGAGCGTCTGCGTGCCGCCCGTGCCCGTCGTCGTGGAGTAGACGGTCGTCCACGACGAGCCGTCGCCGGACGTCTGAATCTGGAACGCCTTGGCGTAGGCGGCCTCCCAGGTGAGCACGACCTGGCAGATCGTGGTGCTGCCGCCGAGGTCGACCTGCAGCCACTGCGGGTCGCTGAACGCGCTGGACCAGCGGGTCCCGGTGTCGCCGTCCACGGCGGCCGACGCCGGGGTACCGGCGTTCTCGGCCGACGACGCGGTGGCCGGACGGCCCTGCGCGGCGTCGGCCGTGCTGCAGCCGCCGCCCCCGCCGATCGTCCCGTACACCTGGAACTCGTACAGGGAGTAGCCGTACGCGGTGGCGCGGGCCGTGCCGTACATGCGGACGTACCGGCCGGTGCCCGTCACGTTGAGCGTCTGCGTGCCGCCCGCGCCGGTGGTGGTCGAGTAGACGGTCGTCCACGACGAGCCGTCGCCGGACGTCTGGATCTGGAACGCCTTGGCGTAGGCGGCCTCCCAGGTCAGCGTGACCTGGGTGATGCTCGCACTGGCGCCGAGGTCGACCTGCAGCCACTGCGGGTCGCTGAACGCGCTGGACCAGCGGGTCGCGGCGTCGCCGTCCACGGCGGCCGACGCCGGGGTACCGGCGTTCTCGGCCGACGACGCGGTGGCCGGCCGGCCCTGCGAGAGCAGGGTGCTCGCCGCCTGGGCGGGCGTGACGACGGCGGTGTAGGCACCCAGCACGATGGCGACGACGGCGGCCAGCGCGGCGAGCGCGGCGCCGGATCTCCGGCGGCGGCCCGCCCGGAGGGTTGGCGGGGAGATCGGGGGCATCACGGCTCCTGACGTGGGGGGATGGACCCGTGCGACAGCCACGCCGGGTCCCCTGACACGGGTCCCGGACGGGTGCCGGCGGATCGGCAACACGCAAGAGAGCGCTCTCTCGGCCAGCACTCTTACCCACCTGTGCGGAATCGTCAAGATGAAGAGTGGGAAACGTTCCGGTCACAGACCAGATGTTCCTCGCGAGCCGGACACCCCACAGGCGTGTTCCCCGCCGGGATCTGCACGGCTTCCGCCGGGTTTCGTGACTCCTGCGTGATCATGGAACGGGAGGATTCCGTAGGTCGCCGCAAACGGACGCGGCACCACACGGGAGGAACGCCCATGAGGCGAACAATCGCCGCCCTGGTCTGCGCGGCGGCGGCCGCCCTCGCCATGCCCGCGCTGACGGCGCCGGCGCACGCCCAGGCCGCGAAACCGGTCATCCGCAAGCAGTTCGTGGCCGGCCGCGGGGTGCACATCGCCACCTCGGGGACGATCGGCAGCCGCCAGGGGATCGCCGTGAAGTATCACGACGAGGGCGACGTCCAGTTCGGCACCTCGGGGATCGCGGCCACCGACACGACCTCGACGATGGACTGGGGCGGGCTGTTCGGGGACGACGACGTCCTGCAGGCCATCGACGGGCCGACCCGCACGATCACGGTCAAGAGCACGAGCTACCAGCAGGGCGGCATCTTCGGCGACCTCCTGCCGCCGGGCAAGACCTGGCTGGCGCTCACCGGGGGCGACCCGGCGGCCTCCCTGTCCGCCGGCTTCCAGCTCGTCGACGTGTTCCATCCCGGCCTGCTGAAGGCGCTGCTCGCGACGACGTCCGCCAAGGGCGACGGCGGGACCGAGGACGGCGTCAGGACGACCGCCTACCGCGGCACCATCAGCCTGGGCGGGTACTACACCGCCTACTACGGCGACACGCCGCAGACCAGGAGGCTCCTGGCGACGATGAGCGCCGAGGAGCGCAGGAGCCCGCTGTACTGGCGGGTCTGGATCGGCTCCGACGGTTTGGTGCGCCACGTGTCCACCGCGATCAGGGCGTCGCTCGGGACCGAGAAGAACGCGGTCAAGGGCACCGGCGACGAGCTCGTGCTCCGGAGCTCCACCCGGCTGACGCACTGGGGCGGGAAGGTGCGCGTCACGCCTCCCCCCGCCGACCAGGTGGCCCAGCTGAAGGACCTCATCAGCCCGATCCCGGACATCCCCGACTACATCAACCTCGGCGACTGACAGACCCGCGGCGGGCGGCGGACCTGCTCGCCGCCCGCCCGGCGTCATCCCGCCGGACCGGGGCGCAGCCGTTCGATCTGCGCCCTGGCCCCCGGGCACCGTCGCAAGAGCGTCCGGCGGCCCTCGTGATCCGTCGCCGCTCTCAGCCGTCGGGAATGGCGTACTGCTCGGTGACGATGCGGGCGAGCTCGACGCGGGACGCGATCTGGAGCTTGCCGAAGATCCGGCGCAGGTGGGTGGAGACCGTGTGGTGGGACAGGAACATCCGCGCGGCGGCCTGGCGGTTGGTCATGCCCCTGGCGATCAGCATGGCCACCGTGCGCTCGGTGTCGGTCAGGCTTTCCCAGCCGAAGGCGGGCCGCGTCGAGCCCGCCCAGTGGCGGCGCCGTACGCCCAGCTCCCGCAGTCTCGCCCGCACCCGTGCCGCGTCCCGGTGGGCGCCGATGCCCTGGTAGCCGTCGAGCGCCCGGTCGAGGCTCTCGACGGCCCGTTCGCGAGCGGAGGCCTCGGGCGAGGCGGCCAGCAGGACCCCGAGATCCTCCGCTCCCGAGGCCCGCTCCCACGGCTGGGGATGATTGTCGGCGGCGAAGGCGAGGGCGTCGGCGTCCCGGTGGAGGAGCCCGCGGGCGTGGGCCGCGGCAGCCGCGAAGATGGGGGCGTCCGGATTCCTCCTGGCCAGGTGTTCGGCGCTCTTGAGGATGGCCTGCGCGTACGGGCGGTTGGCCGTGGCCAGCGCCAGGCGGGTCATCCAGGCGGTCGACAGGGGCCCCACGAGGATCGCGCAGCGTCGCTCGGCCGGGTCGGCGTAGAGGGGCTGGAGGATCTCCATGGCCCGTCCGGCGTCGCCCTGGGCCTCGGCCACCGCGGCCGTCACCCATTGTTCGAGCCCCGATCCGTAGAGCATCCCAGGGGCGGGGGGCGTGGGCGGATACTGCTCGATGTGCCGGAGCGCGGCGTCGATGTCGCCGCGGCGCACGGCGATGAGGGCGAGCATGGACAGCGCGACGCGGACGAACCCGTGGGCGCCCACCTCGTCGGCGATCATCAGTGCGGCGTGGGCCTCGGTGGCGGCGTCGTCGAGCCGCCCGGTGGCCAGTTTCAGACAGGCGCGGAACAGGGCGGGCTGTGCGGCGAACACGGTCAGCCCGAGGGCCCTGATGTCCTCCTCGGCGGCCTGGGCGGCGATGTCCGCCGCATCGTAGTGGCGCAGGGCGCGGAAGTGGAGGCTCATCAGCAGGCGCGCGTACGGGCGCTGGATGGGCTGGACGGTCCCGGTGTCCGCGATCCGGATGGCCTCGTACAGGTGCGCGAACGAGTCGGCGATCCGCCCGTCGGCGATGGCGCACCGGGCGAGGAGCAGGAGCGCCCCGACGACGGCGGCGTCGGTGTGCCGCACCACTTCGTGGAGGACGGCCTCCGCCAGGACACGCCCCTTCCTCAGGTCACCCAGGGAGATGAGGCCCCAGAACAGCCCCCACTCCGCGCACCCGCGGAGCTCGTCGGCGAGATCCTCCTGTTCGAGCAGGCGTTCGGACTCGGTCACCGCCTCCGCGGGGTGGCCGCTCAGCAGCAGGTTGTAGGCCAGCGCGCGTCGCAGGCGTGCAGCCTGCTCGGGCGCCGCCCTGGTGAGGGCGTCGCGGGCGAGATCGGCCGCCTCGGTGAGCCGGCCGATGGCGGTCAGGGCGTCGACGGCCGTCGCGGCGCGGGCGCACCAGTCCGGGCCGTCGCAGTCGCTCAGGTCGAGCGCCCGCAAGGCGAGGTCGGCGGCCGTCTGGGGGGAGGTGTACAGCACCTCCCGGGCCGCCCGGTCCAGCGCCATCAGTGCGGGCCCGTCCCCCCGGGTGGCGCCGTGGATCAGATGGGTGGCGGCGGGAACGGCGGACCCGCCCCGTTTGAGCAGCATCTGTCCCGCGTCGTGATGCAGAGCCCGCCGCACGGCTGTGGGCAGGGCCGCGAGCACCGTCTGCCACAGCACATCGTGCCGGAAGGCCAGTTCGTCGCCCGAGGGCTCGACCACGCCGGCCGACAGCGCCTCCTCCAGCATCGGCAGCAGACCGGAGCTCGACTCGCCGAGCATCTCGGCCAGATCCTGCACCGAGAACGACCGGCCCAGGATCGCGGCGACCTGAAGCAGGTGCCGGGTCCGGTTCGACAGCTCCTCCAGGCGTTCACGGGTGACCTCGTGCACCCGGGGCAGCCGCGCGGACACCATCCGGGCGTGTCCGCCGGCGACCTGGACCACGCCCTCGGCCTTGAGCTTCTCCAGGAGGTCGACGAGCAGGAAGGGATTGCCGTCCGCCAGGTGGGTCAGGGCCAGGACGTCCGGCTCGGGCACCGCCCCGAGCACGTCGGTGGCGACGTCCGCCACCGCCGCCTCGTCCAGCGCCCGCAGCGTGATCCGGTTCGCGCCGTCGCGTTCGAGCAGGTCGAACAGCCGCTCGATGCGGCGACCGGCCCCGCCGCCGCTCGTACGGCTCAGCATCCAGACGAGCGGGTAGGTGGCGAGGTCCCTTGTCATCGACCTCAGGGCCAGCAGGGTCATCGGGTCGGCCCAGTGCACGTCGTCCACCATGAGGAGCACCGGCCCCTGGGCCACCCGCCGTTCCAGCGGTTCCTGCAGGTAGTCCACCAGCAGCAGCCGCTGATCGCCCGGGCCCGGCCCGCTCTCGCCCACGGGGGAGGAGCGGGCGGGCGCTCCCAGCGCCGCCATCAGCGGGGCCAGCGGGATCAACTGGGTCAGCTCGTCGGCGACTCCCCTGGCGACCCACAGCCCCGACCTCTCCGCGGAGGCGGCCGCCTCGTCGAGCAGGCGGCTCTTCCCGGTGCCCGGCCGGCCCTCGATCAACAGGACCCCGCCCCGGCCGGCCTGGGCCGCCCCAAGCATGCCGAGGACCACGTCCCACTCCCGCGTACGGCCGCGCCAACCCGGCCAGGATGACCGCAAGGAACCGGACTCGCCTACGGTTGCCGGGGCCTGCCGGACGCCCCCCATAGGTCCATGAGACATCAGTCGTTCCGGGCCCCGCAACCGCACCCCCGCCTAGCTAATCGCGTAGATGTGCGATACCGCGTCACCCGGCGTCGGGTCAGGCTTGTTCTGGTCCCTCAGGACACCGTGCGAACGGGGGTACACGGTGAGACTAGAGAATCGCTCTATCAGAGGCCGGCTGGCGCTGTTCGTCGGCACGGCGGTCGGCGCTCTCTGCGCCGCGTTCTTCATGGTCCTGTTGATCGTCATCGGCAGGGCGACCGCCTGCGACCTCACGAAGGAGGCGACGGCCGTGGGAGACCTGACCGCCTACTACGTCGACCGCGGACAGGTCGTCAACCCACTTCCGCCCATCCCGCGAAACCTGGTCCGTCCCGTCCAGGTGGTCGATCCCCGGGGACGGGTCGTCGCGGCGAGCAGGGATCTCCAGAACAAGCCGCTCATGGCGCATTTCACGCCGAGGGGCCCGAGCCGGGTGAGCAGTGAGATCGTCTGCCACTCCGTGTTCACGTCGGACCGGTGCCACATCGTCGTCGCCCAGCGGGTGTACCGCAACGGCGACTGGACCGTCTACAGCGCCGTTCCCACCCTCCCGTTCTACGTCTCCCCCGGCGTGACGGCCCTCCTGGTCGCCGGCACGGCCGTCTTCTCGATCATGGTGGTCTACGGGACGCGGCGCGTCGTGGCCCGCTCGCTCCGGCCCGTGGACGCCATCCGGGCCCAGCTCGACGACATCCAGAGCACCGACCTGGGCCGCCGGGTCCCGATCCCCGCCCCCGAAGACGAGATCTACCGGCTGGCCCGCAGTGTCAACCAGACGCTCGACCGGCTGGAGGACGCGCTGGGGCAGCAGCGACGGTTCTGCGCCGACGCCTCGCACGAGCTGCGCACCCCGATCACCGCCATCCGCGCGCAACTGGAGGACGCCCTCCTGGCGCCGGGGGAGGTCGACACGTCCACGCTGTGCAAGGACGTGCTCCCGAGCGTGGAGCGCCTCCAGTCGATCGCGTGCGACCTGCTGACCCTCACCCGGCTGGACTCCGGCGTGCCCTGCGAGCGGCGTCCGGTGGACCTGTCCGTCCTGGTGGCCGCGGAGCTGGAGGGCACGCCGTCTCATCTGACGGTCGTCCGGAACCTGACACCGGGTCTTGAGGTCGCGGGCGACCCGTCCCGGTTGCGCCAGTTGGTCGGCAACCTCGTCCGGAACGCCCAGCGGCACGCCCTCTCCACGGTCACGATCACGGTGCGACGGGTGGACGACGGCTACCCCCCCGACCCGCGCTCCGGCGGGGGGATGGCGGAGCTGGAGGTCCTCGACGACGGCGGCGGGATCGCGCCAGACCAGCGCGAAGCGGTGTTCCGGCGGTTCACCCGGCTGGACAGCGCCCGGAGCAGGGACGCCGGAGGTCTCGGCCTCGGCCTGCCCATCGCCCGGGAGATCGCCCGGAGCCACGGGGGCACGCTCACCATCCGGGACAGCGACCGGGGCGCGTGCTTCGTCGTCCGCCTTCCGCTGTCCCGGTAGCCCGTCGCGCCTGATTCGGCGCGTACGAAAAGGCTCCCCGGTGATCGGGAATCGTGACCTTACCGCGGTGAGAGGTTACAACCGAAGCTGTGGTCGTGGTCACGAGCAGCGAGGAGGCCCCCGGCATGTCCGGCGGCAAGGGGACGTCGCGCGAGCGGTACCGCAGCCGGGTACGCGCCGAGATCAAGGAGGCGGCTCTGGAGCAGGTGGGCGCGGGCGGGGCGGCGGCCCTGAGCCTGAACGCCGTCGCCAGGAGGCTGGGCCTGACCGGGCCGGCCCTCTACAAGTACTTCCGCGGCCGTGACGACCTGCTGACCGAGCTGGTCATGGACGCGTACGACGGTGCGGCGGCGGCGATGCGGGCCGCCTGCGCCGGCACGGCCGGCCTGTCCCCACGGGAGCGGCTGCACGCGCTGGCCGGCGCGTACCGGCGGTGGGCGGTCGGGTCGCCCCACCTCTACCGGCTGCTGGCGGACGCGCCCTCCCCCGCCCACCGGCCGCCGGAGGAGACGGTCGCGCGGGCCCGCGCGGTGCTCGGCCCGTTCCTCGGCGTGCTGGCCCACGGCCGGATCTGGCCGGCGGCCGAGGAGATGCGCGCCCAGCTCGCCCGGTGGATCGAGCGGGACGCCGGCGTGGCCGGCTGGGTGCGGGCCCACGCCCCGGACGCGGCCGACCCCGCCGCGGCGCTCGCGGGGACCGTGATCGCCTGGAGCCGCCTGCACGGCGCGGTCGTCCTGGAGGTGCAGGGCCGGTTCGAGGGCATGGGCCACGACCCGGCCACGCTGCTCGCCGTGGAGACGGAGTCCCTCGCCGACTCCATGGGCCTGCCGGCCTGAAGCCGCACGGCCCCGGCCCGCCACCCAGCCTGCGCGGCGGCCGGAACGCGCGGGCCGGGCGGGCGGTCAGGGCAGTTCGTCGGCCCTTTCGCGCTCGTCCAGGTCGTCCAGGCGTTCGGGGACGGGACGGGTCTCGTCGCGCGGCGGCCGCGACCCCGCGGGGTGCGGCCGGGGGGCCTTCGCACGACGGCGGAGGGTGCGGGCTACCGGCTCGGCGACGCGGGCCAGCAGCGGGCCGGCCACGGCGAGGATGAGCACGTAGGCGGCGGCCAGCGGGCCGAGACGGGGGTTGGCGCCGCCGCCGACCGCGAGGCCGGCGATGACGATGTTGAACTCGCCGCGCGGGATCAGCGCGGCCCCGGCCCGGAGGCGGCCGCTCAGCGCGACCCCGGCGCGCCGGGCGGTCAGCCAGCCGGTCCCGAACTTCGTCGCCACGCCGAGGAGGGCGAGCAGGGCGGCGATCGGCAGCACCGGCGGCAGCTGCCCGGGATCGGTCTGCAGGCCGAAGAACACGAAGAACACGGCGGCGAACAGGTCCCGCAGGGGGCTGAGCACCTGCCGGGCGCTGTGCGCCATCGGCCCGGACAGCGCGATGCCGACGAGGAACGCCCCCACGGCCGCCGACACCTGGAGCTGCTGGGCGACGCCCGCCACCAGCATGGTCAGGCCCAGCACCTTCAGCAGCAGGACCTCGTCGCTGGGGCTCGCCACGAACCGCTCCACCAGCCGCCCGTGCCGCAGGGCGACGAGCAGGATGACGGTGATCGTGGCCGCCGCCACCGCGAGGCTGGTCGCCCCGGCCACCAGCCCGGCCCCGGCGAGCAGCGTCGTGAGGATCGGCAGGTAGGCCGCCATCGCGAGGTCCTCGAAGACCAGCACCGAGAGCACGGCCGGCGTCTCGCGGTTGCCCAGCCAGCCGAGGTCGCCGACGACCTTGGCGGTGATCCCGGAGGAGGTGACGTAGGTGATGCCGCCGAGGGCGACGGCGCCGACCGGTCCCCACCCGAGCAGCAGGGCCGCGACCACGCCGGGGGCCGCGTTCAGGACGAGGTCGAGCAGGCCGATCGGCGCCGAGGTGCGTAACGTGCCCACGAGCTCGTCGGCCGTGTACTCCAGCCCGAGCGTGAACAGCAGCAGGATGACGCCCACCTCGGCGCCGACGGAGACGAACTCCTCGCTGGTGGTGAGCGGAAGGATGCCGCCGGCCCCGAACGCCAGGCCGGCCAGGAGGTAGAGCGGGATCGCGGAGACGGAGAAGCGGACAGCGGCCGCGCCGAGCAGGCCCAGCGCAAGGATGATCGCTCCCAGCTCGATGAGCTGGACGGCTGCGTGCATCCGCGATCACCCGCTGGAGAGGATGTCGGCGACCGCCGCGGTGCCCTCGGCGGTGCCCACGACGACCACCACGTCCCCCGCCTCGAAGCGGAAGTCCGGGCGCGGACTGGCGACGACCTGCCCGTCGCGGACGACCGCGACGATCGAGGCGCCGCTGCGGGTGCGCACGCGCGCGTCCCCCAGCGTCCGGCCCGCGTACGGCGATCCCGGCGCTATCGGTATCTGCTCGGTGACCAGGCCCTCCACCTGCCGTTGCAGCTCGGCCAGGCGTTCGACGACCCGCCCGGTGCCCAGGAGTTCCGCGAGCGCGTTGGCCTCCTCGGCGGTGAGCGCCACCGTCACCACGCAGGTGTCGGGGTCCTCCTTGTCGTACACGACGAGGTCCCGCCGTCCCGTGTGGTGGGAGATCACCCCCACCTGCCGCCGGCGCTCCGTGGTCAGCACATGCTGCAGCCCGATCCCCGGCAACGCCGTGCGCTCGACCTCCACGGCACCTCCCGATTCGTACCAATTTGGGGAAAAAGACGTGAATTCTGGGAACGATCGAAGGGGCGGGAGGGTTCCCGCCCGGCGGCTCACAGCGGTCCGAGACCGCTTCGTTAGGTGTCGTCCCCGATCTGCCGGGCAGAAGGCTGGCAGCCGACAAAGAGGAGCGTGAAGCATGGCCGTCTCCGGCATCATCTCCGCCATCATCATCGGGCTCATCATCGGCGCGCTCGGCCGTCTGGTCGTACCGGGCCGCCAGGCGATCCCGATCTGGCTGACCATCGTGATCGGCATCATCGCGGCCCTCATCGGCACGGCGATCGCCGGCGCGCTCGGCGTGGCCGAGACCCGCGGGATCGACTGGATCGAACTGATCATCCAGGTCGTCCTCGCCGCCGTCGGCGTGATCCTCGCGGCCGGCCTGTACGGCAGGCGAAGCGTGGGCTAACCCGCACGCCGTCCCCTGACGGACGATCGCGGCCCCGGTCCGGACGCCTCCGGACCGGGGCCGCGTCATGTCGCCATCCCACCTCAGTCGATATTTACGTAAACACCGACATTTGTTGATTTCGGCGGGTCGGTGGAAGCGTACGGTCGGATCGGGGGTTGCTCCGCTCCGGGGAACGCGGGGCACACGAGCCGGGGGAAGTGGTCCGCGATGGACCAGTCGGCGCTCGCCACGGTCGGCGAGGTGTTCGCCCGCCGCGCCCGGCCCGCCTGCGGCCTGGCGCGGGACGCGGAGGCGGTCGCGCGGGCCTGTCACGCGATGGCTACCCGGTTCCACGACGGCGGCCGTCTCATCGTCTTCGGCGACGGGGAGGCGGCGACCGACGCCCAGCACATCGCGGTCGAGTTCGTCCACCCCGTCATCGTGGGCAAGCGGGCCCTGCCCTCGTTCTCGCTCACGGGCGACGTGGCCACGATCACCGGCGTCGCCGCCGAGAGCGGCTTCGACGAGGTCTTCGCCCACCAGATCAGGCACCTCGCCGTGCCGCAGGACATGGCGCTCGGCGTCAGCCCGCACGGGGAGTGCCGCAACGTGCTGCGCGCCCTGGAGACCGCGAAGGCGATGGGCCTGCTCACGCTGGCGCTGACCGGCGGGGACGGCGGGACGATCGCGCGCAGCCCCTCGGTGGACCACGCCCTGGTCGTCCGGTCCGGCGACCCTCGGGTGATCAAGGAGGTCCACGTCACGACCTACCACATCCTCTGGGAGCTGGTGCACGTGTTCTTCGAGCAGCCGGGGGTGCTCGACCCCCGGGTGGTCGCGTGAACGCCCCCGAGTCGCCCTGTCACGACGAGGTGTGCGTGACCTGTTCGGACGAGGCGGTCCGGGTGCGGGTCGTCCGGCTGCTCGGCGACGGCCTCGCCATGGTCGACGGAGGCGGCGGCGAGGAGGAGGTCAGCGTCGCCCTCGTGGAGGCCCGGCTCGGGGACGTGCTGCTCGTCCACGCCAAGGAGGCGATCGCCGTGATCACCGACGCCTGCCGCGAGGAGGAGCCATGAGCGAGCGGCCCGGCGACTCGATGGAATCGCTCTACCCCTTCCTCTACTCCGGCGCCACGGACCTGGAGGCGGTTCTGGCGTCGGTCCGCGCGTCGACGGTCGAGAAGGCCAACGAGATCGTGGCCCTGCGCCGGGCGGTCCTCGAACGGGACGGCGACCGGCTGGCCGCGTGCGCCTGGGCCATGGCGGGGGCGTTCTCGCGGGGGGCGCGGCTGTTCGCCTTCGGGAACGGGGGCAGCTCCACCGACGCGCAGGACGTGGCCGCGCTGTTCCTCCACCCGGGCGCCGGGGCCCGGCCGCTGCCGGCGTTCGCCCTGACGGCCGACGTGGCGGTGGTGACGGCCCTGGCCAACGACATCGGGTTCGAGGTGGTGTTCGCCCGGCAGATCGCGGCCTCGGGACGGCCGGGCGACATCGCGTTCGGGCTGTCCACCAGCGGCAACTCGCGCAACCTCATCGCGGCCTTCCGGGAGGCCGACCGGCGCGGCATGGTCACGGTCGGGCTGGCCGGGTACGACGGCGGCCAGATGGCCGAGCTCGGCACGATCGACCACCTGTTCGTCGTCCCGTCGACCTCCGTGCACCGCATCCAGGAGGCCCAGACCACCGTCTACCACGCGCTGTGGGAGCTGACCCAGGACGCGCTGGCGGGCAGCACCTACGCAGGAACGTCACGGGGATGGTGAGCGGCATGACCGCGCCGGTGGAAACGCGGGACGAGACGCAGGAGTCGCCCGTCCACATCCTGTGGATCAACGCGGGGCTGAGCTGCGACGGCGACTCGGTCGCCCTCACGGCCGCGACCCAGCCGAGCATCGAGGAGATCGTGCTCGGGGCGCTGCCCGGCCTGCCGAAGGTCGCGGTGCACTGGCCGCTGATCGACTTCGAGTGCGGGCCGATGCAGGGCGCCGACACGTTCATCGAGTGGTACCACAAGGCCGACCGCGGCGAGCTGGACCCGTTCGTCCTGGTCATCGAGGGATCGATCCCCAACGAGTCGATCAAGCGCGAGGGCTACTGGTGCGGGTTCGGCAACAACCCCGACACCGGCCAGCCGATGACCACGAGCGAGTGGCTGGACCGGCTCGCCCCCAAGGCGACCGCGATCCTCGCGGCCGGCACCTGCGCGACGTACGGCGGGATCCACGCGATGGCCGGCAACCCCACGGGGGCCATGGGCGTGGCCGACTACCTGGGCTGGGACTGGCGATCGAAGGCGGGGCTGCCGATCGTCAACGTCCCCGGCTGCCCGATCCACCCCGACAACCTGTCGGAGACCATCCTCTACCTGCTGTACCAGCTCGCGGGGCAGGCCCCGATGATCCCCCTGGACGACGCGCTGCGGCCCACGTGGCTGTTCGGCATGACCGTCCACGAGGGGTGCGACCGGGCCGGCTACTACGAGCAGGGGCAGTTCGCCACCGAGTACGGCTCGCCGAAGTGCCTGGTGAAGATCGGCTGCTGGGGTCCGGTGGTGAAGTGCAACGTGCCCAAGCGGGGCTGGATCAACGGCGTCGGCGGCTGCCCCAATGTGGGCGGCATCTGCATCGCCTGCACGATGCCGGGCTTCCCGGACAAGTTCATGCCGTTCATGGACGAGCCGCCCGGCGCCCGGGTCTCGGCGACCGCCAGCGAGGCGTACGGCTCGATCGTGCGCGCCCTGCGCACCTTCACGTTCAAGACGGTGGACAAGGAGCCCAAGTGGCGCAGAAGGGGCCGCGAGCTGCTCACCGGTTACAAGGCGCCCTGGAGCTGAGATGACGCTGCAACGCGAGAGGGATCGGACGTTCCCGCAGGAGCAGGACCGCGAACTCGTCGAGATGGCCTGGGACCCGATCACGCGGATCGTCGGCAGCCTGGGCATCTACGCGAAGGTCGACTTCGCCAACCGGGAGGTCGCGGAGTGCTACAGCACCTCGTCGGTGTTCCGGGGCTACAGCATCTTCATGAAGGGCAAGGACCCGCGCGACGCCCACTTCATCACCAGCCGGATCTGCGGGATCTGCGGCGACAACCACGCCACGTGCTCGGTCTACGCGCAGAACATGGCCTACGGGGTGCGCCCCCCGCACATCGGCGAGTGGATCATCAACCTCGGCGAGGCCGCCGAGTACATGTTCGACCACAACATCTTCCAGGAGAACCTGGTCGGGGTCGACTACTGCGAGAAGATGGTCAGGGAGACCAACCCCGGCGTGCTCGCGCTCGCCGAGCGCACCGAGGCGCCGCACGCCGGCGACCACGGCTACCGGACGATCGCCGACATCATGCGCTCGCTCAACCCGCTGGAGGGCGAGTTCTACCGCGAGGCCCTCGCGATGAGCCGGACCACGCGCGAGATGTTCTGCCTGATGGAGGGCCGGCACGTGCACCCCTCCACGCTCTACCCGGGCGGGGTGGGCACGGTGGCCACCGTCCAGCTGTTCACGGACTACCTGGTCCGGCTCATGCGGTACGTGGAGTTCATGAAGCGGGTCGTCCCGATGCACGACGACCTGTTCGACTTCTTCTACGAGGCGCTGCCCGGCTACGAGCAGGTGGGCCGCCGCAGGGTCCTGCTCGGCTGCTGGGGCAGCCTGAACGACCCGGAGCACTGCGACTTCACGTACCGGAACATGAGCGACTGGGGACGGCGGATGTTCGTCACGCCGGGCGTGATCGTGGACGGCAAGCTGCTCACGAACGACCTGGTGGACATCAACCTCGGCATCCGCATCCTGCTCGGCAGCTCCTACTACGAGGACTGGGCCGACCGGGAGCCGTTCGTCACCGAGGACCCGCTCGGCAACCGGTCGACATCCGGCACCCCTGGAACCAGCACACGATCCCGCGGCCGCAGAAGCGCGACTTCACGGACAAGTACAGCTGGGTGATGTCGCCCCGCTGGTACGACGGCGAGCACCTGCTCGCGCTCGACACCGGCGGCGGCCCGCTCGCCCGCCTGTGGTCCACCGCGCTCAACGGCCTCGTCGACATCGGGTACGTCCGCGCCACCGGAGACAGCGTGGAGATCAACCTGCCGAGGACGGCCACCAGGGCCGAGAAGACCTTCGAGTGGCGCATCCCGGAATGGAACGGGGAGCCGCTGTCCAACGCGATCGAGCGCAACCGGGCCAGGACCTACTTCCAGGCGTACGCGGCGGCCTGCGCGCTGCACTTCGCGGAGCAGGCGCTGGCCGAGGTGCGCCAGGGGCACACGCGGACCTGGTCGCCGTTCACCGTGCCCGACGAGGCGATCGGCTGCGGCTTCACCGAAGCCGTCCGCGGCGTGCTGTCCCACCACATGGTGATCAGGAACGGGAAGATCGCCAACTACCACCCGTACCCGCCGACGCCCTGGAACGCGAGCGTGCGCGACGTCCACGGCACGCCGGGGCCGTACGAGGACGCGGTGCAGAACACCCCGATCTTCGAGGAGAACCCGCCGGAGTCGTTCAAGGGGATCGACATCATGCGCACGGTGCGCAGCTTCGACCCGTGTCTGCCGTGCGGCGTGCACATGTACCTCGGCCCGGGCCGCGAGCTGCGCGTCGTGCACAGCCCGCACGCCTTCGGCGGGACCGGGGGCTGAGGGGGGACGCGGCCGATGCGGGGAACGCGCGACGTCCGGGAGGCCGGCGAGCAGGTCGAAAGGCTCGTCGCGGAGCTGGGCGGCCTGGCGGACCCGGTCGCCCGCGCGAAGGCGGAGGAGCTGGTCCGGGTGCTCGTCGGCCTGTACGGCGCCGGTCTGGAGCGCGTGGTCGAGATCGTGACCGAGGCGGGCGCGGCCGACGTGCTGCGCGGGCTCACCGCCGACGGCCTCGTCTCCGGCCTGCTGGTGCTCCACGACCTGCACCCCCTGACCACCGCCGAGCGGGTGCGGGCGGCCCTCGACGAGGTGCGGCCCTACCTCGGCCTCCACGAGGGCGGGGTGGACCTGCTCGGCGTCGGCCCCGACGGGGTGGTGCGGCTGCGCCTCGCCGGCACCTGCAACGGCTGCCCGTCGTCGCGGGTCACGGTCACCCAGGCCGTCGAACGGGCCGTCCGGGAGGCCGCCCCCGAGGTCGTCCGGGTCGAGGTGGACGGCGTGGCGGAGCCCGCGGGACCCGCCGGACCGCTCCTGCAGATCGGGCCGCGCCCGCCGGGTCCGTGCCCGGTTCCGGAGGCCGTCCCGTGACCGCCGGGCTGCGCCGCTTCGTCGTCCCGGCCGAGGCCGCTCCGGGGCCGGCGCCGGACGCCGCGCCGGAGCGGTGCGAGATGTGCGCCGAGCCGATCACGGACGTCCACGGCCACCTGGTGAACATGGAGACGCGATCGCTGATGTGCGTCTGCCGCGCCTGCCGCCTGCTGTTCACCCAGTGCGGCGCGGCCGGCGGACGGTACCGCGCCGTGCCGGAGCGCCGCCTGTACGACCCGTCGTTCCGGATCTCGGCGGCCGACTGGGAGGAGTTGCAGATCCCTGTGCGGACCGCGTTCTTCTTCCGCAACTCCCTGCTCGGCCGGACCGTGGCGTTCTACCCCAGTCCCGCGGGCGCCACCGAGTCGCTGCTGCCGCTGGAGACCTGGGAGCGGGTGCTGGCGGCCAACCCCGCGTTCGCGGAGGCCGAGCCCGACGTCGAGGCGCTGCTCGTGGACCGCGGCCCGGACGGCTTCGCCTGCCACCTCGTGCCGATCGACGACTGCTACCGGCTCGTGGGCCTCGTGCGCTCGCTGTGGAAGGGCTTCGACGGCGGCCGCGAGGCCTGGGACGCGATCGACGGCTTCTTCGCGGACCTGCGCCGCCGGTCCCCGGTGGCGACCTCCGAGGGGAGCCGCGATGGACGATGAGCCGCGCTTCGACTGCCTGGGCGCCTGGGCCGACCCCTACGCCGCCGGCCCCACCTTGGTGTTCCGGCTGCGGATCGCCGACCCCGCGCCCGAGGGCGTCCACGCGATCGCGCTGCGCTGCCAGATCCGGATCGAGCCGCACCGCCGCCGGTACGGCCCGCAGGAGGCGGCCCTGCTGGCGGACCTGTTCGGCGAGCCGTCCCGGTGGGGCGACACGCTGCGGCCCATCCAGTTCGCCATGGTGCCGGCGACGGTGCCCGGCTTCACGGGAAGCACCGAGTTCGACCTCCCGGTGCCCTGCGGCTACGACCTGGAGGTGGCCGCCGGGGCCTACTTCGCCTCGCTGGAGGATGGCGAGATCCCAATGATCCTGCTGTTCAGCGGCAGCGTCTTCGCCCGCGCGGGCGACGGCCTCACCGTCCGTCCCGTGCCGTGGGACTGCGAGACGCGCCACCGCCTGCCGGTCGCGGTGTGGCGCGAGATGATGGACCGGTGCTTCCCCGGCTCGGGCTGGCTGCGGCTGCGCCGCGACACCCTGCGCGAGCTGCGCCTCTTCAAGTCGGAGCGGGCCCTCGCGACCTACGACGAGGCCCTCGGCCTGCTGCTGAAGGAGGCGAGGGGATGACCGCGGCCCTGGAGGCGGCCCGCCGCGTCGCCGACGCCGTGCTGTACGAGGGCTACCTGCTCTACCCCTACCGGGCGTCGGCCGCGAAGAACCGCGTGCGCTGGCAGTTCGGCGTGCTGGTGCCCCCCGCGTACTCCTCCACCGGCGAGCCGTCGGCGACCCTCACCGAGTGCCTCCTGGAGGCGCCCGGCGACGCCGCGCTCGACGTGCGCCTGCGGTTCCTGCACGTGACGTGCCGCAGGGTCGAGCGGGCCGGGAGCCGGGGCCACCGGCCGGTCCCCCGGCTGGAGGCCGGCGGCCGGACCTACCTGACGTACGACCAGACGACCGAGCGGGAGATCCGGTTCGCCCCCCGCCTGTCGGAGCTGGACGAGGCCGGGCAGACCGTGGAGGTCCACGTGGCCGGCGACCGGACGTACGAACCCATCGTCGACGGGGACGGCGCGCGCGTCGGCCGCGTCGTCAGCGTCCACGAACCGATCGACGCCGTGGTGCGGATCGGGGCCGAGCGACTGCCCGGGCCGTACGGGCTGGTCCGGCTGCGGGTGGCGGTGGGCAACACCTCGTCCTGGGACCGGCCGGGTGCCCCCCGCGAGCACGCCCTGCGCCGCTCGCTGGTCGCCGCCCACCTGCTGCTCGCGGTGACCCATGCCGCCTTCGTCTCGCTGCTCGACCCGCCCGAGTGGGCCGCGGCGGCCGCCCGGCTGTGCCGCAACGAGCACACCTGGCCGGTGCTGGTCGGCGAGCCCGGGCGCCGCGACGCCGTCCTATCCTCGCCGATCATCCTGTACGACTACCCCTCGATCGCGCCGGAGAGCCCGGGCGACCTGTTCGACGCGACCGAGATCGACGAACTGCTCACGCTGCGGGCGCTCACGCTGACCGAGGAGGAGGCGCGCGAAGCGCGGGCCACCGACCCCCGGGCCGCCGAGATCCTCGACCGGGCCGCAGAGCTGCCGCCCGAGGTCCTCGAACGCCTCCACGGGGCGATCCGCGGCCTCGGCGACGTCGGGCCCCCGTCCGTCCCCTGGTGGGACCCGGGCGCCGACGGCACCGTGTCGCCGGACACCGACAGCGTGCTCGTGGCCGGGCGCAAGGTGGCCCGGGGCAGCCGGGTGCGGCTCCACCCCGGCCACCGCAGGGCCGACGCCCACGACATGTTCCTCGCCGGCCGTACGGCGCTGGTCGAGGGGGTGTTCCTCGACGTGGACGGCGTGCGGCACCTCGCGGTCACGCTGGAGGACGACGAGGGGGCCGACCTGCAGCGGGCGCAGGGCCGGTTCCTCTACTTCGCGCCCGACGAGGTGGAGCCGATCGACGAGGGGAGCCGGCCATGAGGATCCTGGTGGCGGGGGTCGGCAACGTCTTCCTCGGCGACGACGGGTTCGGCGTCGAGGTGGCCCGGCGGCTGTCCGGGGCGCGGCTGCCGAAGGGCGTCGAGGTCGGCGACTACGGCATCCGCGGCGTCCACCTCGCCTACGAGCTGACCGCGGGCTACGACCTCGTGATCATCGTGGACACCGTGCCCCGCGGCAAGGCCCCCGGCACGCTGTACGTGCTGGAGCCGTCGCCCGCCGAGCTGGCCCCGGCGTTCGTCGACGCGCACGACATGACCCCCCAGGCCGTGCTCACGCTGGCCCTCGCGCTGACCCGGTCGTTCACCGGCCGCGTGCTGATGGTGGGCTGCGAGCCGGCCGACACCTCCCCCGGCATGGATCTGAGCCCCGCGGTCGCCCGCGCCGTCGCCCGGGCGGCCGACCTGGTCCTCGACGTGATCGCGGAGGAGACGGGGGAGCCGGCCGCGCCGCGCCCCGTCCCGGCCCGCCGCGAGGAGGAGGGACGATGGTGAGACGCCTGATCATCCTGCTGCTCCTGGCCGGCGCGGTCGCGCTGCTGGTGCAGTCGCTCCCCGACATCAAGCGGTACGTGCGGATCCGCCGGATGCTGCTGACCGCGTCGCCGGCGCGTCCGCGGGCCCGGAGGCGGGCCGTACGGGCCGGAGAGGCGGGGTGAGCGACGTGCACGAGTTCGGGATCGCGGAGGCGGTCCTCGACGCGGTCGAGCGCCGCGCGCACGGCCGGCCCGTACGGCGGGCCCGCCTGCGGGCAGGAGCCCTGCTGCGCATCGCCCCGCCCGCCATGGACCACGCGTTCGCCCTGGTCACGGAGGGAACCGTGGCCGAGGGCGCGACGCTCGACCTGGTCATCGAGCCCGTACGGCTGAACTGCCGGGAGTGCGGGCTCACCACCGAGTCCGACGACGCGCTCGCGGTCTGCCCCGCGTGCGGCGGCGTGGACGTCGACGCCGAGGGCGGGGACCGCCTCGTCCTCGAGTACATCCAGACTGCGGAGGAGACACATGTGCCTGGGCATCCCCGGGGAGATCGTGGAGATCCTGCCGGGCCACACTGACCTCGCGAAGGTGGACGTGAGCGGGGTGCGGCGGGCCGTCAACGTGGGCCTGCTCGACGGCGAGACGCTGCGGCCGGGCGACTGGATCCTGATCCACGTCGGCTTCGCGCTGTCCAAGATCGACGAGGACGAGGCGAAGGCGGCGCTCGACTTCCTGGAGGGCATCGGCCAGGCCTACGACGACGAGCTCGCCGCGCTGCGCGACTCGTCCATCGACAGGAGCTGATCCTGATGCGATTCGTCGACGAGTACCGCGACGCCGACAAGGCGCGCGCGCTGTCCGCCAGGATCGCGAGCCTGTGCGAGCCGGGCCGCGAGTACAAGTTCATGGAGGTGTGCGGCGGCCACACCCACACCATCTACAAGCACGGGCTGGAGGACTACCTGCCGGAGACGATCACGCTGGTCCACGGCCCCGGCTGCCCGGTCTGCGTGATCCCGATGGGCCGGGTCGACGACGCCATCCACATCGCCGAGCAGCCCGGCGTCCTGATGACGTCGTTCGGGGACATGATGCGGGTGCCGGGCGGGCGCGGGTCGTTCTTCGACTCCAAGGCCAGGGGCGCCGAGATCCGCATGGTCTACTCCCCGCTCGACGCGCTCAAGGTGGCCCGGCAGAACCCGGACCGGCAGGTGGTCTTCATGGCCATCGGCTTCGAGACCACCGCGCCCTCCACCGCGATGACGGTGCTGCGCGCGGCGGCCGAGGGGATCGGCAACTTCTCGGTCTTCTGCAACCACGTGACGATCATTCCGGCGATCAAGGCCATCCTCGACTCGCCCGACCTGCGGCTCGACGGGTTCGTCGGCCCGGGGCACGTGTCCACGATCATCGGCTGCCGGCCGTACGAGTTCATCGCCCGCGACTACGGCAAGCCGCTCGTGGTGGCCGGCTTCGAGCCGCTGGACATCCTCCAGTCGATCTACATGCTGCTGCTCCAGCTCGCCGAGGGCCGGTCGGAGGTGGAGAACCAGTACTCCCGGGTCGTGCCGTGGCAGGGCAACGTCCGGGCCCTGCGGGCGATCTCGGAGGTCATGGAGCTGCGGCCGTACTTCGAGTGGCGCGGCCTCGGCTTCATCTCCCACTCGGCGCTGCGGGTGCGGGACAGGTACGCGGCCCACGACGCCGAGCGGATCTTCCAGATCCCCGGCGGCCGGGTGGCCGACCCGAAGGCCTGCCAGTGCGGCGAGGTCCTCAAGGGCGTGCTCAAGCCGTGGGAGTGCAAGGTGTTCGGCACGGCCTGCACGCCGGAGACGCCGATCGGCACGTGCATGGTCTCCTCCGAGGGCGCCTGCGCCGCCTACTACAACTTCGGCCGCTTCTCCCGGGAGCGGGTGAGGGAGGCGACGCGGTGACCGAGATCGAGAGGACCGCGGGCTGGGCCGAGGCCGCCGTGCGCGAGCACGCCGCGGAGAACGCGGCCGCGAGCCGCGAGGAGCAGGTGCTGGAACGCATCGACCGAGCCCGCCGGCGGAAGGCCAGGGTGAAGGAGGAGCACATCACCATGGCCCACGGCTCGGGCGGCAAGGCCACCCAGACGCTGGTCGAGGCGGTGTTCCTGGAGGCGTTCCGCAACCCGCTGCTCGAGCCGCTGGAGGACGGCGCCGTCTTCGGCGTCGGCTCCTCGCGGCTCGCCTTCACCACCGACTCGTACGTGGTCTCCCCGCTGTTCTTCCCGGGCGGCGACATCGGGGACCTCGCGGTCAACGGCACCGTGAACGACCTGGCGGTCTGCGGGGCGCGGCCGCTCTACCTGTCGGCCGGGTTCGTGCTGGAGGAGGGGTTCCCCGTCGAGGACCTGCGGCGCATCACCGCGTCCATGGCCAGGGCGGCCGCCACGGCCGGGGTCAGCGTGGTCACCGGGGACACCAAGGTGGTGCAGCGCGGCAAGGCCGACGGCTGCTACGTGAACACCGCCGGCGTCGGCCTGCTCGACCGGCCGGCGGACCTGGGCGTGGCCCGCGCCCGGCCCGGCGACGCGGTCGTGGTGTCGGGCCCGATCGGCGAGCACGGCGTGACGATCATGCTGGCCCGCGGGGAGCTGGACATCGAGGCCGACCTGACGTCCGACACGGCGCCGCTGAACGGCCTGACCGCGGCGCTGCTCGACGCGTCCTCCACCGGGGTGCGCTGCATGCGGGACGCCACCCGCGGCGGGGTGGCCACGATCCTGAACGAGATCGCCCGCGCCTCCGGCGTCGCGGTCGTCGTCGACGAGGACGCCGTGCCCGTGCGGCCCGCCGTACGGGGGGCGTGCGAGCTGCTCGGCATCGACCCGCTGTACGTCGCCTGCGAGGGCCGGATGGTCACGGTCGTGGACGGATCCACGGCCGCGGCGGCCCTCGCCGCCCTGCGGGCGCATCCCCTGGGAGAGGGCGCCGCGGTCATAGGGCACGTGAAGGACGACCCTCCCGGGCTCGTGCTGCTGCGGACCGCCTTCGGCGGCACCCGGATCGTCGACGTGCTGGTCGGCGACCCGCTGCCGCGCATCTGCTGACCCGCGTCGGCCGACGCGGAAAGGAGGTCGGACCATGAACGAGTCCCGCGAGCCGGACCGGCCCGGCCGTTTCGAGGGGGAGGACGAGCACGGGTTCTCCCCGGACGTCGAGAAGGGCAGCGAGGAGGCCCGCCGGGCGGGCGACAGGGCGTTCTCGCCGGAGGCCGCCGGGGATCCCGGCCCGGGACGGGCGCCGTCCCGGGAGGAGGAGACCGGCGTCCCCTCCACCGACACCTCCGCGCGGTCGCCGCTGGGGGTGGGCACGAGCCCCGGCAGGAGCGCCGAGGAGATCGCGGCCACGGAGCGGGAGCCGGGGCGGGAGCCCGCCGGCGTGAAGGGCGAGTCCGGGCGGCCGTACGGCGGATCCACCATGGAGGACTCCACCGGCGTCGAACCCTCCGGTCCCGTGGACGAGGAGAGCCCCACCCTGCCCTCCGGCGACCAGGCCGGCTGACGCCCTCGCGGCCACGCCCCGGCGGTCAGACGAGGCCGTTCTGGTGGGCGTAGATGACCGCGTGGATCCGGTCGCGCAGGCCGAGCTTGGCCAGGAGCCGGCTCACGTGGGTCTTCACCGTCCCCTCGGTGACGACGAGGCGGTGGGCGATCTCCAGGTTCGACATGCCCTGCGCGACGAGCAGCAGCACGTCCCGCTCCCGCGCGGTCAGCGCCGCCGCGGCGGCCTCGTTCCTGACCGTGGGCGAGCCGTCCACGAAGTGCCTGATCAGGCGGCGGGTGACGGTGGGCGCGGCGACGTTCTGCCCGTTCGCGACGGCGCGGATCGCGCCGACGAGGTCCGCGGCGAGCGTGTCCTTCAGCAGGAAGCCCGCCGCGCCCGCGCGCAGCCCGGCGTAGACGTACTCGTCGAGGTCGAACGTCGTCAGGATGATCACGTGCGGCGGCCGGCCGGAGCCGGCGGCGGCCCGCAGGCGGCGGGTCGCCTCAATCCCGTCTATGCCGGGCATCCGGACGTCCATCAGGACCACGTCGGGGGCGGTGCGGGCGACGACCGCCAGGGCGTCCAGGCCGTCGCCGGCCTCCCCGACGACCTCGATGTCCCCGGTCTCGTCGAGGATCATCCGGAAGCCGGTGCGGACCAGGGCCTGGTCGTCGGCGACGACGACGCGGATCACGCCAGGGCCTCCACGGGAAGCGTGGTCCTGACCTCGAAGCCGCCGCCGGACGGCCCGGCGTGCAGGGTCCCGCCGAGCGCCGCCACCCGTTCGGCGATCCCGCGCAGCCCGTTCCCCGGCGCGGCCGGCGGCGCCGTGCCGTCGAGGCCGGGGCCGCCGCTGTCCCGGACGCGGATGCGCAGCTCGCCGCAGGAGAACTCGAGGTCGACCGCGCACCGGCTGCCAGGACCCGCGTGCTTGATGCTGTTGGTCAGCGCCTCCTGGACGATCCGGTACGCCGACAGCTCCACCGCCGCCGGCAACGTGAGCGGCTCCCCCACCACGGTGAAGGCCACCGGGGTGCCGCCCGCCCTGACCCGGTCGACAAGCTCCGGGAGCGCGGCCAGGCCGGGCTGTGGAGCGCGGGCAGGATCGTCGGCGCCGAGGTCCTGCCGGACGAGGCTGAGCAGACGGCGCATCTCGGCCAGGGACGCCCTGCCGGTGGTGATGACGCTGTCCAGGGCCGTCCCGGTTCGTTCGGGGTGGCGGTCCAGCGCGGCACGGCCGCCCTGGGCCTGAACCACCATCACGGACAGGCCGTGCGCGACGACGTCGTGCAGCTCCCTGGCGATGCGGCCGCGCTCGGCGGCCACCGCGAGGGCGGTCCGCTGCTCCTGCTCCCGCGCCAGATCGGCCGCACGCTCGCGGAGGGTCGCCAGGTGGGCCTGGTGGGTGCGGGCGCGGTCGCCCGCCATCCAGGCGACGGCCAGCAGCAGTGCGGGCACCAGCGCCTGGGAGGCGGCCGTCAGCAGCACGTCGTCCTGCTGCAGAAACGGGAAAGGCCCCGGAGGCTCCACGAGGGTGTACTTGCCGAACCTGTCCCCGATCAGGCTGCTCATGGCGGTCAGGGCGAGGCCGTAGACGCCGGCCTGGGCGGCGGACAGCACCGCCAGCGACGCGCGCCGATCGGCCGTCCTGGCCGCCACGCCGTACAGGGTGAGCGCGGCCACCAGGTCGACGGGCAGGTGCGGCAGCGCCGGGCTCAGCACGTGCGCGACCGATCCCAGCACCGCCAGCGCGAAGGCCGTCATCGGGTGCCGGCGCCGGGCGAAAACGGCCGCGGCCGTGGGCGGCAGCGCCAGCCACCACCACAGAACCTGGTGCCGCCAGTTCTCCTCCGACCTGAACTGCTTCAGGATCGACATCCACTGCGGATCGACCGCCTTCGGGAGCCGCTGCAACGGCTGCGGCACGTTGAGCAGCGCGTCGGCGCCCATCAGGAGGCCCGCCGCGACCACGACGGCGACCACGCCGCCGTCGAACAACAGCCGTCGGATGGCGATCACGCCATCAGGGTAGGGACCGGACGATAAGCCCGGCATCTGTCGTGAGACAGACGACGACCTCCGTCGGCCGCCGGACGCGCGGGACGGCTCTTCGGGGCCAGCCTCATGGCATGCCACTGACAAGAACCGGTGCCGCCCTGGCCGCCATGGCCCTCGCGCTCGCCGCCTGCTCCTCGTCGCCGCCCGCGGCGACCACCGCCGCCGCCGCCTCGCCGGGCGCCACCCCGTCGGCCGACGCCATGCAGATCGCCCTGCGGTTCGTCGCGTGCGCCCGCGCCCACGGGCACCGGATCCCCGACCCCACGCTGGCCGGGGGACGGATCAGGTTCGAGGTTCCGGCTCAGGGCGGCCAGCCTCAGCTGGAGGAGATGAAAGCCGTCCGGAACATCCCTGAATGCGAGACCATCTACCGGCAGATACCCGACCAGCACCAGCGGCCCAAGCCGCCCACCGCCGCGGAGATGGACAGAGGACGGAAGTTCGCCGACTGCGTGCGCAAGCACGGCCTGCCGGACTTTCCCGACCCCAGCTCGAACGGCACGTTCCCGGTCAGGGGGACGCCCCTGCAGCCACAGGTCAAGGGCCCGGCCATGAGAGCCGCCTTCGACGCCTGCACCGAGTACGCCGTGGAGTTCCCGTTCTCATGAAGATCACGAAGACAACCCCCATCACGGGCGCGGCGCTCGTCGCGCTGCTGGCCGCCGGATGCGCGGCCTCCCCGCAGCCGGCCCCCACGCCGCAGGTCGCCGTGGCCTCGGCCCCCGTACGCCGCGCCGACGTCGTCTCCACGATCCAGCTTCCCGGCGTGCTCGGCTTCGACCGCACCTACTCCGTGGTCGGCGAGCTGGCCCCCGGGATCGTCACCGCCGTGCCCCGGCCGGGCGCCGTCCTGGGGCGCGGCGCCCGGCTGTTCGCCGTCGACGGCGCCCCCGCCACCCTGCTGTACGGATCCGTGCCGGCCCACCGCGCCTTCTTCTGGGGAATGAGCGACGGGCGCGACGTCCGCCGGCTGGAGGCCAATCTCGTGGCCCTCGGCATGGACCCCGGCCACGCCGTCACTGTGGACGACCACTTCTCCGGGGCCACCGCCGCCGCCGTACGGCGCTGGCAGCGCAAGCTGGGCCGGCCCCAGACGGGCCGGCTGGACCTCGGAAGCGTGGTCTTCCTGCCCGGCCGCGTCCGGATCCGCACGGTCGCGGCCGAGGCGGGCACGCCGGCCGGGCCGGGCACGCGCATGCTCACCGCCAACTCGGCCACCCGGGTCGTGCAGGTGCCGCTGACCACCGACCGGCTGGGCCAGCTGCACCACGGCGACCAGGTCCGGGTCACCCTCCCGGACGGCGAGACCACGCTGCGCGGCCGCGTCCGCACGGTGGGCAGGGTCGCCACCGCCCAGGACTCCGGCCTGGCGACCGTTCCCGTCACGATCACGCTCACCCGGCCGGGCCGCGCCGTCGCCGGCCTGGACCTCGCCCCCGTCCAGGTCTCCGTCGTCACCGCCCGGCACAAGAACGTGCTCACCGTCCCGGTCACCGCGCTGCTGCCCCGCCCCGGCGGCGGCTACCAGGTCGCGCTCACCGCGCCCGGCTCCCGCCGGCTTATGCCCGTCGAGCCCGGACTGTTCGACGAGGAGGGCGGCACGGTCGAGATCACCGGCGACATGCCCGACGGCGCGCAGGTGGAGGTGCCCGCGTCATGAGCGACGACGTCGTGCTGTCCTTCCACGCGGTGTCGAAGACCTATCCCGGCACCCCGCCCGTCACGTCGCTGCGCGAGGTCGATCTGAGCGTGCGCGCGGGGGAGATGGTCGCGGTCGTCGGTCCGTCCGGGTCGGGCAAGACCACGCTGCTCAACCTCGCCGCGGGGCTGGACCGGCCCACGAGCGGCACGATCCACCTGGCGGGGCACGCCATCGAGAGCTCCGGCGACCGCCGCCTCTCGGGCCTGCGGGCGCACCTGCTGGGCGTGGTCTTCCAGCGCTTCCACCTCCTCGACCACCTCACCGCCACCGAGAACGTGGCGACCGGCCTGCTCTACCGCGGCCTGCCGCGGCGCCGGCGCCGCGCGGCCGCCCTGACCGCCCTGGAACGCGTCGGGCTGGCCCACCGCGCCCACCAACCGGCGCGGACGCTGTCGGGCGGCGAGCAGCAGCGCGTCGCCATCGCCCGCGCCCTCGTCGGACGTCCCGCTCTGGTGCTCGCCGACGAACCCACCGGCAACCTCGACACCGTCACCGGCGGGCAGATCCTCCGGCTGCTCACCGACCTCAACACCGACGGGGTGACCATGCTCGTCATCACCCACGACCTCGCCGTCGCGGCCGCCTGCGGACGCCAGGTCGAGATCCGCGACGGCCGCGTCAGCTCGGCGGTCGCCCTGTGAGCGCCCCGCCCGACGCCCGGAGCGGCCCCGGCTCCCGGCTGCGACCCGCCGACCTGCTCCCGCTGGCGACCGTGGGCCTGCGCGGCCGCCGCGTGCGCACCGCCCTGTCCACACTGGGGATCGCCATCGGCATCGCCGCCATCGTCGCCGTGCTCGGCATCACCCGCTCGAGCCAGTCCGAACTGCTGACCCGCATCGACCGGCTGGGCACGAACCTGCTCACCGTGACCGCCGGGCAGAGCATGGGCGACGAGGTCCCGCTGCCGGCCACCGCCGGCCTCGGCGTCGCACGCACCGACGGGGTCGAGCGCGTCGCCGTCACGGCCGTGCTCGCGCAGGTTCACGTCTACCGGTCCGACAGGATCCCGCACACGCAGACCGGCGGGCTGGACGTCCGCGCCACCGACGAGGACCTGCTCACCACCCTCGACGGTCACCTGGCCGCGGGCGTCTTCCTCAGCGCCGCCACCGCCCGCTACCCGGTCGCCGTCCTCGGCCACCAGGCCGCCGTCCAGCTCGGGGTCGTCCGGCCGGGCCCGGGCATCCGCGTACGGGTCGGCGGCCACTGGTTCGTGGTCGCGGGCATCCTCGCCCCTTTCGAGCTGGCCCCGGAGCTCGACCGGGCCGCGCTGATCGGCCTGCCCGCCGCCCGCGACGTCTTCGGCTACGACGGCCACCCCACCCGCCTGTACGTCCGGGCCGACACGGCGCGCGTCGCGCAGACCGTGGACCTGCTCGCCCGCGCCGTCAACCCGGCCGAGCCGCCCGCCGTGCAGGTCAGCCGTCCCTCCGACACGCTGACCTCGCGGCTGCTCGTCGCCGACTCGGGTACCTCCCTGTTCCTCGGCCTCGGCGCCGTCGCCCTGTTCGTCGGCGGCGTCGGCATCGCCAACGTGATGGTCATCTCGGTCCTGGAACGCCGCGCCGAGATCGGCCTGCGCCGCGCTCTGGGCGCCACCCGCCCGCACATCGCCGGGCAGTTCCTCGTCGAGTCGCTCGTCCTGGCGACGCTCGGAGGGCTGACCGGTACGGCACTGGGAGCGCTCATCACGTACCTGACCGCGCTCCAGCGGGGCTGGCCGGCCGTCGTCCCGTCCGGAGCCGCGGCGCTGGGATTGGGCGCCGCCCTGGCCGTCGGGGCGCTGGCCGGCCTCTACCCGGCCGTCCGCGCGGCCGGGCTGCCTCCCACGGACGCCCTGCGCGCGATCTAGTGCTGTGAGCGGAAAGGTTCACCGGGATGCGTGGAGTGCCGGGAACGGCTTGGGCTGGCGGTTTCGGATGGAGCGGCCTCCTGCAGCGCCAGGTAGGTCCACGAGACGTCCTGGCGCCCGTGCGGATCGACGCGTTTGGCGAGGTGGATCACGTCCAGGCCGTGCGTGCGAGCCAGGTCGATCGTCTCTTCGGCGGAGACGGGAAACATGCGGCGTCCGATCGGGACAGGACCGTGACGAAGGGAGAGGATCACTCGCCCGCCCGTGTGGAGCAGGTCGACCAGGCTGGACATCGCCGCCGACCGCTGCTGCTCGTCCAGGTGCATCCAGACCGCGGTCAACAGGATGAGGTCGAAGCGACGCCCCTTCTCGCGCAGCCCCGCCAGGTCCGGCAGCGCATCGTCGACCCACTCCACGTCCTGGTCGGCATGGAGCCGCTCACCCAGCGCGCGAAGTTCGGCGGTGGGCTCGGCGGCGACGACCACATGGCCCTGGGCGGCCAGGGCCGCCGCGTCGCGGCCACTGCCCGCTCCGATGTCCAGCACCCGGCTCGGCTGCGCGGGGAACAGATGCAGCACCTCACGGTGTACCTCCGCGAACGTCACGCTCTCGTACTGCTCGGCCAAGGTCTCTGCTGCTTCGCCGTACCCTGCAGTGGAATGCACCCGTTCAAGTGCCGTGTCCCTGTTCACGGGATGGCACTCTAAGCGCATCCCCAGCGGCGCTCCCGGTCGAGGGCGGCGGCGACGGCGGCCTGGCCGAGGCTGACGCCGCCGTCGTTCGGCGGGACGCGGTGGTGCAGGAGCACGTGGAAGCCCCGCCGCTCCAGCAGGCCGGCGGCGCGCTCCAGCAGCAGCAGGTTCTGGAAGACGCCCCCCGACAGGGCGACCGCGGACAGGCCGGTGGCCGCGCGGACGCGGTCGCAGCCGTCGGCGACGAGCCCGGCGACCGCGTTGTGGAAGCGGGCGGCGACGACGGAGGGGTCCGCTCCCGCACACAGGTCGTCGACGACGGCCCGCACCAGCGCCGTCCCCGGCACGGCGAACGGCGGCCCGGACGGAGCTTCCGAAGTGACGGGGCAGGGGTAGGTGCCGCGTTCGGCGGGATCGGCCCGTTGTTCGAGCTCGACCGCGGCCTGGCCCTCGTATGTGATCGCGTCGCGCACCCCCAGGATCGCGGCGACGGCGTCGAACAGGCGGCCCGCGCTCGACGTCCGGGGTGCGTTGACGCCCCTGCGCGCGAGCGCCACCACGGCGTCCCACCGGGCGGCGTTGCGCCGGACGACGCCGAGGCTCGCGGGGACGTCGCCCTCGAACGCGAGGTCGAGGTACGCGGCGGCCATCCGCCACGGCTCCCTGATGGCCGCGGCGCCTCCCGGCATCGGGACCGTCGCGAGATGGCCGGCCCGCTCGAACCCGGCCAGTCCGGCCACGAGGAACTCGCCGCCCCACAGTGTGCCGTCGGTCCCGTAGCCGAGCCCGTCGAAGGCCACGCCGATCACCGGTCCGGCCACGCCGTTGTCGGCCAGGCAGGACGCCACGTGCGCGTGATGGTGCTGGACGCCCACGAGGTCGGCGTCCACGCGGTCCAGGGCGTACTTGGTGGACAGGTACTCCGGGTGCAGGTCGTGCGCCACCACCTCGGGGACCACGTCGAACAGCCGGGCGAAGTGCTCCACGCCCTCGGTGAACGACCGCGAGGTCTCGTAGTTCTCCAGGTCGCCGATGTGGTGGGAGACGAACGCGTGCGACCCCTTCGCCAGGCAGAACGTGTTCTTCAGCTCCGCGCCGCAGGCGAGCACCGGCCGGGGGCACTCCCAGGCGAGCGGCAGCGGGTGTGGCACGTACCCCCGGGACCGCCGTACGGGCACCGCCCGGCCCCGGAACAGGCGGATCACCGAGTCGTCGGTGCGCGTGTGGATCGGACGATCGTGGGTGAGGAAGGCGTCGGCGATGCCGCCCAATCGCCCGGCCGCCTCGTCGTCGCGGTAGGCGATCGGCTCGTCGGAGACGTTCCCGCTGGTCAGGACGACCGGACGGCCGAGCGCCCGGAGCAGCAGGTGGTGCAACGGCGTGTACGGCAGCATCACGCCGAGCCGGCGGTTCCCCGGGGCGGCCGAGGGCGCCACCTCGGCGTCCGTGCGCCGCACGAGCAGCACGATGGGCCGCTCGCGGCCCGTCAGCAGCTCCGCGGCGGCCTCCCCGACCTCGCAGAGGCGGCCCGCCTGGGCGAGGTCGGCCGCCATCACGGCGAACGGCTTGTCCTCCCGGTGCTTGCGCGATCGCAGGGCCGCCACCGCCTGCTCGCAGCCCGCCACGGCGGCGAGGTGGTAGCCGCCGAGGCCCTTGACCGCGAGCACCTGCCCGTCGAGGAGCCGCTCGGCGGCCAGGGCGACGGGGTCCCCCGGCGCCTCACGCCCATCGCCGTCCACCAGCCGCAGCCGCGGGCCGCAGGCCGGGCAGCACACGGGCTGGGCGTGGAAGCGCCGGTCGGCCGGGTCGTGGTACTCCCGGGCGCAGTCCGCGCACATGGCGAAGCCCGCCATGGTGGTGTTCGGCCGGTCGTACGGCACGTCCCGGACGATCGTGAACCGGGGGCCGCAGTTGGTGCAGTTGGTGAAGGCGTACCGGTACCGCCGGTCGGCCGGGTCGTCCATCTCGCGCAGGCAGTCGTCGCAGGTGGCGACGTCGGGCGGGACGAGCGCCCGGCGGTCGCCGCCGGTGGCGCTGCGCGCGATGACGAACCCGGTCTCGCCCGTGGCCGGGAGCGTGCCCGCGCTGATGTGCTCGATCACCGCGAGCGGCGGCGGGCGGTCCCGGAGCGCGGCCAGGAACTCCCCGACCGGCCCCGGTCCGCCCTCGACCTCGATGAACACGCCGCGCTCGTCGTTGCCGACCAGCCCGTCCAGCCCGAGACCGGTGGCCAGGCCGTACACGTAGGGCCGGAACCCGACCCCCTGCACGATGCCCTCCACCCGGATCGCGGCGCGGACACGGCTGCTCACTTGCCCATTCTCGCTCTCGGCCGCGGGCGGGCGGCCTACGACCCCGGGTGGAACACCTCCCGCAGGGAGGGCCAGCGGTCCTCGCGGCAGTAGACCGGGATCACGTCGACGGGCACGTCCCGGGACACCGCCCCGCCGCCCTCGTGCCGCGCCCCCGACCACACGTCCACCCAGCCGCCGGCCGGCAGGTACGTCTCCCAGGTCCGCGCCCCCGGCTCGGTGACCGGGTGGACGAGCAGCGCGTCGCCCAGGAGGTACTGGCGGGGCCGGTCCCAGATCCGGGGGTCGTCCGGCCAGGCGAAGAAGAGCCCGCGCATCAGCGGGAGGCCGTCGCGCGCCTGCTCCGCCAGGTAGGGCACGAGCCGTTCCCGCAGGTGGGCCAGGGAACGGAACACGGGCAGCACCCGCTCGTCGCCGGTCCTGGCGGCGATGTTCCAGGGCGTGCGGTCGCGCGACGGCCGGCGGTGGTGGTTGAACTCCGAGTGGTACTGCATGATCGGCGCGAAGCAGGCCATGGCCGCCGCCCGCAGGTAGAGCTCGGCCCCCGGGACGTCGCCGGAGAACCCGGCCAGGTCCCAGCCCCAGTAGAGGACGCCGCAGGCCGACGCCGTGATGCCGGCGGTGACGGAGTGGCGGAACGCCTCCCACGTCGAGTTCTCGTCGCCCGCCCAGAAGCAGCCGTGGGCCTGCGAGCCGGTGAACCCGGCCCGGGAGAACGTCACCGGCGATCTGCCGCACGCCCGCAGCAGGTCGCCGAAGGCCGCGGCGTACCGGACCGGGACGAGGTTGTTCCCCTCGTCGCCCCGGGTGCCGTCGGCGTGGCGCAGGTCGCTCCCCCAGGCGTGCTCGCCGCCGTCGGTCTTGAAGCCGTCGATCCCGACCTCGTCGACGAGGTAGCGGCGCTTGGCCAGCCACCACTCCCGGGCCTCGGGGTCGGTGAAGTCCGGCAGGAGCGCGAGCGGGAACCACCACCCGCGGTTCCTGTACGGCCGGCCGTCCGCCTCTTTCACCCCGTACCCCTTCTCGACCATGACCCGGGCGTCGGCCC
The DNA here is from genome assembly GCF_000511135.2 of Microbispora sp. ATCC PTA-5024. Classification (NCBI taxonomy): domain Bacteria; kingdom Bacillati; phylum Actinomycetota; class Actinomycetes; order Streptosporangiales; family Streptosporangiaceae; genus Microbispora; species Microbispora sp. ATCC PTA-5024. Next base: position 1,635,982 of record NZ_KI866523.1, on the reverse strand, counting down.
GCGCCTGGCCCCGCGGGTGGGGGCGCGTCCTCTGCAGCGGGATCTGCCACAGCAGCACCCTGACGCCCCGCGCGTGCAGGTCGTCCACCATGCCCTTCGGGTCGGGCCAGGCGCCTTCGGGCGGGAAGGCGAAGTCGGCGAGCCGGTGCGGCGACCCGTCCTCGTGGACCTCGTAGCGCGCGTCCCGGAACGCGACGAAGGTCGACTCGTCGCTCCACGCCTCGATCACCACGACGCCGACGGGCACGTCCTCGTCGCGGTGGCGGTCCATCTCGGCGAGGACCCGCTCCTGCGTGTTCCACTCGTTGCCGCTCGCCCAGAGGCGGAACACCCACGCGGGCAGCTCCTCCGGACGGCCCGCCTCGCCGAGGAACGCGTCGAGCACCTTCGCGGGTGCGCCGTCGTACACGGCCAGCTCGATCCGCCCCTCCGGGCCGGTCTCGGCCTCCACCACGAGCCGGTCGGGGGTGGTCGCCCCCACGTCGAACCAGGTCCGCCGGCTCGTTCGGACGTGGAACCCCCAGCCGTCGCCGCCCACGACCGTGGCGAACGGCATGGGCAGGTACGTCCTGCCGGTGGCGCCCTGGTCCTTGTACTGCTCGAAGACCACGGCGTCGAGGGCGTGACCGCGCTGGTCAACCCGGTCGAACCGCTCGCCGAACCCGACGACGTGCTCGCCGGGCGCGAGCGGCAGCGCGAAACGGACCCGGTGGACGCCGTCCGGGGAGACCAGCCACTCCACCGAGCCCGGCACGACGAGGTCCCGCCCGTCGACCTCGAGCCGGCCGCCGTCCGGCCGCCACTGCCCGGCGCACACCTCGAACCACCGCGTGACCCGCTCCGGGCCCCCGGTCATGCGGAACCGGTAGCGGTGACGGCGGCCCGCCGCGAGGGGCGGCGTCGTCGTCCGCCAGGACGGCCCGCCGCCGAGGGCGCGCTCCTGCGCCGCGGCCAGGTGGCCGTCCCCGGTGGACGGCGGATCCGGCTCGGAGGCCGGGTCCCAGGGCGTGAGCGGGAGCACGACGACGTCCGTCCCGTCGTCCCACTCGGCCACGACCCCGCTCACCCGCTCCGAGGCGCGCACCCGCAGCTCGACCGGCGCGCCGGCGAGGGGCAGCACCGGCACCCGCTGGTCGTTCGTCGTGGCGTACGCGTGCCCCGAGCCGTACGGGCGGTGCCGGATCACCGGGCCACCCCCAGCTCGTCGGCGAGGATGAGGAACATGCCGTGCGACCAGAGCAGCGGCCGGGCCACCTCTCCCCAGCGGCGCACCCACTCGTCCCGGCGGTCGGGCCGCAGCAGGGGGTCGCCGACCTGCTCAGGCAGCTCGCCGGCGGCGTCGGCGGTCGAGGCGATCCAGGCGAGCTGGGCCAGGGCGTCAGCCTGCCGGCCGGTCCTCGCGTGGACCCAGCCCAGGAGCGCCGCCAGCACCGGCCAGCGGCCCCCGCCGTAGAAGGTGTCCTCCCGGTAGCGGTGGACGCCCTGGCCGCGGACCAGGTCCCGCTCCACGGCCGCCACCGTGGCCAGTCCCGCCGCGCTCCCCGGCTCGTCGAGCCCGAACGGCACCAGGCACGCGAGGAGCGAGCCGTCCACGCTGCCTGAGCCGAGCCACTTGGCCAGCGAGCCGCCGGGAAGCCGGCCCCGGGCGTCGACGAGCGCCCGGACGGACCGCCGGGCGGCCAGGGCCGTCTCCTCGTCCTCCGGGGTCAGCACGCCCAGGGAGAGCGCGCCGCCGAGGCCGCCGAAGATCGCGCCGAGCGTCGCCACGTGGACCTGGTCGGGGTGCTCCTCCCACCAGTCGTAGCACGGCGTGTCATGAAATCTGGCGAGATAGCGGACGACGAGGGCGACAGCCTCGGCGTACCGGGAGGGGTCGGCGCCGTGCCGCCTCACGTGCTCCGACAGCGCCCACAGCCAGGTGCCGTAGCCGTCGAGCTGGAAGTTCCACCAGCCGTCGGTGTGGTCCTCGCGGCCGTCCAGCGTGTACCGGGTGGGCAGGAACTCGTCGTGGCGCGGGGCGGGAGCCGTACGGGGGCGGGAGACGAGGGCGGAGACGCGGTCGGCGCGGGCGAGCAGGACCCCGGCACACCAGTCGTGGAAGCGGCCGGCGCCGCCGGGGTCGCCGCCCCGCGACGCGCCCTCCGCGATGAACGCGCCGTCCCGGAACCACGAGTACCGGTACACCGGGTACGACGGGGCGGCCGGGTAGGCCCCGGACGGATGCTGGTGGCGGGCGATCAGTTCCACGGCACGGGCCGCCAGATCGCGCATCCGGGAGGAATCGATCACTACACTCAAGGGGTCAGGTCTCCTGACGAAACGGGTGGTGGCCGGGGCCCGCGAATGCAGGTCGCGGGCCCCGGTCACGCACGCGGCGGTCGTGGCGTTCCGGGCGGCCCGGTCACCCGGACTTGGTCAGCTCGTTCACCTTCGCGGCCGCGTCGTCGAGCGCCTTCTGGACCGGCGCCTTGCCGGCGGCGGCCTGCTCCAGCGCCTTGGTGACGATGTCCTGCAACTCCTGCTGGCGCGCGATGACGGGCTCGGCCGTGGCCGAGGCGACGGCGTCCAGGACCGCCTTGCGGTTGGCCGGCGGGGTCTGCTCGAAGTACCCGGCGTAGGCCTTCGCGTCGGCGAGCGGCGGCAGCTCCCAGGACGAGGCGACCCGCGTGGTGGCGGCCACGTCTGAGGAGGTCAAGAAGCGCAGCCACTTGTACGCGGCGGCGGCGTTCTTCGTCGTCGCGGAGACGGCGACCGCGTTCTGGAAGACCGCGCTGGCCTTGGTCGAGGCCGGCTCCACCACCACGTCCCAGCCGAAGGGCACGTCCTTGAGGCCGGCGAACTGCCAGACCCCGTTGTGCCACATGGCGAGCCTGCCCTTCTTGAACAGGTTCGTGTCGTAGTCGGGCGTGCCGCCGATCTGGGCCACGGTCGGCATGACCTTGCCGGGCTTGGCCAGCAGGAACTCGGCCGCCGCCACGCCCTGCGGGCCGTTGAACGCCGCCTGCTTGCCGTCCGGGCCGAAGAACGAGCCGCCGGCCTGCGCGAGCGCCTTGTAGAACTCGAAGAACTGCACGGGCTGGAAGTCGCCGTAGACCTCCCCGCCGGTCAGCTTCCTGGCCGCGGCCAGCTCGTCGTCCCACGTCCAGTCGGCCGTCGGGTAGGCGAGCTTGGCCTTGTCGAACAGGTCCTTGTTGTAGAAGAGCAGGACGGCCGAGTACGACTCGGGCAGTGCGTACTGCTTGCCGTTCCGCCCGAACGTCTGCAGGGACCGGGGGGCGTAGGCGGACAGGTCGTCCCCGGCCGCCTGGTCGCCGAGATCGCGCAACGCGCCCGCGTCGGCGTACGACACGAAGTTCTCGTAGTTCAGCTCGAACGCGTCCGGCGCCGTCTGGCCCGCGATCGCGGTCTGGAGCTTGGTGAAGTAGTCGGTGAAGGGCGCCGTCTCCACGGTCACCGTGATGGACGGGTTGGCCGCCTCGAACGCCTTGACGATCTTGTCGAGGTCCGCGAGGTGGTCGGGCGCCGCGGAGAAGGTGAAGTACTTGATGTTCGACGTGCCCTCGGGAGCGGACTCCCGGGTGGCCGATCCCTTGGCGCATCCGGCCGCGAGCACCGCGACCAGCGCGAAGGCCGAAAGGGCCTTCAGACCTCGGGACATGGGTCCTCCTGACGAAACGGGGGGGTGGGACTCGCCGCGCCGGTCACTTGAGACCGGTTCGCGCGACGCTGGCGATGACGTGCCGCTGGGCGAGCACGTACACCACGAGGATCGGCAGCACGCTGACCACCGATCCGGCCATGACCACGTCCCACCGGGTGGTGAACTGGCCCTGCAGGGTGGCCAGTCCCAGTGGGAGCGTCATGAACTCGGGGGACCGCAGGATGACCAGCGGCCAGAGGAAGGCGTTCCAGCTCGCCATGAACGCGAAGATCGTGAAGGTCGCCAGGGCGGGACGGATGAGCGGCAGCACCACCGAGGCGAACACCCGGACGTGCCCCGCGCCGTCCATGACCGCGGCCTCGTCGAGCTCCCTGGGCACCTGCCGCACGGCCTGGCGCAGGAAGAACACCCCGAACGCCGACGCGACCGTGGGGGCGAGCAGCCCGGCGTAGGTGTCGACGAGGTCGAACGTGCGCATCTCGATGAACAGCGGCACGACCAGCACCTGCATGGGCACCATCAGCGTGGCCAGGTAGACCACGAAGACCGCGTCCTTGAGGGGGAAGTCGAGCCGGGCGAAGCCGTACGCCGCCATCGAGCTGGTGAGGACCTGCAGGCCGGTGGACACCGCCGCGACCACCACGCTGTTCAGCAGCACCCGCCAGAAGGGGATCGCCCGCAGCAGGTCGCCGTACGCGCCGAGCGAGGGGTCGAGCGGCCACCCGGGCACGCCCCCGTCGGACAGCGAGGACAGCAGCGTCCAGCCGAACGGCGCCAGCGTGACCAGCCCGGCGACGACCAGGGCGGCATAGAGGAGACGGTTACCCATAGTCGACCCACCTGCGCTGAAGCCGCACCTGGACCACCGTGACCAGGAGGATGACGAGGAACAGGACCCACGACAGGGCCGAGGCGTCGCCGACCCGGCCGTAGCGGAAGGTCAGGTCGTACACCCGCTCCACCGCCACCTCGGAGGCGGCCGCGGCCGGGCCCCCCGAGGTCATCACGTAGACCTGGTCGAAGACCTGGAAGCCGCTGATGCACGAGATCACCAGGACGAAGAACGTCGACGGCGACAGCAGGGGCAGGACGATGTGCCGGAACCGCCGCCACGCGCCGGCGCCGTCGACCCGCGCGGCCTCCAGGACGTCCCCCGGCACGGCCTGCAGCCCGGCGAGCAGGATCACCATCACGAAGCCCAGGTCCTTCCAGGCCGACGCGATGATCACCGAGGGCAGGGCCCACGTGTCGGAGGTCCACCACCCCGGCCCGTCGATCCCCAGGAGGGCGAGGATCTTGTTGACGATCCCCTCGGACGGGTTGAGCAGCCATTTCCAGATGAGGGCGACGACCACCCAGCTCGTCACGACCGGCAGGAAGTAGACGCCGCGGAACAGGTCCCTTCCCCGGGTCACCCGGTTCAGCGCGAGCGCGAGGCCGAGCCCGCCCACGTACACGAGCGGGAGGTAGCCGGCGATGTAGAGCACGGTGTTGCCGAGCGCCCGCCAGGCGTCACCGTCGCGCAGCAGCGCCGCGTAGTTGCCGAGGCCCACCCAGCGCATGGCGCCGATCAGGTTCCACTGGTGCAGGCTCACCCAGAGCGAGCCGACCATCGGGACCAGCGTGAACAGCACCAGCGGCACGGCGCTCGGCGCCAGGAACAGCACCACGGTCCCGGCCTTGCGCAGCCGCGCCCCGGCCGTAC
>NZ_KI866523.1:1625469-1630503 GCF_000511135.2 Microbispora sp. ATCC PTA-5024 | reverse complement strand
CGGCGCGCGCCCGGCCGGCCGCGGCCGGCTCGTCGAGGGCGCGCACGGGGGAGGTCGTCTCGCTCACGGCTCCTGCCCTTCGAGGCGGGCAAGGACCAGCTCGCCCTGCTCCCCCGTGCCGGGGGCGACGTCGAACGGCGTGCCGAGCACGAGCGCCGCCGCGCCCTGGGCCCAGCGGGAGTCGTCCCAGGGGTCGACCTCCACCGGCACGTACGGGTGGGAGCGGAACAGGTGGGCGCGGAACGCCGGGCCGAAGCCGGGCAGCCACCGCTCCCAGTCGCGGGTGCCCTCGCCGAGGACGAGGACGGCGGCCGGGTCGAGGATGTTCACGAGCCCGGCGACGGCCCGGCCGAGCACGCCGCCCGCCTCGCGGAGGATCTCGCCGTCCGGCTCGCCGAGCCCCCGGGCCCGGGCCGCGTCGAGCAGCCCCCGCTCGCCGATGAGCGCCTCCAGGCAGCCGGTGTTGCCGCAGGCGCAGCGCGGCCCGTCCGCCGCCACCGGCAGGTGGCCGAACTCCCCGGCCCCGCCGTGGGCCCCGCGCAGCAGCCCGCCGTCCACCACGATCGCCAGGCCGACGCCCCGCCCGATGGTCACCACGAGGAAGTCGCGGTGGGACCGTCCCCGCCCGTACAGGCGTTCGGCGACGGCCAGCGTGTTGACGTCGTTGTCCACGAGGACGGGCAGTTCCAGCGACGCGCGCAGGCGTGGCCCGACCGGTGTGGCCGTCCAGCCCAGGGTGGGCGCCTGGACGACGCCGCTGTCCGGGCTGTCGACGACGCCCGCCACCCCGACGCCGACCCCGAGCAGCCGCGGCCCGCCCGACGCCAGCGGGCGCAGCAGCGCGGCGACCCGGTCGAGGCAGTCGGGCGCGCCCGCGTCCAGCGGGATCTCGCGCTCCTCCAGCAGCTCCCCGTCGAGCCGGACGACGACGGCGACGGCGTGGTCGGCGGCGATCTTCACCCCGATGGCCCGGCCAGCCGAGCCCACGAGGCCGAGCAGCTGGGCGGGCCGGCCTCCTCGGGACGGGACCCGCTCGAGCTCCTCCACCATGCCCTGCTCGATCAGCCGCCGGGTCACCTGGGTGACGGTGGCGGGGCTCAGGTCCAGCCGTCTGGCCAGCTCGGAGCGGCTGAGCGGACCCGCCTGCCCGAGCGTCGCGAGTATCGCCGTCCGGGACAGGTCCCGGCCCTGCGCGGCCCGTTCGCTCACCGGCATCCCGACTTTCTTTTTCGCTAAATTTACTTGCGAAGAAAGTAGGACGCACCACGGCTCTCGTCAAGAGGTGAGATTCCGCGGGGTTCCTGCGGACGTGATCCGTGACGTCCGGGGAATCACGGCCGTGGACCCCGGGCGAGAACCACCCCGTGCCGGAATCGCGGAGCACGTCAGGTTAGGGTCGCCTAAGTAGCTCCGAGCCGCCGAGAGAAGGAGTGCCCGTGTCCGTGCGCCCGCCGGCCACCTCGTGACGCCCGGGGCGGCGAACCGCCGTGCCCGGTCCCCGGCGCCGCCGCCCGTCGTTGCGCACGCCGTTCCGTACGCCGTTCCGTCCGACGACCAGGAGCCCCGATCGATGACGCCGAACCCCGCCGACATCCTGCGACGCCAGCGGGCCCGCGAGTCCGCCGCCCGCACCTATGCCCGGTCGTTCCCGATCGTCCCGGTACGGGCGTCGGGCATGACGATCGAGGGCGCGGACGGCCGCCGCTACCTCGACTGCCTGTCCGGCGCCGGGACCCTCGCGCTCGGCCACAACCACCCGGTGGTCACCGAGGCCATGAGGCGGACCCTCGACAGCGGGGCGCCGCTCCACGTGCTGGACCTCGCGACGCCGCAGAAGGACGAGTTCACCGAGGCCCTGTTCGCCACGCTGCCGTCCGGCTTCCGCGACCGGGCCCGAATCCATTTCTGCGGCCCGGCGGGGACCGACGCCGTGGAGGCGGCGCTGAAGCTCACGCAGACGGCGACCGGGCGGCGCGGCCTGCTCGCGTTCACCGGGGGTTACCACGGCATGACGGCCGGCGCCCTGGCCGTGACCGGCAACGTGGCCGTCCGGGCGCCGGTGCCGGGCGTCGCGGCCGAGGTCACCCGGCTGCCGTACCCGTACGCGTACCGCTGCCCGTTCGGGGTCGGCGGTGAGCGCGGCGCGCAGATCGCGGTTGCCTACACCGAGCGGCTGCTCGACGACCCGGCCGGCGGCGTGGTACCGCCCGCGGCCATGATTCTCGAGGTGGTCCAGGGCGAGGGCGGCGCGGTGCCCGCCCCGGACGGCTGGCTGCGCGAGATGCGCAGGATCACGGCCGAACGGGAGATCCCGCTGATCGTGGACGAGGTGCAGACGGGCGTCGGCCGTACGGGCGCGTTCTGGGCCGTCGAGCACAGCGGCGTCGAGCCGGACGTGATGGTCATGTCCAAGGCCGTCGGCGGCAGCCTGCCGCTGGCCGTCATCGTGTACCGGGACGAGTACGACGGCTGGGCGCCCGGCGCGCACACCGGCACCTTCCGCGGCGACACGCTCGCCCTGGCGGCCGGCGCCGCCACGCTGCGGTTCGTCGCCCGCGAAGGGCTGGCCGGGCGTGCGGCGGCCGTGGGCGCGCGGATGACGTCCCGCCTCGACGGTCTGCGCACCGAGCTTCCGGTTATCGGCGACGTACGCGGCCGCGGGCTGATGATCGGCGTGGAGCTGGTCGACCCGCAGGCCGCCCCCGACGGCTGCGGCGCCCGCCCGGCCGCCCCGCGCCTGGCCGCCGCCGTCCGGGCCGCCTGCCTGGACCGCGGCCTCATCGTGGAGCTCGGCGGCCGGTACGACGCCACGCTGCGGCTGCTGCCCCCGCTGACCATCACCGACGAGGAGGCCGAGGCCGTGCTCGACCGCCTGTCCGACGCCATTGCCCAGGTCGCCGCCCAGGCCACCGCCGGCCCCCACCTAGCCGGACGGTCCTCGTGACCGGCGCGATCCACGATCCGGCGCGCCGCGGAGCGGCCGCGGAGACGGCCTCCACGGAAACCCGGCCCCCGGCAGCCGGTCACGTCCCGGACGGCTCCGGCCCTGACGGGGAAGCCGGTCCCGCCGGTTCCGACGCAGCCGGTTCTGACGCGGCCGGCGGCCCGGACGGCAGGGGGCTGATGGGGCGGGAGGCTCTCGAACCCCTGGTGCGGACGGTCCTGCGGGCGCTGGCCGAGGGCGCGGAGCGCCGGGCGGGTCCGGTGCCCGCCGCGGACCCCGCCCGGCTGGCCGACGAGGTCGCGCGGACTCTCGCGGCCGCCGGCGGAGACGACGCACTGGCCGCCCTGACCCGTATGCTCGCGTACGGCAGCGCCGACCCCGTGGACCCCTTCTGCGCCGCCCACCTGCACTGCCCGCCGCTGCCCGTCGCCGTGGCCGCCGATCTGGCCGTGTCGGCGCTGAACCCCTCGATGGACTCCTGGGACCAGGCGCCCGCGGCGACAGCCCTGGAGACACTGGTGGTCGCGGAGCTCGCCGCCATGGCCGGATACCCGCCCGGCGCGGCCGGCGTGCTCACATCCGGCGGCACCGAGTCCAACCTCATGGGCCTGATGCTGGCCAGAGACCACGTCCTCGGAACAGCGACCGGGCGGCGCGTCGAGCTGAGCGGCCTGCCGGGCGACGGACCCCGCCCGCGCGTCTTCGCGTCGGCGGCCGCGCACTTCTCCGTCCAGCGGTCGGCGGCCCTGCTCGGGCTCGGCGAGGACGCGGTCGTGCCCGTCCCCGTGGACCACGACCTGCGGATGGACGCGACCGCCCTGGAGGAGGCCATGGCCGCCGCCGTACGGCGGGGTGAGCGGCCGCTGGCGGTGGTCGCGACGGCGGGCACGACCGACACCGGCGCGATCGACCCGCTGCGCGCGTGCGCCGCCCTCGCCGCCGAGCACGGGGCGTGGCTGCACGTGGACGCGGCCTACGGCGGCGGCGCGCTGCTGTCCGACCGGCTCGCGCCCCTGCTCGACGGCGTGGCCCTGGCCGACTCGGTGTCCCTCGACTGGCACAAGCTGGGCTGGCAGCCCGTCGCCGCCGGCGTCTTCCTGGTCCGGCGGGCCGAGACGTACGCCTCGCTGGCCAGGCGCGCGGCGTACCTGAACCCGGCGGACGACGAGGAGGCGGGCTACGGCGCGCTGCTCGGGCTCTCCCTGCGCACGACCCGGCGGGCCGACGCCTTCTCGATCGCCGTCACCCTGCGGACGCTGGGCCGCGACGGCCTGGGGCGGCTCGTCGACGCCTGCCACGACCTCGCCCGGGCGGGGGCCGCGGCGGTCCGCGCGCACCCCCGGCTGGAGCTGCACGCCGACCCGGTGCTCACGGCCTTCCTGTTCCGCTACCTGCCGCGGGACCCGGCCCGGGCCGACCGGGTCAACGCCGGGCTCCGCCGCCGGCTGCTGCGCGAGGGGCGGGCGGTCGTCGGCCGCACCGAGCTTCCCGGTGAGGGGCCGGGACGTGTCCGGCTGAAGCTGACCCTGCTCAATCCGGACACGACGCCCGCCCAGGTCGAACGGCTGCTCCACGAGGTGGTGGCGGCCGGCGAGGCGGAGGAGGACGCGTCGCGGTAGGGGCGCCCGCGGCCGCTCACCTGGTCCAGAGGGACTCCTGGACGGCCTGGACGAGGGCCATCACCGTGCCGGACATCCGGTCCCCCGGCCAGGCCAGCGCGTACGTCAGGCGCAGGTCGCCGCCGTCGAACGGGACGAACCTCACGTCGTTCCTGCGGATAGACGAGACGAGCAACTGCGGGACGGGCAGCAGCCCGATCCCGGCGGCGACCAGGTCGAGCACCGCGGCGAAGTCGTCGATCTCGTCGGCCACCACATGGTGCCGGTACGGCAGCCGGGCGGCCAGCCGGGCCCACATCCCGGCGGGCGGCCGGTTCCGGGGCACGAGGACCGTCCGGCGCGCGAGGTGCTCGGGCCGTACCAGCGGCGTGGCCGCCAGCGGGTCGCCCTCCGGCACGGCGAGGTGGCCGACCGGCACGTGGAACCGCGCCGCCGTCGTGAGGTCCCGCGGGAACGGCGCGCCCAGCACGG
>NZ_KI866523.1:1615790-1625291 GCF_000511135.2 Microbispora sp. ATCC PTA-5024 | reverse complement strand
GCCCCGGCCGGCCGGGCGCAGCGCCACGTCGATGGCGGGCGAGCGGCGGGCCAGGCGCCGGGCCACGCGGGCCACGAGCGGCCCGGCCGTCGGCGCGTAGACGAGGCTCACCGCCGCCCGCGGCCCCGCCGCCAGCCGCGCCGCCTCCGCCGAGAACGCGGCCGCGCCGGCCAGCAGGGCCTCCGCGTGGGGCAGCAACTCCGTCCCCGCCCTCGACAGCCGGACGTCCCGGCTGGTCCGGTCGAACAGGCGCAGGCCCAGCGACCGTTCGAGACGGCCGACGGCCTGGCTCACGGCGGGCTGCGACAGGCCCAGCTCGGCGGCGGCGCGCGAGAAGCTCAGATGCCGCGCGACGGCGGCGAAGCACCCCACGTCGCGCACCGCCGGTCCCGCTTCCATCCCCCAGTTATAAGCGACGCCAATGAATCCCGTCAGGCGAGCAGGTGCCCGACGTGCGGCACATCCGGTCGAGCCCCTGCCAGTGGGGCTACCTCTGCGGCCAGCCGCGCGGTGCCGTGCTTCTGTTCGCGGGTCAGATGCTGCGGTGGTTGCGCACAGCGGATTCGAGCTGAGACAGCTGGGGCCCGAGCGCGGCGTCGACGGCGAGCGGGTCACTGACGTGCAGCCGCTGCATGGCTCGGCGGGTCGACAGGCTGGTGTTGATCTCGTGCTCGCCGCGGCCAAGCGCGTCGAGCAGGTCGGTCACCACCTCTTCGACCGGGCGGCGGCCGAAACCCAGGTCCTCCCCCGCGGCCGAGCTGTCCATCATCGCCGTGGCTGTGGCTCCGGGATACCAGGTGGCGACGTGCACGCCGGCGCCCTGAAGCTCCCGGCGCAGCGCGTGACCGAACGCGGCCAGGCCCGCCTTGGTCGCCGCATAGGTCGCGTAAAAGGGCAGCGGGAGCAGTGCCATGCCGCTGGCGATACCCAGCACGACGCTGTCGCGCCGCCGGCCGAGGCCGTCCACGTCGGCGGAGCGCTCGGATTGGGCGGCCGCGCGCAGATCGGGCAGCAAGGCGCGCGTGAGCAGGATCGGCGCGGTCAAGTTGAGACCCACCATCGCCCGCACATCCGCTACATCGCACTCTTCCAGCCGGCCCGCGCGCACGTTGCCGGCATTGTTGATCAACAAATCGACCTTGCCCAGCACCGTGCGCGCAGTGTCGGCGACCTTCTCCTCGGCCCCCTCGTCGGTGATGTCGGCGGCCAGCACTTCGGCTGCGCCGCCGGCCCGCACCACCGCCGAGGCGGTCTCCCGCAACGCCTGCTCGCGGCGCCCCACCAGCAGCAACCGGGCGCCGCTCCGGCCGAACCGTTCGGCCAGCACGCGGCCGATCCCACTCCCCGCCCCGGTGATCACGCCAGACCGGTCGGTGATGTCAATGGGCAGCGGTGTTTCAGTCTGGGTCATGTGCGCTCCTCGGCATTGTGCGGGCCCGTTTTCACTTCTGGTCGGAGCCCGGGAAAACGTCAGCTAGGCGCCGGCTACGGCCGCTGCCTGGCATGCCGCGAATCGGGATCAGTAACCCGACCCGCCGGCCACCGGATAGGCGACCGCCCCCGGCGGCGGCATGCAGGCGGCTGGGCAACAGCAGCCCCCTAGCCGTCACATGTTCGGATAGCCAGAACATAACACATGTTCGGACTGTGCGAACATGTTGGGCTACCATGACCATGTGGCAAGCCGAACAGCGACCGATCTTGTGCATCCCGATCGAGAGGAGCTGGTCTTTTCTCGCGTCATGGGGGCGCTGAGCGATCCGGTGCGCCTCGGTGTGGTCGCTCGCCTGGCAGAGGCCGGACCCGATGGCGAGCTGGCGTGCGGGACCATCACCACGCCGGTGAGCAAGTCCACCCAGAGCGCTCATTTCAAGATCCTCCGAGAGGCCGGAGTGATACATCAGCGAGACCAGGGAACCCGGCGCCTGAACCGGCTACGCCGAGACGACCTCGACGCTCGCTTCCCCGGCCTGCTCGACCTCGCCATCACCCACGGGCGCGAGGTGATCGCCGAGTGGGCGCGCCAGCCGCAGGAGACCGAAAGATCGGATTGACCATCGTCCGGCCGGGCGGCCTCAGTCGAAGTGATCCATAAGGGGGGTGAATGGATCCGGCTCTGTCAGGTACGGCGCGGGGAGGATGCGTGGCGTCCCGTTGATCTGGCGAACGAGGAGCCGGCATGACATCGTCCTTTCCCGCATCGACCGTGCTCGGGTATCCGAGGATCGGTCCGGACCGGGAGCTCAAGCGGGCCCTGGAGTCGTACTGGGACGGCCACTCCACATGGCAGGACCTGGAGCGCACCGGGGCCGCCCTGCGGGAGCAGGCCTGGCGACGCCTGCACGCACTGGGGCTCGGCGCGCTCCCGTCGAACACCTTCTCCTATTACGACCACGTGCTCGACACCGCCGTGATGCTCGGCGCCGTCCCCGCCCGCTACCAGGCCGTCACCGAGCAGGACGCGTACTTCGCCATGGCTCGCGGCACCGACGCGACCCCGCCGCTGCGCATGACCAAGTGGTTCGACACGAACTACCATTACATCGTGCCCGAGATAGGGCCGGACGTCCGGTTCCAGCTCGCACCGGGCAAGATCCTCGGCGAGATCCGCCAGGCGCGCGCGCTGGGCCTGGAGACGCGTCCCGTGCTGGTCGGGCCGGTGACGTTCCTGCTGCTGGCCGAGGCCGCGGCGGACGCGCCGCCCGGGTTCGCGCCCCTCGACCGGCTCGACGAGGCGGTGGAGGTCTACGCGTCGCTGCTGGGCGTCCTCGCGGCCGAAGGCGTCGGCTGGGTCCAGCTGGACGAGCCCGCCCTCGTGGCCGACCGTACGGAGGCCGAGCTCGCCGCAGTGAGGTCCGCGTACGGACGGCTCGGTTCGCTGACGGAGCGGCCCGCGCTGTTCGTGGCGTCGTACTTCGGCCCCCTGGGCGAGGCGCTGCCCGTGCTGGCGGCCACGCCGGTCGAGGCCGTCGGGGTGGACCTGGTGCGCGGCGGCACCCGGGGCCTGGAGGCGCTGGCGGGCAAGACGGTCGTCGCGGGGGTCGTGTCCGGGCGGGACGTCTGGCGCACCGACCGGGAGCGCGCCCTCGCCACGCTGCTCGCCGTCCGGGAGCACGCCGCCCAGGTGGTCGTCGGCACGTCGTGCTCGCTGCTGCACGTGCCGTACGACGTGGAACGGGAGGAGGACCTCGACCCGGCGCTGCGGCGGCGCCTGGCGTTCGCCGAGCAGAAGGCCGCCGAGGTGGTGGAGCTGGCCGGTCTGCTCGCCGCGACCCCGGCCGCACGGACTCCGTACACCACCGACGGTCCTGTCGCCGCCGATCCCGCCACCGCCGACCCGTGCATGCCGCCGGCCTCGGCCCGCAGCCCGTACGAGGTGCGGGCGGCGGCGCAGGCGGCGCACCTTCGGCTGCCGATCCTCCCGGTCACCACGATCGGCTCCTTCCCCCAGACGGGCGAGCTGCGGCGGGCCCGGGCGGCGGTGGCGGCGGGCGAGCTGGACGAGGCCGCGTACGAGAGCCTGGTCCGCGCCGAGATCGAACGGGTCGTCGCCCTCCAGGAACGGCTCGGCCTCGACGTGCTCGTCCACGGCGAGCCCGAGCGCAACGACATGGTGCAGTACTTCGCCGAGCACCTCGACGGGTTCGCCGTCACCCGCCACGGCTGGGTCCAGTCGTACGGCTCCCGCTGCACCCGCCCGCCGATCCTGTACGGCGACGTGCGGCGGCGGGAGCCGATCACGGTCCGGTGGACCCGGTACGCGCAGTCGCTCACGAGCAGACCGGTCAAGGGCATGCTGACCGGCCCGGTGACCATCGTCGCGTGGTCGTTCGCCCGCGACGACCTGCCGCTGCGCGACGTCGTGGTCCAGGTGGCGGACGCCGTACGCGACGAGGTGCGCGACCTGGAGGCGGCGGGCGTGTCGGTCATCCAAGTGGACGAGCCGGCGCTGCGCGAGCTCATGCCGTTGCGGCGGCGTGACCAGGACGCGTACCTGCGCTGGGCCGTGGACGCCTACCGCAGGGCCACCTCGGGCGCCGGCGACCGCACGCAGCTCCACACCCATCTGTGCTACTCGGACGCCGACGAGATCCTCGCCGCGATCGACGCGCTGGACGCCGACGTCACCAGCATCGAGTCGGCCCGGTCGGGCGGCCGGATCCTCGGCGAGCCCGCCGTCCGCCGCTTCGGCCGGGGGCTCGGGGCCGGGGTCTACGACATCCATTCGCCGCGCGTGCCCGGTGCGGAGGAGGTCGAGGAGTCGCTGCGGGCCGCGGCCCGGGCGCTGCCCGCGGGCCGGGTCTGGGTCAACCCCGACTGCGGCCTGAAGACCCGGACGTACGACCAGGTGGAGGCGGCGCTCGCCAACGTGGTGCGCGCCGCCCGCCACCTCCGCGAGGAACTCGGCGCCGGCTGACAAGCTCGGCCCGCAGGCTCGCCGCGCCCCGGGGAGACACCGGGCGCCCGGCCGGGCAGCCCAGGCCCGGCGCCGGGATCCCGGCGCCGGGTGGCCGTGGCGGGCTACGCCTGGGGGCCGAGCAGCACGAGGGCCGCGGCGCCGAACAGGCCGGCGTCGCGGTCCAGGGAGGTGCGGTCCACCCGCAGGCGGCGCAGGAAACCCATGCCGGCGTTGCGGGCGACCGCCTCGCGGAGCGGGTCGAAGAGGGTCGGGCCGGCGGCGGCCACGCCCCCGCCGATGACGACGTGGTCGAGGTCCACGAGGGCGGACGCGGTGAGGATGGCCGTCGCGAGGGCGTCGGCGGCGCGCCGGAAGGCGGCCAGCGCCACGGGATGCCCGGCGGCGGCGTCCGCGGCGAGCGCCCGGGCGTCCGGGCCGGTCCAGCCGTTGGCGGCGGCCCATCGCACCATGCTGGGGCCGCTGGCGAGGAGTTCGACGCAGCCGACGCCTCCGCAGGGGCAGTCGTCGCCGCCGGGGTCGACGGTGATGTGCCCGATGTGTCCGGCGTTGCCGGTCGGCCCCACGTACGGCACGCCGTCGATCACGAAGCCGCCGCCCACGCCCGTGGAGACGACCATGCCGAGCAGCGTCCGGGGACGCTCCCGCTCCGGGAGACCCCGCCACCACTCCCCGAGCGCCATGCACTGGGCGTCCCCGGCGAGCCGTACGGGCCGTCCGGGCAGCATCCGCGTGAGCGCGTCCACGAGCGGGAAGTCCCGCCACGACGGGATGTTGACCGGGCTCACCGTGCCCTTCACCGGGTCGAGCGGCCCGGCGGAGCCGATTCCGACGCCGCCGATCCGGGCCTCGGGCACCCCGGCGGTCACCCGGGCGACGACCTCGGCCAGGACGGCGTCCGCGGAGTCCGGGCCGCGCAGCGGCACCTCGGCGCGGACGAGGATCTCCCCGTCGGGGGTGACGGCCGCGGCGGCGAACTTCGTGCCGCCGATGTCCACGGCGAGGACGGTCACACGCCCACCCCGTCCACGGCCTCCAGGTCACGGCAGGTCCTCACACGTGCTCCTCTCGCCGGGGTACGGCTCGCCGCCCGCGCACCGGATGGGCACGGGAACGTACGTCGCCGATGACAACGATGTCAACAGTGTCCTCCTCCACCCTGCCGACCGCCACCGAGGGGTATCCGTAATTCCGATGGGTTAGGTAGGGTAAAGGGATGCACTTCGACTTCACCATGGCGATCGGCTCCTTCCTGGTCGCCGTCGTCGTCGGGCTGACCGGCATGGGCGGCGGCGCCCTGATGACGCCGATGCTCGTCACGTTCTTCGGCGTC
Source organism: Microbispora sp. ATCC PTA-5024 (assembly GCF_000511135.2). NCBI lineage: Bacteria > Bacillati > Actinomycetota > Actinomycetes > Streptosporangiales > Streptosporangiaceae > Microbispora > Microbispora sp. ATCC PTA-5024. The sequence continues at coordinate 1,619,541 of NZ_KI866523.1, read as the reverse complement.
CCCCCGCTGACGGCGGTCTCCAGCGACCTGGTGGCCGCCGCCGTGATGAAGCCGGTCGGGAGCCTCGTCCACCTGCGCAGGGGGACGGTCGACCTGCGGCTCGTGAAGTGGCTGTGCGCCGGGTCGGTCCCGTCGGCGTTCTGCGGAGTGCTCCTCGCCCGTGCCCTCGGGGACGGCGACGGCGTCCAGACCGTCGTGCAGACCGGCATGGGGGTCGCCCTGCTGATCGCGGCCGGGGGCCTCGCCGTGCGCGGCTACCTGGCGATGCGCGACAGGGCGGAGGGCCGCACCCCGGAGACCGGCCGCCGGACGGCAGCGCCGGGCGAGCCCGCCGCCACGGACCTGCCCGCCGTGACCGTACGGCCGCTGGCGACGGCCGCCGTCGGCGCCGCGGGCGGCCTCGTCGTCGGCATGACCTCGGTAGGCTCGGGCTCACTGATCATCGTCGCCCTGCTGGCCCTCTATCCCGCCCTCAAGGCCAACCAGCTCGTGGGGACCGATCTGGTCCAGGCCGTGCCGCTCGTGATGTCGGCCGCCCTGGGCCACCTGCTGTTCGGCGACTTCGAGCTGTCGGTCACCGCGGCCCTGCTGGCCGGCTCGATCCCCGGCGTCTACCTGGGCTCGCGCATCTCGTCCCGGGCGCCGGGCGGCCTGATCCGCCGCGCGCTCGCGTTCGTGCTGCTGGCCTCGGCGTTGAAGATGTTCGGCGTCGGCACCACGGCGACCGTCTGGGTGCTCGGCGCCGTCCTGCTGACCGCCCCCGCCGTCTGGACGGTCCTGCGGGTGCGCTGCGGACTGCCGGCGCTGCCCTGGCGGGAGGCGAGACGAACCGCGAGCCCGGGAAATGACGACGGCCGCCCGGCGGACGGCGGCGACCGGTCGGCGCTCCAGCGCGCCGAGTAGCCCGCCGCTCCCCTTCCGCGCGCCGGATAGCCCGCCCTCCCGGACGCCGAGTAGCCCGCAGGGTCCCTCCCACGCGCCCGTGACCTACGCCGCGTCCCTCCCACGCGCCCGTGACCTACGCCGCGTCCCTCCCACGCGCCCGTGAGCTGCGCTGCTCCGCTTCGGCCGTCAGGCGGCCGGGAGGTGGCGGGCGAGGAAGCCGGTCGCCAGGGGCCAGGCCGTACGTGCGGCCTCGGCGTCGTGGAAGCGGGCCGACTTGAAGTTGTGGAAGGCGTGCCCGGCGGACTCCTGCACGTGGATCTCCATCCCCGGACGGCCCGCCACGGCGCGTTCCACGGCGGCCACCTTCTCCCGCGGGATGAACTCGTCCCGTCCCCCGAAGTGGAACTGGACGGGGCTGGTGATCCGGTCCAGGAGGTCGAGGGAGTCGGGCACGGCGGAGCCGTAGAACGACAGCACGACGGACGGGGTGGTCCGCGCGGCCAGGACGTAGGCCAGCGAGCCGCCCAGGCAGAAGCCGACGACGCCGGTGCCGCCGGCCACCTCGGGCAGCGAGGCGAGGGTCTCGAATGCGGCGGCGCTGTCGTCCACGCCGGTGGCCACGTCGAAGCGGCCGCCCATCGCCAGCGCCCGCGACAGCCCCTCCTCGCCGTGGTCGGCCGTCCAGTTCCGCTCCAGCCGCCAGAACAGGTCGGGGGCGCCGACGACGTAGCCGAGCCCGGCCAGGTCCTCGGCGACCGCCCGGATGTAGTCCCCCACGCCGTGGATCTCCTGCAGGAGCAGCAGCCCGGGGCCGTGGCCGCGGGCGGGGATCCACAGGTGCAGGTCGAACTCGCCGTCCTGCACGGTCACGGGCTGAGTGCGTGTGGGCATCGTGGGTCCTTCCGTCGTCGGCCGGGCCGTACGGGTGCCTGGGCGACCTGGAACGGGTCCCCGGCTCGTGCCGCCCGTGATCCTCTCACCCGGTGCGGCCGTCCGCGCCGCCGGGTTTTACGGTGGAGATCGTGGTCTTCCGCATCGAGATCGACGGTCGTCCCCCCACGGCCGACACGCTCGTCCATCCCGCGCTGTCGAACTACGGGCACTTCACGGCCATGCAGGTCAGGGACGGCCGTACCCGTGGCCTCGACCTGCACCTGGCCCGGCTGGACGCGTCCACCCGCGAGCTGTTCGGCGCCGGTCTCGACGGCGACCTGGTCCGCGCGCGCATCCGGCACGCCCTCGGAGACGACGTGCGCGACGCGTCGGTCCGGGTGGTCGTCCACTGGCCCGAGGGCGCCGAAGCGGCGACACTCCTCGTGACCGTGCGGCCGCCCGCACCCCCGCCGTCCCGGGCGCAGAGCCTGAAGTCCGTGCCGTACCAGCGGCCGGCGGCCCACATCAAGCACCTCGGCGGGTTCGGGCAGACCTACTACGGCCTCCTCGCCGCGCGGGAGGGGTTCGACGACGCGCTGCTCACCGCGCCGGACGGGACCGTCGCGGAGGGCGGCATCACCAACATCGGCTTCTTCGACGGCGCCTCGGTCGTCTGGCCCGACGCCCCCTGCCTGCACGGGATCACCATGCAGCTGCTGGAGCCCCGGCTTCCCTCCGCGGGGATCGGGTCGCGGCGCGGACCGGTGCGGCTGGCGGACGTGCCCGCGTACCGGTCCGTCATCGTGACCAACTCCCACGGGGTCGCGCCGGTGGAGCGCATCGACGACATGCGGCTGCCGGTGGACGAGGAGTTCGTGAAGACGGCTGTCGAGACGTACGAGTCCGTCCCCTGGGACGTGATCTGACCCCCTAGAGCTGCCGCAGGGCGGGCAGGAGCTCCTTCTCGGACCACTCGAAGAACTCGCGCTGGTGCTCGTGCCCGATCTGCACGAGGGCGACGTGGGTGAACCCGGCGTCGGTGTACTTCCTGACCGCCTCGACGACGGCGTCCACGTCCGCCCCGCACGGCACCTTCTCGGCCACGTCCTCGGGCCGCACGGTCTCGGCGCCCGCCGCGAAGTTGACCGGGGCGGGCAGCTCCGCCATCACCTTCCAGCCGGCCACCGACCAGCGCCACAGGCGGTGCGCCCGATCGACGGCGGCGTCCCTGTCCTGGTCGTAGGAGATCGCGAGCTGGCCGTACACCGGTTTGCCCTCCCCGCCGGAGGCCCCGAACTTCTGCACCAGCGAGGCGTCCGGGTCGACCGACACCAGCCCGTCGCCCAACTCGGCCGCGACGTCGGCCGACTGGTCGCCGGAGGCCGCGACGGCGATAGGCACCGGCCGTTCCGGCAGGTCGAACAGCCGGGCGGAGTCGATGTCGAAGTACTCGCCCCGGTAGTTCCGGTAGCCGCCCTGGAACAGCTCCTTGATGATCTCGATGGCCTCCCGGAACATCTCGTGCCGCGTGTTCACGGGCGGCCAGCCGTGGCCGACGACGTGCTCGTTGAGGTTCTCCCCCGCGCCCAGGCCGAGGGTGAACCGGCCCTCGCTCAGCACGCCCATCGTGGCGGCCTTCTGCGCCACGACGGCCGGGTGGTAGCGCATGATGGGGCAGGTCACGTACGTCATCATCGGCAGGTGCTCGGTCGCCTGGGCCACCGCCCCGAGGATCGACCAGGCGTAGGGCGAGTGGCCCATCTCCTCCAGCCACGGGAAGTAGTGGTCGGAGATGACGGCGTAGTCGAAGCCCACCCGCTCCGCCGTCACGGCGTCGTCCACCAGCTGCCTCGCGGGCGTCTGCTCGCACATGAGGGTGTATCCGATCTCAGCCATACCGCGACCCCTACCCATGGATTCCCGGGTCTCCCTGCCGCCCGCCTCTGTCTTTCACCCGCCGGTCGTACGGCGGGCGGGCCCGGCGGCGTCCTGG
>NZ_KI866523.1:1565571-1615770 GCF_000511135.2 Microbispora sp. ATCC PTA-5024 | reverse complement strand
GGTCGTACGGCGGGCGGGCCCGGCGGCGTCCTGGAGCTCCGGGACGCCGCCGAGCCTGGCCGGGCCCGGGAGCACGCCGGGGCGCCGGCCCGACGATCCCGGGTGTCAGGCCGCCTGGCCGGCGGGCGGCGGCTTGAGGACGAGGGCCACGTTCATCCAGAACCCGGCCGAGGCGATCACAGCCGTCAGGGTGGCCTGGGCCTTCTCGTCGTAGTGCTCGGCGACCTCCGCGAACAGGTCGTCCGGCACCCGCTCCTCCCCCCGCGGATTCGGCTGGAACACGGCGTCGGTCAGCGCCAGCGCGGCCCGCTCCGCGTCGGTGAAGCACGTCGCGTCTCCCCAGGACGCCACGCACGCGATCCGCTCCTCGGACTCGCCGGCCCTCCGCAGGTCCGACGTGTGCCGCAGGACCTGGTAGGTGTTGCCGACGAGCTGGCCGGCCCGCAGGTAGACCAGGCTGATCGTGCCCGACGGCACCGATCCGTTCCCGGTCGCCTTGACCAGTGCGCGCGCCACCTCCTGGATCTCGGGCACCAAGGTGTTGATCTCGGGTATCCGTATCGCCACAGAGTCCTCCCTGTTCGTCGAAGTCGTCATCTCTCTGAGCCCGCGCCGGGGGCCGATGTGACAGAGCGGACGCGATCCGGGTCGCCGATGCCGTCGATGGCCGCGATCCTGTCCTCCACGACCGTGAACACCAGCAGGGCGAACGGCTGCCCGTCGCGGCTGACCACCGCGCCGACCGCTCCGTCGACCAGCACGGGGTGCAGCCGGCCGCCGCGGCCGCCGCCGGTCTGCCTGGCCACCGCCGCGGCGCCGCGGACGAGGACCGGCCCCCCGTCGGGGCCGAAGTCGGTGCGCAGGACGACATCGGGGTCGAGGATCCGGACGAGCGCGTCGAAGTCGCCGGCTCGCGCGGCCGCGAGGAAGGCGTCCACCACCTGCCGCTGCCGCGCCAGGTCGGGATCCGGGGCCTCGGCCCCGTTCACGCGGCGCCGTGCCCGGCTGGCCAGTTGCCGCGTGGCGGCCGGGGTGCGGCCCAGAATGCCGGCGATCTCCTCGAACGGCAGCTCGAACATGTCGTGCAGCACGAATGCCAGCCGCTCGGCCGGGCTGAGCCGGTCGAGCACCACCAGCATGGCCAGGCCGACCGAGTCGGCCAGCAGGGCCTCCTGCTCGGGGCCGAGGCCGGCGTCCGGGACGGCGACCGGTTCCGGCACGTCGGGATCCTCCCGCCGGCGCCGTCGCGAGCGCAGCATGTGCAGGCACTCCCGGGCGACGACGGTGGTCAGCCAGGCGCCGAGGTCGTCGATCTCGTCCACGTCGGATCGGCTCAGCCGCAGCCAGGCGTCCTGGACGGCGTCGTCGGCCTCGGCCGGCGAGCCGAGCATCCGGTAGGCCACCGCCCGCAGCCGGGGCCGGTGCCGTTCGAACCGTTCTGCCAGCCACTCGGTCTCGTCCATCGGGCACACCTTCCTCTCATCCACGGAGATGAACCCGCGGACCCGGCGAATGTGACAGAAGGGCCCACGCCGGCTCCTCGGAGGCTCCCGGCCGATGGCGGTTAGGGTCGGATCATGGCGAGTCGTTCGTATGTGGTGACCGGCGGAGGACGCGGCATCGGGAGGGCTGCGGTGGAGCGGCTCCTGGCCGATCCCGAGGCCGTGGTTGTGGCGATCGAACTGGACCCGGCCGCGCTGGAGTGGACGGCGGACCATCCGGCGGGCTCCCGGGTGGCGGCCGTGACCGGCGACGCGGGCGACGAGGCGGTGGCCGGGAAGGCGGCCGACCTGGCGGAGGCGGCCGCGCCGCTCGCGGGCTGGGTCAACAACGCGGCCGTCTTCCGGGACGCCTCGGTGCACACCTCGTCCGCGGCCGAGATTCTGGATCTCGTCGGGGTGAACCTCGCCGCTCCGCTCGCGGGCTGCGCCACGGCCGTCCGGCGATTCCTGGCCGCGGGGACGCCGGGGGCGATCGTGAACGTGTCGTCCCACCAGGCCCGGCGGGCCGTCCCCGGCTGCACGCCGTACGTCACGGCCAAGGCGGCGATCGAGGGGCTGACGAGGGCGCTGGCCGTGGAGTACGGCCCCCGGGGCGTCCGCGTCAACGCCGTGGCGCCCGGCTCGGTGACCACCGAGCGGTATGAGGCGTTCCTCGCCTCGCTCGACCCGGCCGCGGCGGCCCGGGTGGAGGGGGAGATGGGACGGCTGCACCCCCTCGGCCGGGTCGCCCGGGCCGACGAGGTGGCGGCCGTGATCGCCTACCTGCTGTCGGACGGCGCCTCGTTCGTCAACGGCGCCACCGTGCCCGTGGACGGCGGACGGTCGGTCCTCGCCCGCGACCCCGAGGCGCACTGACCGAGGCACGCCGGACCCGCCGCACGACGGCCGGCCTCAGTCCTCGCGGCGTTCCCGGAAGACGACCACAAGAACGCGGAGCGCGAGGATCCCGCTCACGACGAGCAGGTTGTACCCGATGAGCTGGTAGAGGCCGACGGCGTCGGTCACCCGCGGGCCGCCGCCGGCGCCGAGCAGGAGCACGGCCATGATCCCCGCGGTGGCGGCCAGCACCGTGAGGAGCACCTGGTGCAGCAGGCCCGTCAGGTGCCGGCGGTCCCGGGCATCGGCGAGCAGGCGGACGTTGACGCTGAACCGGCCGTTCTCGGCCGCGCCGACGATCCGGTCCACGCTGCGCGGCAGCCGCCGCAGCACGGGCAGCAGGCGCACGACCTCCTGGGTGACGAGCGTGCGGACCTGGTCGCGGTCGCCGGGAACGGGCAGGTGCCGGCCGGCGAAGCCGCGCGCCTCCTCCACGATGTCGAACCCGGGAGACAGGCGGGCGAGCGTTCCCTCGACCGTGCCGAGGGCCCGGAACACGGCGGCCACCTCCGGAGGCACCGACAGCCCGTGGGCGAAGACGATCCGGAAGAGGTCGCCGAACATCTGGACGTCCGGGGTCACACCGGGCACGAGGTGCCTCGCCATGAAACGCCCGATCGCCCGTTCCAGCTCGCGCTCGTCGATCTCGTCGGGGCGGGGCACCAGCTCCAGCAGCGCGTCGCCGACGCCCATCGGGTCGGCCCGGTCGAGCGCGGCGAGCAGGCGTTGCAGCGAGGCCCGGACCGACGCGTCGAGCCGCCCGACCGACCCGAAGTCGAGCAGCGCGAGACGCCCGTCCGCCAGCAGCATGATGTTCCCGGGATGCGGGTCGGCGTGGAAGACGCCGTGCAGCAGGATCTGCTCCAGCAGCGTGTGCAGGAGGGTCGTGGCCGCCTCCCGCCGTTCGCGGTCGCCCAGCGCGTCCTGGGCGGCGCCGAGCGGGGTGCCGTCCAGCCGCTCCATCACGAGCAGGCGGCGGCCGCTCAGCTGCGGGTACGGCGTGGGCGTCCGCACGTCCGACCGCGCCGAGGTGGCGGCGACGGCCGCCATGTTCGTCGCCTCCACACGGAAGTCCAGTTCCTCGCGCAGCGCCTGGGCGAACCCCCGGGCGAGGTCCCCGAGGCCGACGCCCCGGGCCCAGCGGGTGCGCCGCTCCGCCGTACGGGCGAGGCGCGCGACGATGTCGAGATCCCGCTCGACGACGGGCGCGATCCCCGGCCGCTGCACCTTGACCACGACCTCCTCGCCGGACGGGAGGCGAGCGAGGTGGACCTGCGCGATCGAGGCCGCCGCGAGCGGCTCGCGCTCGAAGAAGGCGAACGCCTCGTCCACCGGCCCGCCCAGCTCGTCGGCGAGCACGCGCTCGATCTCCTCCCAGGGCGCGGGCTCGACCCTGTCCTGCAGCAGGCGCAGCTCGTCCACGAACTCCGGGGGCAGCAGGTCGCCGCGCGTCGACAGGACCTGTCCCAGCTTCACGAACGTGACCCCGCCCTCGTCCAGGGCCCTGCGGAGAGAGCGGGCCAGCCGGGCCCGGCTGGAGGGCGCGTCGAGGTCCGGGGCACGGCCCCGCAGATAGGGGCCGAGGCCGTGGCGGATGAGGATGCGGGTGATGCGCAGGTAGCGCCGGGAGCGCAGCAGCGCGCGCCTGGCCGCCCTCGCCAGCTCGACCGGGCCGGGCACCGAACCCGTGGGCACCAGGGCCTCGGCGACCACCAGGAACACCATCGAGGCCAGCAGCGCGCACGCCACCGCCAGGATGAGGAACCACAGCGGCGCGATGCCCGGCTCGTCCGACGACACCGAGCCTGCGAGGATCCGGCCGACCGGGCCGGCCAGCAGGACGGCCAGGCCGCCGCCGAGCAGGGTCCGCACGACGCCGAAGCGCAGGCCGAGGAGCCGCCGGGCGGCCAGGGCGAAGCCGATGACCAGCAGGACGACCGTCGCCGCGACGACGACCCACACCAACGCGTCCACAGTCGCCCCCGTCCGGTCGCGGTCGTCTGCGCATGATCGCGGCCACTCTAGCCCGCCCCTGGCGACCAGAAGAAGGCAAGTGACCGGTGAAATAAATTTGACCAGTTACTGGTTGACGACTACCGTTGTAACTGCCGAAATCAACGAAGCCAGTCACGACGTCTGGAGCCGATCATGTACAACGACTACGCGCTCGCCGCGGAACGCGCCTTGGAGCTGCGCCGGGAGGCCGGCGAGGCCCGGCTCGTCCACCGCCTCGCCTCCGCCCGCCGCTGGTCCCGCCTCGCCTCCTGGGCGCAGGACCACGCGGCACGCGCGAGCCGCCACCTGGGCTGACCCTCCCGCCCCCTCCCCCGTTCGCCCCGTCTACCGTGGAGGAGGGGCGCCCCCGGCCCCGCCGTACGCCTCACGGGGTCCTCGCCGCGTGAGGCGCCATACGAGCGGAGGTGCGCGATGGCGGGACGGACGCTCACGCGGACGACGCGGCCGGTGGTGAAGCCCACCCCTGCCGGCCTGATGGAGGACACCGGCAGCGACCTCGACTACGGGACCCGGCCCGACCGCATGCCGGGCTTCCTCACCCCGGTGGACCGCTTCTTCGTCCGCAACCACGCGCCCACCCCGGTGATCGACCCCGCCGCCTGGACGCTGCGCGTGGACGGCGCTGGCGTCCGCCGCCCGATCACCTACACGTACGACGAACTGTGGCGCCGGTTCCCGCTGCTGTCCGTCGTCCGGACGCTGGAGTGCGCGGGCAACCGGCGCCGGCTGTTCGGCGAGGAGCAGGGCGCGCCTTTCGATGGGGTCTCGTGGGGACGCGGCGCGATCGGCACGGCCGAGTGGACCGGCATCCGCCTGCGCGACCTGCTCGAACCGGCCGGCATCACCTCGGATGCGCGCGAGGTGATGCCCGAGTCGCTGGACGAGGCGCGCGCCCGCCGCCCGCTCCCCCTCGCCAAGGCGCTCGCCGGCGACACCCTGCTCGCGCTGGCGATGAACGGCGAGCCGCTGCCGCCCGACCACGGGTTCCCCGCCCGCGTCGTGGTCCCGGGCTGGCTCGGGGCGGCGAGCATCAAGTGGGTGGGCAGGATCCAGGTCTCCGACCGCCCGCTGCGCGTCCCGTGGACCACGGAGGACTACGTCATCGTCACCCCGGACCGCCCCGCCCCCGTGCCCATCACCGAGACGCCGGTGGCGAGCCTGGTGGAACTGCCCTGGCCGGCCCGGCTGCCCGCCGGCCCCCGTCTGGTCAGGGGCCGGGCGTACGCCGGGGAAAGCCGCGTCGCCACGGTCGAGTACCGCCTGGACGACGGCCCCTGGCGGACCGCCGACCTGGAGGCCCAGGGAGGTCGCGGCGTGTGGGCGCGCTGGGAGTTCCCCTGGGATCCCGCTCCCGGCGACCACGTCGTCCGGGTCCGGGCCACCGACGAGCGGGGCCGCCGGCAGCCCGACCGGACACCCTGGAACGCCCTCGGCTACTGTCACAACTCGGTCCTCGCCCATCCCGTCACGGTGACCGCGCGCTGAGATCGGAAACGGACCGCTCGAAAGCGCTATAGGCCGGAGATTTCGCCCATCAGGGCACCGAAAGCGGAAATTCATTTCAATTTCCGGTAGCGACTCCTATGCTCGCGGAAGGTGCACGTTCAGCCCGAGTCTCCGGGAAGGAGCGGACGCGTGACCGACGACGGCGCGGCGCAGCAGGGCATCGACGCGCACATCCCGAACGCGGCGCGCATGTACGACTACTTCCTCGGCGGCAAGGACAACTTCCCGATCGACCGCGAGGCCGCCGAGCGCGTCCTGAAGGTCGCCCCCGAGGCCCGCGAACTGGCCCGGCGCAACCGGGCCTTCATGCGGCGGGCCGTGCGCCACCTGGTGTCGGAGGCGGGGATCCGGCAGTTCGTGGACATCGGCACCGGCCTGCCGACCAAGGGCAACGTGCACGAGGTGGCGGCCGAGGTGGACCCGGGCACCCGCGTGGTCTACGTGGACAACGACCCGGTCGTGCTCACCCACTCCCGGGCGCTGCTGTCCAACGCCACCAACACGGTCACCGTCCGCGGCGACCTGCGCGACCCGGAGGACATCCTCACCAACCCGGAGCTCGAGGCGCTGCTCGACTTCTCCGAGCCGGTCGCCGTCCTCCTCGTCGCCGTCCTGCACTTCCTGCCCGACTCCGACAAGCCCGGCGACCTGATCCGCAGGCTGCGGGACGGCCTGCCGGAGGGCAGCTACCTCGTCATGTCCCACGTCACGGCCGAGGAGCGGGCCGGGGCCGCGCATCTGGGCGCGTCGGTCTACAGCCGGGCCAGCGCCGCAGTGACCTTGCGGAGCCGGGCGCGGATCAGCGAGCTGTTCGACGGATTCGAGCTGGTCGAACCTGGACTCGTCCGGCTCGACGAGTGGCATCCGGAGCCGGACGCCTCCTCTGCCGACTTCGGCGGCAAGGAGCTGCCGACCTGGTTCCTCTGCGGCGTCGGCCGCGCGCTCTGACCGGATCTCACCGCTCGGACAGCAGCGCCGCCAGCTCCTCGGAGCCCAGTGGGGGCTCGGACAGGTCGTGGGCGTTCTCCGCCCGCAGGGCGTCCAGGATGAGCTCCAGGTGGCGCCGCCACAGCCCGGGCCGTACGGACGCGGTCATCTCGTGGACCCGCGACGCGCCCCAGACGACGAACGACAGGTCGGACAGCGTGAAGTCGGTCCGCAGCCGCCCCGCGGCCCTGGCCCGGTCGATCACGCCCGTCGTGAGCCGGTAGACCTCGGCCCTGACGTCGCCCGCCTCCTTCCCCTCCAGCACCCGGCGGCAGGCGAGATCCTCGAAGGCCCGGTCGCCGGCCTGCGTCTCGCACACCCGGCGCAGGTAGTGGACGAACGCCTCCCAGGGATCCGCGGCGGCCGCGGCCTCCCGGCCGATGGCGGCCCAGGTCCGCAGCTTCTCCAGCAGGATCGCGTCGACCAGGTCGGCCCGGGCCGGGAAGTGCCGGTACAGCGTGCCGATCGCCACCCCGGCCCGCCGGGCCACGGCCTCCAGCGGGGCGTCGGCGCCGCGCTCGGCCAGCACCTCGCGGGCCGCCGCGAGCAGGGCCTCGCGGTTGCGGACGGCGTCGCGGCGGAGTGGTCGGGTCTCGGCGGTCACGCTCGCCATCCTACCGAAGTCGAGGCATGCCCTCAGGTTCGTGCTACCGTACGCAGAAAATGTGAGGCATACCCTCGACTTCTGGAGGACCTGACATGAGACCGACCATCGTGATCATCGGGGCCGGCCCGCGGATCGGCATGGCGACCGCCCGCCGCTTCGGGGCGGAGGGGTTCAGGGCCGCCCTCGTCGCCCGGGACGCCGGACGGCTGGACCGGCACGTCCGCGAGCTCGGCGCCGAGGGGATCGAGGCCCGGGCCTTCCCCGCCGACGCCGCCGACCCGGCGGCCCTAGAGGAGGCGCTGGCGGAGATCCAGCGCGAGGCCGGGCCCGCACAGGTGCTGCTCCACAACGCGGCCGGCGCGCCGGAGGGCCTGGCCCCGGTCCTGGACGTCACCGTGGACGGCGCGCGGGACGCGTTCGGGGTCACCGTGCTGGCCGCGGTCACGGCCGTGCGGGCCGTCCTTCCGGCGATGGTCGAGCGCGGGTCGGGCACGCTGCTGTTCACATCCGGCGTGTCGGCGATCCACCCCATCCCGTACCTGGGCAACGTGGGGATCGCGGTCGCCGGCCTGCGCAATTACGCGCTGGCCCTCGCCGAGGCGCTCGACGGGACGGGCGTGCGCGTCGGCCACCTGCCCATCGCGGCCGTGGTCGCGCCCGGCTCCCCCGCGTCGCCGGAGACGGTGGCCGAGACCCACTGGAGCATGCACGCGGGAACGCAGGGGACCGAGGTGGTCCTGGGCGACGTCGCGCTGGTCCGGGCGGCCGTCGCTCGGCTCGCCTGACGCCGGGAGGGGCATGCGAAAAGGTTGGTGAAAATTGTGTTACGTACCGCGTGTCCCATTTCTCCCACTGGCCCCGAGACGCCACCCTGTGGGCATCCCGGCTCCTGGGGAGGATCCCATGCTCAAGCGGTCCCGGCTTTTCGGACAGAAGACCCGTGTCACGTTCGCCCTGCCCGCCGACCGGCCCGAGGGAGTCGTCAGCGTCGTCGGCGACTTCAACGACTGGCGGCCCGGCCACCACGAGCTGCTGCGCCGGCGGAGCGGCATCCGGAGCGTCTCGATCATCCTGCCGCCCGGCGCCCACCGCTTCCGCTACCTCGCCACCGGCGGCCTGTGGTTCGACGACGAGAGCGCCGACCTCATCGACGACCACGGCAGCGTCGTCCACCTCTGACACACCCGCACCGCCCCGGGACGCCGTCCCGGGGACCGGCCGTTTCCCCCTCCCGACCGGGGGCATACGTGGACCTGGCGCGCGGCGGACCGGCGGCAGCCGCTCCCTCCGGCACCGCCCGGCCCCGGCCCCGGGGCCCGCCGTCGCGCAGTGAGGGCCCGTACGGGCCGACGACGACGCGGGAGGGCACGATGAAGGCAGTCACCTGGCACGGGAAGCGGGACGTCCGCGTCGAGGAGGTCCCCGACCCCGCCATCAAGGAACCGACCGATGCGATCATCCGGGTGACCACCACGGCCATCTGCGGTTCCGACCTCCACCTGTACGAGCTCCTCGGCCCGTTCATCGGCGAGGGGGACGTCCTCGGCCACGAGCCGATGGGGATCGTCGAGGAGGTGGGCGCGCAGGTCACCCACATCGCCCCCGGCGACCGGGTGGTGATCCCGTTCAACATCTCCTGCGGCCACTGCTACATGTGCGACCGCGCGCTCTTCGCGCAGTGCGAGACCACCCAGGTCCGGGAGTACGACACCGGCGCGGCCCTGTTCGGCTACACCAAGCTGTACGGCGAGGTCCCGGGCGGCCAGGCCGAGTACCTCCGGGTTCCGCAGGCCCACTTCGGCCCGATCAAGGTGCCGGAGGGCCCGCCGGACGAGCGCTTCGTCTACCTGTCCGACGTGCTGCCCACCTCGTGGCAGGCCGTGGAGTGGGCGGAGGTGCCCGACGGCGGCAGCGTGACCGTCTTCGGCCTCGGGCCCATCGGGCAGATGTCGGCCCGCGTCGCCCGGTACCGCGGCTACCGCGTGATCGGGGTGGACGTCGTCCCGGAGCGGCTGGAGATGGCGCGCCGGCACGGCGTCGAGGTGATCGACGGATCGCAGGTCGACGACGTGCCCGGGGCCGTACGGTCGATGACCGGCGGGCGGGGCACCGACTCGGTCATCGACGCCGTGGGCATGGAGGCCCACGGCTCGGCCGGCGGCAAGCTCGCCCAGACGATGACCTCGCTGCTCCCGGACCGGGCCGCGGCGGCGATGATGACCCGCGTGGGCGTCGACCGGCTCGCCGCCCTGCAGCAGGCCATCGAGACCGTGCGGCGCGGCGGCACGATCTCGGTCAGCGGCGTGTACGGCGGGATGACCGACCCGCTGCCGATGCTGCAGATGTTCGACAAGGGCGTGGCGCTGCGGATGGGCCAGGCGCACGTCAAGCGGTGGATCGACGACCTCATGCCGCTGGTGACCGACGACGCCGACCCCCTGGGCGTGGAGGACCTCGCCACGCACGTGCTGCCCCTCGACGAGGCGCCGCACGGGTACGAGATCTTCCAGAAGAAGGAGGACGGCGCGATCAAGGTCCTGCTCCGGCCCTGAGCCCGGCGCCGGGTCAGGCGCGCGCCTCCTCCGGGAGGGCCGCCGGCCCGGCCGCCCGCGCACGCCCGGCCCGCCCCCGGACGGCCGAGCCGAGGAACGCCAGCCCGAACACGAGGCCGACGAGCAGCGCGATCGACGCCCCGGCCGCGATGTTCCACTGGCTGGAGACCCACACGCCGGCTAGGGCGCACAGGACGCCGATCGCCGCCGCGACGGGGAAGAGCACCGCGAGCCGGTCGCTCAGCAGCCGAGCGGTGGCCGCCGGGCCGACGAGCAGCGCCACCGCCAGGATGGCCCCGAGCGCGGGGACGACGGCCACCACGGTGACCTCGATGAGCACCAGCAGGGCGAAGTCCAGCAGGGCGGTCGGCAGGCCGAGGGCCGAGGCCCCGGTGGGGTCGAAGGCGGCCAGCAGCAGTTCCTTGCCGACGAGGGCCAGCACGAGCACGACCGCCAGCGCCACACCGGCCGTGATCGCCAGGTCGCCCGTGCTCACGGCCAGCACGTCGCCGACCGTGTACGCCGTCAGGTCCTTGGAGAAGCCGTCCTGGGACGACACCAGGACGACGCCGAGCGCGAAGCCCCCGGACAGCGCGATCCCGGTGGCGGACGTGAAGTCCTGGCCGCGCACCCGGCTGAACGCGACGACCGCGAGCACGACGAGCACGCCGAACAGGCCGCCGCCGAGGTAGAGGTTCAGCCCGAGCAGCGCCGCGACGACGATGCCGGGGAACGTGGCGTGCGTGAGGGCCATCGCGAAGAACGGCAGCCGCCGGACGATCACGAACACCCCGACCACCCCGCCGAGCGCGCCCACCATGGCGGCCTCGACGAGGGCCCGGTGGACGGTGGAGTCGAGCCAGGTCACCGCAGCGCCTCCAGTCCCGCCCCGGTGTGGCCGAGCCGGATCCGCCGGCGGGCGGCCCCCGCGGCCGCCGCCAGGCCGTACAGCGCGACGAGGACGAGCACGACCGTGCCGCCGGACGCGAGGCGCAGGCCGTGCTCGACGGACGCCTCGTAGCTGGCCGCGAGGCCGAGCCAGCCGCCCGCGGCCCCGATGAGGCAGGCGAGCGGCACGATGACCGCGAGCCGGTCGGACAGCGCCCGCGCGGCGGCGGCCGGGACGATCAGCAGCGCGATCACGAGGATCGTGCCGACGGCCCGGACGGCGGCCACGACGACCAGCGCGATCACGACGTTCGACACCAGGTCGAGCAGTCCGACCGGCACCCCGGCCGCGCGGGCGCCCTCGGGGTCGAACGCGCGCATCAGGAGCGGCCGGCGCAGCGCGGCCAGCAGGGCCACGACGAGGACGGTCACGACGGCCGTCTCCGCGAGCTGTTCTCCCGTGACGGTCAGCACGCGGCCGAACAGGAACGCGGTCAGGTCCGACGTGTAGCCCGTCTGCCGGGAGACCAGCACCACGCCGATGGCGAACAGCGTGGTCAGCAGCATCGCCAGCGCGGCGTCCTCGCTCACCCGGCGCCGGTGGGTGAGCAGCGTGAGCAGCACGGCGGTGACCACGCCCGCGGCGAGCGCGCCCCAGAAGATGCCCCCGTCGCCGGCCATGAGGTAGCCGATCACCACGCCGGGGAACACGGTGTGGGTCAGCGTGTCGCTCGCGAACGCCAGCCGGCGGAGCAGCACCAGGACGCCGACCGTCCCGGCGAGCGCGCCGAGGATCACCAGCTCGACCAGCGCCCTGGCCATGAACGGCAGCTGGAAGGGCTCGAACAGGCTCATGTCTGGGTCACGATCACCCGGTCGCCGCGCAGCTCCAGCGCGTGCCCGCCGTACGTCGCGCGCAGCCGCTCGGGCGTGAGCGTCGCCTCGGTCGGCCCGAATCCGAACTGGTGCCGGTTGAGCAGGCACACCTCGTCGCAGGCGAGGTGGGCCACGGCGAGGTCGTGCGTGCTGACGACCACCGAGGCGCCCTGCGCCTTGAGCCCGTTCATGGCCTCCAGGATGGCGTGCTGGCTGACCGCGTCCACGCCGTTGAACGGCTCGTCCAGCAGCAGCAGCCGGGGCCGGGCGGCGATGGCCCGGGCGAGCAGCACCCGCTGCCGCTGGCCGCCCGACAGCGTGCCGAACCGGTCGCGCGCCCGCCCCGCGAGGCCCACGCGCTCCAGCGCCGCGGCGACCTCGGCCCGGTCGGCGGCGGAGGGACGGCGCAGCCAGCCGATCCTGCGGTAGCGGCCCATCATCACGACCTGCTCGACGGAGACCGGGAAGTCGGGGTCGAGCGTGTCGGCCTGGGGGACGTACGCGACGTCGCGCCGGGCCTGGGCGGGGGCGGCGCCCAGCACCTCGATCCGGCCGCGCACGACGGGGACCAGCCCCAGGAGGGCCTTGATCAGCGTGGACTTGCCCGCGCCGTTCGGCCCGATCAGGGCGACGGCCTCGCCCTCGTAGACGGTGCCGTGCAGCTCCTCCAGCACCGGAACCTCGCCGTACGCCACGCTGGCCCGGTCGAGCACCAGGGCGGCCGGCCGGGCCGTCTCCGGCTCGCCGGTGCGGCCGTCGCCGCCCTCGGCGGCGGTCAGCGGGCTCCGCGTCTCGGGGGTGGGGGTCATGCCGCCGGGTCCTTGAGGGCGTTGACAATCATGTCGGTATTGTGCTCCTCCATCTGCAGGTAGGTGGCACCGGCCGAACCGGCGGGCCCGAGCGTGTCCCCGTAGAGGGAGTCCTCGCCCGCGACGACCTTCACGCCGGCCTCGCGCCCGATCGCCTCCGCCGTCTTCGGCGGCAGGGACGACTCCGAGAAGATCGCGGTCACCCCGGTCGCCCTGATCCTGGCGACCAGGTCCGAGATCTGCCTGCCGGACAGCTCGGCGGAGGTGTCGAAGCTCGGGATGATCGAGCCGACGAAGGTCAGCTTGTATCGGTCGAGGTAGTAGCCGAAGGCGTCGTGGTTCGTCACCAGCTTGCGCCGGTCTGCGGGGATAGAGTCGATCTTCTTGGCGATGTCGGCGTCGAGCGCGTCGAGCTTCGCGTCGTACGCCGCGAGGCTCGCCCGGTACGCCGTCGCGTCCGCCGGGTCCTTCGCCTCGTAGGCCTTCTCGATGTTCGCCGCCATGATCTTCGCGTTCCGCGGGTCGTGCCAGATGTGGGGGTCGCCGGCGGCCTCCTCCGCGGACCCGTCGCCCTGACGGATCGTCACGCCGCGGCTCGCGTCGACGACCGGGCCGTCGAAGCCGGCCGACGAGATGACGGAGTCGAGCCACCTCTCCAGGCCGACGCCGTTCTTCACGACGACGTCCGCCTCGGCGATGGCCTTGATGTCGAGGGGCGAGGGCTCGTAGTCGTGGGGGTCGACGTTCGGCTTGAGGATCTGGTGGACCTCGACCTCGTCGCCGCCGACGGCACGGGCGAAGTCGGCGATCTGGGTGGTGGTCGCGACCACCTGGAGCCGGCCGGAACCCCCGGCGGCCGAGGCGCCGGAACCGGAGCCGCAGGCGCCGGCGAACAGGACGAGGAGTGCCGCGACCGGCAACGATCTGGCGAGAGGCGGAATCACAAGGGTCCTCGGGACGCTGGTTCGTAGTGGTTACAGGACCTCTTGAAGCGGATCCTTCCAGAATCGTCCCGTAAATGAAAATCATTGTCAACTTGGCCCATGAGGTCCTTCATGTACGAGTCGTGCCCGGCCCCCACAAGGGGACCGGGCACGACGAGGCCGGGCGAGGGGGGTCAGCGGCGCGAGCGGGCCGCCAGCACGGCCCTGGCCGTGCCCGGGTTGTCGGCGAAGACGCCGTCGACGCCGAGGTCGTAAAGCGTGTTCAGCCAGCCCGTGACGTTCCCGGTCGCCCGGGGGTGGGCCGGGCTCGCCGGGTCGCCGAGCCGGTAGTCCACCGGGAGCTGGGAGTTCTCGTCGCGGATCGTCCACGCGTGGACGTCGAGGTGGGCCCGGTGGGCGTCCCGGATCAGCGTGGCCGGCGCGAGCAGGCGCCCGTCCGGGCCCGCCGGCACGATGCGCGAGGTGGCCACGCCCACGCCGTCGGCGTACTCGGCCACGTCCCCGAGCCCCTGCGGCGTGACCATCCCGTCGTAGGTGAGCGGGTCGCCCGCGGCCACCCGGTCGTACGGCGCGCCGGAGGTGTTGATCAGCTGGATCAGCGGGAGCGTCGTCCTGGTGCGCAGATCCCGGAGGTTGGCCGTCTCGAACGACTGGATGAACACGCGGTCGCGCCGGTCCTTCCAGCCGTGCCGGGCCAGCACGTCGAGCAGCGGCTCCTCCAGCGGCAGGCCGAGGGAGTCGAAGTACGTGGGGTGCTTGGTCTCGGGGTAGACGCCGACCCCGTGCCGCTGGGCCAGCTCCACGACCTCGTCGAACGTCGGGATCAGGGCCACGCCGTCGAACGCGGTGTTGCCCGGGCGCAGGCCGGGGATCCGCTCCTTGGCGCGCAGCGTCCTGAGCTCGGCCAGCGTGAAGTCCTCGGTGAACCATCCGGTGACGGGGACGCCGTCGACGGTCTTGGTGGTCCTGCGGGAGGCGAACTCGGGGTGGTCCCCCACATCGGTCGTGCCCGAGATCTCGTTCTCGTGCCGGGCCACCAGGACGTGGTCCTTGGTGGAGACGAGGTCGGGCTCGACGAAGTCGGCGCCCAGAGCGACGGCCGTCTCGTAGGAGAGCAGGGTGTGCTCGGGGCGGAGCGCGGCCGCGCCGCGGTGGCCGATGACGATGGGTTCCCGGTCGCGCCTGTCGGCATCCGCCGGTCCGGGCTGCAGCAGCACAGCGGCCACCGTACCGTCCGCGCGCACCGCCGGGGCGGCGGCCGGGAGCGTAAAGGAACGGCTCCCGCCGGGGAGGCGGGAGCCGCGCGGAGCCGGGGAGGCCGCGGTCAGACCTGCCCGGCCTTCTCCAGGGCGGAGCAGCAGGTGTCGACCATGAGGCGGGTCACGACGTACGGGTCGATGTTGGCGTTGGGACGCCGGTCCTCGATGTAGCCCTTCTTGTCGATGGCGACCTGCCACGGGATGCGGACGGAGGCGCCGCGGTTGGACACGCCGTAGCTGAACTCGCTCCACGGCGCGGTCTCGTGGTGGCCGGTGAGCCGCTGCTCGATGCCGGAGCCGTAGCCCTTGATGTGCTCGGCGGCGCGCTCGGCCAGCGCCTCGCAGGCGGTGACGATCGGGTCGTAGCCCTCGCGCATGGCGGCCGTGGAGAAGTTCGTGTGCGCGCCGGCGCCGTTCCAGTCGCCCTTGGCCGGCTTGGGGTCGAGGGTCGCGGCCACGCCGTAGTCCTCGGCGATCCGGTAGAGCAGGTAGCGGGCCATCCACAGGTGGTCGGAGACCTCGATGGGCCCGGCCGGGCCGATCTGGAACTCCCACTGGCCGGGCATGACCTCGGCGTTGATGCCGGAGATCTTCAGGCCGGCCTCGATGCACGCGTCGAGGTGCGCCTCGACGATGTCGCGGCCCACGACCTCGTCGGCGCCGATGCCGCAGTAGTACGGGCCCTGGGGGCCGGGGAAGCCGCCGACCGGGAAGCCGTACGGACGGCCGTCCTTGAAGAACGTGTACTCCTGCTCGATGCCGAACCAGGAGTCCTGCTCGGCGAACCGCTCGGCGACGGGCGTGAGCAGCGCGCGGCTGTTGCTCGGGTGGGGCGTCATGTCCGGGAGGAGGACCTCGCACAGGACCAGGACGCTGGCGCCGCCGCGGATGGGGTCGGGACACGTGAAGACCGGCTTGAGCACGCAGTCCGACGCGTCGCCCGCGGCCTGGTTGGTGCTGGACCCGTCGAACCCCCAGATCGGCGGCTCGGCGCCGTCGGCAAGGACCTTGGTCTTGGACCGGAGCTTCGCGGTGGGCTCGGTGCCGTCGATCCAGATGTACTCAGCCTTGTAGGACACGTCGTTCCCTTCAAAAGACGCAGGCGCATTCGTCCGCCACGGTCGAGAATGCTGAATACGCATTTCGAGCCTTTTGCCCGAATGTGAACGGCTTGTTAAGTCGCAGATTTTGCCATTACCCCACTGTGACGTGGCTCTCAACGAATCGACCGCGAACAGACATGATCCGTGCCGTACAGGGAAGTCGGACCTGTGCCCACGAAACGCAATCCGCTGGGAGTGAGGGTCACATGGTCTTACTGGGACTTCTTCTCATCCTGGTCGCGGCAGCGGCCCTGATCGAGGTGTCCGTGAACGATACGGCGAACACGATGCCCGTCACCGTGCTGGACCGCACGTTCCACCTCAGCCCGTTCGAGCTGTTCATCGCCGGGGTCGCGACGACCGCGGTGTTCTTCATCGGCCTGCTGATGGTCACCGGAGGCATGCGCCGCGCCGCCGTGAAGCGCCGCCGCCGGCGCGAGGCCCAGCTCGCCGAGCGCGAGCGCGTGTCCCGCCTCGAGGCCGAGAAGCGCGACCTGGAGCGCCGTCTGGAGACCACGCCCGCCACGACCGCCGGGGTCGACCGCGACCGCGACGGCGTCGACGACCGCGACGAGACCGCCCCGGCGCCGGCCACCCGGCCGCTGCGCCGCCCCGCCGGCGTCGTCGTGGACCGGGACGGCGACGGCGTGGACGACCGCGACGAGACGGCCGCGGCGACCGGCCGGCACCACGTCTCCGTCCCCGCCCAGCAGTCGGGCGACCGGCTGGTCGCGGGCAGCCCCTCGGCCGATGACCCCGGCCGCCGTATCTGACCCCGCCAGGACCGGCCGCCCCACGCCGGACCCGCGGAACCGCCTGCGCGGCGGTGCGCTCCCCGAGCCGCACCGCCGCGCTCCGCGTTCCTGCGGGACACCGCCGGTCACTCCGGCGTGTTCCGCGCCGGCCCTCCCATGGAGAACGGCGTGGTCACCCCCTCGTAGATCAGGTGGGCGACGAGCCCTTCGGCCGCGTGCGGCAGGTTGTGGCAGTGGTCCATCCAGATGCCGGGGTTGTCCGCGACGAAGGCGATCTCGTATGACTCGCCGTCGGCGACGTTGAGGGAATCGACCCACCAGGGGCTCCCGCGCGCGGGCACTCCGTCGCGGCTCAGCACCAGCGCGTGGTGGCCGTGCAGGTGCATGGGGTGGACCTCGCCGCTGTGGTTCGAGATGCGCATGCGGACGACGTCGCCCTCGGAGACGACGAACATCGGCGTGTCGGGGTACAGGTGTCCGTTGACGGTCCACCAGAGCCCGGGCCTCCCGTCGAGGAATCCGGGCCGGCGGCCGATCGCGTAGTCGAACCGCCGATCGGGCCGGTCGGGGTCGAACCCCACGTGCGCCCTCACCCCGTACGAGAGCAGATCCAGCGTCGCGGCGGGCCGCCCGGCCGTCGGGGCGTCGTACGACCTCGAACCGAGCACCACGGCCGACGAGCCGCCGAGCTGGACCCGGACCGGCGAGCCGTCCTCGGGCATGGTGACCTCGACGTCGGCGCGGCCGCCCGCCGTCACGAGCACCGCCGCGTCCCGCACATCGGTGGGCCCGTTGAGATCGGTGCCGTCGACGGCGACGAGCCGGAACGGCGCCCCCGTGACCCACGCCGGCATCGGGCCGTTCTCGGTGTTGACGATCCGCACCCGGGCACGCTCCCCCGGCGACGCCTCGACGCGCACGTCGCCCTCACGCCCGTCGATCGTGCGGACCCCGTCGTACAGGTGCACCAGAGCCGTCACGTCGGCCTCGCCCGCGGCCCGGGTGGCCGGAGTCACCACCAGGGCGCCGAACAGCCCGTCACGGACCTGCTCGTCGGACATCTGGTGGGAGTGGTACCAGAAGGTGCCGGGACGGTCGGCGACGAACCGGTAGGTGAACTCCTCGCCCACGCCGACGGCGTCCTGGGTGACCCCCGCGACCCCGTCCTCCGCGTTGGGCACGTCGACGCCGTGCCAGTGCAGCGTGACTCCCTCCGGCACCGACGCGTTGACGAGCCGCACCTGCACCAGTTGCCCCGCCGTCGCGTGGATGGCCGGGCCCGGCGACCCGCCGTTCAGGGTGTAGCCGTCCACGAGGCGCCCGGAAGGCAGCCGGAACCGCTGCCTGCGCGCGGTCAGCGTCACCGCCACGTCGGCCGGGCGATCGGGGTCGTCGATCAGGGAGGTGACGGCACGCCCGCCCGTCGCGCTCCCCCCGTGACCGCCGTGCGCCCCCGTCGTCTCCGCGTACCCCGTTCCCATCACGGAGTACGCGGAGGGAAGCAGGCTGGCGTGCCAGAACCAGACGAGCGGTCCGAGGACCACGGCGGCCGCCATGACCGCGAAGGCGAGGGTGAGCCGGCCGTCGACCTGGCGGTTCCACCGCATCGGGCGCACCCGTCACGGTTGCGCGGTGAGGCGGGCTCCCGAGTCGGCGACCGGGCTCACGACCTGGTCCCGGCCCAGTCGCGCGGCGCGGATGGCCGCCAGGAAGAGCAGCAGCGCGTTGAGGCCGTGCAGGGCGCCCAGCGCGGGAACGACGTGGCTGAAGATCCCGAGGAGGGCCTGCACCGCGACGAGCAGCAGGACCAGGCCCGCCCATTTGACCGCTCCCGCGGTCTTCGCGAAGAACGACACGACCAGCAGGATCAGTGCCGTCAGCGGGATGACCGTCGTGCCGTTGATCCCGTGCACCGCGTAGCCGATTACCTCGGGGAAGACGGTCTCCTGGCTCTCCACGACCGCCTTGTCGAGGACGCCGCCGTCCTCGATCCACTTGCCCTCCCCGGCGACGGCCAGGACGATCGCCATCGCCTGGACGACGACCTCCACGGCGACGAGGCCTGCCACGATCTTGTAAACGGTTCTCATGGTTCTCCTTCCTCCACGAGGTCGGGCGGATTCGCCATGCCGCCGTCCGGCGCCACGCCCTTTCGACAGGCTCGTTCTTCCGGTGGAAGGGGATCTGCGCTCGCCGGTCAGGCCGGGCCGATGCGGCATGGGCCGAACGTACGTCCGGGGGACCTGGGAGGAATCCGGGAAATCCCTATGCCGGGCCGAGGGCTTTCCCTATTCGTTCGGCCGTCCGCACCCGGCCTCCCGGCCCGCGTCCTCCAACCGCTCGGGGGACCTGACCCGGCCGACCTCCCGGCCCGCCGCCTCGGCCAGCTCCGCGAACGTGACCGCGTTGCGGACGGCCGCCGCACCCGGGTCGTTGTTGAAGTAGACGTACGCGTCGCCGGCGTCGCCCAGCCGGTCGACCCAGCTCCCGAGCGCCTGCCTCCCGTACGTTGGCCAGGGGTGCGCGCTCCCCTCGTGGAAGCGCAGGTACGCCCAGCCGGCCGTGCGCCACAGGGGCGACGTGGGGCGCCCGCACCGGTCGGCCCAGCACAGCGCCGCCCCGAACTCGGCGAGCAGGTCGCGGATCTCCTCGGTCCACCAGGAGGCGTGGCGCGGCTCGACCGCCACCCTGACCCTGCGCGGGAACCGGCCGAGGCAGTCGCGCAGCCGCCCGGCGTCGGCCTGCAGGGTCGGCGGGAGCTGCAGCAGTATCGGGCCGAGCTTCGGGCCGAGCCCCTCCGCCACGCCCATCAGCCGCCGTACCGGCTCCTCGGGGTCCTTCAGCCGTTTGATGTGCGTCAGGAACCGGCTTGCCTTGACGGCCATGACGAAGTCCCCGGGCGTGCGCTCCCGCCACGCCTCGAACGTCTCCCGCTTCGGCAGCCGGTAGAAGGCGTTGTTGTTCTCGACGGTGGCGAACAGCTCACCGTACCTCTCCAGCCAGAGGCGTTGCGGCGCGCCGTGGTAGACCACGTCCCGCCAGTCGGCGTACTGCCACCCGGAGGTCCCGACGAAGACCGGCATGCCGTTCCCCTACCCAGCATCCGGAATAGATCGCGGGTCGCGGGGCAGGCGAGGTCAAGAACGGACAAAGCCGCAGCCAGGGCGTGCCGCGCCGGCTCCGATCGGGGCCGGTGGGCGCGCCCGAGAAGGGGAGCACGATGATTCAGGGCAAGACGATCGCATTCCTCGTCGCCCCCGAGGGCATCGAGCAGGTCGAGCTCACCGAGCCGTGGAAGGCCGTCCAGCAGGCGGGCGGCACCCCCAAGCTGGTCTCGACCGGGTCAGGCCGGGTGCAGGCGTTCAACCACCTGGACAAGGCCGACACCTTCCCGGTCGACGCGACCGTGGACGAGGTGTCCGCCGCCGACTTCGACGGGCTGGTCCTGCCGGGCGGGGTGGCCAACCCCGACTTCCTGCGCACCCAGCCCGCCGCCGTCCGGTTCGCGCAGGCGTTCTTCGAGGCCGGCAAGCCGGTCGCGGCGATCTGCCACGCCCCGTGGACGCTGGTGGAGGCGGACGTGGTCCGCGGCCGCACCCTCACCTCCTGGCCGAGCCTGCAGACCGACCTGCGCAACGCCGGGGCCACCTGGGTCGACCAGGAGGTCATGGTGTGCACGGCCGGCCCGAACACGCTGGTCACCAGCCGCAAGCCGGACGACCTCAAGGCGTTCTGCCAGGCGGCCGTCGACGCGTTCGGCGGCTGACCCGGACCGCCTTCCCCGGGCCGATCCGCGTCTGCCATGCTGTCCGGCATCCGCCGATCATCACGGTGACGGCGGACGGCCGCGGGAGAGACGGAACGCATGACCGAGGTGTTCACGCTCGGAGAGGCGCTGGGTGTCGTCACGGCGGACCGGTTGCGGCACGACGCGACCGTACGCCTCGACATCGAGGGCCCGGAGCTGACGACGGCGATCGGCCTGGCCCGGCTGGGTCACGAGGTGACCTGGCTGGGCCGGGTCAGCGTCGACGAGATCGGCGTCCGCACGCTCACCGCGCTGCGCGGCGAGGGCGTCGACGTCTCCCACGTCCGGGTCGACGAGACCGCTCCGACCGGGCTGGTCGTCCGCCAGCGCCGCATCGGCCGCTCCTCCCACGAGGTCCACTACCGCGAGGGCTCGGCCGGCTCGCGCCTGTCCACCGGCGACGTGCCCGCCGAGGCCGTCCAGTCGGCCCGGGTCCTGCACGTCACGGGCATCACGATCGGGCTCAGCGGCTTCGCGTGGAGCGCCGTCCACCACGCCGTCAAGCTCGCGCGGGACGCCGGCGTGCTCGTCTCCGTCGACGTCAACCACCGCCCCCACCTGTGGGAGAGCGTGGACGAGGCCCGGCAGGGCCTGACCGAGCTGGCCACGTCGGCCGACGTGCTGTTCGCGAACCAGGACGAGCTGACGCTCGTCGATCCGGTGCTGGCGCGGGTCCCCGAGCTCGTCGTCACCCGGGGGGCCAAGGGCGCCAGCGCGACCGTCGACGGGCTGCGCTACGACACCCAGGCGGCCCCCGTGACCGCGCTCGACCCGACCGGGGTCGGCGGCGCCTTCACGGCCGGCTACCTCAGCGCGCTGCTCGACGGGCTGCACCCCGCCGACCGGCTCAAGCGCGGCATCGCGCTCGCCGCGTTCGCCGTGGCCAGCCCGAGCTCCTGGCAGGGCCTGCCCACGCGCGGCGAGCTCCCGCCCTGAGCCGCCCGCCCTCTCCCGGCCGCCCTCCGGCGAGCTTCCGCCTGAGCCTGCCCGCCCGCTCCCGGCCCGCCCACCCGCTTCCGGCGCGGCCCTCCGGCGCGGCGCGGCCGCGTCATCGCCAGGGCTCGGCCCGGACGCGGACGCCCTCGGGGTCGTACAGCGGCTCCGCGACCACCTGGGCGCCGGCCCAGGCGCCGTTGACCCCGATCTCCACCCGCTCACCCGTCTCCACGCCCACCGGCAGGTACGCGTACGCGATCGAGCGGCCGACACGGCAGCCGTACCCGCCGCTGGTGACGCGGGAGACGGGACGCCCGCCGAGGCGCACGGGCTCGCCGCCGAGGCACACCTCCCGCGGGTCGTCCACCACGAGGCAGCGCAGGGTCGAGCGGGGACGGGGCATCTCCCCCCGGCGTCCGGGCCGCACCGCGAAGCCGAGCCCGGCCTCCAGCGGCGTCGTCTCCGGCGTGACGTCGAGTCCCCAGATCCGGTAGCCCTTCTCCAGCCGCATCGAGTCGAGCGCCCGGTACCCCGCCGGCCGCATGCCGTGCGGCAGACCGGCCTCCACGAGCGTGTCCCACAGGGTGAGGCCGTACTCGGACGGGCAGTACAGCTCCCAGCCGAACTCGCCCACGAACGTGACCCGCTGCGCGAGCACCGGGACGTATCCGACGCCGATCTCTGCGGCCCGCATGTACCCGAACGTCAGGTCGTCGCCGGTCAGCGGGGCGAGGATGTCGTACGCGCGCGGCCCCCAGAGACAGAAGCAGGCGTACGCCGAGGTGACGTCGTCCACCCGCAGCCCCCGGGCGCGCAGCAGGGCCGCGTCGTGGACGCCGAACGCGGTGCCGGTGACCAGGCGGAACCGGTCCTCGGCCAGCCGCGTGACGGTCACGTCGGCCTCGACGCCGCCGCGCTCGCCGAGTATCTGGGTGTAGACGACCGAGCCCACCGGGCGGTCCAGGGTGTTGCCGCAGACCGACTCGAGCGCCGCGGCGGCGTCCGGGCCCGAGATCTCCAGCTTCGCGAAGGACGTCTGGTCGAACAGGCCCGCGGCCTCCGCCGTGGCCCGGCACTCCTCGGCGATCGCCGGCGACCACACCCGGCCGGCCCAGCCCCGCGGCCCCTCGGACGGCTCACCCCGCGGCTCGTCCGACGACGGGAACCAGTTGACCCGTTCCCAGCCGGCCTTCTCCCCGAACGATGCGCCCAGGGCGGCGTGCCGCACCCAGGCGGGCGACCGGCGCAGCGGCCGGGCCGCCGTGCGCTCCTCGCCCGGATACACGATGTCGTAGTAGGCGCTGTAGGAGTCGATCGCCCTGTCCCTGGCCCAGCGGGCTGAGCGGGCATGGCCGCCGAACCGGCGCACGTCCATGCCGAAGACGTCGTACTCGGGCGCGCCGTCCACGATCCACTCGGCCATCACCTTGCCGACGCCGCCCGCGGCGGCCAGGCCGTGCACGCAGAAGCCGGCGGCCACCCAGAGGCCCCGCACCGCCGTCTCGCCGAGCAGGAACTCGCCGTCAGGCGTGAACGCCTCCGGCCCGTGGACGACCTTCCGGAACGCCGAGGGGTCGTCCCCCGGGCCCACGGCCTTGAGCGACGGGACCCTCCGCACCGCCGACTCCCACGATTCACGAAATTTCGGCATATCGGGGGGGAAGAGCGTGCGGGGTTCGGCCAGCGGCCGGTCGGTGTCCCAGACCTGCGGGCTGCGGATGTAGCCGCCGACGAGGATGCCGCCGTCCTCCTCACGGAAGTACACGATGTTGTCGGGGTCCCGCACGGTGGGCGTGTCCGCCGGGACGCCCGCCGGCGGGGTCACGACGTACTGGTGCCTGATCGGCACGACCGGGATGTGCGCGCCGGCCATCCGGCCGACGACCCCGGCCGCCGCCCCCGCCGCGTCGACCACGATCTCCGTGCGCACCACGTGCTCGCCGTGATCGGCGCCGCGCGCGTCCGGCCGCTCCCGGAGCCGTACGGCCCGCACCCGGCCGCCGCCGGAGTCGATCCCGGTCACCTCGACGCCGGTGACGATCCGGACGCCGAGCCTGCGGGCGCCCTCCGCGAGCGCGCGGCCGAGGCGGGCCGGGTCGAGCCAGCCGTCCCCGGGCAGCCAGAGCGCGCCCAGCACGTCGGCCACCTCCAGCAGCGGGAGCCGGTCGAGGGCTCCCCGCGCGTCGAGCACCTCCAGGTCGAGCCCGTACGTCTCGGCCGCGCCGGCCTGCCGTACGAGCTCCTCGAGGCGTTCGGGGGTGGTCGCGAGGCGGAGGCCGCCGACGCCGTGCCAGCCCGGGTCGAGCCCGGTGAGCTCGCGCAGCTCAGGGTAGAGCCCGGCCGAATACATGATCATGCGCGTCTGCGTCACCGTCGACCTGAGCTGTCCGACGAACCCCGCGGAGTGCCAGGTCGTGCCCTCGGTGAGGTCGTGCCGCTCGACCAGCAGGACGTCGGTCCAGCCGAGCCGGGCGAGGTGGTAGGCGACGCTGCAGCCGGCCACACCGCCGCCGATCACGACGACGCGGGCGTCAGCTGGAAGTTGCGACATTGGTACCGTCCTGTAACACCCGGCCCAGACAATCGGATCAATGGTCTGAAGGTAGACCAAAAGGAGCCGGGCATGCCAGATCCCGTCGGCGACGCACTGGAGCTCGTCACGGCCTGGGCCGGTCGCC
This sequence comes from Microbispora sp. ATCC PTA-5024, assembly GCF_000511135.2. Classification (NCBI taxonomy): domain Bacteria; kingdom Bacillati; phylum Actinomycetota; class Actinomycetes; order Streptosporangiales; family Streptosporangiaceae; genus Microbispora; species Microbispora sp. ATCC PTA-5024. The sequence goes on along the minus strand of NZ_KI866523.1, from coordinate 1,591,668 downwards.
CCGTCACCTCCACCGTCATCAAGGGCGGGCTCAGCCACCACATCGCCCGCCTCGACAGCGCGGACGGCGAGCGATGGATCCTCCGGGTGCTCGACCCGCGGATCGCCGCGACCGGTCTCGGCATCCCGCTGGACCAGGAGATCGACAACACCGTCCGCGCCGCCTCGACGGGAGTGGGCGCCCGGGTCGTCCGCGTGCTCCCGGGCGCCGTCCTGCTGGAGTACATCGAGGGGACCACGCTCGACGGCCCGGCGGTCGGCTCGATGATCGGTGAGATCGCCGCCGCGTGCCGCCGCCTGCACGCGGGCCCCCGTTTCGTCAACGACTTCTCGATCTTCCGCAAGCTCGAGGAGCTGCGGGAGCTGTGCCGCTCCCGCGGCCTGGCTCCCCCACCCGGCTACGACGACGTGACGCCGGTGGCGGCCGACATCGAGGCGGCGCTGGCCCGGCGGCCCCTGCCGTCCGTGCCGTGCCACAACGACCTGCTGGCCGAGAATCTCATCGCCACCCGCGAGGGCGTCCGCATCGTCGACTACCAGCTGTCCGGCAACAACGACCCCTGCTTCGAGCTCGGCGACATCGCCGCCGAGGCCGACTTCGACCCCGCCCAGGTCGCCCGGCTCACCCGGGCGTACTTCGGGGACGACGAGCAGCTCCCCCGTGTGCGCCTGAACCTGATCATGTCCAACCTCACCTGGACACTCTGGTTCGTCGTGCACCAGGGCCTGGTCCGCGACCCGGCCCACCCAGACTTCGACTACACCGCTGAGGCCGCCGACAAGTTCGCGCAGGCCGTACGCGACGTCGAGGATCCCGCCTTCGGCCGCCTGATCGATCAGGCCGGCGGCCGGACACCCCGCACCAGTTAGAGGAGGCCTCATGGCGCAAGCCCTCGACGACGACGCCCGGCGACTCGCAGAACTCGGTTACCGGCAGGAACTCGCCCGCACGTGGAGCGGGTTCTCCAACTTCGCCATCTCTTTCTCGATCATCTCGATCCTGGCCGGATGCTTCACGACCTTCGGGCAGGCGTGGAACAACGGCGGGCCGCTGGCCATCTCCGTCGGCTGGCCGCTCATCTCCGCCTTCATCCTGATCATCGGTTTCTGCATGTCGGAGCTGGTGTCGGCGTACCCGACGGCGGGCGGCATCTACTGGTGGGCCGCCAAGCTGGGCAGGCCGGTGCACGGCTGGTTCACCGGCTGGCTCAACCTGATCGGCCTGATCGCGGTGACGGCCTCGGTCGACTACGGCTGCGCCACGTTCCTCAACATCGTGATCGGGCGGTTCAGCGACAGCTGGGCGGCCGGCAACGCGCTGCACCAGACGTTCCTGCTGTTCGCCGTGATCCTGGTGCTGCACGCCCTGATCAACATCTTCAGCCACCGGCTGATCTCGGTGCTGCAGAACGTCTCGGTCTGGTGGCACGTGTTCGGCGCGGCCGCCGTCGTGCTTATCCTGATCTTCGGGCCGTCCAAGCACCAGAGCGTGGGCTTCCTGTTCGAGCAGTTCAACAACTCGGGCTTCGGCAACGGCAGCTCGGGCCCCACGTTCTGGCTGTACGTCCTGCCGCTGGGCTTCCTGCTCACGCAGTACACGATCACCGGCTTCGACGCGTGCGCCCACGTCTCGGAGGAGACCCACGGCGCCTCGACGTCGGCGGCGAAGGGCCTGTGGCAGTCGATCTTCTACTCGGCGATCGGCGGCTGGATCCTGCTGCTGGCGTTCCTGTTCGCGGCGACCGACGTGGACGCGGTCAACAAGGAGTTCGGCTTCGTGGGGGCGATCTTCACCTCCTCGCTGTCGTCCACCCTTGCGACCGTGGTCTTCGGCATCTCCACCATCGGGCAGTTCTTCTGCGGGATGAGCTGCGTCACCTCGATGTCCCGGATGACCTACGCCTTCTCCCGTGACGGCGCCGTTCCCGGGTGGCGGCTCTGGTCGAAGGTCGACCGCAACCGCACCCCGGTCAACGCGATCATCGGCGGCTGCCTGGTGGCCCTGCTGATCACGCTGCCCGCGCTGTACGCCCCTCCCGGAAGCGCCACCCCGGTCGCCTTCCTGGCCGTCGTGTCGATCGCCGTGATCGGGCTCTACCTGGCCTTCCTCATCCCGATCTGGCTCCGGCTGCGGGCCGGCGACTCCTTCCAGGCCGGTCCGTGGACGCTGGGCCGCAAGTACAAGGTGCTCGGCTGGATCGCGGTGATCGAGATCGCGGTCATCTCGATCTACTTCATCCTGCCGATCGCGCCCTCCGGCGTCCCGGGCAACAAGGACTTCGCCTGGACGTCGGTGAACTACGCGCCCATCGCCGTCGGGGCCGTCCTCATCGGCATCGCGCTGTGGTGGAACCTGTCGGCCAAGAACTGGTTCACCGGCCCGCGCCGGACGATCGACGAGATCGACCAGCCCGAGCCGGTCGCCTGACACCCCCACTCCCCCGTACGGCCCGCCCCCGAGCGGGCCGTACGCGTGTCTGCGCCGCTTTCATCCAGATCGGCGGTCCATATTGACATCGTCAATCCATTTCGAGAGCATTGCTCTCGAATCAGAGCGATGAAGCCACATTGCCGTATGGGAGTGCTGAGATGACCGCCGTTCCCCCCGCGCGATCGAGCGCCCTGTCCCTCATCGGAGCCGGAATCCTGTTCCTGCTGTATCCGGTGGTCCGGCCCTATTCGGACGAGAAGTCGATGGCAGGGGCCCGGGCCATGGCCTCGTCCGCCTGGATGGCCGCCCACCTGTTCGCCGTGGGGGGCTTCATCCTGCTGACCCTGGGCCTGCTGGGCCTGCACCTCGTGCTCGGCCGGCGCCTCGCGCTGCGCGCCGTCGTGGCTACCTGGATCGGCGTGGGGCTCACGCTGCCCTACTACGGTGCCGAGGTGTTCGGCCTGAACGTCATCGGGGGTCGCGCCGTGCGCGACCAAGACGCCTCGCTGCTGGAACTGGCCGACCAGTTCCGGTACGGCCCGGTGGCGATGACCCTGTTCGGGGCCGGGCTGCTGCTGCTCGCCGTGGGCGCCGTCATGGCGGCCGTGGCGGTCTGGCGTTCGGGCACGCTGCCGCGGTGGAGCGGCGTCCCGCTCGCGGCGGGCTTCGTGCTGTTCCTCCCGCAGTTCTTCGGCACGCCGGCGCTCCGCATGGCGCACGGCGCGCTGATCGCGGCGGGCGGCGTCTGGCTCGGCCTCGCGCTCTGGCGGGCGCGCCGCACCGCCGCTCTGCCCGCCTGAGCCGGCACCGACCGGCTGCTCGCGGTCCTCATGGACGGCCTGCGGGCCGTGCGGACCGCCCCCCTGACCCTCCGCCCATACGGGATGTCTGGAATCAGAGCAATATCATGATCAGCGGTCCCAACCCGCCGGTCACCATGGAGAGCCACGACGTGTCCCCCACCCGCCGCGAGGCCCTGCTGACCCTGACCGGATCCGCCCTCCTCCTGAGCGGCTGCGGCCTCATCGACAGGCCGCCGAAGACGATGTCGGCCACGGAGATGGTTCCCCTGGTGAAGCAGATGGCGGCCAGGCGGACGGCCGCCCTGAAGTCCGGCGACGTGGCGGCCTGGCTCAAGGACGTGGACACCGCCAACGCCGCGCTGCTGAAGCACGAGCGCATGGTCTTCGCCAATTTCCGGAAGTTCGACTTCGAGACACTCAAGCTGGTGGAGTACGGCGGCGCGCCGCTCTACGCGAAGCCGATGACGTTCCGCAAGGATCTCCCACAGAAGACGGTCGCCTTCGCCATGCGGCTGATGACCCGGCTCCGCGGCGTGGACAGGGCGACGAGCGCCGGCCAGTACTTCTACGTCTTCGAGATCGTCGACGACAAGAGCCTCCGCTTGATCGACGTCGGACCGGACAAGGAGGGGTCCGACGTCGTCTACGACTGCCCGTGGGACCTGACGCCCCTGCGGGTGCAGCGGACCGGCGACGTGATCCTCGCCACCGACGGGTCCGTGCACGACTTCGAGTCGTACGTCCGGGTAGCGGCCAAGGCGAGCAGAGCGGTTCGCCGCGTATGGGGCTCCAATCCGGCGCCAGACGCCTTCGCGCTCTTCCTGACCACCCGGTCCAGCAGCTATCGGAGATGGTTCGGTGCCGGGACACCGTCGTGGTCGGAGGGGGTCGAGATCTCCCTGCCCGAGTCGCTGGACAGCGGCGTCTCGGGGCCGGCCGGATACGCCGGCTCCCGGATCGTGGTGAATCTCTCGTCCAAGCTCGGCGGAGGTGATCCGTACGAAGTGATGAAGCACGAGATCACGCACGCCATCAGCACGGCGGTCCAGACCGTCGACACCCTCCTGAAGGGGCTGAACGGCGGCGAGGACGACGGCGCCGCGGTGCCTCGATGGGCGTCGGAGGGTTTCGCCGGCTACGTCGAGACGCTGGAGGCGCCCGCCAAGCGGCAGACGCTGATCCAGATCGTCAAGGACGGCATGCGGCGCGGCCTGTTCCGCGATGATCTCCCCGACAACAACCACTTCTACGACGACACGTCTCGAGGGTTCAACTACGCGCTCGGGTGGTCGATCTTCCGGTACGTCCACCTGACCTACGGCCAGGCCAAAGCCCTTGAGCTCTATCTCACGATCGTCAAGAAACGCACGCTCATGGGGTTCACCGGCAGCGACTCGCTTTTCGACGCGCTGCATGAGATCGGCCTGGAGGACCAGCCGTTCGCCCTGCCGAAGACGTCGCGGTTCTGGCAGGCGTGGCTGGCCGCCGTGCGCGACTCCTGATCAGGGCCGGTCAGGACGCCTCGAACGCGTCGGCGATCACGCGGCGGGCCTCGTCCATCGAGCCGTGGCCGGCCTCGTGGACGACCGAGGTCATCTCCACGTCGGGCATGCCGCAGGCGACGGCGAGGCGCCAGGGCGTGAGGTCGCCGTCGACGTTGAGCGCGAAGCCGTGGCTGGTGACCGAGCGGCTGGCCCGCATTCCGATGGACACGATCTTGCGGCCGGTCTCCCTCGTCCACACCCCGGTCAGCAGCTCCGAGCCGGGCGGGGTGTCCCGCCGTTCGGCCGGGACACCCAGCGCCGCGAGCGCCTCCACCAGCCGCAGCTCGACCTCGCGGATGTAGTCCACGACGCCCTCGTCCGGGCGGAGCTTCACGATCAGGTAGCCGACGAGCTGGCCGGGGCCGTGGTAGGTGAGCTGGCCGCCCCGCCCGGTCGGCACGACGGGGATGCCGTGCGAGGGGTCGGGGAGGTGGGACTGGAGCGTCCGCTTGCCGATCGTGAAGACCGACGGATGACTGAGCAGCCAGAGCGTGTCGGGCCGCGCGTCGTCCTGCCGTTCCTCGACCAGGGCGGCCATGCGCTCCATGGCCTTCTCGTAGTCGACCAGTTCGTCCTGGACCAGCGTCAGGGGCCGTTGCCGCATTTCACGTCACCTCTTCCCCTGCGAGCATAGAGCGCGGCCCGGACGCGGACGCGCCCAGGCCGAGCTCACGGCTCCCACGGGAGCCGTCAGCGGTAGCCGTAGCCCACGCGCTCGGGCGCCTTGGGCACGAACAGCCACATGATGAGATAAATCACGAACTGCGGGCCGGGCAGCAGGCAGGAGAGCAGGAACAGCAGCCGCACGGCCGTCGGCGTCATGCCGAAGCGCTCCGCGATGCCGCCACAGACGCCGGCGATGATCTTGTGCTGCCTCGATCGGTACATGGTGGTAGCCCCCTTCGTCATCACGGTCAACGAGCCGCCGTGAGATCCCACTCCCACCGGAGACCCTGAGAAAACCCCGACTCCCTCAGGGATGGGACATCCTGGCTACCGGGGCAGGTCGCGGTAGCCGTACAGGGCGGCGCAGGGGCCCATGGCGGCGCCCATGCGCAGCAGCGCCGTCCATCCCCAGTGACCTGCCTGGACGAGGGCGGCGCGGACCCGGTCGAGCAGCAGCGCCCAGGCCAGCCACCCGGTCACGAGCACGGCCCAGTAGGAGATGAGCCGGTAGAGGAGCACCACGGCGGCGGCCGCCCCGCCCGTCACCCCGGCGGCGACGAACGTCGCGCCGAGGCCGAACTCGGCGACGCCCAGCCCGCCCGGGATCAGCGCGAGGATCGCGGCGGCCTTGGCGGCCACGTACCCGAACAGCACGGTGGGCGGGCTTATGCTGACCCCGGCCGCGGCGCAGACGAAGCCCAGGCAGGCGATGTCGAGCCCCCAGTTCGCCAGGGCGAGCCCGGCCAGGACCACCCGGTCGCGGCGGCCCGGCCGGATCGCCTCGCGCGCCGCCCGCAGTTGCTCCAGCACCGCCGGGGAGTGCCGCCGCATCCAGTCGCGTACGGGGTGGAGGTGCAGCCGGACCATGGCGGACGCGACGGCGAGCAGGAGGAGGGCGACGGCCAGCGCGTACGGCCGGGTCGCGGGCTCGGCGAGCAGGGCCACCACCCCCAGCAGGGTGAAGGTCGCCGTCGAGTAGACGCCGCTCAGCACCAGCGTGGCGGCGATGAGCGGCTTGGCCGCCCCGAGGCGGGACAGCTCCCGGGTGACGTAGGCGAGCGACAGCACCGGCCCGGCGGGCAGCGAGTTGGACACCGCCGTGCGGGCGTAGGTGAGGGCCACCGCCCGGGGCATCGTGAGCCGTGTCCCGCCCACCGCGAGGAGCCGGCGGACCAGCCGGGCGAACGTGCTCATCGACATGGCCTCGGCGAGCACGGCGGCCCCGAGCCAGATGGGGTCGAGACCCGTCAGCGCGCGCACCACCGCGTCCTCGCCGGGCAGGCGGTCCTTCAGGAGGTACAGCGCCGGCGCCGCCACCCCGAGCGCCAGTGCGTATCGCCACCGCGGAGACATCGCCACTCCTTCTACTCTGCACGACTCCCGTCCCTTCTGGCGGCCGCGAGCCGTGCCCGTCACCGGAATCGTCCCCCCGGCGCCGGGGCGGGGACGATGCCCGAACCAGGGCATCTGGGCCGCCCGGCGCTTCCGGATTCCGGCAAGACCATCCGAGGATCTCACCCGACCAGAACCGGTTCGGGGGCGGGTGCCTTCCGCCTTTCGGGCAACGTGAGCAGGACCACTCCGAGCAGCGCCCAGCCGCCGAGCACGAGCAGCGGCACGCCCAGCGCCGCGCCGTCGAACGAGACGACATTCCTGACCGCGTCGGCCGCCTGGCGCACCGGGAGGACCTGGCCCACGGCGGCGTACCACTGGGGGATGAAGCGGGCGCCGAGCGGGCCGCCGCTCGCGGGCAGCCCCACCGGGATGAACAGCAGCGCGGCCACGCCCACTCCCGCCGGGCCCGCGGCCCGGTTCAGCCCGGCCGCGGCCAGCGCGATGGCGAGGACGACGGCCGCCGACACCGCGGCCAGCGCGGGCAGGTGACCGGGGAGCGCGCCGAACGCGACGTCGGCCAGCCAGGCGTTGACCGCGCCCGCGACGACGGCCGCGGACACGAGCGCCGTGAGCCGGCCGCCGGCGCCGAGCCCGGGCGCCGCCCTCGACAACAGCAGCGCGACCGCGATGCCCGGCACGACCAGGGCGAGCACGTAGAACATGCCCGAGATGCCGCCGGCGTCCCCGGCCGGCAGAGGGATCGCGTCCTCCACGGTAAGCGGGCGGCCCTGCGCCCGGGCCGCCGCCTGGAACGCCTCGGTCACGACGGTCGCACCGGTCCGCCCGGCCGCGCTCGCGACCACGAGGCGGCCCGCCTGGGGCGCCAGCACGGCGTCGACCTCGCGGGCGGCCAGCGCGTCGCGGGCCGCCCGCTCGTCCGCGTACGGCGTGAGGGCGAACGCGCCGGGGACGCGGGCGTCGAGCGCGGCCCGCAACGTGGCCACGACGGGGGCGGGGCCGACCACGGCCACCGGCACGTCGTGGGGGCGGGGCGCGTGGAACGCCCCGAGGAACGAGGCCACGAAGACCGCCGCGAGGGCGGTGACCAGCACGATCACCGCCACTGTCTTCCGGATCACTGGAATTCTCCATCTGTTGACTTCAACGCTGTTGAGTTCAACATAGATGAATTCATCGTGGTTGAATAGCCCCATGGAGAGCAGGAGCGGACGGCGGCCCGGCACACCGCAGACACGGGAGGCGATCCTCGACGCGGCGATGCGGGCGTTCGCCGAGGACGGGTACGCCGGGACCACGATCAGGGGGGTGGCCCGGGTGGCCGGCGTCGATCCGGCGCTCGTCATGCACTTCTTCGGCAGCAAGGACGGCCTGTTCGAGGCCGCGATCCGGGCGGGCGAGATCCCTCTGGGCCTGCTCGTCGAGGCGTTCGAGGGCGACCCTGACGGCCTGGGCGAGCGCCTGGTCGGCCGGTACGTGTCGCTCTGGGAGGACCCGGTGCACGGCCCCCGCCTGCGCGCCGTCATGAGCGCGGCGGCGTCCTCCCCCGCGGCCGCAGCGATGCTCAAGGAGTTCGTCACCCAGAAGGTGCTGCTCCCGATGACCCGGCGGCTCGGCGTCGAGCGCGCCGACACCCGCGGCATCCTCGCCGGGGCGCAGTTGATCGGCGTCGCCTTCGCCCGGTACGTGCTGGAGATCGAGCCGCTGGCGAAGCTCGGCAGGGACGAACTCGTCCGGTGCGTGGCGCCGGCGATCCAGCGCTATCTCACTGGTGATCTTCCGCTCGATGGGGGCATATAGCCTTCCAACAGAGGCTCTATGGAGATACACATGGATATTGCGGCGCTCCAGGCGCAGACCAGGCTGTTCCTGCGTCAGAAGATCACCATGATGGTGAACCGGTACGTCGTCCATGTGGCACAGCCCGACGGATCGGAGGGCCCGGTCGTCGCCTTCGCCGAGCAGAAGCGGATGGCGTTCAAGGAACAGGTGACGATCTACACGGACGAGTCCCGGGAGCGGCCGCTCGCCGGGTTCAAGGCCCGCAAGGTCATCGACCTCGCCGGCGAGTACGACGTGGTGGACGACTCGGGCACCCCGATCGGTATGTTCCGCAAGGACTTCGGCCGGTCGCTCCTGCGCTCCACCTGGCAGCTCCAGCAGCCCGGCCTGCCCACCCTCACCGGCCACGAGCGCAACCTCCCGGTGGCCCTGCTGCGCCGGTTCGCCGACTCCCTGTCCTGGCTGCCGTACCACTTCGACTTCAGCATCGGCGCGTCCATCGCCTTCTCCGTGGACCGCCGGTGGGGGCTGCGCGACCGCTACCTCATCGACATCCACGACCCCCGCGTCGACCGGCGCCTGGTCATCGCCATGGCCGTGGCCCTGGACGCCCTCCAGGCCCGCTGATCGTCTCTTGGGGGAATCACCGCGAAGCCGCGGCTGTTATAGTCGACGGTGAGCCGCATGGTTCTGGCCCGGTTTCCGGGCACATGCGGTGGCTCCCCCTGATTCTCCGCACCATCGCGCGACTCCCGGCGTCGTCGCATCGATCACCACCACGATTCGTCGACCGCCCGCCGTCCCGCGACGCCTCGCCCGCCGCGACCGGCCCCGGCATGTCCCGGCGTCCTTCCCGGCATGCCCGGCGCCCGTCCCCGTTCACAGGTCCGCGGGCTCCGTTCACCCTTCTTCTTCCAGGAGTCGCCATGACCACCATCACAACCGCTCCCCGGCAGCGTGCCGCCCGGAGCGCCGGCGAGCCCGCCCGTACGGCGCGGCCCCCGCAGAGCCCCGTCACCGTCACCGGGCTCCTCGACATCACCGGCAGGAACGCCGTCATCCGGACCCAGGGCTACCTGCCCGGGCCGAAGGACGTCACCGTGCCGCCCGCCCTGGTCGCGTCCCAGGGGCTGCGGCGCGGGGACGTCGTCCACGGGACGGCCGTCGGCGGCAGGCTCGCCGCCGTCGGCACCGTCAACGGCGAGCAGCCCGGCCGGCTCCGGCCGGACTTCGCCGACCTCGTCCCCGTCCATCCCGACGAGCGGCTCCGCCTGGAGACCGCTCCCGGCCTGCTGGCCACCCGGGTCATCGACCTGGTCGCGCCCATCGGCAAGGGCCAGCGCGGCCTGATCGTGGCCCCGCCCAAGGCCGGCAAGACGCTGCTGCTCAAGGCCGTCGCCAACGCCATCAGCGCCAACCACCCGGAGTGCCACCTCATGGTCGTCCTCGTCGACGAGCGGCCCGAGGAGGTCACCGACATGCGGGAGTCGGTGAAGGGCGAGGTGCTCGCCTCCACCTTCGACCGCGTCCCGCAGGACCACATCGCCATGACCGAGCTCGCCGTCGAGCGGGCCAAGCGGCTCGTCGAGAACGGCCGCGACGTCGTCGTCCTCATCGACTCGATCACCCGCCTCGGCCGGGCGTACAACATGGCCGCCCCGAGCGGCGGCCGCATCCTCACCGGCGGCATCGACGTGCGCGCCGTCCACCCGCCCAAGCGCGTGCTGGGCGCGGCCCGCAACGTCGAGGACGGCGGGTCGCTCACCGTCCTCGCGACCGCGCTCGTCGAGACCGGGTCGCGGATGGACGACAACCTCTTCGAGGAGTTCAAGAGCACCGGCAACATGGACCTGCGGCTCAGCCGGAGCCTGGCCGAGCGGCGGGTCTTCCCGGCCGTCGACGTCACCGGCTCGGGCACCCGCCGCGAGGAGCTCCTCCTCGACCCCGCCGAGCTGGTCCTCGTACGGAAGCTGCGGCGGGCCCTGCACGACCCGGAGGCGTTCGAGCCCTTCCTGGCCCGCCTGAAGGAGACCCGGTCGAACGCGGAGCTGCTTCTCGGCCTCAACGGCGCGTGAACGCCGGGCGGATTCGGCATGATCGCGGTATGAGCCAGTGGCGGGTCCTCATCGAGGAGAACATGGGCGCCGGCGAGCGCAAGGAGTGGCGGATCTCCGACATCTACGAGGTCGAGGGCGGCCGGGAGGAGGCCCGGGCCATCGCCGCCGAGCTGGCGATGCGGTACTCGCCCCGGCATCCGTCCTTCACCCAGGAACGGGCCGTCTACAAGGTCGGCGAGGACAGCTGGATCACCATGGTGATCGGCCTGACCGCCCGCTACCACTACCGCGTCACCGTCGCCGAGCTCGTCCACCGCGGCTGAGTCGCTCAGTCAGGTGATTCTGGCCCGTTGAGCAGGCCAGCCGGCGTACTCCTGGAACGGCCATGCGAGGGGAGTGATCCGGGAGACGCCGTGCGCCAATCCGACGAACTTGGCATCGGTCGTGGCGACATCGGTGATGGAAAGCCGTTCGGCCATGGCGAGGACCGTTGCGTCGACGTAGCCCATGGGAGCGGTGACCAAACGGCGGACGAGCTGGGAGGCACGCTGGCGATCTTCCGCAGTAGGGCCGACGACGACGAAATCGCCCTCGTGCGCGGTGACCGCCTCAAGCAGGGCGGCTTCCAGCTCCGCGCCCTTCCGGACGTTGTTGCGCAGGAAATTGCAGGTCTCGCCGAGAACCGGCTCGGGAATGACGAGACGGCCAGGCCACGTCATGAGCAGCCGTGTGCATCGGGCGTGAAACCTGTCACCAGGATCGAAAGTGGCGATCAGGGGACCCGAGTCGCACGGCAAACCCTTCATGCGCTGAGGCGGACAGCGTCGATCGCCTCCACGACCTCCCGATTCTTACGGGCCTCTGCCATGATCTCGCGATAGCGGGTGGACAGGTCGTGTTCGCCGCTTTCTCCCAGCCCGACCCACGGAAAGCGCCGCCGGACGGCTTCGTAGTCGATGGGCTCCTCTTCGCTCATGCCTCCAGCATAGACAGGCACGCCAGAGCCTCCGAGGACCATTTGGACATGGGCATTGTTCGACACATCGCCACCATACCGTTACTTGAAGTGATGATGGTCGTCGCCGTGAAGAACGCCTACCGCGTCCCCGGCCGGGGGCCGGGGACGCCGTGGAGGGTCAGGTGCCGATGGGATGCCAGACCGTCTTCGTCTCCAGGAAGGCGGTCATGCGGTCGGTGCCGGGGTCGGCCAGCCAGTCGACGGGAGCCACCGGCGGGCGCACGACCCGCTTGAGGTTCTCGGCGGCCAGCTCCTCGCAGGTCACGGCCAGGTCGGGGTCGGCGCCTGCGAGGTCGACGGCGTTGACGTCCATGTGGCCGGCCAGCCAGGGGGCGATCTCCGCCGCCGAGCCGGTCAGGATGTTCACCACGCCGCCCGGCACGTCGGAGGTGGCCAGCACCTCCGCCAGCGTGATCGACGGCAGCGGCGCCCGCTCCGGCGCGATCACGACGCACGTGTTGCCCGTCACGATGACCGGCGCGATCACGCCGACCAGGCCCGCCAGCGACCCGAGCGGCGGGGCGACCACGGCCACCACGCCGGTGGGCTCGGGGCTGGACAGGTTGAAGTACGGCCCGGCGACGGGGTTGGCCGAGCCGAGGACGGCGCCGATCTTGTCGGACCAGCCCGCGTACCAGACGAGCCGGTCGACGGCGGCGTCCACCAGTTCGCCGGCCTTGCGCGCGCCCACGCCCTCGGCGTCGGCGATCTCGGCCGCGAACTGCGCCCGGCGGCCCTCCAGCATCTCGGCCACGCGGTAGAGCACCTGGCCCCGGTTGTAGGCCGTGGCGCCCGACCAGCCGGGGAACGCCTTGCGGGCGGCCGAGACGGCGTCCCTGGCGTCCTTGCGCGAGGCCCGGGACGCGTTCGCGAGGAAGTCGCCCTTGGAGGAGGTCACGACATACGACCTTCCGCTCTCGGATCGCGGGAACGCGCCGCCGATGAACAGCTTGTACGTCTTGCGCACGGCGAGACGCTCACTCATCGAAGGATCCAATCTGGAGTGGACGGGCCGGCTGGTAGGTCTGGCCGCACCGGCAGACGCCGCCGCGGTGGGCGAACCAGCCGTGGCGGACGGCGAAGCGCCGGGACCGGCGGCCGCGGGAGTAGCCGCTGCCCGCCCCGGCCTCGGCGCGGCGGGCGAGCCTGCGGCGCCGCCGGTGGTCGCACCGGCACGAAGGGCCCTCGTGGTGCCTGTCGTCACACGGCAAGGTACGCCTCCAGACCGTGGCGCCCGCCCTCGCGGCCGTACCCCGACTCCTTGAAGCCGCCGAACGGCGAGGCCGGGTCGAACCGGTTGAACGTGTTGGACCAGACGACGCCCGCGCGCAGCCGGGACGCGGCCCACAGCATGAGCGAGCCCTTCTCCGTCCAGACGCCGGCCGACAGCCCGTACGGCGTGTTGTTGGCCTTCTCGATCGCCTCCGCCGGGGTGCGGAACGTCAGCACCGACAGCACCGGCCCGAAGATCTCCTCGCGGGCGATGCGGTGCGACTGGGCGACCCCGGTGAACACGGTCGGCGGGAACCAGAACCCCTTGTCGGGGATCGGGCACGGCGGCGACCAGCGCTCGGCGCCCTCCGACTCGCCGGCCTCGGACAGCTCGCGGATCTTGGCGAGCTGGGCCGCCGAGTTGATCGCGCCGATGTCGGTGTTCTTGTCGAGCGGGTCGCCCATCCGCAGCGTGGCCAGCCGGCGCTTGAGCGCGTCGAGCACCTCCTCGGCGACCGACTCCTGCACGAGCAGGCGGGAGCCGGCGCAGCACACGTGGCCCTGGTTGAAGAAGATGCCGTTCACGATGCCCTCGACCGCCTGGTCGACGGCCGCGTCCTCGAACACGATGTTCGCGGCCTTGCCGCCGAGTTCGAGCGTGAGCTTCTTGCGGGTCCCGGCGACGCTCCTGGCGATCAGGCGGCCGACCTCGGTCGAGCCGGTGAAGGCCACCTTGTCGACGCCGGGGTGGCGGACGAGCGCCGAGCCGGTCTCGCCGGCGCCGGTCACGATGTTGACCACCCCGGGCGGCAGGTCGGCCTGGCGGCAGATCTCCGCGAAGGCGAGGGCCGTCAGCGGCGTCGTCTCGGCGGGCTTCAGCACGACCGTGTTGCCGCAGGCGAGCGCCGGGGCGATCTTCCAGGCCAGCATCAGCAGCGGGAAGTTCCACGGGATGACCTGGCCGGCCACCCCGAGCGGCCGCGGGTCGGGGCCGAACCCGGCGTACGACAGCTTGTCGGCCCAGCCCGCGTAGTAGAAGAAGTGGGCGGCCACCAGCGGCAGGTCGACGTCGCGCGACTCGCGGATCGGCTTGCCGTTGTCGAGCGACTCCAGGACGGCCAGCTCGCGCGACCGCTCCTGGATGATCCGGGCGATCCGGAAGATGTACTTGGCGCGCTCGGACCCCGGCACGGCCGACCAGGTGGCGAACGCCTTCCTGGCCGCCTCGACGGCCCGGTCGACGTCGGCCTCGCCGGCCCACGCGATCTCGGAGAGGACCTCCTCGGTCGCCGGGTTGACGGTCTTGTGCCGCTCCTCGCTCTGCGGCTCGACCCACTCGCCGTTGATGAACAGGCCGTACGACGGCTTGATGTCGACGATGTCCCGCGACTCGGGCGCGGGTGCGTATTCGAACATGCCCTCAGTCCAGGGTGAAGTAGTCGGGGCCGGCGTAGCGGCCGGTTGCCATCTTCTGGCGCTGCATGAGCAGGTCGTTGAGCAGCGACGACGCGCCCAGCCTGAACCAGTCGGGGTCGAGCCAGTCGGGCCCGGCCGTCTCGTTCACCAGCACGAGGTACTTGATGGCGTCCTTGGTCGTCCGGATGCCGCCGGCGGGCTTCACGCCCACCTTGCGGCCGGTGGTCCGCAGGAAGTCGCGCACCGCCTCCAGCATGACCAGCGTCACGGGCAGCGTCGCCGCCGGCGACACCTTGCCGGTGGAGGTCTTGATGAAGTCGGCGCCCGCGATCATCGCGAGCCAGGAGGCCCGGCGCACGTTGTCGTACGTCGCGAGCTCGCCGGTCTCCAGGATCACCTTCAGATGCGCGCCCGGCTCGTCGTGCGCGCCTCCGGCGGGACCGCAGGCGGCCTTCACCGCGGCGATCTCCTCGTACACCTTCAGGTAGTCGCCCGCCAGGAACGCGCCCCGGTCGATCACCATGTCGATCTCGGACGCCCCGGCCGCCACCGCGAGCCCGGTCTCCGCCACCTTCACCTCGAGGGACGAACGGCCGCTGGGGAACGCGGTCGCGACCGAGGCCACCTTCACGCCGGACCCGGCGAGCGCCTGGACGGCGGTCGGGACGAGGTCGGGGTACACGCACACCGCCGCCACCGGGGGAACGGAGGCGTCGGTGGGGTCGGGCCGCACCGCCTTGGCGCACATGGCCCTGACCTTGCCGGGGGTGTCCGCGCCCTCGAGGGTCGTGAGGTCCATCATGCGGATGGCGAGGTCGATGGCCTGCTTCTTGGCCGTGGTCTTGATCGATCGGGTGCCCAGCATCGCGGCCCTGGCGTCCGCGCCCACCCGGTCGACCCCGGGAAGGCCGTGCAGGAACGCCCGCAACGTCGAGGTGGAAGAGGCGACCTCCGCGAGCGGAGTAGTCAAAGTTGGCACGGGTCCAGCATCGCCGACCAGTGTGAATGATTCCAAACCGACCGCAGCCGAGACGGCCCCGCGATTTTTGGCAGCTCTGGCCGGAGTGGCCCCGAGCAGGTGCTCAGACCGCCCTACGCCTGTCTAAGGCGTCCGAGGGGCCGCCTTAGAGGTCCTACGCCGCAGGACCTCCCGGAGATAAGGCATCCGCCCGATGTGGGGGTGGGGGCCTTAGACCGAACCTTGAGTGTGTAAAGGAAAAGCGCACACAAGGAGACACCGTGATGGGTCCCGAACTCCACTACCAGTTCGTCATCAACCGCGCCGCTGAGCTCCAGCAGGAGGCGGCCAGCCACCGGCGCGTCCGCGAGGCGCAGGCCGCCAGGAAGGCGCAGCAGCAGTCGGGCAACCGCCGCCTGCGCGCCGCCTTCGGCAAGCTTCGCACGTCGTGAGCCGCATCAGGAAGCCCGGCCGGAACCTCCCTCCCGGCCGGGCTTTCCAGCCGCCCTGAGCCGTTCCGGGCCGCCGCCCTGAGCGGCCTGACGGAGGCGGCGGGAGGGCGAGCGGGCAACGCGAACCTCCCCAATAAATCAGGCGAAGCCATACAGAGGGCATGACATGCTTAACGACATGACGCGCCGGGCTGTCAGCCCCGTCTTCGTCGGGCGGGGCGCCGAACTCGAGACGTTGGGAGAGGCCTACGACCAGGCTCGAAAGCAGGCCACCGCCGCGGCGCTGATCGGCGGTGAGGCGGGCGTGGGGAAGACCCGCCTCGTCAGCCGCTTCGCCGAGCAGGCCGAGCAGGACGGCGCCCACGTGCTCGTCGGGGGCTGCGTGGAACTGTCCGCCGAGGGCCTCGCGTACGCGCCGTTCACCGCCGCGCTGCGCCAGCTCGTCCGCGAGACGAGCGCGGCCGAGGTGGCGGCCCTGCTGCCGGACGGCGCGGGGCGGGACCTCGCCCGGCTGCTGCCCGAGTTCGGCGAGCCCAGCGGCGACGGCGAAAGCGAGTCGGCCCGCGCGCGGCTGTTCGAGCTCATCCTCACGCTGCTGGAACGGCTGGCCGAGCGGCGGCCCGTGGTCCTCATCATCGAGGACCTCCACTGGGCGGACCGGTCGAGCCGCGACCTCATCGCGTTCCTCAGCCGCAACCTCAGGACCGCGCCCGTCCTGATGGTGATGACGTACCGGTCGGACGAGCTGCACCGCACGCATCCCCTGCGGCCGGTGCTGGCCGAGCTGGCCCGGGTGAACGGGGTCATCAGGGTCGACCTGCCGCGCTTCACGCAGGATGAGGTCGCCGAGCAGATGGCCGGCATCCTCGGCGTGACGCCCGACTTCGCCCGGGTCGACCAGGTCTTCGAGCGTAGCGGCGGCATCGCGCTGTTCGTGGAGGCGCTGCTCGACTCCGGCAGCGACTGCTCGTTCCCCGACTCCCTGCACGACCTGATCATCGGCTCGGTCGAGCGGCTGCCGGAGGAGACCCAGCGGGTGCTGCGCATCGCCGCCGCCGGAGGCGTGCGGGTGGGCCACGACCTGCTCGCGGCCGTCGGCGGCCTGTCCGACGTGGACCTGGAGGACGCCCTGCGGCCGGCCATCGCCGCCAACGTGCTGCAGGTGGCCGACGGACGGGCGTACACCTTCCGGCACGCGCTGATCCGCGAGGCCGTCCACGACGAACTGCTGCCCGGCGAGCACGCCCGCCTGCACGCGCGGTACGCCGAGGAGATCGACAGGGACCGCACGCTCGTGCCGCACGGCCGGGCGGCGATAGAGATCGCCCACCACTGGTACTCGGCCCGCGACGACCTGTGGGCGCTCATCTCCGCCTGGGAGGCGGCCCAGAAGGCGGCCAAGTCGTTCGCGTACACCGAGCAGATCCAGCTCCTCGAACGCGTGCTGACGCTGTGGGACAAGGTCCCCGACGCCGCCGAGCGCATCGGCGTCGACCACTGCACGGTGCTGGAGCGGGCCTCGGAGGCCGCGTACGTCAGCGGCGACATGGAACGCAGCATGAAGTTCGTCCGGGGGGCGCTCCACGAGCTGGACGAGCGGACCACACCCGAGCGGGTGGCCGAGCTGATGGTCCGGATGGCGGACATCAAGCAGCACAAGGGCCGCCCGGGGGCGGTGGAGGACCTGCGGCGCGCCGAGCGCCTGGTCCCGCGGCCGAGCGACACCCGTACGCTCGTGCTCACCCGGCTCGGCACCATACTCATGTGCACCGACCGGGTGGTGGAGGGCACGGCCGTCACGGAGGAGGCGCTGCGCTACGCCCGGGAGACCGGCGACGAGTGCCAGGAGGCCGACCTCCTCATGAACCTCGCGCTGGGCCACTCCGTCTCGGGCGACCTGGAGCTCACCTTCGCCACGAACGAGCGGGCGCTGGCGATCGGCACCCGGCTCAACGCGCCCCGCATCGTGCTGCGCGCGCTCGCCAACAACGTCGACGCCCTCGACAACCTCGGCCGCTCGAAGGAGGCCGTCGAGCTCGCGCTGGAGGGCGAGAAGCTGGCCCGGAGGTACGGCCGGTACCGGCACCAGGGCGTGTTCATCGCCAACAACCGGGCCGAGGCATTGGAGTCGCTGGGCAGGTGGGACGAGGCCATCGAGATCATCGAGCGGGCCTTCACCATGGGCCCGTCCCCGCGCAACCGCTGGCACATGCTCCGGGTCAGGGCGGACATCGCGATCGCCCGCGGCGAGGAGGAGGTTGCCCACGGCATCCTCGCCGAGGTCGGCGCGTTCTCCCCGCAGCCCGAGGAGCAGACCCAGGAGTGGACGAACAACACCCGGCTGCTGATCGCGTACTTCATGCTCCGGGGCAAGCCGCTGAAGGCCGTCGAGGTGGCCGAGGTGGCGCTGGACGACCCGCCGCTGTCACGCAAGGCCATGCTCGGCTGGCGGCTGCTGGCCGCCATCAGGAGCGTGTGCGACGCGGCCGAGCCCGTCGACGGCGCGAGAGTGGCGGCGGTGCGCGCCCGGACCGAGGAGCTCGCCGCGGACATGACCGAGGACGGCCCGGTGGGCAGGGCGTTCCGCCTGGTCTACCAGGGCGACTTCGACGCGGCCGCCGAGGAGTGGAAGCGGCTCGGCCGCCCCTACGTACGGGCCAAGGCGCTGCTGCACGCCGCCGGGGTGGCGGCCGCCGCGGGCGACCGCGACGGGGCGACGGCCCGCCTGCGTGAGGCGTGCCCGCTGGCCGAGGCTCTGCGGGCCGACCCGCTGAGGACGCAGATCGAGACGCTGGCCCGCCGCGTCGGCGCCCCCCTGTCCGAGACGGCGCGGCCCGCCGACGACCCCGCCGCGCTGACCCCCCGCGAGCTGGAGGTCCTCCGGCTCGTGGCGGCCGGGCGGAGCAACCGGGACATCGCCGCCGAGCTGTTCATCTCCGCCAAGACCGTCAGCGTCCACGTGTCGAACATCCTGCCCAAGCTCGGGGTCTCCACCCGGGGCGAGGCGGCCGCCGCGGCCCACCGGCTGCAGCTGCTCGGCTGAGCCCGGCCGGCTACGCCAGCAGCGGCTCCAGGAGGAGGACCACCCCGAAGACGGCGAAGGCCGCGGCCGCGCCGTACCGGATCCACTTCTCGGGCAGCCGCGCGCCGACGAAGCGGCCGACGAGGATGGCGAGCGCGTCCGCGGCGACCATGCCGACCGTGGAGCCGATCCACGTGCCGAACCAGCCGTGCTGGGTGGCGAGCGTGATCGTCGCGAGCATGGTCTTGTCGCCCAGCTCGCTGAGGAAGAACGCGACGGCGACCGCGATGAACGCGTTGCGCGTCGTCCTGGCCGCCTTGCCCGACTCCTCCTCGGTGAGCTCGTCGCCCCGCAGCGTCCACGCGGCGAAGCCGAGGAACGCCAGGCCGGCGACGATCGAGATGGCGGTGGTGGGGAGGGCGTCGCCGACCAGACGGCCGAGGGCGACGCTCACGAGGTGCACGAGCGCGGTGGCCGCGGTGATGCCGGCCAGGACGGGCAGCGGCTTGAACCTGGTCGCGAAGGTGAGGGCCATGAGCTGGCTCTTGTCGCCGAGCTCGGCGACGAAGACGACCACGAGGGAGATCCAGAGGGCTTGCACGGACGGCCTTTCCGGTGGGGCGCGACCGGGCCGCCGTCTCACACCCGGGGAGTTTCGGGCACGCGACTTCGGCCCGGCGGCGTACGCGTCGCTGTCGGGCCGAAGGTCTCGTCCGCCACGGGGGCTCCACGACCGGGCCGTACGAACCGGGGACGGCTCGGGCCAGTATGTCGATCAGTGGATTCGGGACTACTCCCCTTCGGTGTTCCGTCAGAGTCTAACGGGCTCCAGCGGCCGGACCGTCCCCGAGCACCGGACATCGAGGGTAAAAACCGGTCAGAGCGTGACACCGACCAGGACGGGCTCGTTCACGAGCAGCACGCCGAACTTCTCCTGCACGCCCTCGCGGACCTCCCGCGCCAGCGCGAGCAGGTCGGCCGCGCCCGCCTCGCCCGTGGGGTTGGTCAGGGCCAGCGTGTGCTTGGTCGAGATCCGTACCGCGCCCTTCTCGTATCCCTTCGGGAACCCGGCGTTCTCGATCAGCCACGCGGCCGGCACCTTCACCGTCCCGTCCGGCATGTCCCAGCGGGGGTGGCCGGGGGCGCGCCTGTCCAGGTCGGCCGCCTCCGCGGCGTCCAAAACGGGGTTGGTGAAGAACGAGCCCGCGCTGCGGGTGTCGGGGTCGTCCGGGTCGAGCACCATGCCCTTGCCGCGCCGCAGGGCCAGCACCGCCTCCCGGACCTCGGCCAGCGGCACCCGCTCGCCGATCTCCACTCCGAGCCGCTGGGCCAGCTCCTTGTAGGCCACCGGGCCGGACAGCTCTCCGCGCTCCAGCGCGTACGTCACCGACAGCACCACGTGGCGGCCCGGGTCGGCCTTGAACGCGCTGTCGCGGTAGGCGAAGCCGCATTCGGCCGCCGTCAGGTCGGCCGTCTCCCCCGTCATCCGGTCGTAGACGCGCACGCCGGTGACGGTCTGCGAGACGTCCTGCCCGTACGCGCCCACGTTCTGGATGGGGGTGGACCCCACCAGCCCGGGGACGCCGGACAGGCACTCCACGCCCGACCAGCCCTCCTCGACGCAGCGGGCGACCAGGGCGTCCCAGTCCTCGCCCGCCTGGGCGGTGACCGTCACCCGGTCGCCGTCGGCGGCCACCTCGACGCCCGTGCCGGCCACCCGGACCACGAGCCCGTCGAAGCCCTCGTCGGCGACGACGAGGTTGCTGCCGCCGCCCAGGATCAGGACCGGCTCGCCCTCGCGGTCGGCCTCCGCCACGATCCCGACGAGCTCGTCCTGGGAGCGGGCCTCGGCGAACGCCCTGGCCGGGCCGCCCACCCGGATCGTCGTGTACGGCGCGAGCCGTACCCCTGCCAGCCGTTCAGCCATGCGCACCCTCAGCGTCTCCTCAGCACGACGGGAACCCGCCAGGCGGCGGTGGACCCGCGCCGGCCGGGGACGCCGGGCCTCGCCCGTTCCCAACGGCATGCCCGGAAGCCGGAATGCGGCCCGGGAGTATCCGGAACGTCCCGACGAACAGAATAGTCAGGACCGGCCGTACAGGTCGGTGATCCGGTTTCCCGCCGCCCTCTCGCCCCGCGCCGGGTTCACCGTCCCCCGGGAGCCCCGCCGGTCTCGCCCCGGCCGTCCTCCGCCGCGTCCTCCGCCGCGTCGTTCTGGGCGTCGTTCTGGGCGCCGGCGATGACCGCGTCGATCCGCGAGGTGGCGGAGCTGCCGTCCCACAGCAGCTGGGAGGCGACCATCGAGGCCGTGCCCGACTCCGTCAGGGCCGTCTCGATCGTCCCGCCGG
The DNA here is from genome assembly GCF_000511135.2 of Microbispora sp. ATCC PTA-5024. Classification (NCBI taxonomy): domain Bacteria; kingdom Bacillati; phylum Actinomycetota; class Actinomycetes; order Streptosporangiales; family Streptosporangiaceae; genus Microbispora; species Microbispora sp. ATCC PTA-5024. The sequence goes on along the minus strand of NZ_KI866523.1, from coordinate 1,570,607 downwards.
GCGCGACGTCCCGCTTGACCTCGGTGACGGCCTCCTCGCCCGCGGCGCCCGCGGCCTGCCGGGCGTTCTCGGCCCGGGGCGGCGGCATCCCCGGCGCGGTCGCGGCGTGGCCGCCCGGCTGGCTCTGCTCCGCCGTCTCGGCGTCGTGGGGCCACTTCTTCTGGCTCGTGACCGGCTCGTCCACCACACCCTCGGTCTCGCCGGCCCGGTCGGTCTGTCTGGTTCGCTCGCTCACGTCCCCACCGCTACCCAGCGGCGCCGCACCCAATCGGCCCCGCCCGGGCCGTACGGGCCGCTCAGGACAGCTGGACGACGGCGCGAGCCTTGGACAGCACCCGGGCGTCGCCCGACTTGGCGGTCAGCACGACCACCACGCGCTTGTCCTCGAGCTTCTCCTCCACGACGCCGCTGATCCTGATCGTCGCGCCGGCGTCGTCGTCGGGGACGACCACCATCGAGGAGAACCGCACCCCGAAGTCGACGACGGCCGACGGATCACCCGCCCACTCGGTGACGAAGCGCCCGCCCTGGGCCATCGTGTACATGCCGTGCGCGATGACGTCGGGCAGGCCGACCGCCTTGGCGTAGCGCTCGTTCCAGTGGATCGGGTTGAAGTCGCCCGAGGCCCCGGCGTACCGCACGAGGTCGACCCGGTGGACGGGGTACTCGACGGCCGGGATCTCCTGGCCCGCCTCCACCTCGTCGTACTTGACCGTCGCAGCCATGGTCACGCCGCCCCTCCGCGCTCGACGATGGTGTTGTAGGTCCGGCAGACCGACTCGCCGGACGTGGTGCTGACGTCGCTGCGCAGGGTCAGGAACTCGTTGCGGCCGACGCTGCGGATCTCGGTGATCGTCGAGGTGCACACGAGCTCGTCCCCGGCGTAGATCGGCCGGTCGTACTCGAACCGCTGCTCGCCGTGGACGACCATGGAGAAGTCGAGCCCGAGACCGGGGTCGGCGAGCGCGCCGCCGGTGCTCGACAGGCTGAACACGATGGGGAAGGTCGGCGGGGCCACCAGGTCGGGGTGCCCGGCCGCCACCGCGGCGTCCCGGTCGTGGCACACCGGGTTCGTCTCGCCGATCGCGGCGGCGAACTCCCTGATCTTCACGCGACTGACCTCGTAGGGAGCGGACGACTCGTACGTCCGCCCGACGAAATCGCGGTTCAACGCCATCGGCGGGACTCCTTCGCTGCTGCGCCAGACCTCTGCGGCCGACGGTAACAGAACAAGGTTCCGCTGTCGTGAGGCGGCAGCGCCCCCGCCGGCGACTGTCCACGCTAGTGGCCGGGGCGCTCAGACGGGGCTGTCGGGCGGCGCCAACGATCGCGGGCCGTTCCCTGTCCGGACACGACAAACCGGCGCTCCCAGGCGGGAACGCCGGCCGTCCGCGTACGTATCTATGTGAAGATCGCGATAGACCGCGACCCTGAGGAGGGGCGGCGCTTGACGCGCGCCACGGCGTCCCGAGGATGCGCGTGCGCGGATGCGCCGCACGGGCCCGGCGGCCCCGTTCACGCGAGGGGCCGCGGACGGATCCGGGTCAGCGGGTCTCGCGGTGCGCCCGGTGCGTCTTGCAGTTGGGGCAGTACTTCTTCAGCTCAAGCCTGTCCGGGTCGTTGCGCCGGTTCTTCCGCGTGATGTAGTTGCGGTGCTTGCACTCCTGGCAGGCCAGCGTGATCTTCGGCCTAACGTCTGTGGCAGCCACGTGGGAGTGCCTTTCTGCGTTCGGGACTACTGGACAACCCGGGCCGGAGCCACCCTTCGGGGGCGGCCGGCGCGGGTAGTAGCGGAGGCCGGACTTGAACCGGCGACACAGCGATTATGAGCCGCTTGCTCTGCCTGACTGAGCTACTCCGCCTTGGCCGGAAAACGGGAACCGGCCACGCAAGGATACCCGACCTGGACGGCTTTCCCTCAACGGGATATGCCGTGATCGAGATCGGTCTTCCGATGGGGAGAGACCCCCACCAAGCCAAAAGCCCCATCCGATGACCTCGGACAGGACTTTCCGGCCAGAGCCCCCAAACGGAATCGAACCGTTGACCTTCTCCTTACCATGGAGACGCTCTGCCGACTGAGCTATAGGGGCGTGCCCGGTGTGCGCTCGCGCGTCGCGGACAGGTGTAACCATACACGTCCCCGACGGCCGATGCGAAATCAAACAGCGGCGCCTCCGAGCGGCGGCGGGACCCGCCCGTACCGGCTCAGGGCGTCGGCAGGACCCCGTCCAGGTCGGCCTGGGCGCGCTCGTCCGCAGGCAGCCTCGCCCGGACCCGGTACCTCGTGAAATAGCCGTTCCCGCGGACCGGGACCACCGCGCTGAGCGTCACCGTCGCGTCGTACGGCGCCGTGGCGCAGCGGGGCAGGCACCAGGTGCCGCTGAGCTTGCCGGCCCCGGTGGCGCCGGACGGCCCCCAGGTCCGCCAGGTCACCTTCGTGAGCGTGCTGAACTCCGACAGCACGAGGTCGGCCGGCCGCCGGTCGGCGCGGCCCCGCTCCGCGTTGTGGAAGTTGAGCACGTAGATCGGCGGCTCACCGGCCGCGGCCGTCTCCGGCGCGCCGCAGCCGGCCGCCGTGAGGCCGAGCGCGGCCACGGTGATCGCGCACGCCGCTGTCGCGGCCGGGCGCACGGTCGGGCTGGGCAGACGCATCGGATCCCCTCTCACGGGGTGTGGTGCCCATCCACGATCACAGTTACGCTTCGGCGTCGATCTGTGACTCTAGGTCATCCCGTGACGGTCAGCGTACGGCGGCGCGGGCGTCCTGCCGGGCCCCGGGCAGCGCGATGACCTCGCACAGGTCGGCGAGATCGACGTAACGGGCGACCTCCTCGACGGACAGGCAGTCGGCCACGACGAGGCCGTGCCGCCGGAGACGGAGGACCTGGCGGCCGGCGCGGTGCGCCGGCACGATCTCGAGCCCGTCGGGCCCCACCCATCGCCTGTCCATAGGGGAACAAGCTATCGGATTTCCCCAGCATATCTTGAAATGACACTCGTCCCATAGGGACCGGGTTTAAGTGCGGACCTAACGAACGCCAAGTGTCCTCCCGCACGGTGGTCGTACACCATCGAGACGCAACGAGAGGTCACCCGATGTCCGCCACCACTCCCAACCTGCTGGGCTTCCGCCTCGGCCACCGGACCATGCGGGGCGACTCCCGCCGGCTGGCGGAGACCACCCGCGCGATCGCCGAGGGCCGGCAGGCCTGCGACGCCCGGCGCGCGGCCGCGATCCGCGACTACGTCGTCAAGCTGTGCGCAGGGATCCACCACCACCACAAGACGGAGGACGACGTGCTCTGGCCCGTCATCGTCCGCTCCGCCGGCGCCGAGGTGGACCTGAGCGACCTGACCGACGACCACTCGGCCCTCGACCCGCTGCTGAACGAGATCACCGCTGCCGCCGGGGACCCGGCCGCCCTGGCGAAGCCGCTCGCCCGCCTCGCCGACCTGCTCGACGAGCACATCGAGGAGGAGGAGCGGCTGCTGTTCCCCGTTATCCTGGGGCACGTCTCGGCCGGGGACTGGGAGCAGGTGGAGAAGGCGGCCCAGAAGGGCGGCGACATCCGCTTCGAGCTGCCCCGTATCGAGCGGTACGTACAGCCGTCCGAGATGGCGGAGCTGCGGAAGCTGGCGGGCCCCGTGCTGGTGCTCCTGCTCGCCCTGCTGCGCCCCGGCCACCGCCGCCGCGAGCGCCTCGTCTTCGGCGCCCCCTGACCACCCGGCGCCCTGTGACCACGCCTCGCCACGTGACCGAGGCCGCCCGGGTCAGGAGACCCCGGCGAGCGCGCGAAGGGCCGCCTCCTCCCAGTGCGGTGAGCCGATCCGCCGGGCGACCTCCGCCGCCCGCGCGTAGTGGCCGGCGGCGGCCCCGGGCCTGCCGAGGTACACCGAGAGATCGCCGAGCGTGTGGGCCACCGGCCCGAGCGTGACCGACGCCATGCTCAGCCCGCCCATCTCGCCCTCCGCCGGCAGGAGGAGCCGGTAGCACTCCTCGGCCGCCGCCCGCGCCCCGAGCGCCATCGCGTTCTCGGCCCGCAGGACCATCATCATCAGCCAGCTGTAGTCGGCGCTCGGCAGGCGCACGGGGGACCAGACGGCCGCCGCGTCCTCCAGGCGTCCGGCGGCGACGAGCGCGCGGGTGTAGATCTCGTCGGTCACCGTCGGTATCCGCCGCCACACCGGGGCGATCTCGTCCACGGACTCGTGGCCGCGCCCGACGACGAGACGGACCGCGAACCGGCACCACACCCCCATGAGGTGCCCGCTGGCGCCGCCGCCCGTCTCGGCTATCCGCTCCCCCAGCAGGGTGTAGGCGTGCTCCGCCCGCTCGAACTCCCCGCGGATCAGCAGGTGAACGGCGTCGAGGAACGCGAGGATGCCGAGGGCGAGGCCGAGCTGGCCGCTCGTGGAGTGCTCGACGGCCTGGTCGGCGTGCCGGCGGGCCTCGGCCCAGTCGTTGCGGCCGAGCGCGACCATGCACAGCGCCACGTGCCCCAGCATCCGGTGGCCCAGCAGCCCGGCCGCGGTCGAGACCTCCAGCAGCTCGCGGCCGAGCTCCTCCAGCTCGTCGCGCCTGCCGGGACCGAGGCAGGCCCAGTAGCGGGCGTTGAGCGCCGTGCACAGCAGGCGGGGGTCGCCGAGGTCGCGGGCGATGGCCAGGGCCTCCACGCTCGCCGACTCGAGCCGTCCGGGATCGTGTCCCTCGACCTCGTGGCACAGGGCGGACAGGAGGCGGCAGCGCAGCTCCCCGGTCTCGTCGCGGATCGCGTCCTCGATGACCCGCACCAGTTCGCGCTCGAACCGCCGTTCGGGCTGGATCGTCCAGATGATCGGCGCGTCGAACGCCGTGGCGGCCCGGGCGATCGCCCGCCGGTCGCCCGTCCCGCGCGCGGCGGCCAGCGCCGCGTCCCGGGTCGCGACCGCCGTCTCCACCTCGCCGGCGTGCGCCAGCGCGGACACCAGGCGGCACAGCAGGTCGATCCGGGTGTCCGCGGGCGGCTCCGCGAGCAGGCCGAGCGCGTCCAGCG
>NZ_KI866523.1:1544268-1565140 GCF_000511135.2 Microbispora sp. ATCC PTA-5024 | reverse complement strand
CCTCGCGGTGCGCGTACAGCGCGGACGCCTGCGCGGCCGCCCGCGTCGCGTGGGCCGCCGCGCTCAGCGCGGTGGCGGCGGTGGCCGAGGCGAGCGCGTGGTGCCCGAGCGCCCCCACGTCGCCGGGCCGTACGGCCTCCAGCGCGGCGAGGACCTTCCCGTGCATACGGGTACGGCGCAGCCGCGGGATGTCCTCGTACAGGGTCTCGCGGACCAGCACATGGGCGAACCGGACCCGTCCCGGGCGCGGCTCCTCCAGCAGGCCCGACAGCACGCCGGCCTCCAGTCCGTCGAGCACGGTCTCCTCGTCGGCGCCCGGCATGGCGACGAGCACGTCGGTGTCCGCCTCCCTGCCGAGCACGGCCGCGGTGCGCAACGTCGTCTGCGCCGTCCCGGGGAGGCGCGCCACCCGCCGCCTGATCAGGTCGCGCACGCCGGGCGGCAGCGCGTGCGCGGCCGACGGGCCGTCCACCGCGAGCAGCCGCGCCGTCTCGGAGACGAACAGCGGGTTGCCCCCGGTCCTTTCGGTGATCGTGCGGGCCGTGGCCGGGCCGACCTCGACTCCGGAGCGTTCCACGAGCAGGCGGGCCACCTCGTCCTCGGCGAGGCCGCCCAGCGTCACGTCCTCCGCGGCCTGCACGGCGAGCGCGGCCCTCGTCGTCACGAGGTCGGCGCCGGCCTCGGCCGGGCGGTGCGTGAGCAGGACGAGGACGGGCGTGCCCGCCAGCCGGACCGCGAGGTGGCGCAGCAGCTGGAGGGTCTCCTCGTCGGCCCGGTGGACGTCCTCCAGCACGATCAGCAGCGGTGCGGAAACGCCTTCCAGATAGTCGCCCACGGCTCTGGCCAGCCAGAACTGGCCGACCGGCACGGCGTCGTCGGTCAGCAGGGGCGCCAGCCGCGCGGCCGTCTCCGGCGGGGGCGGCGTGGTCGCCGCCAGGTCGCGCAGCACCTCGCTCCACGCCCACGCCGGCGGCACGCCGCCCGTCGTCTCGGGGCAGCGGCCGACGACGGCCCGCCAGCCCTGCTCCGTCAGGTGGCGCACCAGGGCGTCCGCGAGCGTGCTCTTGCCTGCCCCGGCGTCGCCGCCGAGCCACGCGATGCGGAAGCCGTCCCCCGCCTGGGCCGCCGCCGCGACGAGCCGGCCCAGCTCCCCCGTACGGCCGACCATGCGCGAGGGGGCGGGCGGACGGGCGCGCACGGGCGGCGCGACCGCCGGCGGCGGCGCAACCGGGGCGGCCGGGGTCAGGCCGAGCGACGGAGGCCGGACGACCGGGGCCGGATCGAGCGATGGGGCCTGCGCGAGGATGTCGGCCTCCAGGCCGCGGAGCGCGGGCCCGGGGTCCACGCCGAGCTGGTCCGCCAGCAGCGCCCGGGTGCGGCGCAGGGCCGCCAGCGCGTCGCCCTGCCGTCCGGCCCGGTAGTAGGAGAGCGCGAGCAGCCGGACGGCGTTCTCACGCAGGGGGTGGGCGGTCACGTGGCGCTCCAGCTCCGGGATCACCTCGGCGTGGCGGCCGAGCGCCAGCCCCGCCTCGGCGCGGTGCTCCACGGCGACCGTCCGCAACTCCTCCAGGTGGACGACCTCGGGGACGGCCCACTCCTCGTCGGCGAACTCGGCGTACGGCCGGCCTGTCCACAGCGACAGCGCCTCGTCCACGGCGTCGAGGGCCTCGGCCGGCCTGCCCTGGACCAGAAGGGCGGCCGCGGCGTCGACCAGCCGGGGGAACCGCCAGGCGTCCACCTCGTCCGCGTCGAGCGCGAGCCGGTAGCCCGGCGGGACGCTCACCAGCACGCGGGCCGGGGTCCTCGGCGCGCGCCCGGGCTCCAGGACCCGGCGCAGGTTGGAGACGTACACCTGAAGCGCCGCGAGCGCCCGGGGCGGGGGCTGGCCGTTCCACAGGTCGTCGATGAACCGGTCGGTGGACACCACGTGCCCCTGCGCGCACACCAGCCGGGCCATCACGGCGCGTTGGAGGGCCGTGCCGAGGTCGGCGGGACGGCCGGAGATCTCCGCTCCGATATGCCCTAAAACCCGGACTCGCACGGGAGAAGCATAGGCCGGAAAGCCGGATTTACGCCCGAATCAAACGCGGCCGTCAGGCCGGGTAATGGTAGTAGCCGAGCAGATCGTCGAGCCGGGACACGTCGTCCATCCTGATCCTGGTCCCGGTGGCGAACGCGTTGATCATCTTGCCGCCGCCGATGTAGACGCCGACGTGATGCGTTTTGCGGGACGTGCCGTAGAAGACGAGGTCCCCCGGCTGGGCGACGTCCACCTTGCGCAGTCTCCTCAGATGGTCGTCGGTGTTGCCGCGGCCCAGCACGTCGTCCCCGAACGCCTCGTCGTAGACCCAGCGGGCGAATCCCGAGCAGTCGAGCCCGCGCGTGCGGGCCGCGGGGCACGGGCGGATCGCGCCGTGGTAGCCGAGGCAGGTCCCCTTCGACGGGCCCGGGCGCGACGCGTGCCCGCCACCCCAGGAGTACGCGACGCTCCCCTGGCTGGCGTACGCGATCTGGACGACCCGGGTCAGCTCCCAGTTGAGGGGCGCCGACCCCGCGGCGAATGCGAGCAGCACGCCGCCGAGGACGAGATGGCGCCGATTTACCCCCATAAACCGTGACAATAGCTCTCTTGCGTACGAGATGACGCCGGGGAGTCGCATTACCACGCGGCGGCCTTTACCTTCCCCTCTCGACGGCCGATCGACGCTCCGGAGGAACGTTGTTACTCTGAGTAAGAGAGGGCTTGTCCCGCATTTTGTCTCGGCGTTTGCACGACGCGCACGGCGAAGCGCTTCGCCGGTCCGCCATCAGGCGGCCGCGGCGAATTCGGCGCGTCCACGGAAGGCGAAAGGGAACCACCGTGGAGACGTGGACGATAAGGATCCCCGCGCACAGCAGGTGGGCGGTGCTCGCGGTGCACGGCGAACTCGACATCCACGCCGTACGGCGCCTCCGCGAGCCTCTGATCGGGCTGATCGAGAGCCACGGCCCGTGGCTCGTCCTCGACCTGAGCGAGGTCGGGTTCATCGACACGACCGCGGTCGGCCTGCTCGTCCGGCTGGTGCACCATCTGCGCGACCGCAACGGAGACCTCGCGCTGGTCGCGCCGCGCGGCCAGGTCCTGCGGATCCTGCGCTGGACCAACCTGACCTGCCTGTTCCCCGTCTTCGACTCCCTGTCCGACGTCCTCGCCGACGCCGGCCGCCGTTAGCGGTCACGGCGCGGGGGCGAGCGGGGACGTGGCCTCGCCCAGAACGGTCCATGAACCTTTCACCTGTCTTGACCGGCCGGAGCACGCGGGATTGCGGCGGTGAGGGAAGGGCCACTCCCGGGAGGTGGGCCGACCATGACCTCGTCCGCACGTCACGGTCTCAGGGGCCTGTCGGTGCTGCACGACCCGCTGCTCAACAAGGGCACGGCCTTCACCCGGGAGGAGCGGGCAGAGTTCGGGCTCGACGGGCTCGTCCCGCCCGCCGTGGAGACGCTGGACCAGCAGGCCCGGCGGGCGTACGCCCAGTACCGCGCCCAGCCCACCGACCTGATGAAGAACGTCTACCTGGAGGCCGTACGGGACCGGAACGAGGTCCTGTACTACCGGCTGCTCGGGGACCACCTGCGCGAGATGCTGCCGATCGTCTACGACCCCACGGTGGCGCGGGCGATCGAGACGTACAGCACCGAGTACCGCAGGCCGCGCGGGGTGTACCTGTCGATCGACGAGGCGGACGGCGTCGAACGGGCGTTCCGCAACACCGGCCTCGGGCCCGACGACGTCGACCTGATCGTGGCCTCCGACGCCGAGGAGATCCTGGGCATCGGCGACTGGGGCGTGAACGGCGGCGCCGGGATCACGGCCGGCAAGCTGGCCGTCTACACGGCCGCCGCCGGCGTCGACCCCGGGCGGGTCATCCCCGTCGCCCTCGACGTGGGCACCGGCAACGAGCGACTGCTCGGCGATCCCGCGTACGTGGGCAACCGGCATCCGCGGGTGCGCGGGGAGGCGTACGACGCCTTCATCGACGCCTACGTCCGGATGGCCACCCGGCTCTTCCCCGGCGCGATGCTGCACTGGGAGGACTTCGGCCCCTCGAACGGCCGCCGGATCCTGGAGCGCTACACCGGGCACATCGCCACGTTCAACGACGACATGCAGGGCACCGGCGCGATCGTGCTGGCCGCGATGATCGGCGCGCTGCGGGCGGCGGGGACGCGGATGCGCGACCAGCGCGTCGTCGTCTTCGGGGCGGGCACCGCGGGCATCGGCATCGCCGACCAGCTGCGCGACGCCATGGTCCGCGACGGCCTGAGCCACGAGGAGGCCGTCCGCCGGATCTGGCCCGTCGACAAGCAGGGCCTGCTCACCGACGACATGGACGACCTGCGGGACTACCAGCGGCCCTACGCCCGGCCCGCGTCGGAGACGGCGGGCCGTCACACGGGCCTCGCCGAGGTCGTGGACCGGGTCGCGCCGACCATGATGCTCGGCACCTCGACCGCGCACGGCGCGTTCACCGAGCCGATCGTGCGGGCGATGGCGGCGGCGGTGGACCGGCCCGTCATCTTCCCGCTCTCCAACCCGACCGAGCGCATCGAGGCGATGCCCGCCGATCTGCTGCGCTGGACGGACGGCCAGGCCCTTATCGCGACCGGCATCCCGGTCCCGCCGGTGACGTACGACCGCGTCACCCACTCCATCGGCCAGGCCAACAACGCGCTGCTGTATCCCGGGCTGGGGCTCGGGGTGATCGTGTCCCGGGCCCGGCGGGTCAGCGACGGGATGCTGCACGCGGCCGCCGGGGCCGTCGCCGGGATGGTGGACGTCTCGGCTCCGGGCGCCTCGCTGCTCCCCCAGGTCGACGACCTGCGGGAGGTGTCGGCGACGGTCGCGACCGCGGTGGCCGAGCAGGCGGCCCGGGAGGGACTGGCCCGCGCCGACCTCAAGGACCCGGCGCGGCAGGTGCGCGACGCGATGTGGCGGCCGGTCTACCGCCCGCTCCGGGAGGGATGACCGTGGCCGGACAGACCCCGCCCCGCGTGCGCGACGTCCCCATCGGGCTGCACACCACCGGGACCCGCACCGAGACCGACTCCCTCGGCGCGATCGAGGTGCCCGCCGACCACTACTGGGGCGCGCAGACTCAGCGGTCCCTGATCCACTTCTCCATCGGGGACGACCGCATGCCCAAGGCCGTCTACCACGCGTACGGCTATATCAAGAAGGCCGCCGCCCTCGTCAACGCCGAGACGGGCAGGCTGCCGCGGTGGAAGGCGGACCTGATCGCCCGGGTGGCCGACGAGGCGGCCCGCGGCGACCTCGACGGGGAGTTCCCGCTGTACGTCTGGCAGACCGGTTCGGGCACCCAGACGAACATGAACGTCAACGAGGTGATCGCGAACCGGGCCATCCAGCTGCTCGGCGGCCGCCTCGGCGGCAAGGACCCGATCCACCCGAACGACCACGTCAACATGGGGCAGTCGTCCAACGACACGTTCGTCGCCGCCATGCACATCGCCGCCGTACGGGCCGTCACCGGGCGCCTGCTGCCGGCGCTGAAACGGCTGCGCGGGGCCGCCGAGAGCAAGAGCCACGAGTGGGAGCACGTCGTCAAGATCGGCCGGACCCACCTGGAGGACGCGACCCCGCTCACGGTCGGCCAGGAGTGGTCGGGCTACGCCGCCCAGCTCGCCGACGGCATCGACCACCTCGCGGCCACGCTGCCCGGGCTGTACCGGCTGGCGCTCGGCGGCACCGCCGTCGGCACCGGCCTGAACGCGCCGCCCGGCTTCGGGGAGAAGGTCACGGCACGGATCGCCGGCCTCACCGGGCTGCCCTTCACCACCGCGCCCAACCCGTTCGCCGCCCAGGCGTCCTGCGACGCGCTCGTACGGGTGTCCGCTGCCGTCCGGGCGCTGACGGCGCCGCTGTTCAAGTTCGCCAACGACATGCGATGGCTGGGGTCGGGACCGCGCGCCGGCCTGCACGAGCTGGTCCTGCCGTCGAACGAGCCCGGGTCGTCGATCATGCCGGGCAAGGTCAATCCGACCCAGGCCGAGGCCATGCTGATGGTGGCCGTCCAGGTCGTCGGCAACGACACGGCGGTCGCCGTCGCAGGTGCCGAGGGCAACTTCGAGCTCAACGCCTTCCGGCCGGTCATCATCGCCAACGTCCTGCACTCCGTGCGGATCCTGGCCGACATGGTCGACCACTTCCGTACGTACCTGGTCGAGGGCGTCACGCTCGACATGGACCGGCTCACCGAGGACGTCGAGCGCTCGATCATGCTGGTCACCGCGCTCAGCCCGGTCATCGGCTACGACCGGGCCGCCGCGATCGCCCACCGCGCCCTCGACGAGGGCCTCACCCTCCGCGAGGCCGCCCTGCGGTCCGGCGTCAGCGAGAGCCTGTACGACAGCGTGGTCGTGCCCGAGCGCCTCACCCACCCCGGCGTGCCCGGTTCAAGGTCTGGTCATGATCCGTACGGCGGGGCGGGAGGGGTGTGACCCGGGCTCGGATGCCGGGTATGCACGCGAACGTCACGTGTTCCCTGATCTGAGCGGGCCAGAATGACTCGGCGATGTGAATGTGAGGCGGTCCACCGCCACGGGACCGCGCCGGACCGCCGCGCGGCCCGCGGTGCGCGGCGGACGGCGCCGGCCGTGTGCGCCCTCCTTACGGCCCGCAGGGCGCGACGGACGGCGCAAGCCGTGTGCGCTCTCCTCGCGGCCCGCGGTGCGCGGCGGGCGGCGCTGGCCGTGTGCGCTCTCTTCGCCGCCGGCCTTGCGTCGCTCTGGCAGACGCCCGCCCACGCCGCCGCGGCCGGGAACGGGGACCACGGGCCCATCTACCTGTCGACCGGCAATGGCAGCAACAACCAGAACGAGCCGCGCGTCTTCAGTTCGACCTGGAACAAGGGCATCCAGGTCGTCTCGGTGAACGGCAAGAACACCGCCATCGAGACGTCCTTCTGCCGCAGGCATCCGCGCCTGTGCAAGATCAACCAGAACATCTGGTTCCAGGGCCGCTGACCCGCCGACTGCCGTCGCCTGAAAGAGAACGACAATCAGACGAATCTGATTGTCAAAACATTGAAATCCTTACGCACCCTGAGTAGCTTCATTCCCGGGGCTTGTCGATCTCCGTCAGAGGGGGAACCGGGATGAGCGACGTCTCCGCGGTGCTGATCGAGGCGCGCGGCCTGAAGAAGGTGTACGGCAGGCCGGGGGACAAGACGGGCTTCACGGCCGTCGACGGGATCGACTTCCAGGTGCGACGCGGTGAGGCGTTCGGAGTCCTCGGCGCGAACGGGGCCGGCAAGTCGTCGACGATGCGCATGATCGCGTGCGTGTCCCCGGTCACCGAGGGGAGCCTGCGCATCCTCGGCTGGGACACCGGCAGGGACGGGGCCAGGATCCGGGCGCGGCTCGGCGTCGTCCCGCAGGACGACACGATCGACAGCGAGCTCACCGTCCGCGAGAACCTGCTGATCTACGGCCGCTACTTCGGGCTGTCGTGGAAGGTCCTGCGCGAGCGGAGCGCCCGGTTACTGGAGTTCGCCCGCCTGACCGAGAAGGCCGGGGACGCGGTGGCGACGCTGTCGGGCGGCATGCGGCGGCGGCTCACGATCGCCCGCGCGCTCATCAACGAACCCGAGATCGTGCTGCTCGACGAGCCCACGACCGGGCTCGACCCCCAGGCCCGCCACCTGCTCTGGGAGCGGCTGTTCCAGCTCAAGCAGGACGGCGTCACCCTGCTGCTCACCACCCACTACATGGACGAGGCCGAGCAGCTGTGCGACCGGCTGGTGGTGATGGACGCCGGCAAGATCGTGGCCGAGGGCACGCCCGCCGAGCTGATCGCCCGCCACACCATGCGCGAGGTGCTGGAGCTGCGCTTCGCCCCCGGAGAGCGGCAGGTGATGATCGAGAAGTGCCGCGGCCTGGCCCAACGCATCGAGGAACTGCCGGACCGGGTGCTGCTGTCCACCGACAACGGCGAGGAGACGCTGAGCGCCGTCCACCGGCAGGGCGTGCAGCCGCTGACGGCCCTGGTCCGGCGATCCAGCCTGGAGGACGTCTTCCTCACTCTGACCGGCCGCTCCCTCCTCGACTGACCTCCCGCCTCCGCACCGATTCCTTCCGACCCGATCCCCCGGCGACCGTCGCGAGGAGACATGGACACACTGGCCAGGGCGTTCTCGGCGCCGGCGTTCCGCGAACTCGGCTACTGGCTGTTCCGGTACCGGCGCACCTGGCGCGGCTCGATCGTGATCAGCGTGGGCAACCCGCTGCTCTTCCTGACGGCGCTCGGGCTCGGCCTGGGGAAGCTGGTCGACCACGGGAACAGCGCGTACCTCCAGGGCCACTCGTACCTGACGTTCATCCTGCCGGGCATCCTGATCGCCGGGGTCATGCAGACCGCGTTCCTCGAGGCCTCCGGCCCCGTGATGCAGGGCGCCCTGCCGCGCGGCAGCTACCGCGCCGCCGCCTCGACCCCGCTGGAGCCGGCGGGCATCCTCTACGGCCACCTCATGTACTGGACCCTGCGGGCCGCGCAGAACGCCGTCCTGTTCACGTGCGTGAGCATGCTCTTCGGCACCGTCGACCCGGCCAGGGCCCCGCTGCTCGTGCTGGTCGCGATCCTGGTCGCGGTCGCCTTCGCCTCCCCCGCGGCAGCCTGGGCGGTCACCGTGACCCGGCCCTCCCAGATCAACGCGATGTTCCGGTTCGTGGTCCTGCCGCTCTACATGTTCTCCGGCACGTTCTTCCCCATCGAGCAGCTGCCGGACTGGCTGCGGCGGCTGGCCTGGCTCACGCCTCTCTGGCACGGCGTCGACCTCGGGCGCACGGTCGCCCTGGGCACGGCGACGACGTCCGGCGTGCTGGTCCACCTCGCCTACCTGGCCGTGATGGTGGCCGCCGGCCTATACGTGGCCCGCCGCACCTACCGCCGCAGGCTGTACGTCTGAGAAGAAGGAGCACTCATGACGGCGATGCCCGTCGGCGCGCCCACCGGCCGCGCGTGGACGATGGTCGAGCGCAACCTGCTGATCTACCGGCACACCTGGCCGGTGCTGCTCGCCGAGATCTTCGAGCCCATGCTGTACCTGGTGGCGTTCGGCGTCGGCGTCGGCCTGCTCGTGGGGGACGTCCCCGGTCTCGACGCCTCGATCTCCTATCCGCGGTTCGTCGCCCCGGCACTGCTCGCCACCGCCGCCATGAACGGGGCGATGAACGAGACCACCTTCAACATGTACGGCAAGCTCACCACGGACAAGACGTACGAATCGATCCTCACCACGCCCATGTCGGTCCGCTCGGTCGCGCTCGGCGAGGTGCTCTGGGCGCTCGTCCGCGGGTCCGTCGTCGCCACCGTGTTCCTGGTCGTGGTGAGCGTCTTCGGCCTGGCCGAGCTGCCGGGGGCGCTGCTGGTCGTCCCGGGGGCGCTGCTCATCGGCTTCGCGTTCGCCGCGCTCGGGCTGCTGACCGTGACGTTCCTGCGGAGCTGGCAGGACTTCCAGCTGATCCAGCTGGTGATGCTGCCGATGTTTCTGTTCGCCACGACGTTCTTCCCGCTGGACGTGTACCCGCGGCCCGTCCAGGTGCTCGTGGAGGTCCTCCCGCTGTACCACAGCGTGGAGCTGATCCGGGCCGCCTTCCTCGGCACGGGCGGCGCCAACCCGGTCGTCGCCGTGGCCTATCTCGCCGTCCTCGGGACAGTGGCGCTGGCCGTCGCCGTCCGCCGTCTGGAGAACACCCTGCGCCCGTGATCCCAGGTGTGCCCCGACCATGCGGCAGCCCCGCGGTGCTCCGCGGGGCTGTCGTGACGCGCAGGGGCCGGTCGATACCGCTAGTCGCCGGAGGAGTCGCCTCCGCACGACTGCAGATCCCAGCGCGCGGTGCGATAGCTGTAGCAGTAGGTGCAGTCACCCCTCTGCACGCAGTCGGCGGCCGGAGTGAGGGCGTGCCGGGCGGTGGATCCTCCCGGGCCGGAGGCGTGTGCCGTGGCGGACATGGTTCCGCCCGCGAGGAGCGACGACGCCGCCAGCGCGACGGTGAGGAGTAAACGCTTGAGCATCAGAGATCACTCCCTGAGGGTGAGGACCGGACGACCAGCGTCGGTTCCGGGGCTCGGGATACGCCGATGCGGCGCCGAACATTACTCACACTAATCGCGGCGACCGAGGAATTCCCCCAGCCGGCGGCAAAACATTACATTTGCCGCTTAACTACATTTATGTCGTCATCCGCAGGCCCAAAGAAACGCGGCATCGCGCTCCGGTTCCCCTCCTCCTGCCGTCGAACCACGGATTCAGAGCGTCCGCATGGTTCCCCGGCTATTCGCGCCGGGCGCCACAGGGAGGGAAAGTAAGAGGAAAAGAGTTCGCGCCGAGCCTCAGCAACAGGTGTCCTTGGCCGCGGTCACCGTCTCGCCCGCGGTCACCGTCTGGTCCGCCGCGTCGTCGTTCGCGCAGCACACGGAGTCGGCCTCCTTGGCGAGGACGTCGGCGTCGGCCTTGACCACGTACACCTCCCACGGCTCGCGGCCGGGGCCGTGCACCCAGACCTTGTCCTGGAGGCCGTAGCAGCAGGTGGTGTCGTTCTCCTCGAAGGTCGCCAGGCCGGCGCGCTTCAGCCTCTCGGTGGCGGCGGTGACCTGGGCGGCGTCCTCGACCTCGACGCCGAGGTGGTCCATCCGGGTCTCCTCACCCTCCGCGCCCTCCAGGAGGACGAGCTTGAGCGGGGGCTCGGCGATCGCGAAGTTGGCGTAGCCGGGCCGCCGCTTGGCGGGCTCCACGCCGAACAGCTTCGAGTAGAACGCGACAGAGCCTTCCAGGTCGGCGACGCGCAGGGCGAGCTGGACACGGGACATGGGTTTCTCCCTGGGCCGGTCGGGCCGTTCTGTTTCGATGGCCGTCTAATCAGAAGCAGTTTGCGACCTTAACTAGATATGTGTCAAATTAGAAGCGTGTCGAAGCAAGAGCTGCCGATGCCTGTTGCACGCCGCTGGGCCGCGCGCCGCTGTCCGGGAGCGAGGCCGCCGGGCTCGCGCCGCTGTTCAAGGCGGTCGCCGATCCCGTACGGCTGCGCCTGCTGTCGCTGATCGCCTGCCACGAGGGCGGTGAGACGTGCGTGTGCGACCTGACGGCGGCCTTCGACCTCACCCCGCCGACGATCAGCCATCACCTCAAGGTGCTCAAGCAGGCCGGGCTCATCGGCTCCGAACGCCGGGGCACCTGGGTCTACTACTGGATCAACCCCGCCGCACTGACCCGCATGTCGGCCCTGCTCACGCCCGCGTCGACGGGCTTCGCCGAGACGGTGTGACATGACGACCGAGGACGAGGTGACGGAGTGGCTCAGGTCGCGAGCGATACCGCTGAACGGCCTGACACCGGGCACCGGAACCGATGACCTGGCGCCGTTCCGCGTCGCGCTGGACGGCGTGCGGGTGGCGGGGCTCGGTGAGGCCACGCACGGCAGCCGGGAGTTCTTCCTGATCAGGCACGGAATGCTGGAGTTCCTGGTCGAGGAGCTGGGCTTCACGACGCTCGCGGTGGAGGCCAGCGCTTCGGCTTCCCGCGCCGTGGACGACTACGTGCAGGGCGGCTCAGGCGATCCGGTCGAGGCGCTCGCCGGGCTGGGCTTCTGGACGTTGCACACGGCGGAGATGCTGGCGGTCGTCCAGTGGCTGCGCGAGCACAACCGCACAGCCTCGCGGAAGGTACGGTTCGCGGGAATCGACCCGCAGCATCCGGCGGCATCGCTGGACGCCCTGCGTACTCACCTCGGCGATGACGCGCCGGCCCTGCTCGACCCCCTCGCTCCCCTCGCCGGCAAGCGCCTGGGCGTCGGCCCACCGCTCGACCGGCGGATCGAAGCCGACGCCCGCCGCGTGGAGGACTTCCTGGCCGGCGTCTCCCTTCCGGATGAGGCGCTTGCGCATGCGCGGATCGTGCACCAGAGCGCCGACCTCGCGAGCCGGCCGCTCCGGCACCCCGACCCCGCACAGACCGTGAGCGTCGCCCGCGACCGCTATCTCGCCGACAACGTGGACCTGCTCCTGACCGACCCGGACGCCAGGGTCGCCCTCTGGGCGCACAACGGTCACATCATGAAGGGCGACCACAGCGGCGGGTCGGTGCCCACGATGGGGTCGCACCTCAGGCAGCGCCACGGCGAGGCGTACTACGCACTCGGCGTGCTCTTCGGAGCGGGCCGGTTCCGGGCCCGCCGGCGACGATTCGGAAAGGTGGACCCGGCCACGCCCCCGGTCACCTTCCGAGTCCCGCTCGTCCGGAGATCGACGACCGTGGAGGCTCGCCTGGCCACCGCTCGTCCGGGTGATCATGTGATCGACCTGCGGAGCGGTCCACGGCCGCAGACCGTGACGCGGTGGCTCGGCGAACCCCTCCGGATGCGCAGCTATGGGGGGCTGGTGAGGCGGCTCGTCTACAAACGCAGCTACATGCCCACGGTGCTCGCCGAGCATTTCGACGGCATCGCCTTCGTGTTCGAGACCACCGCCTCCACCCCTCTGTAGATGCTCAAAGGTCGAGAGCCAGCGTGGCGAGGCGGCGGGCGATGCCGTTGGTGTCGGTGGCCTGCACGTTGCTGAGCACGACCACCTGGATGTCGTCATTGGGCAGGTACATGTTGCTCGCCGCGTATCCCTGGAAAAGACCCGGATGGTACCGGAGCGGGTGTCCCTGGAGCTGGTCGACGAGCCAGCCGAAGGCGTACGCGCTCGACGGCAGGTTGAGGCAGCCGCCGGAGGGACACGCCGCCTGCGGCGTGAACGCCAGCTGGACGGTCGCGGGTGGTGCGACCTGGTATGAGCCGAACGCCCGATCCCAGCGGGCGATGTCATCGACGGTGGAGTAAAGGCCGGTCGCGGAGAACAGCTCGGAGCCGTTGAGGCGAGGGGCCGGTGACCCGACCGTGTAGTAGCCCTTCGCGTACCCGTCCGGCGGGTAGCTCCTACTGTAGCCGGTGTGCTTGAGGTGCAGCGGCCCGGTGATCTCCTCGCGCAGGACGGTCCCGTACGGCTTGTGCGTCACCGCCTGGATGATCGCACCAGCCAGGACGTAGCCGGAGTTGGTGTACTTCCAACTGGTGCCGGGCGGGAAGTCCAGTGGCAGGTTCACGAACTGCTGGATGAGTTTCTGGGGCGTGGTCGGTCGCGTGATGTTGGCGAGGTAGCTGGGCAGTGTCTCGATGTTGGGGATCCCCGAGGTGTGTATGAGCGTCTCGCGGACCGTGATGGGAAGCCACGCTGTCGGGCAGGCACTGATGTATGACGGGACGAGATACGGGCAGATCGGGTCGTCCAGGTTGAGCAGCCCGCGGTCGCGCAGTTTCAGCACGATCATCGAGGTGAACTGCTTGGTGACCGACATGACCCGGTAGACCGTGTCCGGCCGGTTGGGGATGCCGTTCTTCTCGTCGGCCTCGCCGGAGGCGAACCGCGCCAGCACCTTCCCACGCCGCATCACCAGCACCGAACCGGTGAACTTGTTGTTCGCGGCGAGATCCTGCAGGTAGGTGCGCATGGCCTCCGAGGTCTGGCCGCCCTGCGGGTCCGATGTGAACTGGCTCGTGACGTTCTGATCGTTGTAGTCACTCGCGCTCGCGTCCGTCTTCTGCCAGTCGTACGGCAGAGCCCGCGAATCCGTCTCGCCCTTCTGCGC
Source organism: Microbispora sp. ATCC PTA-5024 (assembly GCF_000511135.2). NCBI lineage: Bacteria > Bacillati > Actinomycetota > Actinomycetes > Streptosporangiales > Streptosporangiaceae > Microbispora > Microbispora sp. ATCC PTA-5024. The sequence goes on along the minus strand of NZ_KI866523.1, from coordinate 1,551,452 downwards.
CGGCGTGAGGACGAGGCTGACGTCGCGGAGCAGGTTCTGATGTTGGCCCTCCCGCTCGTGATCCGACTGCCACTGCTTGCCGCGATGCCCGGCGCGATGGCGCCCATGCGCTCGGTTCTGGCCCGGCCCGTCGCCGCCGACGCCGATTACGACGGCGCCCCCGGCGGACGCGGCGATGGCGGGAGTGTCCACGGGTACGGCCCCGCCGGTCACTGCGGCACTGAGCGCAAGCAACCCGACAAAAATAGGACGCTTGGCCACTTTCTCCCCCATGAAATGTACCACTATCCCCGAAATTCCGACATTTCCGGGAATCGACCTAGTCTCGGTCGAGAGCGCCCGGAAGACCATTCTTCTGGGGGTGTGCTTTCCGTTCGCCGACGCCACAAACAGCGGACGGCCCGGCTTTCCCTGCGCATATCCCTTTGTTAGCGATCCTCGACGCCAACTGCCGGGAATTACGTCATGGGCGGTGTTATAGCGGGAAATCGCGCGTTATCTCCAGCGCGCCAGCCGGACGGTCGTCGGACGGTGCCGCGACAGCCCGAGCTCTCCGAGCCGGAGAGCCCCGGGGTTCGGGGCGGAGCCCCCGAGATCTTTTCGCCTCATGCAGTCGCCGTGTCGGCGGTCCGCCAATGATCCACATCACCGGATGTGAGTAAGGGTCCCCAACCGTGGCTCCCGTAGGGAGACCTGGCGAAGAACTGCGCAGGCGGAAGAATCATGTTGTACCGACCGGCGATCTGCTCAACCGCGGCCAGGTGGCCGAGAGTTCCGTGGTCGTCGACGGCGCCGTAGAGGTTGGCGTAGACGATTTCCGTGGTGTGCTGGACCAACTCGTAGAGGTCCTCGGGAGCCACGGCAGCACGGTTGCACTTCTCCACCAAGACGGCGGGCATCGGGCCACCGAGAGCCATGGCAACGAGATCCGGCCCCGACTCCTCCCATGCGCGGAAGTCGTCAGCCGTGACAGTGGGTAGCCGCCACAGGTGGTGAATCAGCTCGTCAATGCTTCCATCCTGGACGCCTGTCCGCGTCAGCCACTCCTCGAGAGTCCGCAGTGCGGCTGCGAGACGCGCATGCACCGACAGCACTGAGTAGGACGAAGACCTCGGTGGATCCTGCCCCACACCTCCTGTCCCCACTTCTCTCTCCTCCTCCGTCCTGCTGTAGCCCCTTCGGTGTCCGGGACTCCGTACGTCAGCGTTTCTCCTGCTGGGCACCGCCGCCACGGCAGACGCCGGGGCTCTGAGTGTCACTTGCCCTGAGCGGCGGCAGTCCGATTGCTGTACGGGACCGGCTTTCGGGTGGCATGGAGGAGCTCGCCGGTCTTCCGAGCGGTCCGCGGAGCAATGCTTAGAGGTCGTCTCATTTGGCCAGTCGGCGGTAGCAAATGAACCCGGCTAGCTGAGCACTCGCGGCGACGCGCATACGACGTAGGGCCCTAGCCTCGTATGCCGGTCAAGGGTGGCGGCGACACACCACGCCGGCCGTTTTCTGCTGAGCCTGGGGCGCCGCCTCCTGCAAGGGCGAACTGTGAGCGACCGCTGGCGCCCTGGGCGGTCGTGACCTGGGGCATCGACCGAGTTCATCTCCGCCTCACTCTTGTGAAATGCACCCTTCTCTGGTGGTTCCGGGGAGTTTGCCACCATACGAGGCTGCCGTATTCCTGATCAACAACTCAGTGGCCTGCCCCCAAAGGATTCCCCTTGAAGCGCATTCTCGCCTCCGGCGCTGCCTTGACCACGGCTCTGGTGGCCGCCGCCATCGGCGTCCCGGCCGGTGCCGCATCGGCACAGGATCTGTCACATCCCGCTCAGACGGGTCCGCACTACTACACAACGAAGACCCCGTACGCTCCGCAGGAGCGGATCGGTTCCTACCAGGCGCCGCCGAAGGGCTTTGCTCCCGTTTTCGCCGAGAACGTCGTCCGGCACGGGTCGCGTGCCATGAGCGACGGCGACGACGGCGACGCGGTGCTCGCGGTGCTGCAGACCGCGCAGTCACAGAGCGCGCTGACCAAGCTCGGCGCGCAACTCGCGCCGCAGGTACAGGCGCTGCTCGCCGGCGGGTCGTCGATCGGTTTCGGCAATCTCGCCGGTCGCGGCGTGCAGGAGCAGCAGGGGATCGCGCTGCGCATGGAGCGCCGCATGCCCACACTCTTCTCCACCATCGCCGAGGATAAGGAGCCGATCAAGGTCGTGACCTCCGGCGTCGACCGCGCGGTGGCGAGCGCCAACGCCTTCACCAGCGGCCTTGCCGCCGGTAACTCCGCGGTGGCCGGGTTGATCCAGGCTCCGGTGACCAACAAGGATCTGCTGTACTTCCACAAGCAGCCGCAGAACGCGGACTACCAGGAGTACGTGGACAATGACCCCGATCTGGCCGCGGTCCTGGCCAAGATCGATGGGGAGCCGGCCACCGCGAAGTCGGCCGCGCACGTCGTCTCGCGCCTGTTCACCCCCGGCTTTGTCGCCACGATGTCCGGCGACGACCAAATCTCCTTCGCACGCTCGCTGTACGCGCTCTACAGCGCGGTGCCGGCCCTGAGCGTCGAGGCGCCGAACGTCGATCTCGACGCCTTCCTTCCGGCCGAGGACGCCCGCTGGTTCGCCTACCTCGACGACGCCGAGGAGTTCTACACGAAGGGCCCGTCCTTCAGCGGGCGCACGATCACCTATGACATGGCCGGCGTCCTGCTCGACGACCTGTTCGCCAAGGTCGAGGCCAAGGCCGACGGCACCGATGACACCGGGGCGGTGCTCCGGTTCACCCACGCCGAGGAGATCCAGCCACTCGCGGTGCTGCTCGACCTGCCCGGCAGCACCAAGGCGGCGACGCTGGACCAGCCGTACAGCTACCAGAACAACCCCTGGCGCGGCGAGAACGTGGCTCCGATGGGCGCGAACATCGAGTGGGACCTGTACGCCAGGACCTCCCACAACGGTCACAATGGCAAACCGACCGGCAGCGCGAAGGGCGCCGACTACCTGGTGCGGATGCTCTACAACGAGAAGGAGACCGCCTTCAAGCCCTCCTGCAAGCCGATCAGCAAGGGCAGTGCCTTCTACGACCTGAACGAGTTGAAGCGCTGCTTCGGTAAGGCCTGACGCACGGCCCAGGTCGGCGTTTTCCGGCACCGGCCACACGTGACCACGAGCCCTCCACCGCGTTGATCGTCCGGTGGAGGGCTCGTCGTGTTCGCCGGTCCCCGAACTCACTCGCCAAACCAACTGATCCAAGGGCACACCAGAGACCAGGCCGACTGACGCCGACGCGCATACGACGGCGAGCCCCCGTAGATCTCCGTGGACGACCATGAACGGCCGGACACACCGTAAGAGGCCCGCCGCCGCGTTTCCGCTGGTGACGGGCCTCTTAAGCAGGAGTTCCCCGTGATGCTCTGCGGCGGCGGCACACGAGCCGGATGGAGATGGTCGTGGTGGGAAACGTCACCTTCACCGGCCGTCCGGCAGGACCTGACCGATCGCCGTTCATAGGCACTCTCGACCAGATCATGGACGACATCCACACGGCCGCGGAGGCGGGCGCAGACGAGCTCATCGTGGATCTGAACCTGCAGGGCTGGTCCACCAGCACTCGGCAGATGCTGGAGACGGCGGTGGAGATCCGCGAACGGGCCGCGGCCTCATGAACGATGTCGTAGTCGTTCTCAGTGTGCTTCTGCGGCGGTCTCGGGAATACGCCTGGTTGTCTTTTCCGGTGATAGACCGGTGTGATTTCCGGCGAAGGCCAGGATGTCCGCCGCCAGGGCGCGTTCTTTGCTCGCCGGAAAGGCGGCGTGGGCGGTGTCGGGTTCTCGACGCATGAGAACCGGCCGGTCACTGGTGGTGGCGTTCTGGAGGGCCGCGCACATTTTGGTGACGTGGGACTCTCCGGTCTGCAGATCGGTTACCGCGCCGGTGAAGAGGAATGCGGGATAGGGGGTTTCGGACGCGACGTTGTGGTAGGGGGAGTATGAGAGTAGCCATTGGAGTTGTTCGGGTTGGGAGGCGGTACCGAATTCGTCGGTCCATGTGCATCCCAAGCCGAAGTGTTCGTAGCGCACCATGTCACACAGCGGGGCTTCGGCGATGACCGCGGCGTACAGGTCCGGCCGCTGTGTGGCGGCGGCGGTGACCAGCAGTCCACCGGCGGATTGGCCATAGATCGCCAGTTGGTCGGGGGTGGTTCGACCGGTCGTGATAAGCCAGGTCGCGGCGTCGTTGAAGTCGCTGACCGCGCGGTGTTTGTGTGGTCCGCGACCGGCGTCGTGCCAGTGTTGGCCTTCCTCGCCGCCTCCGCGTACACAGGCGACGGCGTAGGTGCCGCCGGCGCCGACCCATGCGGCGGCCATGGGAAAGAACCATGGGCGCATCGGCATGCCGAAGCTGCCGTAGCCGTAAAGAAGGGTGGGGCGGGGGCCCTGATGTTCTTCGGCCGGGGTGAACAGGAACAGCGTGATCTCGGTACCGTCGCCGGCCTGATAGCGAACGCTGCGGCTGCGGATATCTGGAGTATGTCCGGCGATCGTGGCGCCGGTTTCCTGCTCCGTTTTCCCGCCGGCGGCGTCGTAGCGATAGATGGTGGGGGGCGTGGTCGCGTCGCAGTAGCTGAACCACGCGTGACGTCCATGCGGGAGGTTCGCGCGCAGGGACGACACGACGCCGGCACCGGGAAGGGGCAACTCGGTGAGCAGGCGGCCGCTGGCCAGGTCGTGCAGTGTCAGGGCGGAGGTGCCGTGGCGGGTACGCGCCACCAGCAGGAGGGGCTGCGGAAGTGCCGGGTCGTCCAGGACCACACACTCGTCCAAAGGGGCCTGGGGATCTTCGGCTACCAGCGTGTGCCATGAAGCCGGGTCTGTGTCGTACCGGTGCGCCATGCAGACGCGGCCGCACGGGGCCTGGTAGTCGGTGACCAGCAGCAGATCGCCGTCCGCGAGGAAACGAGGGAGAACACGGGCACGTATGGTCGATCCGTCCACGATCTTGACGAAATGCAGGGATTCCGGATCGAGGAGTTCCGCCACGTACACATCGTTGTGTGAGGCGGGCCCAGCCGTCGCTGTGATCGCCAGATGACGGCCGTCGGCGCTGACCGTGAGCCCGTAATAGTGGTCTGGGGCATCGTCGCCGCCGAACACCACCGTGTCGGCCTGCCAGGGCGAACCGATCCGATGCAACCTCACCCGCCGGTGCAGACGCATGTCGTCTGAGGCCAGTTCCTCATCGGGAACACGGCTGACGTAGTAGAACGCATCCCCTCCAGGCAACCAGGCAAGCGAGGTGTTGCGGGCGCGCGGCAACGGCCCGTCCACCATCTCGCCGGTACGCACGTCCAGCACCATGATGTCGCTGCCGGGCTGCTCGGCGATCTCCATCTGCACGGCCACGCGTTCGCCTTCGCGCGACGGCCACCAGGTGTACAACCCGGTATGGCCGGACGGATCGATCTCTACCGGATCGACCAGCACCCGCCTGTTCCCCTCGGCGTCGACGACGAGCAGGCGCCGTTGCTCATCCCCGCGGAGCTGCTCGGCGAGGAACATGACCGAGCCGCGCGCCATCGGAGGCTCCACGACGCCGAAGGATGACACCTGGTCCATCAAGGACGCCCATGATTGCTTGTCATGCCATCCGGTGCGACAGGTGTGGAAGAGGCGATCTTGGGCCGCGGCCCAGTCCTGTACGGACGCATCATCGCCGTCTTCCAACCACCGGTAGGGATCGGAGACCGGGAACCCGAACAGATCCTCCACCACATCGCTGCGCCGAGCGGCAGGGTAAGGCAATTGCGCCACGAACGCCCCCAATTCATCGCCCCGCCTGACATAGGTCGAGGTACTGCGGCCTTTACGCACCGCAGTACCTCGGCTCACTCAGTTACGACTGGCCACGCAGAATGTCGGCCTGCCAGCCGCGCGGGCCCCCGACGCGAGGAGCCGGACTGGAATCGCGATACGGTAGGTGTCCATTCATTTCGGCCTCCCGAATGAGCCGATTCGCCCCGGCATGGGCGATTACGAGAGTGGTGTCCCCTCGGCTGCGATCGATAAACAGAGGCATCACTCCTCGACGCTGAGCGCCGATCCTCCTGCATCCTCGGCGCACGCAGGGCGGGTAACCGGCCGGCCCTACTGGGTATTCTCTTGCTAACTTTCATGCACGAAAATAAGGCGTCCTGGTATGCCCTGTGCAGATTAAACTCGCGCGAAAGTAAATCTGTACCTGTCCAGATAGATCACCTGGATGGACCGAGCGACGGCCTCACAGCACGTCGAGCCGGACCGCCCCCGCCGGAGGCATCGGTCACCGGGTTCGGCGTATCTGTAGTGCCAGCTCGCCGATGTTCACGGGCTGGGCGGTGTCAACACGGTGGACAGGGCCGAGAGCGAGTGGCTCTGCTCGGCGAGCCCATTCGTCCCACTGCTGATCATCCGCGGGGGTGGCGCCGTGGATGGGGTGTCGGTCGGCGGATCGTTTCTCGTATCGCTGACGCGCGAGGGGCACCGGGACGTCGCACCATACCTCCTGCACATCGGTGACTTCTACGCTCTCCAGGCCGGCGACGACGACCGGTCGCAGATTCGCCAGCCATGGACTCTCGAGCACCGCACCGTGCTTCGCGTCGGCGAGGAGCGCCCAGAGCGTTTCCCCCGCCGCGGCGCCGAGTTTGTGGCTCCATTGCCGGTCGGTCATGCCTGGCGGTGCGGTGACACCGAGTGTGTCGGCGAGTGATTCCTTGATGCGGTCCTTGCTGAAGAGAGGCAGGCCGAGAGCGTGGGCGAGGCTCCTGGCGAGGGTGGTCTTACCCGAGGCGGGCAGGCCGTTCACGAGCACGACGAGCATTCGGCGATGGTAGGTCATGACGCCGACCTTGCCGGCGTATCCGCCTCCTACCTCGCCGGTCGTCCGGCAGGGCGCCGAGCCGGCGAGGAAAGAACGCTCGACCTGTGGATACCGGTACGGCAAGCACTATTAGGGCCTCGACACTCCACTCTCAGACGCAGCCACCCGAAAAGGATTACGCCGACGATACGCAAAGATGTCGGAGAATACCTCCGCCTTGGGGAGTCGCTGATGTGGAGTGCGGTTCGCAGAATTTCGTCGCTGCTTGTCTGCCTGCTACTGCTCGGAACCGCACTGCGCACCTCAGCGGCTGGGCCGCCGAGGTGACGTCCCCTC
>NZ_KI866523.1:1525769-1543080 GCF_000511135.2 Microbispora sp. ATCC PTA-5024 | reverse complement strand
CGCCGCCGAGATGGCCGTACGCGTCGAGACCGTGCGTTCAGACGTCCAAAACGCCTGTGCCCAGCGCGTTCGGGCCTCCGACGACGCTCGGGGGTGACGGACAGACAAACGTGACTGGGGTGGCCATCGGGCTACTGGGACCGCGTCCCGTCGCCGTCAGCGCGGGAGAAGACGGAACTGTACGCGTCTGGGACCTACCGACCCTCGCCCCAATCGGGGAGCCGGTCAAGGTCGGTCAATCGGTCACGGCGATCGTCAGAGGATCGCCTCCGGGACACCCGCTCACACTGATCGTCAAAGTGGGTCGTTCGCAGAATGTGATCACCATGCCACGGTTCGCGGGGCAACCGCTGACGGTGACCGGCGGAGACGGCAGAGGCCCCGCTGTCGGCCGCCTGAAGGGTCGAACGGTGGAGGTCACCGCCGGCGACGAGCTTCAGGTGGTCGACACCGCGTCCGGGCGGAGAATCGGGCCGCGGATCCTCTTGGGCGAGGACAACGGAGTTCGGGCGCTCCAGCTCGTCACTCTGAACGGCAGGCTCACCGCTGTGGTCAACGACAACGGCGGCGACGAGAACGAGCCGGGGCCGGATCCTCTCCGTTTCGTGGACCTGGCCACCGGCAGGGAGCTCGCGGGGATCGACGGTGATTTCACCACCGTGCGCAAGGTGAGAGTGAAAGGAAAGACTGTCCTTCTGACCGTCAACCGGCGCCTGGGAAGCATCTCCATATGGGACCCTGTCTCGCGCAAGCAGATCGGGTTCCTGCCCGGCAATCCACCGGCGCCCAGCGCATTGGGCGGCGAGCTCTATGAGAATTCCAGACCGGCCTTCACCGAGGTCTCACTGGCCGTGGGAGAGTTGGCCGGTCGGCCGATCGCGGTGACCGGAGGCGGTGACAACACCGTCCGGCTTTGGGGCCTCGACACCGCCAGGCAGCTTGCCGCGACCGTTCCGCCCGGTCACACCGACTCGATTCAGGCGATCGCGGTCAGCGAGTCGTACGGCCGGCCTGTGGCGATCACCCAGGGCTGGGACGACCGGGTGATCCAGTGGGATCTCGCCACGGGGCGGAGGATCGCCGCCCCACCGCCCGACACCTACCGCTCCCTCGAAGACGTCCCAGCCGATCGTCTGCGTGACCGTACCGTCGTCGTGAACCGAACGGGGGGCGGACCGTTTCGGGATCTCGTCGCCTCCAGTCTGACAGAGCGTCTTCGCATCCAGGACGAAAAGATGGCCCTGGTCGCCCAGGCCGGTGATCACACTGTGCTGTTCGGCAGGGACGGAACCAGAGCATGGATCAAGGACCCGATTACGAGGGCGAGAATCGGAGCTCCTGTGAAGATCGGTGAAACTACTCCGCTGGGGCTGACGACACTGGCCGACATCGACGAGAGACTGGTCCTCCTCGTCAGCTTGAGGGGAATGACCCGAGTTCTGGATTTCCAGAGCGGCCGCCTCCTTGGCGAGGTGAGCGGGGTCAGTTCCAGTGAATCCCCGATCGCCGTGGCTCACGTACGCTGTACGACCGCGGTCGTCACCCAACGCGGCGCCAAGGTCTATCTCTGGGACCTGCGAACGGGCCGCAGGCTGACGCCGCCCCTTCGAGGGCACAGCGCACGCGTCACCCGAATCCTGTGCGGACGACTCGGCGACATCCCGATCGCGGTGACCACCGCTCTGGGCGGCGACATCCGCGTGTGGAACCTGCTCGACGGACGGCAGATCGGCACTCCGCTCAAGGCTCACAACCGGTCCGTCGTCACGGCGCTCGGCTACGTGAACGGGCATACCGTCGTGCTTGCCGGCGGAAAGGCCGAAAAGGTCTGGATGTGGGATCTCGGCGGCTAAGCAGACGGCCAGAAGGCCTGCGTCTCTGTACGGGCAGATGTCCACCAGGCCGGGGCTGCGGCCACCATGGTCTGCCGATTCCCAGGGGAACCTCATCTGAGCGACGGGCGCTGCCGAGGGATGAAGCCGCTCCCCCATCCGATGGGATATCCATGGAACTGCATGGCGTGGCGAAAGAGGTGTTCACCGTCTGCTTCGGGGTGTTCGGCCTGGGGGTGGGCGCATATGGCGCATGGAGCATTTTCAAGGAGCTAAGCTTCCGGCGCGCCGGCGTCGCCACCACGGCGACCGTTGTCGGATACCGCTCCGGACCGCGAGGCGGATCCTGGCGTTGGCCACTCAGTCGGCGCACCGTCTACCCGATCGTCCACTTCCTCACAGGCGATGGCGCCGAGGTGGAAAGCGCTGTGCGAGCCCCCCTCGCGGTCGAATCCGCACCGGAGAAGGACGCACAGATACGAGTGACCTACGACCCGCGCCACGCGGAGAGGGTCGCGACCGCCCCTGATCCCGGTAGCGGCCAGGAGCTGTTTGTCGCGGGTCTGATGGGCCTGATCGGGCTTGGCTTCGCCGGCGTTTCCGTCGCCGACATCGCCGGGGGCCTGGAGATGACGGCTGAGGTCGACGTGTGGGGGCTGCTGAGCCCATTCGTCATCTGGGCCGCGTATCAACTGGTGGCCTGGATCTGGCGCAGGTCATTTGGACGCGCAACCACGCCACAGGACGGTGCCGACGCTCGTGAAGGTGACGCCCACACAGGGACAACGTGATGGATGTGCGCGTCCGCGCAGGAGCACCCCGGATCCCGCGCCCCGAGCGTGCCATGAGCCAGGGGCAGACACGGGAAATCAGAGGCGCTGGAGATCAAGAGACGAAGAAGCCCCCGACCGACATTCCTGCTGGTCAGGGGCTCTTTTTCCTGCTGGTGGCAGGTCCAGGGTTCGAACCTGGGTGGGCTGAGCCGACGGTTTTACAGCTGCCGTGCTGTCTGCTCGCCTCGATCCGCGTGTCCGCTGATCAGAGCGGCGACAGCGCCGTAGGCTCCTTGTCGTCCTCTTCGTGCCACATACGTGCCACACGGTCCTCTGAACCGTCCCTTGTGCCACGCTCGGCATCGAACCCGTCCGCGATCTCTCGGTCCCGCCCTTCCACGGCTCGCGCGTAATGGCGAGTGGTGACGCTCGCGTTGGAGTGGCCGAGCCGACGAGCAGCCACCATCACGCTGTGCCGGTCAGCTACCCAGGTGGCGTGCGTAGCTCGGAGATCATGAGGCGTGACGTCCTTCAGACCTGCTGCGTCGACGGCCGAGTCGAAGTGCCACCGCCGCCATGCGTTGTAGTGCAGGGCCTTACCGGTCCGGCCCGTGAAGAGCAGCGCGTCCGAGTCTTGGGGTAGCCGGCCGAGGTGGGACCGAAGCGCCGAGATGACGAAGCCGGGAAGCGTGATCTCCCGCCGTTGGTGCGACTTGGGCGTGTCGAAGACGTGCTTGCCCGCGATCTCCGCCAGCGATTCCGCGACGATAAGTCGCCCCTGCTCCAGCTCGACATGCCGACGCCGCAACGCGAACGCCTCACCGATCCGCAGGCCCCGTACGCAAGAAGCTGCACGATCAGGCCGTGAGGCTTACGCATCGCCGAGATCAGCCGCTCGACCTCTGCACTGGTCAGGATGTGCGGTTCGGTCTCGGGCATCCTGGGCAGCCGCACACCACGACAAGGCGTCGCCTTGATCAGGTCGTTGTTCACCGCCGCCATCATGATCTGAGACATCAGGCGGTATGCCTGCCGAACGCGGGAAGGGCTCAACCCCCTCTTGGTGAGGCTCGCAACCCACTCATTGATCATGATGGGGCGCACCTGGCCTACCTCGTTCTTACCGAAGCGAGGTTCGATGAGCGTCCGGAGGAGAGAGGCGTACGAGGCACGCGTCTTGGGCTTGAGTGACGGGCTCACCGACGAGAGCCAGCGCTCCCCCCACTCCTTTACAGTGATCTTCGCCTCGTCGGGGTTGATCCACTCCCCCCGCGCTATCTCGGCCTCCTTGAGCGTGAGCCAGCGTTCGGCGTCCCGCTTCTTCCCGAACGTCTGGGGAGCCGAGCGCATGCACCCATCCGGTCCCCGATACCGCGCCTGCCACCGTCCGGAGGGCAGCTCTCGCGTATTGCCGAAAGCCCGCTTGGCCATCATGCCGCCCTCCCGCCCTCGTAGCCGTCGAGCGTGATAGCTGGCACGATTCCGGCCGCGATGAAGGCGTCAAGCGCCGCTTCCGGGATACGCACGTTCCGGCCGACGTGGACGAAGGTGATACGCCGTTCCTCGATCAGCCGTCGAGGGAAGCGCTCGGAGGTGTTCAGACGTTCCGCCGCCTCCTTCACCGTGAGCAACCGTCCCTTCAGGAGCTCCTGAAGGGACGCGACCTCCTGCCCGGCCTTCCTGGTCACGCTGCCCTCCCTTCAGTTGCCGAAAAATCTAGGCCGTCTCCGAGCGCCTGGAGCTGGTTCATGTGGTTGCGCCAGCGCTGGCGTTCATGGACCGAGCGGAGCAGCCGTACGCCGATCGGAGCCAGCTCGGGATCACCCGGCTTGACCGGCCGCCAGATGTAGCGGTGGGGGCCGACCGGCTCGTCTTCGACGCCGAGCGCTTCGAGAACCCAGGTTCGGCGGTCCTGCTTGTGCTCGGTGAGGGTCTTGTTCGACCACTTCCGCGAGACGAGCACGCGGCGGCCCGCGTAGCCGATGTGGTCGGGCTTGTGGGCCTTGCCCTTGCAACGGCCCGGAGCCATCCCCGCCTTGGCGCCCTTGGGCTGCACCCCGTACCGCAGCCAGTTCGGGCAGGTCGGCGCGCACGGCTCGAACCGCAGCGCGTCGAGCAGCCGTTCGGCGTGGGCCTTCCGGCGTGGGTCGTCAGCGCCCAGGGCGTCGCCGAGGGACTTGGTTAGGTACTTCGACAGGTACTGGATCAGCTGGTCGGCGTCCGGCGTCCCGGCGAGCACGCTCTGAATGTCCATCTGGTCGCCGAAGCGGAGCACGTGCAAGGGTTCCGCCTCGTCGTCCTGGTCGTCCTGGTCGAGCTGGTCGAGGGCCTGATCCCAGGTCGGCAGGACTTCCCCGGTGTCGGGGTCGAGGTAGCCGGCCCCGTCCGCCCAGACCGGCAGGTGGTCACCCCCAAAGCGCACGTCATTTGAACCGCGCCGGGATTGATGGAGGCTCCATCGGTTGGAAAGGATGGAGCTCATGTCAGGTCGATCTGGTTCCTCGCACCCCTCCCAGCGTCGGTATCCGCCAGAGCTGAAGGAACGAGCGGTCTCGAAGCGTTCTGGACCATGCGAGGTGCGCAGGCAGCCGCGCTTGAGGACCAGGGACTAGCAGGCGGAGCCGCCCGCGCCAACACGCACGTGAGCTACATCACGAAATTGGTCGCTAAGGAATTTATAAACGCGGGCATTTCCGAAGAATGCGTCATTGAGCGACAACCGTACTTGCCTGGCTACTACAGAGTTCGCAAGCAGTGGGATTTAGTCGTCGTTTGCGACGGAATCTTGGTGGCGGCTATCGAATTCAAGTCACAGGTGGGCAGCGTCGGAAAGAATATCAACAACCGCTTCGAGGAAGCTCTAGGAACGGCGGCAACAGACACACACGCAGCACAGACCAAGAACGAAGCATACGGGCAGGTCCCGCCGTGGCTAGGGTACGTGTTCGTCCTCCAGGAAACAACCGAAACCGAGCAAGAGAACCGCTCCGTCGACGCACTATTTCCGACAGACCCGGCGTTCAAGGGCATGTCCTACAATCAGCGATATCAGGAGATGGTTAGACGCTTCATCGGAGATGGCATCTACCAAGCAGGATGGTTCATCGCCACAAAGCGAACCGAAGAGGGCATCGTCTACAACGAACCTCTCGCTACCGCGACCGCCGAGGCGTTCACCGCGCAAATCAGAGGGCGCGTGGCTTACGTAGACGCGGTACGGAAAGCCATCAACTAAGCACCACGCTCAAACCAGATTCTGTCTCTAGTTGAAGTGACTGAACGATTCTATTGCAATTGTAAGCCCGCCGAAAATGTCCAGCGGGCTCACATGCCGCTCCCGGCGGTTCAGTATCTGGGAGGCGGTTGCCTTGGCGGAAGGGGCTCGCGAGGAGGGTCGCCCTTGGGACCGACTGGCGGGTTTGGATCTGGTGGTTTTGGCTCGGGGGTGGACTGGTCAGGGGACTTGCTCACATCAACCTCCCTACTATCAGTAAGGTAAGTATTGCTACTAAGAAGATGAGTCCAGGAAAAATGAGGCGCATCGACCAGAGTAGACCTTTGGCCACTTTCTTGGCATCCATGCTTAGAGTCCCAATAGGAGACTCTTCTGGATGCCTTCTCATTAGTAGCATCTCGGTAAAGTAAGCCACTATATGCCCCGGGGCGCCTGCCCCTTCCTTCAAATACTCGTCCCATTTATCTCGAACCGCCGCCACACTAACCTCACGAACCCAGCGCCTCCTCAAAGCATTCAGTGCACATCCGGCGGCGGCAACAAAGAATAATGCGGCGCTTAGCGCGCATCCGTAACTAACGTTCCTCAACGGAACCGTGTTGATTTTGGAGATTGGATCCAAGGTGGTGGGAAGAAGGACAATAACAACGCCACAAAAAGTGAGGAGTTGGCTGGATCTCCGCTCAAAAACCTCGGTGCGTCGCACGTACCATTCAACCAGCCACCGCGCCTGCTCTAAAAACGCCTGACTTGCTTCATAGGTCCATGGAGATTCCGGGTCTACATTAGGCGCTGCTCTCCGGTTAAAGCGCGACTGCAAAATTCGCCAGAGCCCCACGTGCACAATCATGCGCGCGGGACAGTCGCATGTCCATAGGGAGGCTGTGCAACATCGCTGCAACATCGCATGTTGCCGAATTACGCTCTTAGGAGTCAAGGGCGGCGCTCCGCGCCGCCTCGCGGCCCTGCGCCCGCTCGGGCCGTCCACCTGCACAGCCCGCACTAACCCTCAAGGCAGCTTCGACCACAGGCCTGCGCCGAACTCGTACTGCGAACCTATGGCGTTTCTCGGGTCGGCGCTGGCTGCTCAACTCCCCGCCCGCGCAACAAGGCGCGGCTCAGGAACACCTGACCGAGGAAACCGAGGACAAGCCCCCCTCCCAACACCGTGGAAGCTGCCTGAAGCGTCGAATTGGGGAGTTCCACGATTCCCGTTCCGTCCTTCACGCTCCATAGCAAGAAGAGCCCGACGACAAGCATGAGTTGCTGAATGCCCCACACAACCAAGCCGATTCTGATCACAGGTGATTGTGATCCCCAGTGAGTTCGAAGGACAAGAGCCTCCGGCGGGGGCCTCGGCTCCGGGATGATCGCCCGCCCATGAGCCATGTCCGTAGGTGGCTGAGGTGGAAGCCTGGTCGTCCCGTCCGCCCCGACCCAGGCAAGCCCAGCAGACCAGCTCCTACGGCTCAAGCCCGTCTGTAACCGTTGGCATCCCATGACCGAGGAACGGCGGCCGGTCGACGTACACGCGAAGAAGGGCTTGCCCCTCCGTCGCCGGCCCGCTGCCGCTTCGCGGTGGGTCGAGGCGGACGGGAAGATCAGGAGGGGGAAGGCGTGCGCGTCCGCGCTTGAAATTGAGCTTGATCGCGTGCCACACCCGTGCCACATCCCACGGGGAACAGGGGAAAATCAGGGGTCCTCACGGATCAACAAATGAAGAAGCTCCCGACCGGCATCTCTGCTGGTCAGGAGCTCTTTTCCCTGATGGTGGCAGGTGCAAGGTTCGAACTTGCGTAGGCTGAGCCGACGGTTTTACAGCGCGTGACCATTCCAGGTCTTCCGATGCTCTTGACCTGCGCCGGAGCGGGCTTGCTCGGCCTTGGTCCGCAAGATCATTGCACGCATATTGCACGGCTCGGAAACGATCAGTTCCAGCACGTAGACTCAGAGCCATGACGGCTGCCGCCCCTGAAGAGTACGAGGACATGCATCGGCTGGTCGACCAGCTCAGCGGAGACCAGCTCCGGGAGATCCGCGCACACACGCTGCGACTGGTTCACTCCTCCGAAAACGCCGAGAGCGACTCCTGGCCGCCGGCCTTCTTCGGCTCCGTCCGTGCCGGCCGCTCGGATGTCGCCGCCCGTACCGAGGAGATCCTTGCCGAGGGCTTCGGACACGGCGAGTGATCGTCGTCGATACCGGCCCGCTCGTGGCCGCCACGATCTCCGACGATGCCGATCATGAGCGCTGTGTAGGCGAGTTCAAGCGCCTCCACGATGCGCGCCGAGAACTCCTCATCCCCAGCTTCGTCGCGGCCGAAGTCTGCTACATGATCTCCAGGTTCGGCGGCGCCGCACCGGAGGCCGCATTCCTCCACGCTCTCGAGTCGGACGTGTTCACGCTCGTCGAGCTGACCAAGCCTGACCTCTCCAGAGTCGCCGCGCTGGTCGAACGCTACGCGGACTTCCCCCTCGGCGCCGTAGACGCCTCAGTCGTCGCGGTGGCCGAGCGTCTGAAGGTCACTGAGGTGTTCACGCTCGACGTGCGCCACTTCGCCGCGGTCCGCCCCGTGCACGTGCCCGCATTCACCCTGCTTCCCGGGTAGGTCTTCCGTCGCTGCGGCGCACGATCAAGCCGCCTGGGCTCGTGCGGCCTCGCACACTCCTCCTCCGTCCGCGTATCCCGTATGCCGTCGACCCGCTGCGGAGCAGCAGCAGGCCAGCGACGGAGGCGCAAGCCCGTCTTCGCGTGTACGTCAGCCGGTCGCCGTTCCTCGGCCATTGGACGCCAAGGGGCACAGACGGGCTTGAGACGTAGGAGCTGGTCTGCTGGGCTTGCCCGGGTCGATGGCAG
The DNA here is from genome assembly GCF_000511135.2 of Microbispora sp. ATCC PTA-5024. NCBI lineage: Bacteria > Bacillati > Actinomycetota > Actinomycetes > Streptosporangiales > Streptosporangiaceae > Microbispora > Microbispora sp. ATCC PTA-5024. The sequence continues at coordinate 1,534,384 of NZ_KI866523.1, read as the reverse complement.
GAGGGATGCGCGGGCTCTACAGCAGCCACCTGCGGCCCGCGCTCCCCAGCTCGGCGTCATCCCGGAGCCGAAGCGCCCCCGCCGGAGGCGTCCTGTCGAGCCTCTTCGCGGCGTTTCTTGAACTCGTTGAACCGCCCGGTGAAGACATACAGGTAATCCATGAGAGCTTCAGCCAGGTCGAGAGCATCTTGTGCGTCCTGACGAGCCACTGGGCGGCCTGTATAGTGCGCCGCCTCATTCCCGAGAACGCGTAGCTCCTGGGCCCACTCAAGCAGTCGGCCTTCAATCAGCCCCTGGCGTTCCATCTCCTCGAGCGCGCTTACGAGGTTCTTGGCCCTGATGTTGTGGTCGGCGCAAACCCCTTCCAGAGCCCGTCGAACCATGACGACGGTGGCCGTGTATGCATTGGCGTTGAAGCATAGCTGCGCTTCCTGGTGCTCTCTACGCAGTTCGTGAGGGATGGCGCGAGAGCGGTCTTGCCCTCGCTGATCAGGGAAGGGCCAGATCACATCTGCTCGTGTGGACCGTACGACCTCTTCCTCTGCAAAATCGTCCCAAATGACTTCCTGGTAAAGGGCCAGGGGCGCGAAGCAGTTGTTGCAGGTGGCGATGGCTAATCGGATCTTGCGCTCGTCAGTATCACCAGACTGACCGGTCACGAACTCCGCGCGCTCCTCGGCGGCTTGGTCCTCCGCGCACGCCCAGCAACGAATCTCATACTGGAAGGACGATGTCACGACGACACCGTAGCGAGAGGTGATCGCTCGTGAACAGGGCACCGCGCACCAACACGGCCCGAGTCGCCGGCGGCCGGGACCGGCCCCCAGGCCGCATGCCCGGCCGCCGAGCGGGCGACGGGCCGCGAGGCGGCGCGGAGCGCCGCCCTTGATTCCTATGAGCGTAATTCAGCAATGCGGGGACCACTGCGAAACTAAGCTAGTGGTGGCCGCACAGGATCTGCCGTTTACTTAAACAGCAGCATGAGCGCTCTCGCTACTACAGATTTCCTGTCCGTGCGTTCCCCAACCTCATTCATTCACCTCTATGTCTAACCTGAATAGATCGGCAATTCGGAGAGCATCCTGGTGCTGCCCATATCGGTGAAGGCTCCAACGAAGTACCCACGCGAGATCACGCAAGGCTTCAGGATCAGCCTTATCCAAAAACCCTTGAATGATTTGGCCTACTTCGACCCAGGTTGCTGTTGGGTTGTACTTTGCGACCCGATTGAGGAGCCCTTCCAACTGACCTAGAGCATCCTCGCCAAGCCGCTCTGGATACTTCAGCATCCAGTATGCCATTGCGTTACCTGGATCAGTCAATATCGTAGAGCGAAACCGCTGTAAGCGCTCTAGCTCCAACTGCAGACTAGCCTTGTCAAAAGTGCGGCGTTCATACTCATTGGCACGTGATGCAGTATCTGCATCCACGTACAGCGAGACATGCGCAGACAGAATCTTCAGCCCATGTTCTGGACATCCCTGCAACTTGCCCAGCTTGGTATTTATTTTATGCGTAGCGACTGCTAGAGAAATGATAGAGCAGTTAGACGCCACTTGTTCAGCCGCCTGATGAACGACGTGGCATGCCGCATCGCCGAGATTGCGTTCTCGGGCGAACGCACGAGGAGCCCAGACGCACGAGAAAACACCCTGAAAGTATAGTCCAGGGATCCTACTCTTGAGCGGAGCTTCGAATACATGTCGGCGTGAATGACGCCTAAGCATTTGAATCGGGAGGATTAGTATAAGTGGATGCAGAGTTATTCATGGGCTTATACAGCGCCGCTGCTGTGCGTAGCCTGTTGGAAGTGTACAGGCGTGCCAAAATCCTGTCGCGCAAAGCGATACGCTCTCCGACCTCAGGATCCTGATTCGCTGGCTGCCAGCCAAATAGAAGAGAACTTAGCTTGACCACTCGTCGCTCATCAGGGTGGTTTGGGTCGTAGCCTCTAGCCGCCGTAGTGAGCGATTGCTCGACAAGTGGTTGCAATACTGGAGCAGCGACTGCTGCATCGAGCCATTGATTGAGCACACTAGAAATGGCTGAAGTGGAGCTCTCCAAACTGGCTTGCCAGCCACGGTCTAGTGCGACTGGATAGGGCGCTCCGGGCTTATCGTAAGAGTGATATGCGTAAGCCAGTAGCGAGGGAACTCCGTCGTCCTCTATCAAGCTTGCCAAAGCCAAGAATGCTTCAGCGCCCGCTGCCTTCCGAACTACATCTACGTCTAGGCACCATTTAACTAACTGCTGAAGAACCTGCTCCCGAATCTTGGGCTGCTGCCATAGAGTGCGTAAAGCATCGGCAACTGCTTGCGCGACAGCCGAATGTGGTGTTTGCGCTAGATATACGAGTCGCGTAAGCATCTGTCTAGGGTAGAACCTCGACAGAGGCCCTCCGCATACGTTAGCCACAAGCACTTGAATGTCGGGTGTTGCTCCCCGCTCCCCCTTTGCCCATGCTAATAGAAGCGAGCGCGCCTGGCCGCCAACATGCGCATCTAGAGCAATAGCAGTGATCAGCTCACAGGTTGACCCGCGAACTTTGTTTAGCGGCGCCCATTTCTCTACCAGGTTAACGAGAAGATCAAGTTTTCCGCGACGAGTTGTCCACTTGATTACGTAACCGGTGATCCTCTCCGTTGCCACACCGGCCTCAACCTCCCCCAAATCTACCGGAAGTCCGCACATCCAGGTTACAAATTTATCCTGTAGATGCTGTCGATCGATCCAGAAGTAGTCGAGAACAGCGTCAGCATAGTCTGGACGTAGGAATTGAAGGATCTCGTCACCGGTGAGATCAGCGCCGATTTGATGCGACAACTCAATGATCCCAGCTCCCTGCTGCCCCTGCACCTCCGGCACACGTTCTCCCAAGGCCACTGCAAGCGAGGTCGCTGCCTTAAAAATTTCTCCTACTGCCGTTTGCTCCAGAAGAGCCGCCGCGACGAGAAAGTTCCTCTCCCTACTCGAGGGGTGCCCGATGTGCCACTCGAGCAAGTGCTTGCGCCAGTTCTCCCGCGCTTTTATTGCTAGCTGGATTCTTACTCGTTGCTCATATGATTCTATCGTTTCGTTGGCGTCCTTCTCCTCGTTAAGATCATGCGGGAGCGGAGCATACTGAACTCTAATAATAGTCTCGGCCCACTGCACAGCATCGTCTGGAGTTAGATTACGTACTCTTTGACGGATTGGCTCTGCCGCAGGAATGTCTAACCAAGGCCTTGGATCTATATAAGGGTCAGCAAGTTCGAGCCTCAGACGAATTATCTCTTCGGATGCCGGCAACTCAAGGTAGTGTTTTATATGTTCGCCCCCGTGACCTCCTTTTTCCCATAATGCGGGCGGCACGATAGCCACTAGATAAGACTCTTGCCTTTTTAGATGCGGTTCAAAATCGGCTAGAGTGCGCCCTAAAAATTGACCCAGGTCTCGATCATTACGCAGATCCAGGAGCCAACCGGAGCGACCTGTTCCAAGCAGGCTTTCTAGATTGATGACTTCGCCAGGCTCGCGCCTCACCTCTCTCACGGTTATTTCCCCAGCATTATGTAGGAGATGGACGGCCGCATAGTGACGACCCATATCCTCACCGGCTATCAAGGCGATGACGTGGTGGTGTTCTAGCTTCTCTGCCGCGCTTTCCCCTGGTTCTCGCGAACCTGGATAGAGGCCCTCCGGCGCGACGAATGTCCTCTCACAGATATCAATATAGCTCGGCGGGAGATCGCGATAGGCCAGCATACGGCTGAGGTATTGCTTAACTACACCTATTACGGTTCCCTCATTTTTCCATACGCGCTGGCGCACGCCGATCACATTGTTATCGGGCAGAGCATCGTCATCATCCATTTCCCGATCTATATCGGGAGAAAGACCGTAGCCGGCGCCAGCTTCCTGGGAAGCCTCGCCCGCACCTGACAACTCGGCCAGACTTCCTTCTTCCGCTATCTCTTGGTTGCCTTCGCTACGGGAGAAACCCTCATCCTGAAGGCTCTCGTCGCCGAAGTACTGCCCCTGCTCAGCGCCATCCACCATCTAGCAGCCTACCAATCTATGCTCGCGGCATATCACCTTGGGTACGTACATAATCCGCATTCTCAAGGTTTCATTCAGGAGCAGACGGCAATTAACATCAGCCGATGTCCTCACCCTTTATGCCTATGATCTTTGAGCCCTGCTCGCTGCGGTTGATATCTTGAACCACATCGGCTCTACGTACTCGCTTGCCGTCAACACCTGTCACTTCGCCAGCGGCCGTCTGCATATGCTGCCTAACGCTAGCTCCGGTTGAACTGCGAAGCTCCCCCTGGAACGTAATGCGTTGGTTATAGATGACCTCGAGCAACTGTCTAAGCCTACCCAGTCGGGACAATAGATTTTGGTCCTCTGATCGAATACGCTCCGGGTTTCGCTGATAGACGCCTAGCGCGCCAGATAGTGCCTCGAGCTCATTGATGTACTTTTCAAGGGCTTCCACATCAGTCTGTACAGGTTCGAGATTTCCTTCGACCACTTCTGGGGTCTCAACTTGTTCAGGTTCGGAGGATTTGTTGCCACGATTGTCGAGCAGATGGGCGAGCCGTCCGAACAGAAAGCCAAAAGCCTGGTTCAGAGCCGCTCCGGCAAGCACAGGGAAACTCAGCGGGTCCACGACTCCCCTTTCGCGTCGCGTAAATGTTCTTCACGCATTGTGATCCCTGCTCGCGGTTAGGTCAACGCACTATTAGGTAGCTCCGTAATACGTGTTTTGGTCACTGTCACGATCGGAGCGCTCGGAAGTGGTAGAACCCATTGCGTGGAGGAACGGCGGGATCGGTTGCGGGAGCTGGGTGAGCTGCTGCGGCGGCTGCGCAAGAATGCGGGGCTGACGGGTAAGGAGATGGCGCAGCGGGCCGGGGTGGCTCAGCCGACGATCTCGCGGATGGAGACGGGGCGGCTGTTGCCGACGCCGGAGACGGTTGAGCGAGTGGCCGCAGCCCTCGACCTCGACCAGAACGCGCGACGCGAGTTGGACACGCTGCTCGTGCGGCTGCGTGAGGAGGTGTCCCGGCTGAAGGGCGGGCTCGCCGGGCGAGAGGCGGCGAATGCTGCGCGATTGCGCTCGTCGAAGTGGATGGCGGTCTTCTCCTCGGCGGTGATCCCGGCTCTGTTGCAGACGGCGGAGTATGCGCGGCTGGCGGTGGCGATCGGCCGCGATGTCGATGAGGACGATGCGGCCAAGGCGGCGGCCGTGCGGGTTGATGCTCAAGCGGTCCTGTTTGAGGAGGGCCGGCGGTTCGCCTTCGTGCTGACCGAGGGTGCGGTGCGTACCTGGCCGGGGTCTCCGTCGTTGATGCTGGCTCAGCTCGACCGGTTGGCTCAGGTGTCGACGCTGCCGCATGTTCGGCTCGGCGTCGTGCCGTGGAAGGTGGAGGCTCCGGCCTTCCCCCTGCACGGGTTCGCCATCTACGACGGGTCCGTGAGTGTGGTGGAGAGCCTGACCGGTGATCTCACGCTGACAGAGGCGGCCGAGATCGGCGCTCATGAAGAGGCGTTCGAGGCGTTCGCGAGTGCGGCCGTGTACGGGGACGAGCTGAGGGCGCTGCTAGGCGAGATCGCGGCGGACTTCCGGGAGCTGGCGAAGCAGCTCGATGAGTGACGCATTTATGCGTCGTATTCCTTGAGAACCTTCTAGCGTTGGTCATACGCTCAGTCGAAGGCATGTCTAGCCCCCTATACGACGGAGCGTGTCCCATGCCCCCATGGCACCTATCCCGGCACTTCCTCGGCCGTCCCGCCTCGGTCACCGAAGCCAGACGCTTCATCACCGCAACCCTCGGAGCGTGGCCGGTCGTCGAGTCTGCCGAGCTCATCGTGAGCGAACTGGCGACCAACGCCGTCCGGCACACCGACTCGGCCCGGTTCGGCGGCAAGTTCATCGTCAGCATCCAGGCCGAACCCGATCAGGTCTGGCTCGGCGTCACCGACGAGGGCGGCCCCGGCCTTCCCCGTCTCGTCCGGCCTAGTGACGACGAGGGCGGCCGCGGCCTGCTGCTCGTCGCCTCCCTAGCCGACAACTGGGGCGTGTACGGCAGCCAGGCTGGCCGAACGGTCTGGGCGCTGCTCAAGGTCGACCCGATCGCAGCCGCCGCACAGGCGACGTCCCGGTCATGAGCTGCGGGAGCCCGCACGTCCCCGATCGTCGGCAACCCGCGTGCAAGAAGCTGGAATGGTTCAAGCCCACGGACGGAGCGCGGGTGCGCGTGCTCGCCTGGACCTGCGACTGCCTGGCTATGGTCTATGAGCTGTGCCAGGCGGGCGGCCAAGGGTTCATCCGGCGCACCCTCCAAAACGAGGACGCACCCGAGATCCGCGAAACCCACCGCTGGCCCCTCGCCCAGGCACGCGAGATCTGGGCGGCCCTGCTGACGGGAATGGCACGGTGAGCCCGCGTGGTGTCCCCAACCGGCGCTCAGCGATCCGGGCCGTGGACCCAACCACCGGCAAACCCGCCAAAACCGTACTGTCAAGAGGGATAGACGGCATTTCGTCTAGGGGCCTAGACTCGGGTACGCACCACCGAGGAGGAACCGTGCCACCGAACGACCTGGACAAAATCGCCGCCATCGACGATCCCTACCTGCTGCTCCGGGTCGCCACCGAACGACTCAACGCCGCCCAGCAAGAAGTCACCGAACTGGCCCGGCTCCGCCGCCGCGTCATCCAGGAACTCCACGCTCAAGGCATGTCGTATGCGCAGATCGCCGAGAAGGCCGGCCTGTCCCGCGGGCGTATCCACCAGATCCGCCACACCGGCCCCGCGCCTGAGGGCGCATTCCTCGGCGTCGGGTCGGTCACCGTGGTGACGCCGCTGCGGCACGACGCAGCGACCGGCCGATCCATGGTCGCCCTGGACGACATGCGCGCCGGCAAGCGCCTGGAAGACCTCGCCCGGACCTTCGGCCTGACCGTGGCGACCGACAACGTCACCGTCGATGGGGAGATCGACCTCAACCGCCCAGGGCTGCTCGTCATTTGCGGCCCCCGCATGTCCGAGGCGATGCGGGCGGCGTACGACGCCGATCCGGTCATCCGCTGGGACCGAGACGACACCGGCTGGAAGCTGGTCGACACCCGCACTGGTCGGGAGTACCGCTCCGGCTCCCAGTTCGACCCGCACCAGCCGACTGACTCGGCCTTCCTCGGCAGGTTGCCCCGGCCGGACGGCAAGGGGTCGTTCCTGGCCATCGCCGGTATCCACCCCAACGGCTCCCTCGGCGTCATCCACCTGCTCGCCAGCGAGATCGCCACGTTGTGGGGTCAGGTCGGCGACCGTCGCTTCTCCTGCGTGGTCGGCGTCGAATACGACCCGCAAACGGGGGAACCAGTGCGGGCGGAACTGTCCAGCCCGCTCTACCGGCACGAGGACACCTGATGCGCGTCGCCTTCGCCAGCGAACCCGCCTACCCCGACCGGCCCAACGAAGACTTCATCGGTGCCACCGCCGACGCCGTCGTCCTGCTAGATGGCGCCAGCATCCCGCCAGGTGTCACCTCGGCCTGCTCGCACAGCGTGCGGTGGTACTCCCACACTCTCGGTTCCACCCTGCTCGCCGAGATGACCCAAAGCGCTGGCCCCCTGCCCGAGCTCCTCGCCAAGGGCATCAAGCACGTCACTTCACTGCACGACTTCACCTGCGACCTGACCCACGGCGGCTCCCCCTCCGCCACTGTCATCATGCTCCGCCAGACCGCCGGCCACCTCGACTGGCTCGTCCTCGGCGACAGCACCCTCATCCTCGACACCGGCACCGCCGAGCCGATGGTGATCTGCGATGACCGGCTAGAACAGGTCGCCGCACCCCACCGCGCACGGCTCGACAGCCTGCGCGGCGGCACACCCGAACACGCCGAAGCCCGCCGCGAGTACGTCGAAACCCTCGGCCAATACCGCAACCGTGACGGCGGATTCTGGGTCGCTTCCACCGACCCCCTCGCCGCCGACCAAGCCCTCACCGGCACCATCCCCGCCAACCAGGTACACGCCGTGGCCGTGCTAACCGATGGAGCCGCCGACGCCGTCAACCGCTACAGGCTCATCACCTGGCGACAGCTCCTCGACGTCTTAGCGCAGGACGGACCGGATGAGCTCATCCATCAGATACGCGAAGCCGAGCGCTCCGATCCCCAAGGGGAACTCTGGCCACGCAGCAAGGCCCACGATGACGCGAGCGCCGTCTTCTGCCTCGTCTGACTACTCGACCCACCACCAGCCGTTACCGAACGATCGGACCGGCCTGCCAACGTCTCCCGCCGCCGTCATGAACACAGTCTCGAAATCGGGCGAAGACGGCACGTAGGCGATCCCCGCGCCCGTCTCCGCCCTCCAGTCCTCGTACACCGGGAGATACACCCCGTCTTCCTGCACCTGAACGCTTCCGTCGATCGAGACAAGACCCATCCACCACGGCACCGGCAGAGGCTCCCCCCGCCGGTAGGCGGCACCGATAGCGTCGAAGCGGTCTCGCTGTAGCAGGAAAAGGTTGTCTATAAAGGCGTTCTCCCAGTTCGGAATGGCGAGTGCGGCAGCAACGATGACACCGACGAGCAGGGGCATCGTCGCCCGGAGAGATA
>NZ_KI866523.1:1505447-1523991 GCF_000511135.2 Microbispora sp. ATCC PTA-5024 | reverse complement strand
TAGGCCTTACGCGACAGGTATGCCATCACCGCAAGGGACGTGCACCACGCGGCCCAGGCTAACAATGCCGTGATCAGCAGCCAGTACCACAACGAGAGCGCTCGGCCCAGTGGGAGTCGTAGGTAGCAAGCGACTACAAGCAAGAGCCAACCCAGCAACGCCAAAGCCAGCAGCGCTGGATGCCATCGAGCGCTCTTCCTCGTAGTCACCCGCGCAGTCTCGCCGTACGAAGGAGCTCCGACCAGGTTTCTACAGGCACTTTCACCGGCTTTGCACACATTCTTCATAGACAGGCGGCACGCCGCGACACATTCGCCCGTCCACCCCCCTAGACAGTCCCTCAAACTGCTTGCTACTGTCTTCCGCATAGCCCCCTAGACAGTTCTCGTGACGGACCGGCCGCCACTGTCTAGGGGAGTGGACAAGGAGGTGGTGAACGATGGCACTGCAAGGACCCATCCCGATCAGCTTCGAGCTGCTGTTCCCGCACGGCTGCTACGTCGTGGGTGAGGTGACCGCGGCGAAGGACTTCGACGCCAAGCGGGACACCCAGGCCAAGGACAAGCTGACCGGTCTTCCCGTCTGGCAGGTCCCGGTAATGGACGCCGACCCCTCGCTGAAGGCCGCGCAGAAGACGGTGACCGTGAAGATCCTGTCCGAGGTGCAGCCGGTCGTCCCGCCGTCGCTGCCGGGTGTTCCGCTGGCTCCGGCCGAGTTCGAGGGGCTGGAGGTCAAGCCGTACGTGCATCAGGCGACGGGGCGGCTGGCCTACTCGATCTCGGCTCGGGTGATGCGGGCTCCCCGATCAGGGGCCGGCAAGACCGCCAACGCTGCGAAGGACGCGGCGTGATGGGGCGGCGGACGGTGCGGCCCTCGGCCGTGATCAGCCTCAACACGGGGGGCGGGGCCTCGGCCAAGACCATGCCGTACCCGGCGCGGACGCCGGTGCTGGCGCTGGACTTCGGCTCGACCTCGGTGCTGCTGTCCACTTCGGACAGTGATCAGGTCAGCCCGGCCGATGTCGAGTTCGCCCGGCAGCTCGCCCGTGAGGCGGCCTCGTTCGCCCGGTCGGTCGAGCGGCGGTTTCACGGCCTGGCCAACGGCCGGGGGGTGGCGTGATGGCGCACGGTCCCTACACCCACGTGTCGATGTCGATCGACCCGGGTCAGCGGCCTCGCATCGGCATCTCGTTCTACGCCTCGGTCACTCGGGCGCGTGCTCGGGTGCTGGAGTCCGGGCGGCCGTACCTGGTCCTGGAGTCCGACGAGGCGGACGTGACGGTCTCGACCACCGGGGCCGGGCCGGTCACCGCCGAAGACCTGGACATCGCGCGGCAGATCTTCAACGCCGCCGCGCGCTACCTGGCCGACTGCGAGCGCCTGCACGCCGAACACGCCCAGGCCACCGACTCGGCGGCCTGACACGAAGCGGGGCCGCTGGAAGCGGCAACTTCCGGCGGCCCCTCGGTCTCTCCCTGACTGCGCATCACAAGAGAGGAGTTCAGCTTATGCTCAAGCGCCTTCCCGGTGGCGAGGTACGCAACCTCGTGTCCACCACCCCCGACACGGCGGTCGTGTTCAAACCGGCCGTCGTTCAGACCCCGGCGATCCTCACCATCCTGGTCTTCCTCGGCCGCCTGATCTCCGGGCTCGTCCGGACCCTCATCGTCCACCCCATCGCCGTAGCGGTGCTCGCCGTGCCCGGAGTGATCTGGGTCCGCTACGGCTGGCCCGTCGCGGTCACCGCCGTCACCATCCCGCTCTCGCTGGCGTTCGGCTGGATGCTGGCCGACCGGGCATCGTTCGCCCGCTGGATCGGCTGGCGGCTGCTGGCCTTCTGGCGCCGGTTCTGGATCTACCGGCGGCACTGGCAACCGGTGATGATCGTGTCCGGGCTCGGCCGTCACCTCCAGGGCCGCGACTACCTGCCCCGCCTCCTGTGGGTCGAGTGCGACGGCTGGGCCGACCGCGTCACCGTCCGCATGCTGTCCGGGCAGGCCGTCAAAGACTGGGCTGACCGCACCGACCACCTCGCCCACGGCTTCGGCTCCCCCTCCTGCCGCGTCGCCGTCGCCAAGGCCGGGCGGCTCGTGCTGACCTTTCCCCGGCGTGACCCGCTCGCCGAACCCCTGCCCGCCGTCCCGGTCCCCGAGTCGCCAGAGGTCGGGGCGGTGGAGGTCGGCCGGTGTGAGGACGGCACGCCGTACCGGCTGAACGTTCACGGCACGCATGTCCTGATCGCAGGCGCGACCGGGGCCGGTAAGGGCTCGTGGCTGTGGTCGACAATCCGCGGCCTGCTCCCCGCGATGCGGGCAGGACTGGTGCAGGTGTGGGCGCTCGACCCCAAGCGGATGGAGCTGTCCTTCGGCCGTCCCCTGTTCGGCGGGCGGTACGCGGCCGACCCAAAGGAGTGCGCTGACCTGCTCGACGAGGCGGTCACGGTGATGCAGGAGCGGGCCGACCGGTTCGCCGGCCTCCGCCGCTCGCACACGCCGACCGTCGATGACCCGTTCGTCCTGGTGCTCGTCGATGAGGTCGCCTTCCTGACCGCTTACCAGTCCGACAAGCAACTCCGCCAGCGGATCACGGCGGCCCTGGCGACCCTGACGACACAGGGTCGGGCGGTCGGTGTCGGCGTCATGGCCGCGCTTCAGGACCCTCGCAAGGAGGTCATGAACATCCGCAACCTGTTCCCCGACAAGATCGCACTTCGGCTCGACGAGTCGGAACAGGTGGACATGGTCCTCGGCGACGGCGCACGCGACCGGGGCGCACTGGCCGATCACATCTCACCTATTCCAGAGCTGGGCGCGGGCATCGGCTACGTCCGCCTGGAGACCTCCCCCGATCCGGTGCGAGTCCGAGCCACATACGTCTCCGACGCCGACATCCGCCAGATGGTCGCCGAGTACGGCGGTCGAAGCGAGGCCGCATGAACGGCCTAGCGCACTTCCTCGACGGGCTGCGCTGCTCGGTCTGCGGCGCGCTCAACGTCCTGTGGCTCGACCCCCTTCGCGGCCTGGTCGAGTGCCACGAGTGCGGCCAGACCGCCCTCACCATCCCCGAGACCGCAGAGGAGGACAGTTGATCGACACCCATCAGGCCGGGGGAGACCAGCCGATCTCCCCCGCTCGGCTCAACGACCGGTCCACACCTCGTGCTGTCCGGATGGCTCAACCGCTGGCGCGGGACGTGGTCGAGGAGATCGCCAAGCAATACGGCGTGTGCATCCGGCCGGTTCCGCTTCGGCGGCAGGACATCCTCACCGGACAGGTTGAGGTTATCGACGTGCCCTGCGGGGCGACGCTGGAGAGCAAGTGCCCGCCGTGCGCCAAGCGCAACCGGCAGCTCCGTAGGGCGCAGTGCCGGGAGGGCTGGCACCTCGACCACGAACCGGTGAACCTCCCCGACAACGCCGATGAGTATCAGCGTCACCTCGTGGAGCTGCGGGCCGACGCTCAGGCGTGGCGGGATGAGGTGGAGAAGGCCGGCGGCGACACCACCGACCTGGACGCCGCCATCGAGGACCTGGACGAGGAGATCAACCGGGCGGGCATGCGCGGCAACGTCCTCGGCCGCACCTCCGGCAAGCGCTCCCGCTCCACCAAGCGGCGGCAGGACGCCCCGGACCTGCCCAAGCGGCAGATGACCAAGACCACACTCGGGCGGACCTTCACCGGCTCGGACGGCACGACCTACCGGCCGTCCATGTTCGTCACCCTCACCCTGCCCTCCTACGGGCGGGTCCTGGAGGGCGCGCCCCTCGACCCGGACCGGTACGACTACGCGCGGGCGGCCCGCGACGCGCTGCACTTCTCCAAGCTCGTCGACCGCTTCGTACAGAACCTCCGCCGGGTGGCGGGCTATGACGTGCAGTACTTCGCCACCGTCGAGCCACAGAAGCGGCTCGCGCCGCACCTGCACATGGCAATCCGCGGCACCCTGCCCCGTGCGGAGCTGCGGCAGATCATCGCGGCCACGTACCACCAGGTGTGGTGGCCCTCGACTGATCTCGTGCGGTTCGAGGGGGACCATCTCCCCGTGTGGAAGGACGGGGCCGGCTACCTCGACCCGACCACCGGGGAAGTCCTGCCGACCTGGGAACAGGCCCTCGACAAGCTCGACCAGGACGACGAGGCCGAGCCCCTGCACGTGCTGCGCTTCGGCGACCAGCTCGACATACAGAGCGTGCTCGCCGGTACCCCGGACGCCGACCAGCTCATCCAGTACCTATCGAAGTACCTGACCAAGTCCCTCGGCGGCGCCCTCGGCACCGACGACCCACGCCGGAAGGCACACGCCGAACGGCTGCTCGACGCTCTGCGGTTCGAGCCGTGCTCGCCGACGTGCCCAAACTGGCTGCGGTACGGCGTGCAGCCCAAGGGCGCCAAACCCGGAATGGCTCCCGGCCGGTGCAAGGGCAAGGCACACAAGCCCGATCACCTCGGCTACGCAGGCCGCCGCGTCCTCGTCTCGCGGAAGTGGTCCAACAAGACGCTTACCGAGCACAAGCAGGACCGCCGTACCTGGGTCCTGGAAGCCCTCGGCGTCGAAGACGAGCCGGTCGACCCCCACCGCTACATCTGGCGACCGGTTAAGCCCGGTGATCCCGAGCTGGCCCCGATCGGCGTCCGGCTCCTGCGGTCGGTCCATGAACGGCAGCGCTGGCGTAACCACCTAGCCCGGCTCGAAGCCGAGGCAGAGGGACAAGATTTTTCGGCAACTGAAGGGAGGGCGGCGTGAAGAAGGACGACAAGCTGATGACGGTCCCCGAGATCCTCGATGAGCTCGGCGGCGTCTCCCGCCGGACCTTCTACCGGTGGCGTGAGACCGGCAAGGCTCCCGAGGGTCTCAAGCTCCCCAACGGGGAGATCCGCATTTACCGCAGTGAGTTCGACGCCTGGCTTGAGAGCCTGCGGGAGGCTGCGTGAACGCCTCCTATGACGTGAAGTTCTTTGAGACCTACCGTAACAAGTCAAGTAAGACGCCGTCTTACGTCGTTCGATGGCAGGTGGCCGGCAAGCGGTCTTCGAAGACTTACCGGACCAAGGCCCTCGCCGAGAGCTTCCTGTCGGACCTTCGCCAGGCGGCCAAGCGGGGAGAACCGTTCGACGTCGAGAGCGGTCTACCGGCCTCCATGATCAAGGCCAAGAGCGCGCGGACCGTCTTCGACTTCGTCCGGGCCTACATCGATATGAAGTGGCCCCACGCTGCGGCGAAGACGCGCGACAGCATCTCTGACGCGCTCTCCACCGTGCTCCCCGCCCTGACCAAGGATCGTCCGGGCCGACCTGACGCCGAGACCCTACGGACCGCGCTCCGTAAGTGCGCCCTCATCCCGGCGGACAAGAGGCCGGAGCCGTCCCCGGAGATGGCGCGGGCGGTCCGCTGGCTCGAAGGTGCGTCCCTCGACCTGGCCGACCTCAACGAGACGAAGACCGTGCGGCTTGCCCTCGACGCGCTCGCGCTTCGCCTCGACGGCCAGGCCGCCAGCGCCAACACCATCAGGCGGAAGCGGGCGGTCCTCCATGCGGTCCTGGAGTACGCCGTTGAGCTGGAGGAGCTGCCTTCCAACCCGCTCCACAAGGTCAAGTGGAAGCCCCCGAAGACGACCGAGACCGTAGACCCTCGCGTGGTCGTGAATCCGCGGCAGGCCGAGGAACTGTTGACCGTCGTGACCTACGTGGGCAAGCGCGGCCGGGGCCGGCGACTCATGGCCCTGTTCGCCTGCATGTACTACGCCGCACTTCGGCCGGGTGAGGCCGTCGCCCTTCGACAGCAGGACTGCCATCTTCCGGCAACCGGCTGGGGCCGCCTCCTCGTCGACGTGTCGCGCCCGGAGGTCAACACCCAGTGGACCGACAGCGGCGACGCTCACGAGGAACGAGGGCTCAAGCACCGGGGCCGGGACGACGTACGACCCGTGCCTATCCCTCCGGCCCTGGTGAAGATCCTTCGGCAACACATCGAAGAGTTCGGGGTCGGCTCGGACGGGCGAATCTTCCGAAGCGAGCGCGGCGGGGTCGTCGCCTCAACGGCCTACACGGAGGTGTGGCAGGAAGCCCGCAAGCTCGCCTTCACCCCCGCCCAGGTCGCCTCTCCCCTGGCTCGTCGGCCGTACGACCTCCGGCACGCGGCCGTCTCCCTCTGGCTCAACGCGGGTGTCTCTGCCCCGGACGTAGCCGAGCGGGCCGGGCACAGCGTCGATGTCCTCCTGCGGGTCTACGCGAAGTGCCTCGACGGCCAGCAGGAGATCGCCAATCGGAGGATTGATGACGCCCTGGCGGCGTGACGCGCGAGCTGTACCGACTGGGTTCCGGAAGCCATTCGGGACCCTTGCCGTTCCCCGGTGGCGAAGTCGCAGACCTCGTCAATGGCAACGCAGCGCCCTTCCACATCCTCTCCACATAGCGCACATCCTCGGCACCGCTAGTAGATGTCAGCAAGTCACCCTAAGCTGAGTGCTCGCACCGTCTTCGATAAGCAGGGCAGGACCTCTTTTTGACACACGCAAAGAAGCATCATTTTGTTCCGCAATTCATCCTGCGCCGCTTCGCGGATGCAGACGAGAAGCTCATCGTGCACCGACTGACGGGAAACACAGGCTTCACAAGTACTGTTCGCAACACAGGGCACCGAAACTTCGGCCATACCATGACCATGCCTGGCCGCGAGCCTGATCACACAACCCTCGAAGCTGCTATGACTGACATCGAGGGCGAGGCAGCAACGGCTGTTTCGGAACTCGACTCGCTGCAGCGACGAGTAGTTCCTCCAGAGCTTCGCCCGCCTATTGCATGGTTCCTAGCCCTTCAATGGCAACGCAATCGCTTCCTATTACATCTGACCAGAACGCATGTGAGGACCGGGGGCGAGAGTCACATCGATGCAACCCTCTATCAAACCGTCGTTCTAAGCCGAGTACTGCTGGACGTAATCCATCCATGGCGTCTTCGGGATCAACCGGACGCACGCCCCAAAGAGCGATGGAATTATTTAGCATCCACTCTACTCTCCGATGATATGCACTGGTCATGCTTCCGACCTCGCCACGCCCCATTGATTGTTTCAGACACTAGCGTCTGCTTCTCGGGTGCTCGCGAGGGATTCGAACCGGACATTCCGATTGCTTTCCTCGATCACGGCGTAGGGGCCGGATTTGTCGATTTTCGTCGAGTGACAGTGCCTTGGGCTCCAGCCTCGGCCTTATCATTTCCCGCGAGCCCGAGGAGGCCAGAAGAATTCGTGCTAGAGACTTCAATAGATTCACCGTTTTCAATAGCCGCGAGTTCATAGCCCATGCACCCGATTGGGCGACCAACAATAGCGAGCTCGCCGCAGAGCTACAGAATGATTTGAGGATTCAAAGAAGAGTTGGTCCCGTATTTCTTTGGGACTACAGGGGCGGCACCTGACAGGGCAGTTCCGGCTAGCGCCAGAGGGGTGATGACAGCAACCAGCAAGGGCGCGACTAATACATGCGCTCCAGGCTTCACACTATCCTGGAGAAACAACAGCCACGGAGGAGCAACCACTTCCGGATGCGCACCTAACCTCGCATCATGTAACGGCAACAGAACCAGCCGTCAGATGAAGAAGGCTAGATTATGAGGACTATACACTTCCCCCATAACCACACCCCAGACCACCCTCTACCCACCCATAAAGGAAATGACCCTAAAGCTGCTCGGGGCGCTCATCGCCACCGCTGTAACCTCCGCGACGACTACTGTCGCTGCGATCTACCTCACAGGCCATCTGGCGACGGACACCGCGCCATCTGAAATTAAGAACTCCTGCCGCGCCTTCATCGCCACCTATGACGAAGCATTCAGCCGAGCGAAACAGCAGAACGATCAGACACTACAAACAGAGCTTGCGCACCCATGGCGAGTTTCCGACGTTTGGCGGGCCAAGAACCAGGCGGCACTAGAAGACGCAGCCCTGCAGGTCCAGAACCTAGAGGGAGACTGGGCTGGAGTGGCATGGCAGCTAGTTCAGGCTGCGACATCCCTGGGAGCGAACAGCCAGGACTCGGCTGTTGATCGGGAAGCCGCCCTGTCGACGGCTCACGCCGCCTGCCTTGCACGGTGAAGGCATCCCACTGAACGAGGAACGGATCATTCTCGGCCCACGAACTGGGCCAGGAGCCGTCCCTTGGCCCGCTCAAGCTGGGAAGACGTCGCCAAGATCATTGAACGCATATTGGTGGACCGGCGACAGACGGGGGCTCGGAGTGGCCTACGGCTGCACATGCCTGGAAAGCAGAAGAGGCCCCGGAGGGCCTCTGAGCTGCTGTTCTGCTGGTGGCAGGTCCAGGGTTCGAACCTGGGTAGGCTGAGCCGACGGTTTTACAGACCGCTCCCTTTGGCCACTCGGGCAACCTGCCGTGTCCGCCGCTCGCGCGGTGACAGGTAGAAGAATAGCGGACTTCCCGGGTGCACGTGACATGGGTGGTTCCGAGGTCGAAGACATCACCAGCCCCACACGTAACAGCCATAGTGGAACGGTGATCAGATGGGCGCGGAGCGAGGACCTGCCTCGGCTGGCCGAGGTCGAGCGGGCGGCGGACGGGATGTTCGAGCCGCTCGGGATCGTGTTCCCGCCGGGCACCACGATGATCGAGGAGTGCGACGACCCGGGGCGGGTGATCGTGGCCGGGGATCCGCCGGTGGGCTTCGCGCTGATCGGTGAGGTGGACGGGCTGACGCACCTCGAGCAGCTTGCCGTACGGCCGGAGTGTCAGGGCCGGGGCATCGGCACGCAGCTCCTCCACGCGGTGTGCGACGCCGCGGCGGCCGTCACCGCGGCGGTGACGCTGACGACGTTCCGGGACGTGCCGTGGAACGCCCCCTGGTACGCCCGGCGAGGCTTTGCCGTACTTCCTCCCGAACTGTGGGGACCCGAGCTGGCGGCGCTGGTCGAGCGGGAACGGGCGATGGGCATCGAACTGGCGCCCCGCGTCGTCATGCGCCGGGACGTACGGGCTGATCCGGCGACCGAAGACGCGCGTACCGGCCTCTGATCACACGCGGGCCACTAATCTCGAAGGGCAACGAGGAGAGGACACGGACACCGATGGCCGACAGCAGTTTCGACGTGGTCAGCAAGATCGACCGGCAGGAGGTCGACAACGCTCTGAATCAGACGGTCAAGGAGGTCGGGCACCGGTTCGATTTCAAGGGCACCGGGGCGAGCATCTCCTGGTCCGGGCAGCAGGACATCGAGATCAAGGCGAACAGCGAGGAGCGGGCGAACGCCGTCCTCGACGTGTTCAAGGAGAAGCTCGTCAAGCGCGGACTGTCGCTCAAGGTCCTCGACGCGGGCGAGCCGAAGCTGTCCGGCAAGGAGTACCGGCTGATGGTCGCCCTCAAGGAGGGCATCGACCAGGAGAACGCGAAGAAGATCTCCAAGCTCATCCGGGACGAGGGGCCGAAGGGCGTCAAGGCGCAGATCCAGGGCGACGAGCTCCGGGTCAGCTCGAAGAAGAAGGACGACCTCCAGGAGGTCATCTCCCTCCTCAAGGGCAAGGACCTGGACATCGCCCTCCAGTTCACGAACTACCGCTAGCACATCTCGACGCCGGGCCCTCACGCCTACGCCCGGGTGAACCGGCCGCCCCAGTTGTGGACCTGCTCAAGCAGTTCGGGCGGGTTGAGGACGTGGAAATCGGCGCCGAGCACGCCCAGTGCCAGGGTCGGCCAGTCGAGGGAGTCGGCGGTGATGCGCACGCGGCAGTGCTCGGCGTCGACCTCCTCGACCGTGCTCCATCTGCCGATCCGTTCGCGTACGGTCGCGGCCGGGGCGTCGACCAGTACCTCCACGCGGTACGGACGGGGCAGGTTGTCCAGGCCGGCGCGGACGAACTCGGCGGCGTCGGCGGCGGGCAGCTCGCGTGGCCGGAATCGGGAACCGGCGCCGTTCGGCGCGGTGAGCCGGTCGACGCGGAAGCTGCGCCAGTCGTGCCGGGTGAGGTCGTAGGCGACCAGGTACCAGCGGCGGCCGAGACAGACCAGCCGATGCGGTTCGACGTGCCGGTCGGTGTTCCGGCCGTCGGCGGCGGTGTAGGAGAAGCGGAGCTGTTCGCTGTCCCGGCAGGCCAGCGCGACCATGGTGAGCACGCCCGGGTCGACGCCCGCGCCGGCCGGGCCGTTCCAGCCGGCGGGCACGGTCATCGCGCGGACCGCCTCGACCTGGCGCCGTAGCCGGGCCGGCATCACCTGCGCCACCTTGGCCAGGACCCGCACCGATGACTCGGCGATGCCCTCCACCGCGCCCTGCGCGGCGGCCTGCAGCCCCACGGCCAGGGCGACCGCCTCCTCGTCGTCGATCACCAGCGGCGGCAGTGCGGCGCCCGCGGCGAGCTGGTAGCCGCCGTCCACGCCGCGCTGCGCCTCGACCGGATAGCCCAGCCGGCGCAGCCGGTCGACGTCCCGGCGCAGGGTGCGCAGCGATACCCCCAGCCGCTCGGCGAGTTGGGTGCCCGGCCAGTACCGGTGGGTCTGCAGCAGGGACAGCAGCCGGAGCGTCCGGGTGCTGGT
The DNA here is from genome assembly GCF_000511135.2 of Microbispora sp. ATCC PTA-5024. NCBI lineage: Bacteria > Bacillati > Actinomycetota > Actinomycetes > Streptosporangiales > Streptosporangiaceae > Microbispora > Microbispora sp. ATCC PTA-5024. The sequence continues at coordinate 1,513,451 of NZ_KI866523.1, read as the reverse complement.
GTTCGCCATGTTTCGTCATTCTTCCGCAATTCAGGCCAGAAAGTGACCTCTATGTGGCTTAGCGTCGGTCCTGACCGACCGAACAGGACAACGGAGGGCGGAGACCATGAGCGAGACCACGACCGTCGACGAGCCGGCCACCCACGACGTCACCGGCGAGCGCGCCGACCTGCTGGCGATGCTCGCCAAGACCAGGCATTTCCTCCGTTTCACCACCCGTGACCTCACGGACGAGCAGGCCGGGCAGCGGACCACCGCCAGCGAGCTGTGCCTGGGCGGCCTGATCAAACACGTCACGGAGGTCGAGCGGAACTGGGCGGACTTCATCCTGAACGGCCCGTCGGGTGACTCCACCGACATGACCGAGGCCGACATGGCCCGGTGGATCGACAATTTCCGGCTGCTGCCCGGTGAGACGCTGGCCGGTGTGCTGGACGCCTACGCCGAGGTGGCCCGCCGGACCGACGAGCTGGTCGCGACCCTGCCCGACCTGGACGCCACGCAGCCGCTGCCGAAGGCCCCGTGGTTCGAGCCGGGCGCGCGGTGGTCGGCCCGCCGGGTGCTGATGCACGTCATCGCCGAGACCGCTCAGCACGCCGGCCACGCCGACATCATCCGCGAGTCCCTGGACGGCGCCAAGAGCATGGGCTGACCCCGACCGGACCGGACGCCGCCGCCCGCCCTATCCCGACGTCACGCCGTGCAGGACGTCCGGCCTGTCGGTGATGATGCCGTCCACCTTGTACGAGATCAGGCGCCGCATGGCCGACGGGCTGTCCACGGTCCAGGCGAACAGCCTCAGATGACGGCCGTGGACGCGCCGCACGTACGCCGCGCTGAGCCGGCCGTACGGGACGTTGACGTAGGAGGCGTATTTCGCGACGCCGGGCAGTTGGGAGGAGGCGGGCGTGCCGAGCAGGCCGACGGGGACGGCGGGCAGGAGCCGGTGGAAGCGGCGCATCGAGGCCCAGTCGAACGACTGGACGACGAGGCGGCCGGGACGCAGCCACTCCGGGTGCCGCCGCAGCTCCAGCGCGACGCGGGCCTCGATGCCGGGGTAGAGCCGGGGTTCCTTGATCTCCAGGAGCAGGCCGAGGCGGCTGCCGCCCATGGCCCGCAGCGTCTCGCCGAGCGTCGGGACGCGCTCACCCCGGTAGGCCCGCCCGAACCAGGAGCCGGCGTCCAGCTTCCTGACCTGGGCGAGGGTGAGGTCGCGCACCCGCCAGGGCGCGCGGCCGGGGAAGACCCGCTCGACGTTCGTGGTGCGGGCGAGGGTCGTGTCGTGCATCAGGACCAGTTTGTGGTCCTTCGTCTCCTGGACGTCCAGTTCGAACATGTGGGCGTGCTGGTCGTGGGCCATGCGGAAGGCCGTGATCGTGTTCTCGGGCGCGTACGCGGACGCCCCGCGGTGGGCCACGGTCACGACCTCCGCCGTACGGCGGTGGGACGGCGTGGCAGCGGCGGCCGGTGGGGCGACGAGCGCCCCGAGAGTCGCCGACGCGGTCAAGATTGCAGGGCCGGTTCGCCAGGTCATCGGGTCTCCTCGTTCGTGGGAGGCGCCTACGACACGAACCTGACAAGCGGTTGTGGCGATCAGTTGATGTCCGAGTAACCGGCAGATGGCCGGCAACCCAAACCGGGTACGACGCCGGTATGCCCGAAGGGCACCTGATCCACCGCCACGCCCGGCGGCAGAACGAGGCGATCGCCGGCGGAGTCGTGCGGGCGACGAGCCCGCAGGGCCGGTTCGACGCGCGGCCCTACGACGGGCGGGTGCTCCGCGGCGTGGAGGCGCTCGGCAAGCACCTGCTCTACTGGTTCGAGGACGCGCCGCCCGTCCACGTGCACCTGGGCATGCGGGGGCTCTTCCTCGGCCCCCGGGACGCGGGGGCGCCGGCGCCCGGAGGCACCCGGCTGCGGCTGTCGACGGACGAGACGGCGGTCGACCTCATCGCGCCGTCCCGGTGCGAGCCGCTGGACGAGCGGGAGGTGGCGGCGCTGCGCGGAGCTCTCGGGCCCGACCCGCTCCGGCCCGACGCGGACCGCGACGAGGCCGTGCGCCGCCTCACGGGTACGCGGGCGCCGGTAGGGGCCGCGATCCTCGACCAGGGCGTGTGGGCGGGGATCGGCAACGCCTGGCGGGCCGAACTGCTCTTCCTCGCCGGTCTCGACCCGGACGCCACCGGTGTCGGCGCGGACGCGGCGGGACGGCTGTGGGACGCCGCCGTGCGGCATCTGGCCCTGGGACGGGACGCGGGGCAGGTCGTGAGCGACCCGGACGCCCCGGACGAGCGGTGGGTCTACAAGCGGGACGTGTGCCGCCGCTGCGGAGCGCCCGTGCGGACGTGGCCGCTCGCCTCCCGGACGGCGTACGCCTGCCCCGTCGACCAGCACCTGAATGCCGTCTGACCTGGGAAGTCACGGCCGTCCACCGGCGTTTCACCATAGGTGAGCACAACCCGTCAGCTGCTCGACGTCCGCCGCATCTATGTCGAACCGGCCGCGGCGGCGCTGCCGCGGGGCCGGGAGATCCTCGACCGCTTCCCGGACGCCGAGCGCATCGAGATCGAGGCCCACCACCGCATCCCGGAGCTGTACGGCGACGAGGCGAACGTGGCCCGGTGGGTGCGGATCAAGACCGAGGACCTGGTGCTCGGGGTCAAGAAGTCGCTGACGGCCCGCCCGAACGGCCGGTCGAGCGACTTCATCGCGCCCTCCACCGCGAACGGCTGCGCCATGGCCTGCGCGTACTGCTACGTGCCGCGCCGCAAGGGCTACAGCAATCCGATCACGGTCTTCGCCAACATCGACCAGATCGTGGGCTACCTGGGCCGCCACGCGGCCCGGCAGGGGGTCAAGCCCCGGCCCGACCAGGTCGACCCGTCCGCCTGGGTGTACGACATCGGCGAGAACTCCGACTGCTCGGTGGACGCGACGATCTCCGACAACGTACGGGACCTGGTCGACCTGTTCCGCGGACTGCCGAACGCGAAGGCGAGCTTCGCGACCAAGTACGTGAACCGTGACCTGCTCGACTGGGATCCGCGGGGCCGCACCCGCGTCCGCTTCAGCCTGATGCCGCCGGCCGACTCCCGGCTTCTCGACATCCGCACGTCCCCGATCGCGGAGCGCGTCGCGGCGATCGACGACTTCGTGGCGGCCGGGTACGAGGTGCACGTCAACTTCAGCCCGGTCGTGGTACGTGACGGCTGGCTGGACGACTGGGCGGAGCTGCTCGACCTGCTCCGCGAGGGGGTGGGACCGGCGGCCCGGGAGCAGCTGGCCGCGGAGGTGATCTTCCTCACGCACAACGACCGGCTGCACGAGGTCAACCTGGGCTGGCATCCCAAGGCCGAGGAGGTGCTGTGGCGGCCCGACCTGCAGCAGCCGAAGCGGTCGCAGACGGGCGGCTGGAACGTGCGGTACCGAACGGGCCACAAGGGCCGGTACGTCGCCGCGCTCACCGATCTGGTCGCGGAGAGGCTGCCGTTCTGCCGGATCAGATATGCCTTCTGAAATGTGACGATGGCGTGTACATGGTCTGAACGCCCCGAGATTTGGTTGAAGTCGGGCCCACCTCCCGTGTTCCCTGGGTCGGGTGACGACCCCTGCCCGATCATGGCCGGACGCCGACGTCGTGGGAGCGGCGGTCTCCGCCCCCGTCACCGTCTACAGCTCCGTGCGGAAGGACGCCGCCGGCGAGCTCGTCCACGAGGGCAACCGGGTGCCGGACATCGTCGCCCTCGACGCCGCCCGGCTGGTGGTCGGCTGGCGGGCAGGGGTGGCCGACCCCGGGGATCCGGCGCCGAAGGACCAGGGCGCCATCAAGATCGCCAGATCCGAGGACGGCGGCCGGACCTGGACCGTCGGGACGCTGGCCGCGGACGACGCGGTCCACCGGTACCACTACGTCGTCTTCCTCAACGACGCCGGCACACTCCACGCGCTGCTGGGGCGCATCACGATCGCCGCGGACCGCGACGCCGAGGGCGACCTCGACGGCTTCCCCGTCGAGATGACGGTCAAGCGGAGCGCGGACGGCGGCCGGACGTGGGCCGACGTCCCGGTCACCGTCGCCGTCCCGCCGAATCCCCGCGGCGTCGTCGTGGCGGGCAAGCCCATCCGGCACGACGGCGTGTGGCTGGTGCCGTACTGGCGCTCGGCCCAGGGGACGACGAAGGCCGGCGTGCTCCGCTCGTCCGACCTGGTGACCTGGACGCCGGGGGCCCTCGCGGAGAACCCGCCGGGCGTCTCGGTCGAGGAGCCGCAGATCGCGGTCTCCCAGGACGACCCGAAGACGCTGGTCATGGTCGCCCGCACGCTCACCGGCGGCTCCACCGCCGAGGCGCGGGACGCGCACTACCGCACCCACGCCGCGTACGCCGCCACCGCCACCAGCACCGACGGGGGCCTCACCTGGTCGCGGATGGCGCTCGACCCCGATCTGCCGAACTACTACGTCAAGACCTTCTTCGCCACGGACGCGAACGGCCTCCACCTCGCGATCTACAACACGCTGGCCGGGCCGTTCACCGGCACCTCGGAGAGCAAGCCCGACCAGTACCGCGAGGTCCTCTACTACAAGGTCAAGCGGCCCGGCACGCCATGGGGGCCGGGCCGGCTGTTCGCGGACGGCAGGAGGAGCACCACGGGGGCGGGCCGCGGCTGGGACGTCTACGCGAGCGCCGACGAGTACGCGCCGGGGAGGTTCGCCGTCGTCTGGGAGCACAACCAGACCGACATCAGGGTCGCCCGGCTCGACGTCTCGAACGCGTTCACCGGCGTCACCCGGGGCACGGCCGGCTGGACGGCGAGCGGTTCGGCGCAGCCCACGCCGTCCGGCGGGTTCCGCCTCACCGGGGCGTCGATCAGCCGGCCGTACGGACCGGCGGGCGGGTTCGTGCTGACGGTCCGCGGCGGGGTGACCCGCTTCCCCGAGTCGGGCGAGGGGCTCGGGGTCACGGTGAGCACCGGCGCCCGCGCGCTCACGGTCGCCGTGCGCCCCGACGGCCTGTACGCCCTGGGCACGGCCGGGTGGACCCGCGTCCACACGCCGTCCGACGGGTGGCGGGTGATCGTCGACGCGGCGGGGACCGCAACGGCCGAGGGCGGGGCCCGGTGGAGCGTCCCGGTCACCGGTTCCGCCGCCGGCGTCTCGGCCTGGAGCGACGGCGAGGCCGTCCTCGACCTGATCGAGGTCGCCGACCACGTCGCCGGGGGCTCCTGGGACGGCTGGGCGCTCGACGCCCCCGGCGCCCGGCTCCTCGACGGCGGGCTGCGCCTGCGCAGCGCCGGCGGCCGCGTGGTCCAGGCCGTGCTCCCGCTCGACGTGACCAGGGGCTGCGACATCACGGTCGAGGTCCGCGGCCGGGTGGTCGACGACAGCGCGCTCGACCCGCGTACGGGCCTGGGGGTCAGCTTCGGCACGAAGGTCGCCAACGGCGCCCGGCGGCTCATGCTCACGGTCCAGAAGTCCGGCGTCTGGACGATGACGAAGGGCTCCACCGTCTGGACCAGGGTCCTGTCGCTCGGCGGGGCGGGCGACCTCGCCACCTGGACGGTGGCCGTGGACAGCGCGGGCGTGGCCCGGCTCCTGCGCGACGGCGCCGGCACCGGGGCCACCTGGGTCGTCCAGGACAGCAGGCAGACCCCGCAGGTCGCCCACTGGGTCGCCGGAACCCCGGGCGGCAACGCGGCCGAGGCCCACATCGACCGGACGATCGTCACGGCCACGCTCAGTCTTCCCTCTGTCTGACCTCAGCCTCTTTAGCCTCATTCGTCCCATAGGGCCGTCCCGAAGGTTGCCTTAAGCAACGATCAGATATGCTTGCTTAGGGAAACTAACTGGAGGCGAGCATCATGGCGTCGGAGGCGAGCTGCGACGAGCTGCTCCTGCGACTGCTCGACGTGAAGACGGTGATCAGAGGACTGGGCCGCGACCTGCCCTGGCCCGCGGGCCGTACGGGCCTGGCGATCCTCGTCGTGCTGGAGCGGGTCGGCCCCGCCCGCGTCGGGGAGCTGTCGGAGATGTTCGACGTCGACCAGTCGGTCATCAGCCGGCGCGTCGCCGACCTCGAGGACGGCGGCTGGACCGAGCGCGTGCCGAATCCCCACGACGGGCGCTCCTGGTTCATACGGGCGACGCCCGAGGGCGAGCGCCTGGCGCGCGAGTCGTGCGGCCAGTTGCGCCGCCTCCTCGCCGACGCGCTGACGACCTGGTCCGACGACGAGATCGCCGAGCTGTCCGGCCTGCTGGCCCGGCTCAGGGCGAGCGTCGAGACGCCGGCGCACGGACCCGGGCGCACCGCACGCGTGCGCGCCCCCGCCGCCGCTCCCCCGCGGCACGTGAACGAAGGCTTGGCAGAGACAGTGGAAGGACATTGATGGCGAACGCGATACCGGCCGAGGTGCGCCAGCCGGCACCCGACCAGGACGTCCCCATGACGCACCGCCAGATCCTGGAGGCGCTGTCGGGGCTGCTCCTCGGCATGTTCGTGGCGATCCTGTCGTCGACCGTGGTGGCGAACGCACTGCCGACGATCACGGCCACCCTGCACGCCGACGAGACGACGTACACCTGGGTGATCACCGCCTCGCTGCTGGCGGTCACGGTCTCCACCCCCATCTGGGGCAAGCTCGCGGACCTGTTCAGCAAGAAGATCCTGGTCCAGCTCGGTCTGATCGTCTACGTGATCGGGTCGGCGATCGCCGGCCTGTCGCAGAACTCCGAGATGCTGATCGGCGCCCGGGTGGTGCAGGGCCTCGGAGCCGGCGGCCTCATGGCCCTCTCCCAGGTGATCATGGCGGCGATGATCGCGCCGCGTGAGCGCGGCCGCTACTCGGGCTACCTGGGCGCGGTCTTCGCGGTCGCGACCATCGGCGGCCCGCTCGTCGGCGGCGTCATCGTCGACACCTCCTGGCTCGGCTGGCGGTGGTGCTTCTACGTCGGCGTGCCGTTCGCGGTCATCGCCCTGTTCGTGCTGCAGAAGACGCTCCACCTGCCGGTCCGCAGGCGCCAGGTCAGCATCGACTGGGGAGGCGCCGTGCTGATCGCCGCCTCGGTGTCGCTGCTGCTCGTGTGGATCTCGTTCGCCGGCAACAAGTACGACTGGCTGTCGTGGCAGACGGCCGCCATGGTCGGCGGCGCGGTCGTGCTGGCCCTGCTGTTCCTGCTCGTGGAGGCCAAGGCCAAGGAGCCCATCGTCCCCCTGCGGCTGTTCCGCAACCGGACCATCTCGCTCGCGGTCGTCGCGAGCGTCCTCGTCGGCGTCGCGCTGTTCGGCGCCACCACGTTCCTCAGCCAGTACTTCCAGCTCGCCCGGGGCGAGTCGCCCACCAAGGCCGGCCTGATGACGCTGCCGATGATCCTCGGCCTCGCGCTCGCCTCGACGATCGGCGGCCAGATCATCACCCGTACGGGCCGGTGGAAGGCCATCCTCACCACGGGCTCCTTCCTCCTCACTGTCGGCCTGGCCCTCATGGCCACGCTGCGGTACGACACGGACTACTGGCTCGTCGCCGTCTATATGTTCGCGATCGGCGTCGGCCTCGGCCTGACCCAGCAGAACCTCGTCCTCGCCGTGCAGAACCAGGTGCGGCCCGAGGAGCTCGGCGCCGGCAGCTCCGTCGTCGCGTTCTTCCGCTCCCTCGGCGGCGCGATCGGTGTGTCCGCGCTCGGCGCCGTGGTGGTCAACCGGGTCGGCACGTACCTGCGGGAGGGCCTGGCCGCGATCGGCGTGAAGGGCGACGCCGGCGGCGACGGCTCGATCCCCCGCCTCTCCGCGCTGCCCGCTCCCGTCAGGGCCGTCGTCGAGAGCGCGTACGGCCACGGGGTCGGCGACGTGTTCCTGTACGCGGCGCCGCTCGCGCTGCTCGCGCTGCTCGCGATCCTGTTCATCAAGGAGGTCCCGCTGCGGACCGCCTCCGCTGCCGCCCCCGCCCCGGCCGCCGTGCCCGAGCCGGCCCCCGAGCCGGTCGCCGAGGCGGCGCGGGCCAGGAACGGCG
>NZ_KI866523.1:1502659-1504982 GCF_000511135.2 Microbispora sp. ATCC PTA-5024 | reverse complement strand
GGCGCCGACACGCTCGCCGACGGGCTGGCCGCCTCCCCCGCCGTACGGGACCGCTGGGAGCCCGCGTACGCGGCGGCGGACGAGTGGGCCGCGGGACCGGACGGCGGCGTGGAGATCCGCGGCTTCGTCAGCGGCGAGGACGGCTTCGCGGTCGGCCACGCCACGCTGACGCTGATCGACGTGCGCGGCCACCAGCTCGGGAGGGCCATGACCCGGGCCGACGGCGGTTACAGCGTCCAGGCGCCCGGCGCGGGCACCTACGTCCTCATCGCGTCGGCCGCCGAGCGCGACCCGCAGGTGGCCACGCTCGTGGTCGGGGACCAGCCGGTGGACTTCGACCTGATCCTCGCCGGCTCCGGCAAGCTGACCGGCGTGGTGCGCGACCTCGACGGGAAGCCGGTGGCCGAGGCGATCGTCGTCGTGACCGACGTCCGGGGCGAGGTCGTCACGACGGGAAGCACCGACGCCGAGGGCGTCTACACCTTCTCCGGAGTCGTGGCCGGCACGTACACGATGGCGGTCAGCGCGCCCTCCCACCGCCCGGCCGCCGTTCCCGTCGAGGTCATCGGCACCGGCCTCACCCGGCAGGACGTCGAGCTCCGGCCCGGCGCCCGGGTCCGCGGCACCGTACGGGTACGCGGGGGCGGCCCGCTGAACGACGCGCGGGTGACGCTGCTGGACGCCGCGGGGAACGTGGTCGGCACCACGACGACCGGCGAGGACGGCGAGTACGCCTTCGCGGACCTGACCGGCGGCCAGTACACGGTCATCGCCACCGGGTACCCGCCCGTGGCCGACACCATGACCGTCAACGGCCTGGACGACGACGGCCGCGACATCTGGCTGGGCCACCCCGAGTGACCCCGCCGCCGGCCCGGCCGCTACGGCCGGGCCGGCGGGCAGGCCGTTCCCAGGACGAGCAGGGAGAGCACGAGTCGTATGCACACCAGTCAGCAGGCCGCGCAGAGCGCCCCGACCAGCCGCCGGGGACTGCACGCCCTGATCCGCACCAAGGACGGATGGGCCGTCCAGCACGCCGTGGTCACGGTCACCGACATGAGCGGCCGGCAGGTCGCGCGCGTCCAGGCCGACGCCGAGGGAACCGTGGCGACCGGGCCGCTGGAGCCCGGCGTCTACACGGTGGTCGTCACGGCCGTCGGGTACGCCCCGGCCGCCCAGACGGCGATCGCGACCGGCGCAGGGGTCGCCGAGCTGGGGACGGTCGTGCTGTCCCGTCAGGGCGGCGCCGACCTGCCCCCGCCCGGCGTGTGGACGCTCGACCCCGCGCACTGCAGGATCGCCGCGACGGCCCAGCATCTCGGGCTGAGCAGCGTGCAGGGGCGGTTCACCGAGTTCGCCGGGCGGATCGAGATCGGGCCGACGCCCGAGACCTCCTCGGTCGTCGCCGAGATCGCCGCCGCCTCGATCGACACCGGGAACGGCACCCGCGACGACCACCTCCGGTCGGCCGACTTCCTCGACGCGGCGGCGCACCCCACGATCACCTACCGCAGCGCCGGGCTCACCGCGTCCGGTCCCGACCGGTGGACCGTGCACGGGATGCTCACGCTGGCCGGGATCATGCGGCCGGTCGACCTCGACATGACGTACCTGGGGACCGGGCCGGACCCCTGGGGCGGCCTGCGGGCGGCGTTCCGGGCGGAGACCGAGCTGCGCCGCGACGACTTCGCGATGACGTACAACCAGGTGGTGCGGGCAGGTGTCGCCCTCATCGGTGCGACCCTGAAAGTGGAGCTGGACATCCAGGCCGTGCAGGGCGCGTCCCTGCCATAGTGGAGCCGGCGATGGGAGGAGGCGGCGTCATGACGAACGCTACAACGGACGCCGTCATCGGCGCCGGGGGCAGACCTGGCGTGGAGGCGTCCGACGACGCGTACCACGAGGTCGAGCACCAGCTGGCCGTGCTGTTCCGGCGCGCCCACGCGCTGTCGGCGGAGATGAGCCGCCGCATCCATCCCGAGCTGGACCCCGGCGCGTACGGCCTGCTGATCTTCATCGGCCAGGGCGACCCGGTGCGGCCGAGCGACCTCGCGGCCCACCTGGGCGTGGGGAAGGCGACGATCAGCCGCCAGCTCAAGGTGCTCGGCGAGCTCGGCCTCGTCACCCGGGAGCCCGACCCGGACGACGGGCGGGCCCATCTGCTCGCGCTCACCGACGAGGGGCGGCAGCGCCTGGAGAACGCCCGATCGGCACGCCAGCGGCGCTTCCGGGCGCTGCTCGACTCCTGGCCGGAGGACGAGGTGCGGTCGCTGGCCCGGATGCTCGCCCGATTCAACAACCTCACCAGGGAGATGACCGAGGT
>NZ_KI866523.1:1475719-1501340 GCF_000511135.2 Microbispora sp. ATCC PTA-5024 | reverse complement strand
TCGGACCAGGATTTACACAGCCGCCTCCAGGCCGTGGCCAACCTGCCGTAACCAGCCTCTAAACTGCGCGTACCAAGCAGTACCTTTCTGAGCAAAGCAAGGAGGCCGGTGTGGCTCCCTGGTCCACAACCCGGAACGCGGCGGGCATCGGCGCGACGGCGCTGGCGACGGCGCTCTTGATCTCCGCCTGCGGGGGAGGATCGACCACCACGGCGAACCCGTCGTCCGGCGGCGCCGCGGGCGGCGTCTCCCTCGTCCACCCGGGCAAGCTGACCACCTGCACGAACATCCCCTATGAGCCGTTCCAGTTCAACCAGGGCGGCAAGGTCGTCGGCTTCGACGTGGACATGGTGGACCTGGCCGCCAAGAAGCTGGGCGTGACGCAGGACATCGTCGACATCGACTTCGCCGCCATCAAGAGCGGCGCGGCGCTCAACGCCCGCAAGTGCGACGTGGCCGCCGCCGGCATGACGATCACTGACGAGCGCAAGAAGAACATCGACTTCTCGATCCCCTACTTCGACGCCACGCAGGCGCTGATGGCCAAGAAGGGCAGCGGGGTCACCTCCCTCGACGACGTCAAGGCCAAGGGCCTCAAGCTCGGCGCCCAGGCGTCCACGACCGGCCTCGACTACGTGAAGGGCAAGGGCTTCGACCCGGTCGAGTTCGCCGACTCGCCCAAGGAGCTGCTCGGCCTGCAGACCGGTCAGGTCGACGTGATCGTGCAGGACCTCCCGGTCGTGCTGACCTGGCTGAAGAAGCCCGACATCGGCGCCAAGTTCGAGCAGGTCGCCAACCTCGACACGGGCGAGCAGTACGGCATCGGCATGAAGAAGGGCAACACGGCGCTGGCGAAGGTCATCAACGACGCCATCACAACCGCGAAGTCCGACGGCACCTACGCCGCGATCTACAAGAAGTGGTTCGGCACCGAACCGAAGACCTCGTGACACCGGTGGCAGGCAACCAGACGGCCGTCCCCTCCGGGGGACGGCTGAGCCCGCGCAGGAGACAGCGGATCGGCCGGGGCGTCCAGTACGGCGTCCTGATCGTCGTCGTGGTCGTCCTGGCCGCCCTGGCCGACTGGGGAGCGATCAAGCAGTCGTTCTTCAACGGCGAGGTCGCGGGCCAGGGCATGCCCACGCTGTTCACCGTCGCCCTGCGCAACACGGTGATCTACACGCTGACCGGGTACGTCATGGGCTTCGCGGTCGGCCTGCTGCTGGCGCTGATGCGGCAGTCCTCGGTCGCGCCGTACCGGTGGATCGCCGCCGGGTACGTCGAGATCTTCCGGGGGCTGCCCGCGCTCGTCATCTTCCTGATGATCGGCAGCCTGCCGCTGGCCTTCCCCGGCTTCCAGGTGCCCGGCGACGTGTACGGCCAGGCGGCGCTGGGCCTCGGCCTGGTCTCCGCGGCGTACATGGCCGAGACCTTCCGCGCCGGCCTGCAGGCCGTGCCGAAGGGGCAGATGGAGGCCGCCCGCTCGCTCGGCATGCCGTACCTGCGGGCGATGGTGTCCATCATCATTCCCCAGGCCATCCGGATCGTCATCCCGCCGCTCACCAACGAGCTGGTCCTGCTGTTCAAGGACTCCTCGCTGGTGCTGTTCCTGGGGGTCACGGCCGGGCAGGTCGAGCTGGCCAAGTTCGGCAACGACCAGGCGTCCACGTTCGCCAACCCGACGCCGATCCTCATCTCCGGCCTGACCTACCTGCTGATCACGATCCCCCTCGGCTACGTGGCGCGGCGGCTGGAAGCCCGGCAGGGAGCGACCCGATGAGCACAGTCGAGATCAAGAACCTGCACAAGTCGTTCGGCAGCCTCGAGGTCCTCAAGGGCATCGACTTCACGGTCGAGAGCGGCCAGGTGGTCTGCGTCATCGGGCCGTCCGGCTCGGGAAAGTCGACGCTGCTGCGCTGCGTCAACCTGCTGGAGCAGCCGACCTCCGGGCAGGTGGTCGTGGACGGGGTCGACCTCACCGACCCGGACGTGGACATCGACGCCGCCCGCCGGCGAATCGGGATGGTGTTCCAGCAGTTCAACCTGTTCCCCCACCTGACGGTCCGGCGGAACGTCACGATCGCGCAGGAGCGGGTCCTCAAGCGGGGCCGCGGCGAGTGCGACCGCGTCGCCCAGGAGAACCTGGAGAAGGTCGGCCTGCTGGAGAAGCTCGACGCCTACCCGGGTCAGCTGTCCGGCGGCCAGCAGCAGCGGGTCGCCATCGCCCGGGCGCTGGCGATGAACCCCTCGCTCATGCTGTTCGACGAGCCGACCTCCGCGCTCGACCCCGAGCTCGTCGGCGACGTGCTGGCCGTGATGCGCACGCTCGCGGAGGACGGCATGACCATGCTGGTCGTCACCCACGAGATGGGCTTCGCCCGGGAGGTGGCCGACCGGGTGGTGTTCATGGACCAGGGCGTGATCGTCGAGGACGGCCCACCCGAGCAGGTCATCGCGGATCCCCAGCACGAGCGGACCCGCGAGTTCCTCCGCCGGGTGCTCCACCCCGGCGTCTGACCCCGGCCGGGCCCGGCCCGGTCCAGAGATTCCGGCGGCCCGCTCGTCGGACGGCGTGCGCCTGGGCGCGCGACGCTCCGGCGGGCGGGCCGTTTCCGTGTGACGGCCCCGCGCCGGGCGGTGACGTTCACGACGACGTCCTCGGGGCCCTGCCGGCGGCCGGCCGCCGGGCGTGTGGCCGATTCGTGACGCAACCTTTCGTTCCCGGGACGCATCTACCGAGATGAACGAAAGGAACAGAGATGAACAGAACCGCCGTCCTCGCGCTCGCCGCCGCGGTCACCGTGACCGCGCTGCCCGGCGTCGCGCAGGCGGAGGCGCGTACGGGAGCCGCCTCCACCACCTCCGTCAGAACGCCCGCCTCCGCCGGCTCCCTCAGGGCGTCCGCCTCCGCCACGTCCACGAAGAAGACCATCCGGTACGCCTGGGTGAAGTCGTGCAAGAAGAAGGACTACACCGTCCCCTGCGGGCCCTGGACGCTGACGCTGCGCGACGGCAGCAGAGTCCCCCTCAAGGACGCCCGCGTCTTCCCCCTCGACGGCCACAAGGTGGACAAGGAGTCGACGGCGCCACTGGGGGTGAGCGGCGACGGCGGCAGCGTCGCCTACTTCCGCGCCTCCGACAACAGGATCGTGGTGCGCGACATCCGGACGAACCACGTGCGGGTACTGCCCGGGGCCGCCGCCCGGCTCCCCAAGGGCGTCGGCATGTCCTCGGTCGACCTGCAGATCGACCGCACCGGCCGTTCCGTCGCGGTGAGCTACCAGACCGACAAGCCGAAGCCCTCTCTTGTGGCCGACCTGACCTCGGGAACGGTCCACACGCTGCGGTCCGACGTCAACGTCCAGAGCTTCAGCCCCGACGGCGGCCACCTGCTCGCCATCCGGTCCACGGGCGAGAACACGACCGAGTTCCTGGTGTACGACCGGGACGGGCACCGCACCGAGAGCCGCGTGGTGCCGCAGGTCGTGGCCAACAACACCCCGATCGCCCTGGCCGACGACGGCGCCTCGCTCGCGCTGATCATCACCGCGCCGTCCGGGAAGCAGCGCCTGCGCGTGTACGACCTGGCCGGCGACACGGTGGGCGACCCGGTCGACGTGAAGGTCCCCAAGGGCGAGTCCGCGTACACCATGCAGTGGGCGTCCGGCGACTCCCTCGACCTGTGGGAGACGCACAGCGACAAGAACGGCAACACCACCGGCGCGACCCGGCGCGGCCTCGACCCCGCCACGGGCGCCGCCCCCAAGCTCGACTCGTTCAAGATCACGTCGAAGGCGTGGACCTGGTGGTTGCCCGGCGAGTGACCGGAGTTATCGTCCAGGCATGGGCAAGATCTATGACAGGCTCACCGACCGGCTGCGGGAGTTCATCTCGGCGCAGCCGGTCTACTTCGTCGCCACGGCCCCCGACCAGGGCGGCCACGTCAACGTCTCTCCCAAGGGCTACCCCGACACGTTCACGGTCATCGACGACACGACGGTGGCCTACCTCGACCTCGACGGCAGCGGCGTCGAGACGATCGCCCACATCCGCGACAACGGCCGGGTCACGGTCATGTTCTGCGCCTTCGACGGGCCGCCGAACATCGTCCGCCTGTACGGCACGGGCCGGGTCGTCACCCCGGCCGACCCGGACTTCGCCGTCCTGATCCCCCGGTTCGGGCCGCACCCCGGCGTCCGCTCGATCATCGTGGTGTCCTGCGACCGCATCTCCGACTCGTGCGGCTTCTCGGTCCCGTTCATGTCGTACGAGAAGGACCGGACGCTGCTCGACGAGTGGGCGGGCCGCAAGGACGTCCAGCAGAAACGCGCCTACCGGGCCCGGCACAACCGCGAGAGCATCGACGGCCTGGCGGCGCTGGCCCCGGAGGAGACCGACCCGGTGCGCCACCACTCCTGACCCCGCGCCCGCCGGTGCCCGCCGGGCCTTCGGGGACGGGTCACCGCCGGTAGCCGGCCATCCGCTCCAGCCGGGCGATGCGCTGTGCGATGGGCGGGTGGCTGGAGAACAGCCGCCCGATACCCGCTCCGCGAAACGGGTTGGCGATCATCATGTGGCTGGCGGAGGCGAGCCGGCCGTTCTCCGGCAGCGGCAGCCGCCGCACCTCCATCTCGATCTTCCGCAGCGCCGAGGCGAGGGCGAGCGGATCGCCCGTGAGGCGGGCGCCCGCCTCGTCCGCCGCGAACTCGCGCGAGCGGGAGATGGCCATCTGGATCATCGACGCCGCGACCGGGCCGAGGATCATCACGAGCAGGGCCCCGAGGAAGCCCGGGCCCTCGTCGTCGTCCGAGCCGAAGAACAGGCCGACGTACCCAAAGTAGGTGATCATTGTGGCGAGCGCCCCGGCGACCGAGGAGATCAGGATGTCGCGGTTGTAGACGTGCGACAGCTCGTGGCCGATCACGCCCCTCAGCTCGCGCTCGTCCAGCAGGCCGAGCACGCCGTGGGTGACGCAGACGGCGGCCTTGCGCGGGTTGCGCCCGGTCGCGAACGCGTTGGGCTGCATGGTGGGCGACACGTACAGGCGCGGCATCGGCTGCCGGGCGTCGTAGGACAGCTCCCGCACGATCCGGTAGAGCACGGGCTGCTCGACCTCGGAGACGGGCCGCGCCCGCATCGCGGACAGGGCGATCGTGTCGGAGAAGAAGTACGCGACGCCGTTGGCCGCGAGCGCCACCAGGAAGGCGAGCCGTACGCCCGCGCCGCCTCCGAGCCAGGCCCCCGCGAGCAGGATCAACGCGGACAGAGCCCCCAGAAGGACCGCGGTGCGCAGGCTGTTGTGGTGCACGCCTCCTCCTCACGGTTTGGTGCGTCCAGCCGTACCAACGCATATGGCCTGGGCGAACGTTCCCATCCGGGCACCCCGGAACGCGGCCGCGCCTCGGCGGGGTGCGGCGTCAGCCGAGGGCGGACAGCACCACCTGCGGGACGACGGAGAAGACGACCGTGACGGCGAGCGCGATCCCGGCCGCGACGGCGACGGGCGCGTTCGTCTGTTGGCGGCTCCCGGCCTCGGCCGGGGTGAACAGCCGGGCCGTCCAGGCGATGTAGTAGTAGAGGCCGACGACCGTGTTGACGGCCATGACGACGGCGAGCCAGCCCAGCCCGCCGGCGACGATCTCGCGGAAGACCACGACCTTGGCGAACAGCCCCGCCAGCCCGGGCGGCAGTCCGGCCAGGCAGACGAGGGAGAAGGCGAGCGCCAGCCCGGACGCCGGCGACCGCAGGGCCATCCCCCGGTAGTCGTCGAGCGTGTTCCGCTCCCGTTCGGTCGACACCCGCATCACGACGGCGAAGGCCACGAGGTTCATCGCGGCGTAGAACACGAGGTAGGCGACCGAGGCGGCGACGGCGCCGCCCGTGTGCCCGGCCCGGCCCGTCGCGGTGAAGGCGGCCAGCGGCGCGAGGATGTAGCCGGACTGGGCCACCGACGACCAGGCCAGCAGACGGACGGCGTGGCGCTGCCGGAGGGCCAGCACGTTGCCCGCGGTCATGGTCAGGGCGGCCACGACCGCGATCACCGGCGACCAGATCGCGGCCTGACGGCTCAGCGCGACCGTGAGGATCAGGATGAGCCCGGCGAACCCGGCCGCCTTGGAGATCACCGACAGCAGGGCCGCCACCGGGACCGGCGCACCCCGATACACGTCCCCGGCCCAGAAGTGGAACGGCACAGCCGCGATCTTGAAGGCGAACCCCGCCAGCACGAGCACGACGGCGACCGTCGTCACCCCCGCGCCGCCGTACGGCATCTGGGGACGGGCGGTCGCGTAGAACGTGGCGATCCGGTCGAGGTGGACCGACCCGGTGACGCCGTACAGCAGCGAGACGCCGAACAGCATGACCGCCGTGGACACCACGGACACGAGGAGGAGCTTGAGCGCGGCCTCCGACGCCCGGCCGTCGTAGCGCCGCAGCGCGGTCAGCGCGAACACCGGGAGCGAGACGAGCTCCAGCGACACGACCAGCATGATCAGGTCGCGCGAGGCCGGGAGCAGGACGGCGCCGGTCAGAGTGGCGAGCAGCAGGAAGTACCACTCCCCCGCCGGGGTCCGCGCGATCGCCACCTCGGACATCGACAGCAGCACCACGACCAGCCCTGCCGCGAGCACGACGGCCGCGATGACCAGCGTGAACCGGTCGGCCACGAACGAGCACGACGCCTGCGAGCCCGCGGGCTGCACGCCGGCTAGGGACGCCGGGACGCAGAAGGTCTCCCGCCGGACGCCCTGGACCGCCTGGACGGCGACCACGGCCAGCGCCGCCGCGACGCCGCCCAGCGTTACGCCGCCGAGCAGCCGCCGCCCGCCGGGCCGCGCGGGAAGCGTCGCGTCCAGCACCAGCACCAGCCCGGCCGTCAGCGCCACGACCAGCGGCGCCGCCACGGCGGCGTAGTCGATGCCCTGGATCACCTGTCCGCTCACGCCCTCACCCCCCGCCGCTCACCCGTCGGCGGGACGCACCACCCTGCCGGCGCGACCCGCCGGACACCCGCGCTCGCCCCGGCCTGGTCATCTGCGGTGAGCCGCCGGCCTACCCCGTTCGCCCCGGCTCGGTGACTCGCGATGCCCGCGCTCGCCTCGCTGCGGACACAGGTGGTAGGCGGCCGGACGCCCGCGCTCGCCCCGGCCCGGGCATCCCGGCGGCGGGCGTGCCACGCTCTGTCGCGGCGGGCCGCCGAGCGCGGCGGCGACGGGCTCATGGGGTCACCCCCTGGCCGAGGACGGCCTGGACGGCGGGGGTGGTGACGGCCAGGAGGGCCTTGGGCCACAGGCCGAAGGCCAGGGTGAGCGCGACCAGCGGCAGCCAGGCGGCCAGCTCGTGTCCCGTCACGTCGGTCAGGCGCCGCTCCCCGCCGTACGGGGCCCGGGGGCCGGGGACCTCCGCAGCAGCGTCGCCGGCGGTCCCGGATCCGGGGACGGGCGTCGCGGGGCTCTCGCCCGCCGGCAAGCCCGTCCCCTCCTCGGACGGCCCTTCCGGCTCCCACACGGGCCGGGCGGACTCCTCGACCTCGGCGACGGCCGTCCCGGTGGCGACGGGCTCGACCGGCTCGCCGGGGCCGAGCACCTCGCGGATCTCCTCGGCCGAGGTCAGCGGCGGGCCCGCAGGCACGGTCTCGATCGGGCGGCCGTGGGTCACCCGCGACAGCATGACGAGGAAGTACGCGGCGGTCAGCACGGTCCCGAGGCCGCCCACCGCCATGAAGACGAGGAACAACGGCCGGGACAGCGCGGCGGCGGGACGGAACGCGCCCAGCAGCGCGAGCATCTCCCCCCAGAACCCGGCGAGCCCCGGCAGCCCGAGCGAGGCGACGCAGGCGAAGGTCAGCAGCGAGCCGATGTACGGCAGGCGGCGCAGCATCCCGCCGCCCATCCGGACCATGTCGGCCGTGCCGTACCGCTCCTTGACGGCCCCGGCGAGGAAGAACAGCAGGCCGGTGATCAGCCCGTGGGCGACGTTGCCGAACAACGCCGCGTTCATGCCGACCGGCGTGAGCGTCGCGAAGCCGAGCAGCACGAAGCCCATGTGGCCGACCGACGAGTAGGCGATCATGCGCTTGAGGTCGCGCTGGGCGAGGCAGGCCAGCGAGCCGTACACGATGCCGACCACCGCGAACGCCCCAAGCCAGGGGGCGAGCGTCGCCGCGCCCTCCGGAAGGACCGGGATCGCGATCCGGGCGAAGCCGTACGTGCCCATCTTGAGCAGGACGCCCGCGAGCAGGACCGAGCCGACCGTCGGGGCCTCGGTGTGCGCGTCGGGCAGCCAGGTGTGCAGCGGCCACATCGGCGTCTTGACCGCCAGGCCGACCCCGATCGCGAGGAAGGCGAGGATCTGGGCCGTCCGGGGGATGCCCGAGCCGTGCCGGGCGGCCAGATCGGCGATGTCGAGCGTGCCCGTCTGGGCCCACACCACGAGCAGGCCGATCAGCAGCAGCGCCGAGCCCAGGAGCGTGTAGAGGATGAACTTCACGGCCGCCGCGCGGCGGGCCGGCCCGCCCCAGATCGCGATCACGAAGTACATCGGGACCAGCACGACCTCGAAGAACACGAAGAACAGCAGCAGGTCGAGGGCGAGGAACGTGCCGATCATCCCGACCTCGAGCACGAGCAGCGTGAACGCCAGGGCCCGCGGGCGCCCGCCCTCGGGACGGTGCCGGGCGAGGTGGACGAAGCACAGGAACACGAGCAGCGCCGTCAGCACGACCAGCGGCAGCGAGATCCCGTCGACGCCCAGGTGGAACCGCAGGCCGAGCCCCGGGATCCAGGGCACGTCGAGCCCCAGCTGCATGCGCCCCGCGTCCCGGTAGTCGAAGACCGCCGCGACCACCAGGGCGAGGACGAGGGCCGCGCCCGAGACGGCGATCCCGTACGCCGAGGCCGACCGGCCGCGGAACACGGGCAGGGTGAGCGCCGCCGCCCCCAGCAGCGGGACGGCCAGGAGGACCGCCGGCAACGCGCTCATGCCGCCACCCCCGTCGGCATGCAGGGCGTTCGCGACGTGACGCCCGATGGTCGGATCATGTGAGCACCACCGCCGCGACCGCGATCAGCAGGAGCCCGGCGAGCAGGCCGGTGACGTAGAGCTGGGCGTTGCCGGTCTGGGCCAGCCGTACGAGAGTGGACAGGCCGAGGGTGGCCCGGCCGGAGCCGCGGACGGCGCCGTCGACGACCTTCGCGTCGGTCCGGACGACCCCGCGCGCGAGGCGCAGGACGGGACGGACGATCAGGGCCGCGTACAGCGCGTCGACGTAGAAGGCCCGCTCGCACGGCGCCTGGAACGGGCCGAGCATCCGCGCCGGATCCTGGTCGGGCGCGCCGCGCCACAGGGCGTAGACGATCCCGGCGCCGAGCAGCGCGACGACGAGGCTGACCGCGGCCGACCCCCAGTCGACCTCCCGCACGCCCGCGAACCCGAGCAGCAGCGCCGGGACGGCCAGCACGCCGACCGGCCAGAGCATCGACCGGGGCGCCTCGCGCCCGTCGAAGACGTGCGCCGTGCCGGGAGGCGGTTCGGGCAGCGGCTCGATCCTGGCCGGTCCGAAGAACGTGCGCAGCCAGGCCCGCGTCGCGTACGCGCCGGTCATCCCCACGGTGAGCAGGGCGGAAGCGTAGAGGAACGGCTGGGCGGCGCCTCGCGAGTGCTCGACGGCGGCGATCACGGCGTCCTTGCTGAAGAACCCGCTGGCCGGGGGCAGGCCCATGAGCGCGGCCAGGCCGATCGTCGTGGTCCAGAAGGTGACGGGCATCGCCGTGCGCAGGCCGCCCATGTGGCTCATGAGGTTGGACCCGGCGTGGTGGATGACCAGGCCCGCGCACAGGAAGAGCAGCGCCTTGAACGCGCCGTGCGAGACCAGGTGGAACATCGCCGCCCGGTCCGAGCCCGCGGCGAGCGCCGCCGCCATGTACGCGAGCTGGCTGATCGTGGAGTAGGCGAGGACGCGTTTCAGGTCGTCCTGCGCCAGCGCCGCGAGGGCCGCGCCGAGCATGCCGACGGCCGCGACCACGCCGAGAACGTCGAGCGTGGGCTGGGCGCCGAGGAACACCGGGTAGAGCCGGGCCACGATGAAGATCCCCGCCGCGACCATCGTGGCGGCGTGGATGAGCGCGCTGATGGGCGTCGGGCCGGCCATCGCGTCGGGCAGCCAGGTCTGCAGCGGCACCTGGGCGCTCTTTCCCGCGACGCCCGCGAGGAGCAGCAGCGTCCCCGCGACCGCGGTGCCCGTGGGGATGTCGGCGCGCAGGATGTCGTCGATGCGGAAGCTCCCGGCCGCGATCCCCAGCGTGAAGACGCCGAACAGGAACCCGACGTCGCCGAGCCGGGTGACGAGGAACGCCTTGACGGCCGCGCGCGAGTTGGCCCGGTCCTCCCACCAGTGCCCGATCAGGAGGTAGGAGCACAGGCCCATGATCTCCCAGCCGACGTACAGCACGATGAGGTCGCCCGCGTAGACCACCAGCAGCATGGCGCTGGTGAACAGGCTGACGAACGCGCTGTAGGAGGGGTAGCGCGGCTCGTCCCGCATGTACCCCACCGAGTAGACCTGCACCGCCAGCGCGACCACGACCACGAGCATGCCCGCCAGCACCGACAATCCGTCGGCCCGCAGCGACACCGCGACCGGGACCGAGCCCGTCTCGACGACGGAGAGCGTCCCCTCCAGCCGTCCCGGCAGGAGGCCGGTCCAGAAGGGACGGCCCTCCCCGGCGGGTACGGCCCCGCGCATGAGGTCGAGCGCCAGCCAGGCCGTGAGCGCGAGCGACGCCGCGGCGGCCGCGATCGCGAACCACGCAGCCCGCCGGTACGCCGCCCGATTTCCGGGCGCCTCGCGGATCGTCCCCAGCCGGGAGGCGAGCAGGCCGGCGGCCGCGGCCAGGAAGGGCAGCAGGACGACGAGGGCGACGACGAAGATCACGACCGGACCTCCCCGTCCGCCTCACCGGGCGCCCGTTCGGAGAGCGCCCGGAGGCGGTCCACGTCGATCGTCTGGCGCGTGCGGAACACGGCGAGCACGATCGCCAGCCCCAGACCGACCTCGGCGGCGGCGATCACGATGACGAACAGCGTGAGCACCTGGCCGCCGTGCAGCCGGTCGCGCAGCCACACGTCGAAGGCCACCAGGTTGAGGTTGACCGCGTTGAGCATGAGCTCGACCGACATCAGCACGAGGATCGCGTTGCGCCGGGCCAGCACGCCGTACACGCCGATCGAGAACAGCAGCGCGGACACGACCACGGGGTAGACGACGTGCACGTCACCTCACCGTCCCGGGGGCGTCCGCCGCGCAGCCGGTCACTGCCGGCCCCTGATGTCGGTGCGGGACAGGACGATCGCCCCGATCAGGGCCGCGAGAAGGAGCACGGACAGGGCCTCGAACGGCAGGACCCAGGTGCGGAACACGCTCGACCCGAGCGGCTTGGCCGCGCCCTGGCCGGGGTCGAGCGGCGTGTACGCCATCCGGAACCCGGACACCAGCACGGTCACCAGGACGGCGGCCATGGCGACGGCGACGAGCGCGGCGGCCCACGTGTTGCCCGAGTCCAGATCGGCCGACCGGCCGATCGGCGCCCGGGTCAGCATGATGCCGAACAGCAGCAGCACGACGACCGCCCCGACGTAGATCAGCACCTGGACCCAGGCCACGAACTCGGCGGTCAGCACGAGGTAGCCGCCGGCCAGCGCGCCGAAGCAGACGACCAGCCACAGAGCCGCGTGGACGAGCTGCCGCGTCGTCACCACCAGGACGGCCGAGCCGAGCGTGACGGTGCCGAGCAGCAGAAAAATGATCTCCGGCCCCGACGGCGGCCAGAAGCCCGGCGCCTGCGCTGTCACGCGTCCTCCTCTGGCCCGTCCTTCGCGTCGCGTGGTTCGTCGGTGCCGCCGGCGGACCTCTTGGGAAGCGACCCGGGCGGCCGGATGGAGCGGATGTCCCGCATCGGCCTCGCCGGACGTCGAGGGGCTGCCCCGCCCGGCGCCTGTTCCGGCGAGGACGCGCCGCCTGTCGCCCGCTCGGGCGAGGACGCGCCGCCCTCAGTCCGTTGCGGCGAAGGCGCGCCACCAGGCCGCGCACCGGCCTCACTCGTCCCGGCCGCGCCGCGCTCCCCTGTTCCGGCAGGATTCGCTCCGCCCGGCGCCGTCACTGCCGCATCGCCCGTCGCGGATCCTGCTCCGGCTGCTGCTCCGGCTGTGGCACCCGCGCCGGGCCCCGCCTCCGGCCGGCTCGCCGTACGGGCGGGGCCGGGGGGCGTGGCGGCGGGACGAGCGGGACGTGAGGCGGCGACGATCTTCTTGGGCGGCTCGGCCCCCACCTCGTGCGGCGGAGGCGGCGGGACGGTGGCCGCCCATTCCCCCAGCGTGTCCTTCTCGTGGATGAGGTCGCGGATGTCGTACTCGGCGTACTCGAACTCCGGAGACCAGAACAGCGCGTCGAACGGGCAGACCTCGATGCAGATCCCGCAGTACATGCACAGCGAGAAGTCGATGGCGAACCGGTCGAGCACGTTGCGGGCGCGCGGGCGGCCGCCCTCGGGCGCCGGCAGCGTCTCCTTGTGCGAATCGATGTAGATGCACCAGTCGGGGCATTCTCGGGCGCAGAGCATGCACACGGTGCAGTTCTCCTCGACCAGGGCGATCACGCCCCGGCTGCGGGGAGGCAGGTCGGGCTTGACCTCGGGATACTGCTGCGTCTCCGATTTGCGCAGCATGTGCCGCAGGGTCACGGCAAGGCCCTTGGCCAGCCCTTCTCCTGGTATGTGCGCCACAGGCAACATCATGACGCACAAAGGCCCACAGGTGAACGTGCGGTGGGCCTTCACCGGTTTTCCACATTGTCCACAGGGCTGTCCCCAGCTTCTCCACAAGATGTTCACCGGAACGTTGGAAAAGGGGAGGGCACGATTGCCGCGAAGTTCGTATTGTCGGCGCATGCACGGCTACGGGGGACCGGGACCGCAGGGGCAGAACTGGCCGCCGAACCCATACGGCGCCTACCCGCCGCCGCCCCCGAAGGCCGGGGCGGGCAGTGTCATCTGGGCCCTCGCACCCCTGTTCACCTGCGGGTTCGCCGCGCCCTTCACGATCGGGTACGCCGCGGTCCGGCGGCGCAGCGCCTTGCTCGGGGCCACGGCCGCCCTGTACGCCTCGGGCATCGTCGCGTGGATGTCCATCGTGGACGCGTACGACGACCAGGACAGACTCCCCGCCGGCCCGGGCATTCTCATGGTCGCCGGGATGCTCGGACCGTGGCTGGGGGCCACCGTGCACTCCCTGATCATTCGCGAGCGGGTCTTCGGCCCTCCCCCGCCCCGCATGACGTCGGGCAACGAGCAGGCCATCGCGATGGCCCAGCACCGGCGGACGCTGCGGCAGCAGGCGCGGGAGCTGGCCGGGCGCGACCCCCTCCTCGCCCACGACCTGCGGATCGGGCGGCCCGACCTGCCCCGGCAGTACGACGACGGCGGCCTCGTCGACCTCAACCACGCGCCCGTCGAGGTGATCGCGGGCCTGCCCGGCATGACGCTCCCGCTGGCCCGTCAGGTGGTCGCCGCCCGGGACTCCGTGGGCGGCTTCGTCTCCGCCGAGGACGTGGCGGCCGCGGCCTCCCTCCCGCCCCACCTGACCCCCGAATTGGCCGAATACACCATCTACCTCTCGTAGCCGATGTGGTAATGCCCAATGTCGCCGCGGCTTTCCCTGGCTGATCGACGGACCGCTGCCTAGGCTTACGGAGCGTCAGCCGTACCGCGGGAGGGGATCCGTGGCGCCATCCGAGCTCGCCGAATGCCGGGCAGACCTGGCCGCGGCGGCCGCCGCCGTACGCGAGATCCTCGACGCCCTCGGAGCGGTGCCGCCGCTGATGGGCGACCGGACCTGGCAGGGCCCGCCGGCCGACCGGTGGGCTGCCGGATGGAACGTTCGACGGAACCGGCTCACCGCGCTGCTCGACGCCGTGCTGGCCGAGCAGCCCCACCTCATCGCGCGTCAGGAGGAGGCCGAGCGTCGCGCGACCGCCTCGTGACCGGCCATACCAGGAGAGGACGACGTGGGGGAATTCGTCGGAGTCGATCCCGCCAACCTGCGCGAGCTGACCGCCCGGCTCCAGCGGCTGCACGACGTGCTGGCCCGCCAGACGCCGGTGATCCAGCAGAAGATGCAGAAATGGGGCAGCGAGATCGGGTTCGCCGCACTTCCGAGCCTGGTCGCCGAGGCGCTCGACGACGCCCGTGACATGACGGCCCGAACCGGCCGGGCGTACGAACTGGCCCGTGAGAAGGGGTGGAGCCCTCTCGCCCCGGCTGGCGGCGTACTCGCCTTCAACCAGGACCCGCCTCCGCTCGTCCGGCTCGACTGGACCGCCCTCGGGCAGAGCGCCGGCCAGGCCGGACACGACGCCGCGGAGCTGGCCAGGATTCTCCGGGACGCCACGGCATCCGGGACGAGTCCCGCCGAGGCCCTCCGCTCGGTCGCCGAGAGCCTGCGCGGCCACCTGGACGACGCGGACTACCTCGCCGTCTTCTGGGACTCGGCCTCGCCGCTCGCCGCCGGGCTCGCGCGGCGCCTGCACGACCGGGGTCCCGCCGCAGGGCCGCTGCTCGACGCGTCCGCCGCGACCGTTCTGGGCGCTTTCGGCGCCGCCCTCGCGGCCGCCTCACGGCTGCGCCGTCCGGGGAGGCCCGGCGATCCGGCCCTGTCCGGCGCCGCCCTCGACGCGCTGGAATCCGGGGACCCGTGGTCCGTCGGCATGCTGCTGAAGTACGGCCCCGCGGGCTCCTCCTGGGACCCGGCGGTCCTGGCCGGCCTCACCCGTGCCCTCCTGGACGCCCGGCACGCCGGGAAGATCAGCTGGCCGAGCCCCCGGCAGGGCATCAAGTCCGAGGCCGACGCCGTCCGCTACCAGCGGGAGATGGCCGGCTTCGACCCCGTCGCCGCCGTCCTCACCCGGGCCGCCGAGAACGGCGAGGCCGCCCGGCAGGTGCTCGGCGACCCGCACAGCGGCCTCGGCTACGCCCGGATGCTGGTGAGCGACTCCTGGCACACCCCCGGGTACGACCGCACCCCGTTCGTCGGCGACTACCTCAAAGCCGACGGGCCCGTTCCACCCCAGGGCCAGATCGTCACCGCCGGCCCCGCCGCCGCCTTCCTCCGCGCTGCCGTCTCGGCCCCTCGCGGCACCGGCCTCGACGCCCAGCGCTCCGCCTGGTCGGTCGTCCACATCGTCACCGCCACGTCCGACTTCGCGAAGGCCAACCCGGGCGCGCTCCTCCCCCACGAGATCCGCCAGGCCCTCCTCTTCACCGCCGACCGCTACCTCCCCGACTTCGCCAAGTCGGTCGGTCACGACTTCTCGTCCATGGCGCTGCCGCGAGGGAACGAGGCCGGAAATCCGTGGGTCGTCGTCGTGCGGAGCAGCCACCTCGAAGCAGTGCTCGATCAGGCTCTGCAGGAACCGGAGGAGTTCGGGACGTTCACGGGGATGATGAACGCGCGCGTCACACTCGCCGTGGCCGCCACGATCAAGGACCCGTCGGACGCCGACTACTTGAGCGAGATGGCGGGTCTCTACGGACTCGTTCAGCGGCTGCACAACGACCAGCACTTCGTTAAAGCCCAGTTGAAGGACGAGGACGCCGCACGCGATCAGACGGCCCTCGCGTTGTTCACGGGGAGCTTCGGGGCGCTGAGCTTCTCGAACCCCTGGGGTCCGGGCACGATCGCGCAGTTCCTCACCGGCACCGCGGCCCCCGCGGTCGACGCCTCGCTCGACACCGGACACGCGCTGGAGGCCGTGAAGGAGAACGCGGACGCCTTCCGGGACCGGGTCCTGCACATCGAGGTCCCGGTGGTTCAGGGACTGGTGGCGGCGGGTGTCCTGCGTCCACCGAAGGACGCACCCTGGTTCAGGAGCGGAATGGTCGTGCCGGACGCCCATCTAGTGGAGTGGATCAGCGAGCACGCCGAGACCCGATATGGCGGCAAGTCCCTGCAGCAGTGGATCAGAGCGGCCCAGGAGGCCATGAGGATGCAGCAGTGAGGACACGCGTGGCGTTCGCGCTCGGTGCGGCACTCCTGCTCGCCGGATGCACGCGGACGAATACGCACCGACCGGTCGACGACGAGGCGAGACGTCGCGATCAGGCGCTCGTCGCGGTTATCCAGTGCTTTGTCGACAACCGGGCGATCCCGGAGGGCGATCTTCGCGGCCAGCCCTGGCTGGTCGACGGCAGGGTCCGGGCGGGAGCCGAACTGGTCGAGTGGCTCAGCGTCCACAGGGACACGGTCTACCGGGGCAGAGCACTTCAGGCCTGGGAGAACGAGGCGACGGCCGCGTGGCCGCGGTGGACATGCCCGTTGTGAGTCGTCACGGGGTGGAGGTGGCGAGGGCGACGTACTCGGACGGCGGGAGGGTGCGGATCTCGACGCTCGCGCCGTGCCGTACGGCGAAGCGGTGGACGTCCTCGGGAGACCAGCGTCCCGGGAGGTGGAGGATCGGGCGGCCGGGAGGGACGAGGACGAACAGGCCGGTCAGGTCCTCGCACCGGTAGAGCAGCAGACGCAGCGACGCGGCCGGGCAGGGGATGCCGACCGAACGCCGGTCGCCGCCGAGGCCCTGGACGGCCAGTCCGCCGCCGCGGCCCAGGAGGCGGATCGTCCCGGGACCGTCGAGGGGCGCGACGGCCCGCCCGCGCCTGATCCTGCTGCGGAGCATCGTGCGGTCCACCGGCCGCGCCGGCCGGTCGCGGGGCCCTGAGGCTCGACCTCAGGGGTCACGCCAGGAGGACCTTGACGACCCCCGTGAGCGCGAGCTGGAGCAGGGCGAGCGGCACGAGGCCGATCCAGGCGAGCTTCTGGAGCTGGTCCTCGCGCAGCCGGGGGTAGCTGACGCGCACCCAGATCACCACGAACGCCAGGGCGAAGACCTTGACGAGCGTCCACACCGGGCCGGGCAGGAGCGGGCCCTGCCAGCCGCCGAGGAACAAGACGGTCGTCAGCGCCGACAGCACCACGATGCCGGCGTACTCCGCCAGCATGAACAGCGCGAAGCGGATGCCCGCGTACTCCGTCATCGGGCCCATGATGATCTCGGAGTCCGCGATCGGCATGTCGAACGGCGGCCGGCGCAGCTCGGCCAGCCCGGCGGTGAAGAACACGACGGCCCCGATCGCCTGCCAGGGCAGCCACCACCACCGCCACTGCTCCGCGATGCCCGTCAGCGACAGGGTGCCCGCCGCCATCGCCACGCTGGAGGCCGCCAGCACCAGCGGCAGTTCGTACGACATGAGCTGGGCCGCCGCCCGGATGCCGCCGAGCACGCTGTACTTGTTGGCCGACGCCCACCCGGCCATGATCGAGCCGAGCACGCCGACGCCCATGACGGCCAGCACGAAGAACAGCCCGGCGTCGAGGTCGGCGGCCACGAGCCCGGGCCCGACCGGGATGACGACCATCACGACGAGGTACGGCACGAGGGCGACGGCGGGCGCGATCGCGAAGACCCGCCGGTCGGCCGCGGCGGGGATCACGTCCTCCTTCTGGACGAACTTGACGCCGTCGGCGATGAGCTG
This sequence comes from Microbispora sp. ATCC PTA-5024, assembly GCF_000511135.2. Lineage (NCBI taxonomy): Bacteria > Bacillati > Actinomycetota > Actinomycetes > Streptosporangiales > Streptosporangiaceae > Microbispora > Microbispora sp. ATCC PTA-5024. The sequence goes on along the minus strand of NZ_KI866523.1, from coordinate 1,483,761 downwards.
GGCCCAGCCGTGGAAGCCGCCGGCGTACATCGGCCCGAGGCGCGACTGCATGTGCGCCATGGCCTTGTGCTCCATCTGCCCCACGATCAGCGGCAGCAGCAGGAAGGCCGCCACGACGGCGACCAGGCGCACCGCGACGTCGAGCAGCTCAGCCATCGTCCCTCCGTTCCCGGCCGGCCCAGTCGGGCGGGACGCCGGGGGGCAGCATCTTGCGGCGGGACGGCGAGCCGTGGTCCGACTCGCCGGGTTCCTTGGCCCCCGGCCAGGACTTGGCGACCCGGGCGGCCAACACGAAGTCCTTGCGCAGCGGGTAGCCCTCGAAGCCGTCCGGGAGCAGCAGCGGCCGCAGGTCGGGGTGGCCCTCGAAGACGACGCCGAACATCTCGTACGTCTCCCGCTCGTGCCAGTTCGCCCCGCGGAAGACGCCGGTGGCCGTGGGCAGGCGGGGGTCGGCGCGCGGCACCCGGGTCCGCACCAGCAGGTGGGCCACGGCGACCGGGTTGAAGACGTGGGCCACGACCCCGAAGGCGTCCGGCGGCTCGTCGACGCCGCTCAGCCAGTCGAAGAACTCGTAGCCCTCGGAACGGGCGAAGGCGAGCGTCTCGGCCCATTCGCCCGGCTCGACGTCCAGCACGGGCTGGCCGAAGGAGTCGGACAGGCGGGGGCCGTACCGCTCGCGGACGGCGTCGACGCTCATGAGGCGCCCCCCGGAAGCGAGCCGGCGCCGGGCAGTGAGCCGGCGTCCGGGAGGTAGCGGTCGCTCAGCGTCTCGCCCGCGATCCGTTCCTGGAGCTTCATGATCCCGTGCAGCAGGGCCTCGGGCCGGGGCGGGCAGCCGGGGACGTAGACGTCCACCGGGATGATCTGGTCGACGCCCTTGGTCACGCAGTAGGAGTCCCAGTACGGCCCGCCGGAGTTGGAGCACGCGCCGAACGAGATGACGTACTTCGGGTCGGGCATCTGCTCGTAGAGCCGCAGGACGGCGGGGGCCATCTTGTCGGTCACCGTGCCCGACACGATCATGAGGTCGGCCTGGCGGGGGCCGTTGGCGAACGGGATCACCCCGAAGCGGATGAAGTCGTGCCTGCTCATCGAGGTGGCGATGAACTCGATCGCACAGCAGGCGAGGCCGAAGTTGAACACCCAGAGCGAGTAGCGCCTGCCCCAGTTCAGCACGAACTTCATCGGCTTGGGCGCCAGCCGGGACGCCGGCCCCACCGAGGGCATCGGGAGATCGCTCACCGCCATACCGCCATTGTCCCCCCGTCCTCAGGTCCAGGCGAGCACCCGCTTGCGCCAGGCGTAGAGGATCCCGAGGGCGATGAAGGCGAGGAAGACGAACATCTCCACCAGGGTCGTCATGCCGTAACCGGGGGCGGCGAAGACGGTCGCCCAGGGGAAGAGGAACACGGCGTCCACGGCGAACACCACATAGAGATAGGTGTAGACGTAGTAGCGGATCTGCGACTGCGCCCACCCCTCGCCGACGGGGTCGACGCCGCACTCGTACGTCGTGAGCTTCGCGGGGGTCGGCCGGTCGGGGCGGAGCATGCGGTTCGCGAACAGGCCGCCGGCGAAGATCCCCACGCCGATGAGGAGCAGCACCACGACGACCGCGTAGGAGCCGAAGTATCCGTCCACGCCGACCATCTCCTCCCGCACGGCCCCGCCCGCCGAGCATAACTCCGGCAGGCGCGATCTCACGTGGTGACCACCTGACGGCCGCAGCCCATGGTCGCGCATATAGTTGAGGATCGTGACCCGATGCATGCTCTACGCCCGCTTGCACGTGGACCTGTGCCTGCTGGCCGGGGCCCTGTGTCGGCCTGACGGATCACCGCTGTCACACGGCTGACGGTCGGCACGGCGCCGCCCGGCGCGGCGGCCGACGACCGGCGGGACGCCCGCACAGCCCCGTGGCGATCCCCCGAAGCCGGTGCGGCGTCGCGCCCACGACCAGAGAAGACGTGCGCACGACGGGAAAACAAGCGTGACCCCGATGGATCTAGCATGGATATGACAACGTGCCTCGAGCAGACGAGCCCGGGCGCGCCAAGGAGGACTGAGGAGCTGTGACCAAGCAGGTTCAGCAACTCGACCGCGTGATCATCCGGTTCGCGGGTGACTCCGGCGACGGGATGCAGCTCACCGGCGACCGGTTCACGTCGGAGACCGCGCAGTTCGGCAACGACCTGTCGACGCTGCCCAACTTCCCGGCGGAGATCCGCGCCCCCGCGGGCACTCTCCCCGGCGTGTCGAGCTTCCAGCTGCACTTCGCCGACCACGACATTCTGACCCCCGGCGACGCCCCCAACGTCCTGGTCGCCATGAACCCGGCGGCGCTCAAGGCGAACGTGGCCGACCTGCCGCGGGGCGCCGACATCATCGCCAACACCGACGAGTTCACCAAGCGCAACCTGGCCAAGGTGGGCTACGCCGGCAACCCGCTGGAGGACGAGTCGCTCGCCGAGTGGCGCGTCCACGCGGTGCCGCTGACGTCGCTGACCGTGCGCGCGCTCGAGGGCTTCGACGTGTCCAAGAAGGACGCCGAGCGGGCCAAGAACATGTTCGCGCTCGGGCTGCTGTCGTGGCTCTACCACCGGCCGACCGAGGGCACGATCAAGTTCCTCGAGGCGAAGTTCGCCAAGAAGCCCGAGATCGCCAAGGCGAACATCGCGGCCTTCCAGGCCGGGTGGAACTACGGCGAGACCACCGAGTCGTTCTCGGTCTCCTACGAGGTCAAGCCGGCGAGCCTGCCGCCGGGCGTGTACCGGAACATCTCCGGCAACCAGGCCCTGGCGTACGGGCTGATCGCGGCGTCGGTGCAGTCGGGGCTGCCGCTGTTCCTCGGCTCGTACCCGATCACCCCGGCCTCCGACATCCTGCACGAGCTGTCGAAGCACAAGCGGTTCGGCGTGCGGACGTTCCAGGCCGAGGACGAGATCGCCGGCGTGGGCGCCGCCCTCGGGGCGGCCTTCGGCGGATCGCTGGGGGTGACCACGACCTCCGGCCCGGGCGTCGCGCTCAAGGCCGAGACGGTCGGCCTGGCGGTGACCACCGAGCTTCCGCTGATCGTCGTGGACGTGCAGCGCGCCGGCCCCTCGACCGGCATGCCGACCAAGACCGAGCAGACCGACCTGCTGATGGCGATGTTCGGCCGCAACGGCGAGTCGCCGGTCCCGGTCCTGGCCGCCGCCACGCCGTCCGACTGCTTCCACATGGCCGTCGAGGCCGCGCGGATCGCGCTGAAGTACCGGACGCCGGTCATGCTGCTGTCGGACGGCTACCTGGCCAACGGCTCCGAGCCGTGGCGGGTCCCCGACCCCGCGGAGCTGCCCGACATCTCGGTCGCCTTCACCACCGAGCCGAACGGCGCTGATGGCGCCTACCTGCCGTTCAAGCGCGATCCGGAGACGCTGGCCCGCCCTTGGGCGGTCCCGGGCACGGCGGGGCTGGAGCACCGCATCGGCGGCATCGAGAAGGCCGACGGCACCGGCAACATCTCCTACGACCCGGACAATCACGACAGGATGGTGCGGCTGCGCCAAGCCAAGATCGACGGGATCGACGTCCCCGATCTGGTCGTGGACGACCCCGACGGCGACGCCCGCGTGCTCGTGCTCGGCTGGGGCTCGACGTACGGGCCGATCGCGGCGGCCGTGCGGCGCGCCCGCAGGTCCGGCGGCAAGGTCGCCCAGGCGCACCTCCGGCACCTCAACCCGCTGCCGGGCAACACCGGCGACGTGCTGCGCTCCTACGACAAGGTGCTGCTGCCGGAGATCAACCTCGGGCAGCTCGCCATGCTGCTGCGCGCGCGCTTCCTGGTGGACGTCATCAGCTACAACCGGGTCCGCGGGCTTCCGTTCAAGGCCGAGGAGCTCGCCGCCGTCATTCAGGACGTGATCGAAAGTGACTGACATCTCCAACGGGGGCCTCAACGGCAAGGGCCTGGCCCTGGTGCCGAGGACGGAGACCGCGCAGACCCTGAAGGACTTCAAGTCCGACCAGGAGGTGCGCTGGTGCCCCGGCTGCGGCGACTACGCGATCCTCGCCGCCGTCCAGAGCTTCCTGCCGGAGCTGGGCCTGCGCCGGGAGAACATCGTGTTCGTCTCCGGAATCGGCTGCTCGTCCCGGTTCCCCTACTACCTGAACACGTACGGGTTCCACTCGATCCACGGGCGGGCTCCCGCCATCGCGACCGGCCTGGCCGCGTCCCGGCCCGACCTGTCGGTGTGGGTGATCACCGGTGACGGCGACGCCCTGTCGATCGGCGGCAACCACCTCATCCACGCGCTGCGCCGCAATGTCAATCTGAACATCCTGCTGTTCAACAACAGGATCTACGGCCTGACCAAGGGGCAGTACTCCCCGACGTCGGAGATCGGCAAGATCACCAAGTCGACCCCGATGGGCTCGCTGGACAAGCCGTTCAACCCGATCTCGCTGGCGATCGGGGCCGAGGCCGGGTTCGTCGCCCGCACGATCGACTCCGACCGCAAGCACCTGCAGGGCGTGCTGCGCGAGGCGGCCGCCCACCGGGGCGCGTCGCTCGTGGAGATCTACCAGAACTGCAACATCTTCAACGACGGCGCCTTCGACGCGCTGAAGGACCCGGCCACCCGCGACGAGATCACGGTGAAGCTGGAGCACGGCCGCCCGATCGTCTTCGGCACCGGCGAGAACGAGAAGGCCGTACGGCTGTCGCGTACCGGCGGCGTCGAGGTGGTGCGCCGCTCCGAGGTCGCCGACGACGAGATCCTCGTGCACGACGCCCACAACCCCGACCCGTCGGCGGCGTTCGCGCTGTCGCGCCTCGACGACCCGGCGTTCGAGCACGTGCCGATCGGCGTCTTCCGCTCGATCGACCGCCCGTCGTACGACCAGCTCATGAACGAGCAGCTGCAGACGGCCACGGCCGACAAGGGCCGGGGGAGCCTGGGCGACCTGCTGCTCGGCGGGGACACCTGGCGCATCGGCTGACAGGCGCGCCCGTCGAACGGCACGGACACGACAGGGACCCCACCCTCCGGTGGGGTCCTTTCCGTTCGGGTGAACCCGGGGGCGCCCGGCGCGTCCTCCAGTCCGGCCGCCGTCCAGAGGACCCGGTTGCGGACTTCCCCAGATCCCCTCGCCGAGGAGAGCGTATGTCCCCCCAGCCGTCCGAGCCCGCCGGCGCGGAGAGTCCCTCGTGGACCGGAAGGCGCGCGCTGGTGACCGGGGCGAGCGGGTTCATCGGGTCCGGCCTGGCCCGACGCCTCCGTGAGCTCGGTGCCGAGGTGCACGCGGTGAGCCGGCGCCCGCCGGATCGGCCCGGGCAGGGGGAGGTCTGGCACACGGCCGATCTCCGGTCCGCCGCCTCCGTCCAGGCGGTCGTGGACGCCGCCGCGCCTGACGTGGTCTTCCACCTGGCCGCCGAGGTGAACGGGGCGAGGGACCCCTCGGTCGTGCTGCCCACTCTGGAGAACACGCTCGTCGGCACGGTCAACGTCCTCGGCGCGGCCGCCCTCCGGCCTGGGATGCGGGTTCTGCTGTGCGGGTCGAGCGAGGAGCCGCGGCCGGCGAACGGCCAGGCCCCGCCGCCCTCGCCGTACGCCGTGGCCAAGTGGGCCGCCACGGGGTACGCGCAGCTGTTCCAGCGGCTGTGGGACGTGCCGGTCGTGATCCTTCGGCCGACGATGGTCTACGGGCCCGGTCAACGGGACACCGGGAAGCTGGTGCCGTACGTGACGCTCGCGCTGCTGTGCGGCGAGGAGCCGCGGCTCACCAGCGGGACGAAGCCGGTCGACTGGGTGTACGTGGACGACGTGATCGAGGCCTTCGCGACGGCGGGTCTGAGCGATGGAGCGGTCGGGCGGATCCTCGACATCGGCACCGGCACCCAGGTGCCCGTCCGGGAGGCGGTCGAGCTGCTGTACCGGATCATGGACGCGCCGTCGCCGCCGCCGTTCGGCGCGGTGGCCGACCGTCCGCTGGACATCGCGCAGACAGCCGACATCGGCCCCGCGGCGGAGGTGCTGGGCTGGCGACCCTCGACCGGTCTGGAGGAGGGGCTGCGCCGGACCGTGCGGTGGTACGCCGAGCGGCACCACCGGGGGGAGTAGCGAGTACGTCACGAAGGCCGGGATCAGCAGCGGCGGAGGCGGCGATCTGGGATGGTTGAGGTGATCGTCCCGGCGCCCGAGGAGCCCACCAGATGAGCCGCCTGAACGCCCTCCGCAGCCGTTTCGTCGACGCTCCCGACTCGCTCGGGGCCAAGGCCCGCGCCCGGCGCTGGGCCTGGTTCGCCGAGTGCTTCCCCGATCTCGGTCAGATGACCGTCATCGACCTCGGGGGGACGGCCAGCGCCTGGCTGCGGGCGCCGATCCGGCCGGCGCACGTGCACATCGTCAACCTGGACGCACCGCCGGCCGACCTGCCGTCCTGGATCCGGGCCGACGTCGCCGACGCCTGCGACCTGCCGGCGTCGATCAAGGGCACGACGTACGACCTGGTCTACTCGAACGCCGTGATCGAGCACGTGGGCGGGCACGTCCGCCGGCAGATGTTCGCCGACGCCGTGCACGGCCTGGCGGAGCGCCACTGGGTACAGACCCCGTACCGGTACTTCCCGGTCGAGCCGCACTTCCTGTTCCCCGGGTTCCAGTTCCTGCCGCTGACGGCCCGCACCGAGATCCTCCGCCGCTGGCCGCTCGTCCACACGCCGACCTCCGAGCGGGAGGCGGCGCGGCAGATCGCGATGGAGGTGGAGCTCCTCAGCGTGACCGAGATGCGGCACTACTTCCCGTCGTCCCTGATCCGCTTCGAACGCCTCGCGGGGCTGGTGAAGTCGGTGATCGCGCTCAGGCGGAAGCCGTGAGCGGGGTTCCTCAGGGGGTGACGGCGCCGCCGTCCTCCCAGGTGTTGCCCTTCCAGACGTTGCCGGAGCCGTCCTCGTCCCAGTAGGCGACCGGCCCGGCCTGCCCGCCCTTCGGCCAGACGCTGCGGCTGAAGACGTTGCCGATCACCTTGACGTTCGCCGAGGTGCCCTTGGTGCCCGCCCCGGCGTACAGCGACCAGCCGCCGCCCGCCAGCAGGTTGTCCTCCACCGTCACGTCGCGGATCACGCCGAAGTCCTGGAACAGGGCGATCGCGCCGGTCTGGTCGAGCGTGTTGACGACGGTGTTGTGCCGGATGACGAGCTGGGTGCCCTTCGCGGGCGTGCTCGTACTCATGATCATGTCGGTGTGGTCGCCGGAGTAGTACTTGGGGTCGTGGACGTAGGAGTCCTCGATGAGGCCCTGCTCGGTGCAGATGCCGTTCGAGATCGTGTGGATGTCCACCCGGCGGATGGTGATCATCCTGCCCTGGTTCAGGATGCCGAACTGGGTGCGGACCCTGCCGTTCCCGAAGATCTCGGAGTCCTCGACCGTCAGCCCCGTGCGGCCCTCCCGCTGGATGATCCCCCAGTAGTCCTGCTGCCCGTGGACCCGGGTGTTGCGGATGGTCACGTTGTCGGCGTCCACGGTGATGTCGCCGTAGACGTCCAGCCCGTCCACGACGGTGCCGTCCTTGGTGATGACGAGCGCGTCGGAGCGTTTGAGCGTCACCCCGCCCGGGACGCCGGTGGTGTCGGCGCTCGGCCACCCGCCCGTCCGCGGCGGCGTCGGCTCACCCGAGGGCGTCGGCGTGGGGGTCGGCCGGCTCGGCGTGGGAGTCGGGCTGTGCGACGGGCTCGGCGTACGCGACGGCGTGGGAGTGCTCGACGCAGTCGGCGTACGCGACGGCGCGGGAGTCGGGCTGTGCGACGGGCTCGGCGTACGCGACGGCGTGGGGGTGCCCGACGCAGTCGGCGTACGCGACGGGCTGGGGCTGTGCGACGGGCTGGGGGACGGGGTGGGGCTGTGCGACGGGCTCGCCGTCACGGTGGGGCTCGGCGACGCCGTCGGCGACGGGACGGGCCGGTGCGGCCGGTGCCGGTGCCCGCGCGGGGGCCAGGGGAACCACCAGGTGGGCGCCGGCCGGGCCACGACCGCGTGCCCGCCGCCTGCGCTCGCCGTGCTCGC
>NZ_KI866523.1:1424605-1475599 GCF_000511135.2 Microbispora sp. ATCC PTA-5024 | reverse complement strand
GGGGAACCACCAGGTGGGCGCCGGCCGGGCCACGACCGCGTGCCCGCCGCCTGCGCTCGCCGTGCTCGCGTTGCCGCCCCGGCCGGCGGCGCCGGCTCCGGACGGCAGCGGGTGCGCCTCACCCGCGGGCGAGGGCCGTGCGCCGGAGTCCGGCTCGTCGCCTCCCCCCCACGTGTTGACATCCGTCAGCGCGGCCAACTTGTCCGAGACGTCCCCGGCGCTCACGCCGCATCCGACGCCGGCGAAGGCGACCACCAGCCCCGCCGCGGCCAGCAGACCAGCCGTTCCCCCGTTCCCATGGCTCCGCCCCACAGTCGACTCCTTCCGGATCGGCAGTTGTGCCGACTGCCCGCCTCCTTATGAAGGCTCGTTGGGGAGGTTAGCCATATCGAGAACGACAGGTGGACGATTCTCTCAAACGATCTCAATTTCATCTCATTGTGCGAGAGCCTCAAATTGCCCAAATGCCTCAGCAGTCGCAGGTTAAGGGTATTAGTCGGGTTTAACGGGCCGGCCGTCATCCCATTTATTGCCCTGCCATACGTTCCCCGGCCCGTGCGCGTCCCAGTACGCCACCGGGCCCGCCTGCCCGCCCTTCGGCCACACCTTGCGGCTGAACACGTTGCCGATCACCTTGACGTTCGACGAGGTGCCCTTGACGCCCGCCCCGGCGTACAACGACCAGCCGCCGCCCGCCAGCAGGTTGTCCTGCACGGTCACGTCGTGGACGACGCCGAAGTCCTGGAACAGCGAGATCGCGCCCGTCTGGTCGAGCGTGTTGACGGCCGTGTTGTGGCGGATGATCAGCTGGGTGCCCGGAGCGGGCGGCCCGGACGACATGATCATGTCGATGTGGTCGCCCTTGTAGAGCTTCGGGTCGTGGACGTAGCAGTCCTCGATCAGTCCCTGCTCGGTGCTGATGCCGTTCGAGATCGTGTGGATGTCCGCACGCCTGACCGTGATCATCCCGCCCTGGTTGAGGATCCCGAACTGCGTGCGCTCCCTGCCGTTCCCGAAGATCTCCACGTCCTGGACGGTCAGGCCCGAGAAACCCTGCCGCTGCAGGATCCCCCACCAGCCGGGGATCCCGCGGACGCGCGTGTTGCGGATGGTCACGTCGTCGGCCTCGACCGAGATCTCGCCGTGCACGTCGAGGCCGTCGATGACGGTCCCTTCCCTGGTCACCCTGATCGACCCGGACGGGCGAAGGGGCGTGCCCGGGGGGACGCCGGTGGTGTCCGGCCCCGGCCACTCCCGGGCCTCGGGGCTCGCGGGCACCCTCGCGCTCGGGGACGCGGCCGGCCGGGTTTTCTCCGGAGGGCGGCCACCCGTGTCGGACGTCGCCGCCTGGCATCCCGACACCAGCGTCAGCGCGACGGCCCCCGCCACCGCCGAGAGCCGCCTCACGGGCCGTCGCCGACGCCGCGGAGCTGCGATCGCGCCTGCTCCAACAGCCGTTGCAGGTGGAGGCCGTGGTGGACGTCGACGGTGTGCGGCACTCCGGACCGTACGGTGGCCGCGAACTCCGACCGGACGTTCTCCCGGGTCGGCGCCGAGTCATCGGCCAGCTCACGGAAGTCGAGGACGAGGGCGCCCTCCCGCCCGTACAGCTCCACCGTCTTGTGGTGCCCGTGCGGCGAGCCGATCGAGCCGCACAGAGCGAGCTGGCTCACCGCGCCCTCCCCCTCGTGCACACACGTCAGCGCCATGTACCCGTGCGGATCGCCGACCGCCATCACATCCTTCACCGTCCCCAGCGCCGCGTCGAGGAGGTCGAGGGCGTGGAACCCGAAGTCGTCGAGGACGCCCTGCCGCCTGCGCCAGGGGGTGGCGTAGGCGGCGGAGAAGAGCTCGTCGGTGAGATGGCGCGCCTGGGCGCCGCGCGCCCGGAACCGTCGCGCCCGGTCCAGGAACTCGCGCACCTGGGGCCGGTACCGCCGGGTGAGCATCAGCTGGGTCGGCACGCCCGCCGCGTCGACGGCCTCCGCGAGCGCCGTCGCGCCGGCGAGGTCGGGGGCGAGCGGCTTCTCCAGGAGCACGGCCCGCCCGGCCCGAGCCGCCCGGACGGCCATGGACACCTGCACCTCGGGGGGCACGGCGAAGGCCACGGCCTCGCAGGCGTCCAGCAGCAGGTCGTAGTCCTCGAACGCCGGTACGGCGAAGCGCGCGGCCACCTCGCGTGCCCGCTCGGGCCGGCGCGACCACACGCCGGCCAGGCGCGTCTGCGGTCCGGCGGCGAGCATCGGCGCGTGGAACCCCGAGCCCCAGGGACCGGCGCCGACGAGTCCGACGGCTACCGGTCTCACTTGCGGGCGAGCAGGTCCACCAGGGCGGGGGGCGTCCACCGCTTGATCGTCTGCCGGAAGCTGCTCTTCCACTCCTCGCCGGGCCGGCGCTTGAACACGGTGGTGTGGTCGTCGCCGGTCTCCTCGCCGGGACGGCCGTTCGTGTAGTAGTAGAGCGCCATGGAACGGCGCGCCCGGTCGTCGGGGCAGGTGAGCGGATCGGGGTGCCCGTGGTTCGCGTCGTCCGTGGTGGCGAAGACCACGAACCGGTTGAAGACGGGCAGGATCTTGTGCTCGCAGCGGGTCATGTCCACGTCCCAGAGCTGCAGGTGCCCGCCGTAGCTCTCCTCCCAGTCCTTGTTGAGGTAGAGCAGGCCGTTGAGGCGCCGGTCGAGGTTGAGCCTGCGGTGCCGGTTGAAGTCCGCATGCACCTTGAGGAATCCACCGGGCCGGATCTGGTGCAGCCCGCCGCCCTCGAAGTGGGGGTCGGAGACGAGCTGCTCGATGCCGGTCAGCCGCTCCAGGAACTCGACGAAGACCTGGCCGTTGAACTCGGCGAGCAGGTTCCGGGTGGCCGGGCCCATCCGCTCGGTGTCCGAAAGGGCCAGCTTGATCTCGCGCGAGCTGTCGAACTGCTGCCAGCTCGCGTCCCGGGGCTCCGGGAACTCGTCGAGCACGGGCTCCAGCGCGCCGGGCGGGAGGAAGTCGTCGATCACCACGTGCCTGAAGGGCTTCGCCTCGAGGAAGGAGACACGCCAGCGGTCGGCGAGCGGGAACAGCTCCTCCCGGCGGAAGGTGAACGTCTCGGTCTCCTGCATCCGCTTCTCCATCCCGGCCCGCTCGATTCGAAGGGCCCGCCAGGCTCCGGTCTGAATATCGCGCGGGGAATCGACATCCGTTACAGCCGGATTGGAACGCTCGAAGGGTGGATTGCGGGGCCGTCCCCGCCGCCCTAGCATGCGCCTGGCGGAGACTGTCCGACTGCCGGAGGACCGCATGCCCGAGACCCCGCGGATCGCGGTCGTCATCGTCACGTACAACAGCGCGCCGGTCCTGGCCGGCTGCCTGGAGTCGCTGCCGGCCGGCGCGCGCTCGACCGGCCTCGTCAGGGTGGTCGTGGCCGACAACGCCTCGCGGGACGAGTCCGTGGCGATCGCCGAGCGGGCGGGAGCGACGGTCGTCCAGGTCGGGCGCAACGCGGGCTACGCGGCGGCCATCAACGCCGGGATCGCCTTCCTCGACCGAGCGGGGGATCTCGACCGGCTCGACGCGGTCGCCGTGCTCAACCCCGACTGCCGGGTGCGGGAGGGGGCGCTGGCCCGCCTCGCGGACGCGCTGCGCGCGCCTCGCCGCGGCATCGCCGTCCCCCGGCTGGTCACCCCCGAGGGGCACACGTACCCGTCGCTGCGCCGCGCGCCCACCGTACGCGGGGCGCTGGCCGAGGCGCTGGTCGGCGGGCGGCTGGCGGGCCGGATGTGGCGGCTCGGCGAGGTGATCGCCGACCCGCGCCGCTACGAGACGGCGGGCCGCGCCGAATGGGCGACCGGCGCGGCCATGCTCATCTCCGTGCCGGCCATCCGGGAGCTCGGGCCGTGGGACGAGTCCTTCCTGCTGTACAGCGAGGAGACCGAGTTCGCGCTGCGCGCCGGCGACCGCGGCTGGATCCTCTGGTACGAGCCCGGCGCAGTGATCGAGCACATCGGCGGCGAGGCGAACGTGAACCCGGTCCTCGCCGCGCTGCTCACCACGAACCGCGTGCGGCTGTTCAGAAGGCGGCGCGGTCCCCTCGCCTCGTCCGCGTTCTTCATGGCCGTGGTCCTCGGCGAGGCGGTGCGGACCCTCGTGGGGCGCCGGACCGCACGGGCGTCCCTGGTGGCCCTCCTGCGGCCGTCGAGACGCCTCCGGGCGCTCCCCTGACCGGCGGACCGGGACGGTCCGGGGACGCGGTCGTAACGGAGAAGCGGCGGGCCGCGACTACACCGGTGTGAAAGTGACGCGACTCGCCATCGAGGGCGTGCTGCTGTTCGTCCCCGTGCCCCACCACGACGAGCGCGGCTTCTTCACCCGGACCTTCGACGCCGCCGTGGCGGCCGAGCAGGGACTCGATCCGGCCGCCTTCATCCAGGACAGCCAGTCGCGCTCCCGCCCGGGGACGATCCGCGGCATGCACGGCCGCTCGGGCAAAGGCGAGGCGAAGCTCGTCCGGTGCGCCCGCGGAGCCGTCCTCGACATGCTCGTGGACGCCCGTCCCGGCTCCCCCACCTTCGGCGAGCAGGTGTCGGTGCTGCTGGACGACGAGACCTTCGCCCACCTCTACGTGCCTCCCGGCATCCTGCACGGCTACCAGGCGCTGACCGAGGCCGACGTCTGCTACCGCATCGACCGGGAGCACGACCCGGCGGAGGACCTCGCCGTACGGTACGACGACCCCGATCTCGCGCTCCCCTGGCCGCTGCCCGCGGGCGCGATCAGTCGTCGCGACCTGTCAGCCGGATCCTGGGCCGACCTGCGCGCCCGCCTCACGGCGTAGCCCGGACGCCCCGGCCCCGTCGCCGCCGGGTGCGGCCGCCCGGGCGGCGTTCTCGTCCTTGACGGTGCGCAGCAGGGCGCCCGCGGCGCCGATCAGCAGGAACATCAGGCTGGTCACGCCCGGGTAGGAGAGCAGGTCGAACGTGGCCGCGGTGACGAGCGGGACCAGCAGGCACGCGGCGACGGTGAGGGCGAGGTTGCGGACGTTCGGGTCGCCGCTCAGCCGGCGCGCGCGCAGCGCCGTCGCCACCCCGCAGACGAGGATGCCGACGAACGCGACCACGCCCACGATGCCGGTCTCCACCAGCGAGAGCAGGTACTCGTTGTCGAACACCTGGTGCTTGTACGGGTACCAGGTGCCGAGCCCTCGGCCGAAGATCGGATATTTCGCGATCTCCAGCAGCGCGAACGGGTAGTCGTGCGTGCGGTAGAGGATGCTGTCGTCCGAGGTGGCGTTGGCGAACAGGTTGTAGAAGGTGCCGAGCAGGCCGGGGGCCGCCGCCTTCATCACGACCAGGAACACGGCGAGCGCCCCCAGCGTCGCCAGCCACCGCCTGACCGGCCACCCGGGGAACAGCGTCAGCGCGATGACGACCAGCCCGATCACCGCCGACCTGGACACCGAGAACATCAGCCCGGCCGCGATCACAGCCGTGGCCAGCCACCAGCGCAGAGCCGGCTCGCCCCGGCTGCCCGCCCGGAACGCGTAGTGGGCGCCGAAGGGCAGGATCATCGCGCAGACGACCCCGAGCTCGATCGGGTGGCCCAGCGTCCCGGCCACCCGCCGCAGGTCCGCCCTCGACATCACGGTCTCCGTGCCCTCCACCGAGGTGTGCCGGAAGCCGGGGAGCGTCATGTAGGAGGTCGGGTCGACGTTCAGCAGGTACTGGAAGGTGGCGACCACCGAGACCACGACCCCCGCCACCACGATCGTCTTCATCACGAAGTCGAGCCGGTCGCGTCCCCGGACGCCGTCGCAGACGACGAGCACCAGCCCGACGTAGCCCACGAACAGGACCAGGGAGTGGTCGGCGAGGTTGAGCTCGTCGGAGCTGAGGTATCCGAGCGCGCCGAAGCCGTAGCAGGTCAGCAGCGCCATACCGAACGCGAAGATCCCCGTGCGGACGGGGTTCGTCCCCTTGGCCGCGCCGAGGGTGGAGGTGAACTGCGCGAACAGCCAGACCAGGAGGAGGACGAGGGCGAGGATGTCGGCGAGCGACAGCGACATCGGCAGCCCGCGCAGCACCAGGCGGGCCGGGATGAGGAACAACGCCAGCACGAACAGGCAGACGAGCGTCGCGCCGTCGGCCCGGCGTGGCGTCGCCGTCTCCAGCGTCTCGATGGCCACGGAACGCGCCGATCAGCGCCGCAGCAGCGGCCGGGCCGCCGCCCGCAGGCCATGGGGGACGGGGACGCCGTTGACGGCGAGCGGGGGCTCCGCACGGCGGGCACGGCGGGCCTGGGCCATGCTCTCCACCGCGAACGCGGCGGCCATGGCGAGGAACAGGCCCATCGCCAGCGCCACGAACGCCGCCCGCAGCCTGCTTCCCGTCTTCTCCTCTGGCGTGGTCGGCGGCACGACCTCGAGCGCCTTGAGGTAGGTGGCGGGGGGCGCGCCGAGCGCGCGCTGCTGCTCGACCAGCTTCTCCTGCGCGAGCCGGTTGAGCCGCACGACCACGTCGTACGCCTCCTGGGGCGTGGGGGCCTCGGAGGAGATGACCACGAACGGCACGGTGATCATCAACTCGGGGTTGGTGGTGCCGTTGCTGACCTTGAACGTCGTCCGTCCGCCGGGCCGCACCCCCGCCTTCTCCGCGATCTCCGCCGTGTTGAGCCCCTGGATGAGGATCGACGCGGACAGGCCCAGCCCGCTGTCGATGTTGACGATGGGGTTGACCACGGGATTGGGGAACTTGGGATCCGCCGGCACGCTCCCCCCGTCCCGCGGGACCGTGAGCGCGAGGGCCGAGGAGGAGACGTAGGTCTTCGGGAACTTGACGTAGACGCCGGCCGCGCCGGCGAGCACCAGCGCGAAGACCGGGAAGGTGACGTACCACCTCCGGAACAGGACGAGGACGGTGGCCCAGAAGTCCATGCCTCAGTCCTTGTCGTCGTCCGCGCGCGTGTCCCTGACCACGCTCACGAACCGGCGGTCGATGCCGTTGGGCGGCGTCTCGTCCGCCTCCGGCCCGTCCTGCCCGTCCTGCCCGTCCTTCACGACGGCGATCTCCTGGGTGTCCCACAGGATCGGGTCGGCGTCGTCCGGGAGCGCGTCGTCGTGGCCGGCGGTCTGGAGGACAGGGGGACGCGACTGCTCCGGCGACTCGGCGCCGGCGACGTCCACCGGCCGCGCCTCCTCGCCGGGTGTCACCGCGTCGTGGGGACGAGGGCGGGCGGCCCTGCGCCGCAGCGCGTACGCGCCGGCCAGACCGGCGCAGGCGACCAGGAGGCCCGCTCCGGCCGCGCCCTGCCACCGCGCCGACTCCGACGCCTCCGGACGGGACGCCGGAACGATGTTGGCGACCGTGAGGAAGGTCGTCGGCGGCGCGCCGAGCGTCTTCTGCCAGCCGATCAGCTCCTCGCGCACCCGGCGCTGCGCGTTCGCCAGCACCGCTGAGGCGGTCCCGGGGTCGCGCGCCTGCACCCGGATGTAGATGTACGGGCCGGTGATGTCGAGGACCTTGGGGTTGCTGCGGCCGTCGTCGATCGTGATGACGGTCGGCCCGTCCTTCGGAGCGCCGAGCTGCGTCCACACGTCCTGCGTGTTCATCGACTGGATGACGATGCTCGCCGCCGTCTTCAGCGCGTCGTTGAACTGCAGCAGGGGATTGGCGCGCTCGAGCGGCCGGTTGGGGTCCTTGGAGGAGACGCCGCCGTTGACCGGGGTGGCCAGCACCAGCGAGGTGTCGGCCTCGTACGTGGTCGGGACTAGGAAGAAAGCCGCCGCGCCGGCGGCGATCGCAAGGGCCAGCAGGGGGAGCGCGACCGTCTTTCTCAGGGCGAGACCGGCGATCGTCTTCCAGAAATCCACGTGTCCCCCCGGCCTCGTCAATAGCCTTCGGCCTGCCACCAGACGTCCGGAACCTTACGGGGGGAAATCGTCGGGGTCCGCATTCCCGTTACACCGTTCCGGCAGGGGCCCGTATCCGATCGCGCCGCCGATCGTTACGTCCGCCGCCGTCGCTCCGATATACGTGCGGCGGTCGGTCCGGACGGCGACGGGAGTACGGCGGATGGAGCTCCACGCGGACCAGGCGACGGTCCCGTCCACCTCGGCCGCGCCCGCGAGGGCCCGTCCCACCCGGCTCGCCGGCCTGGACGGCATCCGCGGCCTCGCCGCCCTGTTCGTGGTCCTGCACCACTGCTGGCTGCTCTCCTATCCCGGCTTCCCGGTCAACGCGGGGCCCGCGTGGGCCGGGTGGCTCGTCTACGGGCACCTGGCCGTGGTGGTCTTCATCGTCCTGTCGGGCTTCTCCCTGGCCGTGTCCCCCGCGCGGTCGGGATGGCGGCTGGACGGCCTGCGCCGGTTCGCCTACCGGCGGGCCTGGCGGATCCTCCCGCCGTACTGGACGGCCCTGCTGTTCAGCCTCGTGGTGGCCTGGACGCTGATCCCGCAGCCGGGACAGGGCAGTCCCACCCTCAAGTCGGTCCTCGTGTACGGCCTGCTCGTCCAGGACCTGTTCGGGTCGCCGAGCCCCAACGGCGTCTTCTGGTCCATCGCGGTGGAGGCCCAGCTGTACGTGGCGTTCCCGCTGATGCTGCTGATCCTGCGACGGGCGGGGGCGGCCGCCCTGGTCGGCGGGGTCACCGTGGTCGTCGCGGCCATCGGGCTGCTCGCGCCCGCCGTCCCGGCCGTGGACCTGTTCATGCGGCTGACCCCGCAGTTCGCCGTGCTGTTCGCGCTGGGCGCGGTCGCGGCGGGCGTGGAGCGGGCGCACGGGTCGCGGTGGGTCCCCCGGCTGCCCTGGCTGGCCCTCCTCGCCGCGGTCCCGGTCCTCCTCATGATCGTGGCCGGCGGCCCGGTGTGGGTGGTCGGCCACTACTTCTGGGTCGACCTGGTCGTCGGCCCGGCGGTGGCGCTCCTGATCGCCGCCGTCGCGAGCGGCCGCCCGCGGCCCTTCGTGCGGCTGCTCGACACGCGGGCCCTGCGCCGGCTCGGCTCGTTCTCCTACAGCCTCTACCTCATCCACGCGCCGATCCTCGTGGTGCTGAACCGGCTGGTCCTCGCGCCGCGTCTCGCGCCGGGCCTGCCGGTGTTCCTGACCACGCTGGCGATCGGCGTGCCGCTCAGCCTGCTCGCGGCGTGGCTGTTCGCGTCGGTCTTCGAGCTCCCGTTCCAGCGCCACCGCGGGTGGCGGGCGCTGTGGACCGCGCTGCGCCGCGGGTAGGGCGGTCACCCCATCCTGGCGGTCACCGCACCCCGGCGGTCACCGCACCCGGGCGAGCGCCTCGGCCTCGTACTCCTCGGCGAGTTCGGACGGCATGGGCGTGAGGTCCGCGGCCCGCCTGAAGTCGCGCAGCGTGGTGCCCGCGCACCGGGCGTCGACGTTGGGCGCGCCGAGGCGGGCCCGCACGTCGTCGATGTTCACGGTGCGGAAGTCGATGCTGAAGCGCGTCCGCCCCGAGGTGTTCGGCACGGTGGAGTGCAGGTGCGCTCCGGAGAACATGAGGAAGCCTCCCGGCTCCGGCACCACCCGCACCTGCGGCTCCAGCTCGATGGCCTCCTCGGGCCTGGGCTGCTCGCGGGTGTCGCTGTGGACGTGCGCCGCCGCCGTGGGCCGGCCGACCGCCGTCCAGTCGGCGTAGTCGTACCGCTCGCTGCCGTTCGCCACGGGCCGGGCGAAGTACTGCGTGTGGAAGGCCATCACGTTGTCGGCCGACACCGGATATATCGGCATCCACCAGTTGACCTGGTTGAAGGGCGCCGAGTACCAGCAGTCGCGGTGCGCGTGGTAGGCGTACGAGATGCCGGAGGTGAGGTACTCGTCCGACGTGGACGTGCGCAGCCGGGGCACGTCGAAGTAGGTGCGGTCGAGAGCGCAGCCGGCCTCGGCGAGCACGAGCGGCAGCAGCCGCGCGCACTCGGGATGGTGGATGAAGCGCGGCTTGAGGTCGGCCAGGAGCGCCACGTAGTCCTCGACGGGCAGCTCGAACTGGGCCGTCTCCGGGTCGAGGCCCTGGAACGCCTCCTCGATCAGGGCGCGGGCGAACCCGATCAGCTCGACGGACGCGGGGGTCGCCGAGTAGACGAAGATTCCTCCCTCGTAGATCGTGCGCCGGCGGGCGTCGTCATCGGCTCCGCTGTTGGAAAAGAGCGCGGTCATAGGGAGTGCCCCTCATCTGCATAATGTTCACTCCCTATCTCGTCCGCGTCCCCCCGTTCGTTACACCAGCGGGAGCTCCGTCTCGCTGTCGGGCCGCCCGACGTACCGGCCGTAGTCGGGGTGGTCGAAGCGGTGCAGCGCGTAGATGTTGTCGTTCCAGGGAGCGGCCACGGCGCGCTTGTGGCGCAGGCCGTTGATGGGGGCCAGCTTCAGCGCCGTGTTCGCCTCGTTGAACTCCCGGATCGCGCAGAGCTCGCCGACGAACTCGTTGTGCAGGATCTGGTCGTCGTCGCCCACGGTGTCGTCCAGGTAGCAGAAGACCCGGGGCAGGAAGTACTTGTGGTCGCCGGCGAAGACGCCCAGGGCCGCCGCCGTGGACGAGTAGAAGTCCACGTCGATGGAGACGAAGCCGATGGGCGCCGGCCGCCTGTCGTCCAGGAACTCCCTCGCGGTGTCGGCGATGTTCCCCAGGATCAGCCCCGCGTCGGGCAGGCGCGCCTGGAGGGCGTCGACGTCCATGCTGAAGTCGCCCTCCCGCCAGATGTACGGCAGATCGCGGTGGTCGGTCGGCTTCGGCAGGCCCGCGCCGGTGTCGAAGCCGTACACCTCGACGTGCACGCCGGTCGCGGCCGACGCCAGCCGCGCCTGCCGGCTCATCTCGACCAGCCCGGCGCCGCCCGCCACGCCGAACTCGATCACGCTGATGCGGCCGACGCCCAGCCGCCGGGCCAGCTCGGCCGCCTGCTGCACGCCGTACGCGTAGTGGGGCCGGGGGAAGAGGTCGAGCGCGCAGCGCAACTCGTACGAGCCGAACGGCAGCCGCCGCATGACGGCGAGAGGCACCCGGCCGGGCTGCATGAGCAGCCGCGTGACGCGTACCAGGAACCGGTCGAACCCGCTTCGCGGCGAGGACGTCATCAGGGGATCCGCCTTTCGTCTGGTGCAGATCGGTTCGGTCGGCCCGGGGTCATCCCCGGATGAGGCGGACGGCGAGGCCGGTGAGCTTGCGGCCGCGGTGGGCCACCATCTGGCGCTGCCGGCGTCCGTAGATCCGGGCGAGCAGGGCCCGGGCGCGGCGGCGCTGGTCGGGGGTGAGGTCGACCGTGCGGAGGCTGCGGTACATCGCGCGGAACTGGAGCGTCGTGGCGAAGTGCGCGGTCCAGGCGGGCGCGCCGATCCCCCGGGCGATCTGCGAGAGCCGCCGCAGGCGCAGGCTGCGATGCGCGAGCGCCTCGGGCACGTGGCCCCACGGCCCGGCCAGGGCCAGCATGGTCGCGTAGACCTCGTCCTCACGGATCATCACGGGCCGCGGGATGGCCGCCACCGCCTCGCGCCGCATCATGCCGTACAGCGGGTCGAGGCGCATGTGCTCGGTCGTGACCGCCTCCCACAGCTCGGTCAGCCGGTCGACCGGGTCGTCGGAGAGCATCCCGGCGCCCTCGTAGGACGGCTTGTGCACCGAGCCGTCGGGCTCCGTGTACGTCATGTCGGTGGTCACCAGGATGAGCCGTCCGTCCGTGAGGAACGGCTCCAGCGACCGGGACACGCACTGCGGTTCGAGCAGGTCGTCGTCCCCCATCCACCGGAAGAACTCGCCCCGCGACCGGCGCAGGACCTCCACGAAGTTCCCGACCACGCCGACGTTGCGCGGCTGGCGGTGGTAGACGACCCGGCCGTCCTCCCTCGCCAGCGCGCGGCAGAACTCCTCGGTTCCGTCGGTCGACGCGTTGTCGGAGATCACGAGCTCCAGCCGCTCGTGATCCTGGGCCAGCACCGACCGCACGGCCGGCTCCATCCGGTCCGCGCCGTTGCGGACCGGCATGCCGATGGAGACGAGCTTGTCGGACCCTGGCATTCAGCTCTCCTTGGACGTCGCCTCGGCCGGCACGGGGTGGGGGCGCACGAGCGCCGTGCGAAGCCGCCGTACCGCCTGATCCCGCACCGTCCTGATCTGCTCCATCGGCACCACGATCAGGACGTAGACCAGGAACCCGGCGCCGCCCGCCACCGCGAGCTGGAGGAAGTCGCTGCCCCGCGTCAGCGCGGCGAGGGCCGCGGTGACCGCGCAGGAGACCGCGGCTCCGGCCAGCGGCCGTACCAGGGCGGGCAGGATGGGGGTCAGCCGCACGCCGGCGAGGCGCACCGCGGTCATCGCGAGCGGAAGCGCGACAAGCAGGGCGGCGGCGGTCTGGCCGATCGCCGCGCCGCGGATGCCGTCCAGGTGGGTGCCGACGATCACCGCGGGGATCGTGGCGGCGCCGTACCCCAGGTTCATCCAGACGGTCGAGCGCGTCGCGCCCCGGCCGTTGAGGATGTCCAGGGCGAGGGAGGTGAGCATGCGCAGCACCATCAGCACCGCCAGGAACCGCAGGACGCCCGCCGACTGCCCCCACTTGTCGCCGTACAGGTAGTGGATGAGCGGGTGTGCGAGCACCCCCATGAGGACGGCCAGCGGCAGGACGGCGGCGACCAGGAGCGGCACGGTCTTCTGGACGCCGATCGACAGCGACGCCTCGTCGCGCTCCGCCAGCCGCGAGAACCCGGCGATGGAGACCGAGCGGATCGCGGTGCCGATCAGCCCCGGCACCCAGCTCGACATGTTGAACGCCATCAGGTAGAAGCCGAGCCACACCGGCCCCATGATCGCGCCGACGATGATGTAGCCGACGTTGAGGAGCACGACCTCCAGCGCGATGCCCGCCGCGGAGGGGATCCCGAACCAGAGCAGCTTCGCCGCGGTCGGCCGGTCGAATCCCATCCGCCACGGCAGCCGGGCGTACACGAGCATCAGCACGCCGGTCACCACCGCGCCCGCGACCTGCCCCCAGGCGAAGCTGTACGGCCCCGCGCCGTTCGCGGCCAGGGCGATGGCCACGGGGGCGTTCACCAGGAACCCGGCCAGCACGGCCTTGGAGCTCTTGCCCACGTGGAACCGGCGCAGGAGCGTCGCGCTGCGCACCGCGGTGATCGCCTCGATGAGGATGACCGAGGTGAGGATCCGGACGACCGGCGTGGCCTCCGCGCTGCCCGCGAGCGCCGAGAAGTACGGCGCGCCCACCCAGAAGATCGCGTACAGGGTGACGGCGGAGATCATGGAGAGGGTGGTGGCGGTGGGCGCGACGTCCTCCAGCCTGCCCCGCCACTGGACGACCGCGGCCATGATCCCGATGTCCTTGACGACCATGACGAACTGGGTCGCGGCCAGGGCCACCGCGAAGATGCCGAAGTCGGCGGGGGACAGCAGACGCGCCAGCACCAGCCCCATGAGGAAGGAGCCCGCGCGCGTCGCCAGGGCGCCCAGGAGGCTCCAGCCGAACCCGCGGCCGGCCTTACGGCCGATCGCCTCGAGGTGCTCGGCGTCGGCCTCGGCCGGGGACCGCTCGCCGGCCTCAGCGCCCTGCTGCTCGTGCATGGCAGATCTCCCCGGTCCCTAGCCGCGCTCGCCGACGCGCTCCAGCCAGATCTCCCGCCAGAACGGGACGAACTCGCGAGGACAGTTGGCCTTGTACACACCCGCGCACACGACGCCGTCCAAGATGATGCAGGGACTCTTCATCTGGAGCATCCGGCCCGTCTTCTCGTCGATGCACCGCTCGACCCGGGCCCGCACCCGTGCCTCCCGGCCGCAGTACCGCGCCATCTCCTCCTCGAAGCCCATCCCCCGGTTGAGCCGTCCGCTGTTGAGGGTGGCGACGATGGCGTCGCGCGGCCTGATCCGGACGAGGTCGCCGGGCTGGAGGCCGGTCTCGGCCGTCGGGGTCGCGGTGTTCGGTCCGGGCGCGACGAATCCCCACTCCATGCCGTCCCTGAACCGCATCCACGAGGGAAGCCGGCGGCTGATCCGCTGGAACCGGTTGAACAGCCCGAAGAAGACGGTCCGCAGGGTGGCGAGGACCCCCGCGTTGCCGACCCGGACGTCCGTGACGTACTGGCCCAGGTCGCGGAACGGCAGGGGCTCGGGCGCGGCGCGCAGGAGCTCGGTCGCCTGGCAGCGGTAGCGGGTCTCGCCGTCCTCACCGGGCTCCCGCCGCGTGTTCACCTCGAGGATCGGCAGGCTGCGTCCGGGCGCGGGGACGGGCGCGGCGTCCGGTGCCGCGCCAGGTGCCGCGCCAGGCGCCGCGTCGGGTGCCGGCTGGTCCGGGTCGACGCGCCGGAGCCAGGCCTCCTTCCAGTACAGCGAGCACGAGGTCTGGCAGCCGCCGTGCGCCGAGCCGTCGCACCGCGCGTCGACCAGGTGGACCGCGTCCCGCATCCTCCGCATCCCGGTGCCGGTCATCGTGTCGCAGAGCTTGTGCGCGACCTTGTGGACGGTGAGCCGCCGGCCGCAGAAGCGCAGCATCTCCGGCATGAAGGGCAGGCTGTCCAGCTCGCCCTTCTCGTCGAGCGTCGCCAGGATCTCCTCGGCGTCGCGGACCTCCACGACCTCGCCGACCCGCAGGCCGAGGGGCCCCGGTCGCGTGGACGTCTCGAACTGCGTCATCCGGCTGACTCCTTCACCAGTCCCGCGTCATGCAGAGCCCGGGCCGCCTCTGCCACGGCGGCGAACGGAAGGGTGGATCGTTCCGAGATGTCCAGGAGGGTGTGCAGCCCGTCGCTGAGATTCAACACCCACAACATCGCCATCTGCGCCTGTTTCGTATCACTGCGTCCCCCGAGTGATCCGTACAGGCCGCGCCTGCCCAGGTGCGGCTCGCCGTACGGGCTCAGGTTCACGTAGGCGCGGTTGCGCTCCAGGATCTCCACGGCCTGGCGGCAGACGTCCAGGGTGTCCTCCATGGCCTCCGGGGAGACGAAGTCGGGGTCGTCGGCCGACGTGTGGTACTCCGGGTAGCCCCCGTAAGGGGTCCTGGTCAGGCTGCCCACCGCCAGGTCGAAGCCGGGCGAGCAGTACTGCCGCTCGTCGTATCCGTAGGGGGAGAAGTCGAGCAGCGTGTGCTCGCGGTCGCGCAGGACGTGCGCGAACACCCGGTCGATCTCGGTGTCCCCCCGCCTGCTGCGCTTGTAGGTGAGCGCGCCGCGGTCCCCGGCGCAGGCGAGCACGACGCCGTGCCTGACGCGGTCCACCCGGTCCCGGTTGCGCGCCAGCCACGTGATCGCGCCGATCGTGCCGGGCGCGAACACGAAGCGGTAGGTGTACCGGCGCTCCTTCCGGCCGGCGAGCCACCGGGCCAGCCGGACCGCCACGGCGACACCCGCGAGGTTGTCGTTGGCCAGCGACGGGTGGCACACGTGGCAGGAGACGAGCACCTCCTCCTCGCCGCCCGGGATCACGTGCTCGCCGTACGTCAGGTGCCCGTCGGCGAGCGTCGAGTCCACGCGCACCTCGTACGGCCCGGGCCCCATCCCGGCCAGCGTGTTCTCGCTCAGGCAGAAGCCCCACGTCTCGGCGTAGTAGCTGGTCCGGTAGGGCACCAGATCGGGCTGGTCCGGCAGCGTGTGCAGGCGCGGGCGCAGTTCGTCCAGCGTCATGGTGGCCGAGACGGGCACGCTGTAGCCGACGACGTGGAGGTTCGACGCCGCGAAGTCGACCACGCGGGCGCCGGACGCGTCCTTGATGTAGGCGTCCCGGATGTTCCACTCCTTGGGGATCGTCCAGTCGAGGACCTGCGTGCCCGTCGGCACCTCGCTGATCTCCAGGGGGATCGACTCGGAGACGATCTCCAGCGTGCGCCGCACCCCGTCGCCCGTGATGCTGCGGCACAGCGGGTACAGCCGCCGCACCAGGGCGTGCATGTCGCTCATGGGCGAAGCGACGCGTCGACGTCGCCCGCCGTCCGCCGGTCCGAGAGCCGGGCGAGACGGGTGAACCGCCGGTGGAAGTCGTCCGCGGTCAGCCCGTGCCGGCGGTAGGCCTCGACCAGTTCGAGTGCGCCGGCCTTGACCGTCCAGCGCGCCTCGTACCCGGGCAGGGCGGCGCGGACCCGGGAGAAGTCCACGCGGTAGGAGCGCGGGTCGGCGCCCGACTCCCCGGTGATCACGAGCGCCGACCCCGGCACGGCCTCCACGACCTCGGCCGCGATCTCGGCGACCGTGAGGTTGTTCAGCTCCGTCCCCACGTTGAACGGCTTCGCGTGCACGTTCTCGCGCGGCGCGGCCAGCGCCGCGGCGAAGGCCTCGGCGATGTCGCGCGCGTGGACCAGCGGACGCCACGGGGTGCCGTCGGACAGCACCCGCACCTCGCCGGACAGGTGCGCGTGGCCGACCAGGTTGTTGAGCACGATGTCGGCGCGCAGCCGCGGGGAGAATCCGAACGCCGTGGCGTTGCGCAGGAAGACGGGCGTGAAGTCGTCGTCCGCCAGCGCGACGAGGTCGTCCTCCACCCGGACCTTGGACTCCGCGTACGGTGTCACGGGCCGGAGCGGCGCGTCCTCGTCGAGGAGGTCGTCGCCGCCCGAGGCGCCGTACACCGAGCAGGTGGAGGCGTACAGGAACCGGCGCACCCCGGCGTCGCGGGCCAGCCGGGCCAGCCGGGTGGAGGCGTGGTGGTTGATGTCGTACGTCAGCTCGGGAGCCAGCGACCCGAGGGGGTCGTTGGACAGCGCGGCCAGATGGACCACGGCGTCGATCCCGGCGAGGTGACGGGGCTCGACGTCGCGCAGGTCCACCGTGTACGTCTCGGGGTCGGCGGGCGGAGGGCCGAGCACGCAGTCGGCGAACAGCCCCGAGTCGAGCCCGACCACCTCGTGGCCGGCCTCGGCGAGCACCGGGGCCATCACCGTGCCCAGGTAGCCCTGGTGTCCGGTCAGCAATACCCGCATCTGTTCTCCAGGTCGAGGATGAGCTTGTTCACGTGGAAGGCCTCCGCGTACCGGGCGCCGCACTCGATCCCCCGGATGCGGGCGAGGCCGAGGAACGCCTCCGGGTCGTACCAGGGGCGGTGCCGCTGCGAGGGGTAGTGCCGCTGGAGCAGGTCGGCCTTCGCCCGCGCCACCTCCGGGG
This sequence comes from Microbispora sp. ATCC PTA-5024, assembly GCF_000511135.2. Taxonomy (NCBI): domain Bacteria; kingdom Bacillati; phylum Actinomycetota; class Actinomycetes; order Streptosporangiales; family Streptosporangiaceae; genus Microbispora; species Microbispora sp. ATCC PTA-5024. Next base: position 1,458,522 of record NZ_KI866523.1, on the reverse strand, counting down.
AGAGCGGCTGGTAGGCCGAGGGACGACCGAGGTCGCCGTCCCACTTGACGATCTCGTAGCCGAGGACGAGATGGTTCCTGAAGGCCGTGGGCACCAGCTCGGCCAGGCCGCGGTGGTCCTGGTGCGCGTCACCGCGGTGGGGGGCGAGCAGCAGGTCCGGGTCGGTCCTCGCGCGCAGCTCCTCGACGGCGCTCTTGGCCTCGTCCCAGTGGGCGGGCAGCCGTCCGTCGGGCAGCTTCAGAACGGTCAGCCGCAGGTCGGCGCCCGGGCAGAAGGCGGCGAGGGCGGCGCGCTCCTCGTCCTCCCGTTCCGTGCCGCCGCCCGACAGCACCAGCGCGTCCACGCGGACGCCCGGGTGCGCCGCGCACAGTGACAGCAGCGTCCCGCCCGCCCCGATCGCGAGGTCGTCGCAGTGGGCGCCGAGCGCGGCGACCGCGCGCACACCGCCGGCGCCGAGCGCGATCACTCGCTCTCCCACAGCGCCCAGGGCCGGTGGCCGCGGGCCCACGCCTGGTCGAGCTCCAGCCGCTGGTTGACGGTGTCGCTCGGCCGCCAGTAGCCGCGGTGGGGGTAGGCGAGCAGCCGGCCGCGCTTGGCCAGCTCGGCGCACCCGTCCGCGACGAGGTCGCCGTTCTCCGGGATGTGGTCGAAGATCTCCTGGCGGAGCACGAAGAAGCCGCCGTTGACCCACAGCGGCATGTCGCTGACCGGGGTGATCCCGCCGACCCTGCCGTCCTCCCCCACGTCCACGCAGTGGAAGGTGTTCGACGGCGGGACGACCATCATGGAGGCCCCGGCGTCCGTGGCCTCGAACCTCCGGATGATCTCCGGCAGCGGCGCGTCGGTGAGCACGTCGGCGTAGTTCGCCAGGAAGATCGGCTCGTCTCCGAGGTGCGGGCGCACCCGGCGCAGGCGCTCCCCGATGGGCGAGTCGACGCCGGTGTCGACCAGCGACACCGACCAGTCGGAGATGTCGGTGGACAGGAGCCTCACCTTGCCGCCGCGCAGGACGAAGTCGTTGGAGACGGTCTCCTGGTAGTTGAGGAAGAACTCCTTGATGTGCTGCGCGCCGTACCCGAGGCAGAGGATGAACTCCCGGTGCCCGAAGTGGGCGTAGTACCGCATGACGTGCCAGAGCAGCGGGCGGGGTCCGACGAGCTGCATGGGCTTGGGCATGCCGCCGCCGGGCAGGTCGCTGCGCATCCGCGTGCCGCGCCCGCCGCAGAAGAGGACGACCTTCACACGATCTCCAGGCGGGGGATGGGGAACACGAGGCGGCCGCCCCAGTCGCGGACGTACGAGAGCTGGGCGGTGAGCTCCTCGCGCAGGTTCCAGGGCAGCACCAGCACGTAGTCCGGCCGGTCGACGGCGATCTGGTCGGGCGGCAGGACGGGGATGCGGGCGCCGGGGGTGAAGCGCCCGTGCTTGTACGGGTTCCGGTCCACCGTGTACCGCAGCAGGTCGGGACGGATCCCGCAGTGGTTGAGCAGGGTGTTCCCCTTGCCGGGGGCGCCGTACCCGACGACGGTCCTGCCCTGGGCGGCGGCGTCGACGAGGAAGGCCAGCAGCTCGCGCCGGACCCGCGCCACCCGGTCCGCGAACTGGGCGTATCCGGACAGCTCATGCAGTCCGGCGGCCTTCTCCCGCGCGAGGACCTCGGCCACGCGCGGGCCCGGCTCGGCTCCCGTGCCGGACGGGCGGGCCCACAGCCGGATCGACCCGCCGTGCGTCGGCAGCAGCTCGACGTCCACCAGGGTCAGGTCGCCGCTCGCCAGCGCCCGCTGGGCCGAGTCGACGGTGTAGTACTGGAAGTGCTCGTGGTAGATGGTGTCGTACTGGTTGAGCTCCATCAGCGTGAGCAGGTGCTGGACCTCGACGGAGACCCACCCGTCGTCGGCCACGAGGGCGCGCAGGCCCCGCGTGAACCCGGCCACGTCGGGGATGTGCGCGTAGACGTTGTTGGCCACGACGAGGTCGGCCGGTCCGTGCTCGGCTCGTATGGCGGAGCCGGTCTCGGGGGTGAGGAACTCCGTGACGGTCGGCACGCCCGCGTCCCTGGCCGCCCGGCCCACGTTGGCCGAGGGCTCGACGCCGAGGCACCGGATCCCCCGCTCCACGACGTGCCGCAGCAGGTAGCCGTCGTTGCTGGCGACCTCGACCACGAAGCCGGGGCGCAGCCTCTCGACGGCGTCCGCCACGAACCTGCGCGCGTGCTCCACCCAGGAGGTCGAGTACGACGAGAAGTAGGCGTATTCGGTGAAGGTGTCCTCCGGCGTGATCAGCGCCGGGATCTGGGCGAGCCGGCAGTCCGTGCACAGCCGCAGGTGCAGCGGATAGGTCATCTCCGGCTCGTCGAGCTGCTCCGCCGTGAGGAACCGTTCACACGGGGGGGTCGCGCCGAGGTCGACCACGCCGATGAGGCTCGCCGAGCCGCACAGACGACACGTCGTCATCAAAAAGCCCCCAGGCCGTACGACGGAATTAATACGGGCCTTTTCGGGGACGTGTTCAGGGCGGAATGGGCTGGCAGAAAACGTGCTGGCATTTCCCCCCCAGCATCGGAGTTCGACAGCGGTAATTCGGGTGACGGGCGTGGAGCGTTACACGTCTTGTGTCATGCTTTGCGGCCATGGAGCGGCTGAGCATCGACGGGGCGTGGAGCCATACCCCACGTATCCACAGCGACGTCCGGGGCGACTTCCTCGAGTGCTTCCGCGCCGGGGACCTGCGGGACGCGATCGGGCACACGATGGAGCTGGCGCAGGTCAACTGCTCGGTCTCCCGGCGAGGGGTGCTGCGCGGCATCCACTTCGCGGACGTGCCGCCCGGCCAGGCGAAGTACGTCACCTGCGTCGCGGGAAGCGTGCTGGACGTCGTGGTGGACGTCCGGGCGGGCTCGCCCACCTTCGGCGGGTGGGAGGGGGTCGTGCTCGACGACGTCTCCCGGAGGGCGGTGTACCTCGCCGAAGGGCTCGGCCACGCGTTCCTCGCGCTCAGCGAGCAGGCCACGGTCGTCTATTTGTGCTCACAGCCGTACGCGCCGGAACGTGAGCACGGCGTTCACCCGCTCGATCCGGGAATAGGCATCGAGTGGCCGCTCGGCGAGGAGCCGATACTTTCCGCGAAGGACGCGGCGGCGCCGACCCTGAAGGAGGCGCTGGAATCGGGAATCCTCCCCCGCCACGCCGCTTCCTGAGACGGATGGAACCGTCCATACTGCTCCCTGTGACGAGCGTCGTGATCCCCGCGCACAACGAGGCGCGGGTCCTTGGCCGCCTCCTCTCCGGGCTGCTCCACGACGCCCGGCCGGGTGAGCTCGACATCGTGGTCGTCGCCAACGGCTGCACCGACGAGACGGAGTCCGTCGCGCGGGCGCACGGCGTGCGCGTGGTGACCACCCCGGTGCCCTCGAAGCGGGAGGCGCTGCGCCTCGGCGACCGGGCCGCCCGCGGCTTCCCCCGGCTCTACGTGGACGCGGACGTCACGTTGAGCACGGACGGCGTCCGCGCGCTGACCGCTCCCCTGGACGGCTCCGGCGCCCTGCTCGCCACGGCTCCGGAGCGGGACCTGGCGCTCGCCGACCGGCCGTGGGCCGTGCGCCTCTACTACGCCGTCTGGACACGCCTGCCGCACGTGCGGGCGGGCCTGTTCGGGCGGGGCGTCATCGCGGTGACCGAGGAGGGCAACGACCGGATCCGGTCGCTCCCCGCGGTCATGGCCGACGACCTGGCCGTGTCCCTGGCGTTCGCCGACGACGAGCGCGCGGTCGTGACCGGGGCGCGGGCCGGCATCCAGACCCCGCGCACGTTCGCCGACCTGCTGCGGCGCCGCGTCCGCGCGGCGACGGGCATCCACGAGTGGGAGCAGGTCAGCGGCTCGGGCGGCCCGTCCGCGCGCACCACCGTGGGAGACCTCGTCGGGATCGTCCTGCGGGAGCCGTGGCTGCTGCCCGCCGCGGCCGTCTTCGTCGGCGTCACCGTCCTCGCGCGGGGGAGGGCGCGTCCCGCCATCCGCGCCGGCGACTACACCACCTGGCTGCGGGACGACAGCAGCCGGGCGACGGGCTCATGACCCGTCGGCGCTGAGGTCGGACAGCCAGGCGTACAGGAGCCAGCCGAGCTCGTACGGGCGGCACTCGCGGTCGATGGCGACCGGGGGGTAGAGCCGGTCGAGCGTCGCGAGCCGGGCCGCAGGGTGGGCCCGGGTGGCCACCGCGCGCAGCCCCCGCACCAGCTTGCCAGGGTCGTCCCTGGCCGCCTTACGCCATGTCAGGCCGAGGCCCGTGTCGATCAAGGACTCGTCCGTCTCCGGCCGTTCGGTCATCCAGAGCACGCCCGCGGCGATCTCCCGCAGGTGGGCGGCGCCCCCGGCGTCGGCCAGGTCCAGCAGGGCCATGGGCGCCATGGCGAGCTGGTGGACGCTGTAGACGGGGTAGCCCTCGACGACGGCGCCCGAGCGGGCGTCGTAGTGCCACCACCACTGCCCCTGCTCGCCCTGGGCCTCGCAGATGCCCTCGGCCACCTGCTCGGCGGCCGCGAGCGCGGCGGGGTCGCCGAGCGCCGCGTGGAGCCGCGCCAGCGCCTGGAGGGGGTAGACCTGGTCGGCGAAGCAGCCCACGTGCGCCCGGTACCACGGCACCAGCGGCCCGGACGACGGGCCGAGGACGTGACGGTACAGGCGGTCGGACGCCAGGCCCGCGAGCAGGCGGTCGCGGGAGCGCTCCAGCTGCCCGTCCAGCCCGGCGTCGGCGCCGAGCACCGACCGCGCGGCGACGAGCGCCGCCAGGGCCCAGGCGGCCTCCACCGTGAACACCTGGCTCTGCGACGAGGACGCGTCCAGCTCGGCCAGCCGCCGCAGCGCGACGTCCAGGCGGGGGTGCCCCGTCTCCGCGGCCGCCCAGCAGATGAGCGCGGCGTCGCCCAGCCCCTCCACGGCGGGGAGGCGCTCGACGAGGCGGCCGGCGAGGTCGAGGACCGTGTCCCCCGCGAGCGCCGCGCGGCGTCGCTCCTCCGGAAGGGCGGCAACGCCGAGCGCCACGATCGCCGAGTAGCGGACGCTCCGCCCCTCGGTGACGGCGTCCCACGACCCGTCGGGCCGGCGCACGCCGCGCCGGGTGAAGACGAACTCGCCGTCCACGTATCCCGGGGGCAGGCCGCGTACCGCGAGGTCGACCATGTCCGACACCAGGTCGGCCGGCGCTCCCGGGCCCAGCATGGCGATTCGGCGGTGCTGCTGCGTCACGTGTCACTCCAGAGGCCGTCGGCGGTACTCGCTTGACCGGGTCGTGTACTAGTCACGGCCGCGGCGCATCAGGCCGACGGCCACCAGGAGGAGGAACCTCCCGTTGGTCTTGAGATAGCGGGGGCCCAGGCGGACCGGCTCCTGCAGGAGACGGTACAGCCATTCGAGCCCCAGGCGCTGCCACGTTCGCGGCGCCCGCCGGGTCCGTCCGGACAGGACGTCGAAGGACCCGCCGACACCATGGATGACCTTGGCTCCGGTGGCCTCGCCCCAGTCGCGGACGAAGATCTCCTTCTTCGGCGAGGTGATGCCGAGGAACAGCATGTCCGCCCCGGAGTCGGCGATCTCCGCCGCGACCGCCTCCGAGTCCTCCGCCGCGAAGTAGCCGTCGCGGGCCCCCGCGACGCGCAGCGCGGGGTGGCCGCGCCGCACCTCCTCGACCAGCAGGGCCAGCACCTCGGGCGTCGCCCCCAGGAAGTACGGCCGGTATCCGCGCCGCTCCCCCTCGGCCAGCAGCTCCACGAACAGGTCGATCCCCGCCACCCGTTCCGGCAGCGGGTGCCCGAGCACGCGGGCGGCCCACACGACGGCCTGCCCGTCGGCGAGGATCAGGTCGCAGTCGAGCACCGACCGTCGCAGCGTGCCGTCCGTCCGCATGTTGACGATCTTCGCCGCGTTGACCACGCCGATCGTCAGGCGTCCGCCGCCGTCGACCGCGTCCACGCAGGCCGCGACGACCTCCCGCATCGTCATCGCGTCCAGGGTCGTGCCCAGGACCGACCGCCTGCGCGCCCGCCCCGGCGCCGTCATCCGGCCATGGCCCGTTCCACCCGTCTTCACGATTGCCGTCCGTGGAATATCGGCCGCACGCCCCCAAACGTCACAGGCTCCGGGTCAGGCGTGGCCACGCGTCGCGCAGCGCCTCCCGCCAGTCCCGCATCGGGGCCATCCCCGCCCGCGTCCACGCCGCGTGCCCCAGAACGCTGTATGCGGGGCGCGGGGCGGGACGCGGGAAGTCGCGGCTGGTCGTAGGCCTGACCCGGTCGGGATCCGCGCCGAGCAGGCAGAAGATCTCCCGCGCGTAGCCGTACCAGGTCGTGCGGCCGGCGTTGGTGCCGTGGTAGACGCCGGGGCGCGCGCCCGAGCGGCCCAGCAGGACGATCCGCTCGGCCAGATCGGCCGTCCAGGTCGGCTGACCGTGCTGGTCGTCCACCACGGAGACGGTGTCCCGCTCGCCGGCGAGGTGGATCATGGTGGTCGCGAAGTTCGCGCCGTGCTCGCCGTAGAGCCAGGCTGTCCTGACGACGTGGCCGCCGTGGCTCAGGGCCGCCCGTTCCCCCGCCAGCTTGGTCCGCCCGTACGCGTTGACGGGGTCGACCGGCTCGTCCTCGGCGTACGGCAGGCGGGCCGAGCCGTCGAAGACGTAGTCGGTGGAGATGTGGATCAGCGTCGCTCCGTGGCCCGCGGAGGCGGCGGCGAGCCGGCGGACGCCGTGGCCGTTCACCGCCAGCGCCTCCTCCTCGTGGGCCTCCGCCTCGTCGACCGCCGTCCACGCCGCGCAGTTGACCACGACGTCCGGTTTCACGTCCGCGACGGCTGCTGCGGCCGCGCGCGGGTCACGCAGGTCGAGGTCGCGCCGGGCCAGGGGGACGACGTCCTCGCCCTCGTGCCGGAGCAGGGTCACCAGGTCGGCGCCGAGCATGCCTGCGGCGCCGGTCACCATCCACCTGGTCACGACGCCGCCGGGAGGGTGATCTCGGTGACCACCGCGCGATGGTCGGTTCCCGGCAGCGCGGACGTCGCGAAGCTCCGGATCGCGATGCGGGAGTCCGCGAGCAGGTGGTCGATGGCGACCTTGGGGAAGAACCACGGCTGATCCAGATACGGCCATGTCATGGCCAGCCCCTTTCCGGTGACGTCCGCCGCGTCCCGGTAACCCGTCGCGATCAGTTCGCGGAGCACCGCGTGGTCGAGCGTGGAGTTGAAGTCGCCCGCCAGGACGCGCAGCCGCCCGCCCGCCGGGGGGAGCGCCCGGATGCTCGACGCCCAGCAGCCCGAGCGCCAGCCGCCGGACGGCGCGCACGCGTGCACCGCGACAACGCTCACCTCCCGCCCGTCCGGCAGCGTGAGCAGCGCGGGGATCTGGCGCGGCCCCTCACCCGGCAGCGGCGGGCCGTCCGCGCGGAGGGGCAGGCGCGAGTAGACGGCCGACCCCTGACCGTCGGGCTCCGGCGCCGACACCCGGTACGGCAGCAGCCGCGCGACGCCGGCGCGGTCGAGCGCGGCCGCCGTCTCCGGGGTGAACTCCACCATGACGAGCACGTCCGGGCGGTGCCGCCGCAGCGCGTCCATCAGGGCCCCCGCCGGCACGGAGCCGTGGTAGAGGTTCGCGGACAGCACGCGCAGCGACGGGCCGTCCGCGGGCGGGTTGCCGTCGGGCAGGGCCCGCGGCAGGACCGCCGCCGCGAGGGACGCGGTCACCGCGAAGGCCGCCACGGCCGTCGCCCGCCGGCGCAGCCCGACCGCGGCGAGGAGCGGCACGAGCGAGGCCGCCGCGGCGTACGGAGTGAACGACACCGCCTGGGACCACCGGAACTTCGGCTCGGCGCCGGCCAGCCGCAGCCCCGCCCACCCGGCGAGGGGCAGCAGCACCAGCCAGAGCCCGATGCCGGCCAGCCGGCGCGCGTCCGCCGCCGCGACGGGCGCGGTCCGGGGAGGCGCCGCCGCCGGCCGGGACGGTCGCACGGAGTCCACGTCGTCACCGGAGGCCCGCGCGCAGCGGCTTCCACCACGCCGGATGGTCGAGATACCACTGCACGGTGTCCGCCAGTCCCTCGTCGAACGGCACCCGGGGGGCGTATCCCAGGGCGCGGAGCCTGCGGTCGTCGAGGGAGTAACGGCGGTCGTGTCCCTTGCGGTCGGGGACCCGCTCCACCAGCTCCGGCGCGGCGCCGAGGAGATCGACCAGGCGCCGCGTGAGCTCGAGATTGGTCAGCTCGGCCGTGCCCGCGATGTGGTAGACCTCGCCGGGCTCGCCCACCTCGGCCACGAGCTGGATGCCGCGGCAGTGGTCGTCCACGTGGATCCAGTCGCGGACGTTGCCGCCGTCGCCGTACAGCGGAACGGGCCGTCCCTCGATGAGGTTGGTGACGAACAGCGGGATGACCTTCTCCGGGTACTGGTAGGGCCCGTAGTTGTTGCCGCACCGCGTCACGGACACCGGCAGCCCGTGCGTGACCGCGTACGCGAGGGCGATCATGTCGCCGCCCGCCTTCGAGGCCGAGTACGGCGAGCGGGGCGCCAGGGGAGCGCTCTCGTCCCAGGAGCCGGTCTCGATCGACCCGTAGACCTCGTCGGTGGACACCTGGACGACGCGGCCCACCCCCGCCGCCAGGCACGCCTCCATCAGCGTCTGCGTGCCGAGCACGTTGGTCCGGACGAAGTCCGCCGCGCCGTCGATCGACCGGTCGACGTGGGACTCGGCCGCGAAGTGGACGACGACGTCGTGCCCGGGGACGACCTCGGCCAGCAGCGCGGCGTCGCACACGTCGCCGTGGACGAACGCGTACCGGCCCTCGACCGGGGCCAGGTTGGCGCGGCTACCGGCGTAGGTGAGCCGGTCGAGCACCGTCACGGACGCCCCGGCGAAGGCCGGGTAGCCGCCGGACAGCAGCGTGCGGACGTAGTGGGAGCCGATGAATCCGGCCCCGCCGGTGACGAGAACTTTCACAGGAGATCCACACCTGTCCTTCAGCTGGAACGTTTTGGAGATTGTGCCGCACGGTGCGGGAGTGACGCTTCACAGGATAAGCGCCGCGGGGGCGAGGATTTGGCCGTCACGAAATCCGTACACCAGCGAAACATACGAGAAAATATCGGCAAGGTGATGCGCATCTGATTCATGGCGCGTAAGAATGACATCGGCCATCCTCGACGAGGGAGAAACTCCACCGATGACCACGCTCTTTTCCAGCAGTGAAATGGACGACGAGGAACGGCGAGCCCATCTCTACGCCGGCGACGTGTTCGTCTACCCGGCCACTCCGTCCTCGACGGAGCTGATCGGCTTCGCCCGGGAGCTCATCGAGGACGCGTTCGGCGGCCTGGATCCGGAGACGGCCCAGTTCGAGATGCCGGTGGAAGGGTTCGCGGCGCTCCTCGCCGATCTCAAGCCCCGTTTCATCCACCACCCGCAATGCAAGAAGCTCCTGCCGATGGTGATCGAGGAGATCGGCTGTTCGCTTGAGCACACCTACTTCGACGTGCCCCGGCTCCGCACGTCCACCTCCCACGACTACCTCACCTCCGGAATTTCCTACGCCTTCCATCCGCACCGCGACTGCTGGTACTCCGCGCCCTTCAACCAGATCAACTGGTGGATGCCGATCTACCCGGTCGTCCCGGAGAACGTGATGACGTTCCACACCCGATATTTCGGCCGTCCCGTCGCCAACGGCAGCGCCCGGTACGACTACGCGGAGTGGAACCGCACCAGCAGGCACACGGCTGCCCGGCACGTTCACGGCGACACCCGCGAGCAGCCGAAGCCGGAGGAGGAGATCGAGCTCGATCCGCAGCTCCGCGTGGTGCCGGAGGCGGGCGGCTTCATGCTGTTCTCCGGCGCCCAGTTGCACTCGACCGTGCCGAACACCTCGGGCCGCACGCGGTTCAGCATCGACTTCCGCACGGTGAACATCGACGACGTGCGGGCCCGACGGGGCGCCACGAACGTGGACGCCGCGTGCACCGGCACGACCCTTCGGGACTTCGCGCGCTGCGCCGACCTCACCCCCATGCCCGAGGAGCTGGCCCGCGCGTACGAGGCCGAGGCCCTGGCCCGGGTGGGCCGCGATCCGGACGCCGTCACGAGCTGATCTGGACCTTGCTGTGGTCCCCCAGCACCAGGCGATGCGCCTTCGGTGTGTCGGGTGCTGGGGTGACCTCGACGTCGTGGCCGATCAACGAGGCCTCGATCCGGCGCACCCCTCTGATGGAGGCGCGCGGCAGCACGATGGAGTACTCGATCTCGCTCCCGCTCAGCACGCAGTCGGCGCCGATCGAGGTGAACGGGCCGACGTACGAGCCGCTGATGACGGTACCCGCGCCCACGACGGCCGGCCCGACGATGCGCGAGCCGCGCACGACGGCGCCGGCCTCGACGACGACGCGCCCGATGAGCTCGCAGTCCTCCACCTCGCCGTCGATCCGGCGCTCCACCGACTCCAGCACCAGCCGGTTGACCTCCAGCATGTCGGCGACGTTGCCGGTGTCCTTCCAGTAGCCCGAGATCACGGAGGGCTCGACCACGTGGCCGTTGTCGATGAGCCACTGGATGGCGTCGGTTATCTCCAGCTCCCCCCGCCAGGACGGCTTGAGCTCCGCCACCGCCTCGTGCACGGCCGGGGTGAACAGGTAGACGCCGACGAGGGCGAGGTCGCTCTTCGGCTCGCGCGGCTTCTCCTCCAGACGGACGACGCGGCCGGCCGCGTCGAGCTCGGCGACGCCGAAGTGGCGCGGGTCGGACACCCGGGTCAGCATGATCTGCGCGCTCGGCCGGAGCCCGCGGAACCGCCCGACCAGGCTCTCGATGCCCCCGACGACGAAGTTGTCGCCGAGGTACATGACGAAGTCGTCGTCGCCCAGGTAGTCGCGGGCGATGAGGACCGCGTGCGCCAGCCCGAGGGGCTCCTCCTGCCGGAGGTAGGTGGCCTGCAGGGAGAACCGGGACCCGTCGCCCACGGCGGCCTCGATCTCGGCGTGGGTGTCGCCCACCACGATGCCGACCTCACGGATGCCGGCCGCGGCGATGGATTCCAGGCCGTAGTACAGGACCGGCTTGTTGGCCACCGGGACGAGCTGCTTGGCCCGGGTGTGCGTGATGGGACGCAGGCGGGTCCCCGAGCCGCCCGCCAGGACGAGAGCCTTCACCTCAGTACGCCCCGTCTCCGCGGGTGACCGCCGACCAGGTCTTCCACAGCACCTGCAGGTCCAGCATGAGCGACCAGTTCTCCACGTAGCGCAGGTCGAGCCGGACCGACTCGTCCCACGACAGGTCGGATCTGCCGCTCACCTGCCAGAGCCCCGTCATGCCCGGCTTGACGACGAGGCGGCGGCGCACGTCCACGCCGTACTGCTCGACCTCGGACGGCAGCGGCGGCCGCGGGCCGACGAGGGACATCTCACCGCGCAGCACGTTGATCAACTGGGGCAGCTCGTCGATCGAGTAACGCCGCAGGACTCCGCCGACGCGGGTGATCCTTGGATCGTTCCTAATCTTGAAGAGCACCCCGTCCGACTCGTTCCCGTCAAGAAGGACCGGCTTGAGCCGCTCGGCGTCGACGACCATGGTGCGGAACTTGAGCACCTTGAACTCGCGCCCGTGCCGCCCGACCCTGACCTGGCGGAAGAGCGCCGGGCCCGAGCTCGTGGCGCGGATCACGACCGCGATCGTCAGCAGCGGCACGACGAGGACGGTCAGCGCGACCGCCGCGACCACCCGGTCGAACGCGCTCTTCACGAACTGGCGGGCGCCGTCCAGGTCCGGATGCTGCACGTGGAGCAGCGGCATGCCGGCGACCGGCCGCACGCTGACCCGGGGGCCGGCGACGTCCATGAGCGCCGGGGCGACGAACAGGTCGGCGCCCCTCGACTCGATGCCCCACGCGAGACGGCGCAGCGCCGCGCCGTCCAGTTCGGGACAGGCGAGGACGGCCACGGCGTCGGCGGACACCTTGTCGACGACCGCGGGGACGTCGCCGAAGTCGCCGAGCACGGGCACCTCGTCGACGTCGAGCCTCCGCCCCCGGTCCTGCGGATCCGGCAGGCACGCCGCGACGACCCGCATCCCGTGGTACGGCTGCCTGCGGAACTGCATCACCAGGTCGAGCACCGACGCGCAGTGCCCGACCGCGACGACCCGCCGCAGGTACTCCCCCCGTGAGCGCGACCGGTGCAGGCGCTTGCGCATCCGATGGCGGAACACGAGCGTGACGAACGTCGCCAGCGGGATCATGGCCATGACGTAGCTCCTGGCCACCGTGGTCTGCGTGACGTACGCCCCGATCGCGACGGTCGCCACCAGGCCGAAGCCCCCCTGCGTGACGGCGCGGAACTCGTCGGTGCCCTCGCCGTGCGCGGTCCTGCGGTAGCTGCCGACCAGGCCCATGACGCCGGGCCACAGAACGGTCAGAGTGACGCCGAAGATCAGGTCGACCACCGGGATGAACGCCCCCAGGGCGAGCCGCGTCCCCTCGACCGCGCCGAACGCGAGGATCGAGCAGATCAGGTCGCCGACCACGAGCACCCGGAAGTACGACGCCGTCGCCGTACCGCTGTATCTCCGCGTGCCGTCGTTCCGTGGGACATCTCGCGTCTGGGGCAGCCCCAACCGCGTCTCCATCTATCACGCCCCTCGTCGTCGGACTCCGCAGACGATGACACCCGTTGAGCCACGCGGGTTGACGGGAAACACAAGAATTTCACGATCAGGCACTCGGTCTCGATAGTAAAGAGGGAGCCTCAAGTGGGGAATAACGATCACTGTCCACAACCGGTCGCGGTGAAGCTTCCGGAATGACTTGACGGAACGGTCCAACGATGCCAGTTTTGACGGCTTCCGCGAAATGACACCGGATGTATGCCGACTCGTGCCCAGCCGAAAATCCCGGCGTCCGCGCAGGTGGGGAGCGGGTCCGTGGCGCCGATCGAACAACGGCGCAGCCCACACGGGCGACCTCGGGCCCGGCAGGCCGTCAAACGGACGCCGACTGTGCCACAAATCAGAGGAATACGGACCTGGAACGCCACGAGCGGTCCGGACTCTTCGTTGATCGAAATCAGCCGGTGATGATCGCCGGGCCGCCGAACTCGACGAATATAAGTGACGGAATTGTAAAGACCCGTGTGTCCTTTCTGCCGTGACCGGAAGCGCGGGGATGCCGGACGCCTCCGGCCGAACTACATTCGGCGGCATGTCCGTGCGCATCGACCGGGACGGCCCGGTCACCACCGTGATCCTGCATCGTCCCGAGGTCCGCAACGCCGTCGACGGGGAGACGGCCGCCGCCCTCGCCGACGCCTTCCGTGCGTTCGAGGCCGACGAGACGGCGTCGGTCGCCGTCCTGTGGGGGGACGGCGGCATGTTCTGCTCCGGGGCCGACCTGCACGCGGTGGGCGGCGAGCGCGGCAACCGGATCGAGCCCGCCGGCGACGGGCCGATGGGACCCACCCGGATGCGGCTGTCCAAGCCGGTCGTCGCGGCCGTCGAGGGCTACGCGGTCGCGGGCGGGCTGGAGCTGGCGCTCTGGTGCGACCTGCGGGTCGCCGCCGAGGACGCGACGTTCGGGGTGTTCTGCCGCCGCTGGGGGGTGCCGCTCATCGACGGCGGGACCGTGCGGCTGCCCCGGATCGTCGGCACGGGACGGGCGCTCGACCTCATCCTGACCGGACGGGCCGTCCCCGCCGCGGAGGCGCTGCAGATGGGCCTGGTCACCACGGTGGTCCCTCCGGGGACGACGCGCGAGGCCGCGGAGGAGCTGGCCGCCCGGCTCGCGGCGCTGCCGCAGGCGTGCCTGCGCGGCGACCGGATGTCGGTGCTGGAACAGGAGGGGCTGGCGGAGGAGGAGGCGCTGGCCGCCGAGTTCCGGCACGGCCTGGCCACGTTGCGCGCCGAGAACCTCGCCGGCGTCGAGCGCTTCCGCGCGGGCGCGGGACGGTACGGCGCCTGAACGGCGCCACGGGGTCAGTCGTACTCGAGGTCGGGTAAGGGCGAGGGCGGGTCGGGGCTCCGCCACACCACCACGTATCCGTCGGCGGCGGCGCTCTCGACGGCCGTGCTGAGCCGGTCGAGGTCGAAGTCGGGCAGGTACCGCAGCCGGGCCAGGAAGGTCGCGTCGGTGGCCGACCGGGGGACGACGCACCCCTCGCCCTCGCGGTCGAGCAGCACGATGAGGACGTCGCCTGCCTCGTCCGCGCGTCCGTGACCGCCGACCCTGACCTCGACGACGTCCTCCCACGCGAGGGCCTCGACGCTGCCGTCGGCGTAGTGGCGGGTCACGCCCTCTTCCGTCACGTACACATAGGAATCCGGCACTGGGTTGCCGTGCATGGCCGCGATTGTGACGACTTGAACGTGCCGCCCGCAAGAGAACGGCGGGGCAGGCGGGCAGATGTCACGATTCGCGCCACCGCAGGTGCTCGCCGACCGCCCGCCTGGCCTCCTCCGGCGTCCCCTCGGCGATCACCCGCAGCAGCCCGGCGTGCTCGGCGGCCAGCTCGTGGCGGTCCTCGTAGGCGTGCCGCAGCCCGACGAGCCCGAGGCGGGTCTCCGCGGCCAGCGAGCCGTACAGGCGGTCCAGCCGCGGGCTGCCGGCGGCGGCGACCAGCGCCGCGTGCAGCGCCATGTGCTCGGCGACCACGTCGGCCCACGGCGCGTCCGGCGGCAGCCCGGCCAGCCGGTCCAGCGCGGCGTCGGCGGCAGCGACCCGGCGGCCGGCGACGGCCTCCGCCATCAGCTCCTCCAGCGGCCTCCTGACGTACACCAGGTCGGCGAGGTCGGCGGCCGTCACGACGGGGACGTACGCGCTGCGGTTGCGCTCCCGGCGCAGCAGCCCCTCGTGGACGAGCACGGCCAGCGCCTCCCGCACGGTCGGGCGGGCCACGCCGTACCGCGCGGACAGCTCCTGCTCGGGCAGCGCCGCGCCGGGCTCGATGTCGCCGGACAGCACCCGCTCCCGCAGGGCCGCCGCGAGCGCCTCCACGGCCGACACGGGACGCAAGGCAGTCACGACGGCCGGCCTCCGGCTCCTGCGCGCGAACGGGCGACGGTCACGACGACGAGCCTAGAGGCGCGGGAGCCTGGTCCACGCGGTCCCCCTCCTGCCCCGTGACGGCCTTCCCCTTCTCCGGTACGGCGACCGCGACGAGGCTCAGCGCGAGCAGCACAAGACCCGCCCACGAGACGGCCGACAGGTGCTCGCGCAGCACCACCAGGCCGAGCAGCGCCGCCACGGCCGGCTCGGCGAGCGCGAGCGTGGCCGCCGTGGCCACCGGGGTGGTCCGCAGGCCCCTGCCGTACAGGAAGTAGGCCAGGGCGGTGGTCGCGCAGCCGAGGTAGAGCGCGGTGAGCAGGCCGCGCGGGTGCGCCAGCCAGCCGGGGCCGGTCGCCACGAGGACCGGGAGCATGATCACCGCCGCGCCGCCGAACAGCGCGCCCATGACGGCCGACGACCGGGCGCCCCTGCCGATGGCCCGCGCGGCCGTCACGGCGTAGAAGGCGTAGAGGAGGCCGCCGAGCAGGGCGAGGGCGACCCCTCCGGCGTGCGCGCCGCCGGCGGCGCCCCCGGTGACGAGCACGGCGCACCCGGCGATGGCCGCCGCCGTGCCCGCGGCCCACCGGCGCGTGGGCACGGCACGCTCCACCAGCCAGGAGAGCAGTCCGGTGAAGACGGGCCCGCTGCCGATGGCCACGACCGTCCCGATCGCGACCCCCGTCCTGGCGACGGCCGCGAAGAAGCACAGCTGGTAGGCGGCGACGGCCACGGCTCCCAGGGCGAGAACGGCGACGCTCCCCCGGCCCCGCGTGGACGAGCCCGTACGGGCCGCGGCGGCCGCGGCGGCCGCGGCGGCGAGCACGGCCCCGCCGAGCACCAGGCGCGCGGCGGCCAGCGAGACGGGAGGGGCGTCCGCCAGCGCCCCGGCCGTGCCCGCCGTGCCCCAGAGGACCGCGGCGGCCACCACCGCGAGCGGTCCGGATCCCTTCCTCATGCCTCAGATTGTCTGACAACCAGACAAGCGCTGGCAAGTTACGGCCCTTGGCCCGAAATGTCAGAGAACGTTCCAGGAAGACCGTTACCCGGAATTACGGTCTAACTTGTTAAGAATGATCCCTGGTGGCACAGCTCACCGATTGCTAGTGTTTCGGCACTATTAACACAGGTATCACCGACGGGCGGGTCTCATGGCTGGTCGGAAACGGTCCATACGCTTCAAGATCTTCGCGATCCTGCTCGTGCCGGTCACCGCTCTGGTGGTCATCTGGGGGTTCACCGCCACTCTGACGGTCCAGCGTGGCCTTGAGCTGCTGCGGATCCAGACCGTCTACGACAACGTGGTCGTCCCGACCCAGACGCTCATCTCCGAGTTGCAGCGCGAGCGGTTCCTGTCGGTCCACTACCTCGCCACCTCCGGCACCAGCCACAGTGAGCTCGACGACCAGCGCCGGCGGACCGACGCCGCGGCGGAGCAGCTGGGACGGGTCTCGCTCAACGCCGTCGACGAGACGCCGCCCGCGATGCGCGACCGGGTGGAGCAGCTGGTCCGGCAGGTCGGCAGGCTCGACGACGTGCGCGACAAGGTGGACGACCGGTCGCTGTCGCGGCTGGACGCCATCGAGCAGTACAGCGACGTCGCGGAGATCGGCTTCCAGGCGTACGACCGGCTGATGATCTCCCCCGACCTCGACCTGGTGGAGCAGACGAAGGCCGTCATCCTCATCGGGCGCAGCCGTGAGATCGCGAGCCAGCAGTCGGCCCTCGTGACCGGGGCGCAGGTCACGGGCCGGATGAGCACGGACGAGCGGGACGCGTTCTCCGGACTCGTCGGCAAGCGCCGGCTGCTCTACCAGCTCGGCGTCGGCCAGCTCGACTCGGAGCTGGGCCGGCCGTTCCTGAGCCTGAACGCCTCCCCCGTCTACACCACGTTCCTCGGGATGGAGAACGAGGTGATGACGAGGGTGCGGGCCGGCCAGCCGCTGCCGCCCGACGCGATCGCCTGGCCCACGTCCGCCGAGGCGCTGATCCACTCGCTCACCGACCTCAGCGCGTCGGCGAGCAAAACGCTGGCCGACCGGGCCGTCCCCCTCGCGCGCGGCGTCCTGTGGAACATCGGCATCGCGGGCGTGCTCGGCCTCGCCGCGGTCCTCGCCACCGGTTTCGTCTCCGTCCGGTTCGCGCACCGGCTGACGCGCGAGCTCATCGGCCTCCACACGGCCGCCCGGACGCTCGCCGACCAGCGGCTGCCCTCCGTCGTCGAGCGGCTGCGGCGCGGCGACGACGTCGACGTGGCGGCCGAGACGCCCACCCTCGTCGAGGGGAGCGACACCCGTGAGGTGGAGAACCTCGGCCAGGCGTTCGGCTCGGTCCAGCGCACGGCGGTCGAGGCCGCGGTCGGCCAGGCCGACCTGCGCAGGGGCGTCAACAAGGTCTTCCTCAACCTCGCGCGCCGGAGCCAGTCGCTGCTGCAGCGCCAGCTGTCCATGCTGGACGCCCTGGAGCAGGAGATCACCGACCCCGACATGCTGGAGCGGCTGTTCGGCGTCGACCACCTCACCACCCGCATGCGCCGCCACGCCGAGGGCCTGATCATCCTGTCCGGCGCCGCCCCCGGCCGCGGCTGGCGCGACCCGGTGAGCCTGTACGACGTGGCCCGCGCCGCCGTGGAGGAGGTGGAGGACTACCTGCGGGTGGACGTCCAGGTCCCCCACGGCCACGCCCTGGCCGGCGCCGCCGTCACCGACGTCGTGCACCTGCTGGCCGAGCTGGCGGAGAACGCCACGATCTTCTCTCCGCCGCACACCCGGGTGCAGATCCGGGGCGAGATGGTGGCCCGGGGCTTCGCCATCGAGGTGGAGGACCGCGGCCTCGGCGTCGCCCCCGAGGAGATGCACCATCTGAACGAGCGGCTGGCGAACCCGCCCGAGTTCGACCTGGCCGACAGCGACCGGCTCGGGCTGTTCGTCGTCGGCCTGCTGGCCCGGCGGCACGGCATCCGCGTCTCGCTGCGGCCCTCGCCGTACGGCGGGACGAGCGCGGTGGTGCTGCTGCCGAAGGAGCTCGTGGTGCAGAACCGGGTGACGGACTTCTCGGTCGAGCGGCTCGTGCCGCCGGCGCCCGCCCCGGCGCCCGCCCTGGCCCTCACCCCGCTCGGCGACGGCGCGGACGAGCAGGCGCACGACGGCGGGGAGGACGCGCTGCCCCGGCGGGTGCGGCAGGCGAGCCTCGCGCCCCAGCTGCGGGAGGAGCCCCGGCCGGGACCGGACGTGTGGTCGCGCGAGGAGCCGGGAGCCGTTGGCGAGCGGCGCTCCGACGAGGAGTCGCGCGACCTGTTCTCCTCGTTCCAGTCCGGCTGGCGGCGCGCACAGGAGGAGTCGTGACAGAGCAGGAGTTCGGGCCGCTGCTGCGGCCCTACACGCTCACGCGCGGCCGGACGCGTCCCATCGGGCCCGACTTCGACCTGATGACCATCATCAGGACGGCCCCTTCGGCGTACGGGCGGACGGACGGGTTGAACCCCGAGCACCTGCGGATCCTCCACCTGTGCCGGTCCCCCGCGTCGGTGGCCGACCTCGCCTCGGACCTGGGCCTGTCGCTCAACGTCGTCCGGATCCTTCTGAGCGACCTGCGCGAGCAGGGCCTCGTCACGGCCCGCCCGCAGGCGACGGTCGCCCAGTTGCCGGAGGAGCGCATCCTGCGCGAGGTGATCCAGGGGCTCCAGGCGCTCTGACTGGCGTCACAGCTCCGGTCCGCAGTCCTCCATAAGGTCGCCGACGTGCAGCCGGGCGGGGACGGTGAGCTCGTCGACGTACCGGTCGAGCAGCGCGGCCAGCCGCCGGACGTCGGGCGTCTCCACGAGCGGGAGGTCGAGGTAGGTCTCCTCCCCGTCGAGGACCAGGTCGCCCCTGACCGTGAACGCGCCGTCGGCCAGCCCGACGTTCACCTCGAAGACCAGCTCGTGCCCGGGGAGCTCCAGCTCCGCGCCGAGCCGAGCGACGGAGCCGGCGAGGTCCGAGACCACCCTGGATCGGACGTGCGGGAAGTGGTCCTGGGAAAGGGATCGGCCCATCTCGGTGAACCGTGCCGCCGTACGCATCAGGACTGTCAGGAGTTCGGCGGCGCCCTGGCTGTTGGCGTCCACCTCCGCAGGGTAGATCACGCACGAATCAGGGTTGGCCAGAATATTCAGGTTTCACCGAATTTTCGTCGGCAAACATCCCGGGTCAGCGGAACGCGTAGCACTCGACCTCGGCGCGGCGGTAGGTGATGCCGCCCTGCACCGACTCCTCGACGCAGGCCTTCTGGCGCGGGTTGAGGGTGAGCTCCCCGCACACCGAGACGCCCGAGTACGTGCGGCAGTCGAGGAACGGGTTGGCCGCGCCGACGCGGTACTTCTCCTTCACCGCGGCCCGGCAGGCGCACCGCGCCTCGTCTGTGTCGGCGAAGCGGCACTGGTCGAGGAGGATGTCGAACTGGCTCCTGCTGACCTCCACGCGCTCGGGCCGTCCGCCCTCCTCTCCTTTGGACAGAGAGCTCTGCTCGCCGGGCCGGACCTCCTCCGCCTGCCCGGTCTGCTCCGCCTGCCCGGCCGCGTCCGTCGCGGCTTCGCAGGGCTGGTCCTGCTGGCGCTGGCGCTCGGCCTGCGGCTGGATGCGGGGCGGGTGGCCCGCCCCGGCGGCGACCGTACCGAGCATGGTCATCGCGGCGAACACGGCGACAGCGACGATCTTCCTCATGGCGATCCCCCCCAGGTGTACGTACCCATCAGGGGAAGAAGCGATGTTTTCGCAGGTGGAACCGTCCTCCCGGCGTCAGGACGTCGCGCGGGCCGCCGCGGCCCGGCGGAACGACCGGCGCAGCAGCACGACGGCGAGGGCCAGGACGAGGACGCAGGAAAAGACGGCGGCCGCCACGGCCCGGCCATAGTCGTCGATCCACCCCGCGCTCCACGCGTAGAACGGCCAGTAGACGGCGACGGCGGTGAGCGGAGCCGGGGCGATCGCCGGTGGACGCGGCGCACCCGACGATCCCCAGACGGCGATGAGGGCGACCAGCCCGCCCAGCGCCATCAGCAGGCCCAGGGCGCGCAACGGCAGCTGCTCGAAGCGCTCCAGCTCGAGCACCATCAGCATCCCGCACCAGAGGAACGCGGACGACACGGCGAAACCCGCGTACGCCCTCGCCCGCCACCCGGCGAAGCCGAGCAGGACGAGCAGCACGAGCAGCCCGGCCAGGAAGGCGATCGCCGTCTCGCCCCCGATGAGGTCGCCCCCCTCGGCGAGGGGGAGGGCGGCCTGCTCCGACAGGCCGTCGCCGTACTCCGTGAACCCCAGCCGGTGCCACCGCCCGGCCGGATCGCGCAGGACGACCCCGTCGGGCCCGTTCGCCACCGCGACCACGTGTCCCTCGGGGACCGGCAACACGGCCAGGGCCACCGAGGCCATCTCGTCGTCGGCGTACTCCTCCAGGGTCGTTCCGCCGAAGACGTGCTGGTGGCCGCGCTCCAGCCAGCGCTGCCGCCCCGGGGAGATCTCCCACGCCGTCGACCAGGTAGCTCCCGCGTCGTCCGACTGCTCGACCTTCAGCCGCCGCGGCACGACGCGGTAGCAGCGGCGGGGTTCGCCGGGAACGCAGGCGCTCGTGCGCGACGGCCCGGTCTCCATGCCGTTCCAGGTGTGCCAGGTGCGGCCCTCGTCGCTCGACGCCATGGTCGCATCGGGCCCGCCGAACACGACGATCACCGCGTCGTGCGCCTCCACGTGCGTGGCGGAGGGCGGGACCGGCAGGGCGGAGGTCGCGGCGACCGCGACCACGGCCGAGGGCAGCCCGAGCAGGAGACGGGCCCGCCGCGCCCCGCGAGCCGCCGCGGACGGGCGCAGGGCTCGGGCGCGGACCAGCCACGCGAGCCCCAGCACGGGCAGCGCGGCCAGGTCGGTCGGGTCGGGGACCACCCGCGCCGACGGCGTGACCGCCTCCCACACCCGCTCCGCCAGCAGGGCGCCGGCCGGGCACGCCTTGACGAGCGCGAAGCCCACTCCGACCAGCACCGTCGCCGCCACCGCCGCCCGCCGTACGGCCGCCGCGGACGGGTCCGCCGTCACGTCGGGAAGCCGCAGGAGCCTCCGGACGACGACCGCGCGTGGAACCGCCGACACGAGGAACGCCAGCAGCGGCGGCGCGACCAGCAGCCCCGCGACGTCGCTCAGCTTCCCCGTCAGCGCTCCCGGCCAGGCGGCCTTGAGCACGTGGTCGTTCACCAGCAGCACCGCCACCGCGGCCAGCGTCACCGGATGGCCCAGCCACGCCGCCGCGCTCCCGTCCCCGTGTCCCGCCACGCCGCACCTCGCCCCGTCTCCGACGGCCTCTCCCCTTGGACGGCGGGAGACGGAGGGCGAAGGGTACCGAGGTGTACCGATTCGACGACGGCTCGATCACGAGGCCCGGATCACGCGTGTGGGGACCCGTCCGCTGAGACGGCCGGTCAGGCTCCGGCGGCGGGGAGCCACCACTCGGGCAGCCCCTCCCCCGGCGCCGCGGGCAGCGCCTGCTCCATGTCGTCGAGCCCGCCGCCCACGCCCAGCACCCCGTCGTACGGCCAGCTACCGGCCTGGTCGCGGCGGTCCCACACGGCGAGCGGCGCGTCCAGGCGGGCGGTGACGAGGTGGTGCAGCGGGGTGCGCGGCAGGAAGACCTCAACGTCGGGCGTCCCCCGCCAGAGCTTGCGGGAGACCTCGTGGTCGCGCACCCGCAGCAGGACCGAGGGCTCGGCGCGCTCGACCAGGGCGGCGATGTCCGCCGGCGACACGCTCGCGATCCGGCGGGCCGCGGAGACGTTCCGGACCAGGACGCGCGGCCGGGCCGGGGTCCCGTCCATCCGGGCGAGCGCGTACTCGGCCCGGGCGTCGCACACGATCTGGTCGGCGAACATGTCGCGGACCGCCACGACGGAGCCGGCCTGGACGGCCGCCACGGCCGCCGACAGGGCGTCCTCCCCGCTCAGGCAGCCGTACCGCGGCCGGGGGCCGCAGGCCGCGCAGCCGGTCGAGTCGGCGACGGTGCGGCGGCCACCGGTACGGCGGCACTCCTCAACGCAGTCGGCGCACAGGTCGGCCAGCCGGACGCGGGGCGCGTCGAGCCCCGGCCTGGGCGCCGGGCCGCAAGCGCTGCAGGAGACGAGGGCGTAGCCGTGGCGCCTGCCGGCCGGGTCGAACAGCTCGCGTACGCACGAGGGACACGTCCGGTGCTCTCGCGGCCGTGCGGCGGTCCCCGGCCCCCGGCCCCCGGCCGCGGGCACCGCCCGTGTCCCCTGCACGGCGTGGCCGGGCACAGGGAAAGTCGAGGTGAGCATGGCATCCGCCCCTGCCCGGACCGCGGGCGCCTAATCACCTTCGTTCACTTTCCTCACAGTGGTTCCGCCGGAGGCGTCAGCCGGTCTCGACGCCGAGATGCACGCGGTGGTGCCGCGGCTCGTCGATCTCGTCGAGCAGGGCGATCGCGAAGTCGGCGTAGGAGATCCGGCTGTCCGCGTCGGCGGGAGCGGCCCGGTACCGGCCCGTGCGGTCGCCGTCGTGGTCGAAGTCTCCGGCCGGGCTGAGGACGACCCAGTCGATCGGGGTGTCCGCGGACCGCAGCGCCTCGTCGCCCGCCGCGTGCCCGAGGAAGAACGCGCGGTACTCGCCGGGGTAGCCGGGCGTGTCCATGAGGAGCGTCCCCGAGGCCGTCTCCAGCACGGACGCGAGGCCCACCACGACGAGCCGCCGGACCCCGGCCCGGCCCAGCCCGTCGAGCAGGGCGCGGGCCGCGGCCGGGAAGAACTCCCCGGGCGGCGCGGCGAGGTCGGCGGCCGTCCCGATCGCCGCGTCGTGCCCGGCCGCGAGCTCGGCGATCCGCCCGGCGTCGGTGACGTCCCCCGCCACCACCCGCACCGCGCCGCCCTTGAACGCCGCACCGCTCCCCGCCTCCGGCGCCGTCGGTCCGTACGCGCCGAGGCCGGGATGCCGGGCGGGGTCGCGGACGACGGCGGTCACCCGGCGTCCGCGCCGCAACGCCTCGCGGACGGCGGCCCGCCCCGCCCTGCCACCCGCGCCGAAGACGATGACGTCACCCATGGGCACCCCTTTCACCGGGCCGGACGCCGGTCGCCGGCCGACGCCGCCGACCGTAGCCGGGCACCCGGTTACCGCCGGGATACCGGCTAGCGTGGACGCGTGCTCCCGCCGCTGGATCCCGAGATGTTCGACCCCCTGTGCCCGTCCGGCCTGATGCCGATCCGCATCGGCGACAAGTGGGCCGGCATGATCATCCGCTGTCTCGAACAGGGGCCGCGGCGATTTTCGGAGCTGCGGGTGCCGCTGCGCGGCATCTCGGCCAAGGTCCTCACCGCCTCGCTGCGCGCGCTCGAGCGCGACGGCCTGGTCAGCCGTACGGTCGTCGCCGGGCCCGCGCAGCACGTCGAGTACGGGCTGACCGCGCTCGGGCGCAGCATGATCGAGCCGATCGACGCGATCTGCGCGTGGGCCGAGGAGCACTGGGACGAGCTTCTCGACGCCCGCGAGTCCGGCGCCCGGCCGTCCTGACCGCGGCGGCCCGATCCGGGACGGCGCCTTGGCGGCGGGGGCGGACCGGATTCAGCCGAGGGCCAGGACGTGCCGGAGGGCGCGTTCGAGGTCGCCGGGGCCGGCCGCGCCTGGGGACCGCCACGCGACGACGCCGTCCGGGCGCACGAGGACGGCTCCCGCGCCGGTGATGCCGTAGGCGGCGAGGAACCGGCCGTCGACGTCGCGCAGGCCGTCCGCTCCGCCGACGGCGTGGACGTCCACCGTCACGCCGAGCGCCCGTACGGCGTGGCGGGCCTCGTCGGGCCAGTCCCGCCCGCCTGCCGTGAGCAGGACGAACCCCGTGCCGAACAGGTCACGCGCCGAGATGGTCTCGTCTCCGCGCGCGAGCCGTACGTGGGGGGCGCGCGATCCCGGTCGGCCCGACGGCCTGGACGGGTCCTCGAACAGCGGAGCGCCGCCCTCCTCGGGGACGAAGGCCCCGGCCGGGCAGACGTAGCCGAACAGCCCCACCATCGGGTCGAGGATCTCGGCCTCCGTCCCGTCGCGCAGGTGCGGCGACTGCCGCTCGATCATGTTGGCGTACTGCTGCTCGGCCAGCACGTCGGCGTACGGGCGGCGCTCGGCGTCGTGGCTCTCCAGCAGGCCCGGCCCGGCCGTCCCGGACAGGACGGCGGCCAGCTTCCAGGCCAGGTGGTAGCCGTCCATCACGGCCGTGTTCCCGCCCTGGCCACCGGTGGGCGGCATGAGGTGGGCGGCGTCCCCCACCAGCAGGACGCGCCCGGCATGGAAGGTGTCCGCGACCCGGGTGACGCGGTTCCCCGACGACGACCAGGCGGCGTCGGTGACCTTCACGTCGAGGCCGGGCACGCCGCAGGCGACGCGGACGAGCTCCACCAGCCGTTCCTCGTCCGGCTCCTCGTCGGGCCCGAACGGCAGGGCGAGGACGTAGCGGCCGGGGTGATCCGTGGTGACGACCGTGGCGGCGCGGGCGGGCAGCGCGAGGTTCTGCAGGTAGAACAGCCCGAACGCGGAACCCTGCAGCGCCACGGCGAGGTCGGCCTCGAACTGCAGGAACATGATGCGTCCCGGCTTGGGCGCGAGGCGTCCGTGCACGGCGATGCCCGCCATGTCGCGGACCGTCCCCTTGTGGCCGTCAGCGCCGACGAGGTATCGCGCGGTGACCGTCCGCCGGTCTCCCGTCGACACGTCGCGGAGCACGGCGGTGACCTTCTCGTCGTCCTGCCGGAACGATTCCAGCTCCGTGGAGAACCTGACCTCCGCGCCCAGGTCGGCGGCGCGGGCCGCCAGAATGCGCTCGGCCCGTTCCTGGCTCGCGGCCGTGAACGGCGCCGGAGACAGCCGGGAGAAGTCGGGCATCTCTATGACGAAGTCCTTCATGACCGGGCCGGTGACGGTCTCCGCGATGACGATCACGCTCGTCTCGCCGCCCGGCGGGGCGGCCTCGACGAACCGCTCGGCGACCCCGGCCGTGGCGAGGGCCTCCATGGTCGCCGGCATCTGCCCCCGGGCCTTGGGCTGGACGGACAGCGTCGGATGCCGTTCCACGACCACCGACGGCACGCCGTGGACGCCGAGGAACACCGCCGTGGACAGCCCCGCGAGGCCGGCCCCCACGACCAGGACCGGGATCGTCTCGTCTCTCATGCTCGTCTCCTCCGTGCTAGTTTGGTTCGAAGGACAGGAAATTTCGATACGTCGAGACAATTCGAGATATTACGCGTTGGAGGGCGGATGTCAACAGGCCGTCGTGCCGAGGTCCTGCGGGCTCTCACCGAGGCGATGCAGGACAACGCGGGGCGAGGTGTGATCATGCACCAGGCCATCGCCGCCCACTTCGGCCTTGGGCCGACCGACCTGAAGTGCCTCGACCTGGCCCGGCACGAGCACGAGCTGACGGCGGGGCGGCTGGCCGAGCTGACCGGCCTCAGCACGTCGGCCGTGACCGCGCTCCTCGACCGGCTGGAGCGCGGCGGCTTCGTCGAGCGGCACCGGGACGCGGCCGACCGCCGCAAGGTCCTGGTGCGCTCGACGGGACGGCACGAGGCGGCGCTCAACGAGATCTTCGGCCGGGTCGCGACCGCGTTCGGGGCGGTGGCCGACGACTACGACGACGAGCAGCTCGACCTGATCACCGGGTTCGTCCTGAAGCTCAACGAGACGGCCAAGGACTTCGTCGCGACCCTCGTCCGCGACCTGTCCGACTGACCGCGACCTCTCGCTGCGGAGACGCCCCCGACCGGCCCGTGGCCCGGACCTTCCGCTCGGGCCCGGCCAGGACCCGCGGCGGTGAGGTCGGGCCCGGTCAGGACTCTTCGGTGGCGGCTTCCGGCCCGGTCAGGACTCTTCGGTGGCGGCTTCCGGCCCGGTCAGGGCGACCAGGGCGGGCCGTACGATCTCGGCGAGCCGGTCGGCGGGGACGTCCCGCAGGGCCGTGAGGTCGAGCAACTGGTGCGCGATCGTCACGCCCAGCATCGTGCTGATCATCAACGCGGCCCTGAGCTCGGCGTCCCGGGCCGGGATGGCGGCCCCGAGCTGCCCCACCTGCTCGTCCAGGCGGGCGCGCACCCCTTCGGCCGCCTCGGGGTGCGTGAGCATCGACCGCATCATCGCCAGCGACGCCTGCGGGATCGGCCCGATCTTGATGACGACCCTCGCCAGCAGTTCCTCGACCAGCTCGTCCAGGGCGCCGTTCAGCGGCGGGATCGCGGGGATGCGCACGGCCCGGTCGAACAGCTCCTGCTTCGAGCCGAAGTACTGCATCACGAGCGCCGGGTCCACCTCCGCCAAGGAGGCGATGGCCCGGATGGTGGCGCGCTCGAAGCCGCGCTCGGCGAAGACCGTCCGCGCGGCGGACAGGATCCGCTCCTCGGTCCGGCGCCGGCGCTCGGCGCGGCTGGTCGGCGTCTCCTCCACGCCATGACTCTACCGACGTTGACCAAGGCCGCCGTTTCGCTCTACAGTCGTTGAGTCAACAACCGTTGAGCGAACGGAGCGAATGATGACGTCCCCTCGCACCCCGCGTGAGGTGCTCTCCCTCTTCCACCGGGCGATGGTCGCGAAGTCGGCCGACGACCTCGCCGACCTGTACGCCGTGGACGGGACCCACGAGTTCCCGTTCCGGGCGCCGGGGTTTCCGCCGCGCCTGGCCGGACGTGAGGAGGTGCGCGCCTGTTACCGCGCCGCGTGGGGCGCGAGCCCGGTCCGGCTCGCGGAGATCCACGACGTGGTCGTGCACGAGGCCGCCGACCCTGAGGTGATCGTCGGCGAGTGGCACGGCACCGGGACGGTGGGAGCCGAGGGCCGGCCGTTCGCGGCGTCCGGGCTGCTGATGTTCCGCGTGCGGGACGGCGAGATCGCCGAGATGCGCGACTACATGGACGTCTTCGGCACCTACCACGCGATGGGACGCCTCCAGGACGTCGTGGCCGCCCTGGACGCCCCCGCGGCGACCGCCTGACCGGACGGCCCTGGGGGCGCCGCAGCAGCACAATGAGGACATGGCGATCTCCCCGCTCCCCGGCGGCCCGGCTCCCGCACGCAGAGCCGTCGTCGCCGACGCGCCCGCCCTCGTCCGCCTGCGGGCCGTGATGCTGGCCGACATGGGCGTGGCGATCGGCGGCGAGGACGCCCCCTGGCGCCGTGCGGCGGAGGAGTGGTTCGCCACACGGCTGGCCGGCGGGGTCGATCTCGCCGCCTTCGTTGTGGACGACCCCGCGCTCGGCGTGGTCAGCAGCGCGGTCGGCACCTGCGACCGCCACGCGCCCAGCCCCGCCAACCCGAGCGGCCTCCACGGGCACGTGTTCAACGTATGCACCGACCCCCGCCGGCGGCGCCTCGGCCACGCCCGGCTGTGCATGGAGGCCCTGCTCGGGTGGTTCCGCGACGAGACCGAGGTCCGGGTCGTCAACCTGAACGCCACCCGGCACGGCACCGGGCTGTACCGGGCGCTCGGCTTCGACGCTCCGCGGCACCCCGCCCTCCAGTTGCGGATGACGGCGGAGTGACGACGGCCGTCCCAGGCTGTGGGTGCCGGCCCGCGAGGGCCGCCGGTGATGGACGGCGGACGGCAAGGCCCCTGGAGTCTGTCCTCGATCATGGCCCTGCCCTGGCCTGTAATACGAAGGGTGTCCCTGGCGATACTGAGAAGACTCTTCGCCGGCCCCCTAGGGAGCGATCATGACGTTCATTCCCCGACCCGGCTGCGAGAACACGCTTATTCAGCCAAGCCAAAGTGTCGGCGGCGATGAGGTGTTCCGTAAGACAAATAAAGACGGCACTTATCAGGAGTTGACGTACAACGGGAGTGGGCGTCTCGTGCAGGTGCGAGAGGGCCAGATGTCAGAGGCGTCCGGCGTCACCGTCGATCAGTACGTCGTGCGATACATCGATCCATCGACGTGCGGCCCGACCGCGACAGGAACCGGATCCTCGATCATCACTCAAACTGGTGGAGTGCCTTCGATACAACGGCGTGAAATCACCACGGACAGGGCCGGCACCGTCACCGAAAGCAAATCTTCACAACGCGAAGAGACCGATCAGGACGGGCGCTATCACATCGTCTCCGAAAAAACGATCACCACGACGGACGGCAATGGCAAAGTGATCTCCGACCGATACGGAGATGACTGGGGCATGCTTTCAGGCGGCCTGATCCAAGGGGACAGTCTGCAGCAGGTCAGAGAGCACTCCGAAAACGGGAAGGTAACCGATCGCAGCGTCACCTTCACGGACAACCCTGATAACCCGAGCGAAGGCAACCAGAGCACAACGGCGGTCCAGTACCACGGGGACGGCGGTGCGACCATCCAGACGGTGACGCGGGACGCCAGTGGCAGCACTTATGTGAAGACCACCCGGGTGGACAAGGAAGGCAACCCCCTGGACTCTCCGCTGGCGGACGATGACCCGGGCCCGCGCCCTGCCCAGCCCAACCCGCTGGCGACCGGTGACGACGAAATACAAATCACCCCGGAATTTCAGGCAAGGGCCAGCGCGTACACGGCACCCGAGGTGATGGCCAAGCAGGGCACCGAGCGGAATCCAGGGTGGCTGGCGTCAGGCGGAATCAGGCAACTGGCGACGCCCGAAACTCACGATGAGGTTGTCGCACACGCTTTGGAGGGCCTGTATCCGGACCAGTGACGGTGACAGCCACAATCGCTGCTGCATGGGATCGCTCCCCAGACGACCCGGAGAGGCGGACATCGGTTCTTACCGGCTGCGAGGCGTCGCGGAAGTCCAAGGGCGCAGCCGGCCGGCCGCGAGCGTCAGCATCGAGACGACCGACAGCGGCCGGGTGAAGCTGAACGTCGCAGGTCCCGGTGCGCTCGGCGAGCCGCAGTGCCCTGGATGCATGGCCGGGTCGCTGTCTGAGTCGGCGGAAGCATTCGTCGTGCTTCCTACCGCGCATCGCGCTCGACATCCGGCTCTGGTGTCGTGCCGGTGCTCCGGAAGAATCTGTGGCGGTCCGTGTCCTCCGGGCGTCCTCCCGTTCGACGCGGTGGTAGACGGACACCGAGAACGAAGGAGACCGCGATGCACTTCATGCTGCTGCTCAAGGGCGACCCGTCCCCCGACACGCCACCGTCCCCGGAGCTGGTCGACGCCATGCGCGCGTACGGCCGCGAGCTCGCCGAGGCCGGTGTGCTGCTCGCCAGCGAGGGGCTGTTCCCCAGCGCGCACGGCGCCCGCGTCGTGACCGCCAACGGGAAGAAGACCGTGGTGGACGGCCCGTTCGCCGAGGCCAAGGAACTGGTCGCCGGCTTCTTCCTCATCGACGTGAAGTCGAGGGAGGAGGCCATCGAGTGGGCCTCCCGGTGCCCCGTGGAGTACGCCGTGCAGGGGGACCAGGAGGCTGTCGTCGAGGTCCGCCAGTCGGCCCAGACGGCCGAGGAGGCGTTCCCAGAGCTCGGCCGCTGACCCCCGTACGGCGGGCGGGGGCGTCGAGACCTCCGCCCGCCGGGGCCGCCGCCCCCTGCCGCCCGCCGAGGCCTCCGCCCCCCGCACCCTGCCGCTCCTCCGCACTCTGCCGCCCGCCGGGACCTCCGCCCGCCGCACCCTGCGGGTTGTCGGTTGCCTGCGGTTGAATGGGCGCTGTGACGGCTACCGAGACGCGGCGCGCGGTGGAGGCGGTCTGGCGCATCGAGTCGGCCCGGGTGATCGCGGGTCTGACCCGCATGGTCCACGACGTCGGCCTGGCCGAGGAGCTGGCGCAGGACGCGCTGGTCGCGGCGCTGGAGCAGTGGCCCGAGTCGGGCGTGCCCCGCAACCCCGGCGCGTGGCTCATGACGGTCGCCAAGCGCCGGGTGGTCGACATGCTGCGACGCCGCGAACGTCTGGAGGAGAAGGTCGCGCAGCTGGGCCGCGAGCTCGAGACGGGCGGCGACGCCACGGCGGCCGAGATCGAGGCCGCCCTGGAGGACCACATCGAGGACGACGTCCTCCGGCTGATGTTCGTCGCCTGCCACCCGGTGCTGTCGACCGAGGCGCGGGTGGCGCTCACTCTGCGGCTGCTCGGCGGCCTCACGACCGACGAGATCGCCCGCGCGTTCCTCGTGCCGGAGCCGACCGTCGCCAAGCGGATCGTCCGGGCCAAGCGGACGCTGACCGACGCCGAGGTGCCGTTCGAGGTGCCCGAGGGCGCGGAGCGGGCGGCCCGGCTGTCGTCGGTCCTCGAGGTCGTCTACCTCGTCTTCAACGAGGGCTACTCGGCGACCGCGGGCGACGACTGGATGCGCCCGGAGATGTGCGCGGAGGCGCTGCGGCTCGGCCGCATGCTGGCGCAGCTCGTGCCGTCCGAGCCGGAGGTGCACGGTCTCGTCGCGCTCATGGAGATCCAGGAGTCCCGGTCTGCCGCCCGCGTGGGGCCCTCGGGCGAGCCGATCCGGCTGCTCGACCAGGACCGCGGCCGGTGGAACCAGCTGCACATCCGGCGGGGTCTGGCGGCCCTCGCCCGCGCGGAGGCTCTCGGCGGCTCCCTCGGGCCGTACGCGCTGCAGGCGGCCATCGCGGCCTGTCACGCCCGCGCCCGCACGGCCGGAGAGACCGACTGGGCCCGGATGGCGGCCCTGTACGGCTCGCTTACCGCCCTGACCGCGTCGCCCATCGTGGAGCTCAACCGCGCCGTGGCGGTCGGCATGGCGTACGGGCCGGAGGCCGGGCTCGCCCTCGCCGACGCGCTGGCCGGCGAGCCTGCGCTCAAGGACTACCACCTGCTGCCGAGCGTGCGCGGCGACCTGCTGGTGAAGCTGGGCCGCACGGATGAGGCGCGGACGGAGTTCGAGCGGGCGGCGGCGCTGACGCGCAACGGCCGGGAGCGGGCCCTGCTCCTCGGCCGCGCCGCCGCCTGCGGCGCCGCCTGATCCACATCCCCGGCCCGGCACCCGGCCATGCCTCGCAGGGCCGGGACCGGTGGGCGCGGCGCACTACCGCACGATGTCGTCGTCCCGCTCGACCGCCGTCCACAGGACGGCGCTGCTGCCGGTGATCTGACTGCTGCGGGAGTCGAACGTCGCGGAGCCGTCCGTCGTGTCGCCGTCCTGAGCCGCGGTGACGGTGATCGTCTGGGGGACGTCCCAGTTCTCCGGCGTGAACGTCAGCGGCGCACTGGCGGTCAGGTCGGTGTCGCCCGCCACGCGTCCCGTGCCGACGATCACGTTGCCCGGCGGCCGCTGGCTGAGCGTGACCTGTACGCCCGCCGTGCCGCCCTCAGGAACGACGATCGACTTGGGCGAGATCACGATCCGCAGCGGGGGCGGCGTGGGAGTGGCCGAGGGGGTCGTCACAGGAGTCACCGAGGGAGACGGGTCCGGGACCTGGTTCACCGTGCAGGGGACGCCGTTGATCGCGAAGTCGGTGGGCGGCGGGTTGCTGCCTGTCCAGGTGCCGTTGAACCCGAGGAAGAAGGACGAGCCGGCGCCGACCGGGCCGCCCCAGGCCGGGCTGGTCGCGGTGACCCTCGCCCCCGTCTGGGTCCACTGCGCCGACCAGCCCTGGGTGAGCCGTTGCGAGCCCGGGAAGGTGAACGTGAGCGTCCACCCCGTGACGGGGTCGCCGGTATTCTTCACGGCGATGCTCGCGGTGAAGCCGCCCGAGCCCGATCCCCACTGGTAACCGGTGTAGGTCACCTCGCAGCTGACGGCGGCGCGGGCAGCCGTCGCCGGTCCCAGTGTCACCCCCGCCGTGGCGAGCGCGCCGACGGCGACGGCGGCGACCGTGGTGCGAGGTCCGCGCCGTAGCAGTTTCGTGCCGTGTCCCATGAGCGATCATCTCCGCGGATGGGGCGCCTGCGCCCGTGTCGTGACGGTCGTCCGGCGCCGACGCCGTTCCCGGGGTCGGCGGTTCGCGCGTCTCCCAGGCTCGGTACGGCATCGGCCGGTGTAAAGGCCCGCATCGGGCGAGCGGTTCGGAGGGAACGCCGCATCGGGCGGACGACCTCCCGGAACGCGCCCCGGGGCGGGCGTGCCGGGACGCCGCCGCGGACACGACGCTCTGAAAGATTCAGCGTCCGGCCGTCATCGCGTCATCGTGGTCAGCCGGGAGCGTGCCGGGGGCGGCTCCACGCCTCGTCACGCTCCCGGCTCACCACGCCGGCGCGAAGCCTGGCTCGTTCGCGGCGCGGAGGGCGGCCCGGACCGACGCGGCCGGATCCCCCTGGTGATAGACGCGCTCGCTCGGCTCGATGCCGTCGAGGAACTCCTGGTAGCGCACGGCGTACGCCAGATGCGCGAGCGGCTCGCCGACGGCCAGCGCGCGGGCCGGGTCGCTGCCGGGGACGGCGGCCTTCCAGGCGTCGATCCACACGGCGGCGGCGGCACTGCGCCGGTCCTCCGGCAGGAAGTCCCAGGCCCGCAGCCCGTCCAGCACGGGGTTGCCGAGGTGGGCGTCGGCGAAGTCGACCACGACCGGCGGACCGCCGTCCGAGCGCCAGTTGCCCGGGTGGAAGTCGCCGTGCACGAGCGTGTCCGGCAGGCCGCACGCCTCCAGCTGCGGCAGCCGTTCGAGCAGGCCGTGCGCCTCGTCCACCTCGCGCGCCGTCAACTCGCGGCCCCCCTCGCCCGCGAGCAGCGTGCGCACCCGCTGTCCCATCCCCTCCGTACGGCGGTCCGCGAGCCCGGGCACCCGGTCTTCCAGCGTGGCCGCGACCGAGGCGCCGCCGCCCGACGCAGCGACGGCGGTGCTCGCGGCGGTGTTCACGGCCTGAGCGGCGGGGCTCGCCGTGCCGGAAGCGGGGGCGACACTCAGGGCGGCCTGGGCGGCGACGAAGCGGGTGACGGCCGCGGTGACCACGTCGGCTCCGGCCTGCCAGCAGTCCACGCCCGGGAGGTGCTCCATCAGCATCCGGCCCTCGGCGGCGGCGAGGACGACCGGAACCAGACCGGGGTCCACCCGGGCGAACGCGCCGATGACCGCCGCTTCGTCCGCGCCGAACGCCGGCGTCGTCTTCAGCCAGACCGGCCCGTCCGCGGTCGGCAGGCGGAACAGACCGGCGAGGTTCCACGTCTTGCGCTGCTCGACCGGGCCGACGACACGCCTCCCGGCGGCGGCGAGCGCCTCGGAGGCCCAGGTGAGCGCCTCCATCAGGCCCTCCCGGCGCGCCCACGGAGACCGGAGCGGATGAGGCTCGTCCGACAGGCCGGGCTCGGCGGGTCCGCCGGGGAGCGGCGCGTCCGGTCTGGCCAGCGCCTCCACGTGGTAGGTCACGTGGCCGTCGCGCGCGCCGTCGCCGCCCTCGACCCGCAGCAGGCGCAGCACGACGACCGGGACCCGCAGGGCCTGCCGCAGGTGCGCCACCACCGGCTCGACCTCCGACCACCACGGCACGTCGACCGCGAACGGCCCGGAAACGCCGAGGACCTCGTCCCCGTACGTCACCCACGCGCTCACGGTCCTGCCCATGCCGCCAAGTGTGGGACGCCGGACGGCACCCGGGCGACCGATTATCGGCTGATGGATCGTGAGCCGCCGCGGGCCGGGGACGCGCTGACGCCTCCAGGCCTTTCGCCGTCCCCGGAGAGCCCGAGCGCGCCCCCGGCGGGCCGGGGAGCGCGGCGGTTCGGTGCCGGAGCGGTTCGCCGTCCACCGTTCACCCGGGAGAGCCCGTCCGCGTCACCAAGGTCGGTTAGGGTGCGCTCTGCCCATCAGCGGACGCCGCCCCGGAGCGTGAGCACCCATTGACCGCACAGGACACGACGGGCGTCCCGGGCCTGACCCGGCCGCCCGCCTCCGCTCCTGACCCTGCTCCGGATCCGGCCGCGCCGCCCGGCGTCCCCGAGCCTCCCCCCACGCGTCCCGGCCCCGCCCGGGACCCCGCCGCCGAGGGCGC
>NZ_KI866523.1:1396258-1424585 GCF_000511135.2 Microbispora sp. ATCC PTA-5024 | reverse complement strand
GCCGAGGGCGCCGCGACAGGGGCCGCGACGTCGGCCGCGGCGTCGCGCGGCCACGGGGTCGTCCT
This sequence comes from Microbispora sp. ATCC PTA-5024, assembly GCF_000511135.2. Lineage (NCBI taxonomy): Bacteria > Bacillati > Actinomycetota > Actinomycetes > Streptosporangiales > Streptosporangiaceae > Microbispora > Microbispora sp. ATCC PTA-5024. The sequence goes on along the minus strand of NZ_KI866523.1, from coordinate 1,424,520 downwards.
GGGCGCGACGGCGGCGGCGCTCCTGGCGGCGTCGATGGCCGCCGCCGGGCTGTGCGCGGGAGACGCGGCGGCCGGGTTCTTCCCGTTCGGCGCGGTCACGCGCAGCGTCAGCGACCTGGGCAACCAGTACGTCCCCTTCTACGCCTACCTCTGGGACGTCCTGCACGGCCACGCCCGCGGCGACCTGTTCGTCGACTGGGCCTCCGGCTTCGGCTCCAGCTACCTGCCCGACGTCTTCTACTACCTGACGAGCCCGTTCTCGATGCTGGTGGCGCTGTTCCCCCGGGCGCGGGTGGACCTGGCCGTCTACGTCATCACGGTAGCCAAGATCGCCACCGGAGCCGGGGCGATGGCCGTCCACCTGCGCCGGCTGCCCTTCCGCGGCAGCAGGAACACCGGCCTCGCCGCCGTGTTCGGCGCCGCGTACGGGCTGTGCGGCTGGGCCGTCACCGACGGCGCGTACAACCCGATGTGGCTCGACGGCCTGATCGCCTTCCCCCTGCTGTGCCTGGCCGTGGAGTGGGCGCTGGCCGGGCGCAGGCCGCTGCTCGCCCCGCTCTTCGTGGCGTACGCCTGGGGGTGCGACTTCTACACCGCCTGCTTCGCCACCATCGGGGCCGCCGTCGTGCTGCTCGTGCGCCTGTCCGCCGAGCCCGCGTCCGTCCGGGCGCGCGTCGCCGGCAGCGCCCGGGCGGCGCTGTACGGCGCGATCGGGCTGGGCCTGGCGGCCCCCGCGGTGCTGGTCGGCTACCTCGCGGCCCGCGACGCGTGGCCGGTCACACCGAGGCCGTTCACCGCGGTCGGGCCGGCGCCGCTGCTGGGACGGCTGCTGCCCGGGAGCTACCAGTACAACTCGCCGGCGCTGTTCGTCGGCACGTTCGCGCTGTTCGCGGCCCTCACGCTGCCGTTCAACCGGGCGCTGCCGGCGCGGGCGAGGGCGGCCTGGACGGCGGGGATCGGCCTGGTGCTCGCCTCGATGCTGTGGCAGCCGAGCGTACGGGTCTGGTACGCGTTCACCAGCCCGAACGGCAGCGCCTACCGTGAGGCGTTCGTGCTGTGCGGCCTGCTGGTGATCGCGGGCTTCACCTCGTTCTCGCGGGGCGTCCCCCGCCCGCTCGCGCTCGCCGCGGGCGGGGTCGCACTTGCCGCGGTGGTCTGGGGCGCCTCCCGCTGGACCCTGACGACCCCCGCGATGCTCGGGCGGGCCGGCGTGGCGGTCGCGGCGGGCGCGGCCCTGTACGGCCTGTTGCTCCTCGCCCGCCTCACCGCCCGCCTCACCGGCCGGCTCCTCCGGCGGCCGGGACGGGTGCGGCGGGTGGCGTCGGCCGCCCTGCTCACGCTGCTGGCGGGCGTCCAGACGGCCGAGGCCGCCGTGAACGTGGCGGACGTCGACACGAAGCGGGGAGCCCACCTCGGCTCCTACGCCGCCTGGGGTCCCTGGCACGACCGCCTCCGGGCGGCGGTCGCCGCCGCCGACGGCTGGCCGGCGTACCGCACCGACCCCGGCGAGGCCCGGATCACCGCCAACGACCCGCAGCTGGTCGGCGGGGAGGGCGCCGGCTACTACAGCAGCATGACGTCGACCGCGCTGATCGGCACGCTCTCCCATCTCGGGTTCGGCTGGATCTCGCGCGGGCGGGCGCCGAAGAGCCTCGACAACCCCGTCACCGACGCCGTGTTCGCGATCGGCGCCCGGGCCCGTTCCGTCGTGGCGGGCAGGTCGCAGTCGCGGGGCGGGAACACGGCCGCCGTCACGCTCACCCGGACGGCGGCCGCGCCGCTCGTGACCGTCCGGCGTCCGCCCTCGGCAGGATACGGCCCGTCGCCGTACCGCAACCAGGAGGCGCTGATCGGCGCCCGCGTCTACGACGTCCCCCGTCTCCGCTACGTGGACCAGTACGGCGCCGAGCTCCGCCCCGGCCGCGACGGCTCCCTGGCCACGTCGCCCGACCCCGTCCCCGGTCCGTCGTACCCGTACGTGGTGCGGGCGGAGTGCCGTCCCGGGGACGAGGTGTACCTGTACGCCCCCGACTACTCGGGAGGCGCCGTCCTCGCCGGGAACACGCGCGTCGCCTTCACCGGGGTGCCGGGGCACAGCCGGGCGCCGATGCAGCGGCTCGGGACGGTGCCCGCGACGGGCCGCCTCAAGATCAAGCTGCGGCCCCGCCTCGGCGGCCCCATCCCGCCCGGCGCGGTCGGCTGCCTCGACCCGGGCCGGCTCGCCCGGGCCGTCGAAGCCTTGCGTGCGGCCGGGACGACCGCCGTCCAGGTCTCCGGGCACTCGTTGCGGGCCACGCTGCCGTCGGGCGGCACGGGCCTCGCGGTGGTCGCGGCCCCCGCCATCCGCGGCTGGACGTGCGCCGCGGGGAACGCCGCGCCGCGGCCGGCCCAGGCGTTCCTCGGGCTGCTCGCCGTCCCGCTGGACGGCAAGTCGACGTCGGTGAGCTGCTCGTTCACGCCGCCGGGGCTGCGGACCGGCCTGGCCGTCGCGGCGGTGGCCCTCCTCGCGGCGCTCTCCTGCGCCTGGCGGTTTTCCGGACGACACAAACGGTGAAAGAAATACGCTCAAAAACGAATGCACGAATTATCGGAGATTCACTACGTCGACAGGCAGTGAGGGCGTTGTGAGCTTTATGCATTCCGCGGCGATTATCGCTCACCGCCAATTATGCTTCCCCCGGTTCGGCGGTGACCGGGGAGCGGGATGGGGCGGAAGAGAAACGAGCGGGAGCGGATCGACACGGGTCTGCGCTATCTGACCGAGGGACTCGCCCCCTTCGTCGACCGGCACATGACCGCCCGTCACGGCCCCGGCTGGCTCGCGGAGTGGAACCGCCGCGACAGCGAGAAGGCGGGCTACGCGAAGACGTCAACGCTGGCGGACCCCCAGTTCCTCCTCAAGATGATCCGCAACAGGCGCGACGTCTTCGGCTCGGCCCTGTCCGGCCTGCGTAACCCGTCGGACCTCGCCCAGGAGCTGCTCGACCTGCGCAATCTGATCAACCACGACTACCTGCAGACCACGTACGCCCCCGGCGAGGCGGCGCGGGCCCTGGAGAAGATGGCCGAGCTGCTCAGGGCGGCGGGGGCGGTCGACAAGGCCCAGCTCGTGCTGGACCAGGTGCCCGGCCGCCACACTCCCGCGCCGCGCCGCAAGGCCAAGGCGAGGAGGAGGCAGGCCCCGAAGCCCCCCGAGAGGCGGCGGCGGCGCTTCCCCGGCGTCCTGGCGCTGGCGGCCGCGGGCGCCGTGGCGATCACGGTCGGGCTGGTCGCCGCCAACCGTCCGGGGGCCGACTCGTTCGCCGACGTGAAGGTGGGCGCGCAGCTCGGCGACTACCCGGCCGTCACGCTCAGGGACGGCTACCACCTGTCGCTGCTCGACGAGCCGGCCACGCCGCGCCGCGGGCCGAGCGGGGGCGACCTCGCCTACAGCGGCGGCGTCCTCAGCGGGCGGGACACCCGCATCGTGCTGATCGGCCCGCGCCGGCCCGCCACGTACGCGACCTGCCGGGCCGCGGCGCGCCCGGTGCACACCAGGATCACCGCGAAGTACGTCGTGCCGGGCACCCGGTTCTGCGTGACCACCTCTCAAGGGGCGGTCGGTCTGGTCAGGCTGACCGGCGGTCACCGCGGCAGGAACGTCGTCCTCGCCCTGAAGGTGTGGAAGGGCCCACAGCCCGAGGCCTGACGCCTCCCGTCGCCCTGGGACATCGTCCGTACCCCCCCGTCGCCCCGGGACGCGGCCCGCATGTCGTCCCCGGCGCGTCCGGCGGGACGGGGGGTCAGGAGATCAGGGTCGCGCGGGCGCCGGCCGCGCGGACGGCGGCCGAGAGCGTCGCGATGTCGTAGGCGCCGTTGTGACGCCTGCCGTTGATGAAGAACGTCGGCGTGCCGGACACGCCGCTCAGGTCGGCGGAGTCGATGTCCTCGGCGATCCGGTCGGCGCCGAGGTGGCCCTCCAGGTCACGCTGGAAGCGCTCGACGTCGATGCCGATCTCCTCCGCGTACGTGATCAGGTGGGGGACGAGCAGCTCACCCTGGTGCTGGAGCAGGATGTCGTGCATCTCCCAGAACGCCCCCTGCTCCGCCGCCGCCTCCGCCGCCTCGGCGGCGAGCTGGGCCGACGGGTGCACGTCGTGCAGCGGCAGGTGCCGCCAGACGTACCGGACGTCGGCGAAGCCGGCGAGGAGCTCCCGGACGATGGGCTCGGCCTGCCCGCAGTAGGGGCACTCGAAGTCGCCGTACTCGACCACGGTCACGGGCGCGTCCCGCGGCCCGCGCAGATGGTCGCGCTCGGGGTCGACGGGGGCGGCGAGATCGACGATGCCCTCCGCGGTGCCGAGCAGCGCCCGCGCCTTCACCTTCGGCGGGAGCCTGAAGGTGGCCCGCGAGAGCGCCCAGGTGAGCAGCGACGCGCACAGCGCGGCGGCGAGGATGCCGAACTTGGCCTCCTCGAGCTGCGGCCCCCTGAAGGCGAGGGTGGCGATCAGCAGCGACACCGTGAACCCGATGCCCGCGATGGTGCCGCCGCCCGCGACGGCCGCCCAGCCGACCGGCGGCCGCACCCGCCCCCGGCTGAGCCGCGTGACGAGCCAGGTGAACCCGACGATCCCGACGGGCTTGCCCACGACGTAGGCGATCATGATGCCCAGGGTGATCGGCGAGGTGAACGCCCGGCCGAGGAAGTCGCCGCTGATCGCGATCCCCGCGTTGGCCAGCGCGAACAGCGGGACGATCAGATAGCTCGTCCACGGGTGGTAGAGCTGCAGCAGACGGTGGTTCGGCGAGATCGCCTGGGCGAGCCCGGCGTTGACCGTGCGCGCGAGCTCCGCCGTCGGCTGCTCGCGGAAGAGCCGGAACAGGTCCGACGCCCGTTCCAGGTCGCCGCGGCTCGCGGGCCTGGCATACGTGACCAGGCCCACGGCCAGCCCGACGACCACCGGCTCGACGCCCGAGGCCAGCAGCGCGACCCACGTCGCGATCCCCAACGCCGCGTACACGAGCCCCCGCCGTACGCCGGCGGCCTTGACCCCCAGCATCAGCGCGAAGATCCCGACTGCGGTGATCAGGGGACCCGCCTCGACGTGCTCGCTGTAGAAGACCGCGATGACGGCGAGCGCGACCAGGTCGTCCACGACCGTGACGGTCAGCATGTACGTGTGTGCCCGGGACGGGAACCGGGACGCCACCAGGGCCAGCATGCCGAGCGCGAACGCCGTGTCGGTCGACATCGCGGCGCCCCACCCGTGGAGGGACGGCCTGCCCGCGTTGACCAGCAGGTAGACGGCGACGGGCACGACCATCCCGCCGACGCCGGCCAGGACGGGCAGCAGGAGGCGCCGCCGTTCGCGCAGCTCACCCATGTCGAACTCGCGCCTGGCCTCCATCCCCACGACGAGGAAGAACAACGTCATCAAACCCGTGTTCACCCAGTGGCGCAGGTCCTGGGAGATGCCCGCGCCGCCCACGCGGACCGACAGCGACGTGCCCCACAGGGCCTCGTACGAGCGGGCGTCGACGTTGGCCCAGATCAGCGCGGCCACGGTCGCGGCGAGCAGGATCGCGGCGCTGCCGGTCTCGGTGCGCAGGAACTCGCGCAGCGGCGTGTCGAGGCGCCGTGCCCAGGCGGTCCGGCCGGAGAACGTGGGTTGCGTCACCTCACACCTGACATCCGTCCGCCCTCTCGCATTCCCGTCCGCCCGGCGCGTCCCCGGATCGTTCGCCGGAGTTCGCCACGGGCGGAGGGCGGGACCGTTCCGCCGGACGGCGCGCGCCCCTAGCGTGGGGCCGCGACGATCCCGACGAGGGGGGCTGAGGAGCATGCGGCAGAACGAGGCGATCAGAGGCGCGGCCGCGGGCGTGCCGTTCACGGCGCTGCCTCCGGCGGTCCCGGTCGCGGAGCCCGCGCCGCTGGTCGTGACGTGGCACATGATGGACGCGCCGTGCACCGACGCCGCGTTCGCCGCCGCGCTGCCGCTGGCCCGGGTCCCGGCCTGGCGGGTGCATCTCGGCATGCCGTGGTGCGGCGACCGCGCGTGGGACGGCGGGCGCGAGGAGGCCTTCCTGGACCCGATGATGCGGTACGCGGACCCGGTGGTCCGGCAGGCCGTGGAGGAGTTTCCGGCGGCCCTGGCCGAGCTGAGGGAACGGCTGCCGCTCGACGACGGCCCCATCGGCGTCGTCGGGGGCTCGCTGGGCGGGGCGGTCGCCCTGTCCGTCCTGGCCGGGGGCGAGGTGCCGGTGGCCGCGGCGGCGCTGGTGAACGCGGCCGTCCGCGCGCGCTCGGTCGTCGCGGTCATCGAGGGCTCAGGCCGCGAGCCGTACGCGTGGGACGAGGAGTCCCGGGCCGCGGCCGACCGGCTCGACTTCGTGGCCCTCGCCGGCCGGATCGCGGCCCGCGTGCCGCAGCCGCCCGTGCTCGTCGTGAGCGGCGAGCTGGACTTCCCGCTCTTCCGCGCCGACGCGGCCGACCTGGTTGAGGCGCTGCGGCGACGATACGCCGACCCGGACCACGTCCGGCGGGAGGAGATCCCCGGCCTCGACCACCCGCTGGCCGAGCGGCCCGGCGTCGAGCCCGCACCCCAGCTGCCCACGGCGGCCGCGGTGGACCGGGCGGTCGGCGCATGGTTCCTCGCCCACCTCCGCTGACCGAGACGAGCGCGCCCGGTTCGTTCACGACCGTCGCGCCGGCGTGCTCCCCGGCCTCCCACAGCCGGAACGCGACCCCGCCCGGGTCGGCGTCGACGGCCGGGGGCCGATCCCGCCCGCCGGGCGCGATGTCGCTGCTACGGTGTGCGGCCATGCTGCCTCCCGAAGTCGCCGGAGCCGCCCGGCGGTACCTGTCCGTGACCGATCGGCTGCTCCCCGGACGGATCCGCGGCTACTACGTCGTCGGGTCCACGGCGCTCGGCGCCTACCGGCCCGGCCGCAGCGACATCGACTTCGTGGCCGTCGTCGACGGCCGGCTCGACGACCGGGAGCTGCGCCGCCTGCGCGTGGTGCAGGTGGCCGCCAACCTTCCCTCGGTCGTCTCCTCCGTCGCGCATCTGCGGCTGACGCTTCCGGGGACGGTCAACGGCGTGTTCGTCTCGGACGCCGACCTCGCGACGCCGGTGACGATGATCCGCCCGCTGGCCTCCCACGTCGGCTCGTCGTTCCAGCGCGGTGCGGGCTTCGACGTCAACCCCGTGAACTGGAAGGTCCTGCGCGAGCGCGGGATCCCCGTCCGCGGGCCCTCCCCCGGCGACCTGGCCCTCGACCCCGAACCGGGACGTCTGCGCGACTGGAACCGGGACAACCTGCGCCGCTACTGGCTTCCCTGGGCCGAACGGACCCTGCGCAGGCCGGACCGGTTCGGCCTCCGGGGCCGGGCGTCGACGGCCTGGGGCGTCCTCGGCCCGCCGCGGCTCCACCACACCATCGCCACGGGCGGCGTCGTGTCCAAGGAGGAGGCCGGCGCGTACGCCCTCGACGTGTTCGGGCCCGAGTGGCATCCGCTCATCCGCGAGGCCCTGGCCTTCCGGCGCGGCGAGCCGGCCGATCCCGCCTTCTCCGACCCTGACCTGCGGCGAAGGCGTACCGCCGAATTCGCCCTCGCTGTCGTCGCCGACGCCGCCCGTCTCTGATCGTGATGTTGACCAGATAGTTGCAGCGCGGAACACCGCCCGCTATGTTGCTTGACGCAGCAACTACTTCTACGGAAAGCGGTGACCCATGACCAGAATCGGCATCATCCTCGGCAGCACCCGTCCCGGCCGCAACGGCGAGGCCGTCGCACGCTGGGTCTACGAGCACGCCTCACGGCGCACCGACGCCGAGTTCGAGCTGGTCGACCTGCTCGACTACAAGCTCCCCCACCTCGACGAGGCGATCCCGCCGTCCCTCGGCCAGTACTCCCAGCCGCACACCCACCAGTGGGCGCAGAAGATCGCGTCGTTCGACGGCTTCATCATGGTGACCCCCGAGTACAACCACTCCACGTCCGGCGCCCTGAAGAACGCCATCGACTTCCTGTACGCCGAGTGGAACAACAAGGCCGTCGGGTTCGTCAGCTACGGCTCGGTCGGCGGCGCCCGGGCCGTCGAGCACCTGCGCCTGATCGCGGGTGAGCTGCAGCTGGCCGACGTGCGGGCCCAGGTGGCGCTGTCGATGTTCCACGACTTCGAGAACTTCAGCGTCTTCAAGCCCGGCGACTTCCAGCGCGACGCGCTCACGGCCGTGTTCGACCAGGTCGTCGCCTGGAGCAAGGCGCTGGCCCCGCTGCGCGCGGTCTGATCCGTCTCTCGCGCGCGGGCGCTTCAGTGGCGGCAGCCGCCGCCTCCCACCTGATGAAGCGCCTGCGCGAGGCGGGCCAGGTCCATCCCCTCCAGGTGGTCCAGCAGGTATCGCCGCATCCCGTCCAGATGCGTCGGCCATGCCCCCTTCAGGCGCTCGAGGCCGGCGTCGGTGAGGACGGCGTTCCACCCGCGGGCGTCCTCACCGCATCGGACCCGCTCGACCAGCCCCGACGCCTCCAGGCGGGTGACGACGCGGGTCATCCCGCTCAGCGACAGCTCGCAGGCGGCCGCGAGCTCGCTCATCCGCATGAGACGCCCGGGCGCCTCCGACAGGTGCATCAGCGTGAGGTACTCGGACAGCGTGATGTGCTGCTCGCGCACCAGGTCGGCGTCCAGGTTGCGGGGCAGTACGAAGATCACCCGGGCCAGGGAGCGGACGAGCGCCTCCTCGTCCGCGGTCAACGGTCGCGGGGGGCGTTCCGTCTCATCGGCCATGACCACAATTGTAGTTGTTGCGGCAAGCAACACCTAGAACCGCAGCGACCTGACCCAGCGGCTGCAGTCGGTCTGCCGGCCGTACCCGGCCGCCGTCCACGCCTGGTGGGCGAGCACGTTCGCGTCGAGGACCATCGCGTCGGAGCGGACGGCGCCGAACCGCGCGAAGCGGGCCTCGGCGGCGTCGATCAGAGCCCGGGCCACACCCCTGCGCCGGTGGCCGGGATGGACGGCGAGTCGGTACAGGTGGGCCCGCCAGCCGTCCCAGCCCGCGATGAGGGTGCCGACCAGCCGCCCGTCGATCTCCGCCACCATCAGCGCCTCGGGGTCGCGCTCCATCAGCCTGCGCACGCCCTCGGCCGAATCGTGCCGGTCCGTATTCTCGGCCGCCAGGAGCCAGAACTCCAGCACCGCCTCGATCTCGTCCAGGCGCCCCGCCCGGATCCGCACCCCGGTGTCGCTCACAGCCGGCGACGCTACCAACGGCCCCCGGCGATCCGCGACCGATTTGCCGGTGCGTTGTGGTGGACCGGCTTGTGCGACGGTGACGCGAGCATTGAGGAGTCCGCTGATGGCCTTCCTGTCCATCCACACCATGACCGGCGACCCGGACGACCTGCTGGACCGCAAGCGGCGGCACATGGATCCGGTGGTCGAGCGCCTGGCCCCTCGCCACGGCGCGATCCTGTCCGTCACCAGCACCACGGACGACGGCATCGTCACGGTCAACCTGTGGGAGAGCGCGGAGGGCGCGGCCGCGTTCAGCGGGGAGCCGGAGGCCCTCGACGCGCAGAAGGAGTCGGGCCTCCCCGTGCCGGCGACCTTCCAGCGCTTCACCGACGCGACCGTCACTTGGTACCAAGCACGCTGAGACTCCCGCTCACAGCTTGTCGAGCACGGCCACGTCGTCCGGGTCGAGGACGACGGCGGCCACGGCCACGTTCTCCCGGAGGTGGGCGAGGGAGGAGGTGCCGGGCGTCCAGGCTCTGCTCTCGTCGCGGACGACCCCCACCTTCGTGGCGACGACGAGATCGTCCGGGTACGGATGCAGGGCCTCGCGGATCAGGTCGTTGGCCACGTGGGGACCGTAGAAGTCCGCGGTGTCGATGTGCATCACGCCCAGCTCGACCGCTTCGCGCAGGACGGCGAGCGCCGCGTCACGGTCCGGCGGCGGCCCCCAGACACCGGGGCCGGACAGGTGCATCGCACCGTACCCGAGCCGCCGGACCACCAGGTCGTCCGCGAGTCGCAGGCTCTCGCCGATGGGAGGGGTCATTCACGGCCTCCTCGTGCCGGTGACGGCTGGTCCGGGCGTGAGGAGAGACGCGCCTGGATGGACGCGGTGAGCACGCGGCCCTCCGCGTCCCGGTCGAGCTTGCGCCGCCGGACCAGGTCGTGGACGCCCTGACGCGTGATGCCGAGCATCGCCGCGGCGACCGATACCGGCACCGCGGGGGCGGCCGGGTGACCGGCGCGCCGGGCGACGGCCCTGCCCAGGGGCGTCCCCCACCACTCGGCGGGCGGGTCGAACGGCCCGTCGCCGGGGTAGAGCACGCTCACCAGGCGGATCGCCAGGTACGCGGCCGCGCGGTCGTCCTCGCCGAGCAGCACGTCCGCCCACTCACGACTCTTGTCCGCCAGGCGTTCGCGCAGCCGCTCGCCCTCGTTCCCCTCGAAGAGGATGTCCAGGGGATCGAGGACCCTGCCGCCGACGAGCCGCCGCAGGTCTTCGGCCAGAGCACGCCGGTCGTCCGTCACGCGAATCTCCTCTACTTGACGTTCACTATCAAGCACTTGTCGCTTTGCGTCAAGTAGCGCCGCGGGCGGAACGGCCGGGGGGTCAGGGGCCCGTCAGGCGGCGCTCCCCCTTCGTGGTGATCACGTAGACCTGCCAGTTGTAGTAGGCGTAGTAGTTCCTGATGTCCCGCTTCATCTGGCCGGCGTGCCGCAGCACCGCGTCGACGTACGCCTGCGAGTGGTTGTAGGCGTACAGCGCCCGCCGGTAGTCGCGCGGCGCGCCCGACGCGTGGAGGTAGTTGGCCGCGGCGAGCAGGGCGTCCCGCGTGTCCTCGACGTCGCCGCCCATGCCGTAGGCCCGCCAGGTGCCCGGCATGAACTGCATCGGCCCCTTGGCTCCCGTGTAGCTCGGCGACCGGACCCGGCCGAACTTCGTCTCGACGAACATCACCGCCGCCAGCACCTCCCACTCGACGCCGAACCGGCGCTCGGCGCGCCGGAAGTCGGCGAGCAGGACGTCGGCGGGCTCGGGCGCCTCGACCCGCATCGTGACCGGCCCGCTGACGGGCCGGGCGAGGGAGATCAGCCCGCGGATCGCCGTGACGTCGTCCCGCGCCTTCCCGGCCAGGTCCTTCGGCAGCCTGGCGTACGTCCGCGACGCGATCGCGGGGTTGCGGGCGAGATAGCGGTAGGCGCGCTGCTCGTGCAGGGCCAGCAGGACCACCGGCTCGGGGGCCTCTCCCCTGGCGGGGTTCCCGGCGCGCCTCCAGTCGTCGATCTCCCGCCGGAGCCGGGCGTCGGTGTCCTCGATGTCGTCCGCGAGCCGTGCCGGGTCCGCGGGGATCGCCGCGTCCGGCGCCGGCGCCTTCTCTCCGGGGAACGGCTGCCGCGTGCCCGGCACCGCCGCCGGCGTGGCGGTGTCCGGCGCGTTGGTGCCCGGCGCCGCGGTGTCCGGCGCCGCGCTGTCCGGCGGGCCCGCGCAGCCGGTGACCGACAGGGCGAGCGCGGCCACCAGCGCGGCGCCCCGCCTCCCGGGAGTCGCCCGGCCCCTCGGCCCGGCGTGGAGATCCTTCATCGACCCCAACGTATGCCCCCCGCCGCCCGCCCACGCCCCGTTCACCCAAGGACCGCGCGCCGAGAGGAGCGGCGTACGGCGGCCAGGACGCACAGGGCGGCGGCCCACCACCAACGTGATCTCCACGACACGAGCCGACACCGTACCCGGCGGTCTACTGGGCCAGGAACTCGCCGGTGGAGGCGCGGAGCGCGGACACGAACGCGGCGACGGCGGGATGGGCGGCGGCGCCCCGCCGGTAGGCGACGCGGGTCCGCCGCCGGGTGGGCAGCGGGACGAGGCGGACGCCGGCGGGCGGCTCCGCGGCGGCCAGCTGGGGGACGAGCGACACACCCTGACCGGCGGCGACCAGGGCGAGGACGGTGGCGAAGTCGTCGGCGTGGTGCCGCGCCCGGGGCGTGTAACCGGCGGCCCGGCAGACCTGGAGCATGACGTCGTGACACAGGGTGCCGGGACTGGCCATGATCCACCCGGCGTCCCGCACGCGAACCAGCGGGTCGCCGTCCCCGCCCGTGGCGGCACCGGCGGAAGCGGCCGCCGACGCACCCGGCTCGGCGGGCGGCACGGCCGCCGGCAGGGCGAGGAAGACGGTCTCGTCCAGCAGCGGTGCGGTGTCCAGCGCCGGATCCGGGTCGACAGGCACCACGTCGTAGTCGTGGAGCAGCCCGACGTCGAGCCGCCGCTCCCGCAGGGCGGCCGGCACCGCCACCGGGTCAAGCTCGGTCACCATCAGTTCCAGCCCGGGATGCCGCCGTCCCAGCTCCACCAGCGCCACGGGCAGGAGCGTGCGCACCGCGGTCGGGAAGGCGCCGATGCGCAGCGGCCCGGTCAGCCCGGTGGACATCGCGGCGAGTGCGGCCGACGTCCGCTCAAGGGCGGCGAGCACCGTCTCGGCGTGCTCGACGAGGAGCCGGCCGGCCGGGGTGAAGGCCACCCGCCGCCCGGTTCGTTCGAGCAGCGCGACGCCCGCCTCCCGTTCGAGCAGGGACAGCTGCTGGGAGACCGCCGACGGCGTGTAGGTGTGCGCCTTCGCGACCGCGGCGATCGTGCCGAGATGCGACAGGTCGCACAGCAGCCGGAGACGGCGCACGTCGAGCATCAGAACAGCTTACGGTTCTGTTCAGGAACGTGAAATGGACCTAACCGGTCGTGCTGCCCGACGCTGGGCCCATGATGCTCACCGGTCTGTACGTGCCCCTGGTCACCCCGTTCGACGACAAGGGAGAGGTCGCCCTCACCGCGCTGGAGGCGCTGGCCCACGACGTGCTCGACGGCGGGGCGGCGGGCCTCGTCGCCCTCGGCACCACGGCGGAACCCTCGTCGCTCAGCTCCGGGGAACGGCGGGCCGTCGTCGACGTGGTCGCCGGAGTGTGCCGTACGCGCTCGGCCCGGCTGCTGGTCGGCGCCGCGACGGCGGAGGCGCTGGCCGCTTTGCGCGGCCGTCCCGAGGTGACCGCCGCCCTCACGCTCGTGCCGCCGTTCGTGCGGCCCGGCGAGGACGGCGTGATCGCGTATCTCACGTCGCTCGCCGCGGTCAGCCCGGTGCCCCTCGTGGTCTACCACGTCCCGTACCGGACCGGGCAGCGCCTGTCGCCCGGCGCCGTCCTGCGGCTGGCCGCCCTGCCCGGCGTCGCCGGGATGAAGTACGCCGTCGGGGGCATCGACGCGGACACCGTCGCGCTCCTCGCCGACCTGCCGCCCGGCTTCGCGCTGCTGGGCGGCGACGACGTGGTCGTCTCGCCCCTGCTGGCGCTCGGCGCGCACGGCGGCGTCCTCGCCTCGGCACACCTGCGCACCGCGGAGTTCGCCGAACTCATCGACGCGTGGCGCGCGGGCGACGCCGTACGCGCCCGGCCGCTCGGCCACCGCCTCGCCGCCCTGTCGGCCGCGCTCTTCGCCGAGCCCAACCCTGCCGTCGTCAAGGCCGTCCTGCACGCGCAGGGGCGCATCCCGACCCCCGCCGTACGGCTGCCGCTCCTGCCCGCCAGTCCCGGCGCGCTGCGGTCGGCGCTCCGGCATGCCGGCCACGACGTCGAGCCGGTGGCGGCCGGGAGGGCGTGAGGCTACGCCCCGTCAGGGTACTGATGGTGCCCTGTGTGGCCGGCCCCGACATGGGCGTTCCCGGGCGATAGGGTACGGCTGGTACGTACCTGGGGAGGGCGACATGGCCGACGCGGCGAGTCCGGGGCCGGCCAGGCGCCGGGGGGCCGCGCTGGAGCAGGCGATCCTCCGCGCGGCGGCCGACGAGCTCGCCGAGTCCGGCTACGCGGGGCTGACGATGGACCGGGTGGCGAGGCGGGCGGGCACCAACAAGAACGCCATCTACCGGCGCTGGCCCAACCGCGCGGCACTCGGCGTCGCCGCCTACCGGCAACTGGTCGAGGCGGAGTCGGAGCCGCCCGACACCGGCGACCTGCGCGGCGACGTGCTTGAGCTGCTGCGCCGCGCCAACCGCACCTGGTCATCGCCGTACGGCGAGATCCTGCGCGCCCTGCTGGCCGGGGCCGCCGACGATCCCGAACTGCTGGCCCAGGTGCAGGAGAGCTCCCGGGACGGCGGCAGCGGCATGTGGCTGAAGCTGCTGGGACGGGCCGTGGCCCGGGGCGAGGCGTCGCCGGACGCCCTGCATCCGCGCGTCGCCACCGCGGCCATCGCGCTGCTGCGCAACGAGTACCTCACCCGCGGGGTCCCGACCGCGCCCGACGGCGTCATCGTCGAGATCGTCGACGAGGTGTACCTCCCCCTCATCCGCGGCCGCGCCCGCCCATAGCCGCCCCCGACTCGCCCGTCCCTGCCACCTCGGGATTCAGAGCCGTTCCGGCAGGAGAAAGAGGGCGGCGGTGTGCCGCGGCCGGACGACCGTGAAGTGACGGCGATCGAGGGTGGCCACTTAGGAGATGCCCAGGCGTTCGGCGACGGCGAGCACGGAGGCGTCCACCGCACCGAGGGGCAGACTCGCATACGCCTCCACCAGGCTGCTCATACGCTGCAGATCACGCTCCGTGAGGTCGACCAGGGTCAGGCCCGATCCGAAGGAGCGGAGAAACGCGGCCTCGGCCTTGCTTCCTTGCCGCTTCTCGACAAGCCGGCACACCTCGGTGACCACGGTCGCCGGGACGAGCAGCGGCCCCGGATGGGACCGGAGAAGCCGGGCACAGGCCTCGTGGTGGCGGTCCCGGATGTTGACGGCCGCGACCAACGGACCCGAGTCGATGACGATCACAAAGGGTGATCGTCCTCCGCGCGGAGGATCTCCTCCGAACGTTCCGCGAAATCCGGCTCCGCTTCGAGCAAGCCGATGAACGGCAGATCACGCACCACAGGCTGCTCGTCGAGCTGATCCCGGACAAGCCGGAGCAGAGGTCCGACCTTCTCCTCCGGCAGTCGATCCACCAGGTGGTGGAGTTCGTCGCGCATCACGCTCATGTCTCGAGTGTAAGCAGTGGAGCCCTGCCGGACAGCTGGATGTACTGCGGGGAGGACAGGGAGCTCTCGTCGCGCCGCCGCACGCGTACAGGCCGTCCCGGGGAGCCGTCCGACGCGCGTAGTACGAAACCTCGACGGTTCGCGTTCCAACAATCTCTGCCATAACCAAGCGCAACCGAACGTACGCACAGGTCTGAAACATTCATACCAGGCGACGGCCGACATGCGCGTTTCTGCTGCACGCCAGTTCAGCAATGTTCACACATCATCTTTCCCGCCTGACCATGTCTTGACAGGCCCCAACTGCTCTGACATTTTCAAACGGCTTCCAACAGAAAGCGTGACGGACGGTATCGAGCGGAGCGTGCCGGGGCCAACCGCCCCGAATTCAGCAGGGCCGGTGAACCGCCCGTCACTCATCCCCCCACACGGACACCCCCGGAGGTCCGGCATGCGCAAACGTCGACCAGTCGGCGACAGGAAATGGGTCCGCATCATAATGGCGACGGTCGCGGCGGCCGTGACCGGCGCCGGCGCCGTGGTGATGACCGCGCCGGCGGCCCAGGCGGCCACGACGACCATCACGGTGAACGGTGGCTCGACGGGACGCACGTTCGACGGGGTGGGGGCGATCAGCGGCGGCGGCGGCAACTCCCGGCTGCTCATCGACTACCCGGAGACGCAGCGCTCACAGATCCTGGACTACCTGTTCAAGCCCGGGTACGGCGCGGCGGTGCAGTTGCTGAAACTGGAGATCGGCGGTGACGCCAACTCCACCGACGGCTCCGAGCCCAGCATCGAGCACGCCCGCGGCGACATCAACTGCAACGTGGGCTACGAGTTCTGGCTGGGCGAGCAGGCGGTGGCGCGCAACCCGAACATCAAGCTGATCGCGCTGCCGTGGACCGCGCCGGGCTGGATCGGCGGCGGGAACTTCTGGTCCCAGGACATGATCAACTACGACATCTCCTGGCTCAACTGCGCCAAGCAGCACGGCCTGACGATCAGCTACATCGGCGGCTGGAACGAGCGCGGGCACAACAAGAGCTGGTACGAGAGCCTCCGGTCGGCACTCAACTCCAACGGCTACAGCAACGTGCAGATCATCAGTGACGACAGCTTCGGCCTGTCCACCGCGGACGACATGCAGAGCGACCCGGCGTTCAAGGCCGCGGTCGGCGTGGTCGGGGCGCACTACCTGTGCGGCTACCTGGGCGACGCCACCTCGTGTCCGTCCAGTGCGAACGCCGTGGCCACCGGCAAGCCGATCTGGATCAGCGAGTTCGGATCGCAGGACTACATCAGCGGCTCGGCCCCCTACATCCGCAGCATCACCCGCGGATACCTCGACGGGCAGCTGACGGGCTTCATCAACTGGCCGCTGGTCGCCGCGCTCTACCCGAACCTGCCCTTCAACACCACCGCCCTGGCGGTCGCCAACTCGCCGTGGTCGGGCGCCTACCAGCTGGGCCGCAGCCTGTGGGCGAACGCCCAGGTCGCCCAGTTCACCCAGCCGGGCTGGCGATTCCTCACCGGCTCCGCGAGCGGATACCTCGGCGGGAACCGGAGCAACGGCAGCTACATCTCCCTGAAGTCCACCAACAACACCGACTACTCGACCATCTACGAGACCAGCACGTCGTCGACCACGCAGACCGTGAACGTCAGCGTGACCGGTGGGCTGAGCACCGGGACCGTGCACGTGTGGTCCACCAACCTCGGCTCGAACAACCCCGCCGACTGGTTCGTCAGGCAGCCGGACATCACCCCCAGCAACGGCTCCTACTCCCTCACCATGCAGCCGAACCGGATCTACTCGGTGACCACGACCACCGGCCAGGGCAAGGGCACGGAGGCCGGCCCGGCGAGCGCGCCGCTGGCCCTGCCCTACTCCGACGACTTCGACGGCTACGCCTCCCGCACCGAGGCCAAGTACTTCTCCGACATGCAGGGATCCTTCGAGGTCCGGCCCTGCGCCGCCGGCCGGGCGGGCCAGTGCCTGCAGCAGGTGACCCCCGCGCGTCCGATCGAATGGCAGGACGACAGCGACGCCTTCGGCCTGGTCGGCGACCCGTCCTGGAGCAACTACAAGGTCAGCGTGGACGTCGACTTCCAGCAGAGCGGCACCATCACGCTGCTCGGGCGGGCGAACACGCAGCAGCGCCCGCAGAGCCACCAGGCGGCCTACCAGTTGCGGCTGAACAGCTCCGGAGCCTGGTCGATCGCGAAGAGCACCACGTCCGGCACGGTGAGCACCCTCACGTCGGGCACCCGGAGCTCGCTCGGGACCAACACGTGGCACACGATCTCGCTCAGCTTCTCGGGCAACCAGATCAGCGCCACCCTCGACGGCACCGCGCTCGGCTCGGTGACGGACAACTCCTACTTCACCGGACAGGTCGGGCTCGGAGTCGTCGGCTACCAGACCGACATGTTCGACAACCTCTCCGTCACCGCGACCAGCGGCGGAACGGGCAACGCCGGCGTCGGCCCCATCAGGGGCCAGGCCTCCGGCCGCTGCGTCGACGTCCCCAACTCGTCCCAGACCAACGGCACCCAGGTCGCGCTCTGGGACTGCAACAGCGGCGCCAACCAGACGTGGACCGCCACGTCGTCCAAGCAGCTGATGGTCTACGGCACCAAGTGCCTGGACGCCTACGGACAGGGCACGGCTGACGGGACCCGGGTCGACATCTACGACTGCAACGGCGGCACCAACCAGCAGTGGACGCTCAACTCCGACGGCACGATCGTCGGGGTCGGCTCGAACAAGTGCCTGGACGCCTACGGCGCCGGCACCGCCAACGGCACCCAGCTGGTGATCTGGACGTGCAACGGCGGCGCGAACCAGAAGTGGTCGCGCAGCTGAGCCGGCGGTGACACCGGTCGGCCGGGTCCGCGCCGCAGCCGGCGGCGCGACCCGGCCGGCCGCGCCCGCGGTCTCTCGTCAGGTCGCACCCACTGGTCCGGCAGAGGCCGCCGTTCCGGCGACGTGCACCCGTGTCCGTGCCGTTCTACGCGTGGCCGTATAACGGTCTCGGAAGCGGCGGAGCACGTAGGAGGAACGATGTCGAAGATCTGTGTGACCGGGGCGAGCGGCAAGCTCGGCCGCGCCGTCGTACGCGACCTGCTCGAACACGGCCACGAGGTCGTCGCGACGGACGTCAGGCCCGGCCCCTCCGACCTCGGGACGCAGGTGCTGGTCGCCGACCTCACCCACTACGGCCAGGCGACCGAGGTGCTGGACGACGTCGACGTCGTGGTGCACCTGGCCAACATCCCGGCGCCGGGGCTCCGCACGCCGTCCGAGACCTTCAACGCCAACACGACGATGAACTCCAACGTCTTCCTGGCCGCCGCCCAGCGGAAGGTGGGGCGGGTGGTGTGGGCGTCCAGCGAGACGACGCTCGGACTGCCCTTCGACGTCCCGCCGCGGTACGCCCCGGTGGACGAGGACCACTACCCGTACCCGACCTCGACGTACGCGCTGTCCAAGGTGGTGACGGAGACTCTCGCCGAGCACGTCGCGCAGTGGTCGGGCATCCCGTTCGTGGCGTTGCGCTTCTCCAACGTCCTCGGGCCCGACGACTACCGGTCGTTCCCCGGCTACTGGGACGACCCGCGGCTTCGCCGGTGGAACCTCTGGGGCTACATCGACATCCGGGACGCGGCCGCGGCCTGCCGCCTCGCCCTCGACGCGCCGGTCCAGGGGGCGCAGAGCTTCGTCATCGCGGCCGCCGACACCGTGATGAACCGGCCGTCGGCCGACCTCATGAAGGAGGTCTTCCCCGAGGTCGAGATCACGCGTGAGCTCGGGGAGTTCGAGACCCTGCTCGCCGTCGACCGCGCCCGGAAGGTCCTCGGCTTCGTCCCCCGGCACTCCTGGCGCGACCACGTCTGACCAGGCGCCCGCCGCTCCCGGTTTTTCCGTGAACTACGGCTCTCCTCCGGGCGTCCTACAGGTGAACGGAGGGAAGGCGTCATGCGTACCGTTTTCATCGCAGGAGTGACGGCGCTCGGGCTGGCGTGCGTGCCGGCCACGGCGGCGTCCGGAGCCGCGCACCGGGCCGAGAGGGCGGCGCCGGGGTGGAAGCTGGCCAGGGTGAACACCCTCCCCGGCGACGACGTCCTCAACGACGTGACCGTCCTGGGCAACGGAACGGTGTGGGCGGCCGGTCACCGGATCGTGAACGGACAGCAGCGGGGCCTGGTCCAGTGGTACGACGGCAGGACGTGGCGGACGGTCCCGAACAGCCCGCCGTACGAGCTGCTGGCCGTGACGGCCACGTCGAGCAGGAACGTGTGGGTCTTCGGCCCGGGCAAGGCCGCCCGCTGGAACGGGCGCACGTGGGCCTCCGTCTCGCTGGGCGACGCGTTCGCGTCCGCAGACGCCGACGGGACGAGCGCGAAGGACATCTGGGCGGTCGGGGGCACGGCCTCGGCACGGCACTGGAACGGGTCCTACTGGAGGAGCGTGAAGCTCCCGGGCCAGGCCGCCGCCGTCGACGCGTACCGGTCCGGCGACGTCTGGGCGGCGGGCGGCAGGGGCGCCCAGCCCGCGATCATGCGGTGGAACGGGAGGTCCTGGGCGCTGATGCCCACACCCGCGCTCACGCTCCCCCAGTCCGACGCGGTCGCGGCCATCCAGGACATCGCGGTGCTGGGCCCGGGGAACGTGTGGGCCGTCGGCGGCGTCTCCTGGGAGGGGGCGAACGACGAGGGTGACGACGTGGACTACAGCCGCACCCTGGTGATGCACTGGAACGGCAGGGCATGGGCCGCCTCGGTCGGCGCGACCCAGGCGCAGCCGTACACGGAGGTCGAACCGGACGGCAGCGGCGGCGTGTGGGTGGTGCAGGGCAACTGGAATCCCACACTGTGGCACGTCACGGGGTCGACCTGGACGCGCACCCCGGTTCCCCGCAAGGCGGGCACCAACGCCGTCCTGTTCTCCGTCGCGCGCAGGCCCGGTACGGCCACGGTCTGGGGCGCGGGCTTCACGGTGCCGCAAGGCGACCCCGACGACCCGACGGCCAACGGGACGTTCTGGCGCACCCGCTGACGGTCCGGTCACTGACTGCCCGGGCCTGTCCGAGGGCTCAGGGACGGCTCAGGGAAAGGCCAGGGTCGTCACCCCATCCCCGGCGCCGGCCTCTCTCACCACAATCGCCGCATGAGATCACTCGTCGGCGCTCCCCTTCTCTTCGCCGCGTACGGCGTCGCCCGCATCATCGACGGCCTCGACGGCAGCCGCGGCCCGGGCGCCGCCTGGACGATCGGGCACCTGTGCTTCCTGGCCGGGCTGATCCTCTTCGTCCCCGTCATGCACAGGCTGTGGAAGCTGACCGGGGGCGCCGCGGCCACCGCGGGTTACGCGATGGGCCTCGCCGGGGCGCTGTCACTGGCCGTGCAGTTCACGATCGACCTGGTCGTCGGGTTCCTGTCCGCCGACCACGAGGCGATGGGCCCGCGGTTCGAGGCCGTCAAGGCCGTGCCCGGGGTCGACCCCCTCGTGTACACGGTCGTGCCGCAGGTGTTCTACGTGGGCCTGCTGGTCCTGACGACACTGCTCGCCGCACGGCGTTCCGTGCCCTGGTGGAGCCCCGCGCTGGTGCTCGCCCAGGCCGTGATCCCGCTGGTGAGCAAGGATCTGATCCCTCTGGCCGCCGCGCTGCTTGTGCTCGCCCTCGCGCCGGTGGCACGGGTGCGCACCCCGTCGCCGTCGCGGGCGCCGGCCATGCTGTGACGGCCCGCCGGACTACGCGCCGCGAGGCTTCGCCCGGACGTGCATCCGCTCCCCCTGCGCCCCGAACAGGCTGAGCACCTCCACCGGCCCCTCTCCCGTGCTGCCGAACCAGTGCGGCAGGCGGGTGTCGAACTCCGCCGCCTCCCCCACCTTGAGCACGACGTCGTGCTCGGCGAGCACCAGCCGCAGCCTTCCACTGAGCACGTACAACCACTCGTAGCCCTCGTGCGTACGCGGTTCGGGGTCGCAGCGGTCGACCGCGATGATCATCTTGAACGCCTGCAGCCCGCCGGGATGCTGGGTCAGCGGCATGATCGTCGAGTTGTCGCGGTGGATCGGCTTCATCCGCACCCGCGGGTCACCGACCGGCGGCGCGCCGACGAGCTCGTCGAGCGGCACCTGGTAGGCCCGCGCGAGCGGCAGCAGCAGCTCCAGTGTGGGTTTGCGCTCACCGGACTCGAGACGCGACAGCGTGCTGACCGAGATGCCGGTGGACTCCGCGAGCTGGCTCAGGGTGCTGCCGCGCTTCTTGCGCAGCGCACGCAGCCGCGGGCCCACGGAGGCCAGGACCACGGCGTCGTCGTTTGCCATGTCGGCAATGCTACTTGTCGAATCGGCAGATCTGGACGCGTCCGGCGTGTCGCCCGAGACCGCCGCTCGCCGTCCCCCCCTTGAAGGCCCGAGCGGTCGCCTCTGCCACAGCTGGGGATGTCGATGTGACGAGCATCACTTTTGTCACCACATCACGTGCCCTGACCTGCGAATTCTTCCTTTTGATCCTTTTTACGGTCTCCTTACCGGTTTGCACCCCTTTGCGGCAATATGGCGCTACTTGGTAGTTTCCTTGCCCTACGACGGCGGCGTCCCCGTGGCGCGGCCATCGCGGAACCCGGCCCTGCCGGGTTGGAAACCGAACATCCACCGTCACCGCCGCCACGTCCTCTCCGCCCCCCTGGGCGCCGGTGATCGCCGAATCCGTGCAGCAAGGAGGCACGGAACCGGGGAACCAGTCGACCTTCGCCCGAAGGTCTGGGGTGAATCGGCGCGCCATGCGCCGTAGGGCGTCTTCCCTGCCCGAATCCGTCAGCTAACCCGGTAGGCGCAAGCGGAAGACTCGAGGAGAGATCCCTGTCTACCAACCCCACCACCCTGCTCCGCATCGCCATCGTCACGCTGGGTGGCGCCGCGCTCACCGCCTCCGCAGGGGCGTTGAGCGCACTGCCCGCGGCCGCCGCCACGGCGACGGTGACAGCCCCGCCCCCGGTCCTGTCGCCCATCCCGCCCGAGCCCGCCGCCCCGATCCTCACCGGGGTCGCCCCGTACGCCGGTGAGGCGCCCGCGGCTGAGGCGTCCGCGAACACGACGCTCAGCAAGTCAGCTCTTCAGCAGCAGAAGGCCGAACGCGCCATCGAGGTGGCCAGAAAGCAACTCGGCGACCCCTATGTATGGGGCGCCACAGGCCCCCGGGCGTTCGACTGCTCGGGGCTGGTCCAGTTCGCCTGGCGCAAGGCCGGCGTCAAGCTCCCGCGTACGACCTGGGAGATGCTCAGCGCCGTCAAGAAGAAGGTGTCCCTGGCGCATCTCAAGCCCGGCGACCTCATCTTCACCAGCGGCGGCGGCCACGTGGGCATGTACATCGGCCACAAGAAGGTGATCAACGCCCCGCACAGCGGTGCGGTGGTCAGCATCGACCCCCTCAAGGGCTACTGGAGGAGCAACTTCACCACCGCCGTACGCCCCGGGGTCTGACCCTGGGTGACATCCCCCGGCGGAGACGTCCTGACGCCTGCCCCGGTCAGGGCGTCTCCGCCGAGGGGCACGACGTCCGGTCCCCGGGGGACGAGGTCACGCGCGGGGCGCCTCCCTGCGAGCGGAGGCCGCGAGCCGTTCGGCGAGCGCCATGACGAGGCCGCGCAGTTCGTCCGGTCGCTCGATGACGAACGGCCGGTCGAGCGACGCGAGCACCGAGGGCAGCCAGTCGAGACGCTCTGCCCGCACCTCGACGCGGAGCCAGCCGTCGGTCTCGTGACCCGCGCCGTCCGCGGGCGGGCGTTCCTCCACAGTCGCGACACCGGCGGGGAGCCGGGTGCGGATCTGGTCGACCGTCCCCTGGATCCGCAGAACCACCTCATGCCGGTACGGAGCCGTGGCGAGCCCTGACAGGACGCGCTGCGCCGGGTCGAGTCCGGCGGGCGTCTCGAACGAGCCGGGCAGTGTCCTCGCGTCCGCGATGCGATCCAGCCGGAAGATCCGGTCCTCGCCGATGCCGGGATCCGCCCCCGTGACGTACCACCGGCCCGAATGGGCGACGAGCCCGTACGCGTGCAGCGTGCGTTCGCTGCGCCGGCCGTCGGCGGCGACGTACCTGATCGAGATCGGCCGACGGTGGCGCACCGCGTCCGCGATCGTGAGCAGGACCGCGGTCTCCGGGACGGCGACGTCGCCGGGCGGAGCCGTGAAGGCGAGGGATTCGAGCACGACGTCGAGCCTGCGGGCGAGCCGCTGGGGCAGTACCCGCCGGATCTTGGCCGCCGCCGTCTCACTCGCCGCGCCGGCCGCCGTCATCAAGCCCGCCCGGCGACCGGCGACCAGGCCGAGCAGCACGGCCAGCGCCTCATCGTCGCTCAGCATGAGTGGAGGCAGGCGGTATCCGGGAGCGAGCCGGTAGCCGCCATGACGACCGCGCACCGACTCGACGGGCACGTCGAGGTCGATCAGGTGGTCGACGTAGCGCCGCACCGTGCGCCCGTCGACGCCGAGCCGGTCGGAGAGTTCGGCGATCGTCCGGATGCCGCCCGACTGGAGGAGTTCCAACAGCGTGAGCACACGCTGAGTAGGTCGAGCCATGTCTCGTCATCTCGCTGCACATACTGGGCCGTTTCTGTCCAGTATTGCTCCTAGCCTGCGGAGGGAACGACCCCGCAAGCCAGGGAGATCACCATGGAGTTCATCTCGATCCGCGTCATCACGGCCGACGTCGCGCGCCTCGCCGGCTTCTACGAACGAGCCACGGGACTGCGCGCCACTTGGTCCAGCGAGGACTTCGCGGAGCTCAGGACCGCCTCGGCGACCCTCGCGATCGGCAGCACCCGCACCGTCGCGCTGTTCGCGCCCGGCGCCGCCCGGCCGGCCGACAACCGCTCCGTGATCATCGAGTTCCTCGTCGACGACGTGGACGGCGTGTACAAGAACCTCACGGGCTTCGTCGAGGAGTTCGTCAACGAGCCCACCACGATGCCCTGGGGCAACCGGTCACTGCTGCTGCGTGACCCCGACGGCAACCTCGTCAACTTCTTCACCCCCGTCACCCCGGCCGCGATCGCGAGGTTCGCTCGCTGAAACCGTAGGGCGCGTGCTGCGGTCAGGGACGGAGCACTGAGGTGGCGGATCGCAGCAGACGGATGAGATCGTCGCGTTCGGCGCCGGGCCAGGAGCTGAAGCCCGTGTTCAGGGTCGTCTCGATGACCTGCTGGAACTCACCGCTGAGCGCTTCGCCTTCAGCGGTGAGGTGGACGCGCGTCACGCGGCGGTCCTCGGCGTCGGGTCGGCGGGTGAGCAGGCCGCGCCGCTCAAGCCGATCGACCAGGCCCGTGACGTTGGTCTTGTCACAGTGCAGCAGAGCCGCCAGCTCGCCGGATGACGGCTGCCGATGCCGGGCGAAGCACAACAGCTGCGCCTGCTGAGGAGTGAGCCCCAGCCGGCGGCTGGCCGCGCCGAACAGGCCGTCGATCTCCTGGAAGAGGCCGATCAGCGTCTCGACGAGTTCGCTCTCGGGTGCGTCGGCCATGAAGAAAGTCTACTCCCTCGACCATTGACACCATCAACCTAAATAGTTGATGATCTCGACTGTCCATAGAGTCGTCTAAATGGAGGGACCATGCGTGCCGAGGAACGAGTGGCGGTCGTCACCGGGGGATCGCGCGGCATCGGACGCGCGATCAGCGAGCGGCTCGCCGTAACGGGAATGCGCGTCGTCATCGGCTCTCGCAATCAGGAAACCGCGGCAGGAGTCGTCGCCTGGATCAAGGACGCGGGCGGGCAGGCCAGCGCGGTCCGCACCGACATCACTGAGCCGGCAGCGGTCAAGGAGTTGTTCGACGCGGCCGAGAACCACTACGGCCGCGTGGATGTGTGGGTGAACAACGCGGCCACGGCGACCGCGGGGCCTCTGTCTCACGCCACCGACGACGACTTCGACCAGTACGTGCACGCGAACGTCCGGGCCACGTTCGTGGCCCTTCGTGAGGCCGCCAAGCGCATCCGCGACCACGGCCGGATCGTCCTGATCTCCTCCGCCCTGACCGTCTCACCGTTGCCCGGCATGGCGCTGCTCGCCGCGGTCAAGGCCGCGGGAGATCAGCTCGCCCGTGCTCTCGCCTGGGAAGTGGGCTCCAGATCCGTCACGGTCAACAGCGTCCTGCCCGGCCTCACCCGTACCGGCGTCATCGACACCGTCCCTCAGCACGTCATCGACGACGCCAAGGCACGTACGCCGTTGGGCCGTTTGGGCGAACCGTCCGACATCGCCGACGTCGTCGCCTTCCTCGCCTCTGACGCCGGCCGCTGGATCACGGGCCAGACCATTCACGCCGCAGGAGGCATGATCTGAGGATCTACGTCAGGCGGCGACGTCCAAACCGGTGAGACGGGCCGAGAGCGCCCACAGACGGGCCGCCTCGTCGCTGTCTTCCGGACCGTCCCGCGAGATGCTGCAGTCGGCGCAGTAGTCGCCGCCATGGTCGTCGAGCACGGGTGCGGTCGCGGCCCAGACCACGGAGGCCGCGCCCTGCTCAGGCGTCCTGAACAGGGCCGGCGCCGGGTTTCCGTCGGGGTCGACCCAGCCGGCGGCGACCATTTCGCCGATCGTGAGGTGTCGCTGCAGAGATGTGAGGATCCAGCCGGGGTTGACCGAGAAGGCGTGTACTCCGTGCGCTCGTCCGACAATGTCGAGGTGGCGGGCGAACAGGATGTTCGCGAGCTTCGACTGGGCATAAGCGGCCCACTTGTCATAGCCACGCTCGAACCGCACGTCATCCCAGCGAATGCTCCAGCCAGGGTTGTACCCGGAGGCGACCGCGACGACCCGGGCCCTGCCGGCTGACGTGAGAGCGGGCCACAGCAGGTTCGTCAGCGCGTAGTGGCCCAGGTGGTTGGTGGCGAACTGGGCCTCCCAGCCCGGCCCGACCCGCGTCTCCGGGCAGGCCATGACACCGGCGTTGGCGATCAGGATGTCGAGGGTGTCGTGGCCGCGGCGGAACCGCTCGGCGAACATCCGGACGGAGTCGAGGTCGGCGAGGTCGAGGTCGGCGAGGTCGAGCTCGTCGACGTCGACGTCGACGCCTTTCACGCCGGCGAGTGCCCGCCGCGCCGCATCGGGCCGCCGAGCCGGCACGACCACCAGAGCCCCGGCCCGGGCGAGCGAACGGGTGACCGCCAGCCCCAGACCGGAGTACCCACCCGTGACGACCACGGTCCTGCCGCTGAGATCGATGCCGGCCAGGACGTCATCGGCGGTGCTCGTGGCATCGAATCCGTCGTCGTTCGCACCTGTGGTCACGTGATCTTCCATGCCGCGAAGGCTAGGTGCTAGACCGAGGTCTAGGTCAACGACCTATGATCCGGAAGGTGGAGACCGCGGATCTGAGCATCGGCGAGGTGGCACGCCGTACCGGGTTGAGCGTGCACGCCCTACGGCTGTACGAGCGTGAGGGGCTCCTGGCCGGCGAGGTGCGGCGTGACGAGAAAGGCCGGCGACTGTACAGCGAGTGGGATGTCGAGTGGCTGGCCAACTGCGTGAAGTTCCGCTCCTCCGGCATGCCGTTGGCGACGATCAGCCGACTGGCCCAGCTCGTCCGCGAGGGCACCGGGAACGAGGCGGAACGGCTCGAATTGCTGCGCGAGCACCAGCGCCGCATCGCGGACCAACTCGCGCAACTGCACGCCTGTCTCGACCTCATCGACACCAAGGTGGCCGCCTACGAGCGCCATCTCGCCATGGGCGCGTCCGGAGATCCCTGGTAGCAGTAGCGCGCCGCACCAAAAGTGGGACCTACCAGGCGCGGCCGTGAGGCCCATGGGGCCCTCGGCGGAGGCGCTGTCGGCGTCTTTCGGGCTTCTGATCGGCGGACGCGTCACAACCTGCGATGCCTCGACTTGAGGTAGTCGTTCACCCACTTCTTGCTGCTGCGCCACATGCCGTCGTCACCCTTGACGGCACGGAGTCGTCCCCGTGCGGCGGCCATGCGAAGCGCGTTTTCGGTTACGTCTCGCGTGGCGAGAGCGGGTAGTGGGACAAGCTTGACCGGACCGGCCACCGCCGGCATGACGAAGCGGTAGAGATTCGTCGTCACACTGCGTGCGATAAGTTCGCCCAACGGGCCGAACTCGTCATCGTCAGCTCGGCGCATCGCCTGGAGGTACTTGTCGCGATCGCGCTTGTAAATGATCGCGGGCGGGTATCCGCTTCTGCCGAGTATCAAGTTGAGCACCAGGCGGCCCGTCCGTCCGTTGCCGTCGAGGAACGGGTGTACCTGCTCGAATCGATTGTGAATCCGGGCCAGGCGTTCGGGTAGGGCCTCGTCGGACTCATCCCGAAGGCCGTCAACCGTGTTCACCCATTCCCGCATCTGGGGGTCCACTTCCGGCCATGACGGCGGCTTCATGCCCCCGGGGAACCTGGCGATCTCGTGCTGCCGGAAGTTCCCCGGCCCCTCGGCGGGGGTGGCATGCGGGTGGGGATCTACAGCCCACACGAGCGACATGGCGGTGTGGTGTATCTGACGAACCTCCTGGAGCGTGATGAGTTCTCCGTTCTGCCAGTCTCCCGGCTCCAGTGCCTGCCCATACACCCACTTCGCGGCATCGCCGTACCCCCTCACCTCCATGTAGTCCCTGAGCGGCTTCGCACCTACAGCGCGGCCCTCCTCGAGGAGCTTCTCCACCTCCTGCAGGACAAGGGTGTTGCCCTCGATCGCAGTACTGTTGTGAGCCTCCTGGTGCCAGATGTCGGACCAGATGTCCTCCGCCTCGGCGGGCGAAGGCAAACCGCCCAAGCGGTCACGGAGCTCTCGAACGGCCTCATCAAGACGCTGGTACACGGTCGCCCTGGACGGCCTCCCCGGCCCCGACACCGGCGCCTCCCGTGATTATTTGTTCGGCTGAGCCGATGTAACTATACCGAACCAAATCGCTCCGGTTGTTCGCCTCGGCTGAATTAATCGAACCGAACAACTCTCCACGCCAGGCCATGGAGCCAAACGTCGGAGCGACCAGCTGCCCGGTTGACGTCGCCCTCCCGCCATGGGCTCCTCAGCCGCAATGAGACCTCAGAGCAGGCCGTACCACCGCCCAGAGGGCCCGGCTACTCCGCTTCCTCGGGACACCCATTGCCGACGGCATATACCGGGGCTGCAACCTCGGCGTAGCTCTCAGCGTCGGCTCTTCGCCGACAGTTGGGCACTTCGCAGATCTCGATGGTCTTGCCGTCCGTGATTCGATAGACGACCTG
>NZ_KI866523.1:1380894-1395088 GCF_000511135.2 Microbispora sp. ATCC PTA-5024 | reverse complement strand
GTGGACATCCGACCACGAGCTTGCGGAAGCCAGTCAGCTCCCCGCCCAGCAGGTAGCCGGCCTCTGGATTCTTCAACAGCAAGAGAATATTTTTGAGACGTCCAGAAGAATGCGCCTCCGAGCTGCTAGGACTCGTCGGATACGCTGGAGCCGCGCTCCCGGGCAAACGCCACAGACGGGTGGCTGTCCGCCGGGCGAATTTGAAATCCATACTTTCTTGACACTTCCGTGGCAGCCGCCACAATGACGGTGTCGTCGCGAGTGGCGCCCTCTCGACGTGGACCATATTCATTGGTTTCGGTTGAGACGTGGGAGTTCACACATGCGCTCAGGATTGTCGCGCGCGTTGATGGCGACGGTCATCGCCGTGACAGCGGTTCTCGTGCCGGCGGGGCCCGCGTCCGCGGGGATCTGGCAGCTCACCGACGGGTTCGAGCCGTCGACGAATCCCGCGTCCAGATGGACGTTCACCGCGAACGGGGGGTGCAGCGGGCCGGTGTTCGGCAGCGCGTCGAACACGCCCCGTACGGGGAGCGGCATGGCCGCCATGTCGGCCTTCACGAAGGGCGACTGGTGCGCGCTCGGGCGGACCATCAACCTCACGCCGGTGAGCATTCACCCGGGCGCACGATGCACCGCCGGCGTCTGGACGGACCTGTGGGGGGAGATGGCCCAGTTCAACCTTGAGGTGATCGATCCCGACACGTGGACGTACATCGCGCTGAAGTCGATCACCCAGGACTGGGTCCACGGCTGGGAGCTCCAGACGGTGAGCTGGACCGCGCAACGCTCCGACGTCGTCCTGCGGTTCGCCGTCGTGCAGCGGAACCCGTACTGGCACGCCGCGGAGGTCGACCTCGACGACGTCGTGGTGCAGTGCGCCTACTGATCGAGCGAGCCGTCCGGGCTGGTCGGCGTGCCGGGGTGTCGCGGCGGCGTCCGTCGCCGCCGACGACGCCGCGCGTGGAGAAAGATCACCGGACCTGAAACAGGCCCCGAGCAGCCGAAGCCGCATCACGGGTACCGGCCGTCGTCGAATGCCGTACGGGTTCGTCTACGCCCGTAAGTGTTTGCGATCCGGTCGCGTGGGCGGCCAAGCGGCCTCCCGTTGACTAGCCTCACCGGCATGCCCTTCGCCTCGATTCCCAGCCCCTCCCAAGGGGTCTGGCATCTCGGATTCATCCCGATCCGGGCCTACGCACTGTGCTTCCTCGTCGCGATCGTCTTCGCGACCTGGCTGAGCGATCGCCGCTGGCGCGCCCATGGCGGGGAGAAGGGCACGATCAGCGACATCGCGGTCCCCGGCGTGATCTTCGGCCTGATCGGCGCTCGTCTGTACCACGTCATCACCGACTGGCAGACCTACTTCGGCCCGCGCGCGATCAAGGAGCCCTACCAGGCGCTGTTCATATGGGAGGGCGGGCTCAGCATCTGGGGCGCGGTCGCCCTGGGAGGCGTGGGCGTCTGGCTGGCCTGCCGTCGCCGGGGACTGTCGCTGGGCGCCGTGGCCGACACGGTCGCGCCCGCCATCGCGTTCGGGCAGGCGATCGCCCGCTGGGGCAACTGGTTCAACCAGGAGCTGTACGGCGGTCCGACCACCTTGCCGTGGGGCCTGGAGATCGACCAGGCGCACGGCGGCGCGCCAGGCGTGCTCTACCACCCGACGTTCCTGTACGAGTCGCTGTGGGACGCGGCACTCGGTTTCGCGCTGATCCTGGCCGGCAGGCGGTTCACGCTGCGCCACGGCCGCCTGTTCGCCCTGTACGTCGCCGGCTACACGTTCGGGCGGTTCTGGATCGAGGGGCTGCGGGTCGACCCGGTGGGCGGAGTGGACCATGCGGTGACGCTCCTGGGGCTGCGGATCAACCAGTGGACCTCGATCGTGCTGTTCATCGGCGCGCTGGTCTATCTCTGGGTGACTCGCGACAAGGACGTCGAACAGATCGTGGCGCCGGCCTCACAACACAAGGACTCGCACGAGGAGAACGGCGGACAGGCCGTCGATCCCATCGAGACCACCTGACGCGGCAAAGGCGGCGGCCATGGTCACAGCAGGCCGCTGCCCGACTTGTAGATCTTGGTGAGCGCGCTCATCAGATGGTGGCGCTCGTCCTCGGTCAGACCTGCGGTGATCTTCTCTTCCAGGCTGCGGCGTTCCGCCTCGACCGGCTCCCGGAGCGCCCGGCCCGCATCGGTCAGCCAGAGTCTGACGAGCCTGCTGTCGCGTTCGTCGCGGCTGCGGGTGAGCAGGCCGACGGCGCTCATCCGGGTGGCCATTTTGACGACCGTGGGCGTGGTGACATGCAGCGCGGCGGCGATTTCGCCGGGCGTGCTGCCGTCGCGCTCCCACAGTGCCGCCAGCAGATGATCCTGCCCCTGGTGCAGTCCATGACGGCGCATGGCGGTCTCGACCAGCGCACGCAGCACCTTCGTCGTCTTGCTGTGCAGGTCGAGGAACTCGGGCACCGCCACCTCCGGACAACAGGTCGATTGACGGCTAATCATTAACCGGCTAACGTTTCGGCTCGATCGTTAGACGGCAAACGACTAGGAGCCTCGATGATACTGGTGACCGGAGCCACCGGGAGAATCGGCCGCGAGCTGACCGGCGAGCTCGATGCGAGAAACGCGAAGTTCCGCATCCTCGTCCGCGACCCGGCCCGCGCGGCCGGCCTCCCCGCAAGCGCGGAGCGCGTGGTCGGCGACCTCGACGATCCCGCGACACTCGCCGCCGCCTTCGACGGTATTGACCGGCTGTTCCTGCTCACCCCGGGCATCGGCACCGATCAGGCCGCCAACGCCATCACCGCCGCCCGCGCCGCGGGAGTGCGCCACATCGTGCTGCTGTCGTCCATCTGGGTTTCCGGCGATCCGGTACCCGCCATGGGCCGCTGGCACCACCAACGCGAGCACCTCCTGCGCATGTCTGGCATACCGGCCACGATTCTGCGTCCCGGCGGCTTCACGACCAACGCCCTGGAATGGGTACCGTCCATTAAGAATGAGGGATTCGTCCTCGACGCGATCGGACCGGGCCGCTCCGCGCCGATCGATCCGGCCGACATCGCCGCCGTCGCCGGCCTCGTACTGACCGAGGACGGCCATGGCGGCCAGACCTATACCCTCA
The DNA here is from genome assembly GCF_000511135.2 of Microbispora sp. ATCC PTA-5024. Taxonomy (NCBI): domain Bacteria; kingdom Bacillati; phylum Actinomycetota; class Actinomycetes; order Streptosporangiales; family Streptosporangiaceae; genus Microbispora; species Microbispora sp. ATCC PTA-5024. The sequence continues at coordinate 1,391,961 of NZ_KI866523.1, read as the reverse complement.
CCGGCGATGAGGCGCTCACCGTCGCCGAACAGGTCGCGATCATCGCCGACACCATCGGCCGCGACATCGAGGTCCGTGCGGCAGCCTCCCCCGAAGAGATCGTCCGCTCCCGCTATCCCAACGGCGCGCCCAGGCCCCTTGCCGACGCGATCCTCGAAGCCGCCGCGATCATGCGGGCGGACACGACCGGAGTGCGCACCGACACCGTGCAACGCCTGCTCGGCCGCCGCCCTCGCACCTTTGCCGACTGGTGCACCCGAAACGCCGACGCCCTGCGACTCGACGGCGAACTCGAGTAGGGCAACGACACGCGTGGCCCGCGTCCCGCGCCGGTCGGCCAGCCGGCCGGGCTGCGGCTCTCCGGCCGGTCCCGGCCAGCCCCGCCGACGCGCTGAGGACGACTGGAACTGATCCTCGGCCGGGTGAAGGCGTCATGGGTAATGCCTTGACAGCCCGATCGGTTGCCGCAGCCCTCCTCCGTCGGGCTTTGCCGTCAAAAGCGGTCGGTCGGCGCGGACACGACACCGAGCGGCGGCTGCACGTCTCCGTCAGCCCCGCCCGGCGCCGCGTCGGAGGTCGCCGCCGCCTACACCGAGCTCAATGTCGAGCTCATCATGGTCCCGCCGGTCGGGCCCTCGCTCACCGAGCTGGAAGGTTTCGTACGGGCCAGCCCGCCGAGCGCGAGCAGCAGCAACCCGGACGAGGCCCACGCGGCCCAGTCGCCCAGGGCGGTGTAGGGGGTGGCCGAGCCCTCCCGAGGCAGGGTGGCCGTGACCGTGGTCATGCCCGTTCTGTCGCTGTAGCGCTCGGTCACGATCCGGCCGCGGTTGTCGCTGACCGTCAGCCATCCCTGGCGTGCGGCACGGGCCACTGCCAGGCCGTTCTCCACGCCGCGCACCACCGCCATGCGGCTGTGCAGCCACGCGTCCTCGTCGAAGTCCCAGGAGGGCGCGAGCAGGGCGGCGACGCCGGCCTTGCCGTACTCCCTGACCAGGCCGGGGAAGTCGAGGTCCTTGCAGATGATGAGGCCGAGCCGATTGCCGTCGAGGAAGGCCAAGCCGGTGCCGGGCCGGAAGCTGCGCTCCACCCCGGGGATCATGTGGTGCTTGTCGTAGCGCACGCCGGAGGGGTAGCTCACCGCGCTGTTGGTCTCCATGGCGATCCCCGCGACCACCTCCACGCCCGGGCGGGTGAACGGCAGGTCGGCGGTCGTGAAAACCTTCTCGGGCAGCACCACGATCTCCGCACCGCGGGCCACCGCGGTGTCGATGGCTTCGCCGTACCGGCGGACGAGATCCTCGGAGTTGTCCGTCGCGACCAGCGCGACCTTCCGTCCTCCGGTGTCGGCGGGCGTCGAGAGCCGTACGAACCCATGGCCGAGCGTGAGCGCCACCAGCACGCCCGAGACCACCGCCGCCCGTGGCCGCAGGACCGCGATCGAGGCAGGCACGAACAGCAGGAGGAAGGTGATGCCCCAGACCCCGGTGACAGAGGCGGTCTGCAGCACGGGCAGGAAGTCGGCCTGCGTGTACGCCAGACTCCACCAGGCCCCGTGCGGTCCGGCGAGGTTCATGACGTACTCGGTGGTGACCCAGACGGCCGGTACGGCTGCCGCCGCCAGGAGCGGCCTGCCGCGCATGAGCAGGGTGCGGAAGAGCAGCACGCCCAGGCCGTAGCAGAGCGCGGGGCCGGCGATGAGGGCGGCGGCCAGCGCGGTCGGCATCTCGAGGGTCCGGGTGAAGTACGGCCACATCTGCACCTGGCCGGCGAGCCAGACGAGCGTCCCGGCGACGAAAGCCGTACCCCTGCCCGCCCGGCGAGCCAGGAACAGGACGGGCAGCGGCGCGAGCCAGGTGAGCCACCAGACGGGGTGGAGACCGGTGCCGAAGCACATCAGGACGGCGGAGGCGAGGGTGAGGAGGATGCGTTCCATGCCGACGATCGTGCTTTCCTCACCCTGCCGGCGCGTCAGTCTCGAGTGCGATCTCCGTTGTCACTCTCACCGGCGACCACCAGCCCGGACTCATAGGCCAGCACCACGGCCTGGACCCGGTCCCGCAGGTCCAGCTTGGTGAGCATGCGGCTGACGTGCGTCTTGACCGTGTGCTCGGTGACCGTGAGCGAGGCGGCGATCTCCGCGTTCGACAGGCCGCCCGCGACCAGCTTCAGCGTCTCGCGCTCGCGTTCGGTCAGTGCGTCCAGCCTGGCCGCCAGCCGGGGGGCGACGCCGTGGGCGGGCCTGCGCACCAGGTCCTCGAGCAGTCTCCTGGTCGCCGCCGGGGCAAGCAGGGCTTCGCCCGAGGCGACGGTGCGCACGGCGTGGGCGAGCTCGTCGCGCCGGATGTCCTTCAGCAGGAAACCGCTCGCTCCCGCCCGGACCGCGTCGTAGACGTACTCGTCGAGGTCGAACATGGTCAGCACCAGCACCTTGGCGGCGGTGGTGGCGCAGATCTCCCTGGTCGCCTCGATGCCGTTCTTGCCCGGCATGCGCACGTCCATCAGGACCACGTCCGGCTGGAGCCGTCTGGCCTCCGCTATCGCCTCCTCGCCGTCGGCGGCCTCGCCGACCACCTCCATGTCCGGCTGCGCGCCCAGGATCAGCCCGAACCCCGCGCGGAACAGGTCCTGGTCGTCGGCGATGAGCACCCGTAACATGCGGGCTATTCAAGCGGAAATTCAGCTTTCACCAAGAATCCCCCGTTTTCCCCCGCCTCGGCCCTGAGCGTTCCGCCACATGCCGCCGCCCGTTCCCGCATCCCAGCCAGCCCGTAACCGCCGCCCTCACCAGGCCCCCGCCCGTCGTCGGCGATCTCCACCGTCAGGCTCTCCCGCCAGGTAAGAGTGAGGCGTACGGCACGCGTACCGGCGTGCTTGCGCACGTTGGTCAGCGCCTCCTGAACGATGCGGTAGACGGCGGCCTCAGCGCTTTCGGAGACCGGGCGCGGGGTACCGACGGTCGTGCTCACCACGTCGAGGCCGCTGTGCTCGACCAGCGCAGGGAGGTTGGCCAGATGGGGCTGAAACAGCGACCCGCGCAGGCGCTCGCCGGCCTGGCGCCACGCCGGTCCGCCACCTTCGCCCGGGGACCGCAGCGCGGCGAGCACCCCCCGAAGCTCGGCCAGCGCACCCCTTCCCGTGTCGGCGATCGCATCGAAAACCGCCTCGGCCCTGTCCGGGTCGCTGCGCACCACCACCGGCCCGGCCTCGGCCTGAACCACCATCAGCCCAACGGAATGGGTGACGATGTCGTGCATGTCACGCGCGATCCGGGTGCGCTCCTCGGCCGCCGCCGCGATGTGCTCCTGCTCCCGCCGCCGCGCCCGCTCGGCCAGTTCGGCGGTTCGCGAACGACTCGCCCTGGCACTGGTGCCCAGCGCGTAGGCGGCCACGAAGGCAGTCCCCATCAGCCGGAAGGTCTCGTCGTTCTCTCCCGGCAGCACCAGCGAGACACCCACAGTCGCGACGATCAACGGAATCGCCGCCAGCCTCTTCCACGTGTGGCTCAGGTCGGCGATCGTGTAGACGGCCAGCAGCGGCCCAAAGGGCAAAAAGGGCTTCTCCCACGTCACCATCACCGACATCGCCGCCCCAACCACCACCGCGACCACCATCGGTGCCCGCCTACGCCACCACACCGGCACCGACGCCGACAGCCCCAGCCCGATGATCCACCACGGTTTGGGATCGGGCAGTAGAAGCGGCCCAACCGTGGCCAGGACCACGCCCACCGCAAGCGCCCCGTCAACCGCCCTACCGATCCGGCCCGCTGCGAACATCCGCCCATTATCAGGATTTGTCAGCCCTCTGCCTTCACTCTCTAGAGTGATCATCCCCGGCCTCCGTCGGTGCGCAGAGCGGCGTACCAGCGTTTGTGAGTCGGCCAGTCGTCGGTGGGGGTTGTAGCCGTGGGGGAAGGCGGCGACGATGGAGCCGGAGCGTTGCCTGCCGGATCAGTGCCCGATGGTTGAACGAGACATGCGAGTAGGCGTCAACGCCGACCGGGAGGTCTCACCCGGTTACCCCTCTGCCGTGACAAGACGTTTACCCCGGATGACCTGGTGTTTCGTCCTATGTCGTAATTTGGTCAGCGATGACACTCAGGGGAACTGATCTTGAATCAAGGGGGGGCCGGCAGCCGGAGGACGTCTTCGCGCGCAGCATGCTGGCTGAGTTCTCGCTTCCGGGGGAGCGGGTTCTGTGCAGCGGGGACCTGGGCTGGCAGACGATGCTCGCCCGCACGTACGTCGATCCGCCGCGGGTGGAGCAGTTCTCCACCGCGCAGTCGAGTGACCTACTGATCGTGCTGGTGACCAGCGGCACATACGCCATCGAGAGCCGCAAGGGCCGCCGCTGGCGACAGGCGAACTACCATCCCGGCTCAGTGGGGGTGACATCGCCGGACAACGTGAGCGTGTTGCGCTGGCAGAGCACGTCGGTGCAGCGGCTGGAGTCGCTGCACATGCATCTCAGCGCGGACCTGCTCAAGCAGATCTCTGAGGCGCTCGGCGACAAGGATCCATGGCAGCGGAGGCTGCCGGACGCTCTGCTGCTCGACGATCCCTTCGTCGTGTCGGCGGGGCGAGCGGTCGGGCGGGCGCTGCGGAGTCGCGCGCCGGCCCTGTACGCCGACTCGATCGCGCAGGTGCTCGCCACGCACCTGCTGTACGGCCTGGAGTCGGAGATCGCGACCAAGGTGCGGCCTGCCGCGTTCGGCGAGTCCGCGTTGCGGCGCGTCACGGCGTACATGCACGAGCACCTGCACGAGGACGTGAGTCTCGACGATCTCGCCGCCCAGGCGAACATCAGTAAGTACCACTTCCTGCGCACGTTCTCCAAGATGACCGGTACCACCCCGCACCGCTACCTGGTGGACCTGCGCATGAGCCGGGCCGCCGATCTGCTCCGCGACACCGTTCAGCCGGTGCTGCACATCGCTGTGGCCTGTGGGTACCGCAGCCCCGCGCAGTTCACCGCCGCCTTCCGCCGGCGCTTCGGTCTGTCCCCCACGGAGTTCCGCCGCCAGTTCCGAGCGGGATGATCACTGAGCCGGCACCAGGGCCGGCGCACGGTCTGCGCAACCCCGGGCGGACATTGCGCAATTTTCGGACATAACGGACGGTCCACATCTGGCAATCTGGGCGGGCTTCAATGGAGTGCCCTGCCCCGATCCGTTGAGATACCGACTGCGATAGCGCACGTCACGTGAGGTCGCAGCGCCGTCGCGGCGCGGTCTCGGCGGGCACGGACAGGGCGCGGCGCGGACGTCGCCGAGATCCCGATCAGTGTAGGGACCTCTCTCCACCATCATCGCCGGCTTCGGCGCGTTCGCCGGGCGAGCCGAGCCGGAATGTTCGTCCTGCGCACGTCGCACGACCGACAGAAGAGGAATCGATATGACCAACGTCATCGTCATCACTGGGGCGTCCAGCGGTTTCGGCGCGCTGTCCGCGCGCGCTCTGGCCGATGCCGGCAACATCGTCTACGCCGGGATGCGTGCCACCACCGGCCGCAACGCGCCGCAGGTCCAGGCTGCCGCCGACTATGCCAAGGAGTACGGCGTGGACCTGCGCTCGATCGAGCTGGACGTGAGCTCACAGGAGTCCGTCGACGCGGCGATCGCACAGATCGAGGCCGACTCCGGCCGGATCGACGTTCTGATCCACAACGCCGGCCACATGGTGGTCGGCCCGGTCGAGGCGTTCACCCCTGAGCAGCTCGCCGAGCTGTACGACGTGAACGTCCTGTCGACCCAACGGGTGAACCGTGCGGTGCTGCCGGGCATGCGGCACCGTGGGCAGGGCCTGGTGATCTGGGTGTCCAGCTCCAGCGTCAAGGGCGGCACCCCGCCGTACCTGGCGCCGTACTTCGCCGCGAAGGCCGGCATGGACTCGCTCGCGGTGAGCTACTCCGCCGAGCTGGCGCGGTGGGGCGTGGAGACCTCGATCGTGGTGCCGGGGTCGTTCACCAGCGGAACCAACCACTTCGCCCATTCGGGCCGCCCCGCCGACACCGACGTCGAGACGGAGTACGAGGCCAGGTACACGGGTTTGATGGATCAGGTCTCGCAGAAACTCGCCGCCTTGTTCCCCGCGGACGCCGACGTCTCGCTGGTCTCCGATGAGATCGCCCGGATCGTCGCCCTGCCGGCCGGGCAGCGGCCGTACCGGGTTCACATCGACCCGGCGAACGACGGATCCGAAGAGGTCTCGAATGTGGCCGACCGCGTCCGTCGCGAGTTCTACGCCCGCATCGGCCTCGATGACCTGCTCACCGTTCACAAATAGAACTGACAGAAAAGAGGAGTAGCGATGCGTGCAGCTGTCGCGACCGGGGTGAACGAGCCTCTGTCGATCGAGGAACGGGATGTGCCCACGCCAGGGCCGGGTGAGGTACTGGTCCGGCTCATCGCGTGTGGGGTGTGTTTCACCGACCTGAACCTGGTCCGGGGGCACTACCCGTTCGCCCGGTTCCCGGTGGTGCCTGGGCATGAGGTCACCGGTGTGGTGGAGTCTGTCGGGGAGGGCGTCACCTTCCCGGCGGTGGGCACCCATGTCGGGGCGCAGTTCCTGTACGACTCGTGCGGGCACTGCGACTACTGCGTACGGGGCGAGCAGATTCTGTGCCCGTCCAAGCGGATCACCGGCATCATGACCGATGGCGGGTACGCCGAGTACGGCATCTTCAAGGCCGGGTATGTCACCCCGCTTCCGGACGGGCTGGACCCGATCGCGGCCGCGCCGCTGATGTGCGCGGGCATCACCGCCTACAACGGATTGCGCCGGGCCGGGATCACGCCTGACTCCAGGGTGGCGGTCATCGGTGCCGGCGGCATCGGGGCACTCGCCATCCGGTACGCCGTCGCCATGGGCGCTCGCGTCGCGGTCATCGGGCATTCGCGCCGGTCGGAGCAGGAGGCGCTGGGACTGGGCGCCGAGCGGTTCATCGCCGGCGGGGAGGAGGATCCGGCGGTCGCGCTGAAGGCCTGGGAAGGTGGCGCGAACGTCGTCCTGAACGCGGCCCCCACCACCGCGGCCGCCGCGTCGACGCTTGGCGGGCTGGCCCCCGACGGCACGCTCGTGCTGTGCGGGTACGACGGGGACAACCTCTCGTTGCCGACCATGCCGATGGTCCTCAACCGGCTGCACGTCATGGCCAACCCGTCGGGCTCCCCGCACGACCTGCGCGACACGCTGCGCTTTTCCGCGTTCCACAACATCCTGCCCGAGATCACCCAGATCTCGCTGGACGAGGCGCCGAAGACGCTGGAGGCGATGGCCGCAGGTGGTGTCCACGGCCGCCGGGTGATCGTCTTCTGAAACACAGGTGACCGGCGAGAAGGCCCACTGGACAGGCCGCTCAGCGTCTGGAGCCGTTCCTGGCTTTGGACGGCAGTTCTCAGCGCAGCCGGAACACCAACAAAACCGCCCTTTTCCGCGCGTCGGCGACGTGCTGATGGGCGCGGGCGAAGGTGGAGTCCACGCTGACGACCCAGGTGATGCGCGTCGCGACGGTCACCATCGATCTGGTCGATCGAGGATGCCCGCAGAGTGTGGCATGCCCTCCTGCTCGGCGAGGTGCGATAGGCGGTCCAGCGCTCGCGCGGCCCCGCTCACCCGGGCGGGGCCGCACCTGTGTCTATGACCCGTGCCACTACTCCCCCGCCCCCGATGGCTGCCGACCGACCAAGGACCACGAAGAATGACGCAGCGGGGGTGGCGTTGGCGCGCCGGTTTGTGTGCGGCGGGTTGGTGCGTCGTCAGGGTGGGGGCGTCACAGGAGGTCACATCCGGGATGGAAGGGCCTGTACGGGGATCGTTGCGACGCTCACACTGATCCAGTGAACGTGATCGAGCCGCACGATCAGTTGCCGCTCTACCCGGGGGAAAAGGTTCTGTGGACTGACTCGCCGACCAAACATCGGCCCTCGGTCAACGCTGGCCTGCTGGTCCCGTCGGGAATGGCGGCGGTGGGGCTGGCCGTCATGGGTCCAGCGCTATTGGCGAACTTCAGTCCGTTTCTCCTGGTCTTCATGCTTGTCTGGGAGGGCCTCGCGCTCAACATGGGCCCGGTGCGGTGGCTGCGAGGGTGGCGTACGAACCGGACAGTGCGGTACACGGCAACCGACCGCAGGGTACTTGTGACCTTCCGAAACGGCGGGCCGCGGTCGGTGAGCTACGAGTACCAGCGGCTGGGGCCGCCTCAGGTCGTCCACGGGAACATCCGGATGGAATGGCTCGGCGAGCCTGGCAAGGTGGTGGAGTTGAGCGACATCCATGACCCGTTGATCGTGCAAGATCTGATCACGCGCGCCCAGGCCGAGCAGCGGCATCCTCTGTGATGTTTCCCGCGCAGGGGAGAAACGCTGCGATTCCTGTCAACAGCGGGCTGCCTCCCGGCTTGATCGTGGAGTTGTAGTACCGCAGCGCGGTTGACAGGCCGGGATCATCGTGGAGCCCGAGGCCCCCGCCGGAGGCGACTGCCCACCATCGGGCAGCTCGGGATGGTTCCGGTGGTGAAACGCTCGCCCGTACCCGCTGTTGGTAATGAAGGTTCTCGCCGAAAACGGCTCTGGCCGACGGGGCAGCTCACACCGGTGCCGCCGAGGCCGCAGTAGCCATTCGGCACCTTAAAAGGTATTGCTGGTGCTAGCGGTTCTCCTCGGGCAACACTTCGCGGCCGAGCTCGGTCGAGAGGTCTTGCTCGGATGTCTCTGGAGAACCCCGGGGGCGTACGTCCTCGGACCTTCTTTCAGCAGGCCCCGGAGGCAAGACCGCCAAGAACCGCCTGCACCTGGGCGTACACGCCACACCCGGCCTGCACGGCGACGAGCGGATGGCCGCCCTCGAAGCGGAGTGCAAGCGCCTCGTCGGTTTCGGCGCCACCCGCTTGCGCCGCGACAAGCCGGCGCCTCCTCCCAGCGCGGGCTACATCGTGATGGCCGATCCGGAGGGATACGAGTTCTGCTTGGACTGAACGACGGGGAACCTCACCCCGGTGAGGTCTTCGGAGACGGCCCACAGCCGCTGCTGGACGGCTACCTCGTACGACTGCGGGCTGGAGGTGACCAGCCGGGGGTGGCCCATGATCTCGTAGCGTCCGCCGGGACCGTAGTACTGGCCGCCGAGCACCGCGGGGTCGGTGGCGGCGCGCAGGGTCGGCAACGCGCCCATCGCCGACGTCTGGGCGATCAGCGGCGCGAGCCAGGTGAGCGGAAGCCGGAGGGCTGCGGGGCTGTTCCGGGCGAGTTCGGTGCTGGACACGCCGGGGTGGGCGGCCAAGGCGACGGTGGAGCCGTGCGCGGCGAGCCGGCGCTGCAGCTCGTACGTGAACATCAGGTTGGCCAGCTTGGACTGGCCGTAGGCGGCGACCCGGCTGTACGACCGCTCCCACTGCAGGTCGTCGAAGTGGATCGCGGCCCGGACGCGGTGGCCGATGCTGCTGACCGTGACCACACGCGAGCCGGGCACCGGCAGCATCCGGTCGAGCAGCAGCCCGGTGAGCGCGAAGTGGCCGAGGTGGTTGGTGCCGAACTGCATCTCGAAGCCGTCCCGGGTGGTCTGCTTCGGGGTGTACATCACGCCGGCGTTGTTGATCAGCAGGTCGATTCGGTCGAGCCGGGACCGCAGCGCCGCCGCGGCGGCCCGGACGGAGTCGAGCGAGGTCAGGTCCAGCGCCTGCACGGTCACGTCGCCGGTCATGCGGGCCGCGGCCTGCTCGCCCTTCTCGACGTTGCGTACGGCGAGCACCACGGACGCCCCGCGCTCGGCCAGCGCCTTGGCGGTCTCGAACCCCAGTCCGGTGTTGGCCCCGGTCACCACGGCCACCCGCCCGCGCTGGTCCGGAATGTTCGCCGTCGTCCACTTCTCGCTCATGCGAGGCTCCTAGGTAACGTACCGAAGGTATCTTGTGCCGACGACGCTAAGGTACTCGCGGTACGTTGTCAACGTACCGGAGGTATTTAAATTAGACTGGTGGCCGTGGCTTTCCAACGGGCGCGAACCGAAGAGCAGCGGGAGATCCGTCGGCGGGGGATCCTCGACATAGCGTCGGCGATGCTCGACGAGATGCCTGTGGCCGCGGTCACCCTCAACGAGCTCAGCCGCCGGGTCGGCCTGGCGAAGCCGAACGTGCTGCGCTACTTCGAGTCTCGCGAGGCGGTGCTGCTGGAACTGCTGGACCGATTCCTGCAGGAGTGGCTGACGGAACTGGCGGGCGAGTTGGCCGCTGGCATCGACGAGAATCTCCCCATGGCGGTGCGAACGGAAGCGGTGGCAGAGATCCTCAGCCGCTCACTCTCCAGCCGAGCGGTGCTGTGCGACCTCTTCGGCGCCCAGGGCAGCGTGCTGGAGCACAACGTCTCCGTCGAGGTCGTAGCACGCTACAAGCGCGCCTCCCTGGACCGCCTGACAACCATGTCCGCCCTGATCCAGAACTACCTGCCGGAGCTGGGCGAGAACGCAACACTGTTCAGCCTGCAAACCATGGTCATGGCCGGCGCGCTATCGGCGTACAGCACACCCCCACCCAGCCTGCAGGCGGCCTACCAGGCCGAGCCCGACCTCGCCCGCTTCCACCTGGAGCTGAAGGACTCCTTGAAGCTGGCCCTGACCACAATCCTCCTGGGCGTGCTGCCTCGCCGCTGACCTGCCTTGCACTGGACAGGTCCTGGAGCCTCGATCCTCGGTCGGAACCAGGCCCGTCGGGCAGGCGCCCACCTAGGGCCTGTATCAAAGTCCGCTGTGGCGGCCGCGCCGCTCTGACGCTCGTGTGCGTGTAGGAGATCGACAACGAAGGAGGTCTCCGGTAAGAGGGTTGATCGACCAAGAACAACCTGAACACCGGAGACCTCGGTGGCTACCTTAGCGGTGACGAGGCGGTTCGACCTCACCGATGCGCAGTGGGCGGTGCTGGAACCGCTGCTACCGGCGCCGAAACGCTCAGGGCGGCCGTCGTCGTTCAGCAAACGGCAGTTGATCGACGGGATCCGCTGGCGGGTCCGCGTGGGGGCGCCCTGGCGGGACGTTCCCGCCTGCTACGGATCCTGGCCCGCGGTGTACGCCCTGTTCC
>NZ_KI866523.1:1355171-1379880 GCF_000511135.2 Microbispora sp. ATCC PTA-5024 | reverse complement strand
CCCTAGATGGGGCACCTAGCTTGAAGCTGGTACCGCCGGGCCTGCAGTGGCCGTTCGGGTTACGGAACAGGTACTGCTGGTGGTAGCGGTTCTCTTTGGGCAATAATTCGCGACTAGCGTGGCTTGGACCGGAAGTCAGCCCAAAGGTCGACCGCCTGCTGCAAGTCGAGAGCGGCGACGTCCTCGCGAGACATACCGACCGTGTAGATCAAACGGTCCGCGAGCCAGTCCGGCACCGGTTCCCTGGGAGGCGGGTACTCGACGCGAATGTCATCGGCCAGCGCGCCCAGGCGATCGATGATCTGGCCAAGCTGCACTACTTCCGGACGCCCAGTGCCAGCGGCACGAACCCTGGCTGTGGCCTCGGCGTAGACCTCACCATCGGCTCTCTCGCCGACAGCCCATACTTCACAGATCTCGATCGACTTCTCGTCTGTGATTCGATAGACGACCCGCCAGGTGTTACGCCCGACCACAAGCTTGCGAAAGCCGGTCAGCTCTCCGCCCAGCGGATAGCCCGCCTCGGGATTGTCGAGCAGGAGAAGGATCTTCTTGAGCACCTTGGGCGCGGCGTCCGGACCGATTCGCCGCAGGTCATCGACCGCCGGGGCCGTGAAGACGACGTCAGACACGGGCTACTCGTCGTCCGGCAGCGCGGCCAGCGACTCCCGCGTGTGCCCGAAAGCAGAGAGCACGTCGTCGAGCGGGACACGCTCCCCCGTGTCGGTGACCGAGCGTGCGAGCACGAGCGCCAAGTCCCGGAGATCGGCCGCGGCCTCTTCGAGGTCATTAAGGCGACGGATGCTCACCACCGCCGCCACCGGCTGATGGCGACGTGTCACCACCAGATCGGTCCCCTGCTCGGCGTCGGCCACCAGACGAGCGACCCCACGTTGGGCCGCCTCCGTGACGCTCAGCTCGGCGGCATCATGCAGCACCTTCATACCACTACTGTACAGACATCTGCACAGAACTGCACGGCCGAGATCGCTTCAGGCCCAAAGTCCGCTTGCGCGGAGGACACCGGAGCCACAGGATGGCTCTCCGTGAGTGAAGCGCAGAAGAAGGGCTGGTATGCGGTTCGTTGCATTTTTCGATGGGGCGCGCCATACGACACCTACGAAGAGAGAATCACCCTCTGGCGTGCCGGTTCCGCAGAGGACGCCATTCTGCTGGCCGAACGCGAGGCTGAGGAGTATGTCGATGGAAGCCTTTTCGAGTACCTGGGCTTAGCCCAGTCCTATCACCTCGGCGAGGAAACCCCGGCGCACGGGACCGAGGTCTTCTCGTTGCTCAGGGACAGCGACCTCGAGCCGGACGAATACCTTGACACCTTCTTCGACACGGGAAGCGAGCACCAGGGGAAAATTGGCGGCGGCACTACGGATGTAGCGGACGCTTGACCCGAAGCCAGGCCGAGGGCGGGTCCGCCGACTCGACCCTCGGCTGTCGCATATCAGACTCCACTCGAGGATAGATCCTGCTCCCCGCACGACAGTGGATTGGATGTCCAGGCCTGGTCGAGGACGATACCTCACGTACCCCCACCATGAGAAAGCCGGCGGAGCGGCAACAGCGTGATCCTTTGTGACACAGGACCGCTGGTCGCCACTTTAACAAGACCGACAAGGATTATGCCCGCGCGGCAGACCGGACTCCGCGCGTGCCGGAGGTGAGACCAGGCAGACACAGTGGACGCCATCGTGTGCTGGCATGTGGACAGGCTGACACGACGCCTTCGAGCTACAAGAACGCTTCCGTTGGTTGCCATCGCTTCTCACCTGGCGGCGCGCAGGCCGAAAGAACTCACTGCATGTTCTCCAGATGAGGGTGGTCGAACGACTCCGGACAGATGTAGATCTGCATGTTGTAGCCGCGGCCGATGGAGACCATCGGAGGGTCGGAAGGCCTGCGGAGGCCAACTGGTCCCGGCGGTACGCGGTCTTCGAGGGGAATCCAGCTTCCGCTCCCGCCGTCCCATTCACCGGAGCTGACGGTCAGTAGTGGCCGGCATTCGGTCTTGCAGGTGGCACACAGCATGGGGCACGGGTCGCAGAAGCTCCATGGCCCCCACCCACCGAGCTTCCATCCGGGGGCGACGGACAGCTCATACTGGTAGTAAGCGCCGCCACTCTCATCTTCATCCTCCGGGTGGCTTTTGGCCCATTCCGCGCGGCCCCAGGCAACGAGACGGCCCGCCAACTCTTCTGGCAACTCATGCGGAGCCGGATACTCGATGATGGACTCCGGGTGAAGGACGCAGGGTTCGGGGACATAGTTGCCGTAGGAATCGACATCGGCCGGCTCGGGCGGACTGACCAGAGGATCGACGACGCTCGCGGCGTCCCGCCACGCCAGGCGGGCCGCAGGCAGTCCGCTTTCGTGATCGAGGGGACACCACAACACCTGGAGCAGATCTGCCCCATCGGGGCCGGCCAGCCCTGGGATGTCGCGCAGATAGAGCTGCGCGACGGGCAACAGGGCATTCGGCTCGCCGTGCCAGGGGTGGCCTGCTTCCAATGTGTCCAATAGGGCCCGCTCCTCAGGGGAGAGAAGGTTTTCCTTAGGGCCACGGGGACGAAGCCATGCTGATTCCAGCAGGGCACGACTCCTACGCACGTCGTCCAGCGACACCGGCAGCTGCCAATCATCGTGCACTTCCGTGCACACCGGCCACTCCTCATCCGCCGGCCAGAGCAGCGGGCCACCAATGGAACTCTCGTAAGGCGTCGGTATGCCAGGGCGCGGATGCAGCCGGACCGCCTGCCTGGCCAGCGGAGCCAGCTCAGGGAATATGGAAGCGATGTCAACCTGACGCGGCGGCGTGGTCCGTACCATCAGAGCTCCTCTACAGTCACCTGCGCCCGTCGGCGGCATGGTTCAACCGGTGATCATTCTCTCAGGGGAGCTACCAGGACTCGGACCTGTGGCCTCTTCTTTTATCAGGCGACGGCGACAGATCTGAATCACACGCCCGGACCGTTAGTTCTCGGCGCGTTCGGGCTGTTCAGTCGACCTTCGCCGGCGTGACGGCCGCTCACGGCTGATTTGTCGGTACGGTCTGCCGCCATGTCCCACATGACCGGTCCCTTAGAACACCGTTCCAGTGGCTCAACATCTCTGAGCGGCGAGGGCGGCGGTGACGGCGGCGGCTACGTGGGCGTCTTCCAGGTCGGCCAGTGGTGTGTGGCCATGGAGCCTGGACGCTCCATGAGGTGGTTACCAAGCTGTCGGGGGCTGTGAGGTGCTGGCGGTGCTCGCCGAAAACGGCTCTGGCCCCCGATCGCCACCACGCGAGCTGGGCGATCAAGGGCCAGGATCAGTTACTTATCGCAGGTCAGGCTTCGCCGGTGGTCAGGCCGACGGGGCAGGAGACGCCGGTGCCGCCGATGCCGCAGTAGCCGTTCGGGTTACGGAACAGGTACTGCTGGTGGTAGTCCTCGGCGAAGTAGAACTCGCCGGCCGGGGCGATCTCGGTCGTGATCTCGCCGTACCCGGCCTTGGTCAGGACGTCCTGGTACGCCTCCTTGGAGGCGACGGCGGCCTTCTCCTGCTGGGGGCCGTGGGTGTAGATCGCCGAACGGTACTGGGTGCCGACGTCGTTGCCCTGGCGCATGCCCTGCGTGGGGTCGTGGGCTTCCCAGAAGACCTTGAGGAGCTCCTCGTACGACACCTGCGCCGGATCGAACACCACCCGGACGACCTCGGCGTGCCCGGTCATGCCGCTGCACACCTCCTCGTACGTCGGGTTGGCGGTGTACCCTCCGGCGTATCCGACGGCCGTGGTCACGACGCCCGGCGTCTGCCAAAACTTGCGCTCCGCGCCCCAGAAGCAGCCGAGCCCGAAGTCGGCGATCTCGGTGCCCTCCGGGTACGGCGGGGCCAGCGGCCCGCCGAGGACGAGGTGCCGCGTGGCTACCGGCATGACCTCCGACCGGCCCGGCAGCGCCTCCGAGGGGTCCACCATCGTCGTCTTGTCCCTGCCGAACAGCCAGCCCATCTCGAACCTCCCGCTTCGTCTGCCATCAGCAACCATCCGGCCGCCCACCTTGTTCCTCACGTAAGCGGTCCTTAATAACGGGGCAAGCAAAGCTTATTTGTATTAAAACCGCCAAGCGGCCAGGATGGGGAGCATGCCGGAAACGCGTCGAGGTGTCCTGTACGGGATCGCCGCCTACACCATGTGGGGCCTGTTCCCTCTCTACTGGCCACTGCTGAAGCCCTCCGGCGCCGTCGAGATCCTCGCCCACCGCATGGTCTGGTCGCTCGCCGTGGTCGTCGCCGTCCTGGCTGTACGGCGGCACTGGTCCTGGTTCCGGACGCTGACCCGCCGGCAGGTGCTGCTCCTCACGCTCGCCGCCGTGACGGTCTCGGTCAACTGGGGCACCTACATCTACGCCGTGAACACCGGCCACGTGGTGGAGAGCGCACTCGGCTACTTCATCAATCCCCTGGTCAGCGTTCTGTTCGGGGTGGTGGTGTTCCGGGAGCGGCTGCGGCCGTGGCAGTGGGCGGCCGTCGGCCTCGGCGCCGTGGCCGTGCTCATCCTCACCCTCGACTACGGCCGGCTGCCGTGGATCGCCCTGGTCCTCGCGGTCAGCTTCGGCACGTACGGCCTGCTGAAGAAGACGGCGCAGGTCGGCAGCGCGGAGAGCCTCACGATCGAGACGCTGGTCCTGCTGGTGCCGGCGCTCGCGTACCTCCTGGTGATCGAGGCGAACGGCACCGGCACGTTCGCCCACCACGGAGTCGGCCATGCGCTGCTGCTGGTGGCGTCGGGCCTGATCACGGCCGTGCCGTTGCTGTGCTTCACGGCGTCGGCCCTGCGCGTCCCGCTGACGATCATCGGCCTGCTCCAGTACATCGCCCCGACCCTGCAGTTCCTCTGCGGCATCCTGGTCGTCCACGAGACGATGCCCGCGAGCAGGTGGGCCGGGTTCGTGGTCGTCTGGGCGGCCCTCAGCCTCTTCACCTGGGACAGCCTCCGGGCCGCCCACGCCTCCCGCCGCGCCGCCGCCGCCGTCCCGAGCGAAGCGCTCGAGACCGTCTGAGACAGCTCCGGGGATGTCTACTCCCCCAGGAGTACGGCCTCCGCCGTCGCCGGACGGACGACTCCGCGTGGCCCGCCGCGCGACGATGCCGCTATGACGAAGGACTTCCGCTTCGGGATCGTGGCCGGGTTCGCCCCGGACGCCCGCGCCTGGGCCGGGATGGCCCGCCGCGCCGAGGACCTGGGCTACTCCACCCTGCTGACCCCGGACACGCTCGGCACGCTTCCGCCGCTGCTCGCGCTCACGGCCGCGGTCACGGCGACGACCAGGCTCGGGGTCGGCACGTTCGTGCTGGCCGCGCCGTACCGCAACCCCCGCCAGCTCGCCTGGGAGCTCGCCGGGCTCGACTTCCTGTCCGGCGGGCGGCTCGAGGTGGGCGTCGGCGCGGGCCGTCCGGCCGCCCGGGAGGACGCCGCCGCGCTCGGCGTGCCGTACGGGACGGCGGGCGAGCGCGTCGCGCAGGTCGAGGCCGTGATCGCCGAGACCAGGGCGGCGTTCGCCGGGTCAGGCGGGTTCGGCGGGGCCGTCCAGCGGACGGGCCCGAAGATCATGCTGGCGGGCGCCGGCGAGCGGATGATGGCGCTGGCCGCGAAGGAAGCCGACATCGTGACCCTGGCGGTCCTGCCGGCGAGCACGGACGACGACCTGCGGCGGCCCGTCTCCACCCTGCGCGACAGGGCGGGCGCGCGGTTCGACGACATCGAGCTCTCGATGAACCTCCTGCGGGTCGGCTCCCAGCCCCCGCCCTGGGTTCCGGCGGGATTCGAGGCCCCCGGCCCGGAGGCGGCGGCCGTGCTCGACGGCTCGCCGCGCGAGATGGCCGACGTCCTGCTGCGCCGCCGCGACGAGCTCGGCGTCTCCTACATCACGGTGAACGGCTTCTACGCCGAGGCCCTCGCCCCGGTAGTCGAGCTCCTCAGCGGCCGCTGACCCGCCGGCGGCGATCCACCCGGTCCGTCAGCCGGAGCGCTCGACCACGTAGTCGCAGAGGGCGATGAGGGCGGTGCGGGCCGGGATGTCGGGGAGGCCGGCGAGGGCGGCCTTGGCCCGGTCGGTCCAGCGCGTGAGCTCCTGGCGGGCGAGGACCATGGCGGGGTTGGACCGCAGCAGGGTCAGCGTCTCCTCCACGTCCTCCTCGGCCACCGGGCCGGCGAGCAGCTCGCGCAGCCGGGCGTCCGCGGGGTCGTCGGAGGCCAGGGCGTACAGGACGGGCAGGGTGCGCACGCCCTCCCGCAGGTCGGTCCCGGGGGTCTTGCCGGACTCCACCGGCTGGGCGGCCACGTCGATGAGGTCGTCGCCGAGCTGCCACGCGACGCCGATGGCCTCGTACGCGTCGGTCAGCCGCTCGGTGACGGTAGGCGGGGCGCCCGCCAGCATGGCGCCGAACCGGCCGGACGTGGCGATCAGGGAGCCCGTCTTGTCGGCCAGCACGTCGATGTAGTGGGCGATGGCGTCGGCGCCCGCCTCGGGGCCGACGGTCTCGCGGATCTGGCCGCGCACCAGGCGGGAGAACGTCCGGGCCTGCACGCGGATCATCTCGCTGCCGAGGTCCGCGAGGATCTCCGACGCCTGCGCGAACAGGTAGTCGCCCGTGAGGATGGCCACGGTGTTGTCCCACCGGGCGTTGGCGGACTGGGAGCCCCGGCGGACCGGGGCCTCGTCCATCACGTCGTCGTGGTAGAGCGTCGCCAGGTGGGTGAGCTCGATCACGACGGCCCCGGGCACGATGCCCGGGGCGTCGGGGTTGCCGAACTGGGCGGCCAGCAGGACCAGCATCGCGCGGAAGCGCTTGCCGCCCGCCTCGATGAGGTGCCGGGACGTCTGGGTGACGAAGGCGTCCTCGCTCTCCACCGAGGAGCGGAGCAGCTTCTCGACCGACGCCAGGCCGTTCGCCAGGTCCTCGGCCAGCCGCTCGTCGACGAGGGGAATGTCCACAACGGGCGGCGCGGCCATACGGAAGACTCCTATCGGACGAACAACGAGTGGGCAGCCGAGTGGGCCAGGTCGAGCATGGGCTGCGGGTAGACCCCGAGGACTACCGTAGCCAATGCCGCAAAGCCGACGACAGCCCAGGTGGCCCGAGCGGTCAGCACCACGGTGGGCCCGTCCGCGGCCGGGTCGCTGAAGAACATCAGCACGATGACCCGGACGTAGAAGAACGCGGCGACGGCCGAGGCCACCACACCGACGATGACCAGCGGCAGGGCGCCTCCGGTGACCGCGGCCTGGAACACCGCGTACTTCCCGAAGAAGCCGCTCGTGAGCGGGATCCCGGCGAACGCCAGCAGGAAGAAGGCGAACACGCCGGCCAGCAGCGGCGACCGCTTGCCGAGCCCGGCCCAGCGGGACAGGTGCCACGCCTCGCCGCCCGCGTCGCGCACCATCGTCACCACCGCGAACGCGCCGACCGTCGTGACGCCGTACGCCACGAGGTAGAACAGGATGCCCGACAGGGCGGACGTGTTCTGCGCGGCGGAGGTGCCGGTGGCGATCACGCCGACGAGCAGGAAGCCGCCGTGCGCGATCGACGAGTACGCGAGCATGCGCTTGATGTCGGTCTGGGTGATCGCGAGGACCGCGCCGACGACCATCGTGAGGATGGCCACGGCGTACAGGACCGGCCGCCAGTTCCAGTCGAGCCCGCCGAGGCCGACCCAGAACACCCGCAGCAGCGCGCCGAAGGCGGCGACCAGCGTGCCGGACGCCATGAGCGCGGTGATCGGGGTGGGCGAGCCTTGGTAGACGTCCGGCTTCCAGGCCTGGAACGGCGCGGCGCCGATCTTGAACAGCAGGCCGACGCCGAGCATGGCCGCGCCGATGTACAGCAGCGTGTCCTGGCCGCCGACGGCGCCCAGGGCCTTGTTGATCTGGGCGAGGTCGATCGACCCGGCATAGCCGTACAGCAGGGCCGTGCCGTACAGGAAGAAGGCGGACGAGAACGCGCCGAGCAGGAAGTACTTGACCGCGGCCTCCTGCGACAGGAGGCGGCGGCGCCGGGCGAGACCGCACAGCAGGTACAGCGGCAGCGACATGACCTCCAGGGCCACGAACGCCACCAGCAGGTCGTTGGACGCCGGGAACAGCAGCATGCCGCCGACCGCGAACAGCACGAGCGGGTAGATCTCGGTGTGCGCGGCGCCCTCGTAGAGGGCCTGCTCCTCCTCGGCGGAGCCGGGAACGGCCGCCGCGGCGGCGACGAAGTGGTCCTCGTCGTTGATCAGCATGACGCTGATGAACGCGAGCACGAGGATCGCGCCCCAGATGAACAGCGCCGGACCGTCCACCGCGACGGCCCCCATGGCGGCCGGCTTGGTGGGCACGCCCTTGACCGCCTGCCATACGGTCAGCGCGAACGCGCCGGCCAGAGAGAGCAGCGTGAGCGGCAGGTGGATCGCCGAGCGCAGGTAGCGCGGGGCGAACGCCTCCACGAGCACGCCGGCGATGGCCGCGCCGAAGACCACGAGCATCGGCGCGAGCAGGGCGTACTCGATGGTGGGCGCTTGGATGGTGCCGTTCACTGGCCCTCCTTGGCAACGGGTACGGCAGCCCCCGGGTCCGTCACGGACACGCTGGACAGGGTGTCCTTCACGGCGGGATGGATGACGTCGAGGAGCGGCTTGGGATAGAAGCCGAAGACGAGCAGCAGCGCGATGAGGGGGGCGACCACCCACTTCTCCCGCGCGTTGAGGTCGGGCAGGCTCTTGACCGACTCGGCGGTGGGCCCGTTCATCGTCCGCTGGTACATCCACAGGATGTAGATCGCGGCGAGGATGACGCCGGTGGCCGCGATCACCGACGGCACGACGTACCGCTGGTAGGTCCCGGTCAGCACCATGAACTCGCTGACGAACGTGCTGAGGCCGGGCAGCGAGAGGCTCGACAGGCCCGCCACCAGGAACGTCCCGGCGAGGATCGGGGCGACCTTCTGCACGCCGCCGTAGTCCGAGATGAACTGCGAGCCGCGGCGGTGGATCAGGAAGCCCGCGATGAGGAACAGCGCGCCGGTCGAGAAGCCGTGGTTGACCATGTAGAGCGTCGCGCCGGCGCCGGCGTTCGTCGTCATCGCGAACACGCCCATCGCGATGAAGCCGAAGTGCGACACCGACGTGTAGGCGATGAGCCGCTTCATGTCGGTCTGCCCGATGGCCACGATCGCCCCGTACACGATGCCGATCACCGACAGCGTGATCACGAGAGGCGTGAAGAACTTCGCCGCGTCGGGGAACAGCTCCAGGCAGAACCGCAGCATGCCGTACGTGCCGACCTTGTCGAGCACGCCGACCAGCAGCACCGCCGCGCCGGCCGGGGCCTGGGCGGCGGCGTCGGGCAGCCAGGTGTGGAACGGCCAGAGCGGCGCCTTGATCGCGAAGGCGATGAAGAAGCCGAGGAACAGCCACTTCTGCGTCGTCACGTCCTGCACGGTCCCGACGAGGTCGGAGAACATGAACGTGCCCTTGCCGGCGATCGAGTACAGCGCGATCACCGCGACCAGCATCAGGAGCCCGCCGAACAGCGAGTACAGCAGGAACTTCACGGCCGCGTACGACCGCTGGGCCCCGCCGTACGACCCGATCATGAAGTACATCGGGATCAGCATGGCTTCGAAGAAGACGTAGAAGAGGAAGACGTCGGTCGCCGCGAAGACGCCGATCATCATGGCCTCGAGCACGAGCAGCAGCGAGAAGTACGTGCGGACCGACCGCTTGCCCTTCTCGGCGTCGTGCCACGAGGCCAGCACGACGATCGGCACGAGGATCACCGACAGCAGGATCAGCACCAGCGCGATGCCGTCCACGGCCACGCCGTAGTGCACGCCGAACGCGGGAATCCAGTCGTAGGTCTCGGCGAACTGGAACTTGTCGCCGTTCGGGCTGAACTGGACCGCCATGGCGACGGTCAGGGCCAGCACGATGAGCGACACCACGAGCGTGAACTGCTTGGCGAGCTTGTCGTTGCGGACGAGGGTCACGCCCAGCGCGCCGAGTACGGACACGCCCATCAGGGTTGAAAGCCAGGGCATCACAGGTTCCCTACGACGAGCCAGGCGCCGGCCAGGAGGGCGGCACCGACGAATATCGACAGCGCGTACGAGCGGACGAACCCGGTCTGGATCCTGCGCAGGCGTCCGGACGAGCCGCCGATGCCGGCGGCCAGGCCGTTGACGAGGCCGTCGACGCCGCGGTTGTCGAAGAACACCGCGAGCCGGGTCAGCCACTGGCCGGGCCGCATGAACAGGGCCTCGTTCAGGGCGTCGCCGTACAGGTCGCGCCGGGCGAACGTGGTGAGGAAGGAGCCGCGCGGGGCGACCGCGGGCACCTCGGCCGCGCCGTACCGGAACCAGGCGAAGGCCGCGCCGGCCGCCACCAGGGCGAGCGTGACGAGACCGGTGAGCGAGAACGGGTTGAAGGTGGGCAGTTCCTCCGGCGCCCCGACGGCGGGGGCGAGGAAGGTCATGAACCTGTTGCCCACGATCAGGAACGCGCCCAGGCCGATCGCGCCGAGCGACAGGATGATCAGCGGCCACGTCATGACGGCCGGCGACTCGTGCGGGTGGGCCGTGGCCTCCCAGCGCTTGGCGCCGAAGAACGTCATGAACACCAGCCGGGACATGTAGAAGCCGGTGACGCCCGCGCCGATCACGGCCAGCCAGCCGAGGACGGCGTTGTGCTCCATCGCGGTCTCGATGATGCCGTCCTTGGTGAAGTAGCCGGACAGCAGCGGGAACCCGATGATCGCCAGGTAGCCGATCAGGAAGGTCACGAAGGTGATCGGCATGACCTTCCGCAGGCCGCCGTACTTCCGCATGTCCACCTCGTCGTTCATGCCGTGCATGACCGATCCGGCGCCGAGGAAGAGGTCGGCCTTGAAGAAGCCGTGCGTGATCAGGTGCGCGATCGCGAAGGCGTACCCGGCCGGGCCGATGCCGGCCGCCAGCACCATGTAGCCGATCTGCGACATCGTCGAGCCGGCGAGGGCCTTCTTGATGTCGTCCTTCGCGGTACCGATGATCGCACCGGCGAGCAGCGTGGCGACGCCGACGATCGTCACGACCAGTTGCGCGGTCTCGGCGCCCTGGAAGACGGCGCCGGACCGGACGATGAGGTAGACGCCCGCGGTGACCATGGTCGCGGCGTGGATGAGGGCCGAGACCGGGGTCGGGCCCTCCATCGCGTCCAGGAGCCAGGACTGCAGCGGCAGCTGGGCGGACTTTCCGCAGGCGCCGACGAGCAGCAGCAGGCCGATCGCGGTCAGCGTGCCCTGCGAGGCGCCGTGCGCCGCCGGGAACACCTGGGCGAAGGCCAGCGAGTGGAACGTCGCGAAGATCGTGAAGATGCCGATCAGCAGGCCGAAGTCGCCGACCCGGTTGACGATGAACGCCTTCTTGGCCGCGGTCGCCGCCGAGGGCTTGTGCTGCCAGAACCCGATCAGGAGGTAGGAGGCGAGGCCCACGCCCTCCCAGCCGACGAACAGCGCCACGTAGTTGTCGGCGAGCACCAGCAGGAGCATCGCCGCGACGAACAGGTTCAGGTAGGCGAAGAACCGCCGCCTGTTCGGGTCGTGCGCCATGTAGCCGATCGAGTAGACGTGGATCAGCGACCCGACGAAGGTGATCAGCAGGCAGAACGAGATCGACAGCGGGTCGACCAGCAGCCCCACCTTGGCCATGCCCGGGATGAAGTCGTACAGCGGGATGAGCCGGCGCCGCTCGCCCGGCTGGAAGCCCAGGAGCTGGACGAAGGCGAGGGCGGCCACGACGAAGGACGCGACCGCCATGACGACGCCCACCAGGTGGCCGAACCTGTCGGTCCTCCTCCCGCCCAGCAGGAGGATCGCCGCCCCCACCAGGGGGAGGGCGATCATCAGCCAGGCGACCCCGATCGCGCCACCGGAGTGCTGGATGAACTCAGCGGGTTCCACGGCCACCTCTTAGTACTTCAGCAGGCTGGCGTCGTCGACCGACGCGGACCTGCGGGTTCGGAAGATCGTCACGATGATGGCCAGGCCGATGACCACCTCGGCGGCGGCCACGATCATCACGAAGAACGCGATGACCTGGCCGTCGAGGTTGCCGTTCTGCCGGGCGAAGGTGACGAACGCCAGGTTGCAGGCGTTGAGCATGAGCTCCACGCACATGAACACCACGATGGCGTTGCGCCGTACGAGCACGCCGACGCCGCCGATCGCGAAGAGCAGCGCGGAGAGCACCAGATAGTGAGTGGTCACTTGCCGTCCTCCTCGCTGCGCGGGCGGGGGGCGATCCGGCCGGCCGTGACCGCCTCGTCGGGCTGGTCGTGCGGGGCGGCCTCGTCGTCCTCGTCCTCGATCAGGGGCTCGGTGTCCGGGCCGCTCCTGGCGTCCTCGGCCAGGGTGGGCGTGGAGTGCCCGTTGGACCGCCGTTCGAGGTCGTCCTGCTCCAGGACGCGGGCGATCTCCGGGGGCAGCGTGCCCTCCTCGGCCTCGTGCCGGGCGATGTACCGGTTGACCGACAGCGGCGAGACGCCGCCGTCGGGCAGCAGCGCCGGCATGTCGATGGCGTTGTGCCGGGCGTAGGTGCCGGGGCCGGGCAGCGGCGCCGGGTTCTTGCCGGTACGGCCGAAGGCGACGAAGCGCTGCCGGGACAGGTCCCGCTGGGTGGCCTTGGGAGCCGTGCGCTCCCGGTGCGCCAGCACCATCGCGCCGAGCGCCGCCGTGATCAGCAGCGCCGAGGTCACCTCGAAGGCGAACACGTGCCGCGTGAAGATCAGCTGCGCCAGCGACGGCACGTTGCCGCCCTGGGTGGCGGCCGTCAGGCCCTTGGGCGCGGCGACGAAGGCGTTGCCGATCCCGAACGCGAGCAGCGCGGCGAAGGCGAGCCCGGCCACGATGGCCCAGAAGCGCTGACCCCTGATCGTCTCCACGAGGGAGTCGGAGGAGTCGACGCCCACGAGCATGAGCACGAACAGGAACAGCATCATCACGGCGCCGGTGTAGACGATGATCTGCACGGCGGCGAGGAACGGCGCGTCCTGCACCGCGTACAGCACCGCCAGCGAGAGCATGACCACGCCCAGCATGAGGGCCGAGTAGACGGCCCTGCGGCTGAAGACGAGTCCGAGTGCCGCGACCACGGAGACGACCGCGAGCACCCAGAACGTGATGGACTCACCCATTGTTTCGACCCAACCGGTAGTAGTCCTCTTCGGTCTCGCCGAGACGCATCGGGTGAGGCGGCTGCTCCATGCCGGGGCCGAGCGGCGCGAGGAGCATCTCCTTGGTGTAGATCAGCGCCTCGCGGCTCGAGTCCGCCAGTTCGTACTCGTTGGTCATCGTGAGCGCCCGGGTGGGGCACGCCTCGATGCACAGCCCGCACATGATGCAGCGCAGGTAGTTGATCTGGTAGACCCTGCCGTACCGCTCGCCCGGGGAGTACCGCTCGGTCTCGCTGTTGTCCCCGCCCTCGACGTAGATCGCGTCCGCCGGGCAGGCCCAGGCGCACAGCTCGCACCCGACGCACTTCTCCAGCCCGTCGGGCCACCGGTTCAGCTGGTGCCGCCCGTGGAACCGCGGCGCCGTGGGCCGCTTCTCCTCCGGGTAGTTCACCGTCACCGGCTTCTTGAACATGTGGTGGAAGGTGACGCCGAATCCCTTGATCGGGTTCAGCCAATCAGTTGCTCCCACTGGTCACCTCCTTGGCGTCGGGGTGAAGGCGCGCCGCCGGCACGACCCCGTGGTAGTGCGGGAGGTCGAGCGGCGGGACGGGGAACCCGCCCGCCACCGGCTCCTCGCGCAGCTGCTCGAACTCTTCCTCGATCTGGGCGGCCTTGGCCTCCCTGCGGCGCTGGTTGACCGTGTCGAACCGCAGCCAGATCGCGAAACCGCCGATGATGACCACCGCGCCGATCGTCAGGATGACGGCCCGGTCGACCTCCGGCATGCGCATGGCCTTGAAGGTGGCCGCCAGGAGGATCCAGCCCAGGTTGAGCGGGATCAGCACCTTCCAGCCGAAGGCCATCAGCTGGTCGTACCGGACGCGCGGCAGCGAGGCCCGCACCCAGACGAAGAACCCGAAGGCGATCACCATCTTGGCGAAGAACCACAGCAGCGGCCACCAGCCGGAGTTCGCCCCCGCCCACAGGGAGATCGGCCACGGCGCCCGCCACCCGCCGAAGAACAGCGTGATCGCCATCGCCGAGACCGTGAACACGTTCACGTACTCGGCGAGCATGAACATCGCGAACTTGAGCGAGGAGGAGTACTCGGTGTGGAAGCCGCCGACCAGCTCGCCCTCACCCTCGGGGAGGTCGAACGGCACGCGGTTCGTCTCGCCCAGCATCGTGATCGCGTAGATCAGGAACGACGGGATCAGCGAGAACACGTACCAGGACGGGGTCGGGATGTGCAGCCCGAGCACGTCCCAGGTGCCGCCGCCCGCCTGCTTGGCCACGATCTCCGAGGTGGACAGCGTGCCCGCCTGCAGGAAGACCGCCACGAACGACAGGCCCATCGCGATCTCGTACGACACGACTTGGGCGCTGGACCGCAGGCCGCCCAGGATCGCGTACGGCGAGCGGGAGCCCCACCCGGCGAGCACGACGCCGTACACGCCGATCGAGGCGGTGGCGAGCACCAGCAGGACCGCGACCGGCAGGTCGGTGAGCTGCAGCGGCGTCCGGTGGCCGAACATCCAGACCATCGGCCCGAACGGCACGACCGAGAAGGCCAGGAAGGCCGGGACGGCGATGATCACCGGGGCCAGGAAGTAGATGACCTTGTCCACCGTCCGGGGCATGAGGTCTTCCTTGAGGCCCATCTTCAGGCCGTCGGCCACCGACTGCAGCAGGCCGAACTTGCCGGCCCGGTTGGGGCCGTACCGGTGCTGCATGCGCGAGATGAGCTTGCGCTCGGTCCACACGCCGAACAGCACGCCCAGCATGAGGAACACGAAGATCGCGACGGCCTTGATAATGGAGATCCACAGGGGATCGTGGCCGAAGTCGCTCAGCGTGGGTCCGGGGTTGTTCACGAGACGCTCCCGATGGTTACGACGTCGCCCGCCGCGGCGCGCAGGTCGCGGGTGACGGACAGGCCGGCGGAGTTCGACGGCAGCCACACGACGCGGTCGGGCAGGTCGGCGACGCGCACCGGCACGACCGTGCCGTCACCGATGGTGATCTTCCCGCCGTCGGCCGCGCCGATCTCGGCGGCCGTGGCCGGGGAGATCAGCGCCTCGGCCGGCCGGGCCGTGCCCGCCAGGTACGGCTCGCCGTCCAGCATCCGGCCGTCGTCGATGAGCAGGTGCCAGGTGGCCAGCACGGCCTCGCCCGCGCGCGGCTCCCGGGTGACCGGGGCCGCGGCGACCGGGGCCAGTGTCCGCCCGCCCCGCCAGGCGCCGATGGCGGCCAGCTCGCGACGGGCGGCGGCGGAGTCCGGCAGTCCCAGGTGGACGTCCATGTGGTCGGCGATCGAGTCGACGGCCCGCAGGTCGCTCATGACGCCGGAGACCGGGGTAGCGGCGTCGAACGAGCGGCCCCGGCCCTCCCAGTCGACGAACGTCCCGGACTTCTCGGCCACGACGGCGACCGGCAGGACCACGTCGGCGCGGTCGGTCACCGCGCTCGCCCGCGTCTCCAGGCTGACGATGAACGGGGTGTTCTCCAGCGCCGCGAGCGCGCGGGCCGGGTCCGGCAGGTCGTACGGGTCGACGCCCGCGACGACCAGCGCGTCGAGCTCCTCGTTCAGCGCGGCCTCGATGATGCCCGCGGTGTCGCGGCCGGGGGCGGCGGGCAGCGAGGCGACGCCCCACACCCTGGCCACCTCGGCCCGCGCGGCCTCGTCCTCGACCGGGCGGCCGATCGGCAGCAGGCCCGGCAGGGCGCCGGCCTCCAGCGCGCCGCGCTCGCCCGCACGCCGCGGCACCCAGGCGAGCCGCGCCCCGGTGGCCTGCGAGAGCCGCACCAGCGCCGACAGAGCGCCGGGGGCGGTGGCGAGCCGCTCACCGGCGAGGATGACCGCCCCGGCGGGCAGCAGGTCGCCGGTGACCAGGTCGCCGAGCGCCTCGGCCTCGGCGCCGGGGAGGGTGCGGATGAGCGTCCCGTTCATCTTGACCAGGCCCGGCGTCGCGAACGGCGCGATCGAGTAGACCTTCAGGCCCCTCTTCCGCGCGGCCTTGCGCAGCCGCAGGAAGACGATCGGCGACTCCTCCTCGGGCTCGAAGCCGGCGAGCAGGACGGCCGGAGCCGTCTCCAGGTCGGTGTAGGAGACCTCGATGCCCCTGCCCGCGATCGCGTGGGCAAGGAAGCGGGCCTCCTCCTCGGAGTGGGCGCGAGCCCGGAAGTCGATGTCGTTGGTGCCGAGGGCCACCCGCGCGAACTTGCTGTAGGCGTAGGCGTCCTCGACGGTGAGCCGGCCGCCGACCAGCACGCCGGCCCTGCCGCGGGCCCGGGCGAGGCCCTGGGCCGCCACCGCGAGCGCCTCCGGCCAGGACGCCGGGACGAGCCGGCCCTCCTCGTCGCGGACCAGCGGCGACCGCAGGCGGTCGGGCTGAGTCGCGTACGTGAAGGCCCAGCGGCCCTTGTCGCAGTTCCACTCCTCGTTGACCTGGGGGTCGTCCCCGGCCAGCCGGCGGGTCACGGTGCCCCGGCGGTGGTCGGTGCGCAGGGCGCAGCCCGAGGCGCAGTGCTCGCACGCGCTCGGCGTGGAGACCAGGTCGAACGGGCGGGAGCGGAAGCGGTAGGCCGCGCCGGTCAGCGCGCCCACCGGGCAGATCTGGATGGTGTTGCCCGAGAAGTAGGACTGGAACGGCTCGCCGTCGGCGACGCCCACCTGCTCCTTGGCCCCCCGCTCGAAGAAGTCGATGAGGGGGTCGCCGGCGATCTGGTCGGAGAAGCGGATGCACCGGGCGCACTGCACGCAGCGCTCCCGGTCGAGCAGCACCTCGGTCGACAGCGGGATCGGCTTCTCGAACGTCCGCTTGTGCTCCTCGAACCGGCTCTCGCCCTGGCCGTTCGACATGGCCTGGTTCTGCAGGGGGCATTCGCCGCCCTTGTCGCAGACCGGGCAGTCGAGCGGGTGGTTCAGCAGCAGCATCTCCATGACGCCGCGCTGGGCCTTCTCGGCGACCGGCGAGGTGAGCTGGGTCTTCACGACCATGCCCTCGGCGACCTCGATGGCGCAGGACGGCTGCGGCTTGGGGAAGCCCCGGCCGTTGCCCGCGTCGGTGATGTCCACCAGGCACTGGCGGCAGTTGGCCGCGGGCGCGAGCAGCGGGTGGTCGCAGAAGCGGGGGACCTGGATCCCCAGCAGCTCGGCCGCCCGGATGATCAGCGTGCCCTTGGGGACGCTGATCTGGAAGCCGTCGATGGTCAGGGTGACCATGTCCACGACCGGCTGCTCCGGCTGCGTCGTCTGAACTGTCACTTGGACCCCCACACCGTGGAAGCGGCGCGATCGAACGGGCAGCCGCCGATCTCGAAGTGCTTGAGGTACTCGTCGCGGAAGTACTTCACCGACGAGTGGATCGGGCTCGTCGCGCCGTCGCCGAGGGCGCAGAACGAGCGGCCCAGGATGTTGTCCGCGATGTCGGTGATGGTGGCCAGGTCGTCCTCGGTCCCCTGGCCCTTCTCCAGCCGCTTGAGCACCTGCTTGAGCCAGTAGGTGCCCTCCCGGCAGGGGGTGCACTTGCCGCAGGACTCGTGGGCGTAGAACTCGGTCCACCGCAGGACGGCCCGGACCACGCAGGTCGTCTCGTCGAAGATCTGCAGGGCGCGGGTGCCGAGCATCGAGCCCTTCGCCCCGACCGACTCGAAGTCGAGCGGCACGTCCAGGTGCTCGGCCGTGAAGATCGGCGTCGAGGAGCCGCCCGGCGTCCAGAACTTCAGCTCGTGGCCCTCGCGGATGCCGCCCGCCATGTCGAGGAGCTCGCGCAGCGTGATGCCGAGCGGCGCCTCGTACTGGCCGGGGCGGGTGACGTGGCCCGACAGCGAGAAGATTCCGAAGCCCTTCGACTTCTCGGTGCCCATCCCGGCGAACCAGTCGGCGCCGTTGGCCACGATGCTCGGAACACTGGCTACCGACTCGACGTTGTTGACGACGGTGGGGCTCGCATAGAGGCCCGCGACGGCGGGGAAGGGGGGCTTAAGGCGAGGTTGACCTCTGTAGCCCTCCAGCGAGTCGAGCAGCGCCGTCTCCTCGCCGCAGATGTAGGCGCCGGCGCCGCTGTGGACGACGAGCTCAAGGTCGTAGCCCGAGCCGAAGATGTTCGCGCCCAGGTACCCCTTCTCGTACGCCTCACGGACGGCCGCCTGCACCCGGCGGATGACGTGGAGGACCTCGCCGCGGACGTAGATGAAGGCGTAGTTCGCCCGGATGGCGTAGGACGTGATGATCACGCCCTCCACCAGCGAGTGCGGGTTGGCCATCATGAGCGGGATGTCCTTGCAGGTCCCCGGCTCGGACTCGTCGGCGTTGACCACGAGGTAGTGGGCCTTGCCGTCGTTCTGCGGGATGAAGCCCCACTTCATGCCGGTGGGGAAGCCCGCGCCGCCGCGGCCGCGCAGGCCCGAGTCCTTGACCATCTGGATGATGGCGTCCGGGTCCATGGCCAGGGCCCTCTTGGCCGCCTCGTACTCGCCGTACCCGTCGAGGGTGAACGAGTCGGGCAGGTCCCAGTTCCCGGTGAGGACCGGTGTCAGCGTCGTCACTTCTCGCTCCCCCGCTCCTGGGCGCCCGGCTTCGGGGCCTCCCAGCCGTTGGCCTTGGCCAGCCGCAGCCCCTCCAGCGACGGGCCGGCGGCCGACGGACCCTCGCCGGCCAGCCCGTCGGGGAACCCGGCGAGCACGCGCGAGGCCTCCCTGAACGTGCACAGCCTGGACGGCCCGCGCGTCGGCGCGACCTCCTTGCCCGCGCGCAGGTCGTCGACGAGCTGCCTGGCCGAGTCCGGCGTCTGGTTGTCGAAGAACTCCCAGTTGACCATCATCACGGGCGCGAAGTCGCAGGCGGCGTTGCACTCCAGCCGCTCCAGCGTGATCTTCCCGTCGGAGGTCGTCTCGTCGTGACCGACGCCGACGTGCTCGCTGAGCTCCTCCCAGATCTGGTCGCCGCCCATCACGGCGCACAGCGCGTTGATGCAGACGCCGACGTTGTACTCGCCGGCCGGCTTGCGCTTGTACATCGTGTAGAAGGTGGCCACGCCCACGACCTCGGCCTTCGACAGGCCCAGCATCTCCGCGCAGAACTCCTGGCCGTCGTCGGAGACGTAGCCGTCCTCCGACTGGACCAGGTGCAGCAGCGGCAGCAGCGCCGAGCGCGGCCGGGGGTAGCGGCCGATGATCTCCTTGGCGTCCGTCTCCAGACGCGCGCGGACCTCGGGTGCGTAGGTCACCGGTCCACACCTCCCATGACGGGGTCGATCGAGGCGACCGCCGAGATGACGTCGGCGATCATGCCGCCCTCGCACGTCGCGGGCAGCGCCTGCAGGTTAGTGAAGGACGGGTCGCGGAAGTGCACGCGGTACGGCCGGGTCCCGCCGTCGCTGACGACGTGGGCGCCGAGCTCGCCGCGCGGCGACTCCACCGAGGCGTACGCCTGCCCGGCGGGCACCCGGAAGCCCTCGGTCACCAGCTTGAAGTGGTGGATCAGGGCCTCCATCGAGCTGCCCATGATGTGGGCGATGTGGTCGGGCGAGTTGCCGAGGCCGTCGGGGCCGAGCGCGAGCTGCGCGGGCCAGCCGATCTTCTTGTCCTCGATCATCACCGGGCCGCCCTTCAGCGGACCGGAGAGCCGGTCGAGCGCCTGCTCGATGATCTTGAGGGACTCCTCCATCTCGGCCACCCGGACCAGGTAGCGGCCGTACACATCGCAGGTGTTCTCCGTGGGCACGTCGAACTCGTAGGTCTCGTAGCCCAGGTACGGCTGCGACTTGCGCAGGTCCCACGGCAGGCCGGCGGCCCGCAGCATCGGCCCGGTGATCCCGAGCGCCATGCAGCCGGTCAGGTCGAGGTAGGCCACGTCCTTGGTCCGGCGGGTGTAGACCGGGTTGGCGTCGAGGAGCTTGCGCATCTCCTTGATCCGGCCCGGCATGATCTTGAGGAACTCGCCGATCTTGTCGACCGCGCCGGCCGGCAGGTCGACGCTCACGCCGCCCGGCCGGACGTACGCCATGTTCATCCGGAGGCCGGTGATGTACTCGAACAGGTCGAGCACCAGCTCCCGCTCACGGAAGCCGAACAGCATCGGGGTCGTCGCGCCCAGCTCCAGGCCGTACGTCGCGATGGCGACCAGGTGCGAGGAGATCCGGTTGAGCTCCATCATCATGACCCGGATGGCCTGCGCCCGCTCCGGCACGCGGTCGGTGATGCCGAGGAGCCTCTCGACCGCCATGCAGTACGCGGTCTCGTTGAAGATCGGCGCGAGGTAGTCCATGCGGGTGACGAACGTGACCCCCTGGGTCCACGTCCGGAACTCCATGTTCTTCTCGATGCCGGTGTGGAGGTAGCCGATCACCGTGCGGGCCTCGGTCACCGTCTCGCCGTCGAGCGTCAGCACCAGGCGGAGCACGCCGTGCGTCGACGGGTGCTGCGGGCCCATGTTGATGACCAGCCGCTCCTCGGCGGAGTCGGTGACGTTCTGGACCAGCTCGTCCCAGTCCTGGCCCGCGACGTCGTAGATCCGGCCCTCGGTCTCCGTAGTACTCACGCGTACGACCTCCTGTTGTCCGGCGCGGGGACCTCGGCGCCGCGGTACTCGACCGGGATGCCGCCGAGGGGGTAGTCCTTGCGCTGGGGGTGCCCCTCCCAGTCGTCGGGCATCTCGATCCGGGTCAGCGCCGGGTGCCCGTCGAAGACGATTCCGAAGAAGTCGTACGTCTCGCGCTCATGCCAGTCGTGCGTCGGGTAGACCGAGACTGTGGAGGGAATGTGCGGATCGGCGTCGGGGCAGGCGGCCTCGACGCGCACCCGGCGGTTGTGCGTGATCGAGCACAGGTGGTAGACCGCGTGCAGCTCCGAGCCGGTCTCGTCCGGGTAGTGGACGCCCGAGACGCCGAGCGACAGCTCGAACCGCAGCGCCGGGTCGTCCCGCAGGTGGCGCAGCACCTCGGCGAGGCGCTCGCGCGACACGTGGAACGTCACCTCGCCGTGGTCCACCACGACCCGCTCGATCGCGTCGCCCACGGCCGGCTCCAGCGCGTCCGCCACCTCGTCGAAGTACGACCCGTACGGCCGGACGCTCGACGGCTTCGGAGGACGGCGCACGACCAGGCGTCCGTAGCCGGAGGTGTCCCCGGTGTCCTTGACGCCGAACATGCCCGTGCGGGCGACCGGCTCCTCCGGCAGCCCGGGCAGATTCTCCGTGCTCACTTCCCGGCCCCCTGGTCGATCAGCGGCAGCGTGCGCAGCGCCTGGAGTTCGAGCTCCTCGATCTGCCGCTCGCGGTGCGCGCCGAACTTCATGTTCTGGATCTTGTCGTGCAGCTTGACGATGGCGTCGATCAGCATCTCCGGGCGCGGCGGGCAGCCGGGCAGGTAGATGTCGACGGGCACCACGTGGTCCACGCCCTGCACGATGGCGTAGTTGTTGAACATGCCGCCACTGGACGCGCAGACGCCCATCGCGATGACCCACTTGGGCTCGGCCATCTGGTCGTAGATCTGCCGCAGCACCGGCGCCATCTTCTGCGACAGCCGGCCGGCCACGATCATCAGGTCCGCCTGGCGGGGAGAGGCCGAGGCGCGCTCCATGCCGAACCGGGCGAGGTCGTGCTTGGGGCCGCCGGTCGCCATCAGCTCGATCGCGCAGCAGGCGAGACCGAAGGTCGCCGGCCAGACGGAGTTCTTCCGGGCCCAGCCCGCCACCTGCTCGACGGTGGTGAGGACGAACCCGCTCGGGAGTTTCTCTTCAAGACCCATGGCTAATCCCAATCGAGGCCGCGACGGCGCCAGACGTAGGCGTACGCCACGAGGACGGTGACGATGAACAGCACCATCTCGACCAGCCCGAACACGCCGAGTTTGTCGAAGGCCACCGCCCACGGATAGAGGAAGATGATCTCGATGTCGAACACGATGAACAGCATCGCGGTGATCATGTACTTCAGCGGGAAGCGGCCGCCGCCGACCGGCTGCGGAGTCGGCTCGATGCCGCACTCGTAGGCGTCCAGCTTGGCGCGGTTCCAGCGCTTCGGCCCGGTGAAGGGCGCGATGCCCACGGAGAACACGGCGAACCCCGCCGCGAGGACCGCGAGCACCAGAATCGGCACATACAGCTCCATGGCTACATGTCCTCGCTTACTCGGTGAAATTGGTCGATCACGAGAGCGCCGGGCTGATCGGCCGTCTCGGCGACCGGCGGCAGTGTGCGGTACATCTCGGTCATGAAGGCGGAGCCACCTTGGACAGGGCGTTGATTATGCGGTCCGAGGCATCGCCTCGCCGGTCTGTGAGATTAGCGAGAAGTTTCAGGGCGAATCTCATCAGGGTGGGGTGGGGCAGCCCGTGCCGCGTGGCGAACTTCATCACCCCGGGCTTCCCGATCGCCTCCACGAAGAGCCGCCCGAGGGTGAAGTAACCGCCGTAGGCGTCTTTCAGAATACGCGGGTACGCGAGTAACACCCGCTCACGCTGGGCGGGGGTGGGCCGCGACAGGGCCTGCACGGCGACCTCGGCGGCGATGCGGCCGGTCTCCATGGCGTACGCGATGCCCTCGCCGTTGAACGGGTTGATCGAGCCGCCCGCGTCGCCGACGAGCATGACCCCGCGGGTGTAGTGCGGCTGCCGGTTGAACCCCATCGGCAGCGCGGCGCCCCTGATCGGGCCCGTCATGTTCTCGTCGGTGAAGCCCCACTCGGCGGGCATGTTCTTGACCCAGCGCCTGAGCAGGTCGCGGTAGTCGATGTTCTTGAACGCGTCGCTGGTGTTCAGCAGGCCGAGGCCGACGTTGGAGGTGCCGTCGCCGACGCCGAAGATCCAGCCGTAGCCGGGCAGCAGCCGGTCCTCGTCCCACAGCTCGAGCCACGACTCCAGGTAGTCGTCGTCGTGCCGCGGGCTGGTGTAGTAGGTCCGCACGGCGACACCCATCGGGCGGTCCTCGCGCTTGTGCAGCCCGAGCGCGATGGACAGGCGCGTGGAGTTGCCGTCGGCCGCGATCACCAGGCGCGCCCGGTAGGCGACCTCCTCGCCGTCCGCCTTGGCGGTGACGCCGACGACGTGGCCGCTGCGCTCGTCGAGCAGGGGGCCCGTGACGTTCACGCCCTCCCGGAGGCGGACGCCGCCGCGCTGCTCCGCGTGCCGGGCGAGGATCTGGTCGAAGTCGGCGCGGGTGCGGACGAGCCCGAAGTCGGGGTAGCTGTGCAGCTCCGGCCAGTCGAGCTCCAGGCGGAGGCCGCCGCCGACGACCCGCAGCCCCTTGTTGCGGATCCAGCCGGGCGCGTCGATGTCGACGCCCATCGCGACGAGCTCCTTGACGGCCCGCGGCGTGAGGCCGTCGCCGCACACCTTCTCCCGCGGGAAGCGCGTCTTCTCCAGGAGCAGCACGTCGAGGCCGGACCGGGCGAGGTAGAAGGCGGCCGTCGACCCCGCGGGGCCCGCGCCGACGACGATGACGTCGGCGTCCACCGCTGTCCGCGCTACGCGGGGTTGCTCGCTCACGGGGGACCTGTCCTGTCCAACAAGGAAGGCCTCGAATGGTTTGGGACCTTCGTGCCTTTGTGAACCACTTCACAAACTGTCGCGCCGCAGTCTAACCCCTATCCGCCGCACAGCGTCAGAGGGGTGCGGTTAACCACGGACGGCATCGGGCTTCACGGCCCGATGCAGGGCGACGACGCCGAGGGTGAGATTGCGCCAGGCCACCTTCTCCCACCCCGACCGCTGAATCGTCCGGGCGAGGGCCGGCTGGTCCGGCCAGGCGCGGATCGACTCGGCCAGATACTCGTACGAGTCCGGATTGGAGCTGACCATCCGGGCGACCGGCGGCAGCAGTTTCATCAGGTACTGCGAATAGACGACGTCGAACGAGCGCGGCGTGGGCCGGGAGAACTCGCAGATCACCAGCCGGCCGCCCGGCCGCGTCACGCGGAGCATCTCGCGCAGCGCCTGCTCCGTGTCGGCCACGTTGCGCAGCCCGAAGGAGATGGTGACCGCGTCGAAGGTGTCGTCGCGGAACGGCAGGCGCAGCGCGTCGCCCGCGACGAACGTCACACCCCGCACGCCGCCGCCGTACAGGCCCGAGCCGCCGCGCCGCTCGACGCCGGTGCGCAACATGCCGAGCGAGAAGTCGCAGGCGACGGCGCGCGCGCCGAGCATCGTGAAGGCGTCCGTCGAGGTGCCGGTGCCGGCGGCGAGGTCGAGGACCAGCTCGCCCGGGCCGGCGTCGATCGCCTCGGCCGTGGCCTTGCGCCACAGCCGGTCCTGCCCGAGCGACAGGACGTCGTTGACCAGGTCGTAGCGCCGGGCCGTGCGATCGAACATCGCGGCGACCTCGTGCGGCTGCTTGTCCAGCGATGCGCGCGTCATGCACGCAAGCCTAGGCGGCGGCGGGGCCGGTGCCCCACCACCGTGCCTTGATGAGCGCAACGTAGTTCAGCGATTACGCTGAGTCTGCTAGAACTTGGGGAATGCTCGCAAGAACACACAGGTCACGCCCGTCACCCGCCGGGCGGCGCCAGCGCCGCCCGGGCTCCGGCGC
>NZ_KI866523.1:1254857-1355085 GCF_000511135.2 Microbispora sp. ATCC PTA-5024 | reverse complement strand
CCGTGGCGCGGCCGGCGCGCGGCACGCGTCCAGTGGGGAGAAAGGGGAAACGGGGTAAAGCCGTTCCTGACAGTTAACAGGGGGCTTTTGGTGGGAAGCGACACGCCTGAGGCCGGGCATGAGTACCATGCCCGGGTCGGCATGTTCGCGACGACCTAGTCTCTCCCCGCTCCCCCGCGATTCCTGGCGATGCGCGCGCTCACCGCGTCCCGCTGTTTGGACAGCAGCACGTAGCTGGCCACGCCGCTGACCAGGAACGCGATCACGAGCAGAGGGAACGTGCGCAGGCCGACGAGATAGAGGACGCCGAGGGCGACGGCGAACAGGCCCAGACGCGAAAGCGTGTAAACGACTACCGGGTGCACAGCGTCGAGGCTACGTCACTCTCCCGAGACGTTGGTCTCTCTTCGCATCTGCCGTGGGCACTGCTAGTGTTCACAACAAGGCGCTTTTGTAAAGAAACACCCATGAGCGCCCCAAAGAGGCTCTATCATATAACAATCGGGCACTGAGCCGGTAACAACCCGTGATCTTCTGCGAAAACCACGGATAAATCAGGCTTCGCTCGGCACACTGGTTACCTGTCCGCCCGCTGCAGGACGCGGGACGCGAGGGGGAGAGATTGTGGAGAGTAGCAGCGAGCGACTGCTGACCCCAGGAGAGGTTGCCGCCCTCTTCAGGGTCGACCCGAAGACCGTGACACGCTGGGCCGCGGCTGGGCGAATCAGCAGCATCCGTACCCCCGGAGGGCACAGGCGGTTCCGCGAATCGGAAGTGCACGCCCTCCTTCGCGGTGAGGACGTACTGACGGCCGACCGGCCGAACGGCGACTCACCGCGAGTCTGACGCACGTACCAGCACCGGGTGATCCTGCGCGCTACCCGGACGCCGCAGGGTCACCGGAGTCAGCCCTCCCGCACCGCCCCTCGAACCCGGCCCCCGGCTCGTCCTGCACCCCTGCCGGCCAGGCCCCGCCTTCGCCGCGCCCGCGGCCCGAGTGACGCCCCTCAGTCCTGCTCGGCCTTGAACGCGAGGAAGGCCCGTTCGAGCTCCTCGTCGCCCTCGCGCCATCGGCGGCGGCGCTCGGCCTCCTCCTCCTCGGTGATGGACTCGGCCAGCCAGGCGTCGTAGCCGGGGTCGCCGGGCACCACCTCGACGTACGCGTTGCCGATCAGACGCCCGTCGCCGGTGGTGAGGGATTGCGGCACGCGCAACGTCCCGTCGCCGAGCCGGATCACGTACATCCGAATCACCTAGATCCCAAAGCGCCTGTTGAAGAACAACATCACGTTGAGCGCCGCTCGGGTGTCCCCGCCGAGCATGTCGACGAGGGCCGGACGCTGCCGGGACGCGATCGCGGCGAACGCGTCGGCGAAGAACTCCTTACGCCCGAGGCCCCCCGGCTGCCGGTGGAACGACGAGGCGAACAGCGGCAGGCACTCCTCGTAGAGCGCGGCGAACTCGGGGGAGTCCGAGACCCACTCTCCCGGACCGGCGTCCACGTCGTCCAGCGCATGCCCGACTTCGTGCATCATGACGTCCGGCGTGGGCGACGGCCGGTCCCCCACCACGATCTTGCGGTCGCCGTACGCGCCGGCGCAGACGTCCCAGGTGGCGCGGCCGGAGGGCAGCGGCGCGCCGCGCAGGTAGCCCATGTCGTCGAGGTCCGGCACGCCGCCGCGGCCCACGTAGATGCCCTCGAGTCCGATGGCGAGCGCGGTCTTGATGCGGTCGGGGAGCCGCGCCAGGCTGTCCACGGCCCGTACGGCGTCGGCGGGGGGCGGGCCCTCCATGGCGTCCCACTGGCGGTACAGGATGCGCTCCAGCGGCCCGCAGTGCCGCCTGCCGTCCCTGAGGTCGGGGGCGTCGGGGGCGTGCGGCGCGGCCCGCAGCGGCAAATCGTCGAGTTCGAAGTCCCGCCAGGTGTACTGGGGGCGGTCGTCCACCACGGGGGCGGTCACGGCGACCCGTTCGGCGGGGGGCCGCTCCCACTCTCCCGGCCATTCCCGTGGCCGTTCCACCGGCCGCTCGACGGGCCGTCGCTGGCGGAACCAGTCCGTGGGGGCGTCGGGAGCGCGCTCGGCGCCACGCTCGGGAGCCCTCTCGGCGGCGTGCTCCGGCGCGTCCGCCCGGCGGTGCGAGGACACGTACGGCCCGCGCTGCCACCACCGCGACCCCCGCCGGTGGCGGCCCCTGTCGCCCGGCTCCGCCATCGCACCTCACTCGCCACGTGCCGTCACGCCCGCGCCGTCACCCGGGACGGCCCTCGCGCATGTACCGGTCCACCGTACGATGCGGATCTCGCGCCGTCACCCCGAATGCCGTCACCCCGAATGAGGAGCACAAACACGATCACATGCAGACATGGCTTACCGTGTGGACATGCCTAGCGTGATTATCGGCCTGGCGCTGCTTGCCTTCTGGCTCTACTGCCTGTTCGACGTGATCACGACCCCCGGGACCGAGGTGCGCGCCGTTCCCAAGGCGCTGTGGATCCTCATCGTGGTGCTCCTCCTTCCCTTCGGGGCCCTGATCTGGCTGCTCCTGGGGCGTCCCCAGCACGCCCGTGAGGCCGTGCACGGCCCGGCCGGCATGGCGGCGGGCGTACGGCGGCGGCCGCAGCACGACGTGCCCCGTGGGCCCGACGACGACCCCGAGTTCCTCCGCCAGCTCGACCGCCGTCTCCGCGACGACGACTGATCGGCCCCGCTCCGGCCGGTCCTACTTCGGCACGTCGGCGTAGGAGTGGAGGCCGGAGATGAAGATGTTCACCCCGACGAGGTTGAACAGCAGGCAGCCGAAGGCCACCAGCGACACGACGATGGCGGCCGTGCCGCGCCAGCCCGCCGTGGCCCGCGCGTGCAGGTACGCCGCGTACACGATCCACGTGACGAACGCCCAGACCTCCTTGGGGTCCCAGCCCCAGTAGCGGCCCCAGGCGCGGTCGGCCCACATGGCGCCCGCGATCACGGCGAACGTCCAGATGGGGAAGGAGATCACGATGGCCCGGTGGGTCACGCGCTCCAGCACGTCGCGGGTCGGCAGCGCCGACGCCTGCCCGTCCTTGCGGATCAGGTAGAGGATCGCGCACACGCCGGCCAGGATGAACAGCCCGCTCGCGACGATCGCCGCGGTCACGTGGATGGCGATCCAGTACGAGTGCAGGGCCGGCATCACCGGGCCTGCCTGGACGTGCAGGAACAGCACGGCGAAGCCGAGCCCGAGCGCCGCCGTCACGGTGACGAACGCCCCGAGGAACCGGATCGGCTGACGGGTCAGCAGCACGAGGAACGCGCTCACGGCGGCGAAGCAGATCGCCACCACGAACTCGTACATGTTGCCCCACGGCCACCGGTCGACCGCGAGGCCGCGGGTGAGGATGCCGGCGAGGTTCCCGGCCCAGGCGATCCAGCTGAGGACGACGGCGACCGTCCCGGCCCTGACGGCCCAGGCGGCCGGCGCAGGCCCGGTACGGGCATCCGCGGCGGCCTCCTCGGGCGGGGACGCCGGTGCTCCCGCGCCGACCGCGACCGGCCGGCGTCGCGCCGCGGCCGCGGCCGTGGCCGTGCGGACCCGGCCGAAGGCGAGCTCCAGCGCGAAGCAGATCATGGCGGCGAGATAGAGCAGGACGGTCGCCAGGATGAGCTGGTCGCTCACCGTGGCAAGTCCCTCGTTGACCTGGGCGGGCATGTCTACTCCTCGTCCGGGCGGGCGCCCGGCGCAGCGTGTTCGTCGGCGTCATGGGCGCCGTGGGCGCCGTCTCGGCTGTCGCGGCCGGACGGGCCCTCAGGGGTCTGACCAGCCTGTTCGGGCTCCTCCGGGCGCGGAGCGTCCCCGGCTTCCTGCGCGCGGGTGTCAGGCGAAGGGGCCACGTCGTCGGGGGCGGGCGCGGGCGCGCCGCCGCGGAGCGCGGTGACGATCTCGTTCAGTTCCTCGGCGAAGGTCGCGCCGCCGCCTTCTGTGCGGGTCAATCCTCCCACCGTGACCTCGCGGTCCCCGATCCGCACCCACAGGCGGCGCCGGCGGATGGTCAGCGACAGCACGAGCCCGATGACGGCGGCCGCGGCGGCCAGCAGCGCGGGCATGCGCCCCGGGTCGTACGTGACCTGGAGGCTGATCCACTCCTTGACGCCGGTGAACTGGATCTTCCCGGCGCCGTCGGCGAGCTCCTTGGTGTCGCCGACGTTGAGCGGGGCCGGCTGGGCCGACATCGCGCCGAGCGGCTTCAGGTGGTCGGTGTCGAGCTGGTACACCGACTGCGGCCGCCCCGATTTCATGCCGAGGTCGCCCCCGAACGGGAAGACCTGGACCGTGGGGTTGGCCGCGCCGGGGAAGATCGACACCCAGGCGCCGCCGTTCGGGACGGTCGTGGGCAGGAACCGCGCGAGGAAGCCGAGCTGGGTCGGCTGGGCGTCGGGGACCTTGATGACGCACTCGGACGTGTACGTGGCCTGGTCGTCGGCGAGGCAGGGCACCGGCCCGTCGTAGGCCACCTGCCCCTTGCCGTCCGTCACCTTGAACGTGGGGGCGTACCCGTGGCCGATGAGGTAGGTCAGGGTGCCGTTCACGTCGACCGGGTCGTTGACCTTGAGGTCCACGTCGCGGGGCGCCGAGGTGGGCGAGTCCTGGACCGTCAGGCGGGCGGAGTAGTCGAGCGGCTGGCCCGCCTTCGGCCCGGCGGCCACGTAGCTGGCCTGGAAGTCCTTGAGCGTGAACGAGAACGGCGTCAGCGACTCGGCCGTCACCCGCTGGCCCGGCATGAACCGGTCGTAGGCGGCCACCGTGTTGGAGAAGCCGTCGCCCTCCACCACCAGCACGTTGCCGCGGTAGCCGTACAGGCCGCCGGCGCCGACCGCGAACAGCAGGACGAGCAACGCCAGGTGGAAGAGCAGGTTCCCGGTCTCCCGCAGGTAGCCCTTCTCCGCGGCGACCCAGTCGGGGCCGGTGACGACCCGGAAGCGCCTGCGGCGCAGCACGGCGGCCGCCCGCTCCACCGTCAGCTCGCCCTCGAACGCCTCGGCGTGCGGCAGGCGCAGGAGGTTGCGCGGCGCGGCGGGCGGCTTCCTGCGGAGCTCCTTGAGGTGCGCCAGCGCCCGGGGCAGGACGCAGCCGGCGAGCGAGACGAACAGCAGCAGGTAGACGGCCGAGAACCAGGGCGAGGTGAAGACGTCGAACAGCCAGAACCTGTCCAGCCACTTCGCCTCGGTGGGGTTGTCGGTGAAGTACTGCGCGACCCTGGCCGGGTCGACCCCGCGCTGCGGGTAGAGCGACCCGGGCACCGAGCCGAGCGCCAGCAGGAACAGCAGGATCAGCGCCGTGCGCATCGAGGTGAGCGTGCGCCAGGACCAGCGCAGCCAGCCTCGAAGGCCCAGGCCGACGGGGCGCCCCGGCTCCGGGGGCGCGCTCTCGATGGCGACCGGGGTCTCGGCGTCGGTCGCGGCGCGCTCGAGGTGGTCGTGGGGAGCGCTCATCAGATCACCGGCTCGAATCCGCCCACCCAGCCCTGCAGGCCGGCGATGAGGCCGCCCCACCAGCCGGTCACGAGCAGCACGCCCACGAGCACGAGCATGGCGCCCCCGATCCGGGTGATGAGCGGCGTGTGGCGGCGCACCGCCCTGAACGCGTGCAGCGCCCTGCGATAGGCCAGCCCGGCGAGCACGAACGGCACCCCGAGGCCCAGCGCGTACGCGAAGGCGAGTGCCGCGCCCCGGGCGGCGCTCCCCTGGTCGACCGAGAGCGTGAGCACGACGGCCAGGGTCGGCCCGATGCAGGGCGTCCAGCCGAGGCCGAAGACGACCCCGAGCAGCGGGGCGCCCGCGAGCCCGGCCGCCGGCCGGAGCCGGTGGAGCCGCATCTCGCGCTGGAGGCCGGGGACCAGCCCGAGGAAGGCCAGCCCGAGCACGATCGTCACGGCGCCGAGCACCCGGGTGATCACGCCGGCGTTGCCCAGCAGCGCGCCGCCGAGGCCCCCGAACAGCGCTCCCCCGAGCACGAACACCGCGGCGAACCCGAGCACGAACAGCGCGCTGCCCAGCACCATGCGTCCCCGTTTGGGGTCGCCGCTCATGCCTGTGACGTACGACAGGTAGCCGGGCACGAGCGGGAGCACGCACGGCGAGACGAACGACACCAGCCCGGCCAGCACCGCGATGGGCAGGGCCAGCAGGATCGAACCGCTCGCGACGGTGGCGCCCAGGTCACTCATCGCTGACCTTGGTGACGGCCCCGAGGAGGTCGTCGTACTTGACCGCCCCGAGGGCGCGGGCGGCGATGCGGCCCTGCTGGTCGATGATCAGCGTGGACGGGATGGCCGCCGGCGGCACGGTGTCGTGGAACTCGAGCAGGACCTTGCCGCTCTGGTCGAAGATGCTCGGATACCCCGGCCGCACCGTCCGGTCGTACGCCTGGGCGGAGGCCTGGAGGTCCTTGAAGTTGACCCCGAGGAACTCCACGCCCTTCGGCTTCATCCGGGACGCGATGTCCTTGAGCACGGGCGCCTCGGCGCGGCAGGGGGCGCACCAGGACGCCCAGAAGTTGAGCACGTACACCTTGCCGGAGCCCAGCGTGGCGGTGCCGCCGTCGAGGGTGGCGCCCTCGATGGCGGGGGCCTTCTGGCGGTCGGCGGCGGCGAAGAACTGGACGTGGCCGTCCCCGGCCACGAAGCGCGTGTCCCCGGATCGGGGCTGGGACGTCTGGCCGCCCGCGCAGCCGGCGAGGGCCGTCACGGCCAGAGCGGCGATCACGGTCAGGCTCTTGGCGGACACGGGAGGACGACTCCTTGTACTACGACCGGTAGAGCTGTAAGCCTACCGACGCCCGCGGGTGCCCCGCCCAGAGGGTCGGGATCGGGCCCGGGACGCTCAGTCTTCCGGCTCGCCGCGCACGGCCTCCGGCAGCGGCGGGTCGGCGTGCTCGAACAGCGCGGCCTCGCCCTGCGGCTCCGCGACCTGCCGCAGCAGGGCCCCGGCGGGCTCGCTGTAGCCGACGCTGATGAGCCGTCCGCCCTCGAACGTGAAGCTGGTGAGGCTCGCCAGCGAGCACTGGCGGCGGCGGGGGTCGTGCCACAGCCGCCTGCCCTCCGCGGCCAGGCGCGTGATCCAGATGGGCAGCTGGTGGCTGA
Source organism: Microbispora sp. ATCC PTA-5024 (assembly GCF_000511135.2). Taxonomy (NCBI): domain Bacteria; kingdom Bacillati; phylum Actinomycetota; class Actinomycetes; order Streptosporangiales; family Streptosporangiaceae; genus Microbispora; species Microbispora sp. ATCC PTA-5024. The sequence goes on along the minus strand of NZ_KI866523.1, from coordinate 1,347,965 downwards.
CGAGCAGCGCCTCGTGGCCCCGCACCTCACCGCGCGCGTCGTCGATGACCGCCTTCATGCGCGCCACCACGTCGACGTACGGCTCGCCCCAGGACGGGCGGAACGGGTTGCGGAAGTGGCGGTAGGAGCGGGGGTCGCGGAACACGCCGCCGCCCCCGGCCACCCGCAGGCCCTCGAAGACGTTGCCCGCCTCGGTCAGCCGCTCGTCGGTCCGCACCTGGAGGCCCAGGGCCTCGGCGGAGGGGGCCGCGGTCTCCTGGGCTCGCTCCATGGGCGAGCTCCACACGGCGACGATGTCCCGGCCGGCGACGGCCTTGGCGACCGTCTCGGCCATCCGGCGGCCGGTCTCGGACAGGTGGTAGCCCGGGAGCCGGCCGTACAGGACGCCCGCCGGGTTGTGGACCTCTCCGTGCCGGAGGAGGTGGATGATGGTCATTTCTGTCATGACCTGGACAGCCTACCCGGCGGGGAGCTCCGAGCAGGTGGAGGCCAGCGCGTCGACGGCGGCGCGGATCGCGGGGCGGCGGGCCGCGTCGCTGCGCCAGACGGCGTAGATCCGGCGTGTCGGCGGCGGCTGGATCGACAGCACCTCGACCCCCTCGGGAAGCGCCCCCCGGCCCAGCCGCGGGATCAGCGCGCAGCCGTGGCCGGCCGCGACGAGCGCGAGCTGCGTCGGGTACTCGTCGGCCATGCAGACGATCTGCGGCTCGTGCTCCTCGGAGCGGAGCAGGAAGATCAGGAAGTCGTGGCAGACCGTGCCCGGCGTCGAGCTGATCCAGCAGTCCCCGGCGAGGTCGGACATCCGCACGCCGGGCTTGCGCGCCAGCGGATGACCGGACGGCACCACGACGTCGGCCACGTCGTCGAGCAGGGCCGTGCGGGACAGGCCCTCGGGCAGCGCCATCGGCCGGTTCAGCCAGTCCTGCACCACGGCGAGGTCGATCTCGCCCCGCGCCACCTCGCGGATCTGCCGCTCCGGCTCCCGTTCGTACAGGACGGCGCCGAGGTCGGGGTGGCGGGCCTTCATCAGGGACAGCGCCCGGGGCAGGATCCCGCGCGCGGCCGTGGGGAACGCCGCGACGGTGAGCCTGCCGACCACCTCGCCGCGCAACGCCTCGAAGTCGGCCTCGGCGGTCTCCACCAGGGCGAGGATGCGCTCGGCGTGCTCGGCGAGCAGCCCGGCGGCGTCGGTGAGCCGCACGCCGCGGCCGTTGCGCTCGATGAGGACGGCCCCGGTCTCGCGCTCGAGCTTTGCCAGCTGCTGCGAGATCGCGGAAGGAGTGACCAGCAGCGCCTCGGCCGCCGCGCCGATCGAGCCGTACACCGCGACCGCGTGCAGGGCCTTCAGCCGGTTCAGATCCAACATGTAGACAGTCTAAACCGTCGGCCTTAGAAAAACTTGCTTGTACTCAACAGTTAAGCGATGCGAAGATGTCGACATGAGAATCTTCAACAAGCTCTTCACAAAGACCGCCCGTCGCGACGAGATCTCCTACCTGGAGACCCTCGCCGTCCACGCGCGTCAGAGCCGGACGCGCCGTCCCTCCCCCTCCGCCCGCTGATCGTGCGCCCCCGCCACCTCGCCCTCGCGGTGGGCCTCGCCGCGGTCTGGGGGTTCAACTTCGTCGTCATGGAGGCCGGGCTGCGGCACTACCCGCCGCTGATGTACGCGGCGCTGCGGTTCCTGCTGGCCGCCTTCCCGGCCGTGCTCGTCGTCGGCGGGCCCCGGGTCCCGTGGCGGTGGGTCCTCGCCACCGGCGCCACGCTCGGCGTCGCCCAGTACGGCCTGCTCCTGCTGGGCATGCGGGCCGGGATGCCGGCGGGGCTGACGTCGCTGGTGCTCCAGGTGCAGGCGGTGTTCACCGCGCTGTTCGCGACCGTGCTGCTGCGCGAGCGGCTGGGACGGCGACGGGTGATCGGGATGGCCGTCGCCTTCGCCGGCCTCGGCCTGATCGCGGCCGGCGTGGTGGCGCGGTCGGGGGCGATCCCGTTCGGGGCCTTCCTGCTGTGCGTAGGCGCCGCCGCCGGGTGGGGCGCCGGCAACGTCGCGACCCGCCGGGCCGCGCCGCCCGACTCCCTGCGGTTCATGGTCTGGGTGAGCGCGGTGTCGGCCGGGCCGCTCCTGCTGCTGGCGCTGGTCACGGAGGGGGCGTCGTCCCTCACCTCGTTCACGGCCGAGGGCGTCGGGGCGGTCATGTACACCGCCTTCCTCTCCACGCTGGGCGGGTTCGGCGTGTGGGGATGGCTGCTGGCCCGCTACAACGCCTCCGTGGTGGCGCCGTACAGCCTGCTCGTCCCGGTGTTCGGGCTGGCCTCCGCCGCCCTGGTCACGGGCGAGCCCGTCTCGCCGGTCACGGTTGCGGCGGGCGGCCTCATCCTCGCCGGGCTGCTGTACGCCAACTCCCGGCCGCGGGTCGTCCCCACGCCGCCGGAGCACGGCTACCTCCGCGCGCTCGCCGTCCAGGCCCGCGCCCGCCGCGCCGCCCCCGACGCCGTCCGCCTGCCGCCGCTCTCCGCCCCCACCGACCGCCCCACCCGCTGACTCTCACAGCCAGGATCCGGACGCCTACCCATCGTGCCCGTCGCTGCTAACGTGACCGTCGTGCGCGACGGACAGCACCCGCCTGTCCGGCCCTGCTGTGGGTGGACGGCGGACGACCTCGATCACCTGCCTTCCGAAGGCCCGGACGGCGAGCCGGACTTCTACACGCGCGCCGAGCTGGCCGACGGAGTGCTCGTCGTCAGGTCCCCCCGGCGTCGGTTTCACCAGCGTCTCGCTCTGGCCCTCACCGAGAGGCTCGACCTCCAGGCGCCGAGCCACCTGGAAGTCGTGCAGCGCATGGACGTGAAGCTGAGCCGGCGCACGCGTCCGTGTCCCGACGTGATGGTGATCGACGCCGAGGCCGCCACGGACTACGAGCGACGAGCGGGATCCCGCGGGCGGCGCCTACGGCCTCACGGGCATCCACCACGAACGGCCGGCCGTGTCCGTGCCCTTCCCGATCGACGTGGACCTCGCCGTACTCGTGAAGTGAGGGTCAGGACTCCCCGGCCTGGGCGGCGGCCTTGGCGGCGATGGGAAGGGCCTCGGCGATCCGCGTGAGGGCCTCGTCGTCGTGGGCGGCCGACAGGAACCAGGCCTCGTAGGCCGAGGGCGGCAGGTAGACCCCCTGGTCGAGCATGCTGTGGAAGAACGCCCGGTAGGCGGCGGCGTTCTGGGTCCTCGCCGAGTCGAAGTCGGTCACCGGCCGGTCGGTGAAGAAGATCGAGAAAAGGTTTCCGGCCCGCTGGAGCCGGTGAGGCACGCCGGCCGCGGCGAGGGCGCCGGAGGCCGCCCGGCCGATGACCAGGGCCGAGGCGTCCACCCGGTCGTACACGTCGTCGTCGCAGGCCCGCAGGGTGGCGAGCCCGGCGGCGCAGGCCAGGGGGTTCCCGGACAGCGTGCCGGCCTGGTAGACGGGTCCCTCCGGGGCGAGGGCGGCCATGACGTCGGCCCGCCCGCCGAACGCCGCCGCGGGCAGCCCGCCGCCCATGACCTTGCCGAACGTCATGAGGTCGGCCTCGACCGGGTCGAGCCCGTACCAGCCGGCCGCGGAGACGCGGAACCCGGTCAGCACCTCGTCGACGATGAGCAGCGCGCCGTGCTCGGTGCACAGCTCGCGCAGCCGCCGGTTGAAGCCCTCCGCGGGCGGGACGACGCCCATGTTGGCCGGGCAGGCCTCGGTGATGACGCAGGCGATCTCGAACGTGCGGAACGCCTCCTCGACCGCGTCGAGCGCGTTGTACGGCAGGACGATCGTGTCGGCCGCGGACGCCCCGGTGACGCCGGGGGTGTCGGGGAGGCCGAACGTGACGACGCCCGAGCCCGCCGAGGCGAGCAGCGCGTCCACGTGGCCGTGGTAGCAGCCGGCGAACTTCACGACCTTGGAACGCCCGGTGAAGCCCCGGGCCAGCCGTACGGCGGACATGGTGGCCTCGGTGCCGGAGCTGACGAGCCGGACCCGTTCCACGGGCGCCACACGGGAGACGATCTCCTCGGCCAGCAGGACCTCGCCCTCGGTGGCCGTGCCGAACGACAGGCCCCGCCCGAGCGCCTCCTCGATCGCGGCCACGACCGCGGGGTGGCGGTGACCCAGGATCATCGGGCCCCAGGAGCACACGAGGTCGACGTAGCGGTTGCCGTCCACGTCGGTGATGTACGGACCCTCGCCCGAGGCCATGAACCGGGGGGTGCCGCCCACGGCGCCGAAGGCGCGCACCGGCGAGTTGACGCCGCCGGGAACGATCCGGCGGGCACGGTCGAACAGGTCCTCGGAGGTCTGCGTTCGCGTCACGCCCCCCAGATTACGGGGACACGCCGCACGGGCGCGGCACGCGGCCCCTCGGAGCGGAGGACCCTACTCGCAGAAGTCGGCGAGCAGGTCGAGAACGCGCAGGGGGTCGGGCAGCGGCCGCCCGTCCGGAGGCCTGATCCACTCGATCGCGCCGCCCGTGGGCAGCGTGGACGGCGGCGCCAGGACGTAGCTCTCCCGGCAGTGCCAGCGCAGGCCGGGCGTCGCGTCGATGGTCTCCGGGCCGGCGTCGAGGTGGCAGGACCACCACTCGTCCTCGTCCTCGGGGGCGCCGCGGGTGGCCACGAAAAAAAGCACCCGGTCGCCGTTCTCGGCGACCGGGCCCGTCTCGAATCCGGCGGCGTCCATCGCGGCGAGCGCGGGTACCCCCGCCGCCGCGGGTACGTCGAACACGTCGAACACCCTGCCGGTGGGCAGAATCACATTGGCGTCCGGCTCCTGCTCCCACCACCGGGTCAGCAGGGCCGTGTCGGTCGTGGCCTGCATCTGCCAGGCGGGCGACAGCGGATGCATCCCCGGGTCGGGACAGCCCACCCGGTCGCAGGAACAGGCCCTGCCGCCCTCTGCCAGCGGATGAGCCCCCTGGCAGCTAGCCCAGCCCAGCTGGGCGTACTCGAGCACCGAAGTGATCTTCCGCGGTGCCCGGTGCGCACGCCGTTTCGTGCGGCGAGCCAGCGGTACCCCCACCATGGCGCTCCTCCCCACAAGCCGACCCGCCCGGCGGTCGGCCGGGACGGTCGGCAGATCCGGCCCGGGATCGCCGGACCATGCTCCCGATGATGCACCCCTGGTCGCCCCCCTCGCGGCGCGACCCCCGGGATGAGCAGTCAGGATAGTCGGCGCGCGACCTCGGTCGCCCAGTAGGTCAGGATCAGGTCGGCCCCGGCGCGCCGGATCGCCACCAGCGACTCCATGATCACCCGGTCGCGGTCGATCCAGCCGTTGGCCGCGGCGGCCTCCACCATCGCGTACTCGCCGCTGACCTGGTAGGCCGCGACCGGCACCTCGACCAGGTCGCGGACCTGGCGCAGGATGTCCAGGTACGCCAGGGCGGGCTTGACCATGACGGCGTCCGCGCCCTCGGCCAGGTCGAGCCGCACCTCGCGCAGCGCCTCGCCCACCGGGCCCGCCGGGTCCTGCTGGTAGGCGCTGCGGTCGCCGAACTGCGGCGCGCACTCGGCGGCGTCCCTGAACGGCCCGTAGAAGGCCGAGGCGTACTTGGCCGAGTAGGCGAGGATCGGGGTCTGCTCGAAGCCGGCCGCGTCGAGCCCCGCCCGGATGGCGGCCACCTGGCCGTCCATCATCCCGCTGGGCGCGATCACCTGCGAGCCCGCCGCGGCCTGGGCGACGGCGGCCGACGCGTACCGCTCCAGCGTGGCGTCGTTGTCCACCTCGCCGTCCTCGGTCAGCAGCCCGCAGTGGCCGTGGTCGGTGTACTCGTCGAGGCAGGTGTCCGACATCAGGACGAGGGCGTCGCCGAGGTCGGCCGCGAGCTCGCGCAGGGCGACCTGGACGATGCCCTCCGGGTCGTCGGCCGCCGAGCCCCGGGCGTCCTTGTGCTCGGGCACACCGAACAGGATGAGGCCGCCCACGCCCGCCTCGGCCGCCTCGTGGGCGGCCTTGCGCAGCGAGTCGCGGGTGTGCTGGACGACGCCCGGCATCGAGCCGACCGGCTGCGGCTCGGCGATGCCCTCCTTGACGAACATCGGCAGGACCAGCTCGGCCGGGTGCAGCCGCGTCCCCGCGACCATCCGCCGCAGCGACGCCGTACGGCGCAGCCGCCGCGGGCGCGCGACCGGGAACTGCGCGAGGCCGGCGGCCTGCGCGGGAGTGCGGGGCGTGGCAGTCACTGTGCTCTCCACTCGGGTGACCCTCATGCAAGGGTCAACACGCCGGGGCCGATCGGCGATTTCCCCGGCTTCATCTCGGATCGTGCTGACGCGCTCCGGTCACTTCACCCGTCGGCGGGCGCCGCGGCGCGTCTGGGACGGCCTCCGGGGCACCTCCCCGGCCGAGATGGCGGCGTGGCGCGTCTTGGCACCATAGTCCGCCAGGGCGGCCGCGAGGGCGGAAGCCGACGGTTTGTCAGCCATCACGTCGACCCGCAGGCCGAACTCCTCGGCCGTCTTGGCCGTCTGCGGGCCGATGACCGCGATCACCGTCACGTTGTGCGGCTTGCCGGCGATGCCCACGAGGTTCCGCACGGTGGACGACGAGGTGAACAGCACCGCGTCGAACCCGCCGCCCTTGATCGCCTCGCGGATGGGCGCGGGCGGGGGCGCGGCCCGGACCGTGCGGTACGCCGTGACGTCGTCGCACTCCCACCCCAGCTGGACGAGGCCGGCGACCAGCGACTCGGTCGCGATGTCGGCCCGCGGCAGCAGCACGCGGTTGATCGGGTCCAGCATCGAGTCGTACGGCGGCCACTCGGCCAGCAGGCCCTCGGACGACTGCTCGCCCGTCGGCATGAGGTCGGGCTTCACCCCGAACTCCACCAGGGACCGGGCGGTCGCCTCACCGACGGCGGCGACCTTGAGGCCGGCGAACGCCCGCGCGTCCAGCCCGTACTCCTCGAACTTCTCCCGGACCGCCTTGACCGCGTTGGCGCTGGTGAAGGCCACCCACTCGTAGCGGCCGGTGACCAGGCCCTTGATGGCGCGGTCCATCTGCTGCGGCGTGCGCGGCGGCTCGACGGAGATGGTCGGCACCTCCTCGGGCACCGCGCCGTACGAGCGGAGCTGCTCCGACAGGCCCTTGGACTGCTCCTTCGTCCGCGGCACGAGGACCCGCCAGCCGAACAGCGGCTTGGTCTCGAACCACGACAGCCGGTCGCGCAGGCCGACGGCCTCCCCGACCACGATCAGGGCGGGCTCGGTCATGCCGGCGTGCTTCAGGTCGGGACCGAGGCGGCCCAGCGTGGAGACCACGGTGTACTGCTCGGTCGTCGTGCCGTCGCTGGTCACGGCCACCGGCGTGGTGTCCGGCTTGCCGCCCGCGATCAGCGCCTTGCTGATCGGCACGGCCTCCGTCACGCCGTTGTAGATGACGAGCGTCCCCTGGCAGCCGGCGTGGACGGACCAGTCGTCCACCTGGGCCGCGTCGACGATGCGGAACTCCGGCACCGACACCGCCGGCGGGATGCCCGCGTACGTGAGGACGGCCGTCGCGGGCGGCACGCCCGGGACGATCTCGAAGTCGACGTCGGCCTTCGAACAGGCCGCGACCTCGTCGGTGACCGAGGAGAAGAACGAGGGGTCGCCCGGGCACAGCCGCACAACCGTGCGCCCCGCCTTGGCCTCCTGGATCGTCCGCAGCGACACCGAGTTCTCCGCGGCGTCGGCGGAGATGTCGACGATCTCCACGTCCTCGCGGCAGTGGCGCGCCAGCGCGCCGTACGCCTTGAGGTCCATGACCACGACGTCGGCCCTGCTCAGCAGATCGGCACCGCGCAACGTGAGCAGGTTCTCGTCGCCGGGGCCGGCGCCGACGAAGGCGACGAACCCGGATCGGGCCTGTGTGCTGTCATTCGCGGGGCTCAATGGGCCTGCTCCCCCATCAACGTGCCGGCCCCTTCGGCGATCATGGCGGCCGCCAGCTCACGGCCCAGATCCATGGCCGCCGGAAGAGGTCCGGAGGCGGACTTGCGCACCGACCGGACGCCGTCGATCGCGACGACGGCTGCGGTCAGACTGAGAATGTGCCCGTCACCGGACGCGAACGCACCTACCGGCGCCGCGCAACCGGCCTCGAGGGCGGCGAGCACCGAGCGCTCCGCGGTCACGGCGGCCCGGGTGGCCGGGTCGTCGATCACGCTCAGCAGCTCGATGAGATCGTCGCGGACGGCCAGGCACTCGACGGCGAGCGACCCCTGCCCAGGGGCGGGGAGCATCTCGTCCACCTCGAACACCTGGGAGATCTCCGCTTCACGGCGGATCCGCCCCAGCCCGGCGGCGGCCAGTACGACCCCGTCGAGCTCCCCCGAGGCGATCTTGCCGATGCGGGTGTCCGCGTTTCCCCTGATGGGGACGTACTCGAGATCCTGACGGAGCGCGCGGAGCTGGGCCACCCTGCGGGGTGATCCCGTCCCGATCCGCGCTCCCGCCGGAAGGTCGGACAGCTTGCCGGAGCCGACCAGGGCGTCACGGGGGTCATCGCGCGGCGGCGTGGCGGCCACGACGACCCGCTCGTCCTGCTTCGTCGGCAGGTCCTTGAGCGAGTGGACCGCGAAGTCGATCTCGCCGGCGATCAGCCGGGCCCGCAGCTCGTTGACGAACACACCGGTCCCGCCAAGCTGGGTGAGGTGGGCCCGGGAGACGTCGCCGAGCGTGGTCACGCCGACGAGCACGACCTCCCGCCCGGTCAGGGCCGTCAGCCGGTCGGCGACCATCTGCGACTGCGTGGTCGCCATGAGGCTCTTGCGGGTGCCGAGCCGCAGGGCCGCGGTCATCCCTCCACCTCCAGCCGGGACACGGCGTCGGGCGCCTTCGGATCGAGTCCGAACAGTTCGCGCAGCGCCTCGGCGTACTGGTCGCCGCCGGGCGCCGCCGCCAGGCGCTTCACCCGCACGGTCGGCTCGTGCAGCAGCTTGTCGACGACCCGCCGGACGGTCTGGGTGATCTCGTCGCGCATCCGGCCGTCCAGCTCGGGGAGGCGCGACATGAGCCGGCCCATCTCGGCCTCGACCACGCCGGCGGCCTTGCTGCGCAGCGCGATCACGGTCGGCGTGACCAGGGCGGCCCGCTCGGCCTCCAGGTAGGCCGTGACCTCCTCGGCGACGATCCGCCTGACCTGCTCGATCGCCTCGGCGCGGCCGCCGTCCTCGACGTCGGCGCCCAGCCCGGCCTGCTGCATCGACTCCAGGTCGACCAGCGTGACGCCCGGCAGGACGCGGACGGACGGCTCGATGTCGTGGGGCAGCGCGAGGTCGAGGAGGAACAGCGGCGCCTCGCGGTCGCGGGTGGCCGCCTCGACCATCTCGGGGGTGATCGTGCGGACGCCGGCGCCGACGCAGGACACGACGAGGTCGGCCCCCGCGAGCTCCGCCGGGACCTCGCTCAGCTCGACGGCCCGGCCGCCGACCGACTCGGCCAGCCGTACGGCCCGCTCGTGGGTGCGGTTGGCGATCACGATGTCGGTGACGCCGGCGCGGGCCAGCGTGGCCGCCGACAGCGAGCTCATCGACCCGGCCCCGACGACCAGGGCCCGCCGGCCGGCGACCGGCCCGAGCACCCGCTCGGCCAGGGTGAGGCCCACCCCGACCAGTGAGGCGCCGGCCCGGTCGATGCCGGTGTCGGCGTGCGCCCGCTTGCCCGCCCGCAGGGCGTGCTGGGTGAGCTCGTTGAGGGCCGTGCCTGCCGTGCCCTCGTTCTGGGCGAGCCGCAGCGCGGCCCGGATCTGGCCGAGGATCTGACCCTCGCCGACCACCATCGAGTCGAGGCCGCAGGCCACCGTGAACAGGTGCTGGACGGCCCGGTCCTGGTAGTGCACGTACAGGTGGCGGGCCAGCTGCTCCTGCGGCAGGCCGGAGTGCGCGCTGAGCAGGCCGATCACCGCGGTGACGCCGCCGTGGAAGCGGTCGACGTCCGCGTAGATCTCGACCCGGTTGCACGTGGAGATCACGAGCGACTCGGCCACGTTCTCGTCCTGCTGGACGTCGTGCAGCAGCTTGACGAGCGCGTCGCCGCTGACCGTGACGCGTTCGAGCAGCGCGACCGGTGTGGTCCGGTGACTGAGGCCGACGACGAGGATGCTCATGAGCGCGCTCCGGTGGACAGCTCACTCACATGACCACCCCGTCCGGCCACTCCTCGGCCATGATGGGCCCTCCGTTAGCCTTGCGCTGCTCGTGGAACGCAAGTATCTGCAGTTCGATGGATAAATCGACTTTACGTACATCCACGCCGTCCGGCACAGCCAGGACGACGGGGGCGAAGTTCAAAATACTCGTGACGCCGGACGCGATGACCCGGTCGCAGACCTGCTGGGCGGCCGTCGCCGGTGTGGCGATGACCACGATCGAGACCCCGCGCTTCTTGATCACGGCCTCCAGCTCGTCGGTGTGCTCCACGACGAGACCGGCGATGCGGTCGCCCACCACGCGCGGATCGGCGTCGAGCAGCCCCGCGATCCGGAACCCCCTGGACACGAACCCGCCGTAGTTGGCGAGCGCACGCCCGAGGTTACCGACGCCCACGATGGCCACGGCCCAGTCCTGAGTGAGACCAAGCTCACGTGAGATCTGGTAGATCAAATACTGCACGTCGTAGCCGACGCCCCTCGTCCCGTACGACCCGAGGTGCGACAGGTCCTTGCGGAGCTTGGCCGAGTTGACCCCGGCCGCCAGCGCCAGATCCTCGGAGCTGACGGTGGGCGTGCCCCGCTCCGCGAGCCCGTTGAGGGCGCGCAAGTAGAGCGGCAGCCTCGCGACGGTCGCGTCGGGAATGCCGCGGTCGCGTGCCTGCGGGATACGGCGGATCACTGGCCGGTGCTCCAGGGGGACGGGCGGCCGGTGCCCCCCCGGCCGCACGAGCGGATGCGACGGATGTACAACAGGTTAGTGCCTTTGTGAACCCACGCACAAAGTCGGGCGTACGTCCACTGTCCCAGGATCGGGGCTCAGTCGCGAATCCGGCCCGCCTCCGGGGGAATAATGTGACGTCATGAGTCCTCGCGATCACCGTGTCACGCTGCTCGGAAAGCCCGGCTGCCACCTGTGCGACGACGCCAGGGCCGTGGTCACGCGGGTGGCCGCCGAGCTCGGCGTCCCATGGGAGGAGCGCGACATCACCGCCTCAGCCGAGGACATGGCCGAGTACGGCGAGATGATCCCCGTGGTCCTCGTGGACGGCGTCCAGCACGACTACTGGCGCGTGAACGAGACCCGCCTCCGGGCCGCGCTCACGGCCTGATCGCCACCCCTAGAGAAGGGCCGTGGGGAGCGGGACGACCTTGGCGGCGTTGACTGTGAGCTCGATGACGTTGGCGGCCAGGACGAAGGGCACACGCTCGGTGGCGAAGCGCTCCATGTGGGGCTGGCGCTGGTGCTCGGCGAAGCCGACCTCGTCGCGGTAGAGCTCGTACACGATCCGCTGGAGCGGGGCGGACTTCACGCCGTGGCAGACGAAGATCAGTGTGTCGGGCTCGCTGCGCTGGACGGCCTCGACCGTCTCCTCGGCCAGCTTGTCGAACGCGTCGCCCGATCCGTCGAGCAACGTGAAGACCGTGAGCAGGCCGTAGATGGAGGGGGACGGCTTGACCGAGCCGCCGGCCGGCCGGGGCTTGGCGGCCGACCTGCTGAAGCCCACCCCGAAGCTGGCGGCCAGGTCGGCCGGAGGCGGCGCCTCGGCCCCGGGGTAGACCGCGCCCGTGGCCGGCATCCCCCGTTCCTGGTCGGGACGCGCTGCCGGCATGCCGTACTCGGCCGGGCGGCCCTGGCCGAAGGGGTCGGCCGGGAGGAGCTGTCCGGTGGCGGGCCCGCCGAAGTCGTCGGCCTGCGGGATGCGGGCCTGGTAGCCGTCCGCCGGGTTGGCGCGGGCGGCGAACGAGCGGTCGCCGGGCTGCATGCGGGCCGCGTAGTCGACCTCGCCCTGCTCGCCGGCCCGGTACTCCGCCACCAGGTCGCCCAGCCCCGAGCGGCGGGGCGACCCGGCGGACGACCCGGCCGGCATCGGGGAGGCGGCCGTCGCCCCGCCGTCGCCGCCGTCCGCGCCGCGGCGGCCCCGGCCCTGGCGCGCCCGCCAGTCGTCGTCCTCCTCCCCGTCCTCGTCGTCCTCGTCGTCGTACGGCGCGAGGGGCCGGGCGACGGCGTACCAGACGCCCCCGGCCGCCACGCCCATCAGCGCGACCACCACGAAGCCGGGGAGCGTGAGCTCGAGCGACGCGGACAGCGCCATGCCCGCCGGGGCGAGCACCACGGTCGCGTTCATGTTGTCGACGTCGAAGTCGTCGCCGTCGCGCCAGCTGAGCAGCGCGATGGCCAGCGCCACCAGGAGAAGGAAGATCACCAGGATGTGCACGCCGCGCAGCAGCCACTCGGGCCAGATGTCCCAATGGGGCGGGCCGGCGGGAAGGTCCTTGGTGAATCCGCCGACGATCGGGTCGAGCAGCATGATCACCGCACCGACGATCGTGAGGGCGATCCCCAGCAGCCACGACGTGAACCGCGCGGTGGCCTTCTCCGCGAGTAACTGCAGCACGCCGACGGTGAGCCAGAGGGGCGCGAGCAGCGAGCCGGTGATCTGGAAGGCCCGGAAGGTCACGCCTCCGAACCCGGCCAGATGCCCGACGGCGACCGCGGCCAGCGACAGGGCCAGCGCGCCCGTCGCGATGCTCCACGCGATCAGCCAGCCGGCGGCCTCGTCACGGAGGCGGCCGATGAGCACGCCGGTGGTGATGCCGGCGAGCACCGCGCCGGCGAACGCGAGGATGGCGACAAGGACGTCCATGGTGGACCCCATGCTGCCGGACATTGCCATCGCACGGGTAGCCGGTGCCCCCTGACCTGCCCTTCGCGTGACGTTCGCGGGCCACATCCGTGCGAGTCCCGTTACAGCACGTTATTACTGTGCTCAGACGGATTGTGTTATCTCCCGTTGATTTCTAGAGTGTTCGAGCACGCCGACTCCCCTTCCCCCATGGGATACCGGATGCCGAACACGTGGCCGTTGGCCGGACTGTCCCCTCCAGCCGCCGAGGCAGCGCGGACCGTTCGTTCCGCCGAGCCCGCCGCGCGCGAGCGCGAACACGACGACGAGATGCGGACGCTGGTGCTGCGCGCGAAGACGGGCGACAGCGAGGCGTTCGGCATGCTCTACGACCACTACGTCGACCTCGTCTACCGCTACGTCTACTTCCGGGTGGGCGGGCACGTGCTGGCCGAGGACCTGACGAGCGAGACCTTCCTGCGCGCCCTGCGCGGGATCACCGACTTCACCTGGCAGGGCCGCGACTTCGGCGCCTGGCTGGTGACCATCGCGCGCAACCTCGTGACCGACCACTTCAAGTCCGGCCGCAACCGCCTGGAGGTGACGACCGCCGAGGTGCTCGACACGCCGCTCGACGGGCCGCACATCCCGGAGAACGCGGTCGTGACCAACATGGTCAACGAGCACGTCATGCAGGCGATCAAGCAACTGGGCGCCGAGCAGCAGGAGTGCGTGATCCTGCGGTTCCTGCACGGCATGTCGCTGGCCGAGACCGCGATGATCATGGGCAAGAAGAGCGGAGCGATCAAGGCGCTCCAGTTCCGGGCGATCAAGGCCCTCGCCCGGGCCCTGCCGAAGGATCTGGGCTGACTCCTGCCGTAACCATTTCCGGCGTGCCGTCGTTGGGCATGTGGCAGGGGTGGATCTTCACAGATCTCCGGTTCACCAAGCGGGGGATGGCGGGAGCGGTTCATGGGCTGGTGGCGACCCTCACGCTGGTGGCGCGGCGGGTGGGCGACGCGCACCGGCGCACGGGTGGTGGCGCGCCTCGCCGGGCTCCGCTCGCTGCTCGGCCCAGGTCCCCGTCCCGAGTTCCGCGCCGGCCTGCGCGAGGAGCTGCTGCGCACGCACGCCGCCGAGCGGGCCGCCGCCGCGGCCGCCGCTCCCCCGACTCCCGCGGCCCACGCCCCCCGTCGCCGGCGGCCGTCCCTGCTCGTGCGGACGCGGCCCGCGCTGGTGTTCGCCGCGCTGCTGGTCACGATGTTCGGCCTCGGCGTGCGCACGCACCACGCGCTGCCGGGCGACGTGCTCTACCCGCTCAAGCGGGCCGCCGAGTCGACCGTGCTGTCCCTGGCGTACGACGACGAGGAGCGGGCCCAGCGGGAGATGGACGCGGCGCGCCAGCGGGCCGAGGAGACCGCGTCGCTGCTGACGGCCGGCAGCCCCGGCCGGCACGACCTGATCACCCAGACGCTCGACGACATGGAGAGCACCACCCGGGCGGCGCTGAGCCGGGTCGAGCGCAGGGGCGAGGCCTCCGGCGAGGCCCGTCGGTTCGCCCGCGAGCAGCACACGACGGTGGAGCCGCTGCTCCCCAAGCTCGACAGGGAAAATCGCGACAAGGCCAATCAATACCTGAGTTACATCGATACGATGACGGCTTCCGGACGTTGACACGACATGCCCCGCTCACGCCTGCTCCCTTCTGCGGCAAGGGCCGGCCGTTAAGCTGATGACCCATGAGGCGGCTATTGCGACGGCGGGTCGCGGCGGAGATCGCCGGTGAGGTGGCGGCCGCCGCGGCCGTCTCGGCGCCCGCGGTGGTGCCCGACCTGACCGCGGCGGCGTTCTTCGACGTCGACAACACGATGATGCGGGGCGCCTCGATCTACCACTTCGCCCGCGGCCTCGCCGCGCGCGGTCTGTTCACCACGCAGGACCTGATGAAGTTCGCCCTCGGGCAGGCGTGGTTCCGGGTCAGGGGCAGCGAGAACCCCGAGCACATCGCGAGGGCCAAGGAGATGGCCCTCGCGTTCGTCGCCGGACTCAAGGTCGACGAGGTCGTCCGGCTCGGCGAGGAGATCTACGACGAGGTGATGGCCGACCGCGTGTGGGCCGGCACCCGCGCCCTCGCCCAGGCCCACCTCGACGCCGGGCAGCGCGTGTGGCTCGTCACCGCCACCCCCGTCGAGCTCGCCCGGGTGATCGCCCAGCGGCTCGGCCTCACCGGGGCGCTCGGCACGGTCGCCGAGACCGCCGACGGCGCCTACACCGGACGCCTGGTCGGCGACCTCCTCCACGGTCCGGCCAAGGCCGAGGCCGTCCGGGCCCTGGCCCGGCGGGAGGGGCTCGACCTGTCCCGCTGCTCGGCCTACAGCGACTCGGCCAACGACCTGCCGATGCTCTCCCTCGTCGGCCACCCGTACGCCGTGAACCCCGACAGCGAGCTGCGCGAGTTCGCCCGGGAGCGCGAGTGGGAGGTCCGCGACTTCCGCACCGGCCGCAAGGCCACCCTGATCGGCCTGCCGATCGCCGCGACCGCGGGCGCGGTGGCGGGCGGCATCGCCGCGGGCATCGCGCTGCGCCGCCACTACCGCTCGGTCCTCTGACCACCACTCCCGGGGCCGTACGGGTCCGGGCGCGGCCCGATTACGGCCGCGGGTGAAACAGGCCCCCGGGTGAAACAGGCGTACGCCGATCGGCCATGGTCGCTCTCCTCGGGGGACGTGGTGAGCACACCGTACCGACCAGTAGGTCGCTTTGTTGGACACCGCGGCCAATAGGTCACGGTCCCGTCACACCACGGGGAAGGCCGGGCCGCGGCGCAGGCGCAGGGCGTCGAGCTGTCCCTGGATCGTCTCCCGCACATGGTCGGTCAGATCGAAGACGAGCATGGGGTCGTCGGCGTCGTCCGGGCCGTACTCGTCGGTGCGGATCGGCTCCCCGAACGAGATCATCCACTTCGACGGCAGCGGGACCAGCCCCAACGGGCCGAGCCAGGGGAAGAACGGGGTGATCGGCAGGTACGGCAGGCCGAGCAGCCGGGCGAGCGAAGGGAAGTCGCCGATCTTGGGGTAGATCTCCTCGGCCCCCACGATGGCGCAGGGGATGATCGGCACACCGGCGTGGATGGCGGAGGCCACGAAGCCGCCGCGGCCGAACCGCTGCAGGCGGTACCGCTCGGAGAACGGCTTGCCGATGCCCTTGAAGCCCTCGGGGAAGACCCCGACCAGCTCGCCCTTGCGCAGCAGCCGGTCGGCGTCCTCCCGGCAGGCGAGCGTGTGCCCGGACTTGCGGGCCAGGTGCCCGAGCACGGGAAGCTGGTAGACCAGGTGGGCCCCGAGCAGGCGGAGCGGGCGGTGCGCCTCGTCGTGCAGCGCGACCTGCAGCATCAACGCGTCCATCGGGAGCGTGCCGGAGTGGTTGGCCACCACGAGGGCGCCCGAGTCGGCCGGGACGTTCTCCAGCCCGACGGCCTCCACCCGGAACCAGTGCCGGTAGAGCGGCCGCAGCAGTTCCAGCAGCACCGTGTCGTTCAGGTCGGGGTCGAAGCCGAACTCGTCGATCTCGTACTCCCCGGCGAGCCTGCGCCGGAGGAAGGCGAGCATCTCGGCCAGCCGGTCGTCCGCGTTCCGGTCGCCCGGCGGCCCGTCCTCCCGCCCGGTGGCCGTGCGCAGGGGGATGATCCGGGCGCCGTCCTCGGACGGCCCGCCCGGGGCCGTCGTCGCGCTCACGGTGTGCTCACGTCCTCACCATCGCTTCCGCCCGCGGGCCGCCTCCCGGGCCGGGAAGCGCCCGCGGGCACCTGAGGTCCCCGGAGGTCCCGGGGCGTCATCGCCTGCGCAGCAGGCCGCCGAGCACGCCGAGCACGTCGGCCGGCGTCGGCGGCAGGGCCGGCGACGCCCCGCGCGACGCCAGGAAGTCGTCGAACGCGGCCGCGGTCGTGTACTTCGGCCGCCACCCCAGCTCCGCCGCGATCCGGCCGGTGTCCACCGCCCGGCCGTGGCTCATCAGGGCGATCTGCTCCGGGGAGAAGTCCACCAGCCCGGCGCCGCGCGCGAGCCCGCCGAGGAGCCCGAACGCCGGGGACGGCAATGGCACGACCGGCCGGCCGGCGCGCCGCGCGCACTGCGACAGCAGCAGCACGCCGTCTCCGGCCACGTTGAACACGCCCTGGTGGTCCTCCCCGGCGAGCCGGTGGAGCACCTCGACCGCGTCGTCCTCGTGGACGAACTGCAGCCGCGGGTCGAAGCCCAGCACCGTGGGCAGCACGGGCTGGGAGAAGTACCGCGTCAGCGGCGAGTCGACCCCCGGGCCCATGAAGTTGGCGAACCGCAGGACGGTCGTGCTGACGTCCGGACGCCGCCGGGCGAAGCCGCGGACGTACCCCTCGATCTCGAACGCGTCCTTCTCGTAGCCGGACCGCGCGCCGTCGACGGGCTCGGTGTCCTCGGTGAACACGGCCGGGGCGTGCGGCGAGGAGCCGTACACGGCCGTGGTCGAGCGGATCACCACCCGGCGCACCGTGTCCGACCGCTGACACGCCGCCAGCAGCTGCATGGCGCCGATGACGTTGTGCTCCTTCATGGCCGTGCGGCTGTGTGAAGGGCCGCTGACCAGGCTGAGGTGCACCACGGTGTCGATGTCCGCCGCCCTGATGACCCGGGCGACGTCGGGACTTCGCAGATCGACCCGGACGAACTCCGTACGGCCGAGCAGCGCGCCGTCGTCCAGGGTCGCGGACGGCGGCGGCGCCGTGTCCACTCCGATGACCCGGTGGATCTCCGGATCCGCCGCAAGGGCGCTCGCCACACGGGCGCCGATGTGACGGGAGACCCCGGTGACGAGAACGGTACGAGCCATCGTCGCCTCGCTGGGGGTGCGCGAGGGCACGGTCGCCCGGTCCCTCGGGACCGGTGCGCGCGCCGTCTCGACTACTTCTTGTTACGCCGCTGGATGCGGGTCTTCTTCAGCAGCTTGCGGTGCTTCTTCTTGGCCATGCGCTTGCGGCGCTTCTTGATCACAGAGCCCACGGGACCCCCAGGTGACGGTGATGGATGTCTTACCGGCGCGCACGCGCACACCGGCTCAACAGCCTACCGGCGATCCACGGTAGATCGCTCCTCCCGGGGGACCCCGCGTGGCAGCGAGTCGGCCATGCGCCCGTCACGGCATGGCCCTGCGCCCTCTGCCTCGCCTCCGGCGAGGCGGGCTTCCTCCGCCGCGGCTCTGGATACGCGTCACCCTGCTTCGATGAACGCGTCTCTCAGGTAGTCGTGTACCGCCTGCTCGGGCACTCTGAAGGAACGGCCGACCCGGATGGCCGGTAACTCGCCCGAGTGCACGAGCCGGTACACCGTCATCTTGGACACCCGCATGACGGTCGCCACCTCGGCCACCGTCAAGAACTTCACCTCGCTGAGAGGTCTTTCGCCTGCACCCATCGGACGCCTCTTCCGCACGTGTTTCCGGGTTATCCCCACTGGTGCCATCGCTCACGCACGTGTACTGCCGTCAGCGTAAGTCCGGACTCCGTGTAGGCAAACCCCCCATTTCATCAGTCTCCGGAGCCATGTGCTGTCAAAATCGAGAAAATCGCTGGCAGCAGCCGGGCCGTGCCCCTCGCCTCAACCTTGGAACGGACCAACATCTCTCACATAAGAGTCGCCCAGGATCACAAAAAAGTTGGCAAACGGTGGACACATGGGTGGAAAAGTGGGCGCGAAACGCCCGATTTGGGAGGTCCGGATCCTGTTCAGAGGCTCCGGGCGGCACGGTCCAGAAGGTAGGCGGTCAGCGGCCCGTACAGGCGCGGCGGCACGTTGTCGTCGAGCGGGACGGTCACGGCGATCTTGCCCTCGGCCTCGCCGACGAACAGCGCCGGGTCGTTGCTGTCGGCGAAGCCGACCGTCTCGACTCCCGCCTCGCCCGCCGCCCCGGCCCAGCCGTGGTCGGCGATCACGAAGTCGGGCCGCTCCTCGGCCAGCATCGCCCGCATCGGGTGCGGGTCGTGCGTGTGGACGAAGCTGCCCCGGTCCTCCACCATGGCGACGCCGTCCAGGTAGCGGATGCGCCTGCGGCGGCCGAGCCCCCCGCCCATGTACGTCCACCCCTCGGCCGGGGTCACCAGGACCGCGCCGTTGGCGGCGGCGAACCGCGCGAGCGCGAGGTGGACCGTGAGCAGGCCGGTGGGGTGCCCGGTGGCCACGGCGACCCTGGGCGCGCCACGGCGCAGCACCTTCGCGATCCGGTCGGCCATCTCCTCGGCCGCGTCGATCGTCCGGTCCGGGTCGATCACGTCCTGGCCCTCGCGGTGCGCCGGATCGGCGACCACCCCCGCCTTTTCGGACATCAACTCCAGGATCTGACGGAACGACCACTCGCCCTCGAAGCTGAGCCCGAACATGTAGTGCGGGTCGCGCAGCGCGAGCGACCGGTAGTGGTCGAGGTTGTTCTCGCGGCTGGTGGCGACGTCGCCGGCGATGGCGGTCCTGACGAGGTGCTCGCGGAGTTCGGCGCGGGTGGGAGGGGTCACGTCAGGTTCAGCGCTCCTCGTCTCGGCGTGATTCCGCCGCCTCAGGCGACGAGGCTCACGGCATCGGGTCCAGGCCGTGGAAGGGGAACACGGCGTTCCTCGTCGCGATCACAGCCCTGTCCACGGCGTCGGCTGGATCGTACCCTTCCGAAATGTCACGCCATTGAGGGTCCCGCCCGTCGGTCATGGTGAGCGGGGGGACGTCACGCGTCCGCCCCTCGACCAGGGCCCGCCAGCTCGCCGGGGTGGGCGTGGCCGGGTCCACCGGCCGTCCGAGGGCCTCGGCGATCAGGTGGGTCCACGCCCTCGGCACGACCCGGACCAGCTCGTAGCCCCCGCCGCCGACGGCGATCCACCGGCCGCCGGCCGTCTCGTGGGCCAGCCGGTGCAGCGCCGCGTACGCCGTCCGCTGGCCGTCCAGGCTCAGCATGAGGTGGGCGAGCGGGTCGAGGGCGTGGCTGTCGCATCCCTGCTGGGTGACGAGCACCTCCGGCGCGAAGTGCCGCAGCAGCGGCGGCACGACGGCGTGGAAGGCCCGCAGCCAGCCGGTGTCGCCGCAGCCCGCCGGCAGGGCCACGTTGACCGCCGTGCCCTCGGCGCCCGTCTCATGGGGGAAGCCGGTGCCGGGGAAGAGGGTCCGCGGGCTCTCGTGCAGGCTGATCGTGAGCACCCGGGGGTCGTCCAGGAACATGGCCTGCACCCCGTCGCCGTGGTGGACGTCCACGTCCACGTACGCCACCCGGGACGCGCCCTGGGACAGCAGCCAGGCGATGGCGACCGCGGGGTCGTTGTAGACGCAGAAGCCGCTCGCGGCGGCCGGCATCGCGTGGTGCAGCCCTCCGGCGACGTTGACGGCGTGCTCGGCCTCGCCCGACCAGACGGCCCGGGCGGCGGCCAGCGTCGCGCCGGCGACCAGCGCCGAGGCCTCGTGGACGCCCGCGAACGCCGGGTTGTCCTCGGTGCCGAGCCCGTGCCGCAGGTCCGGCCGGCCGGTCCGGGAGACCTCCTTCACCGACGCGATGTAGTCCCGGCTGTGGACGAGGGCCAGCTCGTCGTCGGTGGCGGGCGCGCATCCGATCACGTCGGCCCCGTCGAGCACGCCGAGGTCGCGGGCGAGCTCCATGGTCAGCTCGACGCGCACGGGCGCCAGCGGGTGGCCGGGGCCGAAGTCGTACGAAACCAGCCTGTCGTCCCAGACGACCCGCACCGCCTGACTCATGACCGCGACGGTACAGCACCGCCCGCGGCCGCCGTTCATCCGCCCGACACGCCGCGGAAACACCGCCTCCCGCCTGCGGGGACGGCGTTCGGACGTGGACGGTCACTCGGCGCGCAGGGCCACAACGGGGTCCAGACGGCCGGCGCGGCGGGCCGGGGCGACGCCGAAGAACACCCCGACGCCGGCCGACACCCCGAACGCGAGCGCGACCGACCACCAGGTGATCGCGGCCGGCACCGGAGACAGCGCCTGGATGAGCAGCGCGCCCCCGACGCCGAGCAGGATGCCGACCAGGCCGCCGATCGTGGTCAGCAGCACGGCCTCGATGAGGAACTGCCCGAGGATGTCGCGCTGCCGGGCGCCGAGGGCCTTGCGCAGGCCGATCTCCTTGGTCCGCTCCCGGACGCTGACGAGCATGATGTTGGACACCCCGACCCCGCCCACCAGCAGCGAGATGCCCGCGATCGCCGCGAGCACGCCGGTCAGCATGGTGAGGACGGTCCCGATCGTGCCGAGCAGCTGCGTCTGCGTCACGGCGGAGAACTTCTCATCCGGATAGCGGGCGTCCAGCGCCGCCACGACGCGGCGCTGCAGCGGCTCGATCTCGTCCGGGCCGGACGCGCCGATGGCGATGCCGTTGATCCTCGGCAGCCCGATGAGCCGCTGGGCCGTGGTGACCGGGACGTGCACCTCCTGGTCGCGGGCCACCCCGAAGGTGGACCCCACGGTCTCGTACACGCCGATCACCCGGAAGCGCACGCCCGCGATCGTCACCTGCCGCCCGACGGGGTCGACGTCGCCGAACAGCTTGGCCGCCACCTCGGCGCCGAGGATCGCCACCCTCCTGCGGGTGTCGACGTCGGTGGCGCTGAGGTAGCGGCCGCGGCGCAGCGGGCGGTCGAAGATGTTCGGCAGGTTCTGGTCCGTCCCGGTCAGCGTGGCGAACACCTCGGTCCGGCCCGCGCGCACCGGCTCCCCGGAGTTCACGGCCACCGTGACCTTCGCGGGGTCGCCGACGACCCGGCGGACGTACGCGACGTCCGACAGGTCGAGGCGGCTCTGCGTGGGGGCCGCGCCCAGCCCGACCTGACCGGGGACCACGAGGATGATATTGCTGCCCAGCCCCGCGATCTCCTTTTCCACCGCGTTCTTCGCCCCGGTGCCGATGGCCACGAGGATCACCACGGCGAGGACGCCGATCACCACGCCCAGCATGGTGAGCGTGCTGCGCAGCCGGTTGACCCGGAGGGCCTCCAGCGCCATCCGCAGGGCCTCGGCCGTCCTCATCGGCCCGCACCGCCGCTGTCGGCCTCCACCAGGCCGTCGCGCACGTGGATCCGCCGGCGGGCCCGGGCCGCCACCTCCGCCTCGTGGGTGACCAGGACGACGGCCACCCCGCTGTCCGCGTTGAGCCGTTCCAGCAGGCCCATCACCTCCTCGCCGTTCCGGGTGTCGAGGTTGCCGGTGGGCTCGTCGGCGAGCACCACCTTCGGGTCGCCCACCAGGGCCCGCGCGATCGCGACCCGCTGCTGCTCGCCGCCCGACATCTGGGACGGCCGGTGACCCAGCCGGTGGCCGAGCCCGACCGCCCGCAGCGCCGCCGTCGCCCTGGCCCGCCGCTCCGCCTTCGGGACGCCCCGGTAGACGAGCGGGAGCGCCACGTTGTCCAGCGCAGGCGTGCGCGCCAGCAGGTGGAACGACTGGAAGACGAAGCCGATCGTCCGGTTGCGGAGCTCGGCCAGCCGGGTGTCGTCGAGCGTCGCGACATCCACGCCGCCAACCCGGAGCACGCCGGACGTCGGCCGGTCGAGACAGCCGAGCAGGTGCATGAGCGTCGACTTCCCCGACCCCGAGGGGCCGACGATCGCCACGAACTCTCCCTGGCCGATCCTCAGGTCGACCCCCCGGAGGGCCTCCACGGAGACGCCGTCGAGCTGGTAGGAGCGCCGCAGGTCCACCGCCTCGAACGCGGCGGCCGGCTCGGGGGCGGTCACGTCAGGGACTGCCCGGGCCGGACCGTGTCGGCGCCCTTCACGACCACCCGCTCGCCCGGCGACAGCCCGTTCAGGATCTCGACGACCGCGTCGCCCTGGGCGCCGAGCTTGACCACCCGCCGCTCGGCCCTGCCATCCCTGACGGCCCAGACGATCGTCTCCCTGCCGCTGGTCACGATCGCCGAGGCCGGAACGGCGGTCGCGTCGGGCGACTCGCGCACGGCGAGGTGGACCACGGCGCTCATGCCGGGTTTGGGGGCCGGGGCCGGGCCGCCGTCGTCGTAGGCGCCCGTCCCGAGCCGCAGGCGCACCGGGTAGCTGACCCCGCCCGTCGCGCCCTCCTTGGGCGTCACGCCGACACCGGTCACCGTGGCCGTGTACGTCCCGCCGGTCACCGCGTCGAGCTCGACCGTCGCCCGCGTCCCGCGCCTGACCAGCAGGACGTCGGTCTCGTCCACGTCGGCCGACAGCGAGAGCGCGGAGACGTCGGTGACGGTGGCGACCGGGTCCCCCGCCGTGACCGGGACGCCGGTCGCGATCACCCCGGCCGACCGGCCGCTGGGCGCGGCCACGGCCGACGCGGCCTGCTCGCCGGCTCCGGCGGGCAGCTGGCCGATCAGCGCGCTCAGCCCGGCCGCTCCGCCGGTCGAGGACGACGCGCCGCCGAGCGTGACCACGCCCCCGAACGGCGCCTTGATCGTGAGGGCGTCCACCGTTCGCTGCGCCGCCCGTACGGCGGTCCTGGTCTGCGCCCGCGACGCGGCCTGGAGCGACGTCATGGAGGCGGTCAGTCCGCTGAGCCCGGCCCCCACCTGACCGGTCACCTGGGCGAGCACCTGGTCGATCGAGCGGCTCAGGCCGTCCACGACCTGGCTCAGCGCCCGCTGCTGGGCGCGCTGCTGGGCCTCGGCCGCGTCGATCGCGGACAGCAGCCGGGCCCTGGTCGCCTTGTCCCCGATCGAGCGCGCCGCCTTCCTCGCCTGGGCGAAGCAGCGGGCCACCCGGGCGTCGAGCGCGCCCGGCAGGCGCAGCCGCGGCAGGCTGACCGACGCGGCCACCGGGACGGCGGAGACGGGCCGGGACGCCTGTCTGTCGGCCTTCCTCGCCGCCGCGAGCTGCTCCTTCGCCTGCGGGGAGCCGATCCTGGCCAGGATCTGGCCCTTCTTCACGGTGTCGCCGTCCTGGACGTACAACTTCACGATCGTCCCGGACGCGGGGGCGGTCAGCGTCGCCGTGGCCCGCGCGGCGACCGTGGCCGGCGCCTCGACGACCTCGCTGACGGCGGTGCGGGTGACGGTTCCGAGCTGCGTCTTGGGCGGCTCCGAGGAGGTGCAGCCGGCGGCCAGCAGGACGATGACAAGCGGGAGGATCCCGCGACGTAACGCCACCCGGCAATCGTAAAGCCGGGGTAAACCGGTCCCTGGCGCGGCACGGCCGGCGCGCGTCGTGCGAGGTCAGCCGGCCTCGTGCCGGAGGCCGGCGGCTTCGAGCCGGGACCGGCGGGCGGCTTCGAGCCGGGACCGGCGGGCGGGGTGGAGCCGAGGGTCAGCCGGAGGCGAGCTGGCGGCTGCGGTCGCGGGCCGCCTCGATGGCGTCGAGGAACGCGGCGCGGACCCGGTGGCGCTCCAGCTCCGCGATGGCGGAGATCGTGGTCCCGCCGGGGGAGGTCACGGCCTCGCGGAGGATCACCGGGTGCTCACCGGAGTCGCGCAGCATGGTCGCGGCTCCCACGATCGACTGGACGACCATGTCGAGGGCGGCGGCGCGCGGCATGCCCAGCAGGATCCCGGCGTCGACCATGGCCTCGACCAGATAGAAGAAGTACGCCGGGCCGCTGCCGGACAGCGCGGTCGCCGCGTCCTGCTGGGACTCCGGGATGCGCAGGACCTTGCCGACCGGGCTGAGCAACTCCTCGGTGCGCTTGAGGTGCTCCTCGCCCGCGTGGGCGCCGGCCGAGATCACGCTCATGGCCTCGTCGACGAGCACCGGCGTGTTCGACATGACGCGGACGACGGGCACCTGCTCCCCGAGCCGCGCCTCGACGAAGGCGGTCGTGATGCCGGCCGCGACCGAGATGACCAGCCGTCCGCCGGGGACGTGCGGGGCGATCTCGGCGAGCAGCGTGTGCATGTCCTGCGGCTTGACCGCGAGGATCAGGGTGTCGGCCTCCTCGGCCGCCTCGGCGTTGCCGGCCACCCGCACGCCGTACCGCTCGCGCAGCGCCTCGGCCCGCTCGGGGCGCCGTGCGGTGGCGATGACCTCGGACGGCCCGAGCCCGGCGCGCAGCAGCCCGGACATCAGGGCCTCGCCCATCTTGCCGGTCCCGAGTATCGCGATCATGGCTGCACCTCACCGACGTGGCCTCCGGGGATCTTCCTCGCAGCTTACCGAGGGCGCGCCCGTGCGCGGGAACGCGGACTTCACACGATCACCGAACTGAATGTTGCGGTTTCACAACCAACCGAGGACATCCGTCGCCTTATACCGGCTTTATACGGAGGATCTACCGGATGGTGCCATAAGCCGGTTCCAACGGAGGAACCGCCGGCGTCGAAGGGGTTTACGTGAAGAGAATCCTCACAGCGCTGGCCACCGCCGGCCTGGGGCTCACCGGACTGCTGGTCGCGGGACCCGCGACCGCCAGTGCCCAGCATGCCCCCGACTACACTCCTCCCGCTCCTCAGTGGTCCCAGTGCGAGGGGCTTCCCGCCGGAATCGAGTGCGCGATGGTCGAGGTCCCCCTCGACTACGGCAACCCCCGGGGTCAGAAGATCAAGATCGCGGTCTCCCGCAAGAAGGCGACCGACACCGCGAACTACCAGGGCGCCGTGCTGTTCAACCCCGGCGGACCGGGCGGCAGCGGCCTCGCCTACCCGGCCGTCATGACCACGCGGCTGGGCGCCGCCCTCGCGGCGAAGTACGACCTGATCGGATTCGACCCCCGCGGCGTCGGCTCCAGCGAGCCCGCGCTCCGCTGCGACGTCCACTTCTTCGACCCGGTGCGGCCCGACTACGTGCCGTCCAACCTCGCGGAGGAGCTGGCCTGGGTCAAGCGGTCGAAGGGCTACGCCGAGGCGTGCGGCAAGACGTACGGCAGCCTGCTCGACCACATGACGACGGTCGACGCGGCCACGGACATGGACCAGATCCGCAAGGCCCTGGGCCAGAGCCAGATCAGCTACGTCGGGTACTCCTACGGCACCTACCTGGGCGCCACCTACGCCACCCTGTTCCCGACCAAGGTCCGCCGCCTGGTCCTGGACAGCATCGTCAACCCCGAGCGGGTGTGGTACGACGCCAACATCGACCAGAACCACGCCTTCGAGGCCCGGGCCACGGACTTCTTCGCCTGGATCGCCAAATACGACGCGACGTACCACCTCGGCACCACCGGCGCCGATGTCGAGAAGGCGTACTACGCGGCCCGCGCCAAGCTGAAGGCCGCGCCGGCCGAGGGCCGGGTCGGGCCGGACGAGTTCGACGACACCTACCTGGCGGGCGGCTACCTCAAGAGCCGCTGGCCGCTGCTGGCCGACGCGCTGTCGAAGTACGTCACCGCCTCCGAGACCGCGCCCCTGCTCGCGGCGTACGCCACGTACGGCGACAGCAGCGGCGACGACAACTCCTTCGCCGTCTACTCGGCCGTCGAGTGCTCGGACGCCAAGTGGCCGCGCAACTGGGCCACCTGGCACCGCGACTGGTGGCAGTCGTATCGGACCGCCCCCTTCCTGACGTGGGGCAACGCCTGGTTCAACGCCCAGTGCGCCTACTGGCCCGTACGGGCGGCCCGCGAGCAGCGCATCGACGGCCGGCAGGTCAAGAACGCCCTGTTCTTCCAGGACACCAAGGACGCCGCCACTCCATACCAGGGCGGCGTCGAGATGCACAAGCGGTTCCCGAACTCCCGGCTGGTCGTCATGGACGGCGGCGGCAACCACGGCCTGACCGGCCGGGGCAACGCGTGCATCGACGACATCTGGAAGGCGTACCTGTCCGACGGCACGCTGCCGGCGAGCATGCCGGGGCCGGACGTGCACTGCGCGCCGTTCGCCGACCCGGTCCCGCCGGCCTCCGCGACGACGCTGATGAAGTCGTCGGCCGCGCAGGACGACGACTGGGTGCCCGGCGAGCGCTGACGCCCCCGCTCGTGCGAAAGAGCCCCCGGTCCGTCGAGGACCGGGGGCTCTCCCGTGCGCGGAGCGCCTACGGCGTGCGCCGGCGCAGGGTGGCGGCGCCGAGGACGAGGGCCAGCAGCGCGGCCCCGGCCACGATCAGCAGGTCGCGCCAGAACTCCCCGCCGATGTCTCCGCCGACGACCGCGTCCCTCATCGCCTCGATGGCGTACGACATGGGCAGGACGTCGGAGATCCACTCCAGCGGCGCCGCCATCTGGGCGCGGGGCACCAGGATCCCGCCCAGGAGGATCTGGGGGATCATGACGATCGGCATGAACTGCACGGCCTGGAACTCGGTGCGGGCGAACGCGCTGCACAGCAGGCCGAGCGCGGTGCCGAGCAGCGCGTTGAGCAGCGCCACGAGCACCAGCGGCCACAGGTCGCCGGGCAGGTCGAGCCCGAGCCAGGTCAGCGAGACGGTCAGCGCCAGCGCCACCTGGACGCAGGCCATCAGCCCGAACGCGATGCCGTAGCCGAGCAGCAGGTCGAGCTTGCCGAGCGGCGAGGCCATCAGCCGCTCCAGCGTGCCCGACGTCCGCTCCCGCAGCGTGGCGATCGAGGTGACCAGGAACATCACCAGGAACGGGAACACGCACAGCAGGATCGGGGCCCACATGGCGAACGACCTCTCGTCGTCCATCACGTAGTAGAGAAGGATCATCACCAGCGTCGGCACGAGCACCATGAGCGCGACCGTGCGGTGGTCATGGCGCAGCTGGTTCATGATCCGGCGCGCCGTCGCGATCGTGATCGCCGGGTTCATGCCGCCGCCCTCTCCTCGACGAGGCGCAGGAACGCCTCCTCCAGATCCGTGGTCCGGGTGCGCTCGCGCAGCCCGTCCGGTGTGCCGTCCGCGAGGATCTCCCCCTGGCGCAGCACGAGGAGCCGCCCACAGCGGGCGGCCTCGTCCATGACGTGGCTCGACACGAGCAGCGTCACCCCGCGATCGGCGAGGCCGTGGAACAGCCGCCACAGCTCCTGCCGCAGGACCGGGTCGAGCCCGACCGTGGGCTCGTCGAGCACGACCAGCTCCGGGGAGCCGAGCAGGGCGACCGCGAGGCTCGCCCGGCTGAGCTGGCCGCCCGACAGCGAACCGCCGAGCTGGTGGGCCGCCCCGGTGAGGCCGACCTCCTCCAGGACGCGCTCGACGTCGTCCTTGGGCGCGCCGAGCACGGCGGCGAAGTAGCGCAGGTTCTCCCGCACCGACAGGTCCCGGTAGACCGCCGGGTTCTGCGTCGAGTAGCCGATCAGCCGCCGCAGCCGGGGACTGCCCGCCGGCTCGCCGAGGACGGCCACCTCGCCTCCGGCGACGATCTGGACGCCCACGATCGCGCGCATGAGCGTGGTCTTCCCGCAGCCGCTCGGGCCCAGCAGGCCCGTCACCTCACCTCGGGGCACGTCGAAGGTCAGCCCGTGCAGCACCTCGACGCCACCCCTCGACACCCGCAGATCCCGTACGGCTATCGCGGGCCCGACCGAATTCATCATGCGTTGAATTTAGCTCCCCGCGAGGGTGACGTCAACGTGTCTCCGCTGAACCCCGCGGGCCCGTGGCCCGTCTACAGAACATGAGGAAGCTCTGGCTCGTGGCACTCCTGTCCATGGCGGTCGCCTGCGGGGAGACCCCCTCGACGACGACCGCGTCCTCCGTCCCGACCACCCCGTCCGGGGAGCCCGTTGGCGTCCCCGCGAGCTCGGCCGCGCCGGCCGTGACGCCCTCGCCGTCGCCCGTGACGCCCGTCGGGCACACGCTGCGGACGCACAAGGTCAAATGGCTCAGCGCGACCCCGGTGGACGACGGCGCGCGCCTGCGGCTCGTCTGGTGGTCCGGCGTCGAGCCCTGCTCGGTCCTCGACCGGGTGGAGGTGAAGGAGAGCGCGGACGAGGTCGTCGTGACCCTGTACGAGGGCCAGGACCGCCGCTCCCCGGACGCGGCCTGCATCGAGATCGCCATTCAGAAGACGACGACGGTGACGCTGAAGTCGCCGCTCGGCGCCCGGAAGGTGGTCGACGGCGCCGCCTCGTGAACCGGCCGGGCGCGCGAGCCGTCCAAGGAGCATGCGGACCCTTCGCGGCGCCACCACAGCGGTTCTGACGGTCTTTGCTGTCACGGCCGCCCCTCTCACACCGGCCCTCGGCTCCCCGGCGGCGGCCGCCTCGGCTGTCACCGCCTCCGCCTTCGCCTCCGCCTTCACCGCCCCGGCCACCGCCGCCGTCACCGCCTTCGCGGCCCCGGCCACCGCGTTCGCGGCGGCACCCTCCGGCGCGGGCCGCCATCCGCGCACGGTCGGCGCGCACAAGGTCCGCTGGTCCTCGGCCACGCCGGTCGCACACGGCCGCAAGGTGCGCCTCACCTGGTGGTCCGGCGTCGCCCCCTGCACCGTGCTCGACCACGTGTCCGTCAGGGAGACGGCCGGGAAGGTGATCGTGACGATCTGGGAGGGCGCCAAGCCCTCCGCCGATCACGCGGTCTGCCCCGCCATCGCCGTCCGGAAGACGGCCACCGTCGCCCTCAAGAAGAGGCTGGGGTCCAGGAGACTGGCCGACGGCGCCCGCTGACCTGGGCGAACCTCCGCACGTCCGCGCCTCTCCCACTTCCGCCCGAAATGTCCCTCGGAGGCGGGATGAATTTCGCGCACTCCCGGGTTGAGCCCCATAGACTCAAGACGTTTGACAAGGACCCGGGAGTCGGTTAAGCATGAGTCCAACCGACTCAACTTTGACTACAAGGACGTACTCATGGCACGTGCGGTAGGTATCGACCTGGGGACGACCAACTCCGTCGTCTCGATCCTCGAGGGCGGCGAGCCCACCGTCATCGCGAACGCCCAGGGCTCGCGGACGACTCCGTCCGTGGTCGCGTTCGCCAAGAACGGTGAGGTCCTCGTCGGCGAGGTCGCCAAGCGGCAGGCGGTGACCAACGTCGACAGGACCATCCGCTCGGTCAAGCGCCAGATGGGCACGAACTGGACCGTCGAGATCGACGGCAAGAAGTTCACGCCGCAGCAGATCAGCGCCTTCGTCCTGCAGAAGCTCAAGCAGGACGCGGAGGCCTACCTGGGCGAGAAGATCACCGACGCGGTGATCACCGTCCCGGCGTACTTCAACGACGCCCAGCGGCAGGCCACCAAGGAGGCCGGCCAGATCGCGGGCCTCAACGTGCTGCGGATCATCAACGAGCCCACCTCGGCGGCCCTCGCGTACGGCCTCGACAAGGAGAAGGACCAGACGATCCTGGTCTTCGACCTCGGCGGCGGCACCTTCGACGTGTCCCTGCTCGACGTCGGCCAGGAGGACGGCCACGGCTTCGTCGAGGTCAAGGCGACCAGCGGCGACAACCACCTGGGCGGCGACGACTGGGACCAGCGGGTCGTCGACGAGCTGGTCACCCGGTTCAAGAACGCCCACGGCGTGGACCTGTCGAAGGACAAGATGGCCCTCCAGCGCCTCCGTGAGGCCGCGGAGAAGGCGAAGATCGAGCTGTCCAGCCAGACCGAGACCACGATCAACCTGCCCTACATCACCGCCTCCTCCGAGGGCCCGCTGCACCTCGAGGAGAAGCTGACCCGCGCCGAGTTCCAGCGGATCACCGCCGACCTGCTCGAGCGCTGCAAGGGTCCGTTCCACCAGGTCATCAAGGACGCCGGGATCAAGGTCTCCGACATCGCCCACGTGGTGCTGGTCGGCGGCTCGACCCGCATGCCGGCCGTGAGCGACCTGGTCAAGGAGCTGACCGGCGGCAAGGAGCCCAACAAGGGCGTCAACCCGGACGAGGTCGTCGCGATCGGCGCCGCGCTCCAGGCGGGTGTCCTGAAGGGCGAGGTCAAGGACGTCCTGCTGCTCGACGTCACCCCGCTCAGCCTCGGCATCGAGACCAAGGGCGGCATCTTCACCAAGATCATCGAGCGCAACACGACGATCCCGACCAAGCGCTCCGAGGTCTTCACCACGGCGGAGGACAACCAGCCGTCGGTGCAGATCCAGGTCTACCAGGGCGAGCGCGAGATCGCGGCGTACAACAAGAAGCTGGCCACCTTCGAGCTGACCGGCATCGCTCCGGCGCCGCGCGGCATCCCGCAGATCGAGGTCACCTTCGACATCGACGCCAACGGCATCGTCAACGTCTCGGCGAAGGACCTCGGCACCGGGAAGGAGCAGTCGATGACCATCACCGGCGGCTCCGCGCTCGGCAAGGACGACATCGAGCGCATGATGCGCGAGGCCGAGAGCTACGCGGAGGAGGACAAGCGCCGCCGCGAGGACGCCGAGGTCCGCAACAACGCCGACTCGCTGGCCTACCAGACGGAGAAGTTCCTCCGCGAGAACGACGAGAAGATCCCGGCCGACGTCAAGACCGAGGTCAACGACTCGCTGGCCGAGCTGAAGAAGGAGCTGGAGGGCACCGACACGGCCGCCATCCGGGCCTCCGCGGAGAAGCTCGCGACCGTGAGCCAGAAGATGGGCTCGGCCATCTACGCCCAGTCGCAGGGCGCGCAGGCCGGCGGCGCCGAGGGCGGCGCCGACGCCGGGGCCCAGCAGGCCAAGGCCGACGACGACGTGGTCGAGGCGGAGATCGTCGATGACGAGCCGAAGCAGGAGGGCGGCAGCAAGTGACCCCGCGCGAGAACGGCTTCGAGGAGGAGCCGGTGATCCGCGACAACCGCAAGATCGACCCCGAGACGGGGCGGGCGCGCGAGGGCGCCGGAGAGCAGGCCGCGGAGGCCGGCGCCGGCAGGCAGGAGGGGACGGCGGCCACCGAGGCCGCCGCCTCCGACCTCCTCGCGGAACGCACCGCCGACCTGCAGCGGCTGCAGGCGGAGTACAGCAACTACCGCAAGAGGGTCGAGCGGGACAGGATCACCGTGAGGGAGCAGGCCGTCGCCAGCGTGCTGGGCGAGCTGCTCCCGGTGCTCGACGACATCGGCCGCGCCCGCGACCACGGCGAGCTCACCGGCGGTTTCGCCAAGGTGAGCGAGTCGCTGGAGTCGGCCGTCGCCAAGCTGGGCCTGAGCACCTACGGCACGAAGGGCGACCCCTTCGACCCGACGGTGCACGAGGCCCTGCTGCACAGCTATTCGGCGGAGGTGACCGAGCCCACGTGCGTCGAGATCCTCCAGCCGGGCTACCGCATCGGCGACCGGATCCTGCGCCCGGCCCGGGTGGCCGTCGCCGAGCCGGACGAGAGCGCGGCGGCCGACGAGGCGATCGCGCAGGCCGGCGGCGCGACGGGCTCCGACGGCCCGGACGCGTCCGGCGAGCCGGACGAGAGCTGATCACCCGGAGTCTCTCCCGATCGGGAAGGATCGGGAGAGACGACCAATGACCCCTTTTCTCTGTGAGGGAAGCGATAGATGAGCACCAAGGACTACCTAGAAAAGGACTACTACGCCGTCCTTGGTGTGCCCAAGACCGCGACCGCCGAGGAGATCAAGAAGGCCTACCGGAAGCTGGCCCGGCAGTACCACCCGGACGCCAACCCGGGCAACAAGGAGACCGAGGAGAAGTTCAAGGAGGTCTCCGAGGCCTACGACGTGCTGTCCGACAC
This sequence comes from Microbispora sp. ATCC PTA-5024, assembly GCF_000511135.2. NCBI lineage: Bacteria > Bacillati > Actinomycetota > Actinomycetes > Streptosporangiales > Streptosporangiaceae > Microbispora > Microbispora sp. ATCC PTA-5024. The sequence continues at coordinate 1,315,722 of NZ_KI866523.1, read as the reverse complement.
CAAGCGCCGCAAGGAGTACGACGAGGCCCGCACGCTCTTCGGGTCGGGCCTCGGCGGCTACGCCGGCACGGGCGCACAGCGCGGCGGCGGCTTCAACTTCGACTTCGGCGACCTGTTCGGCGGCAGCGGCGGCGGGACCGGCGGCGGTGAGCGCATCGGCGACCTGTTCGGCGGGCTGTTCAACCGGGGCGGCGGGACGCGCACCACGACCACCTCGCGGCCGCGGCGCGGCCAGGACATCGAGTCCGAGGTCACGCTCGGCTTCGGCGAGGCGGTCGACGGCACCACGGTGTCCCTCAGGCTGACGAGCTCGTCGGCCTGCGCCGCCTGCGGCGGCACCGGCGCCAAGGCCGGCACCACGCCGCGGGTCTGCCCGACCTGCGAGGGCACGGGCGCGGCCAGCCGCAACCTCGGCAACTTCGCCTTCTCCGAGCCCTGCCGCGACTGCCGCGGCCGCGGCCTCGTGGTCGACGACCCCTGCCCGGTCTGCGAGGGCAGCGGCCGGGGCAAGAGCACCCGCACGATCCAGGCCCGCATCCCGGCCGGGGTGGGCGACGGGCAGCGCATCCGGATCAAGGCCAAGGGGGCGCCCGGCGAGAACGGCGGCCCGGCCGGCGACCTCTACGTGCTGGTCCACGTGAAGCCGCACCCGGTGTTCGGCCGCAGCGGGGAGAACCTCACCGTGACCGTGCCGGTCGCCTTCCCGGAGGCGGCGCTCGGCGCCGAGATCAAGGTGCCGACGCTCAAGGGCATGCCGGTGACCCTGCGGATTCCCGAGGGCACCCCCAACGGGCGCACGTTCCGGGTCCGCGGCCGCGGCGCCGCGCGCAAGGACGGGACGAAGGGCGACCTGCTGGTCACCGTGCAGGTGGCGGTGCCCCAGAACCTCGACGACAAGGCCCGGGCCGCTCTGGAGGAGTTCAGGGACGCCACCGAGGGCCCCGACCTACGCGAAGAGCTGATCAAGCAGGCCAGAAGCGAGTGAGCCGATGGATGCGAACTTTTTCGATCTTTCCGATGACACACCCGTATACGTGATCTCGGTGGCCGCCCAGCTCTCCGGGCTGCACCCGCAGACCCTCCGCCAGTACGACCGGCTCGGCCTCGTCAGCCCCGGCCGTACGGCGGGCCGCGGGCGGCTCTACTCAACGCGGGACATCGTGCTGCTGCGCGAGGTCCAGCGGCTGTCCCAGGAGCACGGCATCAACCTCGCCGGAATCAAGCGCATCCTCGAGCTCGAGACCGAGAACATGCGTCTGCGGGAGGAGGTCGCCCGGCTCAGGGGCGAGCTCACCATGATGAGGGCGCTGGTCCGCTACGAACTGCCGCCCGCGTAACGTCGCGAATCGAGGCATCGAACACATATGGACTACAAACTCACGCAGAAGAGCCAGGAGGCTCTGTCGGGGGCGGTCCGCCGCGCGGCCGCCGAGGGCAATCCCGAGGTCGCGCCCGCCCACCTGTTCGCGACCATGCTGACCCAGACCGGCGGCATCGCCGTACCGCTCCTTGAGGCGGTCGGCGCCGACTGGAAGCGGCTGCGCGTCCAGACCGAGGAGCTGCTCGACCGCCTGCCCAAGGCGCAGGGCTCCACGGTGAGCGCGCCGTCCAGCTCCCGGCAGCTCCTCACCGTGCTCAACACGGCCGCCCAGCGTGCCAAGCAGCTCGAGGACGAGTACGTCTCGACCGAGCACCTGCTGGTCGGGCTCGCCGCGGACGGCGGCCAGGTGGCCGACCTGCTCAAGGCCGAGGGCGCCACCCCCAACGCCCTGCTGGAGGCGTTCGAGAAGGTCCGCGGGCACGCCCGGGTCACGAGCGAGACGCCCGAGGACACCTACCAGGCGCTGGAGAAGTACGGCGTCGACCTCACCGAGCGGGCCCGGTCCGGCAAGCTCGACCCGGTCATCGGCCGGGACGGCGAGATCCGCCGCGTGGTCCAGGTGCTGTCGCGCCGCACCAAGAACAACCCCGTGCTGATCGGCGAGCCCGGCGTCGGCAAGACGGCCGTCGTCGAGGGCCTCGCCCAGCGCATCGTGGCCGGCGACGTGCCGGAGAGCCTGCGCAACAAGCGCCTCGTCGCGCTCGACCTGGGCGCGATGGTCGCCGGCGCCAAGTACCGCGGCGAGTTCGAGGAGCGCCTCAAGTCCGTGCTCAACGAGATCAAGGAGAGCAACGGCCAGATCGTCACGTTCATCGACGAGCTGCACACGATGGTCGGCGCCGGGGCGGCCGAGGGCGCGATGGACGCCGGCAACATGCTCAAGCCCATGCTGGCCCGCGGCGAGCTGCGCATGATCGGCGCCACCACGCTCGACGAGTACCGCGAGCGCATCGAGAAGGACCCCGCGCTCGAGCGGCGGTTCCAGCAGGTCTACGTCGGCGAGCCGACGGTCGAGGACACGATCGCGATCCTGCGCGGGCTGAAGGGCCGCTACGAAGCGCACCACCAGGTGCAGATCTCCGACAGCGCCCTGGTCGCCGCGGCGACGCTCTCCGACCGCTACATCACCGCCCGGTTCCTCCCGGACAAGGCCATCGACCTGGTCGACGAGTCGATGTCCCGGCTGCGCATGGAGATCGACTCGCGGCCCGTGGAGATCGACCAGCTCCAGCGCAACGTCGACCGGCTCAAGATGGAGGAGCTCGCGCTGGCCAAGGAGACCGACGAGGCGAGCCGCCAGCGGCTGGCCAAGCTCCGCGAGGAGCTGGCCAACCGGCAGGAGGAGCTGAGCGCGCTCATCGGCCGCTGGGAGCGGGAGAAGGCCGGCCTCAACAAGGTCGGCGAGCTGAAGAAGCAGCTCGACGAGGCGCGCGGCGCGGCCGAGCGGGCCCAGCGCGACGGCGACTTCGAGGCCGCGTCCCGGCTGATGTACGGCGACGTGCCGCGGCTGGAGAAGGAGCTCGCGGAGGCGACCAGGGCCGCCGAGAAGGCCGAGGCCGAGTCCGAGCCGATGGTCAAGGAGGAGGTCGGCCCCGACGACATCGCCGAGGTCATCTCGTCCTGGACCGGGATCCCGGCCGGGCGGCTGCTCGAGGGCGAGACGGCCAAGCTGCTCCGCATGGAAGACGAGCTGGGCAAGCGCCTGATCGGGCAGAAGGATGCCGTCCAGGCCGTGTCGGACGCCGTGCGACGGGCGCGGGCCGGCATCTCCGACCCTGACCGGCCCACCGGCTCCTTCCTGTTCCTCGGCCCGACGGGCGTCGGCAAGACCGAGCTGGCCAAGGCCCTCGCGGAGTTCCTGTTCGACGACGAGCGCGCGATGACCCGCATCGACATGAGCGAGTACGGCGAGAAGCACAGCGTCGCCCGGCTCGTCGGCGCACCGCCCGGCTACGTCGGCTACGAGGAGGGCGGCCAGCTCACCGAGGCCGTCCGCCGCCGGCCGTATACGGTCGTGCTCCTCGACGAGATCGAGAAGGCCCATCCCGAGGTCTTCGACATCCTGCTCCAGGTGCTCGACGACGGCCGTCTGACCGACGGGCAGGGCCGCACTGTCGACTTCCGCAACACGATCCTGATCCTGACCTCCAACATCGGCTCGCAGTTCCTCGTGGATCCGACGATGGAGACCCAGGCCAAGCGCGACGCCGTGCTCAACGCGGTGCGCGCGTCGTTCAAGCCGGAGTTCCTCAACCGGCTCGACGACATCATCGTGTTCGACGCGCTCGGGACCGAGGAGCTGTCGCAGATCGTCGACCTGCAGGTCTCCCGGCTCGCCCGGCGGCTGTCCGACCGGCGGCTGCGCCTGACGGTCACCCCCGCCGCCCGCGACTGGCTGGCGCTGACCGGTTACGACCCGCTGTACGGCGCCCGCCCGCTGCGCCGGCTGATCCAGTCGGCCATCGGCGACAAGCTGGCCAAGGAGCTGCTGTCCGGTGCCGTCCACGACGGCGACGAGGTAATCGTCGACTTTGACGAAGCAGGGGACACGCTCAGCATCCGGGCCTCTCGGTAAGGTCTTCGCCACCATTGCGGCAAGCCGCTCCCGGGCTTTCCCCCTGATCGCTACGTTCGGCGTTCGTCGGACTACGTACGCGATCAGGGGGACGTGGATGTCCAGGACGTCACGAAGTATTCGAGGGCGGTGCGTCGTGCTGGCGGCCGTCACCGTCGGGGTCAGCTGGCTCACGGGGGGCCACGCCATGGCGGAGGACGGGACCAACGCCGCCGGCGCCTGCGAGGCGCAGAACCAGAACGTTTCGGGCGGGCTGGCCAACCTGGCCCCCGCCACGGGCGTGCTGAGCATCGCCGACGCCGCCGGTGCGGCGGCCGCCCAGGGCCGGCCGTCGCTTCCGGGCAGGACCGTCTCCGGCGCCGTTCCCACCCGGGTGGGGCTGCCCGCCCTGCCGGCCGCGCCCGGGACCAAGACCCTTCCCGCACCGCTGTCCGCGGCTCCCCGGGCCGGCCTGCCGGCCATCACCCCTCCCAAGATCCCCAGCACGGGCGCCGTCTCCGGGGCCGCCTCCCAGGTGCCGTCGAAGACCGCGCTCCCGCAGACCAGGATGCCCCTCCTCGCCGCGGCGCCGTCCCGCCCGGACACCTCCGACGAGGTCTGCGCGCCGGCGGCCGCTCCGATGGCCGCGCCGCTCACCACGCCGCTGGACCGGCCGCGCACGGACGCCCGGGTTCACCCGATCAGCGAGGCGCACCCCAAGGCCCACCGGCGCCACCCCAAGCCGGAGGCCCAGCAGAACGGCAACCAGCAGAACACGCCCGCCGAGCAGGACAGGAAGGCACGGCAGGACGCCGCCGGCGCCGCCACGGGTACCGCGGACCAGAGCTCCGGCAGCTTCCAGGCCTCCAGCTCCGACCAGAGCCGCCAGCAGCGCAGGCTGCACCGCCACCGTCACCACAAGCAGGGCGCCCAGGCGGCCGGTCAGAACGCCGCCGGCGACGTGAGCCAGGCGGCGCTCCCAATACAGCAGTCAGTCCAGCAGCCAGGCCAGCAGCCAGTTCAGCAGCAGGGCGCGACCGGCCAGGACACCGCGGCCACCGCGCCGCAGGACGCCGCAGCGCACCAGCGCAGGCACCACAGGCACCGCAAGCACCACCGCCGCCACGAGGCGGACGGCGCCGCGACCGGCCAGACCGGCGCGCAGGATTCCCGTCCGGAGCGTGAGGGCCGCGTGTATCCGAAGGCGGCGGTCCAGCCGCAGAGCGCCGACATCACTGCTCCCGCCCTTGACCAGGCGGCGGGCGTGGGCGACCTCGCCGACGCCGGGAGGACGATCCTGCCGTGACCGGGGTGCGGGCTCCGGCTGGGAGCCCGCACGGTCCGGAAACGGAGACCGATAGAAAAGGGGCACACGCCCCGCCGGCCCGCCGGAGGCGGGTCCCAGGGTCGCGACCCTGCCGCACCGCCCAGCGCGGACGGCCGGAGGGTCGCGGCCCTTCTTCGCATGAAGCGGCCCTACTCTGTACGAAGCGGCCTTCTCTGTACGAAGCGGCCTTCTCTGCACGAAGCGGCCTGCTGTGCACAAGAGGGAAACCGGGCCGGGGCTGTCACAGCCCCTTTCCTCGTCGTACATCCCCCGTCCGCACGCGTCGGGCAGGCTGGAGGGGCCGGACCGGCCGCGGGGACGGCAGCGAAAGGGGCCGTGATCCACGGCCCCTTTTCGTGTGCGCGGACGTCTTCCGGGTCGTGTCCCTACCGGGAGCGGCCCGGGTCGTGTCCCTACCGGGAGATGTCGAGCAGGGCGTCGAGGTCGTCCTCGGGCAGCCCGAGGTCGACCCGGATGCGGTAGCGGGTGCGCAGCAGCGAGTCCCTGATGGGCGAACCGGGCGGGCAGGCGCGCACGCCCCGGGTGGCCCACTCCAGCGCGCCGTCCGGGTCGCCGTAGGCCGCCAGCGTCTCTGCCACGGTGAGGGCGGTGGCCGGGTTCCAGCCGTCCGCCTCGATGGCGGCGACGACGTCCCGGGCCTCCTCCGACCGGTCGAGCTCGAACAGCGTGTCGGCGATCCCGGCCCGGGGATCGACCGGCACCTCGCCGCCGTCCTCGACCGCGCTCTGGAAACGGTCCAGAGCGGTCGCGGGCTGGCCCGCCTGACGCCATTCCTCGGCCGCGAGCACGAGGATCGCGGCCCGCGACATCTCCCCCGATTCGTATCCCCGCGCCAGCGCGTCGAGCCGGCGGGCGAGGGCGCCGTGGTCGTCGAGCAGCAGGGCCTGCTCGAGCAGTCGGTCCAGCTGCTCATTTGTCACATGTGACACAGAGCCGAGGCTACCGACGTCCGCGTGTTTTCGCAGGACATCCCCGGGACATCGGCAGGCATTACCAATGCCACAATTCGTGCACGTTTGGCTACTTACCGCTTTTCTCCTCAGGTACCCGGGCATATTGCCCACGCTGTGCTTATCCCAGCTCGGCGGAGGAGCGATACGCCATGTCCAAGCGGGTCATTCTGACTCTGGCTTCCGCTGCTGTGCTGTCCGCCCTCGTCCCCGGCGTCGCCGGTTACGCGACGGCGCAGTTCCAGGCGCTCGACCAGGCGCGCAAGGAGCTGGCCCGGCTGCAGGCCCAGCTGCAGATGATGGAGCTGACCGTGGAGCCGGCGGCCGCCGTGCCCTGCGGCCCCTCCGGTCGCGGCCACTCGGGCACGGAGACGGCGCTCGACGACGACAGGGAGCTGACCATCCCGCCGCGGACGCACACGAGGCCGTGGAACAACGCGACCTCCGGACGCGTGCTCACGCCCACCCTGTTCACCTCGCTGTCCGTGCCGAACACGATCTCCGGGCCGGAGCCCGGTGCGCCGCGCCGGCTCAACTGACGGAGGTCTCGCCGTCCCTCTGGACGGCGCGCAGCTGACGGGACAGGTAGCCGCGGACCAGTTGCTTGGCCTCGGTCACGATCTCGGGCGCGCCGTGCGGGTCGTGGCGGAAGGCGAGCTTCAGGACCGCGTCGCCCGCCTCGACCGCGACGAGGATGGCACGATCCAGGTCTTCGCTGTCGACGAGCCCGAACTCGGCCAGCAGCAGCGCCCGGAGGCGTCCGGCGATGACCGTGTTGTTGTCGGCCACCGAGTCGAGCAGGTTGAGGTCGAACACGTCGCCGAAGTGCAGCGAGCGGAAGCCGGGCACGGTCCGGTGCATCTCGACGTACTCGTCGATGATGGCGTCGACCGCGTCCCACCAGCCGCCGTAGTCCTCACAGATGAAGCGGCGCCCGACCCTGGCCACGAACCGCTCGACGTTGCGCCGGGTGAGGGCCTGGGTCAGCGCGCGCTTGTCCGGGAAGAATTGGTAGACCGAACCGATCGCGACCCCGGCGCGCTCGGCGACCCGGGTGGTGGACAGGCTCTCGTAGCCGCCCTCGTCCAGCAGCTCGGCGCAGGCGTCCAGCATCCGCTCGACCCTGCGGGCGCTGCGCCGCTGGATGGGCCGCCGCCGCAGCGGCTCGCCCTGGTCTGGCGAGGGGGACGCCTCGGGGTCCCCCTCCACCGGTGGCCGCTCGCGTTCCGTCATGTGCTCACTTACCGGCCGCATGGACACACCACCATCTTGCCCGCTGGAGGGCGTGCGGTCAGGCCTTACCGGGCACTCGCCTTGTTCGCCGGGCCTTTCCCGGCCGATCCGAAGCCCCCCCGCTCGTCAGGCCGGGTCGCCGGACAGGCCGGTGCAGCCGCGCAGGCCCTCGAACGCCGACAGGGCCTGGTCCTTGGCCCCGCCCGTGACCGGGATCGGGACGCCGCCGCTGATCCGGGCGGGGGTCCACTGGTCCTTGAGCACGCGGCGGCCGTTGATCGTCAGCGTGAGCACGCCCGTGGTGCCGGTGTCCGGCCCCCAGTTGTAGAAGGCGAAGTTGCCCAGGCCGTAGGCGACGTACGCCCGGCCCGAGTAGCCGGCGCCCAGCAGGATGTGGGCGTGGGACCCGACCACGACGTCGGCGCCGGCCTTCACGAGCGTGGCGGCCAGGCTCCGCTGCGCCGGGGTGGGGCACTTGACGAGCTCGGTGCCCCAGTGAAGGAAGACGATGACCGTGTCCGAGGTCGTGCGGGCCTGCCGTACGGCCTGGACGAGGCGCGGCTCGTTCTTGGCGGAGGCGAGGCCGCCCTTGTCGTCGGTGGCCGTCCAGGACTGGATGAACTGCGAGTCGAGAACCTGGGTGGCCCCGATGACCGCGACGCGGTTGCCGTTGACGGTCGCGCGGAACGGCCGGTACGCCTCGGCGGCGTCCTTGCCGATCCCGACCACCGGGAAGCGGCTCTTTTTGATCGCCGCGAGCGTGTCGCGCAGGCCGCCCTCCATGTAGTCCATGCCGTGGTTGTTGGCCATGGTCACGACGTCCACCCCGGCGGCCTTGAGCGCGGTGAACGCCGCCGGCGGGGCCCGGAAGGTGAACTGCTTGCCCGGCGCGGGGGTGCCGCCGGTGGTGACGGCGGTCTCCAGGTTGAGGGCCGTGAGGTCCGACCTGCGCAGGACGCTGGCGATGGGCCCGAGGGCCGTGCGCGGGTCGCTGTCGAGGCGGGTGCGCAGCACGCCCTCGAAGTGCACATCGCCCGCGAACGAGATGGTGTACGGCTTGCGCGCGGGCTTCGGCGACGCCGTGGCGGACGCGTCGTTCCGCTGCTGCGAGGAGGCCGAGGGGATCGGCTCTCCCTCGGCTGCGGTGCACCCGACGGCGAGGAGGGCGACGGCGGCCGCGATGAGGGACAGGGCCGGGGGACGTCTCACGGCACCTGAGCATGCCATCTCGCGCCCGGATCTGGGGAGTCCGACATCCGGAGGCGGCGAACGCGGAAGCCGGATACCCCGTCCCTACAGGCTGAACGATTCCTTTACTTGAATCATTCAGGTTTAGTGGATAGCGTGGCTGTGTGCAGGACACCAGCCGACTCCGCCAGGCAGGACTGCGGGTGACCGCGGCCCGTCTGGCGATCTTGCAGACCGTCAGGGACGGGGACCACCTCGACGTGGACGCGATCCACCACGGTGTGTGCGAACGCGTCGGCCAGGTCTCCCTCCAAGCCGTCTACGACTCGCTGAACGCGTTGCACCGCGGCGGGCTGCTCCGCCGCATCGAGCCCGCGGGCAGCCCGACGCGGTACGAGACGCGGGTGGGGGACAACCACCACCACCTCGTCTGCCGCCGCTGCGGGAGGGTCACGGACGTCGACTGCGCCGTGGGGCACGCCCCCTGCCTCGACCCGGTGTCCGACGCCGGGTTCCTGGTCGACGAGGCGGACGTCATCTACTGGGGCGTCTGCCCCGAGTGCCACGCCGGCGACCCGAGTCTCACGGCCGGCGACCACCCCTCCACCGCGACCGCGCCCGAATCCGTTTCCCGCGACGAGGAACCCGGGAGGACCGCCCCATGACCGACAGGCCGATCACCACCACCGATGCCGGGATCCCCGCGCCGAGCGACGAGTTCTCGCTGTCCGTCGGCCCGAACGGCCCCCTGCTGCTGCAGGACCACTACCTGATCCAGAAGATGGCCCACTTCAACCGGGAGCGGGTCCCCGAGCGCGTGGTCCACGCCAAGGGCGGCGGCGCGTACGGCGTGCTGCGGATCACCGAGGACGTGAGCCAGTTCACCAAGGCGAAGCTCTTCCAGAAGGGCCAGGAGACCGACCTCTTCCTCCGGTTCTCGACGGTCGCCGGCGAGCTGGGCAGCGCGGACACCCAGCGCGACCCCCGCGGCTTCGCGATCAAGTTCTACACCGACGAGGGCAACTACGACCTCGTCGGCAACAACACGCCGATCTTCTTCATCCGCGACCCGCAGAAGTTCTCCGACTTCATCCACTCCCAGAAGCGCCGCGCGGACACCAACCTGCGCGACCACAACATGCAGTGGGACTTCTGGACGCTGTCGCCGGAGTCGGCCCACCAGGTGACGTTCCTGATGACCGACCGCGGCACGCCGAAGAGCTGGCGGCACATGCACGGCTTCGGCTCGCACACGTTCCTCTGGTACAACGCGGCCGGCGAGAAGTTCTGGGTGAAGTACCACTTCAAGACCGACCAGGGCATCGAGAACTTCACCGACGCCGAGGCGGCGGCGGTCGTCGCGCAGGACGCCGACCACCACCTCCGCGACCTGAGCACGGCGATCAGGAACGGCGACCACCCCTCGTGGACGGTCAACGTGCAGATCATGCCGTTCGAGGAGGCGGCCGACTACCGCTTCAACCCGTTCGACCTGACGAAGGTCTGGCCCCACGGCGACTACCCCGAGATCACGGTCGGCAGGTTCGTCCTCAACCGCAACCCGGAGAACTACTTCGCCGAGGTCGAGCAGGCCGCGTTCGAACCGGCCAACCTGGTGCCGGGCATCGGGGCCTCGCCGGACAAGATGCTGCAGGGCCGGCTGTTCTCCTACCCGGACACCCACCGCCACCGCATCGGCCCGAACTACCTCCAGCTGCCGGTGAACCGGCCGAAGTCGCCCGTCCACAGCTACAACAAGGACGGCGCGATGACGTTCGCGAACCCGGCCGACCCGCTGTACGCGCCGAACAGCGCCGGCGGCCCGGCGGCCGACGCCTCGCTCTTCGCGGGCGAGAACTACCAGATCGCCGGTGAGATCATCCGCAGCGCGTACGCGCGGCACCGCGAGGACGACGACTTCGTCCAGCCGCGGGCCCTGTGGGAGAACGTGCTGTCCGAGACCGACCGGGAACACCTGGTGGGCAACATCGTCGGCCACGCCTCGGCTCCCGAGGTGACGGCCGACATGAGGAAGCGCGTGGTCGACTACTGGACCAACGTGCACAAGGACCTCGGCCAAGGCGTCGCCCAGGGCCTGGGTCTGTCCTGACCCCCGTTCCCCCGTGCTACGGCTTGCGCAGCCCCGGCGGCGCAAGCCGTAGCCATGTCCGGGGACGCTCAGACGTCGAACTCGCCGTCCTTGACGCCGCCGATGAACGCGTCCCACTCCTGTGGGGTGAAGACGAGGACGGGACCGTCCTGGTTCTTGCTGTCCCGAACGCCGACGTCGCCTCCGGGCAGGACGGCGATCTCGACGCAGGCGCAGTTGTTGGCGCTGCGGCTGCTCTTCCACCAGGAGACGCCGGGCAGGTCAGTTGCGTTCATCTATTGGTCTCTTTCCCCCGCGGTTCGTCCCTTCCCGGGGACCGCGGGGCGGCTATGGGCTCATCGCCATCGACTGGAACTCTTCTCGATGAGGTGCCGGGAGGCCTCAGCGTCGAGCGCCTTGGTCTCCAGGTAGTCGAAGGCGACCTCGTAGCGGTAGACGATGGTCTCGTCCTCGACAAGACGCCCGCCCAGGAGAGCCTCCAGGTACACGACGTCATGGAACTCCGGCACCTTGAGGTGGCAGAACGCCCCGGTGTTGATCGGGTGCTCCGCCTCCAGGGGCAGGACCCGGATCGTCACATGGGGCAGCTCCGTCGCCTCGACCAGGCGCCCGATCTGCTCCCGCATCACCTCGTCGTCACCGAAGCGGCGCAGCAGGACGGACTCCTCCATGACGACCGACAGGTTCAGCGGGCTCTCCGCCTCAAGGACGGCCTCCTGGCGCGCCATCCGGACCTCGATCCGGCTCCGGACGTTGCCTGGCGCCTCCAGCGTGCTCCGCTGACCGCTCTCCATCATGGCTCGGACGTACGCCTCGGTCTGGAACAGGCCCGGCACAACTTGGGGTTCCCAGTTGCGTGCCGCCGTGGCCTCGGCCTCCAACCCCAGGAACGTCGTGTATTCCTTGGGGAGGGAGTCGCGATACTCCTCCCACCAGCCCCTGCGCGCGGCGTCCCGGTGCAGGGCGAGCAGCTCGTGGCGCTGGCTGGAATCTACCATGTAGATCAAGAGAAGGGCCTCCACGTCGGCCCTGCGTGGCGACGTCCGCGCGGTCTCGATGCGGCTCACCTTCGCCGCGGACCAGCCCAGACGCGCGGCCACCTGGTCGCCGGTCAGGTCGGCGCGCTCGCGTAACCTTCGGAGCTCCTGTCCCAGCCGCCTCCGGCGGACGGTTGGGCTGCCATGGTCCGGCATCCCGGCGGACCTCCTTCGCCGCGCCACGAGGGCGTACGAGATGGGACGCCCTTTCCGGAAGGCTACCTCGCCGCCCCCCGTGCAACTTGCACGGCAAGATTCGCCGCATACACGCAAGATTGTTGCGGATTTCCTTTCGGCAAGTATTGCAGGGATATCGCTCCTGGGTCACGATCGAGCCGGGGAGGACTCCCGGAGGTCGGGGAGGCGCCGGTGGGGATGCGGCGCGTCGCTCCGCGGACCTGCCCGTGTGGACTCCGCCGAAAGAAGGAGTTTCCTTGCATCCCTACGGTACGAACTGGCTGTCCCTCTTCAGGACCCGGATGACCATGGCGGACCTGGCCCTGTGCGCCGACCAGGACCGATGGGCCCGCCAGCTCAAGTGGACGGTGAACCGCACGGGATTCGGCGCCCGCCAGTACCGCGACCCGCGCTTCGACCTCGTGCAGGAGCTCGAAGAGGTCGGCCGCCTGTTCTCCGCCTGACCCGGCCCGGGGCTTCCCCGCCCGGCCTCCGCGGGACAAGATGAGTTCGGCGAGCAGACCGAGCGTCAGGAGGCCGTACGTGGAGACCGTGCACCGGACCTGCCCGTTGTGCGAGGCCGTCTGCGGCCTGCGGATCACCCTCGACGACTCGGGACGGGTCGCCGACGTGCGCGGAGACCGGGACGACCCGTTCAGCAGGGGCTACATCTGCCCGAAGGGGGCCTCCCTCGGCCGTCTCGACGAGGACCCCGACCGCCTCGCCGCGCCGCTGGTCCGCAAGGGCGGCGAGTGGCGCGAGGTCTCCTGGGAGGAGGCGTTCGCCGCGGTCGAGGAGGGCCTGGCGCGCGTCCCCGGGCCGGCGCGGGCCGTCTACCTCGGCAACCCGAACGCCCACACCATGGCCGGCGCCCTGTACGGCTCGCCGCTCGTGCGGGCGCTCGGCACGCGCAACGTCTTCTCCGCCAGCACGGCCGACCAGATGCCCAAGCACGTCGCGTCCGGCCTGATGTTCGGCGACCCGATGGCGATCCCGGTGCCCGACCTCGACCGCACCTCCTACCTCCTCATGCTGGGGGCCAACCCGCTGGAGTCGAACGGCTCGCTGTGCACGGCCCCCGACTTCCCCGGCCGGCTCAAGGCGCTGCGCGGGCGCGGCGGCCGGCTCGTGGTCGTCGACCCGCGCCGCACCCGCACGGCCGCACTGGCCGACGAGCACGTCTTCGTCCGCCCGGGGACCGACGCGTACCTGCTCGCCGGGATCGCGCACACGCTGATCGCCGAGGACCTCGTGACGGTCCGGGTCTCCGCGAACGGCCTGGCCGAGGTGGCCGGGGCGCTGCGCGACCTCACCCCGGAGGCCTGCGCCGCCGCCTGCGGGGTGCCGGCCGACGTCGTCGTACGGCTGGCGCGGGAGCTGGCCGCCGCGCCGTCCGCAGCCGTCTACGCGCGCATCGGCACCTGCACGGCCGAGTTCGGCACGATCGCCCAGTGGCTCGTGGAGGTGGTCAACGCGCTGACCGGGAACCTCGACCGGCCCGGCGGCGCGATGTTCGCCCGGCCCGCGACCGAGGCGCCGGGACGGCGCAGGCCGTACCGGACGGGGCGCTGGCACAGCCGGGTGCGCGGCCTGCCGGAGACGAACGGCGAGCTGCCGGTCGCGACCCTGGCCGACGAGATCGAGACCCCCGGCGAGGGCCGGATCAGGGCACTGGTCACGGTGGCGGGCAACCCGGTGCTGTCCGCGCCGAACGGCGCGCGTCTGGGCCGGGCGCTCGCCGGGCTGGAGTTCATGGTCAGCGTCGACCCCTACCTCAACGAGACGACGCGGCACGCCGACGTCGTCCTGCCGCCGCCCCGGATGCTGGGGTCGGGGCACTACGACTTCGCGCTGCTCCAGTTCGCGGTGCGCAACTACGCCCGCTACTCGCCTCCGGCCCTCCCACAGGACGGCCGGCCGTCGGAGGCCGAGATCCTCGCCCGGCTCGCCATGATCGCCTCAGGGCAGGGCGCCGACGCCGACCCCGCCGCGCTCGACGAGCTCGTCCTCGGCCAGATGCTCCGGGCGGCGGTCGACGCCGAGGGCCCGCTGCACGGCCGCGACCCCGCCGAGCTGCGGGAGGCCCTCACCGGGGCCGACGGCGCGGAAAGACGGCTCGACGCCATGCTGCGCCTCGGCCCGTACGGCGAGTGGAACGGCGGCGACCTCTCGCTGCGTACGCTGCTGGACGCCCCCCACGGGCTCGACCTCGGGCCGCTGGAGCCCCGCATCCCGGGCAACCTGCGCACGGCCTCCGGGGTGGTGGAGCTGGCCCCGCGGCCCATCCTCGACGACCTGGCCCGGCTCCGGGCGAGCCTCGGCAGGGCGGCCCCGGAGTTCGTGCTCATCGGCAGGCGGCACCTGCGGTCGAACAACAGCTGGCTGCACAACGTCGGCCCGCTCGTCGGCGGCACCAACCGCTGCACCCTGCAGATCAACCCCGCCGACGTGGCCCGGCTCGGGCTGGACGGCACGGCGGTGGTCCGCTCGGCGGCGGGCGAGCTGTCCGTCCCGCTCGAACCCACCGAGACGATCATGCCGGGCGTCGTGAGCCTGCCGCACGGCTGGGGACACGAGGGCAGCCCGCAGGCCGTGGCCGCGCGGAACGCCGGGGTCAACGTCAACGTCCTGACCGACGAGACCGTGGTCGACGCGCTGTCCGGCAACGCGGTCTTCAACGGCGTCCCGGTGACGATCGCGGCCTCATGACCGCCGCCGGAGCCGTGCGCGGCACGCGGGGGCCGGGTCATCGGGCGCGCTTTGATCGCGAGCGGTTAGGCTTGCGCAGGTGACGACCGCGCTCTCCCAGGAACGGCTCCAGGCCCAGATCACGTTCGCCATGGAGATCGACAAGCTGAAGCGCGTCATCCGGCGCAACACGCTGATCGACGGCTCCCGCCGGGAGAACGACGCCGAGCACTCCTGGCACATCGGCATGATGGCCATGGTCATGGCGGAGCACGCCCCGCCGGGCGTCGATCTCGACCGGGTCCTCGCCATGCTGCTCGTCCACGACATCGTGGAGATCGACGCCGGGGACACGTTCATCTACGACCAGCGGGCGGTCGAGC
This sequence comes from Microbispora sp. ATCC PTA-5024, assembly GCF_000511135.2. NCBI lineage: Bacteria > Bacillati > Actinomycetota > Actinomycetes > Streptosporangiales > Streptosporangiaceae > Microbispora > Microbispora sp. ATCC PTA-5024. The sequence continues at coordinate 1,300,673 of NZ_KI866523.1, read as the reverse complement.
GTCAGAGCGCGCTGGAGCAGGCGGCGGCCGACCGGATCTTCGGGCTGCTCCCGGAGGACCAGGCCAAGCGGCTGCGCGCGCTGTGGGACGAGTTCGAGGAGCGCACCACGCCCGAGGCGCGCTTCGCCAAGGCCCTCGACCGGCTCGCCCCCATCATCGTCAACCACCACAACGACGGCGGCACCTGGGCGCTGTACAAGGTGACCGCGCGCCAGGTGCTGGAGAAGGTGCAGATCATCAGCGAGGGCTCCCCGGAGCTCGGCGCGTACGCGGTCGGGCTCGTCGAGTCGTCGGTCGCCCGGGGGCACCTCGCGCCCTGACGGCCCGCCCCCCGCCTCGCCGCGCCGATGTTCATGGGCGTGCCGCATGGGTACGGGCTCTGTGTTAGGGGGCGAGAGATGGAAGAGACCACCAGGTCGCGACGCACGGGCCGGCTGCCACGGATGATTCCATCGCCGGACCTCCTCGACGGGCTGGAGCGCAGCACCGCGTTCGACAAGCCGATCGGGGCTCTCACGAAGACCGTGCGTCGCAAGCTCGGTCCGGGAAAGTTACGCGACTTCCTGCACGGGGTGCCCATCGGGCACCCGTTGCATCCCGCGATGGCGATGGTGACGTTCGGCTGCTGGCTGTCCACGGCCGTCCTGGACGCCACGAAGGCCGACCCCCGCGCCGCCCGCACCCTCATCACGGCGGGGCTCGGGAGCGCGCTGCCGACCGCGGCGGCCGGTATCACCGACTGGTCGACCCTCCACCGCGAGCAGCAGCGGGTGGGCGTCGTGCACGCGCTGACCAACGCCGCCGCGGCCGCCCTGTACACGGGCTCGCTGCTCATGCGGCTGGCGGGTCGTGAGCGCGCCGGCCGGGCGCTCGCGTACGCCGGGCTCGGCGCGGCGAGCGCGGGCGGCTACCTCGGCGGCCACATGGCCTACCGTCAGGCGGCCGGGGCCAACCACGCCGAGTCGGTCAGCCATCTGGTCCCGCTGGGATGGCACGACCTGTGCGCTTTGAAGGACCTGCCGAACGGCCGGCCGGTCCGGCGGCGCCTGGGGTACATCGACCTGTTCGTGCTCCGCCTCGGCGACGGGGTGAGCGTGCTCGCCGACAGCTGCTCCCATCTGGCCGGCCCGCTGCACCAGGGCAGGGTCACGGCGGAGGACGGCGAGACCTGCGTCGTGTGCCCGTGGCACGGCAGCGTGTTCCGCGTCGCGGACGGCTCGGTCGTCCACGGCCCCGCCACCGCCCGCCAGCCCGCCTTCCAGACGCGGCTGCGGCACGACGGCGTCGTCCAGGTGCGCCCGGCCGACTGACGCCCGTGGCGTCCCGATCTCAGGCGTCCGGTGCCGTGGACGGGGTCACCCCTCGTCCGGGCCCCGGTCGTCGGCCGGGTGCTCGACCAGGGCGAGGATCCGGTTGGACATGAACCGGGCGGTGCGCACGGGGGTTCCGTTCCGGGTCACCTCGGTGACCTCCACCACCCCCCGCCCGGTTGTGATCTCGATGCGGCGTCCCGCGCGGGTCGCCACCACTTCGTAGGTGCGGGGCGTGCCGCCCGCGTCGATGACGATCTCCACCCGGTCGCCCTTCATAAGGGCACACATACCCTTTCAGGACAGCAGCTTCACTATCGCCACGATCCCAACCGCGACGATGAACCCGCGCAGGAGCGGGGCGGGCAGCCGGCGGCCCACCCGGGCGCCGAGGAATCCTCCGGCCGCCGAGCCGAGGGCGACCATCAGCGCCGCCGTCCAGTCGACCGGCGCGATCAACGTGAAGAGGATCGCGGCGGTCGCGTTGACCAGCAGCGACAGCAGGTTCTTGGCCGCGTTCACCCGCTGGATGTCCTCGTCGAGGAAGCTGCCGAGCAGGCCGATGAGCACGATGCCCTGGGCCGCCCCGAAGTAGCCGCCGTACACGCCGGCCAGCAGCACCCCCAGCCACAGCCACGGGCCGCCGTGCGCGTGCGGCCGGCGCCGTACGGCGAGCCAGGAGTTGAGCCGGGGCTGCGCCACGACCAGGACGCAGGCGATCCCGATGAGCACCGGCACGATCACGTTGAACGCGTCGGCGGGCAGGCGCAGCAGCAGCACGCCGCCGATGAGGGAGCCGGCGACCGACGCGAGGCCGAGGCGGAGCAGGCGGTCGCGCTGGCCGCGCAGCTCCGGACGGTAGCCGAGCACCCCGGTCACGCCGCCGGGCACGAGGCCGATGTTGTTGGAGACGTTCGCCGTGATCGGGGGAAGCCCGATCGCCAGCAGGGTCGGGAACGTGATGAGCGATCCGGAGCCCACGACCGCGTTGATGGCCCCGGCACCCACCCCGGCCGCGAACACCGCGGCCGCCTCCAACGGCGTCACCTGTCGTCACCCCTCCGGTACGGCTGTCGCCCGATGGTAGGGGGACGCGCCGGAGCGTCCGGCACCGCCCTCACGCGGGACGGGCGTACCAGCGGCCCTGCTGGCCACGGTCGAGGACGAGGGGGACGCCGAAGGTCTGGGAGAGGTTCTCCGGGGTCATCACCGAGTCGACCGGCCCCTGGGCGACGACCGACCCGTGGCGCAGCATCAGCACGTGGGTGAACCCGGCCGGGATCTCCTCCACGTGGTGGGTGACCAGCACCATCGTGGGCGACTTCGGGTCCTGGGCGAGCGCGCCCAGGCGGCGGACGAGGTCCTCCCGGCCGGCGACGTCGAGGCCGGCCGCGGGCTCGTCGAGGAGCAGCAGTTCGGGGTCGGGCATCAGGGCACGGGCGATCTGCACCCGCTTGCGCTCGCCCTCCGACAGCGTGGCGAACCGCCGCCGGATCAGGTGGGCGCACCCGAGCTGGTCGATCAGCTCCACGGCCCGCGTCACGTCGTGCGAGTCGTACTCCTCGGTCCACCGGCCGAGGATCGCGTACGACGCGGTGAGCACGAGGTCGATGACCTTCTCGTCCGGGGGGATGCGCTCGGCGAGGGCGGCGCTCGCCAGCCCGATCCTGGGTCGCAGGTCGAACACGTCCGTCTGGCCGAGCCGCTCCCCCAGGATCTCCACGACGCCCTCGGACGGGTAGAGCAGCGAGGCGGCCACCTGCAGCAGCGTCGTCTTCCCCGCGCCGTTGGGACCGATGACGACCCACCGCTCGTCCTCGCGGACGCTCCAGTCGATGCCGCGCAGCAGGACGGCGCCGTCCCTGCGGACGGCCACATCCTGAAGCAGTAGCACCTGACCGCCCATCGTGGTCCCCCTCCCGTGGTTCGCTGAGATAAAACTATGGCAGCCCGAGCACATATCGTGGATCGGGTGCGCACTGATTCACCGATCTCCGCCACGCTCGTCGCCTGGGGCAACGCCTGGCTGGCCGGGCACGTCGGACTCGACGACGCCCTCGACCGCGTGGAGCGCGACGCGGGCCCGCAAGTGGTGACGGACGGCGTGGCCGAGATCACACTGCGGGTCTTCCTGATGGACCTGCGACGCGAGGGCCTGTCCGCCTTCCGGCTGTCCCTGCCGGTGCCCGGCGACCCGCTCGGGCTGACCGGTCCCCCCGCGTTCAACGGCGCCGCCATCGACGCCGGGCAGGCCGCTGTCGCCGTCCTGCCCGGACGGTGCACCGGGCTGCTGCCGGCCGTCGACCGGCGGGGCTCGTCGTACAGCGGCATCCTGTGGACGGCGGCGGAGGCGTCCCCCACGCCGCCCGACGTCCCGTCGCTGGCCGAGGCCGAGCGGGACCTCGCGGCCGCGATGCGCGCGGCGACGGACGCGCTGGCGAACGTGGACGGCCCGGCCCAGGGCTTCCCCTCCATCGGCGACGGGGAGTACACGCTCGCCCCCGGCTACCCGGGGCGGGCCCATCGCGTGGGCGCCCTCGCCTCCCGTCTGGCCCTCGCCCTGCGCCTAGCCGACGAGCGGGGCCTCACCTCCGGCCAGGTCTCCGTCCGGGGCCAGGCACTGCGCGACCTCGACCGCGCCGTACGGCGGGCCAGGGTGGCCGCCCACCACGCCATCGTCGAATCCCAGGTCTGACGGCGCGCCCGGACCGGGCTCACGGCTTGGCGATCGCCTCGCGGACGGCGGGCACGACCTCCTGGGCCCAGCGGGCCAGGATGGTGGGGTCGGGGGCGCCGTGGCCGGCGGAGAAGAGCGTGAAGCCCGACGCGCCGTGTTCCAGGACGGCTCCGGTCAGTTCCTCGACCCACTGGCCGGCGGAACCGCCGATCCAGCGGCCGTCGGAGTCGCGGGTGGCGGTCAGCGGCCGGTCGGTGATGCGCCCGGGGAGGTTGAAGACCGTGCGGATCTCGCGCGGATCGCGGCCGGCGGAAGCCGCCGCCTCGTCGACGACCGGGCGCGACGTGCGGTATCGATCGCTGAGCCAGTCGGCCGCGTGGCCGGGGATCCAGCCGTCGGCCACCCGGCCGGTGGCGGCCAGGGATCTACGGCCGACCGATCCGGTCCACACGGGCGGCGCGGGCACGGGGGCCGGCTCGATCTGGTTCACCCTGTAGTGCCTGCCCTGGTAGGTGACCGGTGGGCCGCCGCCCGACAGCAGCTTGACCAGGACGATCGCCTCCTCGAACGCGTCCACGGCCTCGCCGGGGGTCAGCGGCGGCACCCCCATGTCGGCGATGCGATCCCACAGCCCGCCCGCGCCCATGCCGAGCACGATCCGGCCGCCCGACAGCGCCGACAACGACGTCACCAGCCTGGCCAGCAGAGGAGCGGGCCGGGTCGGCAGATTGGTGACGTTGGCGAGACCGGCGATGTTCCGCGTACGGCCGAGGAGGAAGCCGAGCGCGGCGTAGGCGTCCACACGTCCGCCGAGGTAGGGATGGTCGGACAAGGTGAAGATGTCGAGCCCGTCCCGGTCGGCCTGCTGAGCCATGCGCAACAGCTCTGGTATGTCGTCGATGCCGGAGTGCGCACCGAACCCGAAGACGACGTCATCTACCGGCACTGTTCTGCCTTTCCAGGAAGCTTAGTTCGCACTACGAACCATATTGGTTCGCGGCACGAACTACAACGGCCCCGCAAGGGTTCAGCGCGTGGCGTCCGGCTCCTGGAAGACGGTGGGGACCTTGTTGTCCGTCACGACACGGCCGAGCAGGGCGGCGAGCGTGTCGCGCTCCGACGGCGCCAGCCCAGAGGTCAGCTCCTCGACGCGGCGGCAGGTCTCGGCGTAGAACTCGTCGGCCAGCTTGGCGCCCTGCCTGGTGAGGGACACCCGCACCGCCCGGAGATCCTCGGGGTCGGGTGTGCGTCGCACCAGCCCGTTGCGCTCGCTGCGGTCCACCAGGCCGGTCAGGCTCGCCTTCGCCAGGCCGAGCACCGCGCCCAGCTCGCTCATGCCATAGGGCTGCGCCATCAGGACGCACAACAACTGGCCCTGCTGCTGGGTGAGGCCGTGCCCGCGGGCGGAATTCGCGTACACGGCGTTCACCAGGAACGTGGACCGCACCAGTGCGGCCACCGTCCCGATCCGGCCGCCGGCATTCTCACTCACAGGTCCAGGGTAACCAATTCGTGAGACGAACTATCGTTTCGTCAGGCCAGGTCGTGGCGTACGGCGTAGAGGGCGGCCTGGGTGCGGTCCTGCACGCCGAGCTTCATGAGCACGTTGGAGACGTGGGTCTTCACGGTCTTCTCGGCGACGACGAGCTCGCGGGCGATCTCCCGGTTGGAGCGGCCGGCCGCGATGAGCCGGAGAACCTCGCGCTCCCGGTCGGTCAGCCCCGCGACCGGCGCGTCCGCGGACGGCGGCGCGGGAGCGGCCAGGACCGCCTCGGCCGCCTCGGGCGCGAGCAGCACCTGGCCGCCGTGGACCGCCCGGATGGCCCGCACCAGCGCCTCCGGGTCCACGTCCTTGTAGAGGAAGCCCGCCGCGCCCGCGCGCATCGCCGGGACCACGTCGCCCGCGTCGGCGGCCGAGGTCAGCACGATCACCCGGACGTCCCGGCCGCCGATCTCGGCGAGCGCGGCGAGGCCGTCGAGCACGGGCATCTTCAGGTCGAGCAGCAGGACGTCGGGGGCGAGGGACCGGGTCAGCTCGACGGCCTCCGCGCCGTCGCCGGCCTCCCCCACGACGGCGATGTCGTCCTGGATCTCCAGGAACGTCCGCAGGCCCCGCCGCACCACGGGATGGTCGTCGGCGAGCAGCACCCGGATCACGCGGGCACCTCGAGGCGGACGGTCGTGCCCTTCCCCACGGCGGAGACGACGGTCAGGGAGCCGCCGACCCCTTGGGCCCGGTCGCGCATGGACGGCAGGCCGAGGCCGTGGACGCCCTCCTCGTCGAAGCCGGCGCCGTCGTCGGCCACCTCCAGCGTGAGCGCCGGTCCCCGGTGCGCGAGCCGTACGGCGACGCGGGACGCCGAGGCGTGGCGCAGGGCGTTGTGCAGCGCCTCCTGGGCGACCCGGAGCACGGCGACCTCGATCTCGGGCGGGAGGCCCCCGGGCGGCTCGCCCTCGAAGGCGAAGACGACCTCGGCCGGGTGCAGCCGGTCCAGCAGCTCCGCCTGCTTGCGCACGCACTCCACCAGGCCGTGCCGGTCGAGCTCGGGCGGCCGCAGCTCTACGATCACGGCGCGCAGCTCGGCGAGCGCCTCGCCGGCCAGCCGTTCGACCCGCTCGATCTCCCGTACGGCACGGTCCGGATCCCGGCGGGCGAGCGCCGCGGCGGCCTGGGCGGTCAGCCGCAGGGAGAACAGCTTCTGGCTGACGGCGTCGTGGAGCTCGCGGGCCATCCGCGTCCGTTCCTCGATCACCGTGAGCTCGCGGCCACGCTCGTACAGCCGGGCGTTGGTGATCGCGATGGCGGCGTGCGCCGCGAACAGCGTCAGCAGCTCCTGGTCGGCCTGGGTGAAGCCGCCGGGCGTCCTCTTGTTGGACAGGAAGATGATGCCGAGGACCTGGTCGCCGTCCATGATCGGCACGCCGAGGAAGTCCTTGAGCACGGGATGGGCCCGGGGCCACCACTCGAACCTGGGGTCCTTGCGGATGTCGGGAAGCCGGACGGGCGCCGCGTCCCGCAGCATCGCGCCGAGCATCCCGTGCTGGCGCGGGGTCGGCCCGATGGCCGCCCACTGCTCACCGGAGATGCCCTCGGCGACGAACTCGGCGAACGACCCGTCGTCGTCGGGCACCCCGAGGGCCGCGTAGCGGGCGTCGAGCAGGCGCCCGGCCGAGCGGACGATCACCTGCAGCACCTCGCGGACCGACAGGTGCCGGGTGACCGCCAGCACGGCGGAGCTGACCGCGTGCAGCACCTCGTCGCGGTCGCGCGCGCCGGCGACCTCGCTCACCTGGGACACGCCCCACAGACTAGGTCGTCGCCGCGCCCTCGCGGTCGGGCGGGAGACCGGAAGGGCCTCGGCCGGTGGACCTAGGGCCAACTGCCGAGCCCCGGCCCGGTCGGCGGCCCGATGTGCGCGCCGGGACGCGTTCCTAGCGTGAGCCGCATGAAACAGGCACTCATCACCGGAGCGTCGCGGGGGCTCGGGCTGGCCCTCGCCAGGGCGCTCGCCGCCGACGGCTGGTCGCTGCTCCTGACGGCGAGGGGCGAGGAGGACCTCTTCTCCGCGGCCTTCGACCTGGACGCCCGGGCGATCGCCGGGGACGTCGCCGACCCGGCCCACGTCGCCCGGCTCGCCGAGGCCGCGCCGGAGCTGGACCTCCTCGTCAACAACGCGAGCGGGCTCGGCCCGACGCCGATGCCGCGCCTGGCCGACTACCCGCTCGACGAGCTGCGGGCCCTGGTCGAGGCCAACGTCGTCGGCCCGCTCGGGCTCGTCCAGGCCACCCTGCCCGCCCTGCGCAAGCGGCGCGGCGCGATCCTGAACGTCTCGTCGGACGCCGCCGTGGAGGCGTACGAGGGCTGGGGCGGGTACGGCGCGACGAAGGCCGCGCTCGACCAGATCTCGAACGTGCTGGCCGCCGAGGAGCCCGACGTCGCCGTCTGGTGGGTCGACCCGGGCGAGATGAACACCCGCATGCTGGCCGCCGCGATCGGCGAGCAGGAGGCCGGCGAGGCCCCGCCGCCGGAGAGCGTCGCGGCCGCGCTGCTCCGGCTGGTCGCCTCGCGCCCGGCGAGCGGCCGGTTCACCCGGGGAGAGCTGGGATGACCGGCGGCCTGTCCACGAGCCCCGGACCGCGAGGAACGCCCTCCGCCACCGCGCCCGGCTCGCTCGACTTCGCGCTGCCGGAGGCGCTGGAGGCGCGGCAGCCGCCGGAGGCGCGGGGACTGCGGCGCGACGGGGTGCGGCTCATGGTCTCCCGCCGGGGCACCGGCGAGATCACTCACCACACCTTCCATGACCTGCCCGCGCTGCTGTCCCCCGGCGACCTGCTCGTGGTCAACAACTCGGCCACGCTTCCGGCCGCCGTACGGCTCGACCGGCTGGCCGTGCACTTCTCGGGCCGGCTCCCGTCGGGCGAGTGGCTGGTCGAGCTGCGGCGCCGCACGGCGACGGCGACCGAGCCCTACTCCGGCGCCGCGCCCGGCGAGTGGCTGCCGCTGCCCGGCGGGGCCACGCTCAGACTGGCCGGCCAGGTCACGCCGCGGATGTGGCGGGCCGTGCTCGACCGCGACGTGCCGGAGTACCTGGCCGAGCACGGCGTGCCGATCAGGTACGGCTACGTCCCCCGCGACTGGCCGATCTCGGCCTACCAGACGGTCTTCGGGGTGGAGCCGGGCAGCGCGGAGATGCCGAGCGCGGGCCGGCCCTTCACGGCGCGGCTGGTCGCGGAGCTGGTGAGCCGGGGGATCGCGATCGCGCCGGTCACCCTGCACACCGGGGTCGCCTCGCCGGAGAAGGACGAGCCGCCGTACCCGGAGTGGTTCTCGGTGCCGGCGTCGACGGCCCGGCTGGTGAACCTCACCCGTGCGGGCGGCGGCAGGGTCGTCGCGGTCGGGACGACCGTGGTGCGGGCCCTGGAGACGGCCGCCCTCGACGCTCCCCGGCCCTCGGACGGCGACGAACCCGCCGGCGCCGTCGGCACGGGCGGCGCGAGCGGAGCGGACGACGCGAGCGGCGTGGGCGGCGCGGTGGTCAGGGCGGCCTCGGGGTGGACCTCGCACATCGTCACGCCCGAGGTGGGGGTCCGCGCGGTCGACGGGCTCATCACGGGACTCCATGAGCCGCGCTCGACCCATCTGATGATGTTGTCGGCCGTGGGCGGCCCGGGGCTCGTCGCCCTCTCGTACCAGGTCGCGCTCGACGAGGGCTATCTGTGGCACGAGTTCGGGGACGCGCACCTCATCGTCTGACCGTCCGGCGTGATCCAACCGTGATGTCGATCGTCAAGGCTTGCCCGCATGCGAACCCTCATCGTCAAAATAACGACGCTTCTGGCGGTTCCGCTCACCGCGGCCGCCCTTACCGCCGGCCCGGCCGCCGCGGCCTCCGCCTCCACCACGTCGTCGACCGCCGCCAAGGCGGCCTCCGCCCCCGTCCGGATCCTGGTGAACTACCCGTACCGCGTGCGCGCGGGACGCGTGGTCTCCTTCAAGGTCCGGCTGGTCAACAACACCAAGAGCAAGACACACGAGATCTTCCTGGCGACCAAGTTCCCCAAGGGCGTCTCGAAAGTCCGGATCTATGTCCCGAAGGGCTCCAACTACCACGAGCGCTGCTCGCGAGAGCAGACCCGGGCGCTGTGCGTCTTCCCCGGCCTCAGCAGGGCCCACACGTACACGGTCTGGGCGAAGGCATGGGTCAGCGGCTCGGCCCGCGGCAAGCTCTACGGATACATCGGCGGCGTCGTCACCAACACCTCGCTCGACACCGATCCGCGCGAGCTGCTGAGCGAGTTCGGCGACGACATCAACTGGATCAAGACAAAGAGCACTATCTATAGATGATATGTAGACCTGCATGAGATCTTCATAAAAAAGATCTTTCCCTGTGAGGTACAGAAGTGGTAAAAAATCCCACGAATTAACGGGGGTTTAACCGTTTCCCCCTCGTCCTCAGGGAGACCTGTTCTCATGCGCCACCTCTCCAAGCTGGCCGGCCTCGCGCTGGTCGCTCCGCTCGCGGGCGCCACGTTCTTCGCCGCCGCCCCGGCCTCGGCCGCGCCGGCGACGGTGAAGTCCGCGACGACCAAGGCGGACGACCCGTACTCCGTGTTCAAGGTCAAGCTGCGCTACCCGACCAAGGCGAAGGTCAACCGTAAGATCACGTACAAGCTCGACGTGGTCAACAGCGGGCCGTACGACGCCAACTACTACTGGCTGGGCGGCACGCTGCCCAAGGGCGTCAAGAAGGTCTGGTACACCGGCTCCAAGGGCACGCAGTGCGACTGGTCCGGCCGCTCGATCATCTGCTGGAACCCGTACATCCTCGAGGTCGACGACTCCGACTTCGTGGACATCACGGTCCAGTTCAAGAAGGGCTACACCGGCAAGGCCAGCGCCCGGCTCGGCGCCATCGTGTTCGACGTGCCGACCGGCGCCGAGGACCTCGACCGCCGCGCCCTGAAGGAGCTCGGGTACAAGAGCTGGTTCTACAGCAAGGCCGCCACGACCCGTATCACCAAGTAGCGCCCTCGCGACGCGGACGCCCGCCTGGCGGACCAGGCGGGCGTTTCCCGTCTCCGGGGGTCGGCCCGGCGGCGCAGCGGGCGCCGTCCGGCGTGGACGAGGCGGCCGCGCTGAAACCTTCGCGCCGGCGGCCGTCCTCTAACCGCGGGGAGGGGCGGTGCTCTCCCGTACGACGAGGGTGGTGGCGAGCTCCACGCGGTGCTGTTCGAGGAGCTCCTGGCGGGCCAGGGCGACCACCATCCGGGCCGCCGCCGCCCCCATCTGCACGAGCGGCTGCCTCACGGTCGTCATCGGCGGCCCGGCCCAGGCGGTGAACGACAGGTCGTCGAACCCGACGACGCTGAGGTCCTCGGGGATGCGCACCCCGGCCCGCCGGGCGGCCTCGTACACCCCGAACGCCTGCAGGTCGTTGGCCGTGAAGACCGCCGTCGGGGGGTCGGGCAGGCCCAGCAGGGCGGCGCCGTCGCGCAGGCCGCCCTCGACGTACAGCGTGCTGACCTTCACGAGCTCGGGGTCCACGGGCACGCCCGCCGCGTCCATCGCGGCCCGGTAGCCGTCGAGCCGGGCCCGGCAGCAGGGCCACTCGACCGGTCCGCTCAGCATGGCGATGCGGCGGTGCCCCAGCTCCAGGAGATGCCGGGTGGCGGCCATCCCGCCGCTCCAGTTGGTGGCGCCCACCGAGGGCGTCAGGTGCAGCGGCTCCCCGGTCGGGTCGAGCACGACCAGGGGGATGCCGCGCGTGGCGAGCTGGCTCTGCTGGTGCCCGGTCAGCTCGGAGAAGACCGCGATCACGCCGGTCGGCCGCCGGGCGAGGACCTGCTCGGTCCACGCCTTGCCGGGGGTGAGCCGCCCCTGCATCTCGGTGAGCACCACGGCGAGGTCGTGCTCCCGCGCGACCTGCTCCACGCCACGGATGATCTCCAGGGCCCAGAGGCTCTCCAGGGCGTGGAAGACCAGCTCGATGATGGCGGCGGGCGCCGGGTTGTCCCGCCGGTACCCGTGCTCGCGCAGGACGGCCTCGACCCGCTGCCGGGTGCTCAGGGCCACCCCGGCCTGCCCGTTGATCACCCGGGACACCGTCGGCGCCGACACTCCGGCCAGGCGGGCGATCCTGGCGACGGTCAGCCCCGTCCGCTCGGTGGAATCGCCGCCGGGGTCCGAACCGGTCGAGATCACGGCGTCAGTCTAGGTGCCGTCCGGGTGGGTCACCAGCGCCGGTCCGGCACCCCGCCCCACAGGCGGTTCCACCGACGGCCGTACGCGGGGGCCGGGCCGGCACGGCTACGCCGCCACGGGCTCGCGCTCGCCGCCCACCAGGGCGGTCCGCACCTGCGCCTCGGTGACCCTGGCGAGCGCCTTGCGCGCCTCGCACCTGCGCCTGGGGCGCGGGAGCCGTACGCCGGGGAAGACCGTGACCTCGGCCACCAGGCCCCTGATGGACACCACGCGCAGGATGGACGCCAGGAGCGTGTCGTCGCCCACGTAGCCGGCCCCGGTGGCCAGGGCGCCGCCCTGCAGGAACCGCAGCGCCAGCGGCCGTACGGGGACGCCCGCGTCCAGGGCGGCCTGGAAGACGGCCGGGCGGAACGGGCCCATCTCCCGCCCGCACCACGTGGTGCCCTCGGGGAAGGCGGCGACGCTGTCCCCGGCGCGCAGCGCGGCGGCCATGCCGGCGACGACCTCGGGAAGGCCCGCGAGGCGGTCCCGGTCGATGAACATGGCGCCGCCGCCGGCGGCCAACGTACGGATCAGCGGCCATTGGGAGATCTCGCTCTTGGCCAGCGGGCGGCAGGGGGTGCTCGCGGCGACGACCAGCGGGTCGAGCCACGACACGTGGTTGCACACGAGCAGCGCGGGACCGGTCTCGGCGGGCTCGGTACGCACCTCCACGGAACCGCTCACGAACGCGAACCCGCGATGGGTCTCGATCCGGATGCCGAGGGCCCGTAGCAGCAGCCGCGACCAGACCATGGTGATCCGGGCCCGCCTCGCCGAGTCGAACCGGCGCGTGCCGAGCACGAGCGGCACGCCGAGCAGGATCACCAGGACGGCCCCCACGATGCGCGCCGTACGGCGGACCGGGCCGGCCGTGGCCGAGGGCTCCCGCAGGCACTCCTCGGGCGTGCACGGCGACGTCGGCGTCCAGGCTGACGGGGCGAGCGGAAGGTGGACGAGGCTGTTCACACCATTCCTCCGAGGAAGTGCCGCAGGTAGCGGGCGTCGACGTTGGCCACGGAGAGCAGGACGAAGAAGTCGGCGGTGCCGAAGTCGGCGTCGTGCGCCGGCGCCCCGCACACCCAGGAGCCGAGCCGCAGGTAGCCGCGCAGCAACGACGGCAGCACGAACCGGTCGGGCCGCCGCACCCCCGCGTCCTTCCACGGCACGCGCGGGGTGACGCGGTACTCCTCGGGGCCCAGGGGCACCCGGTCCACCACGCCGGCGGCGACGGCGCCTCCGTCGTCGAGGGGGACCGAGCAGCAGCCGCCGAGCCAGGCGTACCCGCCGTCCAGCATGTACTGGGCGATCCCCGCCCACATGAGGCCGACGACCGCCCCACGCCGGTGGTCCCGGTGGACGCACGTACGCCCCGCCTCGACCATGCCGCCGCGCAGCCCGTCCAGCGCGCCCAGGTGGAACTCGCCGTCGGAGTACAGCCGGTCGGCCCGTCCCGGCGGCAGCAGGCGGTAGGTGCCCACCACCGCGTCGCCCTCCCGCACCAGCAGGTGGTCGCAGTACGCGTCGAGGCCGTCGACGTCGTACCCGTTCACCGGGGAGTCGAGCCGGGCGCCCATCTCCTCGGCGAACACCTGGTGACGGAGTCGCTGGGCGGCGCGGACGTCGGCGGCGCTCTCGGCCAGGCCCACCGTGTACCGGCCGGTGTCAAGGGAAATCGTCATGACCACGCGTCCTTCCTCGTGGAGGTATCGCCGACGGCAGGCGGGCCTGCTTCCGCGGCTGCTGACCATGACGACATGGCGAAATGACCGCTCCCCCTCACATCGGGGGCACGTAGGCGTCCGCATCGTGAACCTCATGCACGTGCGTGACGCATCGCCCAGTAACCTCAAACAACGTGAACCAGCGCACGCTCCTGATCACGCTGACCGGTCCGGATCGGCCGGGGGTCACCTCACGGCTGTTCACCGTGTTGTCGGGGTTCCCCGTGACCGTCGCCGACGTGGAGCAGGTCGTCATCCGGGGCAGGCTGACCCTCGGCGTGCTCGTCGCGTACGCGGGCGGGCCGCCCACCGGCACCGGCGGCACCATCGGCGGCCTGTGGACGGCCGTCGAGCAGGTGGCGGCCGACCTGGACATGGACCTCGAGATCGCGACGGGCACGGTCTCCAAGGAGAAACGGCGGCGCGGACGGCTGCACGTCACCGTCCTCGGCTCGCCCCTGACGCCGGCGGCCATGGCCGGGATCGCCGGCCGGATAGCGGCGAGCGGCGCCAACATCGACCGTATCGAGCGGCTGTCGAGCTACCCGGTCACGTGCATCGAGATGGCCGTCTCCGGGGCCGACTCCCAGGCCATGCGCGCCGAGCTGGCCGCCGAGGCGGCCGCGCAGCAGGTGGACGTCGCCGTCCAGCGCAGCGGCCTGCACCGCAGGGCCAAGCGGCTGATCGTGATGGACGTCGACTCGACGCTGATCCAGAACGAGGTCATCGAGCTGCTGGCCCGGCACGGCGGCTGCCTGGACGAGGTGGCCCGGGTGACCGACGAGGCCATGCGCGGCGAGCTCGACTTCGCCGAGTCGCTGGTCAGGCGGGTGGCGCTGCTGCGGGGCCTGTCGGAGGAGGTCTTCGAGAAGGTCACCAAGGAGGTCGTGCTCACCCCCGGCGCCCGCACCCTCGTACGGACGCTGAAGCGGCTCGACTACCGCTTCGCCATCGTGAGCGGCGGCTTCACCCAGATCACCGACGCCCTGGTGGCCGACCTCGGGATCGACTACTCGGCGGCCAACACGCTGGAGGTGGTCGACGGCCGCCTCACCGGGCGGGTGATCGGAGAGATCGTCGACCGGCCGGGCAAGGCCCGGGCGCTGGAGCGCTTCGCGGCCCAGGCGGGCATCCCGCTCAGCCAGACCGTGGCGATCGGCGACGGCGCCAACGACCTCGACATGCTGGCCCTCGCCGGGCTGGGCATCGCGTTCAACGCCAAGCCCGTCGTGCGGCAGGCCGCCGACACCGCGCTCAACGTGCCGTACCTCGACTCGATCCTCTACTTGCTCGGCATCTCCCGCGAGGAGGTCGAGGCCGCCGACGCCGAGGACGGCGTCCCGCCCGCCGCCCGCTGACCGCCCCCTCGCGACTCAGGTGCGGCCGAAGGCGGTCGTGGCGGCGCGGGCCAGCCCAAGGGCGTGGTCGTGCAGCGAGCGCAGCGCCTGGTCCACGGCGGCCGTCTGGAGCAGCGACCGGCGCACCTTCGTCCGGGTGGCGCCCCGGTCGTCGTCCAGGTCCGCCAGGTGCCGCTCGGCCAGCTCCCCCAGCCACGCCGCGTCGTCGGCCAGGCGGCGGTCCACCTCGCCCGTGACGTCGAACGGCTCCCCGCCCTCGACGGCCTCTCCGGCGGCCTCCAGGCGCTCCCCGACGGCGTCGAGCACCTCGGCCACCGGCCCGCACCGACCCGGCTCGTCCCGCAGCACCGACGTCAGCGTGAGCAGGTCGTCGCGCACCCGCTGGGCCGCGTCCACGGCGCGCTCCAGGTCGCCGTGGGCCGCCCCACCGGGCTCCTGGGCCACGTAGCGCAGCGAGCCCGACAGCATCTCGGCGTCCACGCCGGCCTTGCTGATCCTCTCCTCCGCCCTGGCCGCCGTGGTCTTCCCCCGGCTGAGCTGGGCCAGCGCCCTGGCCGCCGCGGCGTGCGACGTGAGCAGCCGGGCCGTCCGGTCGGCCAGGCGCACGGTCTCGCCCCTCGGCCACAGCAGGCGCGTGCAGGCGATCGCGATGAGCCCGCCGAGGATCGTCAGCACCACCCGCGACTCGGCGACGCCGGCCGTCTGCGGCACCTGGAAGTCGAGCAGCAGCAGCACGCACATCGTCATGAACGTCGCCCAGTAGGCGTGGTGGGTCGAGGCCAGCCCGAACGCCAGCGCCGCCGACACCCCGATCAGCACCAGCAGCGGCCAGTGCCCCGGGGCCATGTGCAAGATCACGGCCGACACGACGCCGCCTACCGTGCTGCCCCCGACCCGGGCCCACACCTTGGCCCGGGTCTCGCCGTACGTCGGCTGGATGGTGACCAGCACCGCGATGACCAGCCAGTGCGGGAAGGCCGGGCGGTAGAGCACGATCACCAGTGAGGCGAAGGCCGTGCCGAGCACGACGCGCAGGGCGTGCCGCACCCGGGGGTCGTCGAATCCCACTCCCGAGGCGGCCTCGGTGCCCGGCAGCGGGGGCAGGGGCGGCAGGGTCAGCCCGCGCGAGCACAGCAGCCGGGCGGCGTCCCCCGAGCCGTCCAGGGCCTCCCGGACGCGGCCGGAGGCGTGGGCGATCTGGCGGAGCAGGACGAGCACGACCATCGTCCGTTCCCCGCCGCCGGCCTCCTCGCGCAGGGCGTCGACCCGCCCCGCGAAGTCCACGATCCGCTCCTGCCCGGCCGGCGGGCACTGCGCCAGGTACGCGCGCAGGGCGCGGGCGATGGAGTCCACCAGGTCGCGCAGGCCGATCGCGCCGCAGGCCTCGGGGGCGCGGCGGTGCAGCGTGGCCATGAGCCCGCGCAGGGCCACGATCTCGTGGAACACCCGGCGCAGCGCGGTCGCGACCTCGTCCGCCGCCGCCGAGCGCTGCCAGCGGCGGCGGGTGCGGGCCGTGCGCACCTCGTTCAGGGCGCCAACGGCCCGGCGCCGCAGCCGGTCCCACTCCTCGGGGGCGAGGTCGGGGTCGGCCGCGGCCTCGACCAGGTCGGCCAGCCTGTCGGCCGCCTCCGACAGCGTGGTGACCAGCGGCCTGGTCCGCCGCCACGGCCACGGCAGCGTGAGCAGCACGCTCGACAGCAGGCCCCCGAGAAGCTGGAGAGCCGTGTGCGGCACCGGGTCGAGGGGCAGCGCGTTCGAGGCCGTGAGCAGCAGCGTCAGCGCCGGGGTGACGCCCACCGGGCGGATCAGCCCGCCGACGCCGGCGAGGACCGAGGCGACCACCACCATGACCCAGCTGTGGCCGGCCAGCAGGACGCCCAGCGACGTGCCGACGCCCACGGAGACGACGGCGCCCAGCAGGTACGGCGTCCTGACCCCGGCCGGGTCGGCGTTGGCCCGGGCCGCCACCAGCCACGCGCCGAGGCCCACGGTCGCCCCGCCCGCCGCATGGCCGGTGAGCATCCCGGCGAGCAGGGGGATCACGAGGCAGGCGGCTCCGGACAGCCCGAAGCCGAGCGCGAGGCGGGGATCGTCCAGCCTCAACGCCCCGGCGGAGGTGATGTCTCTCAGGCGCAGGGCGTCCCCCTACCCGGAATCAGGGGTGATACGTACGGACCAGGCGGCCGGAGCCGGCGCCCGCCTCCTCCCACGGGCCGGCGAGCTCGATCACGGCGAACGCGCCGGGCGGGAAGCCGTCGACCCGCTCCCCGGTGAGGGACGCCACCAGCTCGTGGACGCCCGGGTTGTGGCCCACGAGCACGAGCGACCCCACGCCGGGGTCGGTACGGCGGAGCAGGCCGAGAAGGTCGTCGGGGAAGGCCTCGTAGATGTCCCGCTCGATCTCGACGGGCGCGTCGAGGCCGAGGAGCTCGGCGGTGCGCCGGGTGCGGACCGAGGGTGAGGCGAGGACCAGGGCGGGGCGCAGCTTCCGGATGTGCTCGCCGGCCTCACGGGCGTCGCGCTCCCCGCGGCCCGTCAGCGGCCGCTCCGGGTCGGACAGCCCCGGCTCGTGCCCGGCCTTGGCGTGCCGTACGACGACGAGGGTGCGCGTGGAGGGGCTCATCCGGCGGCCCACATGGCGAGGCCGATGATGACGGCGAACATCGCGGCCATGGCCAGCAGGATCAGGGCCAGTGTCCGGCCGCCGTTCGGCTTGTCCATAGCGACTCAGTGTATGAAGAAGGTCCCCCGCTTCGGAGCGGGGGACCTTCCGTACGGGTGATTCTCCGAACGGCCGCGCGCCCCGGCGGGTGCCGGGGCGCGACGGACACGATCAGTGCGCGACGGGCTCCGAGGCGCGCTCCTCGTGGTTCTCCGAGGGCGCGATGCTCGTCGTCCGGCGCTTGGAGACGACCACGGCGCCCACGACGACCGCCACCGCGACGACGGTCGCGCCGATGCGGACGCCCACGTTGTCGGCGTAGGTCACGACGGCCGGCGCGATCAGCAGCGCGACCAGGTTCATCACCTTGATCAGCGGGTTGATCGCGGGGCCGGCGGTGTCCTTGAACGGGTCGCCGACGGTGTCGCCGATCACCGTGGCGGCGTGGGCCTCGGAGCCCTTGCCGCCGTGGTGGCCGTCCTCGACCAGCTTCTTGGCGTTGTCCCAGGCGCCGCCGGAGTTGGCGAGGAACACCGCCATGAGCGTGCCGGCCGCGATGGCGCCGGCCAGGTAGGCGCCGAGCGGCGCGTACCCGAGCGCGAAGCCGACCGCGATCGGCGTCAGCACGGCGAGCAAGCCGGGCGTGGCCAGCTCGCGCAGCGAGTCGCGGGTGCAGATGTCGACCACCCGGCTGTAGTCGGGCAGCTCGCTGCCGTCCATGATCCCGGGCTTGGTCCGGAACTGCTCGCGCACCTCGTAGACGACCCGGCCGGCGGCCCGGCCGACGGCGCTGATCGCCAGCCCGGAGAACAGGAACACCACAGCCGCGCCGACGATGAGGCCGACCAGGGCGTTCGGGGAGTCCACCGAGAGGCTGAAGTTGGCGAACGAGCCCAGCGCGTCCTTCACGCCCTGTGTGGCCTTGGCCAGCTCGCCTTCGACCGCCGTACGGAACGAGCCGAACAGCGCGGTCGCGGCGAGCACGGCCGTCGCGATCGCGATGCCCTTCGTGATGGCCTTCGTCGTGTTGCCCACGGCGTCGAGCGAGGTGAGGACGCGCGCGCCCTCGCCCTCGACGTCGCCGGACATCTCGGCGATGCCCTGGGCGTTGTCGGAGACCGGGCCGAAGGTGTCCATGGACACGATCACGCCGACCGTGGTCAGCAGGCCGGTGCCGGCGAGCGCGACCGCGAACAGGGCGATCGTGACGTTGCCGAAGCCCAGCAGGAACGCGCCGTACACCGCGGCGCCGATCAGCAGCGCCGAGTAGACCGCGGACTCCAGGCCCACCGAGATGCCGGACAGGATGACGGTGGCCGGGCCGGTGAGCGAGCTCTCGCCGATCTCCTTCACGGGACGCCGGTTCGTCTCGGTGAAGTAGCCGGTGAGGATCTGGATCGCGCTGGCCAGGACCAGGCCGATGAGCACGGCGCCGATCGCGATCAGGCGCGGGTCGCCCGAGAGCGACGCGATCTGCGCGCTGACCCCGTTGAGGGCGCCGAAGCTCGACGGCAGGTACGCGAACGCGGCGACGGCCACGAGCACGGCGGAGATCGCGGCGGAGATGAAGAAGCCGCGGTTGATGGCCGCCATGCCCGACCGGTCGCCGCTGCGCGGCGCGGTGGTGAAGATGCCGATCACCGCGGTGATCACGCCGATCATCGGGACGATCAGCGGGAAGACCAGGCCCTCGGTGCCGAAGGCGGCCTTGCCCAGGATCAGGCTCGCGACGAGCGTGACGGCGTACGACTCGAACAGGTCGGCCGCCATGCCGGCGCAGTCGCCGACGTTGTCGCCGACGTTGTCGGCGATGGTGGCCGCGTTGCGCGGGTCGTCCTCGGGGATGCCCTGCTCGACCTTGCCCACCAGGTCGGCGCCGACGTCGGCCGCCTTGGTGAAGATGCCGCCGCCGACTCGCATGAACATGGCGAGCAGCGCGGCGCCGAAGCCGAAGCCCTCCAGGACGTTCGGCGCGTCGCCCTTGAAGATGATCACGACGAGCGCGGCGCCCAGCAGGCCGAGGCCCACCGTGAACATGCCGGCCACGCCGCCCGTACGGAACGCGATCCGCATCGCGATCTTCTCGCCCGACTCCCGGGCGGCCGCCGCGACGCGGACGTTCCCGCGTACGGCCAGCCACATGCCCGTGAAGCCCGTCAACGCCGAGAACAGCGCCCCGACCACGAAGAAGACCGAACGGCCGACCCTCTCCCCGGTCGAATCGGCGGGCAACAGCAGGAGCAGGAAGGGAATGATGATGACGAACACGGCCAGCGTCCGGAACTGCCGCGTGAGATAAGCGGCGGCGCCCTGTTGCACGGCACGTGCGATGTTCTGCATTCGTTCGGTGCCATGCCCTGCGGCGAGCACCTCTCGTACGAGTCCGCCGGCGACGGCCAGGGCCAAAAGGGCCACCACGGCGACGACTACGACAAGAGTGAGATGGGACCCGGTTAGAGCCACCGCTGCGTCGTTGCCAGCGGCTTGGTAGGCAGACATCCGTCCTCCTCGGCCAGACGGGGTTTCGGTTCCTGCCCGGACGGCGCTGCTGACGATCCTGGTGGCCCCGCGGCGCACTCCCGGGCGGTTGGCAATGCCGCTTCCGGTTGCATCCGCAATACCTTGGCCGGTGCGGGGAGTCTACGCAGCGAGGCCACGGATATGAAGGCCCCTGCCCCGCGTAATCGAACCGTCGTCCAGTAATGGCGCAACATTTGCTCCGCCGTGGAGACGCTTTGACCAGGTGGGTCAGGATGACGGCGGATGTGGTCGCCCTTGTTACGGCAGAACCGTATCCATTATTTCGGTCATCCCAAAGACCGGATGCGCATGACCGTGCCCGCCGTCTGCCTGCGGGGTCCGGATGACGCGCGATCGCACGGACACGCAGCGTCAGCGAGGGGTGCCCGCCGGAGGCGGCGCGGGGGGCATGGGGAAGCGCCTGGAGGGGCGGCGTGAGGGCGCCGGAACTCGGCCCGCGGGCGTTCCGGATGGATGCGGGTTCCCAGGCGGGATGGGCGTTCCGGGTGGACGCGGCTTCCCGGCGTACGAGGTTCCGGGCATGGGCCTTAAGGCCGCGACGCCGGGCCGGAGGCCGTACGGAGAGGGGGCGGGGCGGAAGCCCGGCAGGAGAAAGCTTCCCGGCCGGAGCACGACTCGACCGGGGGACGCTCTACGTGGCCGGAGGCTTCCGACCGGCGGATCAGACGGCGGCGATGCCGTGCGGGGACGCGGGCCAGCTCATGCGGATGCGCATGCCCTTGGGCCCGGGCGACACCTCGACGTCGTCGGCGAGCCCGGCGATCACCGCGATGCCGAGACCGGCCATCTCCGGCATTGCGCTGCCGTTGGCCTCCAGGACGTGCGGACGCACGTCCTCGCTCGGGGCGACGTCGGTCACGGTGACCTCGAAACGCCCCGCGTCGTCGCGTAACTCGATGCGTACCGGCTCCCCCGGGCAGTGGAGGCGGTGCGCCTCCACAGCCCGTGAGCACGCCTCTCCGACGGCGAGCCGCACCTCGTCCAGGAGCGCCTCCGCGACGCCGGTGCGCCGGGCGATCGCCGTGGCGACCAGCCGTGCGGTGCGCACGTGGGCGGGCAGAGCGCTGAACGTCAGCTCGACGGTGGCCATGGTGCTTGTTCCTCGGCCGTCACTTGTCCCGGCCGTGGGCTTCCTTGGCCTCCTCGACCGAGGCGTAGATCCCGAAGACCTTCGTCAGACCGGTGATGCGGAAAATCTTCAGAATCCGCTCCTGTGTGCAGACGAGCTCCAGGGAACCGTCATGCGCCCGCACCCGCTTGAGGCCGCCGACCAGCACACCAAGGCCAGTCGAGTCCAGGAAGTCCACCTTCTCCATGTTCACGAGCAGGTGGAAGTTGCCCTTGTTGACCAGGTCGATCAGCAGCTCACGCAGTCTGGGCGCGGTGTAGACGTCGATCTCACCCTCGACATCGACGATGGTGAGATTGTCCTCGGAATGGTGGTCCAACTTCAGATCCACAGATCCTCCAGCGCCTTACTTGCGTAGGTCTCCATGCGGATCGAGCATCCTGGTAGTCCCAGAACGACGACCCTGACGCGCGGCATTCAACCACGCTGCGACTCCGTGTCTATACGAAATCACGACTCCGGGCGACTCTCCCCGCAGATGCCAAACTGGAAACCAGTGACTCCGACTTCTTCGTCCTCGCATCGAACAGGCACCCTCCTCGCCCGCCTGCTCGCGGTTCCCGCACGCCAGCGGCGGGTCACCCATGTGGAGCATGTTCCAGCACGTCAGGCGGGTCAAGCCCAGTGGCCGGATTGGGCCCCGGAGCTCCTGCTCTCCCGGCTGGAGAACCAGGGCATATCAGGCCTTTGGCACCATCAGCTCGAGGCGGCCGAGCTTGTCCGGCGTGGCCAAAACGTGATCATTGCCACAGGCACCGCGTCTGGAAAATCCCTGGCCTACCTGCTTCCGGCCGCGACGGAGATCTTCCAGGGCGGGTCCGTCCTCTACCTCACCCCCACGAAGGCTCTCGCCGCCGACCAGCTCAGGGCCCTGCGCCGGCTGCACCTGACCCAGATCCGGGCGGCGACCTTCGACGGCGACACCCCGGCCGAGGAGCGCCGCTGGATACGCCAGAATGCCAATTATGTCCTAACAAATCCGGATATGTTACATCGGTCCATCCTGCCGAGGCACGCCTCCTGGTCCTCCTTCTGGCGGCGCCTGCGGCTGGTGGTGGTGGACGAGTGCCACGGTTACCGCGGTGTCTTCGGGTCGCACGTCGCCCAGATCCTGCGGCGGCTCCGCCGGGTGTGCGCGAAGTACGGCTCCCGGCCCGTGTTCCTGCTCGCGTCGGCCACCGCCAGCGACCCCGCGGTCGCCGCGATGCGCCTGACCGGCCTTGAGATGGCCGAGGTGACCCGGGACGCCTCTCCCCGGGGTTCGACCACCTTCGCCCTGTGGGAGCCCCCTCTGACCGATCTGCGGGGCGAGGGAGGGGCACCCGTCCGCCGTACGGCCACGGCGGAGGCCGCGGATCTGCTGGCCGACCTCGTGATCGAGGACGTCCGGACCCTCGCCTTCGTCCGGTCCCGCCGCGCGGCCGAGACCGTCGCCCTCACCGCCCGCCGCAATCTCGACGAGGTCGAGGACCTCCTCCGCGCCGGACCCCACGGCCAGCCGGCCTCGGCGTTCGAGGACGTCGACGAGTACGGCGAGCTGTCCCCGTACGGCCCGGCCCACCTGCACGGACACGGCGGGCGGGGCGGCGGGGGCCGAGGGGACCTCGCGTCAGACGTCGGGGCAGATGCCGCGGCGGACGTCGCGGCGGACCTCCCGGCGGACATGGCGGCGGGCCTCCCTGCGGACGTAGGCGTCGACGGGAGGGATCTCTCCCGTCCGGAGGAGGGCGGACACCACCCCGGTGACGGCGGGCCCGATCTTCTCGGGCCGGGACGGCTGGCCGACCGGGTCGCGGCGTACCGCGCCGGCTACCTGGCCGACGACCGGCGCATGCTGGAGAAGGCCCTGCGGTCGGGCGAGCTGACCGGCCTGGCCACCACGAACGCCCTCGAACTCGGCGTGGACGTCTCGGGCCTCGACGCCGTCCTCATCGCCGGCTGGCCGGGGACCCGGGCGTCGCTGTGGCAGCAGGCGGGCCGGGCCGGCCGGGCGGGGCAGGACGCGCTGGCCGTGCTGATCGCCCGCGACGACCCGCTGGACACCTACATCGTCCACCACCCTGAGGCGGTGTTCGGCCAGCCCGTCGAGACGATCGTGCTCGACCCGGACAACCCCTACGTGCTGGCGCCCCATCTGTGCGCCGCCGCGGCGGAGATCCCGCTGACCGAGGACGATCTGGAGATCTTCGGTCCGGCCGCGCCCGCCGCTCTGGACGACCTCGTGGAGCGCGGGCTGCTCCGCAAGCGGGCCTCGGGGTGGTTCTGGACCAGCAAGGAGCGGGCCGCCGATCTCGCCGACATCCGGGGGACGGGCGGGGCCCCCGTACAGGTCGTCGAGGCGTCGACCGGACGCCTGCTGGGCACCGTGGACGAGTCGTCGGCCCATACGTCCGTCCACGCCGGAGCCGTCTACCTGCATCAGGGCGAGACGTTCGTCGTCGACGTGCTCGACCTCGAGGCGGGGGTCGCGCTGGTGACGGCGGCCAGTCCCGACTACTCGACCTTCGCCCGGGACGTGACCGACATCCGGGTGATGGAGTCGTCCCGGTCACGGCCGTTCGGGCCGGGCGAACTGCACTTCGGGTCGGTGGAGGTCACCCGGCAGGTCGTCTCCTACCTGAAGCGGCGCACGCAGAGCGGTGAGATCCTCGGCGAAGAGCCGCTCGACCTGCCGCCCCGGACGCTCTGCACGCGCGCCGTCTGGTGGACGCTCCCCGCCGACGCTCTCGTCCCCCTGGTGTCCGACTCCGGTGACGGGACCGTCGACCTCGGCGGCTCCGCCCACGCCGCCGAGCACGCCTCGATCGGCCTGCTGCCACTGTTCGCGACCTGCGACCGCTGGGACATCGGAGGCGTGTCGACCGAGCTCCACCCCGACACGGGCCTGCTCACGGTCTTCGTGTACGACGGCCACGACGGCGGGGCCGGCTTCGCCGAACGCGGGTACGCCAGGGCCACGGAGTGGCTCACCGCGACCCGGGAGGCCATCGCCTCCTGTGAGTGCGAACGGGGCTGCCCGTCTTGCATCCAGTCGCCCAAGTGCGGCAACGGCAACGAGCCTCTCGACAAAGCGGGAGCCATCCGCCTCCTCGACGTGCTCCTGCCCCGCTGAGACCAACGCGCGAGCAGCACGGCATGGAGGACGTGACCGGCGTGACGCGGGGGCGCCTGGGCGCGTTGGGGCGGCCTGGCTTGGAGCGGCCTGGCTTGGAGCGGCCTGGCCCGCGCGCCTGGCCGGAGCGCGGGTGAGCGAACGATCAAGCCCGGACGCGCCGGGCCGCCCGGTGTCGCCGGTTGGGCCGTGGGTCAGAGATCGCGGGTGCCGCTGGGAACGGCGTCGTCGTCCTCCTCTGTCCAGACGTCGTGCTGCGGCTGCCTGGGACGGTCCCAGAGGCCGTCGTCAAGCCGGGGTCGTGGGAGGTCGTTCCCATCGGGACGCCGGTGAGGCATGAGGTCGTCGTCCAGCCGGGGCTGAGGGGCCGTGGACGAGGCGCTGACCGAGGTGCAGGACGCGGACCCATCCTCGGCCGTGCCGGCATCGAGCGCCGATGCGTCCGAACCACGAGTGGGGGCGGAGGCAGGCACAGGGGCGGCAGCGGACTTAGAGCCCGGGACACGACCGCGAGCGCCGGGGTCGGCCGCGTCGTCGGACAGGATGTCCGCGGGGAGACGCGGTCCCGAGGAGCCCGTGGAGTGGGCCGGAGCCGGTCCGTCGAGCTTTCCGGTAGAGCCGCCTTTTGTGGAGGACGAGCCGTCCCGGTCGTCCGATCCGATGTCCTGCCCCGACCCGGTAGAGACCCCTCCGGCTCCGGATGCCGCCGTCCCCGAGCCCGTTCCTCCAGGACCGGTGACCGCGGTGGCGTCGTCGGCCCCCACCGGGAAGTCCACCGGCTCCGGGAAACCGTTCCTGGCCTCCCGATCCCCAGCAGCGGTGCCGGTGCCCGAGCCGATGCCCGCGTCCGTGTCGCCGGCAGCACGCGGCTTCGAATTGGCGAGGATCACGGTCGGGCGGCGCGTGGCAGACGGCTTGGTCCGCGCGGAGGCTCCCGTGGTCGTCCCGGCCGTCGGGGAGGGACCGATGGGCCCGGTCGTGGCCACCGGACGAGCGGGGCCGGCCCCCGATCCGCTCCTACGGCGTACGAGCGCGCCCAGGTGAGCTCCGATGAGGAGCAGGACCACGGCGATGGCCGCGTAGATCCCGTAGCTCAGGCCACCCAGGGGCGCGAAGGACGACTGGGCCGACACGTCGGGGGCGTCGCTCTTGGCGGGGGCGACCTCCGGCCCGGCCGGGTCACCGGTGCCGTTCACGGCGGGCAGCTTCAGCTTGGTGTTCCCGTGCTCCTTGGGGACCGTGGGCAGCGGGTTCGGCAGGGTGGTCGTGGGCAGGCGCCTGTCGCCGGTCTTGCTCGCCTGCGGTTTCTCCGACGCGGGCTTCTGGGACGTGGTCGCCGACGGCTTGGGCGCGGGGATGCTCACAGAGGCAGTGGCGGCTCCGGGCGACCCGATGGCGCCCCCTTGACCGTCGGAACGGAACGCCCGCACGGCCAGGTCCACCTTCTGGCCCGCCGCCTTCGCCGGCACCGCCACGCTCGCCTGGCAGGTGGAACCCGAACACGCCTCGTCGGCCGACACCGATCCCGAGGCGCCGGTCTTCCTCGATGAGATCTCGTACGACCTCAGGTCGGGCTCGGCGCCCTTCGCCCAGGTGACAACAACTGTGGACGCGTTCTTGAGCCGTGCCTCGACGCCCGACGGCGTCTGCGGAGGCCGGCTGAGGACGAACGTCGACGTCTTGTAGGTCTTGTTCGTGATCTCCCCGTAGAGGGTGACCGTGAACGTGCCGTTCGGAGCGTCACCGGGGTCGAAGGAGCCGCTGATCGTCTGGTTCGCCCCACCGGAAGCGATCTTCTGGCGGGACACCGATGGGCCCTCTACGTACAGGGCCATGCTGACCTGGTACCAGTCGGTCTTGGCGGAGATCGCCACGGGCCCCGGTGTCCGGATCGTCTGGCCGTCGCCGGGAGAGAGGATCTCGCCGTCGGCCGCGCTCGCGGGGGCCACGCTCACGATCAGCGCGGACACCACCGTCAGCGGCATGAGCACCGCCGCGGCGGCCAACCTGCGGACACTGGTCACGACGCACCCCTTCGTCGACAAACGCCGGCCACCCCGCCTCCCCGCATGCGGTCGGCGACGGAGGGTAAGCGGAACCTTATTCCAGACGTCACCTCTTGGACGTGATGTCCAAGAAGTCGTGATTCTATTGCGACACTTCACCTTCTGACCCGGTCCGACGTTAGCGCCACAGCAGTCCCAGACGTACGGCTCCATACGCATTGGAAGCCTCGCTCCCCGCCGCACTCTTCGGCCCATGTCCAGCCGCGCTGCTCAGCGACTGCCGACGGCCCGTTGCGGGGCGCCTCGTCACGAGATGCGCTTGGGGTGGTCACCTCTCGGCCCCGACCGGACCCGCCCTCGCGACGCCCGTCGCGACGCGCCTCCCCAGCGTCGGAGCGGTGAACGGCACTGTCGTGGAGACGTCGGCGACGCCGCCCGACACAGCGCAGGAGACGACCTCGGCACCGTTCGCCGCGGCGATGTCGCCGGCGTGCTCGCACGCATCCTCCGGCCTGGCGATGGCCCAGGAGGCCGCCGCGAGGGCGGAGAGATCGGCGGCGTTCTGCGCCCGATGCCGGGCGACCCGGGCCACACCCACGTGAACGACGACCATGGCCGACATCCAGATCATCGCCATGAGCGCGACCATCCAGATCGTGGCCGCCCCTCGATCGGGGTCCTGCATGCACGGGAAAGCCCCGCGCCGCGGACGACGTCGCGATCCCGGCGTCGGGAGGCCCGTGGCGGGCGGTAACGCGACGACGGCCGCCGCCACCGTGAGAGGCCACCCCGCTCGGCCAGCCGGCCCTTCGGAACCCGCCGGCGACCGCTCCTTGTGGCGAACGCCCCACGCCGACGCGGGCGCCGGTGCGGAGGCGAGCCCAAGCGCAGGAATAGACCCCGGCGCGGGAGGCGGGTCTGCGGGTGCGACCGAGGGCAGACTTCCGGAGGCTGCCTGAGCAGAGGGTCCGCTCGCGCCGTCTTCGACGATGACGCCGGGCTCGGTGGCGGCGACGGCGAACGCCTCCACCCGCATGGGTGGCACCATGGTCCGCCACAAGGGCCGGACGGAGGCGACGACCTCAACCCTGGTCGTGACCACTCCGAGCACGACCTCGACTCGTGCTCCCGGCGGGGCCGCCCGGGACACCGCGGCCCGAACCGCGTCCACCGCCTCTCCGCGGGCCGCGGCCCGGGCTCCCGCCCGAGCCGCGTCCACGCACTGCAGATGAGCACCGACAACAGTCACCGCCCACAGTGCGGCCGCCAGGACGACCACGAGAGCCGGAAGCGCCACCGCCGTCTCCGCCGTCACCGACCCTCGCTCCGGCCGTCCTTCCGGCAGCGCCCTTGTGGGAGGGTCTCCGGCGGCGATCGCGGCGCGGGCGTGGCGGCCGGGCGGACGCCGTGCACCGTCCGGTTCGCGATCCGGCCCGTGCCGCCGCTCCGACGGGTGCGGGCCGTCCGTCCTCTCCAGGTCGTCCCTCTCCAGGTCGTCGCTCCGAGTCATCGTTCTCAGCCCGCCAGCTTGAGGGCCTTCTGGATGAGCGCGGCGAGCATCGAACGCACCTCGGCGCTCGTCACGACCTTCCACAACAAGGCCGCGAAGCCGCAGGCGGCGATCGTCCCCACGGCGTACTCCGCTGTCGACATCCCCGCCTCGGCCCTGTCTCGCAGGAGCAGGGTCCACTGCACGCCCACGGATCGAGCCCGCGCACGTGTCGCGGTGACCAACTCCCGCCTCGCGGTGACCAGTCGCCGGAAAGCGATGACCGGCTCTCGGAGAGCCGTCCGCACCGCCCCGGCCCGCACCCCGGCCCGCACCCCGGCCGACACCCCGGCCGACACCCCGGCCGACACCCCGGCCGACACCCCGGCCGACATGGACGCGACGCAGGCGCCGAGAGGAAGGGCGCGCCCGACGGTCATCCACAGGCCGGCGACCGCCGGGGCGGCCACCGATCGGTGGCGGCTCGTCCTGCGGACGCCGCGTGGGGCCCGGGTGAGGCCCAGGGATCGCCGGAGCCGGGCCAGGAGGCCGGGCTTGCGGTGCCGGGCGCGCCCCACGCTCTCCGTCAGCGCCGGGATTGGCTGCGGCAGTTGCTCGGCCGTCGTGTGGCTCATAGGTCCTCCTGCAGGTCGGGGCGGACCGTCCGCCCGTGCCGACCACAGGCTGCGCGCTCTGACGGGACCTTCAGGAAGGCGAATCGGGTTCTGTGGACAAGCGGTGAGAAGGAGCGCCAGAGGCCCGAACAGCTGAGCCGGGAAAGGCGGCTACGTCCGCTTCTGCACCTCACGGATTTCCACAGCTGTGGACAGCGTCGTCCCCAGCTGTGAATAACGGGCGTCCACAGGTGGATCACGGCAGCAGGATCTGCGTGGCCAGACCGGCGACCACCGGGACGATGCCCAGGAGCACGAAGGCCGGCAGGAAGCAGAGCCCAAGAGGCGCCACGGCCTGTACGCCGACGCGACGGGCGGCCGCGGACGCCGCCGCCCTGGCCGTCTGCCGGGCGTCGTCGGCGAGCCGGGTGAGGACGTCGGCGACCGGTGCGCCGCTCTGAGCGGCTCTGATCATCGTGCGGGAGAGCGGGGCCAGCGGCGGATCACCGGTGAGCGCGGCCCAGGCCGCCTCCGGATCGGCGCCGAGCCGGATCTGGGCGCCCACCCACTCCAGGCGATCGCCCAGCGGACCCCCGATAGCCTGTGCGGCGGTTTCCACAGCCCCGCCAAGTGGGCGGCCCGCCCGAAGACACGCGACCATCAGATCCGCGGCGAACGGAAGATCTGCCGCTATCCGCTCCCGACGGCGTCGGGCCTCGGGCGACTCACGCCTGTGGACGACCACGAGCGCACCCGCCGCCAGCAGGGCTCCCGCGAGGAGGCCGGGGACTCCGCCCACCAGAAGGAACCCCACGAAAGCCAACGGTGCAGCGACGAGCGCGCCGACTCTTCGGCCGGGCCGGCGAGCCTCTCCGGTCGTGGCGGCCGTGCCGCCGCCCTGCTCGTACGCCAGGGCGCGGAGGCGATCGATCGGTGAGCGCCTGGCCGGCCAGATCCACAAGGAGACCGCGAGCGCGATCCCCGCCACGAGAGCGATCACGAGAACCGCCCTCCCGATCCCGGCGTCTCCTCCGCGCGGGCGACCAGGCGTCCGGTCCACCAGACCCCGGCGGCGTCGAGTCCAAGCCCCACGGCCAGGCAGGCCAGCCCGGCGGGCCCGCCCAGCAGGAAGGCCAGGGGGCTCATCCCGAGGCCGGCGCCCATGAGCAGCCCGAGCACGGGCAGGACGGCGAGCATCCGCGCCGTCGCACGAGGCCCGGCGAGCTGCGCCGCCACCTCCTGGCGGTGGGCCTCGGCCTCCCGGAGGGAGGAGGTCAGGCGTTCGACCAGGGCGGTCAGTCCGGCGCCGGCGGTGACGCCCACCCGCCAGCAGGCCGCCAGCCGCAGCAGCCCCTCACCACCCGCGGCAGGGGCGGACCTCCGCAGCGCGGCGGCGACGTCGCCGCCGTCGCGCGCGGCCGCCGCCACCGGTGACAGCGCGGCCGGGTCGGGTGGGTGGGCCGAGGCCACGGCTCGTGCGAGAGCGTCGCCGGGCGTCCGGCCCGCGGTGAGTTCGGCCGCGAGGCTCTGGCACAGCTCGATCGAGATCTGCCGCCAGGCGGCGGCGTCCGCCGCCGGCCTCCGCCTGCGCAGCGCCGCCGTCCACAGGCCGCGGAGGGCTCCCGCGCGGGAGGTGCGGGTGAGGAGGACGAGCCGCGCCGTGACGGCGTCCGGACCCGCGGCGACCCAGCCGGCCGTCGCCGCGGCCAGTACGGCGATCAGGACCATCACGCCCCTCCCCGGCAGGACCTCGAGGCGTCGGGCGTCACATCGGCGGACGGCGCGGGCGCGAAGGCCATGGCGGTCGCCGGGCATCGGGAGGCCAGCGCCTCGGCGGCCGGTCCGCGAGCGACCGCGCCACGGGCGTCGAGGGTCAGCGCCGGCACGGCGGTGACGAGCCCGGAGGGCAGGCGGTCGAGCAGGCAGATCTCCGACACGCGCCGGGGACCGCCGCCGGGCTCCCGCACGAGGTGGACGACCACGTCGAGGGCGGCGGCGATCTGGCTGTGGACGGCCTCCCGGGAGAGCCCGGCCGCGCACGCGAGGGCCTCAAGCCGCGCCGGCACGTCGGCCGCGTTGTTGGCGTGCAGGGTGCCACAGCCGCCCTCGTGCCCCGTGTTGAGCGCGGCCAGGAGGTCGACGACCTCGGAGCCGCGCACCTCGCCCACGACGACGCGGTCCGGGCGCATGCGGAGGGCCTGCCGTACGAGATCGCGCAGGGTGACGCCGCCCGCGCCTTCAAGGTTGGGCGGGCGGGCCTCCAGACGGACGACGTGGGGGTGCTGGGGATGCAGCTCCGCCGAGTCCTCCACGAGCAGCAGGCGCTCGCCCTGATCGGCCCGGGAGAGCATCGCGGACAGGAGGGTCGTCTTGCCCGTGCCCGTGCCTCCCGTGACGAGGAACGCCAGACGCGCCGCCATGATCGCATGCAGCACCGTCGCACCAGCCGAAGGGACGAGCTCCTCGATCGTGAACGTGCGGCGTGGCGGCAGGCGCAGGGACAGGCACGTGCCCTCGGGCGCGACCGGGGGCAGCACGGCGTGCAGCCGCACCCCGCCCGCCAACCGGGCGTCGACGTAAGGACTGGCGTCGTCGAGGCGGCGACCGGCGGCCGCCGCGAGGCGCTGGGCCAGGCGCCGCACGTCGTCGTCGCCCGCGAAGGTCACGCCTGTGCGGCGCAGGCCGCGGCCGTCGTCGACCCACACGTCTCGCGGCCCGTTCACCAGGACGTCCGTGACGCCCGGCTCGGCCAGCAGCGATTCGAGCGGCCCGGCGCCGATCAGGTGGGCGCGCAGGGTCCGCGCGACGGCGAGCACCTCGGCGTCGCCCAGCACGGCGCGCTCGGCGCGCAGGGCGGCCGCGACCTGCGCGGCGGTCGGCGGGGCGCCGGCCCGCGACAGCCGCACCCGTACGGCCTCGACCAGCTCCGGCGGGACCCCCGGGATCTCCGCGGGAGACACGGCCCTGGTCACGACGCCTCCCGAGAACGGCCTCCAGCGGCCAAGCGGGAGACGCCCCACGGAGACGACGACCCCCGCGAGCGCACCGCCTCCGCATGAAGCCACGCCGCCGGCAGGCGGCCAGCGACCGCGCGGAAACACACCGCGAGAAGACCCCGCGATACCCGCGAGCGCACCGTCCCGGCACGCGGCAACGCCACCTCGGGCAGGCGACGTGTCAGCGCCGGCGGACGGTGGCGATCGACATGAGGAGGGCTGGGGCGGGTCATGGGGTGTCGACCAGGGTCGCGAGGAGGCCGGAGCAGAACCGGCCCAGGGGCGTGCGGCCGAGAGGCGGCGGATCGCCCCGGTCGAGCGTCTCCACGAGGTTGCGCACGTCGGGCACGACTCCCGCGCACGGGACGTCGAGGGAGGTGGAGACCACGTCAGGGTCGACGGTGCCCGTGCGGAGCACCGCCCGCAGATCTCCTGTGTGCCGGCGCAGGACGGCGACCGTCTGGGCGGCGGCCAGGGCTCCCCGCAGATCCGCCGGCACGACGACCAGGGTGGCGCTCGCCCGCGCCAGGGCCTCGGACTCCCCCTCGTCCACGTGCCGCGGCAGGTCGACGACCACCAGGTCGCAACCGCGGCGGGCGGCGTCGAGCACGGCCCGCATCGCCTCGCGAGGGATCGCCGCCGGACGCCCCCGATGCCACGACAGCACGGTGAGCTCGCCGAACGTCGGCAGCGCCTCGTGCAGAGCCGAGAAGCTCACCCTGCCCTCCCGGCCGACGATGTCCGGCCAGCGCGCCCCCAGCGCCTGCTCCTGGCCCAGGACGACGTCGATGCCGCCGCCCAGCGGGTCGGCGTCGACCAGCAGCGTCCGCAGGCCGCGGCGGGACGCGGTCAGGGCCAGGGACGCGGACAGCACCGTCGCGCCGGCGCCTCCCCTGCCGCCGACGACGCACACGACCGTGCCCGCGCGGGTCGCGGGCTCGACGGCCTCCCCCAGCTCCTCCACGAGGACGCGCTCCGCGTCCGGCAGTTCGAGGACGGCCTGGGCTCCGATCGCCACGCACCGTCGCCACATGTCCGGGTCGCCGGCCGTCCGGGTGACGATGACCACGTTCTGCCGGGGCGGTGGGCCGGTCGCCGCCAGGTCGTCCGCGAGATCGCCGCCGACCACGACCAGCGGGGCGCGCCCCCAGTACGGCCGGGCGTGCGCCGCCACGTGGGCGACATCGATCTCGACGCCCGCCGCGGCGGCGATGCGGAGCAGGTCGTCGAGCAGGTCCTGATCGTCGGTGATGGCCAAGGGGCGGTGCATCGGTGTCTCCCTGTCGTCGTGGGGAGACCACCGTGCGAGATCGCGGGCCGGGCCCGTCCGGCCGAACCAGGTTCTGTGGACAGACCGCATCAAGGAAAAGGGCGACCCCCGCCGGGGGGGAGAGCGGGGGTCGCCGAGTGGTCCGGCTCTGGGGGGGTAGAGCCGGTCCCGTTTGGAAGAAAGCTTTATTCACCGAGTAGGGGCGTGGCAAGGGCTCTGTAAACTTCCGCCCTCTCCACGGTCGTCCCTCCTGGGGAGACACACCGTATGCTGCCTGATCGACGAGAGGTTCGTCGAGCGCCATCCCCAATCTGAGTAAGTTTTTTTCTCTGAGTCAGTTTTACATGTGGACATGCGCCGTCGCAACGGGTACGGCGGCCTCTCACTCCCCGTGACAACCGGCTCGATCGAAGCGCCCGACAGACCGGCCGTAATTAGCGGCGACGGGCACAAAACAGGGCGTATCGGGTAGTCCATCGTGCCTGGTAAAGGTCTTGCTCCAAGGGGTTTCCAACCCCGGGAATCGGACGTAGAAAGGGGTTACGGACTCTTTGAGTCCGCGTACGGCCACCGGGCACCCACGCGCGACCAGCCGCGGGAGGCGTGTCGAGACGGGCTTGACCCGCTCCGACAAATTCGATTCACGCTTGGTAACCCGGTGAGACGTACCAGGCGACGGCGTTCCATACCAGGGACGCCGTCCGCTTTGTTGGGGGAACGGTGACCGCCGGCACCGGTCAGCGCGACAGGGCCTCGCACACGGCCGTGCTCTCGCGGGCGCCCAGCACGACCGACTCGGCGCAGTGCCGCACCCAGGCGGCGACTCCCTCCGCCGTCCCCTTCAGGTACGACCGCAGCCCCTCGGCGTACGCCTCGCCGAGGTCGGCGTGCCCCACCTCGACCACGGTGAGCGACTTGGGGTCCAGGCCCAGCTCCACCAGTGTGAGCCGCTCCGCCGCCCTGGCCACCAGGCCGTCCGCGACGCCGAACGGCCGCAGCACGGCGAGCTCCGCGTGGACGATCGCGCCCAGCACGAGGGCCGGCGCGTTCGTCCCCGACACGAGGTCGGCCAGGGCCGCCATCCGGGCGGCCGTCTCCGCCGCGCCGGGGGCGGGACCGAGCCCGAGCGGGTCGGCGGACGTGTCCCCGGTCCTGGGACGGCCGGGGTCGGCCGTGAGCCCGGCCGCGGCGAGCGTGTGCAGCCGGGCGAGGACCTGCCGGGGCGCCGATCGCCACGTCGGCCCGAGGCGTCCCAGCTCGGCGGACGCCCGCAGCGCGCCCTGCACGACGGGATCGGTCGCCTCGCCGCGCCGCAGCTGCTCCAGGGCCACGTGGACGCCCTCGAGCGCGGCCGACGCGCGGGCCCCGCGCAGGGCCGACTCCGCCGACACCTCGGGACTGCGCCGCCGCAGCACCCGGTGGCGGTAGAGGCGGTCGACGGCCTCCCTGGCCTCCTGAACGGCCTCCGGGACTCCTGGCAGCTCCGCGACGGCGGCGAGCGGGTCGTTCACAGGCACCGACCTTACCGGCGGGTAGCACGTCGTTCGGCGAGAAGGTGCGGCCGTTGGGCGCACCCCAACGCCCAGATCCCCTCATATCACCGTAAATTCCCCAGGCATCTCTGATAACGAGGTCCTGTGGCGCGACGTGAGGGAGGGCCCTCGATTACTTGTACTTGACGGCCCTGGCCTGGTGAAGTGGGAACGACATACCCCAGCTTGGCCGAGGCGGCCGAACGTAAGAGAAGCAGAAGACGCTGTAAGGAGCACGCAGTGGCCACCGATACCCCCGGTCAGGAATCGCAGGAGACGCTGTCGAACCTGCTGAGCGAGACGCGGCGGTTCGACCCGCCGGCCGACCTCGCGGCGGACGCCAACGTCACGGCGGACGCCTACGAGGAGGCCGCGCAGGACAGGCTCGCGTTCTGGGAGCGCGCGGCGGAGCGGCTCACCTGGGCGCGGCGCTGGGACACCACGCTGGAGTGGAAGGCGCCGTTCGCGAAGTGGTTCATCGGCGGCCGGTTGAACGTCGCGTACAACTGCGTCGACCGCCACGTCGAGGAGGGCCGGGGCGACAAGGTCGCCTACTACTGGGAGGGCGAGCCCGAGGGCGACAGCCGTACGATCACCTACGCCGACCTGGCGAAGGAGGTCGCGAAGGCGGCCAACGCGCTGGAGGAGCTGGGCGTGCGCAAGGGCGACCGGGTCGCCGTCTACATGCCCATGATCCCCGAGCTGCCGATCGCGCTGCTGGCCTGCGCCCGGATCGGGGCCATCCACTCGGTGGTGTTCGGCGGGTTCTCCGCGACGGCCCTGAAGAGCCGCATCGACGACGCCGACGCGAAGGTCGTGATCACCGCGGACGGCGGCTACCGCCGGGGCGCGCCGAGCGCGCTCAAGCCCACGGTCGACGAGGCCGTGGCCGAGTGCCCGGGCGTCGAGCACGTGCTGGTGGTGCGCAGGACCGGACAGGACGTGGCGTTCGGCGACAAGGACGTCTGGTGGCACGACCTGGTCGACCGTCAGCCGGCCGAGCACGAGCCGGTCCCCCACGACGCCGAGGACCCGCTGTACATCCTCTACACCAGCGGCACGACCGGCAGGCCCAAGGGCATCCTGCACACCACCGGCGGTTACCTGACCCAGGTCGCCTGGACCCACCACGCGGTCTTCGACCTCAAGCCGGAGACCGACATCTACTGGTGCACCGCCGACATCGGCTGGGTGACCGGGCACTCCTACATCGTGTACGGCCCGCTGGCCAACGGCGCGACCAGCGTCATCTACGAGGGCACCCCCGACACCCCGCACCGGGGCCGGTTCTGGGAGATCGTGCAGAAGTACAAGGTCACGATCCTCTACACCGCCCCGACGGCCATCCGGACGTTCATGAAGTGGGGCGACGACATCCCGGCCAAGTTCGACATGTCGTCCCTGCGCGTGCTCGGCTCTGTCGGCGAGCCCATCAACCCCGAGGCGTACGTCTGGTACCGCGAGCACATCGGCGCCAACCGCTGCCCGGTGGTGGACACGTGGTGGCAGACCGAGACCGGCGGCATCATGATCAGTCCGCTCCCCGGCGTCACGGCCGCCAAGCCCGGCGCCGCCATGCAGCCGCTGCCGGGCATCGTCGCCGACGTGGTCGACGACCAGGCGAAGTCGGTGCCGAACGGCGGGGGCGGCTTCCTCGTGATCCGGGAGCCCTGGCCGTCCATGCTCCGCACGATCTGGGGCGACGACCAGCGGTACATCGACACCTACTGGTCGCGCTTCGAGGGG
Organism: Microbispora sp. ATCC PTA-5024; assembly: GCF_000511135.2. Taxonomy (NCBI): domain Bacteria; kingdom Bacillati; phylum Actinomycetota; class Actinomycetes; order Streptosporangiales; family Streptosporangiaceae; genus Microbispora; species Microbispora sp. ATCC PTA-5024. Next base: position 1,264,763 of record NZ_KI866523.1, on the reverse strand, counting down.
ATGTACTTCCCCGGCGACGGCGCCAAGCGCGACGAGGACGGCGACCTGTGGCTGCTGGGCCGGGTCGACGACGTCATGCTCGTCTCCGGGCACAACATCTCCACGACCGAGGTCGAGAGCGCGCTGGTCAGCCACCCGAAGGTGGCCGAGGCCGCCGTCGTCGGCGCGACCGACCCGGTCACCGGCCAGGCGATCGTGTCGTTCGTGATCCTGCGCGGCGGGGCCGAGGAGAGCGACGACATCGCGGCCGAACTGCGGGCCCACGTCGCCAAGACGCTCGGCCCGATCGCCAAGCCGCGTCAGATCATGGTGGTCCCCGAGCTGCCCAAGACCCGCTCCGGCAAGATCATGCGACGCCTGCTGCGCGACGTGGCGGAGAACCGGTCGCTCGGCGACGTCACCACGCTCACCGACAGCTCCGTCATGAACCTGATCGCCGAGAAGCTCCCCAGCGCCAAGAGCGACGACTGACGGTCGCCGCTCCGGCATCAAGGGCGTGGACGCCGAACCCGGCGTCCACGCCCTGTGCTTATGGGGGCAGGCCGTCATAATCCGGGCCGCGGCGGGCAGATTCCCAGGCGGCGACGACGCCGGGGAACAGAGCGCTCCGCGAGGTGCGAGAGGCATCACGTGCGCGTGCGCGCGCCGGCACGAGATGATGTTTGATAGTCGCAGATAGGAGATCCCTGATGCCCGAGGACGAATCGCTCGGCGCGCTGGTCGCCCAGGCGAGCCATCACATCTCGACCCTCGTCCGCTCGGAGATCGAGCTGGCCAAGGCCGAGCTGAAGTTCGACGCGAAGAGGGTCGGCACGGCCGCCGGGCTGTTCGGCGCGGCCGCCTTCATCGGGCACCTGTGCCTGATCCTGGCCTCGTTCGCCATCGCGTACGGCCTCGTGGCCCTCGGGCTGTCCGCCTGGCTGGCGTTCGCCATCGTGACCGTGTTCTACCTCCTGATGGCCGCGGTGCTGGTCTTCGTCGGCTACCGGCGCCTCAAGGGCCTGACCGGCATGAAGCGCACCGTGCGCAGCCTCAAGAGCCTCAAGGGTCCCGAGGAGGAGGAGCTCGCCGAGGAGACGGCCGTGCCCGCGCGCCGCCCCGGCCCGCCCGCGCCCCCGCCGTACACCGGTCCGACGGCCGGTCAGGTGGGGTCCCATCGGGAGTCCGTGATCGATGCCACCTGACGAGAGCCTGGTCCAGGTCGAGGGGCCGTGGACCCACCGGGCCGTCCACGCCGGAGGCACCCGGTTCCACGTGGTGGAGGCCGGTGAGGGCCCGCTCGTGCTGCTGCTTCACGGGTTCCCGCAGTTCTGGTGGACCTGGCGTCACCAGCTCGTGTCGCTCGCCGAGGCGGGCTACCGGGCCGTCGCCGCCGACCTCCGGGGGTACGGCGCGAGCGACAAGCCGCCGCGGGGCTACGACCTGCCCACCCTGGCCGCCGACGCGGCCGGGCTCGTCCGCGCTCTGGGCGAGACGGGCGCCGTCGTGGTCGGGCACGACTGGGGCGGCCTGCTCGCCTGGACTATGAGCGTGGTCGATCCCAAGGTGGTCCGCCGGCTCGTGGCGGTGTCCGCGCCGCACCCGCTCCGCCTGCGGGCCGCGCTGTACACCGACCCCTTCGGCCAGCTCAAGGCGAGCCGGTACGCCCTGGGGTTCCAGGTCCCGCTGCTGCCGGAGCGGCGGCTGACCGCGCGGGGCGGCGCCCTCGCCGGACGGCTGATCGAGCGCTGGGCCGGGCCGGCGTGGCCGTCCGAGGGCCTGACCCGCACCTACCAGGACGCGCTGCGCATCCCGGCGGTGGCGCACTCCGCCCTGGAGTACTACCGCTGGTTCGCCCGCTCGCAGCTCCGGCCGGACGGCCTCCGCTACGCCCGTCAGATGCGGGCCGAGATCGAGGCCCCCACCCTGCAGCTCCACGGCGCGCTCGACCCGTGCGTTCTCCCCCGTACGGCGCAGGGGTCGAGCCGGTTCGTGGCGGCGCCGTACCGCTGGCGGCTGATCGAGGGCGCCGGGCACTTCCCGCACGAGGAGCGGCCCGAGCAGTTCGACGCCGAGCTGATCGCGTGGCTGGCCGACCCCGAGCCGGACCGCTGACGACGGCACGGCGGCCGGTCCGCCGGCCCGCTCGCAGGCTTCACCCCGCCGCCGGCCACCTGACCGTCGCCGTCCGGGTCGCCTGGCGGAACCGCCCACCTGGGCGAACCGTCGGCGTGATCTCGTGAAACCTTGTAAGAATGTGCCCTGGAGTGCCCCGACTCCGCCGGCGACGCCGGAGGGTCTCCCCCGGAGATCCTCCACTCGATCGTGAGCATCCGCGGCCGCCCGTGCCGGACCGGCACCGGTCGCACCTCCCCTGGCGGGAGAGGACTCCCACAACGGAGAGATCATGCGTGACCGTGACAAAGCGGGCCGTCCCCGCAACGCGCGTCCCCGGGACGAGTACGGCAGGCCGCTGCCGCGCGGCGCCGCCGGCGTCCCGCGGGTCCCGGACGACTACGCGCCGGGGGCGCGGCAGGCGCTCGACGAGGCCAGGCGGCTGCTCGCCGCCGAACGGCCGTTCCACGCGCACGAGGTGCTCGAGGCACGGTGGAAGACCGGCCCGTCCGACGAGCGCGAGCTGTGGCAGGGCCTCGCCCAGATCTGCGTCGGCCTCACCCACGTGCAGCGCGGCAACCTCCCCGGCGCGGCCGCCCTGCTGACGCGCGGCTCCGCCCGCCTCGGCGCGTACGGCTCGCGGCAGCCGTACGGGCTGGACCTGCGGGCCCTGGCCCTGGCGACCGACCGGCTCACGGCGGACGTCGACGCGGGCGAGGTGGACGCGTCGGACGCCATCACGACCGTCCTGGAGCACCTGCACGAGGGCTGAACGCCCCGGGGCAGCCCGTCAGTCGCACTCCTGGGTGTTCACCCTGGCCACGGCGCCGCTGCCGTCGTCGGCGTCCGGCAGGACCTCCTCCGCGGTCAGGGCGTAGCCCGTCTCCGGCTGGTCGGTCGCGGCGGCGAAGATCACCCCGTAGACCCTGCCGTCGGGGCTGAGCAGCGGGCCGCCCGAGTTGCCGGGCTGCACCTTCCCGCGGACCGCGTAGACCTCGCGGTTGACCTTGCGCTGGTTGTAGATGTCGTACGACTCGGCCGGCTGCTTGACCCGGATCCGCGCGGCGAGCGGGGTGAAGCCGTGCCCCTTGGGGTAGCCGGCGATGATCGCGCTGTCGCCCTTCTTGGCGGTGAAGTCGAAGCGCAGCGCCCCGGCCGGCAGGTCGGGCACGAACAGGACGGCGATGTCGCGGTCGGGGTTGTAGAGCACGACGCGGGCGTCGTGCTGCGTGCCGTCGGAGTCGGTCACCCGCAGGCCCTCGGTGACGCCGGCGACGACGTGGGCGTTCGTCATCACCCGGTGCTCGGCGTAGACGAAGCCCGTCCCCTCGATGCGCTTGCGGCAGCTCGGGGCGGTGCCCTGCACCTTGACGATGGCCCTGCGGGCCCGGGTGAGCCCGGGGCTGCCGGTCAGCACGCCCTCGTCGGGCGGCGCGACGTTCTGGCCGCCGATGGACGTGATGACCTGGGGCCATTCCGAGGAGTCGACGAAGTCCCTGAACGGCTTCTGCAACGACCGGACGCCGTTGGGGATGGCCTCGTCGACCGTCTGCCACACGACGGAGCCGTCGACCTGCTCCTTGAGCACGGCGAAGCTCATGGAGACGATCAGCGAGCCGAGCAGCCACGCGATGAGCAGGACGGACAGGCCGCTGGCGACCGAGCCGCCCAGGGCGTCGACCATCCGCGCGGGCTCCCAGGTCACGTGGCTGCGCACCACGGCCCCGATCGTGGAGGACGCGAACTGCCCGACCGTGGCCGCCAGGAAGACGATCACGATGGCTAACAGCGCCCTCTCCGTGTCGCCGCTGACGATCGCGCCCGCGATCGGCGGGGCCACGAACATGCCCAGGACGGCTCCGCCGACGAATCCGATGAAGCTGAAGGCCCCGATGATGAAGCCCTGCCGGTATCCGGACACGGCGAACGCCACGACCAGACCGATCAGGATGAGATCCAAGAGATCGCCGCGCACGATTCAACCGTATCCAGCCACGCCATCTGTCGTGCGCGCGTCTCCCAGGTCTCGTCGATATCGTGACGTCATGGGGGTATCGGAAGGGCCGTCCGGAGCCGCGGACGGCGCCGGCGCGGACGGGGGCGCACCCGCGAGCGGCCGCGCAGCGGCCGAGAACGCGGCGGCCGAGAACGCACCGGCCGAGCAGGTCGCGGCCGAGCAGGTCGCGGCCGAGCAGGTCGCGGCCGGGCATACGACCGCCGGTCACTCGGCTGGCGGTGACGAGCGCGGGCCGGACGACCGGCCGGCCGGCGAGCTGATCGCCGCCGCCCTGGCCGACACGGACCCCGACGGGCCCCGCCGGTGGCAGGCGATCACCACGCTGCAGGGGCGCGGCGACCTGGAGACGTTCATGGTGGCCCGGCGGCTGTGCGCGAGCGACGCGGCGGCGGAGCGCATCCTGGGCGCCGACATCCTCGGCGAGCTGGGCCGCGACCGCCCCTTCGCCGACCGTACGCTGCCCGTGCTCCGCTACCTGGCGGCCAGCGAGGACGACCCCCGGGTGCTCTACTCGGTGCTGATCGCCTTCGGCCACCTGCGCGACCGGCGGGCCCTGCCGTCGGTCATCGAGCTGGCCGCGCACGAGCATCCCACCGTCCGGTACGGCGTGGCCTACGCGCTGCCCCACGTTCTCGGGCGCCCGCCCGACCCGTCCGGGCTGGCCGCCCTGCGCCGCCTCGCGGCCGACGAGGACGAGGACGTCGCCGACTGGGCGTCCCTCGGCCTGTCGCTGAGCGGCCTGACGTCCGATCGGCCGTCGCGCGTCGAGGCGACCGGCTCAGCCGCGAGCGGCGAGATCGATGACCTCGGGGGGGAGGTCCTCGATTCGTGAGCGGTCCCAGGGCCGCTCGAACCCGGCGGCCGTCAGCACGCCGTCGAGCACCCCGGCCGTGAACCCCCACACCAGCAGCCCGCGCACGCGGAACGCGACGGACGGGGCGATCCCCCGGGGGTGCCGCAGCCGGAGCCGGTTGGCCGGGTCCACCAGCTCGGCGACCGGGATCCGCTCGACGGTCTCGACCTCGTCCGGCGAGGCGGCGTGGACCGTGCACGGCGTGTGCCACCAGGCGAGCACGGGCGTCACCCGGTTGTCGCTGCGCCAGACGTACAGCTCCGGCATCGTGCCGACGACCTCGACGCCGCTCGGGTCGAGCCCGGTCTCCTCCTTGGCCTCCCGCAGCGCCGCCGCCACCGGGCCGGCGTCGTCGGGGTCGACCCCTCCGCCGGGGAACGCGGGCTGGCCTGCGTGCACCCGCCCCTTCGAGCTGCGCTGGATCAGCAGGATGTCGGGGCCCTCCGGCCCTTCGCCGAACAGCAGGAGCACCGCCGCCTGACGGCCGGTGCCGTCCGCGGGAGGGCGCAGGGCCGTCGGCACCGGGCTGTGGGCGGCCTTCGCCGCCAGCTCCGTCAACCAGGCGGGAGCCAACCTCCACCTCCATGGGTAAAACGGCGGTCACGCGTGGCGTACAACCACGGGAACCCGCGGGGGCTTCCCGATCAGGAGAACGGGCCCGGCCTGACCAGCTTGGCGGCCTCGTCCGGGTCGGTGGGCCCGGTGCCGTACGACGGGCAGAGGGCGGCGAGCGGGCACACGCCGCACGCGGGCCTGCGGGCGTGGCAGATGCGGCGGCCGTGCCAGATCAGGCGGTGGGAGAGCATCGTCCACTCGGACTTCGGGATGAGCTCGCCGACCTCGTGCTCGATCTTCACCGGGTCGGTCTCCGTGGTCCAGCCGAACCGCCTCGTCAGCCGCTGGAAGTGGGTGTCGACCGTGATGCCGGGGACGTCGAAGGCGTTGCCGAGCACGACGTTGGCGGTCTTGCGCCCGACGCCGGGGAGCTTGACGAGGTCGGCCAGCCTGCCCGGCACCTCACCCTTGTGCCGCTCGCACAGGGCCTGCGCCATTCCCATGATGCTGTTGGCCTTGGCCCGGAAGAACCCCGTCGACTTGATGATCTCTTCCAGCTCGGCGCGGTCGGCGGCGGCGTAGTCGGCGGCCGTGCGGTACTTCGCGAACAGCACCGGCGTCACCATGTTCACCCGCTTGTCGGTGCACTGCGCCGACAGGATCGTGGCGACGAGCAACTCCAGCGGGGTGCCGAAGTCGAGCTCGCAGTGGGCGTCGGGGTAGGTCTCGGCGAGGATCCGGTTGATCCGCCGCGCCCGCCGGACCAGACCCAGGCGGGTCTCCGGCGCGCGCCGACGGGCCGGCCCGGGTGCAGCCGTGTTCGTCGCCATGCCGCAAGCGTAGGGCCTCGCACGGCCTGCCTCCCGCGGAACCGGTGGGGATATGGTCTCCTGTCCGATACTCCGTGAAATGCGATGACGTCCACGGATAGACCTTTTTGTCCGTACAATTCGGCCGGGGGATCCCATGACCGGCGACTCCCCGTCGAGTCTGTGAAAGGGCTCGGATAGGTTTTCGCCAGGATTGTGGAGATCCGCCGGGCACGGCCGACGGGCGCCAGCCGGGACCCGCATCCGACGAGACCGCGTGAGGCTCCGAGGATGGCGTGGGTCACAATGGCTGCACGGAGCCGGCGACCGAGCGCGACCATGAGGGAGGCACCGTGAGCACCGAAGACGTACTGAGCAAGGCGCCCCTGTTCTCCGCGCTCGACCGCGAGAGCGCCGCGGCCCTGCGAACCAGCATCACCGAGGTCGAGCTCCCCAAGGGCCGCACCCTCTTCAGTGAGAACGAGACGGGCGACCGGCTCTACGTGGTGCTCGAAGGCAAGATCAAGCTGGCCCGGACGGCGCCCGACGGCCGGGAGAACCTGCTGAGCGTGCTCGGCCCCGGCGAGATGTTCGGCGAGCTCTCGCTGTTCGACCCGCGCCCCCGTACGGCCTCCGCGATCGCGCTGACCGACGTGCGGCTGGCCGGGCTCGGCCACGACGACCTGCGGCCGTGGCTGACCGGACGCCCGGAGGTCGCCCTCCACCTGCTGCGCGCGCTGGCCCAGCGGCTGCGCCGCACCAACGACGTGCTGGCTGACCTGGTCTTCACCGACGTGCCGGGCCGCGTGGCCAAGCAGCTGCTCGACCTGGCCGACCGGTTCGGCCAGAAGACCGACGACGGCATCCGCGTCCACCACGACCTGACCCAGGAGGAGCTGGCCCAGCTCGTGGGCGCGTCGCGGGAGACGGTCAACAAGGCGCTCGCCGACTTCGCCCAGCGCGGCTGGCTGCGCATCGAGGCCAAGGCCGTCGTGATCATGGACAGGGAGCGGCTCTACAACCGCTCCCGCTAGAGCGTCTTCAGGTAGTTGAGCTGGGCCGCGACGGACATCTCGGCCGCCGGCCACAGCGACCTGTCGACCTCGGCGTAGACCATCTCGACGATCTCCCGCGCGTCCCGGGCGCCCTGCCGGATGGCCTCGCGGATCTGGTCCAGCCGCTCGCGCCGGTGCGCGATGTAGGCGTCGAGGACGCCGATCGGGTCGGGCAGGACCGGCCCGTGGCCGGGCAGCAGCGCCTCGGCCTCCAGGATCTCGGCGCCCTGCCGCAGCCGGTCGAGGCTGCGCAGGTAGTCGCCAAGGTCGCCGTCGGGGGCGATCACCGTGGTGCCCCGGCCGAGCACGGTGTCGCCGGTGAGCATGGCCCGGTCCCCGGGCAGCCAGAAGCACAGCGAGTCGGACGAGTGCCCGGGCGTGGCCATCACCCGTACCTCGGTGCCGCCCGCCGTCAGGATGTCCCCGTCGGCGAGGCCCTCCTCGCCCAGGCGGTGGCGCGGGTCGAGCGCCCGGACCGGCGCACCGGTCATGGCGGCGAACGACGCGGCGCCCTCGCTGTGGTCGGGATGCCCGTGGGTCAGCAGCACGGCCGTCACCCGGCGGTCGGACACCCGCTCGGCGACCCGCTTGAGGTGCCCGTCGTCGTCCGGGCCGGGGTCCACCACGATCACGTCCTCGGAGGTGCCGAGGATCCAGGTGTTGGTGCCGTCGAGCGTCATCGGGGAGGGGTTCGGGGCCAGGACGGCGACCGCCGAGGCCGTGCCCGAGCCGTCCGGCCCGTCCACGGGGATGCGCAGACCGCTCACGGCGTCGCCTCCCGCGTCGCGAGGCCGCCGAGCGTGCGACGGTAGTCGAGGCCCGGGACCATGAGGACGATCTGCCCGTCGACCTCGACGGGCGCGGGCAGGACTGCGGTGATCTCGCGGTCGGAGGCGAACACGTCGCCGATCGTCTCGAACGTCGCCATCTCGGTCAACGTGTGGAACGTCGGCGGCATCAGCACGACCTCCCTGGCCCGCGCCCGGGTGATGGCGTCTGCGGGCCTCAGCCAGGCGACCCGGTCGGCCTCGCCGCCGACGTCGCGGGTCCGCTGACCCGGCGGCAGCGCCGCCACGAAGAACCGGGTGTCGAAGCGCCTCGTCTCCACGACCGGGGTGATCCAGTGGGCCCAGGCCTTCAGCAGGTCGGAGCGCAGGACGAGGCCCCGCCGGTCGAGGAACTCGGCGAACGAGAGCGTACGGGCGATCAGCGCGAGCCGGTCGGCCTCCCAGTCGTCGCCGGTCGTGTCGTCCACCACGGTGTCGTCGTCGCGCCCGGCCAGGAGCACGCCCGACTCCTCGAAGGTCTCCCGTACGGCGGCGCAGACCAGGCCGCGCGCGGTGCCCTCGTCGGCGTGCAGGACCTCCCCCCACTCGGCCGGGGAGGGGCCGGCCCAGGCGACCGCGTGGTCGGTGTCGCGGGGATCGACCGAGCCGCCGGGGAAGACGTGGGCGCCCGCCGCGAAGGCCATCGTCGGCTTGCGCTTCAGGAGGTAGACCTCCAGCCCCGCCGGGTCGTCGCGCAGCAGCACCACGGTCGCGGCGTCGCGGGCGGGGACGGGCGCGAGGCGGCCGGCGAGGATCTCCCGCGCTCGCCTGCCGAAGTCGCCCGGCAACGGAACCCCCATGCGGCCCTCCAACCAGAACAAGAATCGGTTTCGAGCCTCATGGTCCCCCACCCGACCGGGTGCGGCAAACATCCCGGCGGCGCGGCCGGGGAGCGGAGGCCGTCGCGCCCCCCGCTGCCGGGGAGCGGAGGCCGTCGCGCCCCCGCTCCCCAGCGCCACGGTCATCGGACCTCGGCGACGACTTCCACCTCGACGGGGGCGTCCAGGGGGAGGACGGCCACGCCGACCGCGCTCCTGGCGTGCCGGCCCGCCTCCCCGAACACCTCGCCGAGCAGCTCACTGGCGCCGTTCACGACCTGGGGCTGGCCGGTGAAGTCGGGGGCGCTGGCGACGAAGCCGACGACCTTGACGATCCGCACGACGCGCGACAGGTCGCCCGCCACCGACCTGATGGCGGCGATCGCGTTGAGCGCGCAGACGCGCGCCTGCTCCTTCGCCTCCTCGGGGGAGACGGCCGCGCCGACCTTGCCCGTGACCAGAAGCTTGCCGTCCACCATCGGGAGCTGGCCCGAGGTGTACACGTGGTCGCCGGTCCTGAGGGCGGGGACGTAGGCGGCCAGCGGGGGGACGACCTCGGGCAGCGTCAGCCCGAGGTCCGCGATGCGCTCCTCCGGCGTGGCCATCACTTGGCCCGCTTCATGTAGGCGACGAGCTGCTCGGGGTTGGGCCCCGGCACGACGGAGACGAGCTCCCAGCCGTCCTCACCCCAGTTGTCCAGGATCTGCTTCGTCGCGTGCGTGAGCAGCGGCACGGTGACGTATTCCCACTTGGTCATGGGCAAAGGCTATCGACCCCTACCCCTCGGCGCCGCCCGCCGGGCGGTTCGCCGCGGGCGACGCGTCCGGCGCGCGGAGCGGGACGTCGGCGGGGGCCACGGCCGGGGGCACGGCGGGATC
>NZ_KI866523.1:1224822-1254787 GCF_000511135.2 Microbispora sp. ATCC PTA-5024 | reverse complement strand
GGGGCCACGGCCGGGGGCACGGCGGGATCCGGCGCGCCGGCCGCCGCGTCGATCGCGGGAAGCTCGTCGAGCGCCTCCTCGACCGGCTCGGGCTCCTCCGCGGGCGCCGGCACCGGCTGCTCGGCCGCGGGGGCCATCTTGTCGAAGAACCGCAGCAACTCCACCGGGAGCGGCATGACCAGCGTGCTGTTCTTCTCGGCCGCGACCTCGACGACCGTCTGCAGCATGCGCAGCTGCAGCGCCGCCGGGTCGGACGACATCTGGCGGGCGGCGGCCGCGAGCCGCTTGGACGCCTGGAACTCGCCGTCCGCGGTGATGATGCGGGCCCGCCGCTCCCGCTCGGCCTCGGCCTGCCGGGACATCGACCGCTTCATGCCCTCAGGCAGGGCCACGTCCTTGATCTCGACCCGCTCGATCCGGATGCCCCAGGGCCCCTCGGTCGGTTCGTCGATCACGGCCTTGAGCTGGGCGTTCAGCGTGTCCCTGTCGGACAGGAGCTGGTCGAGCTCCGACTGCCCGATCACCGACCGGAGCGACGTCTGGGCCACCTGGGAGACCGCGAACAGGTAGTTCTGGACGTTGACGACCGCCTTGATGGGGTCGATCACCCGGAAGTAGACCACCGCGTCGACGCGGACGGACACGTTGTCGCGGGTGATGCCCTCCTGTGCGGGCACCCCCATCGTGATGATCTGCATGTTGACTTTTTGCATCCGGTCGACGATCGGGACGATCAGATGCATTCCGGGCCCCCGGACCTCCGACTGGATGCGGCCCAGCCGGAAGACGATCCCCGTCTCGTACTGCTGCACCACGCGGACGCCCCGCGCGATCGCGACGAGCAGGAAGAAGCCCACGACGGCGATGAACGCTAACAGCACCGACTCCACGGCCGGCACCTCCTTCGAGATGGCAGGGCCACGCGCCCATAGGCGAACCCTTACCCAATCGACGCTCGACCCGTACCGCAAGGTTCCGGCGGGGACGACCGGCGCGAATCGCCATGTAACCGTTGGGTAGCCTTCCAAGCGTGAGCGAATGGAGCAGCGACGACGCGACCGGGCGTACGCCGTCCCGGGCGGCGGCGCGCGCTCGCGGGGTACGTCCGGGGAGGCGGCCGGAGGAGGCACAGTGGGCGAGCGCGGGTTCGTGAGCGCGGCCGAGGGCGGCGCGCGCGACACCGACTGGGACGGCGTCCGGCTGCACATCGTCAGTGGCAAGGGCGGCACCGGCAAGACCACGGTGGCCGCGGCCCTGGCGCTCGCGCTGGCGGCCGGCGGCCGCAAGGTCCTTCTCGTGGAGGTCGAGGGCCGCCAGGGCATCGCGCAGGTCTTCGACCTGCCCCCGCTGCCGTACGAGGAGCGGAAGGTGGCGGTCGCGCCCGGCGGCGGGGACGTGTACGCGCTGGCCATCGACCCCGAAGAGGCCATGCTCGACTACCTCGAGATGTTCTACGGCATGAAGCGCATGGGCAAGGCCCTCACCCGGATGGGCGTGGTCGACTTCGCCACCACCATCGCCCCCGGCCTGCGCGACGTGCTGGTCACCGGCAAGACCAGCGAGGCCGTGCGGCGCCGCGACAAGTCGGGCGGCAGGACGTACGACGCGGTCGTGATGGACGCACCGCCCACCGGCCGGATCGCCCGCTTCCTCAACGTCTTCGACGAGGTGGCCGGCCTCGCCAGGGTCGGCCCGGTGAAGAACCACGCCGACCTGGTGCGCGGGGTCCTGTCGTCCCCCGAGACCGCGGTGCACTTCGTCACCCTGCTGGAGGAGATGCCGGTCCAGGAGACCCTCGACGGCATCGCCGAGCTCCGCGAGACGCGGCTGCCGGTCGGCGGGGTCTTCGTGAACATGGTCCGGGCGGAGGGGCTGCCGGGGCCGGTGCTCGACGCCGCCTACGACGGCCGGTTCGACCCGGCCGAGCTGGCGCTCGGGCTGAAGGCCGCCGGGCTGGCGGACGGCGCCGCCGACGCGTCCGCGATCGCCGAAGCGCTGGCCGAGGAGGTTCGCGAGCACGCCCGGCGCACCGAGCTGGAGAAGCGCGAGCGCTCGGAGCTGGAGTCGGCGCTCGTGCCGCTCTACGACCTCCCGCTGCTGCCCGACGGCGCCGACCTCGCCGGGCTCTACGAGCTGGCCGACGCCCTCCGCGCCCAGGGCGCGGCATGACCGGCTCCGCGATGGGCCGGCCCCGAACGCCGTACCGCCGTCGAGAGGCACAGTCGTGAGCAGGACAGCACCCGCGCTGGACGTCGACGCGATCCTGGACGACCCGAACACGCGGATCATCGTCTGCTGCGGGTCGGGCGGGGTGGGCAAGACCACGACGGCCGCGGCCCTCGGGCTGCGCGCCGCCGAGCGCGGACGGTCGGTCGTGGTGCTGACGGTGGACCCCGCCAAGCGGCTGGCCCAGGCCATGGGCCTCACCGAGCTGGACAACACCCCGCGCCGCGTCGCCGGAGTGGGCGACGCGGAGTCGCCGGACGGCGGCGAGCTGCACGCGATGATGCTCGACATGAAGCGGACCTTCGATGAGATCATCGAGGCGCACGCCGACCCGGACCGGGCGCAGCAGATCCTGACGAACCCCTTCTACGAGTCGCTGTCGTCGAGCTTCTCCGGCACGCAGGAGTACATGGCGATGGAGAAGCTGGGCCAGCTCCGCCGGTCCAACGACTGGGACCTGATCGTGGTCGACACGCCGCCGTCCCGGTCGGCGCTCGACTTCCTCGACGCCCCCGAGCGGCTCGGGCGCTTCCTCGACGGCAGGCTGATCCGCTTCCTCACCGCGCCCGCGAAGGCCGGCGGGCGCAGCGCCTTCCGCCTGCTCAACGCCGGGTTCGGGATGGTCGCCGGCATTCTCACCAAGGTGATCGGCGCCCAGGTGCTGCGGGACATCCAGATGTTCGTGTCCGCGCTCGACGCGGTCTTCGGCGGGTTCCGCCAGCGGGCCGAGCAGACGTACCGGCTGCTGCAGGCGCCGGGGACGGCGTTCCTCGTGGTCGCCGCGCCGGAGCGCGACGCCATGCGGGAGGCGTCCTACTTCGTCGAACGGCTGGCCGACGAGCGGATGCCGCTGGCGGGGCTCGTGGTCAACCGCGTGCACACCTCGCCCGCGCCGGAGCTGTCGGCCGCCCGCAGCCTCGCGGCGGCGGAGGACCTGGAGTCCCGGGGCGAGCACGACCTGACAGCGGCCGTGCTCCGCCTGCACGCGGGACGGATGCAGCTCGGGGCCCGCGAACGCCGGCAGCGTGACCACTTCACGTCGGCCCACCCGACGGTGCCGATCGCCCAGGTTCCGGCGATGCCGGAGGACGTGCACGATCTGGCGGGGCTCCGCCAGATCGGGCAACTGCTGGCGTCGTAGACCGGCCGCGGTGGACGCCCCGCCATTAGGGCGCCGGGCCGGGTGGAGGTGGGAGGAATCGGAGGCCGCCCCGGGGTAGGGGGCGACGTCCCGCCGGGCTCAGCCGGCGATCAGCTCGTTCGTGCGCTCGTACTCTTCCTTGGCCGACTCGAGCAGGTCGCGCCAGGAATCCACATCCGGCCGGCGCCTCAGCAGCGCGCGGCGCTCCCTTTCCGTCATGCCGCCCCACACGCCGAACTCGATTCGGTTGTCCAGCGCGTCGGCCAGGCATTCGGTACGGACAGGGCATCCCCGGCAGATGAGCTTCGCCCGGTTCTGTGCGGCGCCTTGCACGAAGAGCGCGTCAGGATCCGCACCTCGGCAGGCGGCACGGGAGGTCCAATCCGTGATCCACATGTTCGACCCCACTCCCCTTAGGTGGTCAGTCGTCGTTTCGGCCGACGGGCGCGGGCGTCGGGCCTCCTGATTGCAGTAGCCGCAGAGGAGAACGTACGCAACGAAACGATCGAACCGACATACCCCGGGGGGACCAAATTCGTGCATGGTCATGTCAGGCCACGTGGCCGGGAATGACTAGTCACCCCCGTGAACGGGTAATGGCGGGCCGTGGAACCGAGGCCGATGGAGTCACGTATCCGACGTACCCTTGGATTCGTGCAAGCTCAAGGCAAAAGCATCGCGTCCAGATCGGGGAACGTCCTGCGCCTCATCGGCGCGGCCGCGGTCGCGGGGGTGCTGGCGGCGGCTATTGCACTACCCGCCGTCGGGGGTGCCGGCGTGACGGTCAAGTCCGCCACCGAGACCCTCCGGATCGCCCCGGAGGACCTCGCCGAGCCGCCGCTGCCCGAGAAGACCACGCTGCTCGACGCCGACGGCAAGCCGTTCGCCCAGTTCTACTTCCAGAACCGCGAGTCGGTGCCGCTGGAGAAGATCGCGCCGATCATGCAGAAGGCCATCGTCGCGATCGAGGACTTCCGCTTCTACAGCCACGGCGCGCTCGACCTGGAGGGCACGAGCCGCGCGCTGGTCAAGAACCTCACGACGGGCGGCGTCACCCAGGGCGGCTCCTCCATCACCCAGCAGTACGTGAAGCAGGTCCTCCTCAACGCCGCCGAGACGAAGGAAGACCAGCTCAAGGCCATCGAGCCGACCTTCTCGCGGAAGCTGAAGGAGATCCGCTACGCGATGGCCGTCGAGCAGAAGTACTCGAAGGACGAGATCCTCAACCGGTATCTCAACATCGCGTACTTCGGCGCCGGCTCGTACGGCATCGAGGCGGCGTCCAAGCGGTTCTTCGGCAAGCACGCCTCCGATCTCGACCTCGCCCAGGCCGCCACGCTGGCCGGCGCCGTGCAAAACCCCAACGCCACCGACCCGAACGTCAGCAAGGCGTCCAGGGAGCGGCTGCTCGCGCGGCGCAACGTCGTCCTCGACCGCATGGCCGAGCTGCACATCATCTCCCCGGCCGACGCCGCGGCGGCCAAGGCCAAGAAGCTGGGGTACAAGGACAAGCCCATCCCCGGCGGCTGTGAGGAGAGCGACTACCCGTACTTCTGCATCTACGTGCGGGACGAGATCCTCAACGACGCCCAGTTCGGCAAGACCGAGAAGGCGCGGTACGACTTCCTCGCCCGCGGCGGCCTCACCATCCGGACGACCCTGTCGCGGAAGATGCAGAAGGCCGCGGAGAAGGCCATCAAGAAGTACGTCGACCCGTCCGACAAGCCGGTCGCCTCGGAGGCGCTGGTCGAGCCCGGCACCGGGGCGATCAAGGCGATGGCCTCCAGCCGGAAGTACGGCTCCAGCAAGAAGAAGAACGAGATGTCGTTCAACATCGTCGCCGACGCGGCGCACGGCGGCGGCACCGGCTTCCAGGCCGGCTCGACGTTCAAGGTGTTCACCCTGATCACCGCCCTCAAGGAGGGCTGGAAGTTCAACGACGGCCTCAACGTGGGCGCGACGTTCAAGGCGAACTCCTACTCCGACTTCAAGAACTGCAAGGGCCAGAACGTCGGCGACCCGAACGCCAAGCCGCAGCACAACTCCGAGCCCGGCGGCGGCTTCCTGACCCTGCAGACCGGCACCTGGAAGTCGGTGAACACCTTCTTCCTCACGCTGGAGCAGAAGGTCGGCCTCTGCAACGTGGTCAAGACCGCCAAGGACCTCGGCATCAAGCGCTCCGACGGCCAGAAGCTGCAGGAGTTCCAGCCGTTCACGCTCGGCTTCAACGAGATGGACCCGGTGACGGTCGCCAGCGCGTACGCCGCCATCGGCGCCCGCGGCAAGTACTGCAAGCCGATGGCCATCACGGAGATCACCGACCGGTTCAACAAGGTGACCCCGTTCAAGCCGAACTGCCGGCAGGCGATCGACTCCGACATCGCCGACGCCACCAGCCACATCCTGGAGGGCGTGTTCACCAAGGGCACCATGTCCGCGGTCGGCGGCATCGGACGGGACGCGGCCGGCAAGACCGGCACGGGCGACCAGTCCCACACCGTCTGGTTCGCCGGGTACACCCCCGACCTGGCGGGCGCGGTCAGCCTCGGCGACCCGCGCGGCCCGGTCCGGTACCCGCTGCCCGGCCAGGTCATGGGCGGCCGGACGTACGGCGTGGTCTTCGGCGCCACCATCCCCGGCCCGATCTGGAAGGCGACGTTCATCGACGCGCTCAAGGGCGTCGAGCCGTCGTCGTTCGTCGCGCCGGACATGTCGAAGTTCGGCGGATGCGCCCACGTCTGCGCTCCCCCGCCGAAGCCGCATAAGGGCGACGGCAAGGGCGACGGCGGCCCGGACGGAGGCCCCGGCGGCGGCCACGGTCCCGGTGGCGGTCCCGGTGGCGGTCCCGGTGGCGGTCCCGGCCCGGGTGGCGGCGGCGACCCCTTCAACGTGGGCCGTCCCTCCCGGAACGGCTGACGCCTCCCGACAGCCGGAGGGTCCCTCACCCACATGGTGAGGGACCCTCCGTCGTCTTCACGGCACCGGCGCCCGGACGTTCAGGCGTCCCCGAGCGTTTGGGGCCATCAGCCGTTCCAGGGCGTACGGCCGGGCGTCAGACGTCTCGCGACGGATACCCCGGACGACCAGCCGTTCCACGGCGTACGGCCGTGAGCGTTCGGCGGCGCGTACGGCCGGGACGTCAGGCGTTCGGCGGCGCGTACGACCGGTTCGGCAGGCGTTTCGCGGCGCGTACGGCCGGGGCGTCAGGGGGTCAGGCGGGCGCGGACGGCCTGGGCGACCCGGCCCCCCTCGGCGCGACCCGCGACCTTCGGGTTCAAGATCTTCATGACCTGCCCCATGGCCTTCGGCCCCTCGGCGCCGCTCTCGGCGACGGCCTCGTCGACGAGCCTGCTTAGCTCCTCGTCGCTGAGCTGGGCGGGGAGGTACTCCTCCAGGACGGCCTGCTCGTCGAGCTCCGCCTGGGCCTGCTGGGCGCGGCCGGCGCCCGCGAACGCCTCGGACGCCTCCCGGCGCTTCTTCGCCTCCCGGGTCAGGACCTTGACGACCTCGTCGTCGGAGAGCTCGCGGGCCTCCTTGCCGGCGACCTCCTCCACGTTGATCGCGGCCAGGGCCATCCGGATCGTCCGGAGCCGTACCTCGTCACGCGCTTTCATCGAGGCCGCGAGGTCGGCCTTCAGCTTGTCCTTCAACGCACTCATGGGTCCATCTTGCCGCGTCAGCCCGGCGATCCTCGCCAGGTTATGCGGGAGCCGGGGCGTACGTCGGGCATCATGGCTGTGTGAGGAAAGCCGCCGCTGTCCCCCTGTCCCTGCTCGGTCTCGGTCTGGCCGGCATCGGTTACGCGTCCGTCGTGGAGCGCAACTGGTTCCGGCTGCGCAGGTTCGACGTGCCGGTGCTCGCTCCGGGGCAGCGGCCGATCCGGATCCTCCAGATCTCCGACCTCCACCTGACCCCGCGGCGGTCCCGGCTGATCACGTGGGTGCGGTCGCTCGCCTCGCTCAACCCGGACCTCGTGGTCAACACCGGCGACACCCTCGCCCACCCCGACGCGGTCGAGTCGTACATGCACGCCGTGGAGCCGCTGCTCGACCGGCCCGGCCTGTTCGTGTACGGATCCAACGACCTGTACGCCCCCCAGCCGAAGAACCCGGCCCGCTACCTCTGGCGGACGTCGAAGGGCGACTCAGGCCGCCACGTCCCCGACCTGCCCTACCGTGAGCTCGGCGCCTCGATGACGGCGGCGGGCTGGCTCGACATGAACAACACGACGGCCCGGCTCAAGGTGGCCGACCTCGACGTGCACGTGGGCGGGATCGACGACTCCCACATCGACCGCGACCGGTACGACGAGATCGCCGGGCCCGCCCCGGCCGACGCGGACCTCCGCCTCGGCGTCATGCACTCCCCCGAGCCGCGGAACATGTCGCGGTTCGCGGAGGACGGCTACCAGCTCCTGCTGGCCGGGCACACGCACGGCGGCCAGCTGTGCATCCCGTTCTACGGCGCCCTGGTGACCAACTGCGGCATCGACCGGGCCAGGGTCAAGGGCCTCAGCCGGCACGAGAGCGCCTGGCTGCACGTGTCCGCCGGCCTCGGCACCTCGCCGTACGCGCCGGCCCGCTTCTCCTGCCCTCCGGAGGCGACGCTGCTCACCCTCGTCCCCCGCCGCCCCGTCGTGGCGGATGGCACAAGCATCGGCAAAGTCCGCTAGACTTGCCGAGGCAGCAGGGCGAGAGCCGTGCGAGACCGGGGTGTAGCGCAGCTTGGCAGCGCGCTTCGTTCGGGACGAAGAGGCCGTGGGTTCAAATCCCGCCACCCCGACCAGGTAGTTGCAGGTCAAGGGCCTGATCGCTGGGAACAGCGGTCAGGCCCTTGATCGTTTGACCGTCATTTGACCGTCGGTCTGAACGCCGCCAGGGGGCACTGACGGGTTCAAACGAGTTCTCCTGGGCACCTTGATCAACAAGCTCCGGCCACCGGCCATCGAAGGCAGTTCAAATCACCCGTCATGACTCTCCGCGCTTTGTACGACACGAGGGGTTGCCTTCGCTCCGCGAGCAGGTGTGAGCTGACGTCATGCACCGTTGGGACCCCGTCAATCCCCGCCAGCTCGCCCTCCTCAAGCGGATCTCAGCCGGTGAGGACCTCAGTGGACCTGACGACGTGCCCGACCGGCACTCGGCACATGCGCTACGCAACCGAGGGCTCGTCGAGATCTCGAAGCGACGCGGCACATGGAAGGCCGTGATCACGGAGGCGGGCCGCTTCTATCTGAAGCACGGCTACCATCCCGATCACCCCGACCGAAAGCCGGAGGCGGCCGAAACAGGAAAGCGGAAGGCGTCCGAAGCGAGGCCGCGCCGACGATCTGGTATCCCTGAGCAGGCGCAATCGCCAGCGGCAACGGCGCCAGCCAAACGATCAGCTCCGCACACCACCGTCACCATGGCCGCCAAGAGACGCGAGGCCGCGATGCGGCTCATGGAGCGTCTGGCCACCGAGCGTACGGTGGTGATCAGTAAGCCGAGCGAGGACGAAATCGGCGAATGGCGACGCGTGGTGGACTTCGCGAAGCGGCATGGGATGGTCCCAGACGGCCATTACCTCGAGAAGCAGAAGCAGTGGACCGGCGATCTCCGTATCCAGCTCATGCCCGGTACGCACAGCAATTCGAGGCCGCGGATTGAGGAACTCCCCGCCGTCCCTGTGCCGAATCAACTGCGGTCGCCTCACCCGGTGGTGGCCAGCCTGCGAGACGACGAGCGCTGGCTCCGGATGCCCAAGGATTTGCGTCGCCGTTCGCTCCTGATTCTTCAGGCCCTCGTGGCCGAGGCGGTCCGGAGAGGACATACGGTTCGCGAGTGTCCCATCTCCCAGGAGGCGAACAGCGGGTACTACTACCAGGGGCGTTACCACGAGAGGCACTACTCGCGTCGCGATGGCGAGATTCAGATCGGCGTCGGGGGCTACTCCTACGTGGTCACCATCCGGGAGGAGTCCCCTCAGTCAACCAATGACGAGCGATACGGGCGTCTGGCCATTGAGCTGACCTACCACTTCCAGGGACGGCAACGGCGTTGGGCCGACCGCAAGCGGTGGAAGCTGGAAGACGTCCTCGGCGCTGTCCTGCAGGAACTTGAGACCCGCGCCCGCGACGACGAGCAGCGCAAGATCGACGAAGAGGTCGCCAAGGCCCAGCGCAAGGCGCGCTGGGAGGAAGCCATGGCCGCGGCACGAGTCGCGGCTACCGAGGCCTACTACGCCACGTACCTGACTGAACAGGCTGCGACCTGGAGGAGGGTGCGAGAGCTTCAGGAGTACTGCGAAGAGTTGGAGCAACGGATCAACCAGGTGAGGTCGGACGGCAGCGGAGTCTCCGACGCGGAGCAGTGGTTGACATGGGCTCAACAACACATCGAGCGAATCGACCCCTTCAAGGAGTTGCCTGCCATGCCCGCACCTCCCGAGTTCAGTCCTAAAGATCTCGAACCTCATCTGGAGGGCTGGAGCCCCTACGGCCCTGAGAAGCATCACTTCAGATGGCGATGACTACCCCTTCGAGAACGTATGACAGCGCTCCTGTAATGTTCCCGCTGGCGGGCATGGAAATGCGAGGCGACGAAGCGCGCGTACTACTGACGCACTCGATGGCGCAGGTGATTCGGCAGCACCCGAGCTCTACATGTAGTAGGCGTAGCGGGTGGCGATGCGGGCCTCGGACGGCACATGCTTGAGAATGGAACCGACTCGGTAGGCGGTGCGCAGGGTGAGCGGGTCGCGTTCGTCTAGCTGGGCGTTGTTCCAGTTCATCTTGGACAGGGCGAGTATGTCGGTGCTGGCGAGCAGCAGATCGGTGCCTTGTGATGCGGGCCGGATCAGCAGCGGCTGGGGGACGTACAGACCGGGGTAGGTGCGGAAGTACGGCACCGAGCCTCGGGTGTACAGCAGCAGCGAGCGCACGTCCAACTGGACCGTGGTGCCGCGCAGCGGCGGGAGTTGTCCGCTGCGGTACAGGTGTGGGGCGCCGCGCCTCTGGATCCACAGCATGTCGACATAGTCGATATCGCGCTCGTCGGCGGCTTCGTGGAAGCCGTCGACCTCGCCGGGCGTGAAGTTCGAGGTCTTGTGCACGACGATGCGAGCGGGCTGGTGGCCGTGGGTGCTGCGGTACTCGGCCAGTGCGTCCAGCAGCAGCGACCGGGCATCAGGGAGCACCAAGTGGGGCTGGCGGTCACGCTTCGAGATCTGCGCGGTGCCGCCGCGGACGACGACACCGTCACCGCGCTCGTTGAAGACCTGGGCGACGGCGGTGTGCAACTCCTGTCCGTTTGCGGTGCGGTAGAAGCTGATGCCGATGTAGCAGGTGGCGAGGTCCGAGCTGTGGCGCTGCATACGCCAGGGTGTCCCGCCGGCCTTGTAGTACAAGGCGGTGTGCAGGTTCCAGGCCCTGGTGGCTTCGTCTTGCAGGGGCCGGATGGCCTGCCCGCCGGTCCTGGCCGGGATCCCGGTCCAGGTCTCCTTTCGCATCAGCTGCAGCGGCGCCGACAGCGTGAGCGCGGCGGCTTTGAGCAGGTCGTGAAAATCGCCTCCGGCCTCATGCTCTTCCTGCTCCTCCTCGTGTTCGGCCGCGCCCTCCGCCGACAGCGGGCGGTCTTCATGGTCGTTGAGCTCGTCGGGGCGGGCGCAGATCACGACACGACAGCGCCCAGTCTCGGCCAACGACCGGGCGGCGTCGGCGTAGATCTCGACCGCATCGGTGGTGGCAGAGACGACATCGTCGCGGGCCAAGCGGCGTAGCTGGCGCTCTGGGATCTCTCGAACAAGAGCGTCGTCGAATACGAGCTCAGCGCCAAACTCGGAGTCGACGCTAAAACCGGGAAAAGGCTGGTGCAGGTTCTCCTGCCCGGATTTCGTGTCCCTGGCCTCGATCCGATTCTGGCAGCGCATCAGCCACCTCCGGATGCCATCGACTGCCTTAGCGGAACCGACCAGGGCGACCGGGATCTGGTGCGGCGCGGTCGGGGAGTCGGCGTCGGCCGGGCCAAACACGCTGATGCCGTAGCGGGGGTCGACGTGCCGATTCCCGGCACGGAACTCCAACTCCGGCTCGTGCAACACATGTGCTTTCATCGCGGCAACTCCCACAGCCCCTCGGCCAGCCCGCTCACGCTCGGCTTGAGAGCGGGCTCTTGCGGAATCCAGATCGTCTCGTCGATCGCGGCATCGCAGTCCAGCTCCAGGAGCCGGCCGAACCGGATACGCTCATCCCGGCTGCTGAACAGAGTGTCCTCGCCTTGCAGATAGTCAGCCCAGGCGCGCACAAGCTGGTAGACAGCGTTGTTGCGCTCCATACGCTTGATTTTCTTGACGTACTCGGCGTCGTACAGCGAGACGCGTCGGCCGTCAATGGTGAAGTGGTAAGTAGGGTTAATCTCCAGAAACCACTGCTCGTCCCAGCGGCGGAAGTACAGGCCAGCGGCGTAGTGACGACAAAAACTGATCTTGGTTTCGTCATCCTTACCAAAGTACGGGGTGAAGAAGCTGCGCCCGCGACTGCCCCGATAGCGGCCCTTGATCCTCCGGTTGGAGCGGTCTGGCGGGGCCTGCATAAAGACGATCTTCTTCTTGGGATGCCAGACCAGTTCGCGATGGTGCACCGAGCGCAGGGTGAAATTCAACAGGGACACGAAGCGCCGCTGTAGGTCGGGGTCCTCGGTGGTCGCCCAGGTCTCGGTCGGGACGGAGTTCACTGAGCCGTCACACAGTACGGCCAGCGGGCCTTCATCCAGTCGGCACAGTGAGAAGATTTTCCCGGCGGTCAGGTGGAAGCCAACCTCGAATTTGTTGCCATTCGAGCGCATCCGCTCCCAGGCTTCACCACGGTCGCGGCATGGCGTCGATGCCTCGTAGATAAGAGGGGCGAACCCCTCGACAGTGAGCAGGTTCGAGACTAGCCGCTCGCTGCCCTCGAGCCGCGGTAGCGGCTCCCCGACCGGCACGCCCAGGGCCGACAACTGGCTGAAGGCATCGGGATCGAAGCGGTCCGAAGTCTTGTCAAAATGGACGACGCGCCGCGCCTTGCGTTCGGGATCGGCAAACCAGGTGTCGACGCGCTTCCACCACGCCTGCTGGATACGAAGGTCCACGCAGATCAGCACGACTGGTCGGCCCAGCCGAAGCCAGTAGTCGATGTGATCGGCCTTGCAGCTGAACTTGAACCCGGTCGCCGTCTCGCCCGGGAATCCGACTTCTGTGGCCTTCACTTGGGCTACGACGGCGACCCCGGTGACCTCTCGATTGGTGGCCACGAACTCGATCTGGCCGTCGATTGCGAAGTCGCGCCGGGTGTCGTTCCACACGTGGCCCGCATCGGATACCGCCTTATCGACGAAGGCTTCGCCCCGGTATCCAGCCCGCTGCTGGACGCTGCGCTTCGGCATCTGATTACGGCTCCGACACCAGTGCAGGTGTGCGCGCCGCAGCCTGGTTGAATCTGGTTGGCTGACGCCGCCGTGAACCATTTTCCCACGTCATGCACTGATCCTTCGCTGCCTAGCTGTGGCCCGAGTCAACCAGCTTAGGAGGGCCCACCGACAATTCCGGCTAGAGCGGTCAATCACCTGATGGCTCAGTTGCGTCGTCGACCGCCGATGTAGTACCAGCAATCACGAGCAGAGTGCACCTAATGTCATCTCTGGCATGTCCGCCTTCCCGCCCCGGAATTGGTGCAAATCGAGACCCCGATCGCTGGTTGTTGGAGCCGCTCTCCTAAACCGGTGATGCTCGCTACTCATAGCCCCAGGGCCGCTGAGGGCCCTGTCCGCTGCGGCACGACAGGGCTCTCTCCCGTATCCGACCTCAAACGCTGGGGCCGAAGGCGGTCTGTACGTTCTCTCTCTCCACGCCGATCAGGACAAGCAGCTCGACAGTCGGCACGCGGTAGGTGTCCCCGACCTTGATGACGCGGCAGGGAAACTCGTCGCGCTGCACCAGACGATAGGCAGTGTTTCTACTCAAACCCAGAGCTCGAGCTGCCAGGAGGAGCGGCACGACGGCGGGCAGGGCTTGTACCTCCGCAAGAGTCAGCGGCTTCATGGCATCTCCTCCCTCTTTCCGGCATTGGGAGCGCTTTCAGGCTCTGCGGCGTACACCTGGGCGTCGGAAGGCCCCGTAAAGGCTCTTTGTGGCTGTTCAGTCACCCTCGCCTCCTACCGGGAGTGCCGCACCCGCGGCAGCGAGAATCCGGGTCCGGGCGAGTTCGCAGTAGTCGGCGTTGAGCTCGATGCCGGCGAACTTCCGGCCGAGTTGCTGGGCGGCAATGCCGGTGGTGCCGCTGCCGGTGAACGGGTCCAGGACGGTGCCGCCGGGGCGGCAGCCGGCGGCAATGGCCCTGAGCGGGATGTCGACCGGGAACGCCGCGAAGTGAGCCGCCCGCAGCGGTCGAGTGGGGATTGACCAGACGTCCCCAGGATTCCTGCCGTTAGGGTGCGCGGCGGCATGCCGCTCACCCGTGGGCCGCATCGCCGCGCCGTACTGCGGGCCGGCCGAGTCCTCCCCGTACTTGCCGCTCGGAGGCCAGGCCGTCGTGATGCTGTTCGGCTTGTTGCCCCCGGCTCGTGCCCGCCTGGAAATCGGGCGGTCGCCGGTGTAGGGCTGGCGGACCGGGTCGAGATCGAACCAGCACCGCTGCTGTTTGACGAACAGGAAGATCAGCTCGTACCGGTTGGACATCCGGTCCCGGACGGACTGCGGCATCGCGTTCGGCTTGCTCCACACGATGGCGTTGCGGAGGATCCAGCCGTCCTCTTGGAGGGCGAAGGCGACCCGCCACGGCATGCCGAGCAGGTTCTTCGGCGGCACGGCCAGCCGCGCCTTGGGCCGCACCTCAGGCTGGCGCGCGTTGTAGTGCTTGCCGCGGGCCCAGCCGTCCGAGTTGGCCGCGTAGCAGTCGTTGGGTCGGGCCAGGGCGCGGTGCTGGTCTCTCGACCGGTCCGTCTCCCTGGCCCGCCCGCCGAACCGGACGTGCCCGTTCCCGAGCATCCGGCTCTCCAGGAGTCTCGTTGGGTTCATGCGGCGTTCCCGTCGGCCCATGGGGTGGGAATGTGGTGGCCGCGGTAGGTGTAGCGACGGACCACGGTGTCGGCGGCGTTGTAGAGCGTCACCTCGCCCTCCGTCGGCCGCCACCTGGGCAGGAAGCGGCGACGGAGGACCCGGATACCGGTTTTGGGGTGACGTTTTCGGATCCACCAGACCACTCGTCGCCAGGTGTAGGCGTCGAGATAGGAGAACGTGGCCTTCGACACGCCGTACCGGTAGTAGGCGCACCATCCCCGGATCATGGGGTTGATCGCTCTCAGCAGATCAGAGAGCGTCCGGTATCGCGACTTGCGGGTATGCGCGCGCACCTTCCTCGTGATCGAGAGAATCGATTTCTTGGAGGGATAGGTGTAGACATACCGCTGGTTCGTCCCCTTCTTACGCCGCCGCCGGATACGGAAGCCCAGGAAGTCGAACCCCTCATCAATGTGCACCACCTGGGTTTTCTCCTCCGATAGGACCAGGCCCATCGGGGCGAGAACCATCGCCGCTTCGTCCTTGAGCGCCTCGGCCTGTTCCCGGGTACCAGAGACCATGACGACGAAGTCGTCCGCGTAGCGGACGAGTCGGCAGATCGGCGCGGTACCCGAGCGTCGTGCCCGATAGCGCGAGGACTTGCTGCCCAGGGCTTCAAATCGCGCCTTGAAGTGCTCATCAAGCACCGACAGGGCGATGTTGGCCAGCAGCGGCGAGATGATGCCCCCTTGCGGGGTGCCGGTCATGGTCTCCTCGACGACCTTCATCTCGGTGAAGATTCCGGCCTTGAGGAAAGCCTTCACCAGACGCAGGATGCGCTTGTCTCCGATCCGGCGACGCACCCTGCCCATCAGGGCGGAGTGATCAATTTCGTCGAAGCACGCCTTGATATCCGCCTCCAGCACCCACTCATAGGAGCGGGAACCGAGCCGGTGGATCTCGGCGATCGCATCGTGTGTCCGGCGCCTGGGCCGAAACCCATACGAGCACGGAAGGAATTCCGCCTCGAAGATAGGCTCCATGACCAGCTTCAGAGCGGCTTGCACCACCCTGTCCCGCACGGTCGGGATCCCCAGGCGACGCTTCTTCCCGCCCGCCTTGGGGATCATCCGCTCGCGGACCGGCACCGGAGCGAACGTTCCGGATTTCAACTGCTCCCGGAGTTCGGCGAGGAACACCTCCACGCCACGCACCTGCTCGACGTAGTAGGCGCTGTGGCCATCCACGCCAGCCGTGCGCGCTCCACGGTTGTACCTGACCCGCTCCCATGCGACGAGCAAGAAAGCAGGGTCCGCGACGAGGTTGAACAAGTCGTCGAACCGCCGGCCAGGATCGCCTGTCGCCCAACGGTGCAATTTCATCTGGATCTCCAGTACCCTGCGCTCAGCCCGAGAGAGCTCCCACGCAAGATCGTCGGTATTCACCGGCGGCCTCCTGGCATTCCAGTCCTTTCATCACTGACTCCCTGCCGCCCTTCGCCATGTGACCGGCTTTCCCGGCCTCGGACTACTACGGCGGCTCCGCCCCCGCGCAGCGTCATCAGCGGACGACGCGCCTTCCCGCTCCCGGCCTGGAAGACCGGGCAGACGGGCAACACCACGCGGGTTCCCACGTTCACCACGAACCGATCGGCAGGGTCGATGCCCAGCTGTGCCCCAGCGGCCTGCCATGGGTACGCCGCAGACCTTCCCCATGACCCCATGAACCCGCCTTGGATAACCGGTCCACGGGCCGCCGCCGCATCGGACTCGGCGAGCGGTCGCCGCAACCCGGCCCATATCCGCAGGGTTTGAGCCGGTGGCTTAACTTGAGGGGCTTTATAACGCTGGTTCCTCACGTACACCTTTCTGCCTCGCTTGCCGGACCCGGGCCCTCCAGCGGTACCGACCCGTCCCGTCGTTGTCGGGGCTGCTCCCACCCTCCCCGGCGTCTCCCGGATCAGGCTGCCCCCAGCTACGCGCTGCCCTGCTGCGACAAGACAGCGGCGGAGTCCTTTCACCTCCGCTCGGTTCCATGGCGCCTCGTGGCGCACCCCGAGGTTCAGCCAGCAGGTGCCGTCGTCGGCGAGCACCCTTCGGGCCTCAGCGAAGGTGACCCGAAGGTTCTCCACGTACGCCTCCGGCGTGGCCTCCTGCCCGTACTGGCCCTCGCAGTAGTTCCGAAGCCCCCAGTACGGCGGACTGGTGACGATGCAGTCCACCGAGCCCTCGTCCATCTCGGTCAGCACCTCGCGCGCGTCCCCGTGGTAGATCGCCGCGTGCTCGTCGCGCCAGTACGGCGCGCGCAGTTTCCTCATGCGCGACCTCCGGCGACCCGGATCTCCCACAGAACGCGGGCGACCTCGCCGGTACGGCTGGTGTCCCATCCGAGTGTGCTGGGGACCAGCCGGAAGCCGGCCGCGCACAGGCTGGTGCCGGGCTCGTCGACACGGGTGTAGGCGAGCAGGCGCCGGTAGCCCTCAGCCCGCGCGGCCCGCCAGGCGGCGCCGAGCAGGGCCGAGCAGGCATTGGGCGTGCCGTCGGTGGACAGGCAGACGACCTCGGCCGTGCTGCCGTCGTCGAAGGCCCAGAAGGCGGGCCTGTCGACGAAGACGACGCCGACCAGGGTTTTGTCGCTGGTCCGGACACCGATGACGAACTCCGCCGCGGCCGGTGGGGCGAGGTAGCGGTGCGTCCAGGCGGTGAACGCCCTCGCGGTTTGTACCGCGACCGGCGAAATCACCAGACGTGGCTTTTCCGTTGTGGCTAGGCCGCCGCTGCCGGCGTTCTTCTGGATGCCATTCCTTTTCTCCATTGATTTGTCGGGACACGTTTTCCGGATGCGGGCCGCCGAGGCCGTGAACACGGCTCCGGTGGCATGCAACCAGGCAAGCAGCGTCCTCAGAGTCCACTCAGAGGCCGGGCGGCTGAGCTCAGAAGGTCGCGCTCAGAAGCCGCCGAGCTACTCAGAATGCCGAGGCTCTGAGAAATTACTGAGCGACTACCCAGCTTTTCTCTGAGCCGTTTCTGAGGCGGTGCGTACACCGGTTTCGAGACCACGAACTCCTTCTCGACCCGGAGCACGACATGAGCGCGCATCGCCTCACCGAATCACCCCTGGACACCGCGGAGACGTCATTCCGGTTGCTGACGACCGGTCCCGGGGCCCTGTCCCTGGACTGCACGGCACTCGCCCCCGGCCTGCCCCGGGGAGCGGTCTGCCTTCGGGAGTTGCGCGTGCTGCTCACCAGCCGGACCATCACCGACGAGGCGCGGGACGCCGTCTGGCGGGAGCTGGTCGCACGCGCCCAACAGGCCAGCTCGACCTGGACGGTCGCGGCCATCGGCATGGCCATGCCGGCCCTGCGCACGATCGCGATAGCGCTGACCCGCGACCTGGTCCGCGGAGACCCCGTGGACGTCGATATCGCGATCATGGCGGGCTTCCTGCGAGCCCTGCATCGTGTGGACACCGCCCTGCCCCACATCCGCGCTCGGCTGTGCGAGGCAGCCCGCTTCGCGGGTGAGCGCACCCGCCGTCACATCGAGGCCACGGCCGAGCGCCGTTGTGCGGCCGGCGAGCCGATGCCTCCCCCGCGTCCCTGGTACCACCCCGATCTGGTGCTGATCGACGCGGTGGCCCAAGGCGTACTCAGCGGGCTCGACGCCGAGTTGATCAGCCTGACGCGGCTTGAGGACGTGCCGCTGCGGGACCGCGGCCCGGTCAGCCGGCAGCAGAACCGCCGCGAGCTGCCACTGATCAACGTCCTGCGGCGGGAGGAATCCGAACCCTCCACCTTTCCCCTGACCGCTTCTCCGATCCCGGGAGAAGCGCACTCGGCTTCCGCGCGGAGCCAGGGAACTCCGGATGCGCAAACAGCAACCGACCCGAAGGGAGGCAGGGACACAACCCCTGGCTCCGCGCGGTTCTCTCCCAACCACCCCTCAGTCGTGGCCCGCTGTCACCGGGCCGCCCGGCAGCGGCACCCGGTACGGCACACCAGCGGCAGCCGTCCCTGCCGCAGGAGACCATCCTCGCGGGGGATCGCCGCCTGGGGCCTGGCCACTGCGGCAATCGCCATCCTCGTTATTGCCGCAGTGGCAACCGCCGCCTTCGCGGCTTCCCCGGTGGCCGCCGCTCCGTCGGATCTCAATGCGGTCTTCACGAACCTACGCAACTGGCTGATCGGCCTGCTGGCGACGCTGGCCACGCTGATGCTGACCATCGGCGGGCTTCGCTACCTCGTCGCCGGCGGTGATCCCGGCGAGGTCCAGAAGGCCAAAGCGGCGTTGAAGGCGGCAGCCTTCGGCTACGCGCTGGCCGTGCTGGCTCCGCTCTTCGTGAGCATCCTCAAGCGCGTCGTGGGGTGAGAGCGATGGCTTCCTCGTCCCGACCCAGGGTCACCGGCTCAGCCAACGTCAGTCGGCCCGACGCCTCGTTCCGCGCTGCCGTGATTTCTCGGCCCGTAGCCGGTGCGGCAGTCGTTCGCCTCTCATCGCCACGCACGGCCGTGCTACTGGTCATCACGGCGGCCGTCGTCACGGTGTCGGTTGCAGCCATGGCGGCAACCGCGAGCGCCACTCCAGTGCCGTCTCCTTCGCCCTCACCGTCGCTGCCCGGACCAGTCGACATCCCGGTCGACAGTCCCGGATTCGGATTCGGCATCGGCGACTGGGTCAACGGCCAGATCAATTCCTGGTTCGCCAATCTGGTCGCGCTCGCGATCAAACCGCTGCTGGACGTGCTAGCCGCGACACTGCTGGCGACCCCGGACGTGTCCGGCAACGGCAGGGTCTTCGACCTGTGGAAAGCGACCGCGGCCATCGCGAACACCGGATTCGTCCTGCTGGCCACGATCGGTGCGATCACCGCGATGGGGCATGAGACGGTCCAGACCCGATACGCGGTCAAAGAGGTCCTGCCGCGCCTGTTCGTCGCGGTCTTGGCCGTCAACGTCAGCTTCGGCATCTGCGGCAAGGCCATCGAACTTGCCAACACCCTGTCACACGCGCTGCTCGGCCAGGACTTCGATGAGAGGCGCGCGGCGGCGACCCTGCGCCTCCTGGTTGTCGTCCCCGGCCAGCAGGAGATCTTCTACATTCTGCTCGCGCTGGTCGCGGTCATCTTGCTGATCCTGTTGCTGATCGCGTTCGTCATGCGGGCCGCGCTGATAGTGCTGCTGGTGGTCGCCGCGCCGCTCGCTCTGGCCTGCCTGGCGCTGCCGTACACCGACGGGCTGGCCCGGTTCTGGTGGCGAGCCTTCATGGGGCTGTTGATCGTGCAGGTGGCTCAGTCGCTCACGCTGGTCATGGCGGTACGGATCTTCTTCAACCAGGACGGCCGTCTCCTGCTCGGGCTGATGCCGACCGGGCAGCTCGTGAATCTGGTCCTCGTCCTGTGCCTGCTGATCATCTTGGTGCGCATCCCGGGCTGGGTTTCCCGGCGCGTTTTCGCCCAGACCGCCGGCCGTGGCTCAACGGTCACGCGGATCGTCAAGTACGCCTTGGCCTACAAGCTCACCTCTCCGGTCATGAACGCTCTGCACCTCGGCAGAGGTGCACGCGGCGGCAGGGGTTCAGGCAGGGCCGAGGGTGCGACCTTCGCGATGGCGAGCAGGGCGCTGCCCGCGCTCGCCGCAGGTCCCGCCGGTACGGCTGCCGCTACCACAGCGACCACCGCCTCCGCGGCCAGGGGCGGCACCGGCCAGGCCCACCACGCGCCCGGGATGGCTCGCGGTCCCGGCGATCCTGGCAACTGGCAGCCCGGGCCGGTCAAGCATGCCCCGTCCTCGCCACCGGGTCAGGGCAGGTACCCAATGCCGCTGCGGCCGTCGGTACCGATTCCCCCCACCGTGCCCGTGTATGGCTACCCGCGCGAGACCTACTACGCGAACGGCCCGGCAGGGCTCGCGCAGATGTACTGGCTCCGCACCCAATCCACTCCATCGACCTCTGGACGGCCAGTCCAGGCACCCGGTGCGTCGGCTCCCGGCGGATTCGACCGCCCCCAGAACCCTGGCCGTCGTGGGCCGCAGCGGCATGGCCGCCCGTCCGGGGGTGGTGACAACCGATGAGCTGGGTGCAGCCGGTACGCATCCCCGCCGACGTGGACCAGGAGGACCGGATCGTCGGCGGCTTCACCGCCCGTCAGGTGGCCATCCTCGGCGGCTCCGCGGGCCTGCTGTACGCCGCCTACATGCTCCTCGGAGAGCACGTGCCGCTGGTGGCGTACGGCGTCGGGGCCCTGCCTATCGCGCTGACCGGCATCCTGTTGGCGGTCGGACGGCGTGACGGTGTGAGTCTCGACCGATACGTGCTGGCCGCGCTCCGCCACCAGCGTTCTCGGAAGGATCTGGTCTCCGCATCGGAGAGCATTCCTTCGGCTCCCGCCTGGATAGCCGCCAGGTCCGTTCCCCGGCCGGCACCGCTGCGCCTTCCCGCGCGAGGAGTGGCCGATGACGGGCTCATCGATCTCGGGCCAGACGGAGTTGCCGCCCTGGCGGAGGTGTCCACGGTCAGCTTCGCCCTTCGGACACCGGACGAGCAGGACGCCCTCGTCTCAGGTTTCGGCCGCTGGCTCAACTCACTGTCCGGCCCGATCCAGATCCTCATCCGTGCCGCGCCGGTGGACCTCAGCGAGACGATCAACAGCTTGGTAGGCAACGCTCGTGCGCTTCCTCATCCCGCGCTGACGGCTGCCGCGCACGAGCACGCGGCCTTTCTCACCGGCCTTTCGGCCAGGCACGACCTGCTGCGCCGCCAAGTCCTGTTGATCGTCCGAGAGCCCAGCGCCGAGGCGGGCAGCCGGGACGCGGCATCGGCCCGGGCACTGCGCCGTCTGGAGGAGGCCGCCCGATTGCTGGCGGGCTGCGGACTCACCGTCCGCCCGCTGGACGCACCAGCCACACGGGCGCTGCTCGCCTCCTGCTTCGACCCCGCCGGCCCGCCACCACCCACCGACCAACTCGCGCCCCCGGACGAGGTCGTCAGGACAGGAGAACACCGGTGAAGCTCTTCTCACGCAGGCGCACGGCCCTCGCCACCGGATTCGGTCCGGACGCGATCCAGGTCCGGCCGCGGGACCTTCAAGTGAGTGGCGGTCTGTGCGCGACCCTGGCCATCAGCGGATACCCGCGCGAGGTCACACCCGGCTGGCTG
Organism: Microbispora sp. ATCC PTA-5024; assembly: GCF_000511135.2. NCBI lineage: Bacteria > Bacillati > Actinomycetota > Actinomycetes > Streptosporangiales > Streptosporangiaceae > Microbispora > Microbispora sp. ATCC PTA-5024. The sequence goes on along the minus strand of NZ_KI866523.1, from coordinate 1,233,250 downwards.
GAGCCGTTGCTGACCTATCCCGGTCGCCTGGACGTGTCGCTTCATGTCGATCCGGTCCCGTCCCAGGTCGCCGCCGACCGGTTGCGCAAGCAGCTCGCGCGTCTGGAATCCGGGCTGCGCAGCGACCAGCAGCACGGCCGGCTTCTGGATCCCGGAGCGGAGGTCGCGGCAGAAGACGCCCAGGATCTCGCCTCCCGCATCGCGCGCGGTCAGGCCAAGTTGTTCCGCGTCTCGATCTATCTCACCGTCCACGCGGCCACCCAGAATGAGTTGGACGAGGCGTGCGCGCAGGTACGAGCGCTGGCCGCGTCACTGTTGCTGGATGCCCGGCAGGTCGCCTTCCGACAGCTTCAGGGCTGGGTGTCCTCGCTGCCGCTGGCCTTCGACAACCTGGCCATCAGCCGTACGTTCGACACCCCGGCGCTCGCTGCGGCGTTCCCGTTCACTAGCCCGGACCTGACGACCGAACTGGGACCGACGGCCGTTCTGTACGGCGCCAACGCCGCCAGCCCGTCTTTGGTTGCCTGGGACCGATTCGCCCAGCCCAACCACAACTCGGCCATCATCGCCAGCAGCGGGGCCGGGAAGTCCTACCTGGCCAAGCTGGAAGCCCTGCGATCCCTCTACGCCGGGGTCGAGGTCGCGGTTATCGACCCCGAAGACGAATACGCCCGCATGTGCACGGCCGTCGGTGGCGCCTACCTCCACTTGGGCGCGCCGAACGTCCGGCTCAACCCGTTCGACCTGCCTCTTGAGGGGCGGCGGGACGGGGACCCGCTGACCCGGCGGTCGCTTTTCCTGCACACGCTGATCACGGTCATGCTCGGCGGGCCGCTGGACCACACCGGTAAGGCGGCACTCGACCGGGCGATCCTCGCCACCTACAAGCAGGCGGGGATCACCTTCGACCAGCGCACATGGAAGAAGCGCCCACCTCTCATGGGCGATCTGGTAAGCGTGCTTACCCGAGACGGCGACCCCAAGGGCGCCGAGATAGCGGCAGGCCTCGCGCCGTACGTGACCGGCAGCCACCGCCAGCTCTTCGACGGCCACACCACCACCCAGCCCGACTCCCACCTGGTCGTCTTCTCCCTCCGGGACCTGCCCGAGGAGCTCAAAGCCGTCGGCACCCTACTCACCCTGGACGCCGTCTGGCGAAGGGTCTCCGACCCACGCAACCGCCGCCCGCGCCTGGTCGTGGTCGACGAGGCATGGCTGCTCATGAAGGACCCCGAGGGCGCCAAGTTTCTGCTTCGGATGGCGAAGGCGGCCCGCAAACACTGGGCCGGGCTGTCGGTGGTCACCCAGGACGCTGCCGACCTGCTCGGCTCCGACATCGGACAGGCAATCATCGCCAACTCCGCCACCCAGATTCTGCTTCGGCAGGCTCCCCAGGCCATCGACGCGGTCAGCGACGCCTTCGGCCTGTCCGACGGCGAACGCCACCTCCTGCTCTCCGCCGAGCGCGGCTTCGGCCTGCTGGCAGCGAACTCCGGCGCGTCCCGCGTGGCCTTCCAGGTCCTGGCCAGCGAGCAGGAACACCGCCTGGTCACCTCCTCCCCTCAGGAACTCGCCGAGTACGCGGAGGACGACCTGTGAAGACGATGATTCAGGGTCCGCTGTACGATCCCGAAGCCTTCATCGACTGGCTGCTGGCCTGGGTAAACGGCCGCGTCTGGCAGCTCGCTCTCGCGCTCTCGGTCGCCGCGATCACCCTCGAACTGTCCCACGTCCTGGTCGTACGGCTCCGCCACCGCGCCGCGACGAACGGGGCACGATGCGTGGAGATCTTCGCCCCGCCCACGGCAGACATGGCGGGTGCCGAGGCACTGTGGGGCAATCTTCTCGGACTCCTGCGCCCGGCCTGGAAGCGCATCCTGTTCGGCCAGCCGCATCTGGCATTCGAGTACGTCTTCGGCACCGGCGGAGTCCAGATCCGGATGTGGGTCCCCGGCACAGTCCCTCAGCACCTGGTGGACCACACGATCGAAGCCGCGTGGCCGTCCGCCCGAACCACCGTCGTGGAGGCCGCTCCGCCGATACCGCTCAGCGGGCAGGCCACCGGCGGACACCTGGTGATCGCACGCAGTGAGCGGCTGCCGCTCCGGCACGACCATGACCACGACCCTCTCCGCGCCCTCCTCGGAGCCGCGGTGGGCATGCCTGGCTGGCAGCACGCCGCCGTACAGATCCTCGCCAGGCCCGCCACCGGTCGCCGCCTTTCCGGCGGTGCCGGCGGCATTCTCGTCTTCCTACTGCGAGCCGGACTCGACCTCTTCGCGCCGGGCCCGGCTCGGGCTCACCACCAGTCGAGCTATGGGGCGCAGGATCACGCTGCCCGTCTGGAGCAGTACGCCGAGGCCCGCGCCATGAGGGACAAGGCCCTACAACCCCGGTACGAGGTCACCGTCCGCTACGCGGTCCAAAGCGACGAAGGCAAGGACCGGGCAGCGTGCAGAGCCCGACAAAAGATCATCCGAGGCCGCGCGCATGCGATCGCTTCGGCATTCGCTCTGTTCTCCGGGCACAATCACCTGGAGCGGCGCCGCCTCCCGCTCCCCGCTCGCCACCTCGCCTCCCGCCGATTCGGGCGCGGCTACCTCCTGTCGGTCTCCGAGCTGGCCGCACTCGCGCATCTACCAATGGACGCCGCCGTACCCGGGCTTCAACGAGCCGGAGCGAACACGGTGGCTCCCTCGCCGCAGGTCGCCCAGAAGGGGAAGGTACTCGGCTTGGCCGACGCCGGTCACGAGCGGCCGGTCGCCCTGCGTGTGATCGATTCCTGCCACCACGTGCACGTCCTCGGCCCGAACGGCACCGGCAAGAGCACGCTGCTGGCCCAGATGATCCTTTCCGACATCGAGGCCGGGCGCGGCGTCGCCGTCGTCGACGCAAAGGGAGACCTCGTCGCCGACCTGCTCGGTCTGATTCCCGAAGAAGCAGGCGAGCGCATCGCTCTGATCGACCCGGACGACCGCCAGCCCCGGCCGGCACTCAACGTGCTGAGCGGCCCGGACCTGGAAACCCTCGTGGACAACCTCGTCGGCATCTTCCACAAGATCTACGCCGATTCCTGGGGCCCGCGCAGCGACGACATCCTGCGCGGCTGCGCCCTCACCCTCTCCCGCAACGGCGGGACTCTCGCCGACATCCCAGCGCTGCTCAGCGATCCCCTTTACCGCAAGCAGCTCACCGAACGCCTCAACGATCCCTTCCTGCTGGGGTTCTGGAACTGGTACGAGCACCTGTCCGAGCAGGCCCAAGCGCACGTCACCGCGCCCATCATGAACAAGCTGCGGGCGTTCCTGCTTCGCCCGTTCGTCCGGGACATCCTCGGCTCGGCCCAGTCCACCTTCGACGTCGGCGACGTCCTGGACGGCAAGATCCTGCTCGCGCGACTGCCCAAAGGCGTACTCGGCGACGACACCGCCCGCCTGCTCGGCTCGCTTCTGCTGGCCCAGGTATGGCAGGCCGCCTCCCATCGCGCCCGGCTCGGCCGCAGCCGCGCGCCGTCCGCGCTGTACGTGGACGAGACGCAGAACTTCCTGAACCTCCCGCACGCCCTGTCGGACATGCTCGCCGAGGCTCGTGCCTATCGCCTCTCCATGGTGCTCGCCCACCAGCACCTGGCCCAGCTTCCCCGCGACCTGTGCCAGGCGGTCAGCTCCGACGCGCGCAACAAGATCTACTTCTCGCTCTCGCCAGAGGACGCCCGCGAGGTTGAGCACCACTTCAGCCCGTACCTGACCCGTCACGACCTCGCCAATCTCGGCGCCTTCCAGGCTGCCGCCCGCCTGGTCGTCCGCTCTGCCGAGACCCCGCCTTTCACCTTGCGCACGCGGCCACTGCCCGCCCCCGACCCCGACCTCGCGCGACGCGTCCGCGCCGCCGCCGCCAAAGCCCACGGCCGGACCCCCGCCCAGCCTGAAGCCCTGCCGCACGACGACCCACGACAGCAGCCCAGAAACGGAGAGAACACATGAACGAGCACTACACACCCAGCGTCCTGGCCTCGCTCGCCACCCAGCTGACCAGCCGCGACCGCCACCTGCTGCGCCTGGTCTGGACCCACAAAGTCCTGACCGGCCACCAGATCACCCACATCGCTTTCGACAACCCGATCACCGCACGGCACCGCTTGGTCAGGCTGCATCGCATCGGCGTCCTGGACCGCTTCCGGCCCAAGCCGCCCGTCGGTTCAGCGCCCTGGCACTACGTGCTCGGCGAACCCGGCGCCGCCGTACTGGCCACTGAGGACGGCGTCGACCTGAGCGAGTTCGGCTACCGCCGCGACCGCGCCCTTGCCGTGGCCTACAGTCAGCGTCTCGCCCACAGCGTCGGCGTCAACGACGTCTTCGCCCGCCTGTACGGCACCGCTCGTCAGGCGAACGGGTGTCGACTGGAGACCTGGTGGCCAGAGGCGCGCTGCGCCGCACAGTGGGGCAAGCACGTCCGCCCCGACGCCTACGGCAGGTGGATCGAGAACGGCCGCACCGTCGATTTCTTCCTCGAGTACGACACCGGCACCGAGACCCTCGACCGGGTGCTGGCCAAGCTGCACGGTTACGCCGCACTGACGGCGGCCACCGGAATCACCACCCCCGTCCTGTTCCTCACCGGCTCCAGGCGAAGGGAGAGCAGCCTTCACGGCCGGCTCCAGCTCCGCGCGGCTCAAACCGGGGTGCCGTGCGCAACGGCCGTCGCCGGGGCTGACCCGCAGGGCCCCATCTGGCTGCCCTATAACCGCCGAGAAGCGCGCCTGCGCCTGGCCGAACTCGCCGATCAGTGGCCTCAGCCTGCCGCGGAGTGCCCTTGATCGTAGAAACCGCGCTGGCGAAGATCCTCGCCGCAAGCGCTGGCCTCGTGGCAGGGATGGTGCTCCTCCTAGGACTGGCAGGAGGCGCGCGGTATGCGGCCATGTCGGCCAGTGCGGTCTGTGATTACCCCAGCCCTTCAGCGTCCGAGCTGAGATCGGCGCAGCCCCGGAAAACTACGTCCACGGCCGCCGCCGGACTGTGTGCGGAACTATCGCCCGGAAAGATCCCGGCAGAGGCGCTGGCTGGAGCGGAGCGCGGGATAATCGCCGTTCAGGCGGCGTTGCGCATGCGCGGCACCCCGTACTCGTGGGGAGGCGGCGGGCCGGACGGACCGAGCTTCGGCATTGGTCGCGGCGCCGGAACGCGAGGGTTCGACTGCTCCGGCCTGGCCGAATACGCCTGGTCAAGAGCCGGGGCCCGGATCGGCGGCGACACCTCCGCGCAGTGGAACGCGGGGATCCACGTGCCCAGAAGTCAGATCAGGCCAGGAGATCTGATCTTCTTCGCCTCCAACCCGGCTAACGCCGCGACGATCCACCATGTCGGCATCGCGATCGACGCCACTCGCATGGTCCACGCGCCGTTCACCGGCAGCACGGTACGCGTCGATACCTGGGCAGGCACACCGAGCCGGGAGCGAGAGTTCATCGGCGTCGTCAGGCCCAAGTGACAAAGTCCTCAAAGCAAACATCATTCTAGGACTTAAGCAAGGGGCCGTCGCCACCGCTCCAGCTGCGCCGACAGCTCGGACATGCGTTAACTAGATTCAACCTCGGCGCCTCACGGTATCCGCAGAACCACCGCGGCATTACGGGTCGGTTATTCGCAGATCTCCTTCAACGCTGCCATGTGTTGCTTTTTGTGAGGATGCGACAGCAGGTCGCCTATATCTCAATCCTTTGCAGCCACCCTGCTTACTAATGATGCTCGTGGTGCTTCTGACTCTATTAACACCGACTTTGGGCATCTTATGGCATGCGCGCGCACTGATCGCCAGAGTGACCCAGGCCAAGGCTCAGAGGTATCAGAACGATGCAGAGCAGTAAAATAAGATATCCCTAGCGGCTCTACCCACTTCTGGCATCAGATGTTAGCTGCGACACCCTCTGATACGAGATTCCTAAAATTGCCCCGGCATCTCTAACGTTGATTCCGCTTGATGTGAGCTTCAGGGCAGCGGCTTGAAGAGTCTTAGCCTCCGCTTCTCTGGCTACCGCAGCTGCCTTGCGCGCAGCATTGAATTGGTCGACACCTTCTTGTACATCTGAGTCGACGAGGCGTGGGGCGACTTCGAATGAATTAGGATCGACGTTCAACACGGAAGCTATTGCGTCTCGCGTCATTTCGATTGCCTCGTTCCAAGTCCGCCCCTGAGTATGCACCCCTCGAAGATCCGGCACGCGCACTGACCACCAGCGTGATGCGTGGCTTAGGTAGGCGACGTATAGAACCTTGCGGGAAACGTTCGTTTCAGCCATGTTTCCATTCTCTCGTGCTGAGCCTGACGGGGTGGCGAAGGATGAGCCTGCGGGGGCCGATGGTGCACCCCCGCGCTCTACCTCCCTTCCTCCGCGTCTGCGATCAAGCCTTGGGCGGTTACCTCGGCGATCTCGCGATGGCGCGGGATCGAGAGCGGCAAATCCCCGATCCGATAGATCGAGTGCTTTCCACCCTCCCGTACGAAGATCAACTCTTTGTCCTGCCTCGCCGCGATCTCCCGCAGCCTCCGCAAGAGGGTAGCCCTCTTCACGACGGCGACCCTAGCAGCGTGAACAAATTTTGTCTAACTGGATGAACAAGTTTTGTCGGCTGGGGTTACCAAGGTCGCGGTGATGTGGGTCTGCGGCGGTGTTGGACCCGGCGTTGCCGGACCTCCGCAGCAGGGCCAACGGTTCCCCGCCCCTGCGGAATCGTGGTCGGCGAAGACCGTCATCGGGTGGAGCCCGAAGGTCTTCTTCCATGTCGGCGCGGCCTGATCCATATCGGAGTGGGCGATGACGACGGTCGCATCGATGCCCAGGCCGATCCGCTCCCGTCGGTGCCCAGCGCGTGGGTGCCGGCCAGTGTCCAGGAGGCGCGTTGCCGAGCGGTGGCGCGGACGGCCCGGATCGCCTCCAAGGCCCGTACGGGATCGGCGGTCAGCCGATCGATCAGCCAGGACACGGTCGGATTGGACACCAAGGACCCGAAGAACTCCGGCTGGGAGCGCAACATCGCGATGTCGGCCAGGCAGTCCCCACTTAACGCCAGTGTGAGAGTCAGGTCGGCGATGACCTTGCCCGCGTCATGGATCGCACGGTCCCGTCGCATGGAGACCTGAACTGAGATCCGCAACGTTCAGGAGGGCTGTCCCGCCTGGGTGTTCAATGAGGTCATGTCAGATCGAACCTCTGATGGTCGCCCCATACTGGGACCCGACGCGCTCGCGCATCTCCGAGTCCCGCCGAGCGGAATTTGCTGGTGGTGTCAGGAAAGCCCGGCCACTACCGGCGAACACAAGTTCAAACGCACGGACCTGACTCGGCTAATGGCGAATGGGGGTCCTTTGCTCTGGGGGGACGGAGAAGGAAAAACGCGCGAGATCAGAGGTCGTAGCGGAGTAAAGCGAGATCGCTATGGAGTGATTAAGTTTCCCAAGTCGCTCTGCGAATCGTGCAACACCAAGCGGTCGAAGCCCTTCGACAATGCCTACGACGTGTACTCACAGCATGTCAGCCGCACCTGGCTACGCATCATGCCTGGAGTTGACTTCCGACAGATTTTCGGGGCCGACTGGGAGACACCCACGATCAACCTTGCACGATACTATGGCAAACACTTCGGCTGCCGCATGGTGCGTGCAGGCCTTCCAGTTCCCGACACCCTCCGCGAGTTCTTGGACGGTGCCACAGATATGTCGGACGCCCACATGGCTCTAATTACCACAGACACGGTCCATAAGCTCTACAAGGGTGGACTTTCCATTAGTCCGGACTTCGTGGAGGCCGACAAGAACATCAGTCGGTTCGTGCGTTACGTACTGGTCGCGTATATCGGCTCCATTGGTATTCGCTACGAGTGGCTCGGGGAAGGCTTCCCCGAGCGATCGCAATTCTTCAAATATCCGCGTCCAGTCATCAACTGCTTCAAAGACGAGATCGCCGTGTGCGAAGGCCGAACCCGTCGTCCCGGGTGGTTCGCATCTCTAGTCCAGTGGGCCAATCAACCGCGCAAGTAGCAATCATTGCCTTTCAGAGCTGGCCCGACACACACCGGAAAGACGATGGAGCTGCCGCGCCGCCACCGATAAGAGGTCATCCATGATTCGAACCTAGCGCTAACAAGTTGGAACGCCCTCAACTCGGCAAGAGCGGACACCGCGCAGGCGACCCGCGACAGCGATCACGCGCTCGCCACCGTCATGTAGCGTCGGCGCGCGGCTCGTAAGACGATCCTGCAAACATGGCAATGACCTGTCAGCTGCAGGCGCAATGCCTTGGCCTGACTCTCGAGAAGGACGCGTCGCTAAGAAAGATCCTGCGGACAGATTGTTGAACTACCTGGAGAACGTCCTGGTCGGCAAGGTCATCCAGGACAAGAAGTACGAGAACCTACACGTGACTCCCACATTG
>NZ_KI866523.1:1151851-1224127 GCF_000511135.2 Microbispora sp. ATCC PTA-5024 | reverse complement strand
TCATTGCCTGTGGGCATCGAGTCAATCCCAGCGATGGCAAGCGGTAGGCCGTAGGATCGCGATGACCGATCTCAATCTGCCTTTGATCACAGAGTTGAAGTTGGTCGGAGGGCCGGTTCTTCACGAGCCGGCCCTCACTCCTCTCCCAGGCATCGTTGCAACAGCACGAAGCCCGGCATCTCGCTCCTCGGCCGGATCCCGACCTCGAAAATCTCTGGCTCCTCGAAGACGGGCTCTCCGCTGGGGCGACGCGCGTAGGCGACTCGCCCGTAGTCGACGCCGTCACCCCGGTCGAAGCTCATCCACGTGATGGCTTCTTGCTCACCTTCCCGCAGAGGGTGATTGGAGACGGCTCGCACTGCGATCGTGCTCGGTGGCTTGAACACCCACACTTGCGGAACCGCCAGCACCCATCGAGCCGCGTCGATCTCAGCCGCCTTCTCAGCTGCCCTGGCCTCGAACGCCGCCGCAGTCGAGCTGTCGCGCAGGTAGTCGTAATCGCTCAGAGTCAGCTTCCGCGCGCCCTCGAGCGCGATGATCGCCGGGCACTCACGAGCCACGATGTTTCTCTCCAGACGCTCCACCACGTCGAACAGCAGATGCGCGGTCGCCTCGTTCATGTCGCCTCTGGCCCCCTCGCTCGCGGCGTTGACAGTCCACCAGGGTTTCAGAAACGGTCGCACGAGGGGCAGATCCCGGAGAAGCTCTATCGTTGCGGTGGCACCTCAGACGGCTGGTGGCACCCAGCGCGTCGAAGACGCGCGCGCCAATCTGGTCCGCCGTGATGGCAGATTTGCGAAACGGCTCACACCACGTGCCCTGCGGGCGCGAAGTGCTCGCTGCTCCGTCTCCCGAAGCCGTTTCTCACGCGAGTGTGGATTGCGGCGCCCGCTTTGGCCGACGCTCCGACGATCTTTGCTGGGTGCTGGCAGCCCTTGCATGCGGGAGCGCTTGGGGAACACGCAACCTCCTTCCGTTGACTACGGCTCCTCGCCCCTTGCGGGACGGGGAGCCGTGTGAGTGTGATGTCAGACAGCTATGGCGAGCGGCTGATCCAGCACGGCGGCCAGCGTGCAGAGGGTGCCGCGGTCGAGATCGTCGATGCCGCCCGTCACCGCGCGGAGCATGTTTCGCTCAGCTCGCTCGGCGCCGCGTACGTTCTGCTCGTGGTGCGTGAAAGTGCTCACCGCCTGGACCACGCCCCAGGCCGTACCACGCCACGGAGCCACTCGGAGGTCGTGGTTCCAGAGCTTGGCCAGGGCGTCTCGCTTACTTTCCGCCATGGTGCGGCTGCGGCCTCGCTCTCGCGGCATCGGTGCGTGGGCGTCCAGGAATGCCTGCCACTGCCGCTCGGTGATCTCAACGCGGCACAGTTCGCGTACCGCCGTTGAGAATTCGTCGGCCAGTGCATACACGATGTGCAGCGCCTCGCGGGCCTCGGCGAGCCGGAACTTCGAATGCCGAGAGTGCTTGATCTTCACCTGCTGCCCGCGCTCGGCAAGGCCGGCGGCCATCGTGTTGTCACAGACGATGTTGGTCACCGCTCGCTTGAACGTCGTGGCCAGCGAGCCGTCAAAGGACGTCGCCCCGAACAGGTGGGGCCGGAACTCGACGCCTTCGGGCGTGACGACGTTCTCGGGCACCTCGACCGACACCCAGGCGACCGCTCCCCCCTTGAGCAGTCCGGCGGATCCGATCGACAGATCGGCGTCCAGAAGCCGGGAGACGATGTTGATCAGCCACTCGACGTAGGGATGTGGCTCGTACCCGTCGGAGAAGATGCCCATGACATGGCCGTTGTCGCTGCGCACGATGGCCTGTCGTCCGGGCACCTGGGCCAGCCCGCCGCGCGGGTCTTCCACGTAGACCGGGCTGCTCAGCGCCTCCCAGCCGAACAGCCGACGTTTGACGTCGTCCACAGGGATCGGGCCGAGGTAGTGGTTCGGCTCCTCGGCCTGCATGCTCGCGCGGTAGTGCCAGGCCGTACCACGCTTCTCGGTGAAGCCGATCAAGGTGTTGGCGTTCAACCACTCCAGAGACTCCTTGGACATGTTCCTTCTCCCCCTCGATGGAAATGAGAAAGGCACCGGCTGTAGCCGGTGCCCTCAATACTGTCGATACTTTTGGTAAGTCGACTTTCCTGATTTGCCCGCCTCTCCAGCGTGAGCGCCGAAGCTCGGGCGAGGTCACGTGGAGCGGTGCTGTACGGCGTAGGCGATGCGTTCGGTCAGTTCACGATCGGCCGCGCGAATCTCAATCGCGCTCGTGGTGTCGCCGTACACGGTGAACGAGCCGGAAGCGCCGTCCAGCCGCCACCGGACGACGGTCTCTCGCTCGTTCTCGGTGAGCGAGGCTTCCGGCAGCAACTCGACCAGGGTTTCGGCGATCTCGGCCCGCGTGCCGTTCTCAGCCGCCCTCTTTGCCAGCCGCTCGCGGCAGGCCAGCAGGTCTCGCCGGTAGTCGGGCAGTAGGCGGCGCTCGATCCTCTTCGCGACGAACTTCGCCCCTCGCGCCGCCGTCACCGTAATCTCATGCCGCCGCAGGCCGGGAAGCGTTCCTCTGCTGCCGCCGGGGTAGACACCGAGCACCCTGATCCGCCCCCGCTGATTCCAGATCGGATGCACGACGAGCCGGGCGGCGGCCGGTCCCGTCAGGTAGGCCGGATGACCGGGCCGCACCAGAGGGCTGAAGCCGTCCAGATGCTCGGCGACCTCGATCACCAGTTCCTCGATCTCCCATTCGTTCACTCACGGACTCCTTTCGCATTATTGATTGACGGGTTCAAAGCAGGCCCGCCCAGAGCGCAGACTGAGCCAATCAAGCGTCATCACTTCGACCGAATAGACGCTCATTGCTGGCGTATAAATACGGGGGCCGTTGCGGCCCGAACGTCCGTCCCCAAGGCCCTGACGCGCTGCAACCTGATTCGGTGCAGGCGTAAGAGGTTTAGCGGATTTCCCGAATCGGGACAGTGCCCGCCGATCGGCAAGCGGCTTTATGGCTGCTCTTCGTTGCGCATGCGTTCTTGGTCGGCGCGGAATCGGTAAATGTCCCGGCCGGGCTTGGCGCACTCCTGGCAGCGGCAGCCGTATCTGTGGATGTCGCTGATGTGGAAGAGCTGGATGCGGTCCTGCCACGGTGTGGGATAAAGCGACTCATCCAGTTCCACGTGGGCGCGTCCGCGCTGCTCGTTGACCTTGGTCACCGTGGCCGGGTAGTAGAAGGGCGATTGGTAGGACTCCGTCCACCATGGCCGTACCGGGATGTGGAAGAAGGGGCGGACCAGGACGCGGTCACCGGGTTCCATCGCCGTCTGCCCCCTTCCACAGCTCAAGGGCGCCCACCGCATCGTCGAACTGCGGGCGGTCGGCGCCGCGCAGGTCGGCCAGCGTCCATGCCACGCGCAGCAGCCGGGCAAGCCCGTCGGCCGTTACGAGCCCGGTGTTGACCGCCGATCGGAGCAGTTCGGCGGCCTCCGGTGCGACGGGAAAGCGCGTTCGCAGGTCTGGCGCGGGTACCTCGGCGTTGGTCCGCCACGGTGTGTCGGCCAGGCGGTGAGCCGCCCGTACCCTCGCTGCGAGCACCCGCGCGGCCACCGCCGCGCTCGGCTCACCCGCCCGCGTCCCGCGATTGCTCTGCTCAATAGGCGCGCGTACGGCGACACGCGGCAGGAGCAGGGCGAGGCGTGCCCGGTAACGGCGTCGGGCCTCCGGTGTGCAGGCACACTCTTCCCGCCCTTCAGGGCATGGGCAGGGACGGGCGTCGAGAACCAGGGTGAACCGCGCCGGGTAGCGGATGCTCCGGCCCTGCCCTTCGAGGTGGACCTGTCCGCTGTCCATTGGCCGGCACAGGCCGTCCAGGACCGGGCGGGTGAACTCCGGCGCGTCGGCCAGATGCAGTACACCGTGGTGGGCGAGTGAGACCGCGCCGGGGCGATTGGCCGCCACGCTGCCGAAGATCACTGCAGGAGTCTCCGAATGGTGCGGCGCGGACAGCGGCGGCGTGATCCTCGGCGCCCTGTCAGGGCGTCCTGCCAGCGAGTAGATCTCGGCGACCTGGCGGGCGGCCTCGTCGGTCAGCGGCGGCAGGATGCCCGGCAGGCGTTCGGCGAGCATCGTGGCCGGGCCGTCGCCGGACAGGAACAGGTGGTGCCCGCCCGCCGCGCAGACCTCCAGCGCGCGGCGGGCAGCCTGATTGCCGGGCACGTCGGCCAGGTCGACGGCGAATGACGACGACGGCGCAGACTCCGGCTCGCGGTCGTGGTGGTCGCGGAATATCCCGTGGCGGAGCTGGTCGGCGACGTCGGCCAGCCGGGTGACGGGCATCACCACGGCGCCGGGCACCTGCGCCGCCTCTCGCGCGCATTCGGCGGGGACGACGACTCTGCTGATTCCGGCCCGGACAGCGGCAGCCACCATTGGCAGGACGCCTCTGATAGGGCGGATCCCGCCGTCCAGGGCCAGTTCGCCGAGGAACATCCGCCCGGCGATCCGTTCGGGCGGGATGACACCTGCGGCAGCCAGCAGCGCCACGGCCAGCGCGAGATCGGCCGCCGCGTCGTAGACCGGCGGGATCATCGGTGACACGCTCACCGTGATTCTCGTGTCCGGCCACGGCGTTCCGCTGTTGAGGATCGCGGCACGGATCCGCGCACGGGCAGGCCAGACCGACGTCTCCGGCAAGCCGACCAGATACAACTCCGCGTCGCCGGGAACGGCGTCGGCTTCGATGTCCACAAGCTGTGGATGCAGGCCGACCAGCGCCACTGATCGGGTGGAGGCGTGGCCCATCCCGTTCACCACCCCACCGGTAGCACCGGTCGCGCAAGGTCCGGGCACTGCGCGGCCTTATCCGCGATCTCGTCGGCCATGCCCGCACAGTCCATCCCGGCGGCTGCCTCCGGCGGCAGACCGCAGTCCAGGGCAGTGCGGATCAGGCCCGCAAGGCTGTAGCGGGGATCGACCGACAGCGCCCGTTCCACGGCGACGCGCGCCAAGGGCCCGTCACCGGTGCGCAGTGCGAGGAACGCCAGCAGGGCGGCGGGAGGGGCGGCGAAGTCCGGTTCCACCCTGCGAGTGAGTTGGGTCCACAGCCTGATGTGCGTGTCGTCGTCGTATCGGCCGATCAAGGTCATGGCCGCGTCACGTACGAAGATCGCACTGAGCCGTACGCCGAGCCAGGCGACCTCGTCGGCGGACAGGTCCTGTCCGGCCTGGGTGCGGTCCAGTGCGACGGCGACCTGAGTGAGGCCCTCGTGATACCAGTCGCGATCTTCTTCATCAGTGAGCAGGCTGTGTGCCTGGGCGCAGGCGTCCCGTGTGGCGGCTTGCACCTGTTCCCGGTCCTGTCCGCCGTCCGGGGCGAGCATGGCTTCGAGTGCCGCGCGGTCGGGCCGGGCGACGTATCCGGCGAACACCGCCGCCGCGGCGGCCAGGTTGCTCCCGGCGTCGTACGGGACACCGTTGGGTGAGCAGCAGTCGGGATCGGGGCACGTGTACGACCAGTACCGTCCGTCCTCGACCCGTAGCGCGTCGATCGTGTCGATCCCTGCATCCGACAGTGCGCCGCGTACCGCGTCGATGACGGGGGTGACGTGCCACCCGGGCCCATACCCGATCAGCATCGCCCGCTCGGTGCCGTTTCGGGTGAGCAACTCGGCGAAGCGCCGGGCCAGGTCCGGTGTGTCCTCCGAGTCGTCCGGCAGGTCGACACGCACGCTGAACCGCAACCCCCGCCCCGTGCTGTCAGGGTCAGCGGCGGGTTCGAACGCCATCGCGACGATGCTGCGCTCCGGATGGAACCCCAGCATGTAGGGCACGATCGCGATGAAGTCCGCAGGACGGTTCAGCCGAACGGTGTGATCCAGACGAGAGGTCATAGGTGTTCTCCTGAACATGAAGAGCCCCCGGCGCGGTTAGCCGAGGGCGATGGAATGAAGAAGGGCGGAGTCAGCAGCGTTCGATGCGGACACCGTCGCGCGGTCCAAGGAAGATCCGCCGATCGGGGTAGTCGAGCCCGTCGGCGGAGCCGTACAGCGTGATTTCGCAGTCGTCCCCCACGCACGGGGTGAGCACGTTGGCGGCCTCGCGACGGGTGAAGGCGAAGTGCGAGCGCTGCCAGTAGCCGTACCGGTGCCGATCAGCTAGCTTCGCGCGGGCCTCGGCCAGGTTGGCGAACTCCTCCAGATCATCGGGCTCGGGCGGGCCGTACCCGTTGCCGCCGTGCCAGAGCCCGTACCAACGCGCCACGCTCATCCCCCGCAGCGGGACGGGCAGCCGGGCGAGGCGTGGTCGCCGCCGCAGTAGCCGCACCACTCGTCCATCGCGTAGATCGACAGATCCTCGGCGTACCGGTCGCGCCACTCCACCTGAGCCCTGATGTAGGAGTCGAAATAGTCGGCGTCGACCTCGCCCGGTCGCAGTGTCAGGTAGTGCAGGACCGTCCGCGCCGCGCTGATCAGCTCACCGGGCGTCAGAACCGCGCCGACACCCGAGCAGATGTCGGACCCGGCGAAGATCGTGCGGCGGCGCCGAGACAGCCGGTATCGCCAGCGGATCCGGCCTTCATCGGTCCGCCCGGCGGCCTCCACTTCCAACAGGTGATCGGTGTCGATCTGCCATGCGGGCACCAGCCGGGAGCTGATGATCCATCCGGGTGGCAGGGTCAGGGCATGAGTCATCGCCATGGCGACTCCAAAGGTTCAGAAAGGTGGAATGGCGGCCGTCAGTACCGGCGACGGCGGGCCAGGTGATGCGGTCGTGCGGCCGCGCTGACCGCGTGGATCTCGCAGTCCCGGAAATCCAGGGCATCGGCGAAGCAGCGTGAGCACCGGATCAACCGCACACGCACCCCGGAAGTCCGGTTGGTGTGCGTGGCGTCGATCCACAGATGGGTCTTGGCCAGGCAGCCCAGACAGGTGATCACCTCGGCAGCCTTGGGCATCGGCGTGAGCGCCACCGTCACCACGTACTCACGAACGCCGCCGGGATCGGCTGCGGGCACCAGAGTCGCGGTGTCCAGTCGAACCTCGCCCAACGCAGCCACGCGCATCACGCGGCCCCCGCCGCAGACCGTCAGGTCTCCCACGAACCAGCCCGGCGGGCCGGCAGAATTCACCTCCATACAATTGCCTCCCTTTCCACTGTGCCTGTCCGGCGGCCTTCCGTACGGTCCGGCGGATGCGGGAATCAGGACGCGCTTTCACGTATGGCGTGTCCGGCGCTCTCGCGGCGCGAATTGCGCTCACTTAAATACGGTGGCCGGAACGGCCCGACCGTCCGCACGCGGCAACATTTCCGCAGCATTGCCGCGCACGCCGCACCGACGGCCGACCGTTCCGGCCTCCTTGCCGTCCTGTGGCACGGCTACGTGAGCCACAGAACAACATGTGAGAACGAACATCGCGCCAGATGCTTCAGACGCGCACCGGCGGATTTAATTCTCACTTAAATACGGTGACCGGAACGGCCCGACCGTCCGCGCCCGGCGACGTTTTACCAACGTCACCGCGCACTATGCGAACGGTCAGGAACTCCGGTCTGTTGCCGTCCTACGGCTCAGTAACCAAGCCGCAGAACAGCACCGTAAGAGCGAACATCGCACCGGACGCGGCAGACGCGCACCGGCGGATTTCGCTCTCACTTGAATACGGGACGTACAACAGCCCAAGCGTCCACACTTGCCCGGCTACTTTGTGGCTCTGAAACGGGGTGCGGCGCATCCTGAGGGCATGAAAAAGGGCCTCAGAACGCTCTCTGAGGCCCTCTCAACGGGTTGCGTCAGTCCTCTACGCCGTTGGTTCCGCCGTGCACCATCGCGCTCCTGACGTCGTCAAGACGCCCCGACAGTTCGCGCCACTCCGCGCGTGCGGCATCCCGCACCCGGATCACGTTCCGGCGAGAGCCGTACGCGCCCCCGTAGCGCTTCTGAGCTACCTTGTTCAGGACCCCCGCACGGCCCAGATCATCGGCCTGACCTGCTACCTCCATCACATCCGTGATGGTTGGGAAGTCCTGACCGTCTCCGAACGCCTGACGGAAGATGACGGCGCTGTTCTGCGCAGTGCAGAAAGCTACGGCCGCCCGTGAGACGTTCTCGGCGTGTGGCAATCCACGCATGAGCTGAGCACCGGGCGTGGCGTCGACATCGCTCGGAGGAACATCGATGCGGTATCCGTTCCGCGCGGCGGCATCGCGAACCGCCCACCTCTGCAGGGTGGTCCGCGTGATTGTCATCTCTCCACCATCGCGCCGGACGTAGACCCACGCGGGGGACTCTGCCGTGCCTTCAGGAGCCATGTGGCAGGAAGCGATTATGTCTCGGATCCGCTGAGCGAAGAGAAGAACGGCATCCTGTGTGACGTCATCCGACACGTCATCGGTGCCGTACGGCGCATGTCCCTGCTTAACTATGGTGGCGCTTCCATCCATGCGCTTACGGGATCGCGTCGCGTCGACCGTTCGGCAATAGCCGCGTGCCAGCCGTCGGATTTCCGCCCAATCTTCCGGCGTCACCCTTGCCATATCTTCCGGCGTAAGCGTCTCCCCGGGAACGTTGGCGGGAACACACTTTCCAGGAGCCACCCCGTTGGACATCTTCCATCTCCGATCTCTTCTGTCAGGAGCGCGCCTTTCGCACCCCTACCGCCTTTGATCGGTTCAATCCAATCTCAGAACGGCGTCCAACTCAACGACATTCGGCGTTTCTTTACGCTATTTGATAAATGATAGGCTGGCCAGATAGGGGATCCGATTGGCAAGGAAGTTGACACTCTGGAGGGGGGTCAAGAAATTAAGCAAGCCAGAGGCAAGAGGTCGGCCAGATTGAGGGAGAGCTTTGATTGACCTCTAGGCAATGCAGGAAATCGAAGAATATATATTGCGGCGCCCATGAATCCAATAATAGAAAGAGAATCACCGCGCCGGCCCCCGTCGGTCCTCTGATAGGTGATGTCTGTCAGTCAGTCGGGCCGCCGAGTGGCTGGGGTTCTACATCCCCGACCTGGGGTTTCGCTGCCCTGCCGTCAGCCGCTCTCAATCGGCTGCCCACTGGCTTGTCATTGGTCATCTGAACGGTCATCACCTCTGGAAACGGCGCGGAGCGCTGCCGGTTCAGAACGGCAAGCACCTCGCGGCAGCATTCGCCCTGGCTTACGTAAGAGACGGGACCTGCTGCAACAGGCAGCTCCTCCTCCCTGGCGTCTCGGCACTGACGTACAACCCCTGCTGATAGTGCAGGCTGCAAGGCTCAGGCCCAGGCCATGACCAGTTGTGTGGGCCGCTTGCGGAAGATCCGGCCGACAGTTGGATTCGGCCCTGTGGCATCGGCGGGGTGGAGGCTGAAGGCCGGCCCGGGATGGTGGCGCCAGGCGTGATCCCAGACCTTGATCTGGTCATGGAGCCGGCGAGCGAGCTCGGCGCCGTGGTGGCCGTGTCCGTATACCCCGAGCTCGTAGTGCACCGCCGCGGTCGCACGTGGCTGGGCGTCGCGAAGGGTGAGGTAGGCAAAGCTGTCGCGGGAGATTAGGGCCGGGCAGTACCAGCGCAGGGCGGTCTGGACGAGATCGCGGTCACGATCGGGGTCCTGCCAGATCATGCCGAACCTGCCCTCGACGGTAACCAGCCACAAGCTGAGGGTGTCGAACGGCTCCCCTCTGTCGACCTCGACGCCGGTCCACAGCCCGGTGCGGGGTTCGACCAGTGCCCGGTCGAGAGCGTCGATGTCGAGTTCGGGGCCGTCTTCGATCGTCAGCTTGACGGCTCCACCGGCGAGGACGGCTTCTTGGTCCTTGTACGCCCCGGCCCCTTGCATGGGGATGAACCCGCACACCGTGGGATCCAGGCCCTGGAGCCGGTCGCCGTCGCGGACGAAGGTGATGGACCTGGTGATGGTGGCGAAGCGTAGGGGAACCACCATCCGGCCCTCCGGGGCAAGGAGCCGCCCCCAGGGGCAGTCCCAGGCGCCGGCGGTCACGAGGATGGCGTCGAACGGGCCGTACTCGTTGGCAGCGTGCTCGGCGTCGCCAAGAACGACCTTGACCTGTGGATATCCGGTGTCGGCCAGGAAGCGGGCCGCCCGCTCGGTGACCCAGGGATCGATGTCCACAGTGACCACGAAGCCGTCTGGGCCGACGATCTCGGCGATCAGCGCGGCGTTGTAGCCGCCGGAGCCGATCTCCAGGACTCGCGCGCCGCGGGTCAGCCGGGCGGCCTCCAGCATCTCGGCTTGCAGCCAGGGCGCGCTGATGGAACTGGTCGCCCTGCCGTTAGGGTCGCGTCTGGTGACGACGACATCCCAGACGGAGTAGGCGGCGACAAGCGGCGCCTCCGGCGCGAACCTTTCTCGAGGGACCTTCGCGAAAGCTGCGGCGACATCAGGGGAGCGAATCGAACCCCGCTCCTGGAGCGTGGTGACCAGGTCGGCACGCAGGCGATTGACGGACTGCGGTGAACGAGCGTCGGCGGTCACTCGCCCGACGTTAGCGGAAGGCCGCTGTTTCCAGCGCGGTTTGGGCCGGCACCCCGGCTGGACGCGGTTGGGGTGGGCCAGATCAAGGTGACGGAATGACGACACCCCTCGCCGGTCCCCCAGCAGGTGGCACCGCTCCGATGCGTCGAGCGCCACACCCGTCCAGAGGACACGATGACCAGCCTCAGGACCACCATCGACGTCGTGGTCCTCACGATGAACGATCAGCCCGAGGTGTTCCGGGCGGCGATGGCATCCCTCCTCGCTCAGCAGAGCGTCGACCTCCGCGTGGTTACCTTGGGCGACGGAGTGGAATTCAGCCGTCTGAGGAAAATTCACGTCGATGATCAGATCATCCCTGCCGTCCCTGTTGAGGTCATCGGCACGCCGCTTGCCCTTGGCCAGGCGGGCTTGCATGCCGGCAGCCGCGCCGCTCTCAGTAAAGTGTCGGAGTGTCGAGTGAGCAGGTGAGTGCGCGGGTGGACATCTGGATCTGGTCAGTACGGCTGACCAGGACTCGTTCGATCGCGTCCGACGCCTGCCGGGGCGGTCACGTCCGGGTAACGGGGTGCGGGTCAAGCCCGCGCACGTTGTCCGGGTCGGTGACGAGGTCCGTCCGCGGCACGAGGGGC
Source organism: Microbispora sp. ATCC PTA-5024 (assembly GCF_000511135.2). Taxonomy (NCBI): domain Bacteria; kingdom Bacillati; phylum Actinomycetota; class Actinomycetes; order Streptosporangiales; family Streptosporangiaceae; genus Microbispora; species Microbispora sp. ATCC PTA-5024. The sequence continues at coordinate 1,213,028 of NZ_KI866523.1, read as the reverse complement.
GCGAGCGCATTGTGGTCGTCTCCCGCATCATCACCAAGCGCGTCGGCGCCCCCGTGGCCGCCGAGTGCTACGTCGACAAGAGCCCTCCGCCTCCTCCGCACGAGGAAGCCGTGACGGTGGCCGTTCGGGCTCGTGGCGCGGGACGTCCCACCAAACGCGAGCGCCGCAGCATCGACAAGCTGCTCGGGCGCCCGGTTGTGGAGGGGCGGGGCCGTCCGGGCACGTCCGGAGTGAATGGGCACCCCGCATCGACCTGGATGCGGGGTTCTTGGGTGATCGGCGATAACCTCGCGCCAACAAAGCCGGTGGATGAGGCGCGGGCCTCCACACAATCTGGATCGACCGAGGCTTCTGGCCGAGTGCGGTTACCAGGCCGACTCCACGGAACTTGAGGCACATCAACCCATCAGCGAAGCCGGAGCGCTTCGAACTAACAGGTGACGGCGGTAGAGCTCTGACCAGGCCAGGAGCATTCCCCTAAACGTCCGGACGACGCTGAGTCGTCCAGCAGGCCATCGCTACTGCGCCACTTCCGCAAGTTCCGCATCCGATGGGAAGTCCACGAAGACACCCTCCAAACCATCCTCAGCATCAGCTGCGCTTGATTTCGCTGCGCCGCCTCAGTTTCTTGCGTTAGAAGCCTTAAGATGATCGCATGGCCCTGCTGCGTATGGCAGTCGAGAACTACCGCTGCTTCAAGGAGCGGCAGGAGATCGAACTACGCCCCATCACCGTCATCCTCGGCAAGAACAACTCCGGCAAGAGCGCCCTCACCCGGCTACCACTACTGCTGTCGACGGGTATCCACACTGACTCCGAGCTCCCTCTGGATCTGGACCAGCTCGGCGACGATCCCCCTGAGTTCTTGGACCTCGTTCATGAGCGATCAGTTCACCGTCCGCTCCGACTCGAATTCGCTGCCACACTGGGTAACCGACAAACGTATCTTAGCGCAACTATTCAGAACATCGCAGAACAACATATTCAGTTCGTCAGTGATCTGGAAATATCGAGCGAAGGTAGCCGCTTGCGCTTGGAGTGGATCCCGGAAGCTGTCGAACGCACCTATTCCGTCACCTGGGACAATGAGCTTCCAACATCAGAGCAAGTCCGCTTTTCCGGCATCATCCCACGAATACGTCGAAGTGAATCAGAGCGAGGACTGGGATTTGATATAAATCGCGCATTCAGGCGGCCGGTCTATCTTGGACCATATCGCCAGCGTCCCACAAGGCTCAATAGACTTCCGTCGCGAATGGCTACCCAGGTAGGTGCGTCCGGCGAAAATGCCATAGGGATGCTAGTCAATGACCATGTTCGAGGCGGCGGCCTTCTTATCGACAGCGTCAATGAGCTCCTGGGCGACGGCCTGGGCGGTTGGCATCTCGAAGTGGAGCAGAACGGGTCACTATATGCAATCAGCCTTCGCTCAGAAGCCAGCCCAGGCCTCACTGTGAACCTTTTGGACTCCGGCACTGGTGTCGCGCATGTTCTTCCCCTCCTCGTCCAACTTGCGCAATCCAGTTCTAGCCCCCTCCCCTGGCGCTCCGAACTTTTCATTATCGAAGAGCCCGAACTGCACCTACATCCCGCGGCACACGCACTGATTGCCGAGTTGTTCATCTCTGGCATTCAGGCCGACCGCCGAACTCGCTATCTGATTGAATCACACAGCGAGACGATGCTGCTACGACTGCGACGGCGGATCGCGGAAGGAGTAATCTCGCCGGAGCACATTGCCGTCTATTTCGTAGAGAATGACGGCGCGGCCGCACAGGTTAGGCGGATCGAGATCGACGAGGCCGGTAACCTCGACTACTGGCCGGAGGGCATCTTCTCCGAGGATTTCGAGGAAACGAAGAAGCTGATGAAAGCTCAGTTTTCGCGGGAGCACGATGCGAGTTGATTTGCACCGCGATGTATTCAAGGCGGATGGTTTCGAGTTAATCATCACACTGATGCGACTGTTCGTCGAAGATCGGCACCAATGGTTCGTGAATCCTGACGATATCGATGATGTCGTGGCGTACTTCCTAGAGCATGCTCCGACCAAAGCCATAGTCTATTCCGATCTCGCACGGAAGAGCCTGGTGGCGCAGAGTCGCCCGGCACCAGTGTTCAGTGCACCCCTCAAGGTGTTATCGGAGAGCCTTGCTGACCATGTCGCCGACTTGAGCAGGCCGGCCAGGGTAGTAGTGGAGAACCGGACTGCAGATGGTGCCTTCATAGTCGCCATCGCACATGTTTTCGCAGCAGCCGACATCTTGCGCGCCCATACGGAAGGCTGGTTTGAGTTCGTTCAAAGCGGCGGTAGTGGAGAGATTCACAAAGTGGTCCTTGCCGAGCTTGGAACCTTCCGCAAAGTCGCACGGGTCACGTTCCTGCTGGACAGTGACCGAGGAACGGCTGATCAGGTGTCGAAGTACGAAAAAGTTCTGTCGGATCTGCAGAAGCTGGGCATAAAGGGCCACGTTCTAAAATATCGCGAGATGGAGAACTACATCCCCAATCGCGCCCTCGCCGCAATTCCGTGGCCAAAGCGCAAGCAGTCAAAGCTGTCTGCAAGAATTACCTGCCTGAAAGGACTTACTCCCGAACAGCGCGCATTCGTCGACATCAAGCATGGATTTTCTAGAGAGAAGTCCAATAATTGGCCGCGACAAATAGAGGCAGCGCGCGAGAAGATGTACCCCGCAAAAGTCCGAAGGGAACTCTCTAGCGGCTTCGGTGACGGCCTCAGCGAACTTCTTCAGCAAGAGGCGGCTACGGGCAAAATCGCAGCGGCAGATTTCGACTCGCTGGGGCCCGGGACGTGCGATGAGCTGCGAGCGCTGCTTGCGCTCATTCGAGACATTATTTAGGAAGACGAGATGGCCGAAGTGGATGAGAACGGGCTGAGTGGTCCCGAGGAGTTCGGGACGTCAAATGAGCTCAGAGTGCGGCCGGACGTCAACCTTCTGGAGACATACCTCGACGAGGTACACAAAGGACAGCTTCGGGTGCCGAAGTTCCAACGGCCCTTCGTCTGGCGGCCCGAGCAGATGCTCGATCTTTTCGACAGCATCGAGCGAGGCTATCCGATCGGGAGCCTGCTACTTTGGCAGACCGATATCGAGCTAGAGAGCCTCGGCGAGGTCGGAGGGCTGCAAGTTCCGAACGCGCCCGGCCGCTCTACCACCTTCATCCTCGACGGACATCAGCGACTCTCGACGCTGTATTCCTGCCTGTATCGGACCGAGAAGTCGGACAATCCGAACGATCCAACAGCGTGGATCTGGCACGTCTATCGAGTGCTGGGGCAGAGCGAGAATCGGTCCAGCCGCTACGTCCATTGGCGCAAGGCGGGGCCAGCACCAGCCAACTACCTGCCGGTCCGGTCGGTTCTTAAAACGCTCGACTTCCTCTCCTACGCCCGCAGGCTGAGCCGCGACTATAAGGATGAGGTCTACGACGCGATGGTCGAAGAAGCGGAGGAGGTCGCGCAGCGGATTAAGTCCTACAAGCTCTCGGTCGTGACACTTGTTGGCGGGAGCCTGACGCAGGCCGTCGAGGTCTTCTCCCGAGTCAACAGCAAGGGCCAGCCGATGAGTCCAGATCAGATGGTCTCAGCGCTAACCTACAAACGAGGTGAGGAGAGCCTCGCCAACCGCATCGAAGCGATCCTGGAGGGCATTGCCGCGCAGGGCTTCGGACAAATCAACGAGACAACCGCATTCCGCTCCGTGCTCGCTGTGGCCGGCGAGGAGGAGGTAACAGGAGCACGCTGGGATGTGCTCGCACGCAGAGTCGAGGGCAGGCTTGCGCAGGCGACATTCGACACCGATAAAGCTCTGGAACGTGCTGTGGCCTTTCTTAAGGATGAGATCGGGGTACCGCTAGCCCGATTGATCCCTTACAACAATCAGCTGATGCTCCTGGCATTGTTCTTTCACCTGTGCCCGGAACCGTCTGAGGAGCAGGTCAAAGTGCTGATTCGCTGGTTTTGGATCACCTCGTGGTCAGGACAGTTTGCCAGCGTGAACTCCACCACAAGCCGTCAGTCGATTCAGGACATGCGCGACTTCGCAATACGCACCAGGACGCTCGCTGACTTCGCGGGCGGCCAGGGCATGTTTGACTTCGCCGAGCAGCGTCCCCGTCCCTTCCCCGACCGGTTCGATCTGCGCAGCGCCCGGGTCCGCGCCTACCTGCTGTGGGAGCTCCGCCAGTTCCCCGACCGTTACGCGCTCAATGGTAAGAGGTATGAGGCTGTGGATGCTATCCGCAAACTGGACACGGCTGCCTTCCAGCGGATTTGGAACACGTCCGGCCTGCAAAACGGCCCCAGTCCTGCCAACCGCCTGATTCTTGACGCCAACCCCGGACTGTCGACCAAAAGCTACATGTTCCGCTGCCTGACTCGGGCCGAGGAAGAAGGCAGTCTCGGCATCACACGAGATGTGCTCCACCGATTTCGGCTCGGGGATGAAGAAGCTTTCATCAGCCTCCGCGCAGCGGAACTGGCCCGCCTCGAGCGGCATTTCATCCAGGCAATGGGTGCCTCAATCCCTCCTGCAACGGTAGGCGACACCGAAATTGACACCGAGTGAAGTCCGAGGCACACCGCTCGGCCAGTGATTCAGGTTGTGTTCATATGTAAGAGCGACTTGCCGACTGTCAGCATGATTCAATCTGCCGTACCCATTTCCGGAGCCGTGCGGCTTATTGAGTCGCGTGTCGTAAGACCACCAGCGATGCTGCGCCGCTCCGGTTATCAGACCTGGCAGCGGCGCTCCGGGTCACCTCGCTACTGGACACCGCTCTTACCGAAGGCTCTCGAGTGCGGGGCATATGCAGGATGGTCTCCCCACAACTACGCGCGGTCGTGCGCGTTTCCGCAGTTCGCAGCAGGTGCGCCAGCGGTCTGCAATCGGTCTCCTAAGTTGGCGCCGCAATTCGGGACGCTTCTCCTACCCACTCTCGCTTCAGGAGGTGCTTGATCGACTATCAAGGGCGGAGCGACTCCTAAGGCAGCAGGCTGGTCCTGGAAACCCCGAGCCATGGTGACTCCGGTAGGCGCGTCGAGGTCACTGTGCCAGGGGCAGCGGAAGGACCAGCACGTCCATCAGGGGTGCGTCGGGCCAGCCGGGGCGCAGACAGGCGACAGGCTGCCAACCCCATCGGACGTAGGCGGCGTAAGCCGTGCTGTTGTCCGGGCGCACCAGCAGCGTGGCGCGTCGTTCGCCGCGGCCGGCCAGGAGCTCATTGTGCAGGGCATGCGCGATGCCCTGGCCGGTCCACGCCCGTCGCACCATGATCTCTGAAAGGGCGAAGGTACGAGTGCCGTCCTCGACGATGAAGCCCGGCTCGGGTTCCGTCTCCAGGCCGTTCCACCAGTGTGTGTCAGGAGGCAGAGGCCATCCCCAGGCCTGGCCAAGGGGCTCGTCACCCGCGTACGCCATGACGAGGTCGAAGCCGTCCCGGCTGGTGTAGGCGTCGAAGCGGGTCATGAAGGCCTGGTCACTGGCGAATGCGTCACCGGTGGCGATCCGCTCGCCGTAGGCGTCGCGGTGAATCAGCGACACGACCTCACGCTGCTCGCGGGCGCCGGCGGCGTCGAACCGCTTGAAGATCACAGGTTCGGTCATGCTGTTCCTCCGGGTTCTCAGATCAGACGGGGGCCAGCGCACGGGCGGCCTGGTCGAAGCGTTCGCAGAACTCCTCGTCGAAGCCCTCCGCCTCGTGCCGGACGGGCCGCAGTTCGTTGAGCACCCGGACGGAGGTCAGCCGTTCTCCCAGATCCGGAAGGAGCCGCATGCCCTCCTCGACGGCGGTCCGGTGGTCCCCGGCTGCGGAGGTGGCCGCAGCGAGCCGGGCGCGATAGTAAGCGCGGTCACGGGGCGAGCGGGCCGGGTCCCCGAGAACCGACCGATACAGGCGGGCGGCGCGCTCGGGGTCGCCGAGTGCGATCCTGCCCATGGCCTCGTAGCCGGTGATCTCGGACTGGGTGACGAAGGTGCTCCAGGGGTGGTCGGTGTCGAAGGTGCCGCGGTCGAGTTCGTTGCGGGCCCGGCAGATCGCGGCACGGAAGGCGACCTCGTCGTCGAGCTGGGCGTGGGCGAGTGCCTGGCGAAGCGCGATCAGCGCGTGCAGGGTGGCGGAACGGGCGTGCCGGGCGGCGTCGGCCGCGCGGTCGGCGAACCGCAGCGCCTCACGTGCAGTGCCCCGGCGGCCGGTGATCCTGGCCAGATGGGTCGCCTGCTGGGCCATGTTCACATACACGTGCACGATCAGCTCGGTGTCCCCAGAGCTGCCAGCCAGCAGCGCGGCCTGACCGTACAAAGTGCGGGCAAGGGGCTGGTTGCCGGAGTCGTAGGCGAGCCAGGCAGTGACGATGCCAAGGTCGGCGGTCGTGACCAGCAGCTGCCTGCCGACCTGATCGGTGTAATCGGACTCGTCCAGCATCGCCCGTGCCCGGGTGAAGGTCTTCATGGCCTGGCGCAGCAGGCCGGCGCCGCCGATGGTGCGGTCCTGGTTGCGCAGCCGCGACAGGACGGCCTGCAGATAGCGGACGTGCGCGCGATCGACCCGCTCGGGAGGGGGCAGCAGCGCGGCCACGACTAATCCCGAGGTCACGGCACCGAACTCCCGACGGTCGAGGTCCACGTCGACTCCCCAAAAACCGGCCTCATCGTCGCTTTCCAGACTGGCATCCTCCCGCCCCAGGATGAGCGGCAGCAATGCCGTTCGAGGCATCCCGAGTTCGTCGCAGACGCGGAGAATCTCCCGTACGTCATGGAAGGTGTACCGCTGGCGTCGTTCGACTTTGGTCACCATGGATTGGGACCAGCCGAGCAGGTTGCCGAAGTCGAGCTGGCTCAGCCCTGACGCTCCCCGCAGGATCGCCAGCGCGGCCCCCATGTCGAGCCGGGCGAGCGCCTGCCGCAGAGGCAGGGAGTCCCAGACCCAGGTGGGGGTGACGCCGGTCGACTCCCGGGCCGAGATGAGGCAGGGGCCACAGAGCGGGTCCGGGTTGTACCGGCTGAGCTTGGCGAAGCGGCATGCCGGGCAGACGCGGTCGCCGTTCGCACTCGGGTCCATTGGGGCCCTCCGCCAGCCAGGGTATGCGTCGTCTTGATGGTGTCCGCGTCGCCGTTGGATCGGGCAGAGCGTATCTCCAGCTCACCTTGCTCGTAGGCCAATCTGGCCTAACCGCGACGGCCTGGCTGGGACACAACGGCGTTGGCTCTCTCAACGGCAGAGGGCACGCTCGCAGGAGCAATCCCATGAGAGACCCTCTCGTCGCTCACGGTCACCACGACGGGGCGGCGTTCTCCCGGAAGACGCCTGCTCAGGAGACCTTGTATGGATGTACTCCTTGCCCCGACCCAGACGCCACCACCAACACCCGAACAACCAGTGCAGATCCCCGCTGAGAACTGCCTGATCCGGGTCACTGCCTGGCGGTTGAGCCGCGAAGGCGGCCCACAGCAGGCTCGGCGTCTGCTGCGTTCGCATGTCGCCGAGCACGTGGACGGCCCCGCGCTCGATGAGGCGGACGTCGTGGTTAGTGAGCTGGCGACCAACGCGTTCGTGCACACCGACGGGCTATGCGAGCTGCGGCTGGTCCAGTACGCGGGAGTCCCCATCGTCTGTGAGATCGCTGACGTCGGCGACCGGGAGGACATCGTCGCCAAACGGCTCGCCGAAGCCCTGTTGCCCACGGCGGTGGCCGACGACCCCGATATCGCCCACCTTGACGAGGGCGGTTTCGGCCTGAGCATCGTCGCCGCCCTGACCAAAGGGCACTGCGGCGTGCGCCCGGCCCGGCTGCATCACAGCGCGCAGGTGGGCAAGGGTGTCTGGTTTGCCGTTCCGGCGCTCGGTCGCCGTTCATGCGACTCCGCGACACCCGGATGAACCAACTGCCCTGGTCACCTCGGGAAAGGGCGCCCTGGGTGGCGATGCCGTTGAACCCGCTCGGCCGTGTAGTTGAGCGCCCCTGTCCGGGCTGCATCGCCGAGCACTCCGCCCGGCCCGGGCGCACCACGGCGCCGCCGGGCCGGAATCTGTCCCATCCCCACAGACACGAAGATCGGAGATAGTCCATGCCGCAACCCTGCTTCGAGCTGTCCGGCGTTTCCTGGCAGAAGAGCAGCCGGAGCGCCAACAACTGCGCCTGCGTTGAAGTGGCCGTCTTGCCGAGCGGCGAAGTCGGCGTGCGCGACAGCAAGAACCAGGACGGCCCCGTCCTGGTGTTCACCCCCGCCGAATGGGACGCATTCATCAACGGGGTGAAGGCCGGCGAATTCGACACCGAGCAGTTGGCTACGAACGCTCAGGCTCCGTCCCTGCCGCTGTAGCTGCGGCAAGGGGCGGTGGTGGCGGAGTCGTCTTCCAGGACGCCGGCCACGAGCACGACCCCGGACCGGTGCGGTTCGGGGAGCCACCGGGGAGGACGCGGTCGCACGGGGTCCGGCTGCCCAGAGCCGGGCCATCGGGCGGTCACCGAGGGTCCCTCCACCAAGGATCAGGAGCAAAGTATGAGCACGCAGACCATCGCGCGGAGCGCCGAACCGCGCCAGCACGTCGGCGACGACGCCGACGACCCGTTCCAGCTCGACATCACCTTCATCGAGAACACGCCGGCGACCGAGACGGTGCTGTTGTGCAGCACCGGCGACAACTGCGGGAGCTCCTGCCCGAGCGCCTGCACCACCTCGTAGCCCAGGTCCAGCCCAGCGGCGCGGGCCGGACGGACGGCTCCCTCCGGCCCGCTCCCTTCCTGTTCAAGAACGGAGTGTGGGTGATGACGCGCTTACGAAACAGCCTGTACCGGGTTGCCGGTGAGGGGATGCTGCGCGCTGCGGTGCACCTCACCGGGCCGGACCTGCCGCCCTGGCCGGGTCCCACAGCGCCCCTCGAGCGCTGGCGTTCGTGGCTGGCGGCAGTGTGGGCCGACGACGCCTTTCGGCAGGCTGCGTCCAGCGCCAGCCCGGATCTGGACCGCCAGGTCCAGGCGGTCCTCGGCGGGCTCTCGGTGAAGGTACGCCGGGCGCGCCGGGCGGCACTGGCCACCGCCCGGTACGCGATCAGGTACGCGCGCCGCTCGACACCGTTCGGCCTGTTCGCGGGCGTCGCCCTGGTGGAGTTCGGCGACGTGGCCGAGGTCCGCTTCGGGGAGTCGCACCACGCTGTTGCCCGGCCGGAGCCGGTGGCGCTGGACGCGGCGATCAGCGACTGGGAGGCGGACGGCGAACGGATGGCTGACGTCGACGTGTGCGTCAACAATCTGGCACGTCAGCGGGCCGGGCGCGTCTACGTTCCGTCCGATGGCGCCTCGGAGTTCTCCCTCGCGCTGACGCCCGCGGTCGCGCTGGTACTGGATGCGGCCCGGGTGCCGATCCGGTACTCGACCCTGACGGACAAGCTCGCCGCCGAGTTCCCTGGCACGGACGAACGCCATCGGACGGGGCTGCTCGCGGAGCTCCTGCGGGTACGGCTGCTGCGGTCGTCGCTGCGTGCACCCGCCACCGTCGTCCACCCGGCCGATGCCCTGCCGGCCGCCCTGCGGGATACCCGGAACCGAGTGGCGGCACCGGATCTGCGGCTGGACGCGACGGTGTGGCTGCCGACGACGGTCGTGACGGAGGCGGAGACCACCGCGACGGTCCTGACACGGCTCGCCATGTATCCGACGGGGACTCCGGCATGGCGCCGTTGCATCGAGCAGTTCGCCGACCGCTACGGAGAGGGCATCGAGGTGCCGCTGGAGCTGGTGACGGATCCCGAGGCGGGCTTGGGCTTCCCCGAGGGATTCGGCCAGGTGTCCGAGCCGCCCCGCCCGATGACCCGCCGGGACCGGCTGCTCCTGGAACTGGCTGGCACCGCGGCCGTCACAGGCAGTCGCTCGGTGGTCCTGCCCGGTGCGGTGATCGAGCGCTTGGAGGACGCCGCGGGCAAGCGTACGGTCACCCCGCTACACCTCGAACTGTGTGTGCAGCTGCAGGCGGCCTCGACGCAGGCTCTCGACGCCGGAGACTTCCGTCTTCGGGTGTCCACCGTCTCTCGGGCGGCCGGCTCGATGACGGGTCGGTTCTGGCATCTGTTCCCGCAGACCGGCGCGACGTACGCCCGTCTGCCCACGGTCGAGCCGGGCGCTGAGCTGGTCCAGCTGTCCTTCCACGCCGGCCGCGTCCCGGCCGATCTGCTCACCCGTGCCCCGCAGGTGCTGCCCCGGCTGGTCAGCGTCGGGGAGTTCCGGCACCCTGGGAAGGGTGTGCTGTTCCCGTCCGATCTGGCTGTCGGTCTCCGCGACGGCCGCCTCTATCTGACCGAGGCCGCCACCGGGGCACACGTGGAAGTGCTCGCACCGACCGCGATCAACTTCCTGTGGAACAACTACACCCCTCCCCTGGCTCGTTTCCTGGCCGAGATCAGCCGGGCCACCGCTCCCCAGGTGACGTGGTTCGACTGGGGCGCGGCCTGGACCCTTCCGTTCACCCCGGCGTTGCACTACCGGCGTTCGATCCTGGTGCCCGCACGATGGAAGCTGCAGACTCATGAGTTGCCCGGTCGCACCGCGACGCTGGATGAATGGGCCGAGCACCTGCACACCTGGATGGGCCGGTTCGGCCTGCCGGACCGCGTGCTCCTGGCCGAGGACGACCAGCACCTTCCGCTTGATCTGCGCCAGGACATGCACCTGGACCTGCTGCGCACCCACCTTGCCTCCAGTCCGACCGGTGTCGCGGTCCTGTACGAGGCGCCTCCAGCGGATGCCGACGGCTGGATCGGCGGGCGGGCCCACAGCCTCGTTGTCCCGCTCAGGGCACGCTCATGACCGCGACGGCGGCTCTTCCGCGGACGCAGGACCTGTCCGAGGGCGCGCTCGGGGTAACGCTGCTGCATATCGAGCGTGGTGACCTCGCATCCGCTCGAAAGACCTTGGCGCAGGCGGTCGCGGGCGGTGTCAGTGCCGGAGGCAACGCGTCGTTGTTCCACGGCGCCCCGGCACTGGAGTTCGTGCTCAGCCGCGCCGGATGCGCCGACCGCGACGTCCAGGACGCCGTCGACCACGTCGTGGCCGTCCGACTGGCCGCAGCGCGGCGGCGGCATGCCTGCGGGGCGCTGCCACATCTCGCGGAGCTTGACCTCATCCGGGGCTTGACCGGGCTGGGCGCGTTGCTGCTGACCCGCGACGGCGCCTCGCCACTGCTGGAAGAGGTGCTGGACTACCTGGTTTCCCTGTGCCGGCCGGTCCGCATCCAGGGCCGGGAGCTGCCGGGCTGGTGGTCGGATGCCGGGCCCGCCGATGAGGAGATGCCCGGCGGACACGGCAACAACGGTGTCGCACACGGCATCGCCGGCCCCCTGGCGGTGCTGTCCCTCGCCGCCCGGCGCGGCGTCCAGGTGCCGGGACAGCACGATGCCATCGAGGTGGTCGCGCGCTGGCTGGACAGGTACGGCTGCTGCTACTGGATCACGTGCGACCAGCTGTCCGATCCCGAGCCGCCTAAGCCGCAGGTCGCGCGCCCGTCGTGGTGCTACGGAGAAATCGGCATCGCCCGCACCCGGCAGCTGGCTGCGATCGCCCTGAACGACCCGGCCCGCCGGCTCGCGGCTGAGGACACCGTCGTGCGCGTTCTCGCCGACCCGGCCCGCCTCAGCCGGATTACCGATGCCTCGCTGTGCCACGGCTGGGCCGGCCTGCTGACCGTCGTCCGTGCCGTCGCCGACGACAGCCCCGACCCGGACCGGTACACGCCGCAGATCGAGGACCTGACAAATCGCCTGGCCGCTGACCTTGGCCGGCTGTCCAAGCCCGGATTCATGGAAGGCCGTGCCGGCGCGCAACTGGCCCTTGACGGCACGAACACGACCGGCTGGGCCAGGGCCCTGCTGATCACCTGACCCCGCCCGTCATTCGATCCCAGCCCTCACTGAGAAGGAGCGCCCACGACCATGGACGTGAACGATAAGGACCTGCCGATCACGCCCGAGCAGGGCTGGTGGCATGCCAGTGTGTCGTTCCCAGGCGGTTCCGTGAGCCTGGAGGCTGCCCAGGCGCTGGCGTCCGCGCTGCACGACCAGCGGTTCCACTTCCTGCGCAAGGACGGCGGGCTGCGGCTGCGCACCGAGCGCTCGGCTGCGGACCTGCTGGACCAGCTCGTCACCCACCAAGTGGCCAGCGGCTGGGTCGGCGGTGTCTACGAGCCGGAGAGCGAGGCGTTCGGGGGCCCCGAAGGCATGGATGTCGCCCATGAGGTTTTCTGCGCGGACAGCCGCGCAGCCCTGGCCGAGACGGGCAGGGCGGGTGCCCGGGAACGCTGCATCCTGCTGATCTCGGCCATGAACCGGGCGGCCGGCTTGGACCCTTTCGAGATCGGCGACGTCTGGGCGAAGCTCGGCTCCCTGCGGCCATCCGTCACCCCGCCTGCCATCGCCTCGCGTGACCAGGCGGTAGCGGCCATGCGGCGCCTCATGAACGCCGACGCTGCTCGGCGGCCGGACGCCGAGCCCGGCTGGGCCGAGCGCGTCGCCGCGTTCGAGGAGGCCGGATACCGGCTGAGGCGGCTGGCCGCGGATGGGCGGCTGACGCGGGGTCTGCGCGCGGTACTCGCCCATCACGCAATCTTCGCCTTCAACCGCGCCGGAGTGTCCGCCGACGAGCAGGCCGCAACCGCATGGCTGGGCCGACACGTCGCCTTCGCCGACGAGGAGGCAGCTGACGTGTCTTCCCGCACTTCCACCTCACCGGACTCTAACCTCACCCGAATGGAGACCACCGTGACGCCTGTAACCGACCCCGCCGAGCTGCGCGAAGCGCTCGTGACCCGCCTCATGGACAGCGGCCACCTGCGCACCCTCGAGGTCATCGCCGCCTTCCGGAACACCGAACGGCACCTGTTCCTCCCCGGCGTCGACCTTCAGACCGCGTACGTCGACGACGCCGTGCCCATCAAGCACGACGAGACGGGCGAGATGATCTCCTGCATCTCCGCACCCTCGATCATCGCCACCCAGCTGGAGCAGCTGGGCGCCAAGCCTGGCCACAGGATCCTGGAAGCCGGGGCCGCCACCGGTTACAACGCACACCTGCTCGGCCAGCTCGTCACCCCCGGAGGTCACGTGTGGACCGTGGACGTCGACCAGGACCTCGTTGACAGCGCCCAGAAGAACCTCGCGCAGGCCGGGGCTCCGGACGTGACCGTCGTGCTGGCCGACGGCGCCGCCGGCCTTCCCGAACACGCCCCCTTCGACCGCATCCAGTTCACCGTCGGCGCCGGCGACATCCCCCTGAGGATCCTCGACCAGCTCGCCCCGAACGGACGCCTGGTCATCCCGATGCGGATCCGCGGCAGCATCTCGCGATCCTTCGCTTTCGAACGCGACGGCCAGACCTGGAAGGCCGTCTCGTGCGAGATGGCGACGTTCGTGCCCCTACGCAAAGGCGTCTGCGACGACATCTACACCCTCGTGCATATGGCCGGTGAGGGGAACGTACGCCTGGAGACCTTCAGCGAGCAGGACGTGGACCACGAGGCAATACGCACCGTGCTGGACCAGCCGCAGGCCAAGGTCTACTCCGGTGTGAAGTTCCGCCAGGGCGACCCCTGGCAGTGGCTGTATCTGTACCTGGCGTGCGTGCTGCCCAACGGCCTGTCGCGCATGCCCGGGTCCCGCCCTGCCTTCACCCCGCACTTCGGCTGGGGCTCCATGGCCGCGCTCGACGGCGGCACCTTGGCCTACCTGACCGTGCGCGAAGGCGAGGACGAGCAGGGCAGGTTCTGGGAGATCGGCGTCATCGGCCACGGCCCGCGCGCCGCTGAGCTCGCCAACCAGGTCGCCACCGAGATCGGCGAATGGGACCGCGGCTGGGGTAACAACGCCCCGGAACCCGGCTTCCGCATGGCCGTAGGTGATGCCCGCGACCAGCTGACGGCCGCTGAACCGCGCTTCGTCATCGACAAGACCTACAGCCGTCTCGTCGTCGACTGGCCGCGCAGGAGCTGAGCCGATGATCCCCGCAATAGCCAGCCGGATCCCGCTGGTCCGCCGTCCCAAGGCGGCCGGGTTACCCCTCGCCGAACGCATCAGCCACCTCACCGAGCTGACCGTCGAGCCCGCCAATGCGAGCCACCGCGATCTGGTGGCCCGCGCCAGCGGGGTCCTCAACTACGCCGCGCTGATCGCCTCCGACGTCGGGATGCCGGACCTGGCTGCGCAGCTGTGTTGGAGGCAGCACCAGGTCTTCGCCAAAGCGGGCAACCTCACCGGGGACATTGCCGTGATGGCACTCATGCCACTGGTGAACATCGCCCGGCTGCTGATCCGCGAAGGTGACGGCGAAGGCGCCTACGACCTGCTCACGCGGCTGTACCGCGCTGCTCAGCGGCGCGGCACAGCCGAGATCCGCAACCACAACGTGGATCTGTCGGTGCTGATCGACACAGAGGCGGACCACCGAAAGGTCTGCGAGGAGCTGTGGGTCACCGTGCTCATCGACGGCGCCAGGGCCTTGGCGCGGATCGGCCGCTGGACCGAGGCCGCCGAAGCCATGGCCGCGCATCGCGGCGTCGGCAATCGCCTCCTCGACGGCCGTCAAATCATGATCATGTCACTGATGGAACGCGGCCTCGACGAGCAGGCTCGCGCCACGATCGAATCCACCATCCCCGCGGAACCGTGGGAGAACGCCATAGCGGCCCTCCTGCGCATCTGCTGCCGCCCAGCGACGTCACCAGCGCCGCAGCCGGAGTTGGAGCATGCCCTGCAGGAGGCACTCGCTCTGGTCGCCCCGCCCGACCCCGCGACCGCGACGTTCCAGGCCCGAGTCGGACTGACCGCACTCGACCTGGCCCACGACCGGACCAGCCCCTGCCCCGCCCTTCTGCGGGACGCCGTTGTGGACGTGGCCATTCTCGACGCCTACGCCGCCCGCGACGTCCTGAACCACCACCCGGTCTGCTCCCGCCTGGCCAGTGAGCAGAGACAGAAACTCCACGACGTACTGACCGCGTCAGGGCTCGGTGTCGGGAAGCTCTCACCTGGCCACATGCAGGCTCTCACCACAGCTGTGGACACGGCCGAGGTGACACTCCGCGGGCTTCTGTGACCCGCTCGCGCCAGAAATGCAAAGGCGGAGCGGCCTCCAGCCAGAGCCGCTCTGGTCAGCGGCCCGTACCTTCTCGGGTACGGGCCAGATGCCTGGCGTACTCGCGGATCCGTGGTCTGTCCTCGGGAAAGGCGCCCTCCCAGTCGTGGTGCAACGGGACCCAGGCGGCCGGCTGGTGACTCTCACCGCTCAGCGGGAGCGACCCGTTGAGCACTGCGGCATACGCGAGGCCGAGCGTGGGCGCCCAATCAGAACGATAGGACCGCACGAAAACCGCCGCAGGGACGTCCGACAGGTCGCCGACGATGCCGGTTTCCTCATGCAGCTCACGGCGTGCGGCGTCCCGTGGGGCTTCTCCCTGCTCGACCTTCCCGCCGGGCGCCACCCAGCCTCTCCAGCGGTGCTTGACGAGCAGAACACGCTTAAAGGCCTCGTCGAACGCCCAGACCTCAGCCGCGATCGGCTCGATAGCGCTGCGGCTGCCCAGCAGCTCTTCCAGCCAGGCCCGCGCGTCGTCGAACTCCGCCTCCGCGCGGTACGTGTCAGTCACAGCCGCACGCAGTGTGTGCTGGTCAGGGTCAGCCAGAATCACCGGCATAGGCTACTGACCGAAGAGCACCTCACGGGAGGAACACAAGGAACGCGGGGACCGGACCGACGACGAAGGAAGCGCCTACAGGCGTCCGATGACGACCTACTCGTCCGCGCTGTCCTCGATACGTTCAACCACGACCATCTCACTGACCCCGATCATCGGGATCATCGCGGATCGAGGCGGCCGTATGGTGCGGCGTTGTCACTGGTTGGTCTGCGTTGGAGTCAGGTTCCATATCGGCTATACCGTCCAGGGGGTGTGGTACCTGCTGCGGCGTAACGGCTGGTCGTGCCAGCGCCCCGCCCGGCGGGCGATCGAGCGTGACGAGGCCGCGATCGAGGTGTGGAAGGAGGTCTGGCCGCAGGTGGAAGATCCGCGGCGGCCACAGGCGCCTGGATCTGCTTCGAAGACGAAGCCGGTCAAGGGCTGAGGCCGCCTCGCGCACGTACCTGGGGCCGGCGCGAGCACACCCCAGTGATCCATGTTCGCGGGCGCGGGACCGGACGGGTGAACATCGCCGCCCTGGTCTGCTACAAACCCGGCGAACGCTCCCGACTGATCTACCGCCTGCACCTCTACTCCGGCCGCAAGGGCGAGTCCAAGACCTTCGGCTGGATGGACTACCGGGATCTGATCCTGTCCGCCCACGCCCAGCTCGGCGCTCCGATCGTGCTGATCTGGGACAACCTCAACCTGCACCTGGTGCCCGGGATGAAGACCTTCGCCGCCGAGCACGCCGACTGGCTCACCGTCGTCCAGCTCCCCGCCTACGCCCCCGACCTCAACCCCACCGAGGGCATCTGGTCCCTGCTCAAACGCGGTGCCCCAGCCAACCTCGCCGCCGCCGACCTGCCCCAGCTCGTCCGCGTCATCAAGCGCGCGCTGAAGAAGATCCAGTACAGGCCCCACCTCATCGACGGATGCCTCCCACCTACCGGCCTGACCATGAGAACGGGAGTCGACATCACGAATTAAAGATCAGTAGCCCGGCTGATGCTCTGCCCGCGCCGCCTGACGAAGCGGATTTCGATTCCACCGAGGAGTTCACCGAGGCCGAGGATGCCTACTGAGAGCAGCACGACGCAGTCGTCTACCACCCCCAGCATTCGACCGGGCTGCTGTACCTGTGTCATCTCGGCTGCGCACTGCGGGAGGCTTTAGTGGTCAGCGGCCCGGCGAGAGGCCAGATGTGGGCGGACAACACCGCTGACGACGATGGATTCCAACCGCTCTGCGACAACGAGCAGAAGACCAGGTCTCACGCGGCGTCCGCTGAGGTTCCGACCCGATCCCGGGTGGCTCCCCTCATCGGCGTAAAGGCACCGACCGAGATCGAGTGTTGAAAGCTCCGCGCCAGCATGACCATCCGCTTTCAGGCGGAACAATCACCCTGCTCCCCCACGGGAGACCGAGGTCAGAGGGCGGTGGACGGCTGCCGCCGGCTGCCCACGGTGGCCTACGTTGCTGTCACCGCTGCTGTCATTGCGAGCCGCCGCGCCGCTCTCGTCGCTCTCCTGCAAGATCTCGCTTGCCTGGATTACGTCCGTGACCACGTGGCCAGCACCGGGCCCGAGTGCCTCGAGCGATCCAGATTGCCTGAAGACCTGCGGCGCATCCGTCAGCTACCGGGTAGTGGCGGCGGTGAGATTGTCACCCGTCGCGTAGAGACGAGCCACAAGACGATGAGAGGTCTCGATTAATGGTAGGGCTGCCGCATAAGGCAAGTACATGACTTGAGAAGGATGCGACAGGCGGTTCCTCAGATTTCGGCCATAATCAAGCAGATCGTCCGGTTCACGTTCCAGCAACCCCAACGAGACAGCACGCTGAAAGAGGTCTCCCCATGCCAGAGGCTTGCCGTGCCTATTGGAGACGGACTCGCCGCTTGCCTCGATTCGTTGCCGTAGGGCCGCTTCTACCGCATGAAGTGCTGAGAGGACACCATCCATCAGCAGCTCACGGCCAGCCAGGCTGCATAGTACGGCGATGCGACTCTTCTGGAGAAGGCTGAGGATGTTGTCCGGTGTGGTTGGCGCCACCGGCCAAGTAGCTATCACGTCCTGTAGCACAGTTTGATTAATACGTCTCGGAGAACCCTCGTCATCGACCCCGTAGCACATGCCATTGGTAACGGGGTCCCTGCGCAGTACAACGAACTCGTCCACATGAACAGTGTGATTCAGCAAGCGCGTCGAAATCATCTGCTTTCAGCAGGGTGCCGAAGCGTCCTCCCGCATCTCCCTCAATGGCCTGCAGCACATCGCCGACTACGTGGTCGGCCTGGTGGTCGACACCGAGTGACGTGCCTCGGTCGATCCAGATCGTACGGAGACCCGCGGCGCGCCCGCCGGCTATGTCGGCGGTGGGGTTGTCACCGATCACCCATCCGCCCTCGGAGAGGGTCATGCCGCAACGCTTGGCCGCGATCTCGAACAGACCGGCCTCAGAAGGCGGACCGACGTGGTCGGCATCTTCCCCAACCGGGAGGCGATCATCCGGCTGGTCGGTGCGGTGCTGGCCGAGTAGAACGACGAATGGACCGAGCAGCGCCGCTACGGGCTTGGAGATCCTGGCTGAGTGTCGTAAGAAGACCGACTCAGAGAACGGGACAAACGGTACTAAAGTGAACATTGAGGCGATTGCTTCTCAATAGTCCACCGGATTACGGGTGGCCTTCTCAAGGCCACCTCCCCGGACGTGGCCTTGACCAGTCGCGGTCGGCGGCGCAAACGGCGGTCAACCAACGCGCGCCTTCAGTGTAACGACTCGGCAGGATAACGCGATCCCCGTGGTGGCACGGTGCATGCAATCACCAACACCAGCAGCACTCGGCTCTCCTCGCCGAAGTCTGGGAAAGTCTGGTAAAGTCTGGAATATGCAGGAAGCGCCACGGCCGTTGGACATTGACGAGCTGCTACGTCAGCTGGCCGCGTTGACCAAGACACCCGCCCTTGACCAGCAGGCCGCCGAGCGGGTGGGCGCAGCACTCGACGCGGCCGCTCAGTCCGTGCGCCGAGCCACGACCGGCACGGCGAGCTCTGCCGCCACACCGGCGCGCCAGCAGGCGGTGGACGCATTAAGCGAGTTGGGGGTACCGGCGAATCCCGCGCTGATCGCCGAGTTCTGCCGCGCATACTTCGGCTCCGAACTTGCGCCGCGGGCATTGGCCAGTATTCGTCGGGACGAGCTGCGCGCCTATCGGGCGAAAAGCAGCACCCGGTCGATGTGGGTGGTTCCAGCCCTCACCACCCAGCTCATGCCGGCGCGCGGTTATCTGGCGTTGTCGTCCTGGCCCGCGTGGTTGCGGATCCACGGCACCCGGTCCGCCCGGGTCGACGTGCTCCGAGTGCTACTAGTGCTGCTCGACAGGCTGGCCGGGTTGCGGGCGGCCAGCACCGAAGTGTTGCGGTCGAGTCGCGAACAGCAACGGGCCCGGATTTCCGATCTGATAGTCAAGCTGGGCATTGGGGTGCCTGGCCTGGACCACCGCATCGACCCGGCGACCGCCCGCGAGGCCATTCAGGACGAACTGGACCAACTCGCGCCCAAGGACCGCGCGGAGCGGGACGCTGCCGCCGCCGTTCTGTCCACTTTGGACGAGGAGCAGCGGCTTTTCGGACGAACCGATCAGTAGGTAGCGACATGGGAAGGCTTCTTGATGTTCAGGATCGATCCGGCGTTCACGGAGGCTGCGGCCGCGGTGTCCGGTCGCGAGGGCACCGTGCTGCTGGTCGCGGACGGACCTGACCGACCCGATCTGCTGCTCATCGATCGCATGGCCGGGCTGTACGCCATCGACCTCGACCCGAACGGGACGTCGCCGGATGACCGGCAGCCCTGGGTCTCGATCAACCGGAAACGCGCCGAGTTACGCGAGTCGCTCACCGGTCTCGGCCCACCCGCGGTCGGCGCGGCGGTGGTACTCGGCGCTGCGGCAGGACGGCTACTCGACCCGGACCAGCCGCATGCCAAGCGGATCGTGTTGTCCCGCCAGGACCTCACTGATCCGGCCTGGCCGGATCACCTGCCTCGGCGGCCGATCCCGGACGCCGAATTCACCGCCATCGTCGACCGCCTCGCGCCGTCTGTGGTGTTCAGCAAGTCCGGGCGCACCGGCGCCACCGACCCGGGGGCGGCGGACCGAGCCGCAGCCCGGTTCCAACTGGACACCTCGCAGGCCGTGACCGCGCTGGCGCCGATCTTCGACGTGGCCGTGACGACTGGGCCGCCGGGCAGCGGGAAAACGTTGCTGCTCGCCGCCCGGGCACGGGAACTGCGCCGGGTTCATCCGGACTGGGAGATCGCCGTGCTGGTGTACAACCGTGCGCTGGTGCCGTATGTGACGCGACTGGTGAACGACCCGTCGGTGCTGGTGACCACAGTCGGCAAGTTCGCCCACCGGCTTGGTTTCCGGATGGATCTCAATGGCGGCGACGGTGCTTCCAAGGATCTGACCAAGGCCAGGGCACGCGGGATTCCGCAGGCCTTCGACGCATTGCTTGTCGACGAGTTACAGGATTTCGACCCGGCTTGGCTACAGTTCGCGCTCGACACCGTCCGGCCCGGCCGTGGGGGCGCGTTGCTCGTCGGTGACCAGGCGCAGGGGCTGTACCGAGACGTCGATCTGCCCTCGGCGCTAACTGGACGCGAAGTCGTCCGCCACACGCTGGCTCGGCCGTACCGCAGCACGAAACAAGTGCTGCGCGCCGCAAGCGTACTGACCGGGCAACATGTGGCCGGGATCGACGGTGCGCCGGACGGGCAACCGGTCGATCTGATTTGGGCGGACTCAAAGAACGCGCAACTCGACTGCGTCGTTTGGGAAATCGCCGCTCTGCTCGCCGACGGACAGCGGCAGCCAGGCGAGATCGCCGTCCTGCTCACCCAATGGCGCGGCCTCACAAAATTGCGTGCCGCGTTGACCTCGGCCGATATTCCGTTCCAAGTGTTCGACCGGAACGACCCGTCCGGATTCGACTCCAACACGTCGACGGTGAAGGTAATCACCGTGCATTCCGGGAAGGGGTACGAGTTCCCGATAGTGTTCCTGGTCGGGCTGGAAACCTTACCGGCGGGGATCGACGAGCCGACCAGGCAACGCGAACGTGTCGGGTTCGTCGGCGCCACCCGCGCCGCGGACCAGTTGCTTATCACTTACACGAAGTCCACGGCCCACGTCGACCGACTGGCGGCCCTGAGCCCCGACGTCCGGCGCTGGACCTGGCCGGATGACTACAAGATAAACAATCGCAAAGAGGTGAAGTGACGTGGCGCGGCTGCACGTGCTCAGCGACTGGCACGGCCCAGGCGAAGAAAAGACGGCCCGCCTGCTCGCGGCCGAGCTACCGGACGACTGGGACGTCATCGCCGGCCGCCAGATCCCGACGCACACCGACCCGGTCGATTTGGACCTGATCGTGGTCGGCGTCAACGGCATCTACGTTTGCGAGGAGAAATCCTGGGGCCCACACGTGGTCGCGGGCGAAGTAGCCTGGTACGTCAACGGCGAGCAACGGTCCGATCCCGTCGGCCAGGTGGCGCACGCGGCCCGGGTGCTGGCCGGCCGACTGCGCGCGAAGGTCGGCGGGTGGGCTGCGGCGCAGGCCAACTTGCCCCGCGGGGTTCGCCCGGTCACCGGCCATGTGGTCATGTCTCACTCGTCGATCGACCTATCCGGGACCGGAGATCTCGGCGAGGACAAGGTGGTCACGCTGGACGCTGCGGCTGCCATGCTGACCGCCCGGGACGCCGCCCTGCCGGACACAATGTCCGCACTGCGTCCGAAAGCGATGAGCTACCTGCTCGGTCTCGGTCCGCGAAACCCGACCGAGGCCCCGAAGCAGATAATGCAGTACAAAGTCGCCGGACTACTTGGGACCGATGGCAACGCCCGGGTCTACGCCGGTAGCAACCCGGCGGGCGAACTGGTGTTCCTGCACTGCGTTTCAGTGGCCAACGCCACTGACCGGCCCGCTGCGGAACTGCTCGCCAAACGCGAGCATGACGCGCTTACCTTGTTGGCCAAGGAAGATCGTACCTGGCATGTACGCGACTGGTTCGACTGGGAGGGATACCGGGTCACCCCGATCGTGCCTGACCTGAGTGGCATCAGTCTGTGGAAGCTCAGCGGTGACCGTCCGACACCGACCGATCAGGAAAACCGGATTCCGCCGGAAATCGCCAAACCCGTCGTGCACGACGCGTTCGCGGCGTTGACCTCGGTGCACGCCAAGGAGATCATGCATCGAGCCCTCCGGCCCCGGTACATCGAGATCACCGGCGACGACCGGGTCCGCTTCCGCGACTTCAGCCGGGCGCGGATCCCCAGCGTGGAAACCATCGCCCCCAGCTTGTTCGACGACCATCCGTCGACGCCGTTTCGCGCCCCGGGCGCCACCATGGAATTCTTCGGCACCAAAGATGACGTCTACAGCCTGGCGCTGTCCCTGGTGCTGTGGATACACGGCGACCAGGACGAGACGCCGGACCACGACCAGGCCAGGGAACGCGCGGCGGCCTATCCGGAGATAGGTGAACTGATGGTCCGCTGTCTCGCGCCGGACTACAACGACCGACCGGAAGCCGCGGAAGTGGCCTCAGCGACCGCGCCGGACAAGGCGACGGCATTAGCGATCATCGAGGACGCGTCGACACCGATAGCAGGCCAGCTGGTAGCCGACAGATACCGGCTGAAGCACCAACTCGGCGAGGGCGCATGGGCCGTCACCTGGCTCGCCACCGACGAACAGCTACAGGGCGAGCTGCGCACGCTCAAATACCTGAAACCGGATCGCGTATCATGGGCACAGGCATTCGACGAATATCAAAACACCGACACGCTACGCAGCCGGTTCTGCGCCCGGGTGTACGACCTGCGCCCCGAACCGGAACCGGGCGTGCTGGTCCAGGAATACGTACCGGGCACTACGCTCAAAGAACTCGTCACGCGCGAAACCCCGACCGGGGACGAGTTCCGGCGTATCGCGCTGGACGTGCTTGCTGGCCTCGGCGACGCGCACCAGCAGGGCCTGTACCACAGGGACGTCAGCCCCGCCAACATCATCGTGCGGGACGATGGCGCCGCCCGGCTGATCGACTTCGGGCTGGCCGCACACGTCGACGACGCCCATTCCGCGGTCGGCTCGCCACCATTCACCGCGCCGGAGGTGTGGGAGCGCCGCGCTTGGTCCCCCGCCGCCGACCTGTATGCCGCCGCCGCGTCGATCCTGCACGCAATGCTCGGCCGCTACCCCTATGCCAGTACCGATCTGTCAGGCCGCAGGACGTTGGTGCCGCCGTCCGATGAGGACCGGCTACGGTTCGGCGGCGCCTTTTTGGACGCGCTCTACCAGGGCGTGTCGTACGACCCGGCTGACCGACCGCAGAGCGCCGCAGATTTCGCGCGACTGCTCACCGAGCCGAGCACTCCGTCCACTACGGACAAACGCAAGGTGAATCCCACGGTGGCCGCGCTGCGTGGGCTGTACCGGGAAAGCGGCATCGGCAACGCCGGAAATCGCGGCCTAGACGACGTTTTCGCGCACGACACTTACGCGAAAACCCGGCTGGACACCGAACTGCTGCCAGCAATTCTCAACAAGAAGCTCGACGTCGTGGTGCTGAGCGGTAATCCCGGTGACGGCAAGACCTCGTTCCTTGTCAAGGTGGGTGACGCACTGGACGCTCGGCAGGCGGAAAAGGTGCACGAAGACAAGGCTGGCTGGGTCAAACGGCTCGACGGCCACACGTTCGTCGCGGTCTACGACGCCTCGGAGTCCAACGGCGCGCTGTCCTCCGACGAGATGCTGCATCGGGCGCTCGGCTTAGCCGACGGCGAGGACCGGAGCCGGTGCACGGTGCTGATCGCCGCGAACGATGGCCGAGTCACCCAGTTCTTCATTGACAACTACGACCTGTACCCGGACGTCGCTGCGGAACTGTCCAAGCAACGCCGAGGCGACGCATCCCCGGACTCCCGGGTGGTACTCGTCGACCTCAAGCAACGGGCGTTGGCGATGCCGAAAAAGGCCGACGCAAACGGCGAAGCGCCTGATCTTGCGGCAGCTATTCTCGATCTGTTCACCACCGACTTCCGCTGGTCGGACTGCGCCGACTGCGTGTCTCGAGACGTCTGCCCGATTCTCCGCAACGCCACGGACCTGCGAGCACCGGCCACCAAGGCGGCGGTTATGGAGCTCGTACTCACCAGCCACCTGCGCCGCCGTCGGCGGGCGACCGTGCGGGACGTCCGGTCCGCATTCGCCTGGCTGATCACTGGCGACCTGTCCTGCGACGAAGTCCACTCGGAACACGAGGCGGACGAAAACCCGGCCACCGACGCCCGGTTACTGCCTGGTCTGACCTTCGCCGGCGCCAGCAGCGACAACCTGCTCCAGGAATGGGCCGAACTCGACCCGGCCGGACTCCCAGCGCCCGGCGCCATCCGAGCCGCGAGAGCCAGAGAAGACCTCATCCCCGACCTGCACACTATCCTCGACGCGGATATACGTCGACTCAAGCGGGCATTGTTCCTCGGCCAGTGGGGCACTGTATCCGGACGGTTGGAGGTGCGTAGTTACCGGCATCTCGATGAATACCTCAGCGCCATGGACACGCCAGAGCAAGCGCTGCCACGGTTCCTCGCCGGACTGTCCAGAGTGCTGGGCTTCGTCGGCTACGACGGCGTCCGCCTCGCATTGCGGGACCAAATGTACGACGCGCCCGCGGTACGCGCCATCGTGGTAATTAAGGAATTGGATCCGACTGAGTTCGCGCTGGCCGCAAGCGGAGCACGCTCCCGCTACATCGAGTCGTTCCCCGACCTGTTGGTGCTGCGACATTCCTCCGGCGCGGAACTCCGGATCACCTTGGACACCGCGGAGTTGCTGCTGCGCGCCGCCGACGGGGAGATCCTCGGTGACCTGGCTTCGGAGGCGATCCGCCAGGAGGTCACTGCGTTCGGCAACCGGCTGCGTCGGGAACCAGCACACGCGGTACGGATCATCGACGGCTCCGGCCGTTCGCTGCGGGCAAAGGCCATCGGCGGCCAGATCGTGCGGGAGGACGCGCCATGACCATCAAACTGACCAAGGCGATGAGCACCTATCTGTACCGGCCGCTGACGATTTTCAGCACACTGGACACGGATGTGGACCGCGTGCTGCCCCATCTGTTCGAGGCGTGTGTCAAGGGCGGCCGATCGGCCAGGTTCTTGACCAACGAACGGGACTACGCCGGATATCGGGACCGGCTGCTCAACAGCGAGCACATGACTGGCTTCAATTCACCGGACGCCCGGGAGCTGATGGACGGCTGGCTGCGCTCCTGTATCGTCGACATGGGCACTGTCGGCAAGGCGCACAATGACGAACAGATGCTGTCGGTTGCTCCCCTCACCCTGGCGGCCTATCGGGCGGGCGTACCCCGGACACGAACCCGGCACCGCTATATCGACGACTTCGCCTATCAACTTCTGCGCACCCAGGTAGCCCGCCGAACAGCGGGCAACCCGACCGGTGAACTCCGCAGGCTCATCGCGGAGCATATTGGCCATGGTCTGGGGATCGGACACGAGCCGAAATGGCAACCCGAACTGATCGACCCGAGCAAGCTGGACATCAGCGCACTCCTCGAGTTTCGTTTCCTCGAAGGATTCGAGATGGGCGATGCGCGGGAATTTAAGCAAGAATCGCAAGTGCCGAACCCGCTTCCCGGCGTAACGGAGCGTCTGGGGGAAATGCTTCTCGCACACCTCCTTGCCTATGCCAACCGGTTGCCGACAGCTGCGTTAATGTCCACCTTTGCCGGGCTGCTCGCCCTCGGTGTCTTCACTCTCACACTTCGGGTTAACGCGGCGGGACGAGAACTGTTGCGCACCGGTACCCCACCAGCGGACATGGTCGAGGACCGCCCGAAATCGCCGATCGAACTGTACTGCGACTTCACTGGCGGAATAAACGACGATTCGGACAGGCTGTCCCGGTTGTGCGTGGAGCGCGATCTCAATCAGATTAGGCTCACTTTCCGCGACCGCATGACTCTCATGATCGTCGAGTTGGCGATCCAGCGGATCCCGGACGAGCGAGAGCGACGTGAAGCGCTTTCCGACCCAGATAAGTTGGCCCAACTTGCGGAACTACGCGAACACGATGTCATAAAAATGTTTGCGATGAGCCAGCTCTACGACATCGCGGCAATCAACCAGCGCAGCGCTGAACACATCACGGAAGATGAAGCCGACTTCCTAGACAGAACACAACACTCCGATAAAAGCGAACTCAACAAACTGCTAGACATTCTTGAGTTTGTCAACCAAGATCGCGCAACGGCAAACGCGGTAGGCTGGTTCAGATCGGTCGGCGGGCTGCGTAAGCCGTACGGAATTCTCACCGGGTCGTCCAATAGCCGCCGGTCGTGGCGATACGCGCCGACAGACGAACTACTGCAGATTCTGCTGATGACGGTGTTCGTCCGGCCCGATATGTCGGTCCGGCCGACCATATCGCTCAAGGACCTGTTGCGGGAGCTTCGCGACCGATTTGGCATTCTCGTTGACTCGCCTCCGGCGTTTCTGGACGGCGCGGAGGCACGCGCCGCCGCGGCGGCCAACCTGGCGGCATTCAAGCGCAGGCTGCAACTGCTCGGATGTTTCGACAGCTTGTCCGACGACTTTTCCGAACAGATCGTTCGCCACCCACTGGGGGATCGTGATGCCTGAGCCGACCGACACCACGCTGCCGGATCTGGTCATCGACCGGATCGCAACCACACTGACCAAGCGGATCGGTCGCCACGAACCCGGCCACTGTGTCCGGGTGGACAACCTACGCCACGCCGACGCCGAGCGCCTTGCCGACGCGGTGCGTCGAGCCCTCGCGCCCGGCAAGGCTGACATACACGTCCTGGTCGATGCCCGCGCCCAGGCTGACGATGAGTTGCTGATCCCGACCGAGCGCGCGGTCGAACTACGCAACCGCAAGGAGCGTCAACTGGTACTGATGGTCCCAGTGGGCGCCGGCGTTGCGGCCAGTTCGCTGGACAACAGCTTCGAGCGCCAGGATGTGGTCGAGCTGCTGCGTACAGCCAGTGCCACGATGGTTGGCGAACTGCCAGACAACGATATTCGGGTCGGAGTGGACAAGGTCGCCAGCGTACTCGGCAGGAACCGGCCGGCCGAGGCCTGGGCCCGCTACGTTGCCGCAGTCACAGCCGAACCGACCTGGCACACCGTTGGCGCATCGTTGCCGATGGTCGGCCTCATCCCGGATCTCGGCGGCCCGGACCTCGTAGACCGGCTCGCCCGCAATAGTGAGTGCGTCAAGGCCATCTCCCGGCCGGCCAGAGCGGTGTCCTCGGTGTCCGACCGGCTCAACAATGCCCGGCTGAAGGATGGTCCGGTACGCGTTGACCTTGCCACGTTCCTGTCCGGCTCGTACCGAGATCTGTCCAATCCCGCCGAGTGGACCGCAGAGCTGGCCGCCGTGCCCGGTCTCGACTTCAGTCAATGGCCGCTGACCGAACCGGAAACCGTTGCGGTGGATCAGGTTCGGGTCGACCCGTTCCTCCGGGAGAACGGCGCGGTGGTGAAAAGCTCGCGGCTCAAGCAAGACAACCCTGGCGATCTGCCCTATACCGAGGCAGGCGAAGAGTCTCCTGCCGTGGTGCGAGTGACGTGGAAGACCGTCCCGGCCAAGAGCGACGCGATCTACCGGTGGCTGGTCGAGGTGCTTCCACCGGAGGACCTGCGCGACGGCGACGACACCGGGCCGAAGGCCAAGGTGACCGTTGCCGGTTCCCGGCGTACTGCCACCGTCGAGATCAAGCTCAACGAGTCCGACCTCGAACAGGGCTCACTGTTCGTGGTGCGCGTGACCGGGCTAGACACGGCAGGCCAGCCGGTGTTGCTGCAGGGAAGGGAGGGTGAGCTCGCTCAGGACGAGAGCCAGCAGTTCACCGTACGCTGGGAGGCCGACCTGATCACCGGGGAGACCCGGCGTGCCTCGGCGTGGGCGCTCGCGCTCGGCAGGCTGGACGCGGTTCTCGCTGGACAGAACGACCTGACCGAGGACGCCTACAGCCTGGACGACACGCATACCGCGGTGTCGCTACGCCTCGGTGGCCGGCGCACGGTACTGCTCGGCGTCAGCCCGGTGCTGGTCAATCTGCAACACCAGTTGTTCAAGGACGGCAGCACAGCCACCGCGTTTCGCGCCAACGGACGCATGGGTGTGGTGCTACAGGCCGAAGACACGGAGCCCGTCGAAGACCCGTTGCCGACAGCACTGTCAAAACAACGCAAAGAGATCCACGCACTACTCGGCGCGCATCAAGCCCGTTGGCTCGTGGAGTCGCTCGACTGGACCGAGGAGCTCCGGGACAAGGTCCGGTCCTACTGCCAGAGCTACAAGAACGCGCTCGACCGCGCGGCGACTGACGCGACGTATCGGGGCGCGTTGCTGGCGATGGACACGCTGACACTGGACATTACGATCGCCGGCGGCCGGCCGATCCGGGCGGTCGTCGTGCTGCCGTTCCATCCGCTCCGGCTGACCTGGCTGGCCGAATATGACAAGGCGATCACCGGCTGGGCAAAAGAACTGGCCGAGATCGAACCGAACAAGGCGAAACGGCGCGCAATGGTGGATGCCGACCTGGTACGCCGGGTGACCCCGGCCAACCTGCCGTTCGCCGTACCCCACTCGACCTCCGGTGACATCTTCGTGCACCGCAGGGAGGCAACGGTCGGCACCGGGATCTACCTTGCCCCCGACGAGCAGGAACCGGGCATCGCCATCCAGGCGGTGTTCGACGTGCTTGGCATGGACTGGCGGGACGTCGCCACGGACGTGCCGCCCGCGATGGTCGCCGAGCGCATTGAGCACTACCGGGAGACCCACTCGAAGCCGGACGCGGTCCGGCTTCTGGCGATCAACCCCGGCTCCGGCGAACTGCTGGCCCAGGCGCTGCGCCAAGCGGTACTGACCGACCGGGCCGCGGACTTCGACGCCACCAGACTAGCCGGACGCGCAGAAGTCACCGCCTACAGCACCCGGCCTGGCAATACCGATCCGCTGCCCGCGCTGACCGACCTGCAGCGGGCCGTCGGCGGATACCGGGTAGGGAGCGGACGATCGTACTTGAAGCCGCCGCTCGGGCTGAGCGTGCGGCCGTTCGGCCGACTGGCCAAGGACGACACGCCCGCGCATATAAGCGTGGTCAACGACCTGGCCGTGGTCGAGGCAGGTGGCGGCTCGACCACCCCGGCGGGCACCACGTCGTTCCGCAACCTGCTGACCCCGACCAGCAACCGGACGGTAGACACCCCGGACGGCCCGCATTGGGAAACCATGCCAGCGGTACAACTCCGGGAATACCGGGGCGAAAAGCGGCGGGACGGTGCGGCGGACGCGGTCGACGCGCACCGGGCACACCAGGCCGCACTCGCTGCGGCTCATGGACTGGCGACGGAAAACGGCATTGCGTTACGCGTCTCGCTCGGCGAGCCGGAACGCCGGGCGCTGACCGCGGCGCATGATCGGGCCGACTGGGTCATGACGATCGACCGCAACCTCGGACCGGAACTGTATTCGTCGAGCCCGAAGAAAAACCAGCCGTACATCTTGGACTACGCGCCCGATTTCCTGGAAGGAATCGGGCCTCGGCTAACCGTTACCACGAAACACCAGGCCGAGATCGAACGCCTGCTTGCCACCGCGATGCGCGGCCTGGGATTCGCCGACGACACCCAGTCGGTGCGCGGCACCCTGCGGGCCATGCAACTCGTGTCCGGGCGGTTGGCGCTGCGTCTCATCGGTCAGTCGGACCTGGCCGCCGAGGCGGTGAGCCTCGCGGCGTTGGTGTCCTGGTTGGAGAGCCGGGGCGATCTGAAGGACACGATCCTCGTACCGGTCGACATGCACCAGGAAATGTTCGGCATCACGCGCAAGAAATCGCAGGAGAAGGAGTCGCCGGAGGAAAAGGTACGGTTCTGCGACCTGATTCTGGTCCGCGCCACCCGGCAGGCGATCAGGTTCGAGTGCGTCGAGGTCAAGCCGCTGAAGGAAGACACGTCGCCAGATCAACTCGCCGAGAACATCGTCGACAGCCTCAATGCCACGGTGACCATGTTGGAGGACGGTTTCCTCGGCAACGACCAACCCCGTCTGGATGCCGACCTGCAGCGGGCCCGGCTGGCGGGAATCCTGCGCTACCACGCGAACCGGGCCTTCGAAGCGGATCTGCTCAGTGCCGAGCGGCTGGCCGCAGCAGAACGCCAGTTCGCCCGGATCGAGGACGGCACCCGCCCAGAGATCTCCAAACAGGGGTACGTGGTCAGCCTGGCCGGCGAGCCGGACCTGCCGAGCGAGCATCGCGGGATATCGATCGAGGCATTGACCGCTCCGAAACTGCGCACAGCAGGCATCGCCACGTTGACACCGAGCCGGGCCCCGGCGTCCACCGTGGACCTTACGGAACCCGTTGCCCAGCTGGCCGTGGACACGCCGTCCGAGCCGGTCCTGGCTACCCCGCAATCAGAGCCAGCATCCACCACGGAAACACCGGCGACACAGTCGGTTAAGAAACGGCCCGATGAGGTGCGGGTAGTGCTCGGGAAGGACGCGAACTCCGCCGATCTAACGTGGCGGATCAGCACGTCGGGCAGTCCGCATATGTTCGTTCTCGGCATTCCTGGGCAGGGCAAGTCGGTGACCACCCGGCGTATTCTCAACTCGTTCGCCGAACAAGGTTTGCCAGCGCTGGTCATCGATTTCCACGGCGACATGGCGGCCGACCCCGCGACCGACGCAACGGTCGTCGACGCGGGCGACGGGCTGGACTTCTCCCCATTCGAGCTCCGGACCGACGTCAGCCACGAGAAATATAATCAGACGGCGTGGGAGCTGGCCGAGGTCGTCGGCTATGTGAGCGCGCTGGGGGAGATCCAACGGAACGTGGTCTACGAGGTTCTCCGCGAGCTGTACCAGCGACACGGTTTCGGTTCGGCCAACGGCCCGACGGGGCTGCCGACTATGGCTGAGTTCGCCAAGCTCCTGGAACAGAAGGAAAGTGCCGGGCACGGCCGCAACGTCGCGGCGCGAACTCGCCCGCTGAGCGAGTTCGGCCTGTTCCGGGACAACGCGGGCGAGGGTCGGTTCGGCGAATTGCTCACCGGTGGTGTGGTGCTCGACGTGCATACGCTGATGGAACAGGTACAGCTGGCCGCCGCCGCGTTCGTGCTGCGCAAGGTCTATCGGGAGATGTTCCACTGGGGAAAGACGAGTGAGCTGCGCCTGGCCGTGGTGCTGGACGAGGCGCACCGGCTGGCCAAGGACGTCACTCTGCCGAAGATCATGAAGGAAGGCCGCAAATACGGCGTCGCCGTGGTGGTGGCCAGTCAGGGAGTGGACGACTTCCACAAGGACGTACTCGGCAACGCCGGCACTAAGGTGGCGTTCCGCTGCAACTACCCGCAAAGCAAGACAGTCGCCGGTTTCCTGCGCGGCCGAGCCGGCCAGGACATGGCCCAGGCCTTGGAAAAACTGTCCGTCGGCCAAGCTTACGTCTCGACCCCCGACTCCCCCGAAGCCAAGAAGGTCTTCATGGCCCGATGATCTGTCGGGTAGCCCGACGCGGGACCTCGCTGACCGCGGCCTTCAGTCGGTTCGAAGCGGCGACGGTGTCGGCGAGAACTCGTTCGGTCGGCCACCAGGGGGCGCGAGGGTGAGTTTGCTGACACCGATCTCGATCATCGTCCGTAGGAGGACGGGCCATGCCACGGCCGGATCGGTGTCGGCGACGAGCTTGGCGCAGCACCTGCCGCACCGACGCTTCCAGCGGACTGTCCTCGCCGATGGCCGTCTCGTACCCGTCCGGGAGCAGGTCGCGCTCGCGGTACCACTCCCGCATCTGGTCTCGGGTGAACTCCGACCGCTGGGGGCGGCTGTCATGCCGCCGGAGTGTCTCCGGAAGGGACACGTCCAGGTAGAAGAAGGCGCTGGTCCCGGCGTGGTCACGGCGTAGGGACTGCAGCATCGCCCCGTACCGGCTGGCGGTAAGGATGCCTTCGAGCAGGACGTGATACCCGTGATCGAGGGAGTACCGAACGATCGTGTCGATGAGGCCGATGTTCACACCGCCATGTACGTCCCGCTCCCGCAGCAGTTCCCGCCGTACGACGTCCTGGCCGACCAGAGCCAGGCCACGGCCATAGGCCGCCCGCACGGCCCGGGCGACGCTCGTCTTCCCAGAGCCGGAGTTCCCGCGGAGAACGATCAAACGGGTGTCGAGAGAGCCGATACGCACCGCTCAGGGTATGAACAGTCCGTGGGCGACACGCCGTCTTTCCCTGCCGGCCGGTGACGTCCCGCCCAGTGGTGTACGAGCTGCTTCCGCGTGAGGTTTGGAAATACCCCGGCGCCAGGCCGTCCGCGGCTCATAGTGTCGGAGCCGTCATGAGCGACTCCGCGCCATACCTGGCCTACGTCGCCTCCGTACCCCGCCTTCGTGCCGCGGCAGGCGCATTGCTGCGAGACGACCAAGGGCGGGTGCTTGTCGTGCACCCGGTCTACAAGGACGAATGGGACGTCCCTGGCGGGATCGTCGAGGCAGGGGAGTCCCCCGTCAGTGCTCTGCTCCGTGAACTGCAGGAGGAGTTGGGCATCGCGCCGCCGGTGGGTCAGCTCGCATGTGTCGACTGGGTGCCCCCGGCACCGCCGTGGGACGCCGGGCTGATGTTCGTCTTCAACGCAGGCGTGCTCACTGACTCCCAAATTGCGGCGCTCCGCCTGCAGCCCGAGGAGCTCGACGAATACGTATTCGCTCCTCCCGCGGACTTGGACAAGCTCTTGCCGCCAGGCCTGGCGAGGAGAATGACCGCGGCGATCTTGGCGGCAGACGCCGGCCAGACTGCTTACCTGGAGGACGGCCTCATCCGCCTGCTCCCGTAGCCGGATCCATGCGCGGGCTCGTAGGTTAGCGCCGCCGTCGCGGTCGGCAAGCGCCACAGCCAGTACCTCGTGGGCCAGCGGGCGCAGTAAGTAGCCGCTACGGACAGCGATGGCCGGACTGTTGGCGAGCAGGTAACCGCCGTCATTGGCGGTTTATACCTTGCCGCCTTCAAGGCTGCGGTTCGAGACGTTCACGGAACTCCTGAGCACATTTAGGGCGCTCTAGAAACAAGCGTCCATCAGGCGGAGAATCACTTAATTTTGGCGATTTGGGCTCCACCTCTCACACCACAAGAGGGCAGCCACCATAAGGGCTTAGCCGTTTGATAAATCGCGGGTAATGATTGAATGACCAGACCGTTAGGCGCCACGGTTGGGCCACTACTCTAATCTGACGACTGCTTGTAGTGGATCAATTTCTATGGTGAAGGTGCTGGCCGGTGAGGGTTGTTTTGCGGTGCCCAAAACGGGCCTTGCCCTTGGTGGCGATGTTCGTCGTCACGGCAAGCGCTGTGACTGCCTGCCAGTCCAGCGGCACCGCTCCGGAACCAACCCTCACCATGACGCCGCCCTCGCCCACGCCGACGGCCACCACGAGCGAGGATGCCGTCCTTTCCGTATACCGCGACCTCTACCCCGCCGGCCAACGCGCCGAGCGGGCTTACCCAGCAGAGCGCAAGGCGATCCTTGAACAGGTGGCCACCCAGCCTCTCCTGAGCCGGATGTTGCGAGGAATCGCCGCGCTCCGCGCCACTCATCGGGTGACATGGGGAAATCCCGAACATCACCCGTTCGACGTACGGATCGAGAGAGATCGCGCCACCCTCCACGACTGCCAAGACGCCCGGAAAGGCGGTCAGGCAGACGATCGGACAGGCAAGCGCCTCACGCATGGAACGAGTCGGATTCATCTTGTCGCCACCCTCGCGAAGGGGACGGATGGCGCCTGGCGAGTGTCGAAGGTAGAGCAGGTGGAAGAGCCTTGTTCGCCTACGGCATGACTTATGTCCTTGTCGCCGGACTTGCCATTGCCCCACTCGGAGACGGGGACGGAGATGGCGTCGGCGTGTCGAGTGACTACACGGGCTACATCATTTCGGCCAAGCGCCTGCCCCGTCCCGGGTCAGCGACTCCGACGGGCAAGGGATCGAAGGTCAGATGTACTTACCAGCCGTGGTTCGCTGACGGGCGGGAAAACGGTGGTCTGGAGTTCGTCGATCCCGGCAGCAACCTGAGCAGCGAGCCGACCGGCAAGGGCGCCTACTACCTGGTCGAGTGCTCCGATGGCTACCGAGACGTCGTCTGGATCAAGAAACGGCGTGATGCGGTAACCCCTGAGCAACTCGCTCGTCGAGCGTACAAACTGATCCCGATCGCGCCGCCGACAGTGCTCACTGCTCCGCCACGCGGACAGAACGGGCTGGTCGGGCTCCCGCAGTGGTTCTTCCTAGCCGACGGGCAGTGGGCGCCCAAGTCAAAGAGGCTGCACATGGGCACCGTTTGGGCCGCGGCCACCGCCACTCCCGAGCGGATGACCATCAGTACCGGCGACGGCCAGACGCTCACCTGCGACGGGCCCGGAGCCGCGTACGACACCACTCGGCCCGCCGACCAGCAGAGCTCCACCTGTTCGCACGCGTATCAGCATCCGGCAAGCGCCTATCGGGTGACCGTGTCAGTGACCTGGAGCGGCACCTGGCGCGGCTCGGGTGGCACCGGCGGCACGCTGCCGACCATCACGAAGTCGGTCACCTTCCCGATCCGCGTCATCGAAGCCCAGGCGCTCGTCACGAAGGGATAGCCATATGCCCCAGAGCTTCATGCTGAGCAGGGAAGCGGGCCGGGTCAATACACACGTGCGCCCGCTACCGAGCAGGCGCAGTCCGGTGATGCTTGCGGTGAGCGTCGCACTGACCGCTCTCGGCGCACTGATCGCCTGGCAGGTGTACGGCATCGCCGGGCACCGAACGCCGGTTCTCGTCATGGCGCGCGACGTTCCCATCGGCCAGCAGTTGCAAGCACAGGACCTTCGGACGGTCGCGCTCGGCCTGGACTCAGGAGTACGGGCCGTGGAGGCCACGGACAAGAGCGCGGTCATCGGCAGACGCGCCGCTGTGGACCTGAAGGTCGGCACCCTGTTGGCACCCGCGCACCTGACCGGGACACTCGTTCCGGCACCGGGGCAGGTCGTCGTGCCGGTGGCGCTCAAGCCGAGCCAACTACCGGCCAGGGGAATCCAGCCCGGTGATCGCGTCGTGGCCGCCGCCGTGGCGCCCGCCATCTCGAACGGGCAGGGCGCCCCGGCCGATCACCAGGCTCGGGTCGACCGCGTCGGCGAGCCAGACACTGACGGGCTCATCGTGGTCGACCTCGTCGTCCCGGCCGGCGAGGGCAGTGCGCTGGCACGTCAGGCCGCGGACGGGAAGATCGCGCTCATCCTCCAGTCGCGGGCGAGGTGAACATAGATGCTGACCGTCTTGTGCTCGGGCGGCCACAGTCCGGGCGTCACGACGACCGGACTCGCTCTCACGCTGGCCTGGCCGCGTGAGGTTCTGTTCGCCGAGTGCGATCCCGCCGGTGGCAGCGTCCTGTCCGGATACCTCGTCGGCCAGCCGCAGGAACGCGGCCTGGGCGAGTGGGCGGTCCAACTCCGCCGCGGCGCCGACCCCGCCACCACGCTTGACGAGCAGGTCCTGCATCTGGCCGGTGCCGGGTCCCGCCGGATCCTGCCAGGCCTCGCCGACCCTGCTCAGATGGCCTCGGTCCGGCAGCTCTGGGTGGACATCACCAAGACCTTCACCGCGACGCCCGGGGATGTGATCGCCGACGTCGGACGCGTCGGCGGCTGGGACATGCCTACTCCGCTGCTGACCGATGCGGATCAGGTGCTCGCCGTCGTGCGTCCCACACTCGTGGATCTGTCCGCGCTGGCTCCTCGCCTCACTGAAATCCGAGCCATGCGCGGTCGTCGGTCCGGTCCGCGGGTTCTGCTGATCGGAGCCGGGCCGTACGGCCGCAGGGAGGTGGCGAAGACGCTCGGTGTGGAGGTGGTCGACCACCTTCCCCACGATCCTCGGGCCGCGGCGGTGCTGTCGCATGGCATCGGCAACGAGCGATACGTCCCCCGTTCTCCACTGATTCGGGCCGCTCGTTCGCTGGCCGATCACCTCTGCGAGGAGCCAGCACGTACCGAGGTGACAGTCTCGTGAGCTTCGACGTCCAGCAGGCGGTGCGCGAGGTCCTACCCACGGTCACGCAAGCGCTTGACGCCGCAGCGGTCACCGGGGACGAGGCCGTGCGCGAGTACGCGAGAGCCGTCATCACCGACTTGGTCCGCGAGCACGTGGACAGCAGGGCGCTAGCCGGCAGGGATGCGCCGACGCTGCAGGAGGAGCGCCGGCTCGCGGAAGCGGTCTACAACGAGATCTTCGCGCTGGGGCGTCTGCAGCCGTTCGTCGACGACCCCGAGGTGGAGAACATCGACGTCAACGGCTGTGACCAGGTGTGGATCACCTACCGGGACGGCCACAAGGCGCTCGGACCACCGATCGCCGACAGTGATGAGGAGCTGGTGGGCAACGTCCGCCGGTGGGCCGCCTATCAGGGACAGACCGCCCGGGATTTCTCGATCGCTCGGCCGCGTCTTCATCTGTCGGTCGGGCACCGGACCCGCATCGCCGCGCTGATGGGAGTCACGCCACGGCCGTGCCTGTCCATCCGCAGACACGGTTTGCTCGAGGCCGACCTGGACGACCTGATGGTGAACGGCACCGTGGACAAGGGGCTCCGCGCGTTCCTCGCCGCCGCCGTACGCGCCCACAAGGACATCGTGATCACGGGTGGGATGGGCGACGGCAAGACCACATTCGCCCGGGCACTGGCCGCCGAAATCGACCCGGACGAGCGGATCGCCACCGTGGAGAAGGAGTACGAGCTCTTCCTTCACCTGCAGACCGACCGGCACCGTGACGTGCTCGCGATGGAGGCCCGGGAGGGCAACACCGAAGGCTTGGGCGCGATCACGATGCGCCAGCTCATCGAGGACGCGCTTCGGTTCAACGCACGCCGGATCATCGTCGGCGAGGTCCGCGGCGACGAGCTGGTGCCGATGCTGGAGGCGATGAACACCGGCGGCTCCGGCTCCATCTGCACCATGCACGCCGACTCGGCCGACCAGGTGTTCGCCCGGATGCTGATCCTCGCCGGATCGGGCGGCCTTTCCATCGCGCCGGACACGCTGTTCCGCACGATCGGCATGGCCGTGGACTTCGTCGTCCACCTGCGGCACGAACTCCGCCACGACATCGACGGCTTGGTCAACCGCCGCTACGTCGCGGAGGTGAACGAGGTGCTGCCTCCGGGAGACGGGCTGGAACCGGCGGTCAACCATGTCTATGTCCCGGGGCCGGACGGGCGGGCCGTACCGAACACGATCCCGCAGTGCATGGAGGAACTGGTGGTGGCGGGGTTCGACCCGGACCTGTTCGCGCCTCGGGGCTGGGATCGAGGGTACGCATGACCGGCTGGCTCGCCGCGCTGGCCGGCGCGGCGCTCATCGCGGGACCTCTGCTCGCCATCACGGGAATGCGCCGAGCCCTGGTACGGCCTCCGCACCCGGCACGGCGGCTGCCGCGGATACCGGCGGTTCCTACGACCGTGGCTGCGGGAGTTCTCGTGCTGACGTGGTGGCTTACGGGCTGGCCGGTCGCCGCCCTCGGGGCTGCGGTGGGTGCTGTGACGCTGCCGCGGATGCTCAGCGCCCGCGACAGCGGGCGGCGGATCGAGCGCCTGGAGGCGCTTCAGACGTGGACCCGCCATCTGGCCGACGTCCTGGGCGGCAGTGCGGGCATTGAGGAGGCGTTGCAGTCCAGCGCGGACAACCCGCCGCCGGCGATCGCAGCCGAGGTGCGGGCGCTCGCGCGGCGGCTCGCCTATCGCACCCCGACCGAGCAGGCCTTGCGAGCGTTCGCCGATGACCTGAACGACCCGACCGGGGATGTGATCGCCGCAGCGCTGATCCTGGCCTGCCGCGCCCGCGGCAAGGGACTGCGAGAGGTACTCCAGGGCCTTGCCCGTACGGTGGCCAAGGACGTGGCCGCACGGCGGGAGATCGACGCCGAGCGCGCGACCCATCGCACGACCGCCCGATGGGTCATCGGCGCGCTGCTCGGATACACCACCTTCGCGCTGGTCAACCGGGCCTATGTCGCCCCGTTCGGAACGGTGGGCGGCCAGCTTGTTCTCGGCATCGTGATCGCGTTGTACGCGGGTGCCTTCATGTGGCTGCACCGCCTGACCAGGGCACCGAAGGGACATCGCTTCCTCAACCCCGCAGGTGATCCATCGTGATAGCGCTGGTTCTGACCTGCGGGGCATTGATCGGCCTCGGCGGAGCCCTCGCCATCCTGGCGGTCTTCCCCGCTCCGCCCGCGCTCGCACCGGCTATGGAACGGCTCAGGCCGGGTGGGAGCCGCAGCGAGCCGGATGGGGACTGGCGGTCGCGCATGGCGCGGAAACTGTCCGGAACAGTAATCGGCGCGCGTATCCCGCAGGCGGATTTGGCGGTGCTCGGCAGGACGGCCGATGACTACCTCACCCAGAAGGGCGTGGTGATCGGGCTCGGGGCGGCTGGTCCGGTCGTCTTCTGGGCGTGGTGCGCACTGCTCGGCGTCGCCCTTCCCTGGCCGGTCTCATGGGGAGCATGCCTGGCCTTCGCCGTCGCCGCGTTCTTCGCCCCCGACGCCTCGATACGCGGCCACGCCGCTGAGGCGCGGGCGGCGTTCCGGCAGGCCATCGTGGCGTACCTGGATCTGGTGGCGCTCGCACGTGCAGCCGGATCGGGGCCGGCTGAGGCACTGGAGTCGCCCGCCAAGGTCGGTGGAGGGTGGACCTTCCAGCGGTTGTGCCTCGCGCTGGACCCCGCACGGCGGGCCACCGCGAGCGCATGGGATGAGCTCATCCGGCTGTCCGAGGAGATCCGCGTTCCTGAGCTCGCCGACCTGGCCGCCATCGCCCGGCTCGCCGGAACCCACGGCGCCGGCATCCTCGACACCCTCATGGCCAAGGCCCAATCCCTGCGCGAGGTCGAACTGTCGGCCGAGGTGTCCAAGGCCAAGTCCCGTACCGAGACCATGACCGTCCCGATGGCCCTGTCGGTCCTCGGGTTCCTGCTGCTGCTCGGCTATCCCGCCTTCGCGCGGATGACCGGCGGCTGACCCTTTCGGAGGTACCCACCGATGATCTACAGAGCCATGCTCGCTCTGGCCGTACAGCTGGAGCGGATGTCGCTGGTTGTCAATCGGTACGCACAGCGGCGCGGCGCGAACTCTGAACGCGGTGGTTCGACGGTCGAATGGGTGATCATCGCAGCCGTGGTGTTCCTGCTGGCCATCGCCGTGGGCGCGAAGATCACCTCCGTCGTCAACGAACAGCTCGCCAAGATCAAATGAATCGGCGTGAGCGAGGATCGGCGACGCTGGAGGCCGCGCTGGTCTATCCCGCGCTCCTCCTGCTGGTCCTGCTCGCAATCAACGCCGCGTTGTGGTTCCACGCCCGGAACCTCGCGTTGGCGGCGGCTCAGGAAGGACTGCGAGCCGGGCGCGCGTACGGCTCCAGCCCTTCCGCCGGGCAGGCGACAGCCGAACGCTTCATCCGGCAGGTCGGCGGGTCGTTCCTCACCTCCGGCAAGGTCAGCGTCGAGCGCACCGCAGACAGCCTCAGCGTGGCGGTCAGCGGGCAGGCGATCAGCCTGATTCCGCTGCTGCCCCTCGATGTCGAGCAGGTCGCCCGGGCCCCGGTGGAGAAGTGGACATCCGAATGACGGACCTGCGTGAGCGCGGCTCGATGGCCTTGGAGACGGCGCTCATCGCGCCTGCTCTGGTTGCTGTGCTGCTGATGGTGGTCGGGCTGGGCCGCGTCACACTCGCCCATGGCGCCATCGACGCCGCGGCGCGGGACGCGGCCCGCCAGGCTTCCATCGCCCGCGATCCAGCCGCGGCACGATCTGCCGCCCTGTCCAGCGCGCGGGCGGCGCTCGACCGTGAAGGACTGGCGTGCTCGCCGTCGGTGACCGTCGACACGACAGGGTTCTCCACTCCGCTGGGGAGGCCTGCCGTCGTGGTCGCTCGTGTCACTTGTGACGTGGACCTGGCCGACCTCGCCGTGCCCGGAGTTCCCGGATCCAAGCGCCTGACCAGCAGCTTCAGCAGCCCGATCGACCCGCACCGCGCAAGGAGCGGACAGCCGTGACCCGGACCGAGGAGCGAGGCTCCGTCACCGCGTTCACCGCGGTGCTCGGCCTGGCGCTGCTGATCTGCGCCGGACTCGTCGTGGACGGCGGAGCCAAGATCCAGGCATACCGAGAGGCGTACGCCGTGGCCGAGGAGGCCGCCCGCGCCGGAGCTGGACAGGTGGACATCGACCATGCCTACGCCGGCGGCCGATTCGAAATCGACGCTTCCAGGGCGTTGGCCGCCGCTCGGGCCTACCTGTCCTCCAGCGGGCACTCGGGCAACGCCTCCCTATCCGGCAACCGCACGGTCCAGGTGACCGTCACGGTGTCCCGGCCGACCGTGCTGATTTCTCTGATCGGGATCGGCAGCGTGACCGCCACAGCCAGCGCCTCAGCGCGCATGTTCCAGGGCATCGAGCAAGGACGATCATGACGATGTACGGGCTGCGTCACCCCATCCTCGCCAAGGCGGCGGCGATCGCGGTGCTTACTGGGCTACTCGCCGGAATCCCAGCCATCCTGCTGACCTTCTTCTGGCCGGTGGACCTACCCACTCTCGACGACCTGGCCACGCCCGCCGAACCCGTTGTGATCAAGACGCTCATGCTCGCGACCGTATGGACGTGCTGGGCCCTGTTCGCCGGGGCGGTGATCGTCGAGTTGGTGGCAACGGCCCGCGCCCGGCGTGGAAGGGTGCGTATGCCGTTCCAGCGACTGGCGGCTTACCTGATCACCACGATCACCGTGGCGACCACAGCTCCGGTTGCCGCATCCCGCGGAACCATCCCAGCAGCAGCGGTGGCAGTCGCACCAGTGGCCTTGCCCTCGCACCACCTCATGGCGGCCGGGCCGAAGACCTCTGAGCCGGCCAAGCCGTACGCGACCTACGTGGTCCAGCCGAGAGACACCCTCTGGACGATCGCCGACAAGCAGCTCGGAGACCCGATGCGCTACCGGGAGATCGTCGCGCTGAACCAGGGACGCACCATGGACGACGGGCAGACCTTCACCCGAGGAGACTGGCTGAGGCCCGGATGGACCCTACGTCTGCCCGGTGACGCCGCCAGGAAGGAACCTCGCTCATCCCAACGCACCCATACTGTCAGGCCGGGCGAGAGTCTGTGGGAGATCGCCGAACAGCGCCTCGGAGACGGCAAGCGATTCAAAGAGATCTTCAGGCTGAACAAGGATCGGCCGCAGCCGGGCGGCGCCCGACTGACCGATCCTGACGTGCTGGAATCCGGCTGGCACCTCGTCCTACCCGAACGCGAGCAGGAGACCAGGAAGGCCGATCCGACCCGCCATCGAGCCCCTTCGCCTCTTCCCACGGCTACATCGGCAACGCGGCAACCCGGTCACCACGAAGACGTCTCGCCACGTCCCGCGGCGGACTTCTCGCCGCAGCCAAGGAGATCGGCCGTCTGCTCCAGCGTGGTTGTGCTGCCCGAAGGCGGGATTATGGCGATCTCCTTGGCCGCCGGCGTGGCCGTCGCGCTCGCCTCCGTCCGGCTCCGCCATCGGCGACGCCTACCCGTCCCGGCCGTCAACGAGCCGCTCAGCGTGCCTGCACCCGAACCGCAACCGACCGCCGTACGAGCGCTGGAGCAGTCACACCGGCGCAGCTTCGCCGAATCGGAAGATGGTCCGCCGGACGATTTCGAGCTGGTCACCTCCGCGTTCTCCATCGACCCGCCGCTCATGCTCAAAGCCGGGATCCGCGGCGAGGAGCCCGTCTCCCTGGAGCTGTCCGGGCTGAATCTGGCGTTGACCGGCCCAGGAGCCGAAGACTGCGCACGAGCGATCGTGCTCGACCTCCTCACTCAGGCCGACCAGCACCGCGCCGAGATCGTCATCCCCTCCCAGGACGCCGTACGGTGGTTCGGCGAAACCATCACCGCCCTGACCGGCCACCTGCCGGGCCTCCGGCTGGTCGCCACCCTGGACGAGGCCATCGACCACCTGGAGGAACAGTTCGTCGCCCGCCGCCGCATACTCCGCGACCACGACACTGACGACATCCCCCAGCTCCGCGAGGCGGAGCCTGGCGAGCCGCTGCCCGCGCTGCTGCTGACCGCCTGCGCTGCGGACGGCCACGCGTACCTGGACACCCTCATGAGCTTGGGGTCCACCTTCGGCGTCGGGTCCGTCCTGATAGGGCGATCGTCGTCCGGAACCACCTGTGAGATCGACCAGGACCACCGAGTGGCCGAGACGATCGGCCCTCTGGCGAAGGAACTCCGCGATGTCACGCTGTTCCATATGCCGACCGATGCGGCGGCGACAGTGCTCCACACACTCGCCCTGGGGAACGGCATGCCGGCCGAGCTAACCGAGAAGCCGACAGAACTCGAGGTCCCGCCACCCAGCACCGCACCCCAGCCGGTCCGGTTCGCCATCCTCGGCGCACCGGTCATCGAGGTGAACGGCACGCCGCTGGACATCTCCGGCCGCGCCAAAGCTCTGGAGCTGTTCGTCCTCCTGGCCGTCCACCCCAAGGGCCTGGATCG
The DNA here is from genome assembly GCF_000511135.2 of Microbispora sp. ATCC PTA-5024. Lineage (NCBI taxonomy): Bacteria > Bacillati > Actinomycetota > Actinomycetes > Streptosporangiales > Streptosporangiaceae > Microbispora > Microbispora sp. ATCC PTA-5024. The sequence goes on along the minus strand of NZ_KI866523.1, from coordinate 1,170,652 downwards.
CGAGGAAATCTGCGAGCATCTCTGGCCGGATCTGGAGGAGACGCTGGCCGGGTACCGCTTCCACGCCGCCCTCAAGGACCTGCGCGCCGCGCTGCGCGGAGCCTCCGGCCTGGGCGAGAAGGAAGCCAGCTTCATCGAACGAAGCGGTAAAACCTACCGCATCGAGGCGCAGCGCGTCGACGTGGACCTGTGGGCCTTCCACCGCGCGCTCGCCGACGCGCGTACCGCCGGGACTGACGAGGCCAGGAAAGCCGCGCTGGAAGCGGTAGAGAGCCTGTGCCGGGGACGCCTGTGCCAGGGCCTCAAGTACGACTGGCTCGATCAGGACCACCGCTGGCCGCTGACCGTGGCCAGCGTGAAGGCCCTCCTTCAGCTCGGAGTGCTCCACGAACGCTCAGGGCGGAACGAGCGTGCGCTGGAGGTTTACGACCAGGCGTGCGCTCTCGACCCGGACATGGAGAGCGCAGCCAGGTCGGCCATCCGGCTCCTGATCGACCTCGGCCGCACTGACGAAGCCCGCATGCGCGCTCGCCATCTGAAGGCCCGCCTCGATGCCCTCGGGGTTACGTGTTCCTCCGAAACCCAAGCCCTTCTGGACCGGATGAACTCGGCTTCAGAGCGGCCGATCAGCCTTCAGTCTCCACGGGCTTAATGGCGGCACTGCTGCAAGCGGAGAGGGCACCACCCTCTGGAGGGGGCTACGGGTCGAATCCGTACGGACGATAAAGGGCCAAGCGTCGACACGGGAGCAGGAACAACCACCGACCGACGTCGGTGGTTTCGGTTTGGAGGGCCTGGCTGACGAGACGCGGGGCTGTCGCTTTCCTGCCCGGCACCCCATGTAGCCAAGATCAGCGGACGAGACGACATGGGCGACCTGGCGCCGCCGGTTGGTTTGTCCACATGTCTGCCCGCCTGGTCAGCGAACGAGGTGAGCAGACTCCTCCGCGTTTCGCGTGAAGAAGCGAGAAGATGTCCCCGTGACGCGCCGCAAAGCCTCCGCGAAAGTAGCCGAAGAGGGTGTTACCCACACCCGGCAGGCCATACAAGACGAGCTGGACTGGGTGTTTCGCGACCAGCCGACCGAGGACTACGGCATCGACGCGCAGACCGAGGTCGTCGACGGCGAGGACGTGCGCGGACGGCTGCTGGCGCTGCAGATCAAGAGCGGCACGAGCTGGTTCGAGGAAACCGGGCCAGGCGGCTGGTGGTTCCGGCCCGACGAGCAGCATGTGCAGTACTGGACGAACCACTCCCTGCCGGTGGCCGTGGTGCTGTACCACCCGGAGACGAAACGCTGCCACTGGCAGCTGGTCAACCGGGAGACGCTGGTCAAGATGTCGACCGGCGGCTGGAAGCTCCTGGTACCTGAGAGCCAGGTGCTGGATGCGAGCGCCCGGGAGCCGCTGCGGAAAGCGGCCGAGGGCGATCCCTACGAGCTGCGCCTGCGCGAGCTGCGGCTTGCCAAGCCGTGGATGGAGCTGCTGGCCAGCGGCAAGCGGCTGGTGGTGGACATGGAGGAGTGGGTCAACAAGACCTCAGGGCGAGGTGACATTCGTCTAGGCGTAGATAACGAGGACGGCGAGAAGCCCGAGAAGCTGGCCAGTTGGGGCGTATTCCTTGGCCTCGCCAGCTACGCCGAGGCGGTGCCGAAGCTGTTCGCGTGGGCCGACGCCCAAGTGCACCCGGAGACGTACGACGGGACGGAATATGACCAGTACAGAGCAGACTGCTGTATTTGGGACGATGAGTACGAGCCCTTCGCGGAAGTGCCGTTCGAGGAGTGGAAGCGGGGTCTGGATACAGACCGGATCCGGCCGTACCGCAATGGTGGCGGCGAGGTCGACTTCTACCGGCTTGAGCTGACGCTCAACGAGCTAGGCAAGGCATTCCTAGTGGTGGATAGGTTCGCGATGGAGGGTGAAAGGTTGCTGACCAGATAGCCGCCATCTTAGAGCTCGCTGTCGGTCGCGCTGGGTCAGAGGGCGTGCCACCTGCGCGTGCTGTCTTCTGTCATGAGGGAGGACAGCCGGTTGAGCAGCTCCGTGCGGGCGGCGGGGTTGTGTTCAGCGCCGCGGATGAAGGCGCTGAGGCTGCGAACCTCACGGATCTGTGCCAGCAGGTTCAGGTCGCCGTCCTTCACTGGTTCGATTCCGTAAGCCGTACAGAAGTCGTGCCATAGGGAGTGCGGGTAGCCGAAGCGGCGGGGGCGCAGGTAGATGGGCATGAAGTCATAGGCGGGCGGGCCGACGCCGACGGAGTCCCAGTCGATGAGCACCCAGCCGCCTTCGTGATGAGGGAGAAGGTTGTTGGTGTGGGCGTCGCCGTGCACGATTCCCCACGGCAGCGTGGCCGCGAGCCGCGCGAAGCCCTCCTCCAACTCCACGCAACGCTCGACCAGCCAGTCCCGCTCGCTCTCCGACAGGACGGTGGACGCCCTCGCCTCGGCTGCGGTGCTCCCCACCGGGCGAATAGAGGGAAGCGGTAGAGGAGGCAGCGGATGACGGTGCAGCACGCGCAGCAGGCCGGCGAGGTGGGTGATGTCGGCCGACCGTCCGTCGAGGGGCGGCAGATACTCCCAGAAGGTCGCCAGGTGGGCGCCGACGACCACGGGCTGGGTCACGTCGAGCGGCCTTAGCGTGGGAAAGCCCTGCTCGGCGAGCCAGGCGGCGGTCTGAACGGCGATGCGCATGCGTTCCAATGCCGAGGCGTTGCGGACGCGCGCGACGGCGTTCTCCCGGGGCAAGTAGTAGATCGCGTTGGCGTGAACGCGCAGCAGCCGAGCACCGTCACAGTCGAGCCCGGCCTGTCGACAGGCGTCTACCAGGGCTGTCCTGTAGGGGGCGTCGACCGGCTGCGTACTCATCGTGAGAGTTGGCGCTCCCCGTGTTGCCGGGCTCACCAGACGGCACTTTGTCGTCTGATCCCCGGAGCTCTACGCAACTCCGGCCAATTCATCATGCACGCGTTCATTGAACGCGACAACGCGAGGCTCCTTGGCCGGCAGCGCCCGGCGGAAGCTCCGAAACCGGCTGCGGACCCGGGTGGAGGCAATGGTTCCGGCGGTGGGGAGAGCCTGCTCCGCGACGGCCAGGGCGGCGTCGAGGTCGCCCGTCTTGAGATGGGCTGCAGCCAGGTTGAGCTGGCAGAACAGCCTGTCGCGAGCGCGGTCGCTGCTCTTGCCAATGAGTGCTGCGTCGAGGTGGGGCAGCGCGGCGGTGGTGTCGCCGATCACCACGAGCGAGTGCGCTACCTCCGCAGCGAGTTCGGGCGGGTCGAAGTAGCCGATCCAGGCAGGCTCACCGCCGGGATCGCCGGCATCGAGTTCACGTTCGGCGGCGAGGAGGGCCTGGCGGCAGGCCGTGGCCGCGTGAGCGTCGCCTTTCTCGTACAGCCGGGCGCACGCGCGAGCCTCTGCGGCGTGGGCGAGTGCGCGTACGGCCGGTGTGGTGGCGGACAGGGCGACGTCGTCGTGGGCGGCACGCGCGAGGTAGAGGGCCTCGTCGGCATGGTCGCGGTTGAGCGCCTGCTGGCTGAGCCGTACCAGCACGAAGGCGTCGAAGCCGCGGGACGCGGTGCCGGAAGCCTTGGCCAGACGCAACGCCTGGATGTAGTAGCGCTGGGCCAGGCCGTGCCGTTCGAGGTCGTAGGCCATCCATCCCGCAAGCTGCAGCATCTCGGCCGCTACAGCGAACAGGCTGCGGCCCACGGCATCGGTGTAGCTGCCGCGCAGCAGAGGGGCAACGTGATCGTGCAGGTAGGTCGTCACCGCGCTGCGTACCAGCCCGCCGCCTCGGGCATGGTCGAGCCCGGAGAACCACGCGCAGGTCTCCCGAATCTGGGCGACCTGGCGGTGTGTCACATCCCGGCCTTCCGTCTGCCTGCCGGTCGCCGAGTCGACCAACCCGTACCGCCAGCCCGTGATGGCCTCGGAAACAGCGGGAGGGGCGAAGTCCAACGCGGCCAAGGCCCGGGCGCGTGCATGGTCCACCTCGCATGCCAGCAGTTCGGCGACGCATTCGACGGTGACGGGCAGGGATCGCTCGTACCGCAGGGCGAGATCGGAGACCGCCGGGGCGAAGGTCACTGGCCATACGTCGTTCAGCGTGAGCGGTCGGCCGAGGCGGGCCGCGAGCACGGCGACGATGACGCGGGCCACCGCCAGGTCTGGCACTGTCGTCCCGGACAGGTAGCGCCCGATGCTCACTCGGCTCACGCTCACGCCGGATTCCCGGGCGAGCGGGTGGGCGTTGACCGCCGCAGCGAAGCTTTCGTGCTTGCCGAAGCCGGCCTCCGCGTATAGGCGCGCGAGTCCGATCATTTCGTCCTTTCCTTCGTCAGGAGGAGGACAACGGGGCCCGCAGGATAACATTCTGCAATCGTCCCATCACTGTCATGTTCACCGATGAACATGGCGAACTTCCTGAACCTGCAGCGGACGCGAAACGCCTGGTCAGGGCGCTGCGGATGAGATTTTCTGGGGCCTCGGCAACCGAGTGGGACTGCGGTTGGCCCTTCATTCCGAGGAGACAGCAATGACCCCTGGCTGGTGCCAGCGCGCCTTTCGCGGCGAGGCGCGCCAACTCCAGGAGGTACGCCGGTATGTCGGCGACCTGGTGGCAGACTGCCCCGATCGCGACGCCGTCATCACCTGTGTGGCCGAGCTCGCCTCGAACGCCATCATGCACACCCGCTCCGGAAACGGCGGCACCTTCGTCGTCCACGTGCAGCGCAGCACCAACGAGCTGCGCATCGCTGTTGCGGACGCAGGAGCCGCGACGCAGCCGGCCATCCGGGTCGCCCAGACCGAGAACCTTCTCGAAGGCGGCCGAGGCCTCGCGATCGTGGCGGCTCTCAGCGAGCAGATGGGTGTCGACGGGGACGCGCGAGGCCGGACCGTCTGGGCCGAGTTCCGCTGGCCAGAGCAGCAGTCCGTCGCTCGGACGTCACCGGAGGTCGAGCCCTCCCGCGCACTCGTTGAACTGGGCACCAAGTTCGGCGCCTGGGTCTGCTGGTTCGGCAACCAGACACGTCAGTGGTGGGCCATGCCCCGGATGGCCAAGCCGCTTCTGATCTCCGCTTCGTCCGCGCACGACCTCGCGCGCCGAATCGCCGCCCTGGAGCAGAGCGGCGCATAGACCGCCGCGTGGCCGGAGAATCGTCCACCCCCGGGACGTACCCCCGACTCCGGCCACGCGGTTCACGTATACGTGGCGACGCTCTCCCCATTGCCGGAGCATGACCTCGCTTGCCGCAGTCTCTCGGCGATGACGTCCCGGGCCGTCGACTCCGCAGAGGCAGCTTCTCCCGCAACGAGCCCATCGCGACCGCCTCCACCGATCACGATATGGCTACCCCAGCAGCGAGAGGAGCCTGAATATCGCAGCTCAACCCGGTCCCACTGAATCGATTCGCTAAGGGTCGAACCTTATGGAACATTTGACACGTGCGTCCGAATGACGATGACGGCATCCAGCTGAATGCCGTGTTCTCCGTAGAGCGCTCGGGATCCGGGCTTGCCTTGTTCCTGGAAAGCGCTGGAGGCCAGCCACCGCTCAGCCAGCCACGGCAAGATCTTCCCAGGAACTCAGACTACGAACCCGTACTCGTCCTGCTGCTTGGCAGACTCCGCTCGCTCGGAGCCACGATCGTGGATGCACAGGTGTTCTCCAAGACGGCGCTGCAAGACTTCCCTGAGGCCGACAGGAAGTTACTCTCGGAAGCTGTCCGTCTCGGGAACCTCGCGGACGTAGCCACACTTGCGGACGAGATGACCAGGAATCAGAGCAAGGTCGGCAAGTCGGCAGACGGCAACCGGAGAAAGCGCATTCGCCTGGTGCTCGAAGTGCCCGGTTTCGGGCCTAAGGACGGACAGCGCCTCGAGGATCTGCTCGCCCAGCCCTGCGACGCGTCAGCAACTGACGAAGCACAGATTGGGCCTTCGGACAATGTAGGCGATCTGTTTGAGGGAACTTTGAATCGCCGCGGGAGTGACCTCCATCGTGGCGAGCAGGAGGACCTGAGGAACTACCTCCTACCCCCCAAGGCACAGGTCGGCCTGTGTGCCCTGTGTGGGATGGAGCTTCCCCGCCGCTTGCTCGTGGCCGCGCACATCAAGCGCCGAAGCGAGTGTTCCGACTACGAACGTCGCCAGCTTTCCGAAATCTGCATGGCGGCATGCCTACTCGGCTGCGACGCTCTCTACGAGCACGGCTACATTGGTGTCGCCCACGGAGGAGCGCTTCTGGTCAGCTCCGAAGCCCTCGGTCTCCCGGACCCAATGACGGAGTTCCTTCGCATGCGATTGGTCGGACGCCGAACCTCCTGGTGGAACGAGGCCCGGGAGAAGCACTACGCGTGGCATCGCACCAAGGTCTTCCTAGGCTGATCCAGACAAACAAACGATGCCGCTGACGCCCCGCGCACCGTCAAACTGCGTGGTCGGCTCGTGAATGAGCCCGTTACCACCGGGCACATCACCTCCGTCGAGGTCGAGGCGGCGTTTCGTACGGCTTCGTGGCATATGTTCACCTCCGCGGCGGAGGACACGTACGCCCAGAATGGTCGTCGAACGGAACCAACACGGCTACCCTGATCGGCACGGTGTCGCCACCAGAAATTGAGGGGTGTTCATGCTGGATCAGGCGGCCGTCTCCTCGGTTACGCGGGTGCTAGAGATCGGCTCCGGGGCTTCAACGTCAGCCTGATCAGTAAGCTGATCGTACTCAACAGGCCAGTCACCACCGTGGGCGTCGACCCTGACGTCACCGATCGGGCCGTCCGGCCCTGTCAGCGGCCGGATGCTCACGGGTCTGAACGTCTTGCTGGCCGACACCGAGACCGGGGCCGGAGTTCGCACCGCACGACCTGATCATCGCCACCGTCGGGGCATGCGACATCTTGCTAACCCGACGGGAGCAACTGACCGCGGACGGGCCGATCGCCATGCCGTTGCAAGCGGGCCTAACCCGGCCGCCGGCCATGGACCACGACGGCGACCGCCTGGTGGCGTGGTCGGCCATGATCTGCGGGTCTGCGTCAAGATGCAGGGGGTGGCACCCGCTAAGGACGCCTGCTGTCGCGGCGGGGCGAAGAGCTCACCATGCGCTACTCGCCACGGCTTCTCCCCCGACTGCCCAGCGGTGATCTCATTGGCCTGCTCAAATTCCAGCTGGCAGAGCAGGAGAAGAAGGGCGACGGCCGATGACCCACTGCGCACCCCCAGTTCCACACGTCGGCCGTCTGCTCCATCGCGCGAGGAAGCGGACTGACTGCTACACCTGCCAGTTCAGCCTGGGTCGACAGTTTCCCGCTACCACAAGAGGCAGCACGCTTGCACGCAAGTACTACCAAGCGCGACCCGAGGTCTTAGTAGGTGGATCACATCACCACTACTCGGCACTCCACGGAAGCCCTCTCGTCCGGCCGGTTTTGTCCCCCATGACCTGTACGTTGGGAGGCCAAGAATCTACGGACAGAACGCGGACAGTGCATATTCTTGGGCAAGGCCGGTGCAAGGAACAACGAAGACGCGGATCCGGGCAGCCCCCTCCAGGGCGCTACCCGCAGGTGTAGATGAGGAGATTGAACGTGGACGCTGAGGACTCGATGCCGTGCAGGCATGCCGGCGCACCTCCGCAAGCGATCATCGATTCGGTCTCCGCTCTCATCAGGGACTTGGGGGCTGAGAGCACGCTTCTCAACCGGTACGGGTTGACGACGCAGGAGTACACAACAGCCCTGCCCGCTGCCATCGAAGGCCTTCGGGGCAGCATGAGCGCCAGCGTCGCGGACCGGAAGGCCTTTCTCGCCAACCTCTTTCAGGACATGCTGGCTAAGGGCCTGATCAATGATCTTGAGAAGCCTAACTACGGTGACAACACGGTCTACCGCCTCACGCTCGGCGGCTTCGGAGACATAGCCGTCATCCAGAAGGGTTGTCCGGACGGCAAGCACAGCAGTGTGCAGTGGTCCGCGCCCTCGTGGGCGCGGGAAACTTACCTGTGGTGGCTGTGCGACAGCATGCGTTATCAACCCGGCGAGCACCTCTCGAAGGGCATCAACCGTCTCCGCCAGAGATTCTTCGACGACTACCCGGACACGCTTGACGGCGTGATCTTCCACAATCATCTCTGCGGAACGGGACAGCGGCCCTGCCCCAAGATCGGCAATGCGGTGCGCATCGGCGATATCGACGTCCCCCCACCCTGCGTATATGTGATGCCGGACCGCGCGGATAACGCGACCGAATGGAACTGGGACGGCGGCCAACAGCGCTTCTTTCCAGCAGTCCTGCTCAGCGCGTTCGGCATCTCACTAGAGCAGGCCCCCTCCTTCACCGGCTACATCGGGTTCCAGAAGCGGCCGGGCGCTGTTCGCACCACCATCACCTCTCGCTTCGGTCCTGGCCGCGTTGTCACCTTTAGGAACTGATAATGCCCATCCCCAACCTCGATCCAGACCGTACCGCCTTTCTTGATGCCCGGGAGAAGAAGTCTCCGGTCACGGTGCCCGCCTGGCCCCGGAGCAACAATGATCTTCCTCAGGTCGAAGTCGACGTCACCTGGGTCCGGTTCTCGACGCTGAACCATCGGACCAAGGCCGAGCAGCTTCGGGAGATCCACCGGACCGGCCGTGAGGATCTCTTCAAGACAGACCCGCTGGGCCCGGAGGCGCAGCAAGCTCAGTACGACATCCTTCGCGGTCAGGAGGGCTTCGAAGCTCTGAAGGCCGATCTCGAAGAAAGAGGTCAGCAGGAGCCGGCGATCCTGACTGCCGAGGGGGTCCTGATCAACGGCAACCGGCGCTGTGCGGCGATGCGGTCGCTCTATGAGGAGGACCACAATCTCAGATTCCAGTACGTCAAGTGCCTTGTCCTGCCGAAGGACGCGACAGTCGAGGAGCTGATCTACCTCGAGGCCGAGCTCCAGGTCGCCCGCGACTTCAAGCAGGACTACTCCTGGGTCAACGAGGCGATGCTGATCGAGGATCTGTTTAACCGCGCGGACAAGGATTGGAAGCAAGTGGCCGCGCGAATGCACCGCAAGGTTAGCGATGTTCGTGATCTCTACGACAAGCTGCAGCAGGTTCATCAGCTGGTTGAGCTGTCGCAGGGCGCTCGTCTCCATGTTGACTTCACCGAAAACGAATCAGCCTTCGACGAACTGGCCAGGCACATCAAGAACAAGCCCGCCCAGGAGGCCGCCGCGGTCAAAGCCGTGTACTTCCTCGGCACACTTGCCGGAACCGAGTACCGGAATCTTCGCCATCTGAGGCGAGCTGACGCTGCGGAGCTGGTACGGCGGATCATCGAGGACGACCCTGCGCTCAAGCCGGTGCTCGACATTACCGAGGCATCCGCTCCTGGGGAAGCCGAGGACGACTTGCTCGATGACGTGCTGGGCGAAAGCGAGCCACAGTCTCCGCTTCACAACTTGCTCAGCTTCGTCGCGACCAAGCGCCCGGAGGCGAACGTCACGCTCTCCAGCGGAGACAAGGTAGCGGTGCAGGATCTGCTCACGAGCCTGAAAAGCGCCATCACCGCAGCAGCAGAGGAGGCAGCCGAGGAGCAGCGCGACCAGAGTGCGGTCAGTGCCCCACTGGTCAGGGCCGGCAGGGCTATCGAGGAGTTGAAGCGCGTGCTGTCCACCCTCCCCAAGGCCCGTGCCTTTGACGAGTGGGATGAGGCGAGCCTGTTGGAAAAGGTCAGCCAGATGGAGAAGCTCCTCGCGAAGATCAAGGGGGATCGTTGATCTTCGCTGAGCTCTATCGCGGCGGCCGTCCCGTCGTCATCCTCGAACGCCGGGACGGCTCCAATGACGGAGCCTGGGCGCGGCTTCAGGAGGCGATGTCTCGCGGTGTGATTGGCGGCTCGGCCAAGCGCGCGGATATACGAGCGGACGTCTTCCTTGCAGAGCTGGGCGCAGTCAGAGAGGTCCGTTCGCTCTTCGGCCAGACCTTCGGCTTCGGGCCGACGCTCACAGAGCAGCTGAGATCGCTGGCCCGCGACCGCAAGGCCCGCGAGACCGCGGTCTCGGGACCCGCAGAGGTCCCGCTGGAGGATCTTGAGGCAGAACTCGACAGAGCCGGGTTTCGCAGGAGCCTCAAGCCGTTCCAGCTTGAAAACTTGGCTACGATCATGCGCCTGCCGCACGGGGCGGACTTCTCCGTGCCCGGCGCCGGCAAGACGACCGTCGCATTGGCCAACTTCACTCTCAATCGGGTGCGCGGCAGGGTCGAACAGTTGCTGGTCATCGGCCCGATCGCGGCCTTCCAAGCTTGGAAGGAGGACTCTGCTGCGTGCCTGAGCCCGGCACCGTCGGTCGTCATCCACACCGGGCCAGGATCGCTGATTCCCGAGGATGTCGACATCCTCCTCACCAACTACAACCGGGTCGCTGCCGACTACGACCGGATCAGGCAGTTCGTGGCGCTCCGGCCGACGCAGGTCGTGCTGGACGAAGCGCACCGGATCAAGAAGGGCGAGCAAGGGGTTCACGGTAGGGCGGTCCTCGACCTCGCTTACGCCGCGGAGCGCAGAGACGTGCTTACCGGAACTCCCGCACCGCAAGGGGCCTATGACCTCATTGCACCGATCCGGTTCCTCTACCCGGGGCAGGACCAGCAGATCCTTCCAGCCAGCGCCTACTTCGAGCGGGACGGAAGAAACCCGGAAGTACTCGGCGCGACGAGTAAAGCAATCGCGCGCTACTTCGTGCGGACACCGAAGTCGCGGCTAAATCTACCCGCCACGAAGTTCGTCGTAGACGCTCGCCCCATGGGCTCCATTCAGCAGGCGATCTACGAGGCTCTTCTGGGGAGGTACCGAGGGGAGTTCCGGCTCGATCGAGACGAGCGACGCCGGTTCGACCGGCTTGGGCGGATCATGATGTACCTGCTCGAGGCCGCCACAAACCCCATGCTGTTGATAGCGGGATCCGATGAGTCTGACCAGGAGGGATTCGAACATCCCCCCCTCGAACTCCGCGGCAACGAGGCGATTGCCGATCTGCTCCAGCGATATCGCGAACACGAGGTGCCCTGGAAGTACCAGAGAGTCGCGGAGATCGTCCGCGAGGCTGCGGCGAGGCGCGAAAAGGTGCTCGTCTGGTCAACCTTCGTGCGCAACCTGAAGATCTTGAGCGGCCATCTCAAGGAGTTCCAGCCGGCGATCGTTCATGGCGGAGTTCCGCCTGAGGACGGTGCTCCACCTGGAGTTCTGACACGGGACGCCGAGCTCGACAGGTTCCGTCACGATCCCAACTGCAGCGTCCTTCTGGCCAATCCGGCGGCCTGCGGTGAAGGTGTGAGCCTTCACCACTGGTGTCATCACGCGGTCTACCTCGATCGCACGTTCAACGCAGGGCACTACCTCCAGAGCCAAGATCGCATTCACCGCCTTGGCCTGGAAGAGGGCACGGTCACTCGCTTCACGATCCTGCTCAGCGAAGGAACGATCGATCAGAGCGTCGAAGGAAGGTTGCGCGAGAAGATCGTTGCACTGTCCCAGCTGATGGACGACCCCGACCTGGTCCAGGTCGCGTTGCCAGAACCAGATGAGGACGCCTCTGATCGACCCGTCGCGAGTGACGACGTGGCGGCCCTGGTCTCGCACCTGCAAGGCGGCGGATGACGTGCTTCCACGGCACGGACTGACATACAGCGTCCTGCTGCTCGTCCGGGTAGCCAGTCTGGCCCCCAGGAGGAGCATCGATGAGTGGGCGGACGCGGCCCGTGGCCATGGCTCCTACCTTGCCTCAGCCATTGACCTTGAGGCCTCGGCCGTATCTCTGGCCGATTGCGGTCTCGTCAGTCTTACGGATCCCATTTCGCTGGGTCCCCAACTCGCCGGAATCGCTGACCTCGGAGACACGGTGACTCTGCAGGACGTCGCGCGCATCCTGCTGGCCGCCGCCCCGCCGCCCTGGCTCCGCCTTGCCGTCTCCGCCGGCAGTGTCACGCGCGCGTACATCCCCGCCGAAGACCTCCGGGCTCTGCTGTGGCTCGAACCTGAGTTAGATCGCATCCTTCTTGACGCCTACGCTCAACTCGATCAGCAGGACCAGGAAGAGATCCGTAAGCGCGTTGGAGACGCCGCAGAGCTCGTCGTACTTGCGGCACTCCAGCGCGCGGGGCACAGGCCAGCCCGAGTCTCCCAGATCTCTGACTCATACGGCTACGACATCGAGGTCCGTGGAACGAGCATTGACCGTATAGAGGTGAAGGCGGCCGGCCCCACGACACGAGGAACCTTTCATCTCACCCGTAACGAGTACGCGAAGAGCCTGCAGCACGGCCAGCAGTGGCGTCTCGTCCAGGTCGTGTTCAGCAGCGCGGCATTCGTGGCCGACGAACTAAACACCTCCCATGTCGAGGGCGTCTTCCAACTCGCCGCCGGCACTCTCCAGAAAGTCGTCCCGCCGGACACTCCGCAGTTCGCCTGGGAGGGATCTGCGCTGCTGTCCCCACCGGACACTGCATGGTGCTCACCGGGACTCGTCCTGGACCCCGATTTCAAGTGCCCAGGAATCAGAAGTGCGGCGGGCTGAAGTCACACCCTGCCTCAGAACCCGCCAGCCAGCTAGAGGTCGGCTCCCTGCGGAGCCGCGTTCACACGCTCAGCCGGTTCCCCGCTGCTGTCCCCCGACGTTACGTGCGTCCGTACTCATAGCCCACGCGGGCCCTTATCGTCTCCCGCCCCCTTCCTGCGGACGACTTCCTCAACACGGAGAGCTGCCTCATGCGGATCCTCGTGCTCCCAAACGACGATCAGTGTCCAGCCAGCGGCAGCAAGTATGTCCTCAAGAGCTGCGTCGCGTCTTCGGTTCCTCTCAATCTTCTCCTGCCAATAGCCTCGATTCGCCTTGGGTAAGCGATGATGCTGCTCACAGCCGTGCCAGTAACATCCCCGAAGCTCCACACAAACCTTCGCCCGGGTGAAGACCAGGTCGGCGGTCCGCCTGACTTGTGGGATTGGTCGCGCGCATACCCGATATCGGAGACCAAGAGCGTGGACGGCTCGACGAAGAGCAAGCTCCGGCGCAGTGTCCCGACTGCGATTAGCCTGCATCGATTTGCGGGTTGCAGGCGTGCTTGCCCAAGAGTCGGTCACAACAGGATCGTACGCGCCTCATACAAGTCCGTTGGCTACCTATGACTCAAGGTCCTCGTCGCTGCGCAGCATAGGATCCGTGTCCGTAGGACCAGTCGGGTCAGTCAGCTCGGACAACAGGGAACCCACGAGCGCCTCCACATGGATCGCATTCGGATCAGGCTCGGGCCGACCTTCGACGAAGGCTAGACGGGTAGCGGCAAGGTATGCGAGACGAACAGCCTGGATCACGATCACTCGCCGGAGGCCAGGCGACACTTCTCCTCGCTCATGAGCCACAGCCGCAAGCCTGGCAAGCGTTTCCGCACGTCGAGCGATCCGTGTGTCCGCATGGCCTCGTTCCTGACGCGCTTCGACCCCAATGAGATCGACCCGCATCGACTCAGGTAAAGGCACACGGGCGCTTACAGGGGGAATCTTCTCGTTAAGAATGGCACCGAACCGCGATCGTTCGATTGCCTGAAGGTAGGCGGAGTATTCAACAGAGTCGAGGAGACGACGAGCGCTCTTGTCCGTCTTCTTTGTGCCTTCCAGGTCCCAAAGCGGCCAGATTTCGATCTCCGCAACCTCGAAAACGTCGAGGATGCGCATCGCGACTGCATCGGTTCGCTGGTTCGTCAGATGGCGCCGTACACGAACCCTGAGCTTCTCATTGGTCTGGCCAATATAGATCGGCTCACCATCATAGTCATAGAAGGCATAGACGCCCCACTGCGCCTTGCCCCAGGCTCGTCCTGCTTCATCAGTCCTCGACAGCGCATAATCGAGCGATTTACGAAAATCTCGCACGATCGGCGCGGGAAGGCCCCGCCGTGACGGTTTCTTACCCTTGCCAGCCTTACCCTGCCCGCTGAGCACCCGCCGACCTCCTCGGGTGAGATCATCGACTCTGGTGGATCTTCAGAGTCTAGACAACATCCTCACCCGGCAGAGCAGACGCGATGCTCACTGGGCATCTGAGCCCCAGAGCTCGCCCTCTTCAACTCGGCCACATCGACGAGGGGACGCAGGTAGTGCTTGGCAAGCCACTCAACCACATCGACACAGACTGCGTCGCCGAAGCCAAACAAGGCTTGGTTCCGGCGAAGCCCATCGAGCTTGTATTTCCCGGCACCCATCAGCTTGGCGTACTCACGTTCAGTCATCCAGCGGACGTTGACTTGATCGCCGTTCACTTGGACAAGAGCTTGCTTCGAAGATCCACCGCGTGCTGTGCGGAGACATCCAGCGATCTCATCGGCGCGCATCTCCCACATCGGTTTCCCACCTCTAGTCCGCCGATAGGCAGTCCGGTAGGCCAGCCGGTTAGAGGCCATTAGCTGTTCCAACCGCTTCTTCTGTATCGGTGACAGTGATTCCAGGAAGGCGGTTGTTCGCTTAGAGTCCCACCAGCGCTCATCATGCTCAGGTAGGGGCTCCACAACGCTAGCCAGGCCAGCGGTGAGAGGCGCCGGGAGTCGTGGGAGCACTGCCTTATGCGTAACAAGAGACGGGTTGTCGAATACTACCTGAAGTCTGGCAGGCCGAAGGACCATGTCATCTTCGTGTGTCTCTTCCGGCTTGGTGATGGCTCCAACCAAAAAGAGCCTGGGCCGCGACTGGGGCACAAAATGCCTGGCGTCCAGGGCTAGAACGTCGACGGAGTAGCCAAGCTTATTGAGCGCTGTGATTGCATCTACCAGATCTTTCCCGCCATGACTCGTGGCGAGTCCGCTCACATTCTCAAGGGCCACAACCGCTGGCAACCTGTGTTGCTCCTTGAGGTCCTGCATCACTCGGATGAAGTGCCAGAACGTTCCTGTGTGCTCTCCGTTGAGACCTCGGCGCCACCCGGCGAGCGAAACATCAATGCAGGGGAAGGACGCCCACGCAAGTGAGATACGCTGAGGCATTTTGGCGATGTTCACATTTGCGATATCGCCCGGGAAATAGTGATCTTCAAGATCTTCGAAGTGGGTCTGGTACATCTCCTTCTTGTTAGGATCGAAGTCGTTCGCCCAGACGCACCGGAACCCGGCGCGCTCTAACCCCATCCTGACCAGGCCGATCCCAGCGAAGAACTCGGCCACGGTGGGTTCAAGATCGGTGATTGGCTGCGGTTGGACCGCACGCTCCGGCGCAAGAGTCACGGCAGTGACCATATGACACCCTCTCCTAGCTCACGCAACTGACCGACTCAGTTCCGGTCGAGGCCCTGGCAAGGACCTCTCGCTCACATGTTCTACAGGATGACACTGACATCCCTCATGTCTCAGCACTCACAGCATCCCACCTGCGATCATCCTTTGCGGCGGCCTTGGCCACCATGCATATGGGCTCAGCCCAACTCGCCAGCGAGGCCGGCCTTCTTTACCAGGCGGCCCCAGCGGGGGCTGCGGGCGAAGGCCCCAGCGATAGCGACACCGGTGGGTAGGTTTCCGTCTTCCTGACGGTTCCGCTGTGCCCACCGCCATGCCTCTCGCTGCAGCAGCCGAATGTTCTCGGGCTTAGCGGACAAGTCGGCGACTTCCTCCTGGTCATCTTGTTGCTCGACAGGGTCAGTTTCCGTGTCGGCGTCAGAATCAGGTCTGAGACCAGGCGGCTCTTGAGCCGCTGCTCGTCCTCCCGAGAAACGCCGGATCTGAGACATCAGGAGTTCATAGCTGCCGATCAAGGCCAAGGACGGCCAGGCGGCGATGATTCGGCCGATTAGGCTGGGCTCGGCGACGGCGACGTTCGCCCCGAGGCTGGCGAGGCTGCCGACTACGAGCAGGGTCCACGCCAGGAAACCGCCGCGGGAGCCGTTTCGGTTGGCCAGGAAGATGGACATCGAGGCGACGACGATCAGGCCGTCGACGGCGAGCGGGATGAGCACCGCCGCCAAGCGGTCCTCACCGTGACGCAGACACAGCTCGTGCATGTGCCTGAACGAGACCACCGCCGCGATCAGCGCCAGCAGAAACACACTAGTGATCGTCGTCCCCTGGATTCGGCGCACAGTAACCAGGTCGCCGACCATCGCTACTCAGACCTCCTCGTCCAAGAGGAGGTCAGCAGCAGCGGTCCGCGCATAGTGATTTGCTTCAAGTCCCCCCACAGTCATGAACCCCCATGGGCACCGGAACGGGAAGTCCACAGCCCAGCACTGACTCGCAGGAACAGCGAACCGACAAAGAACACGGCGTGACGCTGGTCGCGGTCCGGTAGCTGGGCGAGCGCCCATCCTTTCGTCCAGATCTCGCTTGCTGTTCTCCTTCTGATCGGGCTCTCCTTTCAATGGGCCGAGTTGGGGTAGGCCAAGCACGCGTCCTCAAACAGACCTGCTCACCGTGCGGATCGATTCCGGATCTTCGAGAAGGCGTCCAGAGCCGTCTCGTCCGCGTCATCGAGGGTGTGCAGGTACTTCTCGGTGGTGGCGATGGAGGCGTGGCCGAGTCGTTCCTTCACGATCTGGAGGTCCGCGCCGCCGGCCAGCAACCATGAGGCGTGTGCGTGCCGCATGTCGTGAATGCGCACGTGGATCCCTAGGTCGGCTTCCCTCAGTGCGGGCTTCCAGACCTGGCGCCGAAACCAGTCAGCTGGGATGTGGCCGTCGGTCTCCCGCTGCCGCGACTCGCGGGGGCTGTCCTTACCTGAGGAGCGCCGACCGGCGCGGTAGATGGCGAACGCGGCGCGGCAGTGCTCGCAGCGACACTTGCCGGCGGTGTAGGCGCTGAGCGTCCCGTGCCGGTAGCTTCGCCCCTTCTCGTTCGGCTCGGTGAGGCCCAGTTCGACAGGATCGGGAGCGAGCCGGAGCTTCGGCTTGCCCTTGGGTTCGTGCCGCCAGACGAAGAAGAGGTCGTTCGACCCGAGCTTCTCTGCCTCGATGTGCGCCTCGATCTTCGCCGCGATCTGTGCCGTGAGCTTGAAGCGCCGGAACTCCCCGTCCTTCGGATACTCCTTCACGATGAACCGCTCACCGTCGGGGTGGAACTTGGGGTTCACCTCGACGACCGCACGGGAAACGGTCAGGATTCTCGACCTCGGCGCCAGATCCTTGACCCGCAACTCGGTCAGTTCTCCCCACCTCAGGCCGGTCTCGATCGCCGTCTCCACGAGCAGCTGCGAATCGGCATCGGGAAGCGCCCGATAGAGCACGTCGAACTGCTCCGGCGTGATGATCGTGCGCGGCTTCCGCGGAACGGTGGGCGTCTTCACCCCGCGGCAGGGATGCAGATAGGTCACCTGGTCGTTGAGGGCGGTCGTGAAAATCGCGCTCAGCAGGACCTTGGCGTACTTGATGGTCGCCGGGCTGACGCCGTTCTTCTTCATGCTCGCGACCCAGGCGCGGACGTGCTCGGGAAGGATGTCGATCATCCGCATCGCGCCAAATTCGGGAATCAGATGCCGGTGGATCGTGTAGGTGTAGCTCTGCCGTGTGGTGGCCTCGATCTCGTGGTTCGGCAACCAGGTATCCAGCACGTACCGCTCGAAGGTCTGCCGGCCCCGCCGTGGGTCGCCCACTCGCCCCTGCGCGACCAGGCTCTCGGCGTCCCGCCACGCCCTGTCGGCCTCTTTCTTGCTGGAGAACGTACCGGCGGACTTCTCCATCCCCTTGAGGTCCATGTAGTAGGCCGTGTACCGGGGCTTGCCGTCCCCGCCGACCCGCTTCCGGGAGTATCCCAACCTGTCGATCACCTCCTTGATCGTTTGACCGTCATTTGACCGTGAGACCCTCCGTCATCCATGGGCACTCGTGGTCACCACTGGGTACTGCAAAAGTGGCTTCTACCTGGGATTTTACGCGCCGAAAGCGATCTGACCAGGGGCTCGAATGAACGTGTCATCCCCGTTCGGGACGAAGAGGCCGTGGGTTCAAATCCCGCCACCCCGACCATGTAGTACCAGCTGAGAGGCCGGTTCCGATCTTCGGAGCCGGCCTTCCGCGTTACTCGATGACTATGCCGGTTGACGGCTTGTACCGAATTCGCAGCGAACGCCACCAAGGCTGGTACACCTGCCGTCCGCTTGCTTTGCTGGTGGCATGATTCAGCGTCGGCCCCGGCTCTCTGGGCGAACTTTGGTGACGCTGGTCGTGGTGACACTCGTGGTGAGCATTGCACTGACCGCAGGTGTGTTGTGGGTGTTGACGCTGATACGGGATTCGTTACTGGGAATGATTCCGATGCTGCCCTCCGATCCGCGCTGATAGACCGCCCGGCTCGACGTGATTATTACTCCCCCTGAAACGGCCTGACCGTCTTCGACGCTATCCGCCCCGCCTTCGCAAGCAATCCGTCGACCTGTCCCGCACGCCGACTGGCCTGCCTCCTGCACATTAGCCTGACCACGCTGCTGGAGGTTCCGCACTCAGCAGCTCACCAGGCAGTCTCTAGTCGCGAACAGCACCGGTCACATCCACCTGGTTATGTAAGGAAAGCCGACATCGCTCGTCACCGTCTGGCACTCGGGCATGCCGACGGATATGCTCGCAGACGAAGTTATTTGCTATTTAGGACATCCCTGTTGAGGAGTCTTGCTCGGTGGAAGAACGTGGGGCTCGCTCCAACGGGTCTGTTTCACTTCGGGTTGAGATCGGTCTAGGGCCGTGGGGGTTGCCGGAAGAGGTCGCCCAAGCCGCCATCCTTCTGCGACGGGACCTTCTGCAACTCGACGTTCTGGCCGTCGAGGCGATTCCCAGTGCTCCGCCCGAAGGTGCGAAAGGTGTTGAT
>NZ_KI866523.1:1149099-1150573 GCF_000511135.2 Microbispora sp. ATCC PTA-5024 | reverse complement strand
AGTGGACGAGCTGTACGACTACCTGTTCGATCACGTTCGTCAGATCACACCACATCAGACGCCGGAGAAGATCAGCACCGTACGAGGCGAACTGATCATCGCTCGTAACCCCCGATGGGCACCAAACGCGCAACCCATTCCCTCCGTCAGCGCCGACCCCGCACACGACGACGCCGAGGATGAGTCGGCCAAGGGAACCCAGCCGTTCCGACTGGTGGCCAACACGTACGCGCCCTCCACGAAGCCCGAGACGACTGCGCCCAAGCCGAGTACGCCCAAGCCGACGACACCCGAGCAGACTGCGCCCAAGCCGACGGCACCCGACGTAAGGGTGCCTCAGCCACCGACGGCGGCACGGCTCACACTCTCGCCCCCTCCGGTTCGGTCGCGGAAGAAGACATCCGGCCGACGTAAGGCCGTGCTGGGGATCTTTGCCGCTGCGGGCGCGATCACCGCCACCGTCGCGGCTGTCCTACTCGTGATCAACATGACCCCGCCCGAGGCTCACGTACCCGCACTGAGCAGAATGGCCAAGAAGGCCGCAATCAGTAAGCTGATCCAACTGGGCCTGACGCCCGTTCTGCTCGAGGAGAACAGCGACACGATTTCCGCCGGCAGAGTTATCGATACGGATCCACCCAGCGGACAGCTCATTCGTTCGGGCGACTCGGTGACATTGCGGGTGTCCGTAGGGCCAAAGTCATCGCCGTCGCCGTCGCCGTCGCGAACACCTACGCCGTCCCGAACGCCAACGCGGACACCGACACCGACGCCAACGCCGCGACAGGACCTCTCCGGTACGAAGAACACACCGAGGCCGATTCTGGTGGAAGTGCCCAGTGTTGTCGGCCAGACGCTGGCGGACGCGAAGAGCGCGCTCACGGGCGCCGGGTTCAAGGTCAAGACCGTGGAGCAGCCGAGCGACAGCGTCCCGCAGGGCAACGTGATCGACCAGGCGCCGGAGCCGGGGGCCCACCGCCAGCCGGGCACCACGATCACGCTGACCGTCTCCAGCGGCCTTGTGGAGCAGCCGACCGACCAGCCGACGGACCAGCCGACGGAGGACAACCCCTTCGGCAACTAGCGTGCCGGACTCAGTGGATCAGAGTGGACTGTGTCCGCAGGCCACAGCCAAAGGCTGAAGATCCACCCCTGATCTCGATCGCTTTCGCATGAAGAGGCCGTGGGCTCAAATCCCGCCACCCCGGCCCTGACGAAAGGCCACATGCGATCACGCAGGTGGCCTTTCGATTTCCATACGCGTGGTCGCGGCGGGCTCGGCATACAGCCGAGCCCGCCGCTCCAGTTCCTTACGGTCCTGACCTGGGCCAGGACCAGGCCAGGACCGGGTCAGACCGTTAGCGCTGCAGGGTGAGCAGGCCGGGCCGGTAGGGCAGCAGGCCGTAGTCGCCGCCGGAGTTGGTGGCGCGGCCCTGGTACAGCAACTGCAGGTGACAGGCATCGACGGTGAAGG
>NZ_KI866523.1:1144295-1148609 GCF_000511135.2 Microbispora sp. ATCC PTA-5024 | reverse complement strand
GTGCGTCGTGGCGTAGACCAGGTGCTTGCCGTTGTACACCACGTTGGTGAAGTCCTTCAGCGACACCCACCCCGACTTCGGCGTCGCCAGCGCACCCGTCGACGTCCACCGATACGACGACGGAAGATCACACGTACCCGTCGGCGAAGGGCTCGGGGTCGGCGTGGGAGTCGGAGTCGGCGTCGGGGTGGGAGTCGGCGTCGGGGTGGGCGTAGGGGTAGGGGTGGGCGTTGGGGTCGGCGTCGGGGTGCCGGGGTTGCCACAGGTCACGCCGTTCAGGGCGAACGACGTGGGCACCGGGTTGCTGCCGTTCCACGAGCCGTTGAACCCGAAGTTGGTGCTGCCGCCGGAGGGGATGGAGGCGTTGTAGGAGACGTTGGTGGCGGTCACCGACGAGCCTGACTGGGCCGGGGTGGCGTTCCACATCTGGGTGATCTGCTGACCGGCGCCGAAGGACCAGGTCAGCCGCCAGCCGTTGACCGCGTCACCGAGGTTGTTGATGGTGACGCTGGCGTTGAAGCCGCCCGGCCAGCTCGAACTGATGGTGTAGTCGACCCGGCAGGCGACGGCGGCCTGAGCGGGCTGTGTGGCCAGCATGCCGGCTCCGGCCAGCAGGACCGAGATGGCGCCGATCGTGAGCCCGCGGCGCGAGGCCCGCCGGGGCGGCGCCGCGGTCGCGACGGCAGTGGGGCGCGGTGACCGCGCTCGCCAGGGCAGACGCATCTGTAATCTCCTCATCATCATGTCCGGCCGCCGGGAAGCTGGTGCAGGTAGCGGTCGGGGTGGCCGCGGCGCCGTTCGCGGTGAACACGGAGGTCGTGGAACCGCGCGGCGAGAGCCGTTGCAGGAAAAGCGCGGGGATCACTCCGCGCGATCGACGCCGCGTCCCGTGATCGGGGAACGCACACCACCAGGGCGTCGCGAACGGCGGCCCTCACCGCGCACCACCACGTGGCTGGAGGAAGCCGCCTCGGGGACAAAGTTTGGAAACCATGCCGAAATGTGTCAAGCCCCCCAAGAAAGTTTCAGAGCGCCCCTCCGGCCGTCACCTTCGGCGGCCCCTGATAACGCCTGATGGGCCGCGCGCCCGTCCCACCGCCCCTCTGTGGGCGCGCGGTGCCGTCCTTGACATCGCCTCTTCGTCTCGTATTGGCTCCGAGCTGCCACCACAGCCCATCCGACAGAGAAGGAACCGCGACCGGGAAGATGTGTTAACGCTCACATTCGATCTAGGGCCACCAGCCTGCGGCCATGTGCGGGGCGGACCGGCGGACAGACACCACGTCCCTGGAGCCGCCCGTCCGAAGAGTCACCGATGAGGAGGCGGTTCACCTGTGGCGGCTCATGACGCTGCCGGTGCTCCTGCTCGTGCTTGTCGTCGCCCACCGTGATGTGACCTAGCGGGGGCTCTTCTCCTGTGGAAGACCGCTGTCAGCAGTGAGACGACGCTGTGCGGGAGCCCACTTCACGCATAAGTCGCGCCACGCCTACGAGAGCTCACGGCGACGGCGCTCCACGCCGCCGCGCGCGGCCTTTCGCCCGCCCGACGTCCGGACGGGCGGTTCTCCGGCTGGTCGCGGACGCCAGAACTCGGGCTCCCGCCGTGGCGGCGTCACGCCGTACCGGCCGATCCCACCGGAGCGTCTCGGCAGGGCGTCACCCGTGTCGCGGGAGGCGCGGCCTCCGCGCGGATGACGCCCCACCCCGGCTCACCAGGTCTTGCCGGCCTGCTCCCGGAGCGTGCGGTTGATCCGGTTGAAGAAGTTGGTGATCGCGATTTCCAGGACGATCGCCGACAGCTGCTTCTCGTCGAAGTGGGCGGCGGCGGCCTCCCAGATCTCGTCGGTCACGCCCGGCGCGCCGTCCTGGATCCGGGTGGCGGCCTCGGTCAGCGCGAGCGCCGCCCGCTCCCCCTCGGTGAAGAAGGGCGTCTCACGCCACGTGACCACGTTGTGCAGCCGCTGATCGGTCTCTCCGTGCTTCTTCGCCGACTCGACCCCGGCGAACACGCACGGGCTGCAGCCGTTGATCTGGCTCGCCCGCAGGTGGACCAGCTCGAGCAGGAGCGGGTCGACGCCGCCGGCCTGAATCGCCTTGTTGAGCTGCTGAATCGCCGCGATCGCGTCGGGGTTCCCCGAGCTCTTCATGCGTGCTTCCATCGTCGTGCTCCTTCATCGGTTACGTGCGCCCATCCGGGCTCGTCATCACCCATGACGGAGCGGATCCGAGGAAGGTAACGACATGTCCGACACCAGCTCGACAGACCCGGTGGCCGAGGCGTTCGAGGCCCAGCGCGACCGGCTGCGGGCGGTCGCCTACCGCATGCTCGGATCGCACGCGGACGCCGAGGACGTGGTGCAGGAGGCCTGGCTGCGGCTCTCCCGGCACGACGTGGCGACCATCCACAACTTCGCCGGCTGGCTGACCACCGTGGTCGGCCGGATCAGCCTCGACGTCCTGCGGTCGCGGCAGGCCCATCCTGAGGCGTCCTACGACGACCGTCTGCCCGAGTTCGTCGTGACGGTGGACGACGGCCCCGTGCCGGAGGACGACGTGGCGCTCGCCGATTCTGTCGGGCTCGCGCTCCTCGTCGTCCTCGAGTCGCTCAGGCCGAGCGAGCGGCTGGCGTTCGTGCTGCACGACCTGTTCGCGGTGCCGTTCGACGAGATCGGCAAGATCCTCGGCAAGTCCACCGACGCCACGAAGATGCTCGCCAGCCGCGCCCGCAGGAAGGTGCAGACGACCGAGCGTCCGGCGGCCGCCGGACGGGAGCAGCGCGAGGTGGTCCAGGCCTTCCTGTCGGCGGCTCGCAACGGCGACTTCGAGGGGCTGCTGCGCGTTCTCGACCCCGAGGTGAAGCTGACCGTCGACACCCCCGGCGGGGTGGTCGTCGTCCTCGGCGCCACCGAGGTCGCCTCCGGCGCGCAGAGCCGTGTGCGGGCCGGCGCGGCCGCGCGTGGGCGGGCGGTGCTCGTCGACGGCCTTCCCGGGTTCGTGTCGTGGCGCGGGGACGGCACTCCGCTGTCGGTCATGGCGTTCACCGTCGTCGACGGCCGTATCGCCCGCATCGCGGCTCTGACCGACCCCGGCCAGGCTCGCGTCGATGGGCCTGCCGGACCCGGGGTGATGTGCTCCCGGACAAGCCGAGACCCCGTACGGACGTTCTCGTCGCCGAGGTCGTACTCGACCTCGTCCGGCGAATCCGGGCCGAGGCCGGCAGCGGTTGACCCGTACCGGTGGCGAGCGCGGGAAGCCGATGGCCGGGGTCGTGGTCGACCCCGGCCATCAGTGCGTCACGGATGGTGCGACCTCAGGAGAGCCCGCTCCAGCTCCACTTCTGGTTGTTGCCGCCCCAGCAGGAGTACATCTGGAGCTGCGTGCCGTTGCCGGTGCCCTGGCCGGCGGCGTCGAGGCACAGCCCGGACTGGACGCCGACGATGGTGCCGTCGGAGTTGAGGCGCCACTTCTGGTTGTCGCCGCCCCAGCAGCTGTAGATCTGGACCTTCACGCCGTTGCCGGTTCCGGCGGCGTCCAGGCACTTGTTGCCGTAGACCCGGAGTTCCTGCGCGGAGGTGTAGGACCACTGCTGGTTGGTGCCGCTGTGGCAGTCCCAGAGCTGCAGCTGGGTGCCGTCGGTGGTGCTGGAGTTCGGCACGTCCACGCAGCGGCCGGAGCTGACGCCCCTGATCTGCCCGGCGCCGCCGCCCGTGGGCGTGGGAGTCGGGGACGGCGAGCCGGTGGGCGTGGGAGTCGGGGTCGGGGTCGGAGTCGGGGTGGGGGTGGGGTTGGGCGTGGCGGAGTTCAGCGCGTTCAGGACCGAGGTGTACGCGGCCTTCTTGTTGCCGTTGCCGTCGAACAGCAGCGGAGTGTCGCCCGACCGCCAGGAGTCGCTGTCACGCACACCCCACACGGTGATGCCGACGCAGCGGGACACCGCGAGACAGTCGTTGACGATGCTGGCGTAGGTGCTGGCCGAGGCGCCCTGGACGTCGAGCTCGGTGATGGCCACGTCCACGCCGAGAGCGGCGAAGTTCTGCAGGGTCGTACGGAAGTTGCTGTTGTACGGGCTGCCGCTGTTGAAGTGCGACTGGAATCCGACACAGTCGATCGGCACGCCGCGGGACTTGAAGTCCTTGACCATGTTGTAGACGCCCTGCGTCTTGGCCCAGGTCCAGTTCTCGATGTTGTAGTCGTTGTAGCAGAGCTTGGCGGCCGGGTCGGCGGCGCGCGCGGTGCGGAAGGCCACCTCGATCCAGTCGTTGCCGGTGCGCTGGAGGTTGGAGTCGCGGCGCCCGCCCGAGTTGCCGTCGGCAT
>NZ_KI866523.1:1111857-1143895 GCF_000511135.2 Microbispora sp. ATCC PTA-5024 | reverse complement strand
AGCCTGCTGGAGCTGATCGCGGTGCCGAAGTACCGGCCGCTCTGCGCGGCCGCCGCACCCAGCGTGCTGGCCGCGGCGTCGGCGGGCACCGGCACCGTCAGCGCCGTCGTCACACCGAGCGCCCCCAGCGCGCCGGCGACCAGAGCCCGGCGCCACCGGGTTCCAGGCGAAGCAATGGCGTTTGCGCCCATGCCTGAGCCTCCATAACTGAATCACGAATACGGGGGGATGCGGGGGCGTCCCCCGCAGGCTTGACGCCGCGTCCCACCAGCGGGAACGCACACCACCAAGGCGTCGTGGACGGGGGCCCCCGCTGCCCGTGCACCACCACCCGGCAGCGGGGACCGCCTTGGAGAGTCAGTGTGGAAACCCGCCCGAAACTTGTCAACCGTTCTGGAAACTTTCGGCTGAGTTGTTCGTAGAACACGCGAAACCTGCATACAGAGCACGAGATTGGCGTTCCGAAAGTTTCTACATCCCTGGCATCAGCCGTCGACGATGGATGAAAGTTTCAGCACAGGCGACCACGCTGCCCGGTGAGGCTGTCGCGTCATGGCCAGATCGGCCACGCTCAGAGCCCGCGCGGCGGATGCCACCTCATATGAGGGCCCTTGACAGCGGCTCCGTCCCTCGTGTGTGCTCCGCCCCACACCACCTCCACCACCCCCGATGGAGAGGAGCTCGACCCGCGGACAGTGTGTGAACGTTAACAAACCGGCCGAAGCCGCCTGGTCATCACACCGGCCGCGTCGCGTCGGTGGGGCAGGACGCTCATACAGGGCCCAGAGGGCTTGAACCCCTACCAAAAGGATCATTACCCTCAATCTGGCCCAGACAGAACTCCCGTGCCGTCGCGCGCGACACCCGCTCGGACGGCATGCCCTGGAGGTACGGTGACACCGGATCCGATCCCCGCATTCGAGCACATATCGGCCGGCTATCACCCCGACCCCGCACTGTCGATGTCGTTGCACGCCGACGCCTACACGGATCCGGCATGGTTCGACGTCGACCAGCGGGCGATCTTCGCCCGGACCTGGCAGTGGCTGTGCCACGTGGAGAAGCTGCGGGAACCCGGCGGCTACGTGACGGGCACGGTGGCCGGCATGCCGATCGTGGCCGTCCGGGACGAGGCCGGCACGCTGCGGGCGTTCTACAACGTGTGCAAGCACCGGGCGCACGAACTGCTGTCCGGTTCCGGCGTCCGGCGCAGCATCGTGTGCCCGTACCACGCCTGGAACTTCGACCTGACCGGCCGGTTGAGGCGGGCGCGCAACACCGGCCAGATGCCCGGCTTCCACACCTCCGGGGTGTGCCTGGACCAGATCCAGGTCGCCGAGTTCGGTGGAATGGTCTACGTCAACCTCGACCCCGCCGCGGCCCCTCTGCGGGAGCAGGCCGGGAACCTCGAGGCGGAGATCGAGGCGCGGGCGCCGGACGTCGCCAAGCTGACCCTCGCCCGTCGGCTCACCTACGACATCGCCTCCAACTGGAAGAACGTCGTCGACAACTTCCTGGAGTGCTACCACTGCCACGTGGCGCACAAGGACTTCGTGTCCCTGGTCGACATGAGCACCTACAAGGTCACCACGTACGGGATCTACTCCAGCCACATGGCGCAGGCCGGGAAGACGGAGAACTCCGCCTACGACGTGTCCGGCGCGACGGTCACCGAGCACGCGGTCTGGTGGCTGTGGCCCAACACGTGCCTGCTGCGCTATCCCGGCCGCGGCAACTTCATGGTCCTGCAGATCATCCCGGACGGCCCGGAGCGGACCCGCGAGATCTGGGACTTCTATCTGGAGACCACGGAACCCGACGAGGCCGAACTGGACGGCATCCGGTACATCGACGAGGTCCTCCAGGTGGAGGACATCGCCCTGGTGGAGAGCGTCCAGCGCGGCATGCGCACCCCTGCGTTCACCCAAGGAAAGATCGTCTACGATCCCGACGGGTCGGGGCTGTCGGAGCACGCGGTCCATCACTTCCACGGGCTCGTCCTGGACGCGTACCGGCGCGAGCTCGAACGCTCCCGCACCTGACGGGCCGGGCGACCCCCACCGGTGCGTGAAGAACCGGCCAGGGGTGCTGGCTCAGTGTGGGAAGTTTCCGAAGCGGGGAACCCCTACGCTCCACGGGATCATTCGGCGTGCGGCTTGTCGTGCCCGGACAGGTGAAGAACGACCGAGCGAACAGCGGGCAGACATACGGCCTCCGGTCCTCGCCGCCGGACATCTTCTCGCGCCACCCTTCGCACGGCTGCCCGGTCCGTCGATAGGCGGAAACACAAATCCGATGTTACGGACCGCCCGCGGGCTCCAGGGGTTGACAATTCATATGTCGTACGTTAGGCGGCCTAGGGGACTTCAGAGGTTGACAAACCGTTGTACCGATTATCAAATCATCTCTTGGCAGCCAACCAACCGACCACTATGCGTACCGCGTTCATCACCAGTCGACACCTGGAGTGCGGGAGTGGGCTACCGCGGCGTTTTCCGACGCGCAGTGGGATGTGACGCGTTACCCGGCATGACGGGGTCATTGCGATGAAAGAAAGGCCGAACGGCAATTCATTCGACCATTCAGTCGGGTCGAGCCGGTCATATGCGGGGTCAAGAGATCGCGACGTGCTCATGTAATTCATAATCATGTCGGTTCATGAGGGGGAAGAACCTTGGCTGCGTGGACAGCGATGGAGTCGCCCGACGTGTCCAGCCCGAGAGGAAAGGAACGTGGCGAGGACTACCACTCCAGGCTCTCCGAGGTTGAGATCGTTCCCCTTCACTCCCTGCTCTCGGCGGACACGCCGCGCATCATGGGAGAGGACCCGCAGCACGTACGGCTGCTGTCCAGCCTGGAGACCGTGCTGCCCCCGCTGATCGTGCACCGTCCCACGATGCGGGTCGTGGACGGGATGCACCGGCTGCGGGCCGCGGCCTCGCGCGGTGACGCGAATATCCGCGTGCGGTTCTTCGACGGCGACGAGCACGACGCCTTCGTGATCGCCGTCAGGGAGAACAGCGCGCACGGCCTGCCGCTGTCGGCCGCCGATCGGGCCAGGGCCGCCGAGCGGATCGTCCGGTCGCATCCGCACTGGTCCGACCGCATGATCGCCGGGATCGCGGGGCTGTCCGCCCGGATGGTCGGCGACATCCGCCGCGCCGTGCTCTCCGGGAGTGCCCAGTCGACGGTCCGGCTGGGGAGCGACGGCCGCATCCGTCCGCTCGACGGTTCGGCCGGCCGGATCAGGGCGGCCGAGCTGATCGCGAAAGAGCCCGACGCCTCGCTGCGGTGGATCGCGCAGCAGGCGGGGATCTCACCGGGCACGGTCCGGGACGTCCGAAACCGTCTCAGACGCGGCGAGGGTCCCCTGCCGGATTCGATGCGGCGCGCCGACGAGCGGCCGGAGGCGACGCCGGGGGAACAGCCGGACCTGTCGGATGCCCCGCTCCCGGAGACCACGTCCGACCCGGGCGCGTCCCGGCCGTCCGGATCGGGAGGCGGCCGGTGCCGGACGTCGCCGTTGCACACGCTGATCAAGGACCCGGCACTGCGATCCGTGGAGGACGGCCGCCTCCTCCTCCGCATTCTCAGCGCGAGCGCGTCGCTTCCGTCGAACCGGCAGCAGTTGATCGAGGCCGTCCCGGAGCGCTGCGTCGAACTGGTCAGCCAGGCGGCCAAGGAGAACGCCGCGGCCTGGGCGGAGTTCGCCGAAGACCTCAGACGCAGGGCGGCGCGCCAGAGAGCGTGAGCGGGTGACCGCCGGCGCCCTGTGCAACCGCTGAGATTCAGCAGTTGCACAACGGCGACGTGGCGCCTGTGCGGGCCGGCGGCCGGTCCTGAACCGCCCCCGCACCCGTCCCCGCGCTCGCACTGATCCGGCGCCGCCGGCGTGCGCCGAGGGCTCGTCTTTCCACGTCGGCGTGGCTCCCCACCGGGCCGCCGCGTCGTATCCCCGTGTCCCAATATGCGGCACGGATGCCTGTTCAACCAGCAGCATCAGCGTTTGTTTGTACACCTTGTTAGTACGGCAAATCCCTCCTTATGCTCCTTTATCGGATGCGAGACTCGTTGCGGAGGAGACGACCAATACCTGTCGACTTCGCAGGACTGTCCGGCTGCCCGGGAATTGTCCTGTCCGCATAACAGACGGTTGTTATGCGGATAGTGCGGGACCGGAAATCACCTCACGACTCAGAAGGAGATGGTCAGTCATGCCTACGGTGTCGGTGGGAAACGCACGCGTGGAGTACACGGTTACCGGGTCGGGTCCGGTCCTGGTGCTGGTGCACGGCGTCGGCAAGGGCGGGCAGAGCGCATTCGGTCATCTCGTCGACCAGTTCGCCGAGCGCAACACGGTGATCGTGCCCGAGCTGTCCGGTAGCGAGGCGGCCGAGGACGACGGCGGCGACCTGACCGTCGAGGGGCTGGCCGAGGAAGTCTCCGCCGTGATCTCCGACTACGGCACCGAGCAGGTCGACCTGGTGGGCTTCTCCCTCGGCGGGGCGGTCGTGGCGGCCACGGCGGCCCTGCACCCCGAGCAGATCCGCAGGCTGATTCCGGTGGGCGGCCTGGTGGAGACCGACCAGTACATGCGGAACCTGATCGGCCTGACGCTGAGCCTCTCCGACAACCCGGTCGCGTTCGGGCGGGTCCTGACCACGACCGCGTTCAGCCCGAAGTACGTCAACAGCCTCGACAGCCTGGAGGAGGTCGACAAGCTCGGCGCGGAGCTCAGCCCGTCGCGGGGCAGGATCCGTCAGCTGGAGCTTCTCGTGCGCGTCGACATCCGGGGTCTCGTCGAGAAGGTCGAGGCGGAGACTCTCGTGGTCGCCCCCTACCCGGACGCCGCGGTCCCCACGGAGCACTCACGGCAGCTCCACGCCGCGATTCCGAACTCCTCCTACGTCGAGGTCGACAGCGGCCACATGGTGCTCTTCGAGAAGCCCGTCGAGTTCGTGAAGCTGGTCAACGAGTTCATCCACAGGCCCTGACCGCAGTCGCACCGTAGGCCCGCTTCGTGGGCGCGGCCCTTTCGGCGAGCACGACGTTCACGGGCCGCGCCCACGTTTACCCGCATCCACCGACACGCAGGTGCACGATCGGCCGACGAAGTGACAGCAGGAGGAGAAGTGGCCAAGATACTGCTCGCGGTCAGCAGCCATGACGTTCTGGGGGACACCGGCAACAGGACGGGCTACAGCGTTTCGGAGGCCGCCCATCCCTACCACGTCTTCACCTCCGCGGGTCACGAGGTGGACTTCGTGTCCGTGCGGGGCGGCGAACCGCCGGCCGTGATCTTCGACGGGGAGGAGAACGACCCGGACGTGGTCGGCTTCCTCGCCGACGAGACCGTGCGGGCGAAGCTCGCGGCGACCCGGCCGGCCGCGCAGGTGGCGTCGGGCGACTACTCGGCGATCTTCTACGTCGGCGGCCACGGAGCGATGTGGGACTTCCCGGAGTCGCCGGACCTCGCCCGGCTCGCCGTCGAGATCTACGAGCGCGGAGGCGTCGTCTCGGCCGTCTGCCACGGCCCGGCCGCTCTCGTCAACCTCCGGCTGTCGGACGGCTCCTACCTGGTGGACGGGAGGAGGGTGGCCTCCTTCACCAACGAGGAGGAGCAGTCCCTGGGCCTGGTCCACGTCATGCCCTTCCTCCTGGAGGACCGCCTGAAGGAACGCGGCGCCCTCCACACCAAGGCGCCGAACTACGTCTGCCACACCGAGAACGACGGCCGTGTGATCACGGGTCAGAACCCGGCGTCGGCCGCCCCCGTCGCGGAACTCGTCGTGAACGAGCTCAAGCAGGCCGGGTAGCCCGGCGAGAACGTGAGCGGACGAGGAGGCCGCCGGCGTTCCCGTTCGGCGAGCCCGTCCTGACGGCTCGCTCGGCTCCGCACACCACCACGTCTCCGGGTGTCACCGGGACACCGGCGCGGTTCCGCCTGCCGGAGCCGGGCTGGACCCGCGCGCCGTCCGGCCGCCCCGCCGCGAACGGCCGCGGTGAACAGCTGTCACAAGAGGGAGATCACCATGCACGGTTTGATCCAGGTTGCGGGAATCATCGACCAGGCCGAGGCGAACCTGATCATCGAGGAGGGCGCCGACTGGCTGGGCTTCGCGCTGCGGCTCCCCGCGAAGAACGAGGACCTCTCCGAGGCGGACGCGGCAGCGATCATCAAGGAGATCCAGCCGGAGCACAAGGGCGTCATCATCACATATCTGACCGATGCCGACGAGATCGCGGCGTTCTGCACCGAGATGGGCGTCGGCGCCATCCAGTTGCACGGCGACGTGACGCCCGCCGAGCTGCGCAGGCTGCGCGGCCTCGCCCCCGACCTGTACGTCCTGAAAAGCCTGGTGGTGAAGGCGGACAACATCGACGAGCTGTCCACGATCGTCGCGGACTCCGCCGAATGGGTGGACATGTTCATCACCGACAGCTTCAACCCGGCGACCGGCGCCAAGGGCGCGACGGGCCTGGTGCACGACTGGGGCATCAGCGCCGAACTGGTGCGGATCTCGCCGCGGCCGCTGATGCTGGCCGGCGGGCTGAACCCGGAGAACGTCGCGGAGGCGATCGAGCAGGTCCGCCCCGCCGCCGTGGACGCCCACACCGGCCTGGAGGACCCGGTCACCCGGCGGAAGGACCGGCTGAAGGTGCGCACGTTCGTCGCGGAGGCGCGCGCGGCCTTCGCCCGGACCGCCCCCGACGGCGCGCGGAGGTGAGCGGGATGACCGACACGACCACATCAGTCGAGGACGCGGTGCACCTGCTGCCGCAGACCAGTTACCTGCGCGCGCTGCACACGATCGTCCGCGACCGGCACGCGAAGCGCGACGACTTCGTCCTGAACGCGGGCCGGATCATTCGCAAGCTGATCGAGGCCGGCCTGGAACTGCTGCCGTTCGAGCCGTACGACGTGCAGACCCCGGTCGGACGGACCTACCACGGCCTGCGGGTCGGTCCGCAGATCTGCGGCGTGGCCGTCGCCCGAGCCGGCGAGAGCATGGAGGCGGAGCTGCGGGCGCTGGCGCCGGACGTCCGGATCGGCAAGATCCTGATCCAGCGCGACACGGTGACGAAGCTTCCGCACCTGTACTACGCGAAGCTGCCGCTGGACATCGCCCGCCGCCACGTGCTGCTGCTCGACCCCATGCTCGCCACCGGCGGCACCGCGCTGGCCGCGATCGAGGTCCTGCTCGGAGAGGGCGTGCCGGAGGAACACATCGTGTTCATCAACGTGCTCTCGGCACCGGAGGGCATCGCGGCCGTTCGCGAGCGCTATCCGAGCGTGCGGATGGTCACGTCGTCCATTGAGGAACGGCTGAACGAGAACGCCTACATGCTGCCCGGCATCGGCGACTTCGGCGACCGGTTCTTCGGGACCGACCTGGTGTCGTGACCCGCGCCGCCGCATGAAGGACAGCCAGGCCTGACCCGCGTCCCGACCGTACACAACGCCCGAAGGAGCACAACGACCCATGGCCACCCCAGACGCCGGCAGCGTCACCAAAGTCGCCATCGTCTACTACTCCGGAACCGGCAACGTCCACAAGCTCGCCACGGCCGCGGCCGAGGCGGCCGAGAAGGCCGGCGCGGAGACGCGCCTGCGCCGCGTGCCCGAGTACGTCGACGCGTCACTGGCGCCGGAGTTCACCGAATGGACGCAGGCGTGGTCGGAGCACGCCGAGTCGGTCAGGGACATCCCGGCCGCCGGCATCGACGACCTCGACTGGGCGGACGCGGTCCTGTGGGGCAGCCCCGGTCGTTTCGGTCTCATCGCCGCGCCGCTCAAGCACTTCATCGACCTGGCCTGGCCCCTGCACGCCCGCCGCGGGCTGGTCAACAAGGTCATGTCGTCGTTCACCTCGACCGGCTCCCCGCATGGCGGGCAGGAGAGCACGATCCTGTCGCTCAACAACGTCTTCTACCACTGGGGCGCGATCATCGTGGCGCCGGGCGTCGCCGACGACATCCAGCTCGCGCCGAGCAACGGCAACCCCTACGGGGTGAGCTCGGTCTCCGGCGCGAAGGCGGTCCCCGGGCGGCTCGCCGAGAACGTCACCGAGGACAACCTGGGCGCGATCGCCTACCAGACCCGCAGGGTGATCGAGATCGCCACCGCGTTGCGCCACGGCCTCGCCCTGAATTCGCCGGAGTGACCGCCCGCGATTCCTCCACCTGATCCCGCCCTGTCGCCCGTTCCGCGCGGCGTGGAGCGGGTCCGTCCCGGGGTGGAGCGGGTCCGTCCCGGGGTGGAGCGGGTCCGTCCCGGGGTGCCGAGCCGGGCGTGAACCGGTCGCCGTTCCCGAAAGATCGACCGATTGCCACGTATGGGGGGACAAGTGAAACCGCTCATTGAGGCGAGACGGAACCCGTTCGCGCCCACCTGTCTTCCTGACTTCCTTCAGGAGGAAGCCCGGCTGCGGCCGGACGACACGGCCGTCGTGTACGGCGAACAGCACCTGACCTACCGTGAGCTCGTCCGGCGCAGCTCCGAGCTCTCCGGTTGCCTCGAACACCTCGGCGTGGCCGCCGACGACTGCGTCGGCCTGTTCGTCGAGCCGTCGATGGACCTGATGATCGGCGCCTGGGGAATCCTGCTCGCGGGCGGCGCCTACCTGCCGCTGTCACCGGAGTACCCGGAGGAGCGGCTCCGCTACATGATCGAGGACTCCGGCGCCGCGGTCGTGGTGACGCAGAACGAGCTCGTGAGCCGGCTCAGGGCGCTCGCACCCGAGGGCACGACGATCGTCACCCTGGAGGACGCCGAAGGCTTCGCCCCGGCCGGCACCCGCCCCGCCCCGGACGACCTGGCGTACGTCATCTACACCTCCGGCAGCACCGGCAGGCCGAAGGGCGTGATGATCGAGCACCGCAGCATCGTCAGCCAGATGCGCTGGCTCGCGGCGGCGTACGGGCTGAACCCCGAGAAGGTCCTGCTGCAGAAGACCCCCATGAGCTTCGACGCGGCGCAGTGGGAGATCCTCGCTCCCGCGTTCGGAGCGGTCGTCGTGATGGGCACCCCGGGGATCTACCGGGACGCCGAGCAGGTGATCCGCACCATCAACGCCCATGGCGTGACCATGCTGCAGTGCGTTCCCACGTTGCTCCAGGCGCTGCTGGACACCGAGGAGCTGCACACGTGCACGTCGCTCACCCAGATCTTCACCGGTGGTGAGGCGCTGTCGAGGCGGCTCGCCCAGGCCTGCCTCGACACGCTGCCGTGGTGCGAGCTGATCAACCTGTACGGGCCGACCGAGTGCACGATCAACTCGTCGGCGTACACCGTCGACCGCGCCACCGTCGGCGAGGCCCCGAACGCGATCTCGATCGGCGCCCCGGTCGACCACACGGAGTACCACCTCCTCGACCGCGACATGTCCGAGGTGGCCGTCGGCGAGGTCGGGGAGCTGTACATCGGGGGCGTCCAGGTCGCCCGCGGCTACCTGCACCGGCCCGAGCTGACGGCGGAGCGGTTCGTGGAGAACCGGTTCGGCGAGGGCAGGCTGTTCAAGACCGGCGACCTCGCCTACCGGAACGCCGACGGCACGGTGCAGTTCGTCGGCCGGGCGGACAACCAGGTGAAACTGCGCGGCTTCCGGGTCGAGCTCGACGAGATCAAGCTCGCGATCGAGGCTCACGACTGGGTCAAGCACGCCGCGGTCATCGTGAAGAACGACCAGCACAGCGGCTTCCAGAACCTCATCGCCTGCGTCGAGCTGAACCCCAGGGAAGCGGCCCTGATGGACCAGGGCAACCACGGCGCGCACCACCAGTCCAAGGAGAGCAGACTCCAGGTCAGGGCGCAGCTGTCCAACCCCGGGGTCCGGGACGACGAGGACCTGGCCGGCAGGCCCGTGGTCGACCTGCCGGGGAAGACGGCCACGGAGGCGCAGCGGCGGCAGGCGTTCGCGCGCAAGACCTACCGGTTCTACGAGGGCGGCGAGGTCACCAAGGCCGACATCCTCCGGCTCCTCGAACGGCGGGCCGAGCAGCAGGTCTCCGGCGTCGGCTCGCGCGGCCTGGCCGAGGTCGGCGTCGGCGAGCTGGGCCGGATCCTGCGCCACTTCGGGCAGCACCTGAGCTCGGAACGACTGCTGCCGAAGTACGCGTACGCCTCGCCCGGCGCGCTGTACGCCACCCAGCTGTACCTGGAGATCACGGGGATCGGCGACCTCCCGCCGGGGACGTACTACTACCACCCGGTCGACCACCGGCTGGTGCTGATCACCGAGGCGGCCGGCGCGGCCGGGCCGGCGGTGAAGCTGCACTTCATCGGCAAGAGGCGGGCGATCGAGCCGGTCTACAAGAACAACATCCAGGAAGTGCTGGAGATCGAGGCCGGGCACATGGTCGGCCTGTTCGAGGAGATCCTGCCGGCGTACGGTCTCGACATCGCCGACCGGGAGTACGCGCCGGCCGTGAAGGACGACCTGGAGGTGGCCGGCGAGGACCACTACATCGGCACGTTCGAGCTGGTCCCGTACGCCGGGCCGCGCCCGGACGAGGTCGACGTGTACGTCCAGGCCCACCCCGGGAAGGTCGCCGACCTGCCGGCCGGCCAGTACGCCTACGAAGGCGGCCGGCTCGTGCCGATCTCCCCCGAGCTCATCCTGCGCAAGCAGGTCATCGCCATCAACCAGGCGGTGTACGACCGGGCGAACATCGGGATCTCGCTGGTCAGCCGGACCGACCGGGAGTGGCGGCGGTACGTCGACCTGGGCCGCGCGCTCCAGCGCCTGTCGATGAACGACCTCGACTTCGGGTTCATGTCGTCCGGGTACAGCTCGAAGACCGGCGACGACCTGCCCTCCGCCCGACGGATCGACGCCGTCCTGCGCGACCTCGGCAGGCCCACCGGTCCGTCGTACTTCTTCGTGGGCGGCCGGGTGAGCGACGAACAGCGGCGGCACGAGGGCATGAAGGAAGACTCCGTGCACATGCGGGGCCCGGTGGAGATGATCAGGGACGACCTGATCAAACTCCTGCCGGAGTACATGATCCCCAACAAGGTCGTGATCTTCGACGAGCTGCCGACCACCGCCAACGGCAAGATCGACGCCGCCGCGCTCGTCGCGTCCGACCGGACCGACGTGGGCAGGGACGACCGCCCCTTCATCGCGCCCCGCACCACCGTCGAACGCCGCATCGCCGAGATGTGGAAGAAGCTGATGAAGCGGGAGACCGTCTCGGTGCAGGACGACTTCTTCGTCTCCGGCGGCAACTCCGTGATCGCGATCGGGCTGATCAACAAGATCAACCGGGAGCTGGGGGCGTCGCTGCCGTCACAGGCGTTGTTCCAGTCCCCCACCGTCGAGGCGCTGGCCCGGCGGGTGTCCGGGGTGGACGTGGAGGAGACCTCCCGGCTGGTTCCACTGCAGCCCGCGGGGCCGGGCAGGCCGATCTACTGCTGGCCCGGCCTCGGCGGCTACCCGATGAACCTGCGGCTGCTGGCCGGGACGATGGGCACGGACAGGCCGTTCTACGGGGTGCAGGCACAGG
This sequence comes from Microbispora sp. ATCC PTA-5024, assembly GCF_000511135.2. Classification (NCBI taxonomy): domain Bacteria; kingdom Bacillati; phylum Actinomycetota; class Actinomycetes; order Streptosporangiales; family Streptosporangiaceae; genus Microbispora; species Microbispora sp. ATCC PTA-5024. The sequence continues at coordinate 1,132,387 of NZ_KI866523.1, read as the reverse complement.
GCGTCAACGAGGGCGAGGTCCCCCACCCGACGATCAGGGACATGGCGGCCGAGGACGTCGAGGCCATCGTGCAGGTGCAGCCGGAGGGCCCGTACACGTTGTGGGGCTACTCCTTCGGCGCGCGGGTCGCCTTCGAGACCGCCTACCAGCTGGAGCAGCGGGGTGAGCGGGTCGACCACCTCTTCCTGATCGCCCCCGGCTCGCCCAGGGTGAGCTCGGACGGCGAGCAGCAGGAACGGGTCGCCGGCTACGCCAGCAAGGCGTACGTGACGATCCTCTTTTCGGTCTTCGCGGGCACGACCAGTGGTCCCCTGCTCGACCGGTGCCTCGCCGCGGCCGAGGACGACGAGAGCTTCGCCGCCTTCATCAGCGAGAACGTCGCGAACCTCGACGTCGACCTGGTCCGCCGGATCATGCGGATCGTGGCCACGACGTTCGAGTTCAGCTACACGTTCCGCGAGCTGAGCGAACGACGGATCGCCGCGCCCATCACCGTCTTCAAGGCGCGGGGAGACGACTACTCGTTCCTGGACGGCAGCCGCGGCTATTCGAGGTCGGCGCCGACCGTCGTCGAGCTTCAGGCCGACCACTACTCGCTGCTCAAAGCACCGGACATCGACGAGCTCGCAACCGCCGTCCGCCGGCGCCTCGACACCCAGGAGGAAACCGTCATGCCACACGTCAACATCAAGCACTTCCCGGTGCCGCTCACCGACGAGCAGAAGTCCGAGCTCGTCTCGGCCGTGACCAGGGCGCTGACCGACGCCTTCGGCTGCGACGAGGGCGCGGTGTCGATCGCCTTCGAGCCGATCGACAAGGAGGTCTGGAACGAGAAGGTCTACTTCCCCGAGATCGTCGACCGCAGGGACATCCTCAGCAAGCTGCCGGACTACGGCCCCGAGGCCAACTGAGGCGATGGCGGTGACGACGATGAGCGCCTACCCGCACGAGAGCATCCCGCTCGTCTTCAGTGCCGAGGTGGCCGACGCGATCCACGAGGGCCTCCCGGTGGTGGCGCTGGAGTCCAACGTCATCACTCACGGCCTGCCGTACCCGGAGAACGCCGCCACCGCCCGGAAGGTCGAGGAGGCCGTCCGGGCGGGCGGGTCGGTCCCGGCGACGATCGCCATCGAGAGCGGCAAGATCGTCGTCGGCATGACCGACGCCGACATCGAGCGGTTCGCCTCGACGCCGGACATCCCCAAGGTCAGCAGCAGGGACATGCCGGTGGTCCTGGCACAGGGCCGGATGGGCGCGCTGACGGTCGCCTCCTGCCTGGTGGCGGCCGAGCTCGCGGGCATCCCGTTCTTCTCCTCCGCCGGGATCGGCGGCGTCCACCGGGGCGCGGAGACCAGCATGGATGTGTCCTCCGACCTGATCCAGTTCACACGGTCGAAGGTCGCCGTGGTGTCCGCGGGCGCGAAGAAGATCCTCGACCTCGGCCTGACCCTGGAGTACCTGGAGACCCAGTGCGTGCCGGTCGTCTCGTACCGGTCCGACGACTTCCCGGCCTTCTACTGCGTCTCCAGCGGGTTCCGCAGCCCGATGCGGCTCGACGACGACGACGTGATCGCCCGGGCGATCGAGAACCACTGGGCGCTGGGCAACCACAGCTCGTTCCTGATCACCACGCCGGTCAGACCGGAGGAGGCGATCGACAGCGACGAGGTCGACGCCGCCATCGCCGAGGCCACCGCGGCCGCCGAGCGGGACGGCGTCCGGGGTCAGGCCATCACGAAGTACCTCATGCGCGCGGTGGACGCGGCCACGCAGGGCCGCTCGTCCAGGGCCAACATGGCGGTGCTGATCAGCACGGCCGAGGTCGGCGGGCGGCTCGCCGCGGCGCACGCCCGGTACCGCAAGGAGGTGGGGGGCTGATGCCCGCGGACACCAAGAACCTCATGCTGTTCGCCGGGCGCAGCCACCCCGAGTTGGCCGAGGAGGTGGCCAAGCACCTGGACGTGACGCTGACACCCCAGTCGGTGTACGACTTCGCCAACGGCGAGATCTTCGTCAGGTTCGAGGAGTCGGTGCGCGGCAGCGACGCGTTCGTCATCCAGAGCCACTGCGCGCCGATCAACAAGTGGCTCATGGAACAGCTGCTCATGGTGGACGCGCTGAAACGCGCCAGCGCCGAGCGGATCACCGTGATCATGCCGTTCTACGCCTACTCGCGGCAGGACAAGAAGCACCGCGGCCGGGAGCCGATCTCGGCCCGGCTGGTCGCCGACCTGTTCAAGACCGCGGGCGCGGACCGGATCATGACCATCGACCTGCACACGGCCCAGATCCAGGGCTTCTTCGACGGCCCGGTCGACCACCTGTTCGCGCAGAGCCTGCTGGCCGAGTACGTCGGCGGCAAGTACGGCGACGCCGACATCACCGTGGTCTCCCCCGACGCCGGGCGGACCAAGCTGGCCGAGAAGTGGGCCGACCACCTGCGCGGCCGGCCGATCGCGTTCATCCACAAGACCCGCGACCCGCTGCGCCCCAACGAGGTCGTCGCCAACCGGGTCGTGGGTGAGGTCAGGGGACGCACCTGCGTGGTGATCGACGACATGATCGACACCGGCGGCACCATCGCCAAGGCCGTCCGCCAGATGCTGGACGAGGGCGCCGAGGACGTGGTCATCGCGGCCACCCACGGCGTGCTGTCCAACCGGGCGACCGACCTGCTGGCCGGCTCAGGCGCCCGCGAGGTGATCGTCACCAACACGCTGCCGATCCCCGCGGACAGGCGGTTCCCCCAGCTGACCGTGCTGTCCATCGCCCCCCTGCTGGCCAGGGCCATCCACGAGGTCTTCGAGCACGGCTCGGTCACCAGCCTCTTCGACGGACAGGCGTGATTCCCCTTCCGGCGGGAGCATCCCGTTCCGGGTGTGGACGTCCAGCATGCTGAGGAAGGCGCTCGCCGCGGGCGACTGGCTGACGCGGCTCCAGATGACGTATTCGACGCGGACCGGCGCGTCGGTGACCTCGACGGTGACCACGCCGCTGAGCTGGGACACGTAGGCGGAGGGGAGCATGGCGACGCCGAGGCCCTGCCCGACGAGCCGGGCCAGGAAGTCCGCGTTGGTCACTTCGAACGCGACGTCGCGGGTGAGCCTGGCGGCGGAGAAGGCCTGGTCGGACTGGACACGTCCGGCCGTCTTGGCCGGCAGGTCCACGAACATCTCCGAGGAGAGCCGGCGAAGGTCGACCGCCGGCTCCTCGGCGAGCGGGTGGTCCGGCGCGACCACGGCGACGAGCCGGTCACGGGCCAGTTCGCGGACGTTCACGCCTTCGGGGCGCACCGTGGTCGGCATCCCGAGGAAGGCCACTTCGATGGCCCCCTCCTTCACCTGCTCGACGAACTCCTCGCTCGCCCCCACGCGCAGGCTGATGCGCACGGACGGGTACCGCTCGTGAAACTCACGCAGGGCGCGGGGGATGTCGACCGCCGCGACGGTGGGGATCAGGCCCACGGCGAGCCGGCCGCGCACCTCGCCGACGGCCGCGGCCACCTCGGCCACCGCGCGCTCGGCGGCGTCCAGGCACTGCCGGGCGGCGGGCAGGAACGCGGCGCCCGCCGGGCTGAGGCGCACCCGGCGGCTGGTCCGCTCGAAGAGTTTCGCGCCCAGTTCCCGTTCCAGCCGCGCTATCTGGTGGCTGAGCGCGGACTGGACGACCAGGCACCGTTCGGCCGCCCGGGTGAAGCTGTTCGTCTCGGCGACGGCGACGAAGTATCGCATCTGCTGCAGCTCCATGGATCTAGCTTGTATCACGATAGATGGCCTGACAAACATGTGTTGGACTCATTGATAGCGGCCGGGCGAGACTGTCAACGTGACGAGTTCGGCGGCACGAAGGATTTCCCGGAAAAGCCGTCAGCGGTGTTATCCACGCAAATCCGCCTAATGGCTATGCCGAACTGCTCGCGCGAAATGCCGGAAAAGTCGCCGGGTCGCGGACTTCGTCGGCAACCGCCAGCCGAAAGGAACGGTCGAACGTGAACGCATGTGTGATGCCCGGCGCCCGCGGCCTCGGCCGCCGGCACGCCGGCGCGGAAAGCGGCGCGGCATGAACGGCGGCCGGTCGTTCCTCACCACGGGCGTGACGGCGCTCGCGCCGGCGATCTGGGGGACCACCTATCTGGTGACGACGGAGTGGCTCCCGGCGGACCGCCCGCTGCTCGCCGCCACCGTACGGGCGCTCCCCGCGGGCCTGATCCTGCTGCTGTTCACCCGCGTCCTGCCGACCGGGGTGTGGCTGTGGCGCACCCTGGTCCTCGGAACGCTCAACATCGGCGCGTTCAACTTCCTGTTGTTCGTCGCGGCCTACCGCCTGCCGGGTGGCATCGCGGCGATGCTCATGACCGTGCAGCCCATGGCCGTCCTGGTCCTGGCGGCCCTGCTCATCGGGGACAGGATCCGGTTCACCCATGTGGCGGCCTGCGTCCTGGGCGCGCTCGGTGTGGTGTTGCTCGTGTTCAAGGGGACGGCGGCGCTGAACGTCGTCGGTGTGGTGGCGGCGCTGGCCGGAGCGGCCTGCATGGCCACCGGCATCACACTCACCAAACTGTGGGGACGGCCCCCCGGAGTGGGGCTGCTTCCCTTCACCGGCTGGCAGCTCACCGCGGGCGGGCTCGTACTGGCGCCGTTCACCCTGGCCATCGAGGGGATGCCGGCCACGATCACCGCGACCAACGTCCTCGGGTTCGCCTACCTCATCTCCCTCGGCGCGGTCATCAGTTACGCGATCTGGTTCCGCGGGATAGAGAGGCTGCCGGCACTGGCGGTCTCCGTCCTCGCCCTGGGCAGCCCGATCGTCGCGACCCTCCTCGGCTACCTGTTCCTGCACCAGACGCTGTCGATGCCGCAACTGGCCGGAATCGTCGTGATCATCGTCGCCGCGCTGCTCGCGCAACCCCGGCCGGCCGCCCCGAGAGGGGAGCGTCTCGGCTCTCCCCCGGACAGCGGCGCTCCCCCGGTGCCCGAACCGAGGTCACCGTTGCCGGCGGAAGGGAGACGCTCGCGATGACGAGCCGGTAGGAGCCGGTAACCGCACGTCCGTAATCGGTCCGTACGTCTACACCTCGACCACTGAGAGAGAAGACATGTCCTCAAACGACGAGCACCCGCTCTCGCCCTTCAGGTCCTGGCTGGGTGTCGCTGTCATCACAGCCAGCCTGTTCGTCTTCGTCACCACCGAGTTGATGCCCGTCGGCCTGCTCACCCCGGTCAGCAGAAGCCTGGACATATCGGTGGGAGTCGCCGGGCTGATGGTGACGTTGTACGGCGTCTCGGCCGGGCTGGGCGTACCGTTCATCGTGGCGTGGACCAGGCGCGTCAACCGGCGCGTGCTGCTGTCCGCGCTCCTGGCGATCCTGGCCGTGGGCAACCTGATCACGTCCATCTCGCCGAACTACCCGCTGGTCCTGACCGCGCGGCTCATCATGGGATTCGCCAACGGCGTGTTCTGGGCCATCGGGGTGAGCATGGCGATGCGCCTCGTTCCCGGCCGCCTCGCGAGCAGGGCGTCCGCGGTCGCGCTGTCCGGCATCTCGATCGCCACCGTGGTGGGCATACCGCTGGGAACCCTCCTCGAAAGCCTGACCGACTGGCGGACCACCTTCCTCATCTGGAGCGGCCTCGGCGCGCTGGTGCTGCTCGCGGTGATCGTCGTGGTTCCGTCGCTGCCGTCGGAGAACGCGGTCTCGGTCCGGGAGGTCTTCGGGCTTCCGATCAGGAACATGAGACTCCGCGTGGTGCTGTTCGCCGTCGTCCTCTACGTGCTCGGGCACTTCGGGGCGTACACGTTCATCCGTCCCTTCATCGAGCAGAACTCCTCCACCTCGTCCGGGTTCTTCACCGTCCTGCTGATCATTTACGGCGTCGGCGGCGCGGCCGGGAACTTCATCGCCGGCTACACGGTGACCAGGAACCTGCGGGGCAGCTTCGCCGTCGCCTGCACGGGACTCGTCGCGGCCCTGCTCCTGCTGCTCACGATCGGTCACACCCAGGCCGGTCTGATCTTCTCGCTGATCCTGTGGGGCGTCTCCTTCGGCGCCGCCAACCTGTGCCAGATCAACGTGACGCTGGCCGCCGCGCCCGACACCTTCGAAGCCGCCATGTCCCTCAACACCCTGGCGTACAACACGTCCATCGCGCTCGGAGCGCTGTTCGGCGGGCTGTTCGCCGACCACCTCGGGGTCGACAGCGTCTTCTGGTACGGCGTGGTGCTGACGGCGGCCTCGGTGCTCCTCACCCTCGGCACACGCCGCAGGAGCGCACAGCCCGTCGCCGAGAGCGAGATGGCCGCCAGCGCGTAGGCCGCCACCGCGCCGGAGGTCACGGGCCCGGTCGCCGGAGACGGCGGCCGGGCGTCAGGCCGGCAGCTCGAGCGTGACGATCGCGCCGCCGTCCGGGGCGTTGGCGAAACGGAGCCGCGCGCCGATGACCCGGGCCTGGCCGACGGCGATGGTCAGGCCGAGCCCGTGCCCGCCGCCGCGTTCGGCCCTGCCGGTCCGGAACCGCCGCGGCCCGTCGGCCAGCAGGTCGCCGGGGAAGCCCGGGCCGTGGTCGCGGACCACGATCGTCCGGCCGCTCACCTCGATCTCCACCGGGGGCCGTCCGTGGCGGTGGGCGTTCACCACGAGGTTGGCGACGATCCGGTCCAGACGGCGCGGATCGGTCTCCGCCACGGGGTCGCCCACCACGGTCACCTCGGCGGTGAGACCCAGCCTGCGCAGCGACTCGGCCGTCAGCCGGTCGAGCGGCACCGGGAGGCGCTCGGGCTCCTCGGCTCCGGCGTCGAGGCGGGAGACCTCCAGCAGGTCCTCGACCAGCGACCGCAGCACGCGGACGCGGTCGCGGACCAGGTCCGTGGCCTCGCTCTCCGGCAGCAGCTCGGTGGCGGTGAGCAGCCCCATCAGCGGGGTGCGCAGGTCGTGCGCGATGTCGGCGGTGAAGCGCTGTTCGGCGAGCAGCCGGCGCTGCAGGTTCGCCGCCATCGAGTCCACGGCGGCGGAGATGTCGGCGATCTCGTCACGTCCGCGCGCCTCGGTCCTGGCGTCCAGATCTCCGTCCGCGATGCGCCGCGCGGTGGCGGCCACGCGCCGGAGCCTGCGGTTCGGCAACTCGGCCGCCAGGACCGTCACCGGCAGGAGGACGCCGAGCGCGGCGAGCGCGGCGAGCACCATGTGGCGGTCGAGCGCCTGCAGGCTGCGCAGCTCCGGGCCCATGTCGATCCGTGCGACGAGCACCCGGCCGCCCACGGGTTCCGCCGCCCACATCCAGGGCTCGCCGGGCCGCTCCTCGACGTAGCAGGTGCTCCCGGCGAACGCGGGGAGGAGGGCGCCCGGCTCCGGACGCGCGGACGCGAGCCGCTGCCGCAGCTCCGCCGGCAGCTCGCCCGGCTCCTTGATGGCGTCCGCGGGCGCCGTGCCCGTGCGCGCGTACTCCTGCTCGATCTGCGTGAGGGCCTGGAGCGCGTCGTCCTCGCCGAGGCGCATCGAACGGTCGTAGGTCGCCCGGTGAACCAGCACCCCGACCACGGCCGTGACCGCGCAGCATCCGACGGCGACGAGGGCGGCGATCTTCCACCGCAACGAGGTCGGGTTCACGACCGGCGGAGCTTGTAGCCGAAGCCGCGGACCGTCTCGATCCGGTCGGCGCCGATCTTCTTGCGCAGCCGCTGGACGCAGAGATCGACCACGCGGGTGTCGCCGTCCCAGCCGTAGTCCCAGACGTCGCGCAGCAACGTCTGGCGATCCAGGACGAGCCCGGGGTTGGCCGCGAACTCCAGCAGCAGCCGCAGTTCCGTGGGCGCGAGCGCGACCGGCCGCCCGGCCAGCCGCACCTCCAGGGCGGCGGTGTCGACCGTGAGGTCGCCGAAGGTGAGCCCGGATCCGCCCGCCCCGTCCTCCGGGGCGCCGGCGGCGGACGCCGTCTCCCGCGGGGTGAAGGCCGCCCGCCGCAGCAGGGAGCGGATCCTGGCCACCAGCACGGAGATCTCGACCGGCTTGACGACGTAGTCGTCCGCGCCCGCCTCAAGGCCCGACACCACGTCAACGGCGTCGCCCCGGGCCGACATCAGCAGAATCGGCATCAGGCTGGACTCCCTGACCTTGCGGCACAGGCCGATGCCGTCCAGGCCTGGCAGCATGACGTCCAGCAGCAGCAGGTCGTGTCCGCCGTCCTGGAAGGCCTCAAGGCCGCTCAGGCCGTCCCCGGCGGTCGACACGCGGTAGCCGTAGCGCTCCAGCGCCATCGTGACCGTCTTGAGGATGACGTCGTCGTCCTCGACCAGCAGCACGGTGACGGGCGCGTCAGGGGTCGTCCTGTCCACTACCGCGCGTCCCCTCGCCGGGCGGTTTCGCCGCTGGTGTCCATGTTGTACTGTACGGCGGCCGCGCGCGTGCTCATCGCACCGCGCACGCCTCCCGTCCGGCCGGCCGCGACCAGCCGGGGCACGGCCGCCCGCACCGCCGTGATCAGCCGGTCGCTCGCGTCGAGCGCCGCCTGCTTCGCCGCCTCCGGGTCGGCGCCGACCCTCTGCGACAGGACGACGCCGAGCACGAGACGCGCCCCGTCGCCCGATCCGACCGTGACGGCCCACATCAGGCTGCCGCCCGCCCGCGTGCCGGATCCGGTCTTGATGCCGATCACGCCGTTCCTGCCCAGCAGCGTGTTGGTGTTGCGGATCACGCGCGGATCGCCGGGAAGGGACGTCCGCGTGGTGGCGACGATCCGGCGGAACACCTCGTTCCGCATCGCCTCGCCGGCCAGCTTCACCTGGTCGGCCGCCGTGCTCACCGTGGAGTCCTCGTAGCCGCTGGCGCCGGTGTAGACGGTGTCGGCCATGCCGAGGGCGCGGGCGGCGGCGTTCATCTTCCGCACGAACCCCTCCTGCGTCCCGGCGTCCCACCGGGCCAGCAGCCGGGCCACGTTGTTGCCGGACGGGATCATCATCAGCTCCAGCAGCCGCCGCAGGGACAGCCGCTGTCCCTCCCTGACCGGGACGGTGGACTCCGTCGCCGACAGCGACTCGGCGGCGGCCGTCCCGTCGACCTCGATGAGCGGCCCCTCCTCGCCGTCCCTCAGCGGGTGGCCCCGCAGCAGGACGTAGGCCGTCATCACCTTGGTCACGCTCGCGATGGGCACCGGCGTCATCGAGCCGCTGGATCCGAGGACGCCCTCGCCGGCCATCGCGACCACGGCCTGCCCGTCGGCGGGCCACGGCAGCGCGACGCCGGTGACGTGCCGCGGCGCGGGCACGCGCGCCCAGCCGGACGGGCCGAGGCAGCCGGTCGCACCGGCGGCGACCACGAGGGCGAGGGCGGCGAGGACGGCCCGCGACAACGGGCGGACGCGGCCGCGGCGGGCGGAACGCATGACGGGGCACCTCCATGACGGACTTGTCCGCGCCCCATCGGGGCGCGTGCCCGTCACGATGCGATGCGCGGATGTCGGCCCCGCGGAAGCGGCGCATCCGCCACGGCTCAACCGCGCATCAGTCCGCGCGCCTCCACCTCGCGGCGGCTGTGTCGGGCGGTGAGATCGGGGGTGCCGGGGAGCGGGGAGGTTGTCGTAGCATGTCGGGAAATCGGGGATGATCTCCGGCGTACGGTCGGCGTTCGCGAGGGGTGGGTCCACGACGCGCCGCCGACGGACGGCGGGCGGCCGTTCGCATCGGCGGGAGGTCAGGTGTCCGCACTCCGGCACCGGTGGTGGGCGCCCGTCGCCCTCGCGTACGCCGCCTTCGTCCTGGTGGGGCTCAGCGCGGGCGTGGGCGGGGTGCTGCTCCCCGCGCAGATCCGCGACTACGGCCTGGACAAGGCCACGATCGGCACGACCTTCTTCAGCTTCTCGGCCGGGTTCATGCTGGCAGGCTCGACGGCCGGCACGCTGATCCACCGGTTCGGGGTCCGCGCGGCGCTGGCGGCGGGCGGCGGCGCGTACGTGCTGGCCGGGCTGTGCACGGCCCTGCGGCCGCCGTTCCTGGCCCTGGTGGTGATCCAGCTCGTCGCCGGGTACGGCACGGGAATCCTCGAGTCGGTGCTCAACGCCTACCTCGCCGGGCTGCCCAGGGCGACGACCCTGCTCAACCGCCTGCACGCGTTCTTCGGGGTGGGCGCACTGCTCGGGCCCCTGCTGGCCACCTGGATGCTGGACCGCCTGCCGTGGACGGCGGTGTGGCTGGTCCTCGCGCTGATCTGCGTCCCGCTCATGGCCGGGTTCCTCCTGACGCTCCCCCGAGGAAGGACGGAGGTCCCGGAGACGACGGAGACGGGCGGGAACGGCCTGCTCGCGGCGGCGTCGCGGGAGCCGGCCGTCCTGCTGGGCGCCGCGTTCCTCGCCGTGTACGTCGGCCTGGAGATCAGCGTGGGTAACTGGGGCTTCACCTTCCTGGTGGACGCCCGCGGGCAGGCGGACCTGCTGGCCGGGTACACCGTCTCCGGCTACTGGCTGGGGCTCGCCCTCGGCCGCTTCCTGATCAGCCCGGTGGCCGCCAGGATCGGGATGACCGACACCGGCATGACCTTCGCCTGCCTGGCCGGCATCACCGCCAGCGCGGTGCTGGCCTGGGTGGCCCCGGGGACGGCGGTGGCGAGCGCGAGCTTCGTGCTGCTCGGCTTCTGCCTCGGCCCGATCTTCCCCACCACGATGGCGGTGGCGCCACGACTGACCGTCGCCCGGCTCGTGCCCACCGCGATCGGGCTGCTGAACGGCGTGTCGGTGGTGGGCGGCGCCGTGTTCCCCTGGCTGGCCGGCGCCATCGCCCAGGGGGTCGGGACGTGGACGTTGCCGCCGTTCGCGGTCGCGCTCGCGCTCGCGCAGCTGGGCCTGTGGTGGCTGCTGGCCGCCCGGATGACGTCGCCGAGCGGAACGCCTGCCTGAGCGTCCTCCCGCCCTGGAACCGCTCTCACCCGGGGCCGGGCGTCGCGCCCTCAACGGGCAGGTGAAGGACGACCGCGTGGGTCGGGCTGTCGACGAGACTCAGCACGGCGAGGTGGAACGTGCGTTTCCCCAACCCCGGCGCGACCAGTGTGCGGGTGCGCAGGCGCTGGCCGCGCACGTGGTGCTCGTTCCACCACGACCGGAAGTCGGCGCTCGCGGCCTCCAGGTCGCGGACCAGCGCGCTCATCCTCCGGTCGGCCGTCCTGCTCGCGTAGGCGACCCTCAGCCGGGCGATCACGTCGAGGGTCTCGTCGGCCCAGTCGACCAGCCGTTCCCTGGCCTCGGGGTCGGTGAGCATCCACCACAGCATGTTCCTGCGGTCGCGCGGCAGCCGCCCGAAGTCGGTGTACCACTCGGCCGCCGCCGCGTTCCAGGCCACGACGTCGCCGTACTGGTTGCCGGCGTAGACCGGCCAGGGGCTCAGCCCGGCCACCTCCACCGCCTGCGCGACCAGCTCCTCGCCCGTCCGGCCGCCGTCGGCCGGCCCCGCCGGGGACCGGCCGAACGCGAGCCGGTGGATGTAGACCCGTTCGTCCTCGGTCAGGCCGAGCACGCGGGCCACGCTGTCGAGGACCTGTGGCGAGGGGTGGATGTCCCGTCCCTGCTCCAGATACGTGTACCAGGTCGGGCTGAGCCCGGCGAGGACGGCCACCTCCTCCCGCCGCAGACCCTTCGTCCGCCGATGGACGCCCGTCGGGAGGCCCGCCTGTTGCGGGGTTATGCGGGCACGGCGATCACGCAGAAACCGAGCGAGCTCCTGTCTGTTCTCGCTCCTGTCGGCCACGGCATCCCCCATCGACCGCCGCACTAACCTCGGAGCCGCACCCCGAGGGTTCGACACTGCTCTGCATTATCACGAAGGCACATCGTCAGGTGAAGCCGTCGCCATGCGCACCCGCCCGGTCCACCACCGGTCCGGTACGGTCACGACGGCGGCCAGCGCCGCGAGCGCGATGAGGTAGACGAGCGCGGCCGCGAAGGCCCGGCCGTAGTCGCCCGGGGCGGTCGAGCCGTGGAGCATGCCGAAGAAGATGATCCCGATGACCGCGACGCCGAGGGCGCCGGCCATCTGCTGGGTCGTGGACAGCACGCCCGACGCCGACCCCGCGTGCTCGGACTCGACGCCGAGCAGCACCTGGGACAGCAGCGGGGCGCCGACCATGCCGATACCGGCGCCGGCAACGGCCATGAGGATCTCGTACAACGGCAGGTTCACCCGGGCGCCGGCGTCGCGGGTGATCAGCGCGAGGCAGACCTCCCCGGCGACGATCAGGATCGCCCCGATCGTGAGCGTGCGGCGGCCGAGCCTGCGGATGAACTTCGCCGCGTTCATGGACGTGAGGAAGAACGTCACGCCCATCGGCAGGAAGACCAGGCCGGCCCGCAGCGGGGAGTAGCGCAGGCCGTCCTGCACGTACAGGGCGATGACCAGCATGAACGAGGCCATGCCGCCGTAGACGGCGAGGACGGTGGTCAGGCCGGTGACGAACGACCGCGCCCGGAACAGCGACGGCTCGACCAGCGGCGTGCCGCCCGACCGTGACAGCTGCACCTGCTGCCGCGCGAACAGCGCGAACACCACGGCGCTCGCGGCCAGCGAGACGAACGTCCAGGCGGGCCACCCCTCCTGACGGCCCTCGACGAGCGGCACGAGCAGCAGGAGGACGGCGGGGACGACGATGACCACCCCGGCCAGGTCGAGCCGCCGGGCCGTCTCGGAGCGGGACTCCAGGACCAGGCGGGGCAGCACGAGCAGCGTGACCAGGCCGATGGGCAGGTTCACCAGGAAACAGACGCGCCAGCCGAGCCCGAACACGTCGGCGGCTATCAGCAGGCCGCCGATGACCTGGCCGCCGACGGTGGCCAGGCCGAGGGCGGCGCCGTACCCCGCGAACGCCCTCGGCCGGTCGTCCCCGGTGTAGGTGACGTTGATGATGGACAGGACCTGGGGGAACATGAGCGCGGCCGCGACGCCCTGCAGAACGCGGGAGGCGACGAGCATCTCCGCGTTCACCGCCAGCCCGCAGAGCACGGACGCGACGGTGAACCCGGTGAGGCCGGCGGCGAAGACCTTGCGCCTGCCGTACAGGTCGCCGAGGCGGCCGCCGGTGATCAGGCCCGAGGCGTAGGCGACGCCGTACCCCGCGACCACGAACTGGATCTGGGCGTCGGTGGCGTGCAACTCGGCCTGGGCCGAGGGGATGGCGACGTTCACGATGAAGAAATCCAGAATCGTCATGAACGTGCCGACGAGAATCACGGGAAGCGCCAGCCATCGGGTTCGCTCCCGCGATTCCCCGACGCCGATGGCGGGTGAGCCGGTGACGCTGCTCACGACGTCACCTCCTCTGCCGTCTCGTCGTGCGACCGTGCGGAAGGCGCGTTCTGCGGCGCCTCGGGAAACGCACGGCGACTGTCGTTTCGCTCGCTCATCGTGGTCTCCTGGCTTTTTCAGGCGGAGGGATTCCGGTAAAGCCTTTCCGGCGGCGGCCGCGGCCGCCAGAATCGGCCTGTGCTGGTATCGCGAGTACCACCGTCAGTCGCGGTCCCGGTATCCCTCGCTCACCTCGACGACGACGCCGTCCGGGTCGCGCAGCCACACGCTGCGCCAGCCGTGGATGTGGGCGGAGAAGTCGAGCGGGCCGAGCGTGACGTCGGCCCGCCCCTTGACGGCGCGCAGGAACGCGTCGAGGTCGTCGGTCTGGAAGGCGATGTGCCGGACCGTGCCGGTGACCTGGTGGCCGTCCCCGCCGGCGGGCTCGCCCGCCGCCGACCACGGACGAGCGGATGCGCACGGCGCCGTCCTCGGACACGACCGACCAGGTCTGCGTGGCGTCGAACCCGAGCCAGGCGCTGCGGGGTGCGGGCCTGTCCCAGATCCGGGCCTGCCAGTTGACGACGACCCGCACGTCCGCCTGGCCGGGGCCGGCCGGCGTCACGTCCACGGTCTTCAGCTCGTGGACCTCGTCGAAGAACCGGTTGATCACGGTGTCGTACCAGCCGCGAAAGTCGTCCAGGCCGTGCAGGGTCCCCTCGGGGAATTTCATGACCAGGCCCTCATTGGCGAGGAAAACGGCGACCTTCTCCACCGGGTCGTGCCGGTCGAGCGCCTCGTACCATTCCCGTACGAGCCGCCGCACTTCTGCTTCGGTCACAGAGCACTCCTTTCCGGGATTCCGTTTCTCCGAGCGATTCCGAGTTAACGGAGGCGGCCCGGCGGGGGGCAAGGAAAGCGACGCGAATTCGGCTCACTGCGGTAAGTGCACGAAATACGCCCCGGGCGCGGCGCGCCCCGCGGGACGGCGGCCGGGAAGTCTCCGCGCCGCGCGGGGGATGATGCCTCTTCAGCATCAAAGGTTGACAGAGTGGATTACTTGCCTCAATCATTCGCATGTCAGAACGCGTCCCGATCACGAGAGGCCGTCTTGCGCCTGCCGCGAGTGAAAGCCGAACACCTCCCGCACCGGTACGGACACGACAGGATCCGCATCGGCGGGTCCATCTACGGGGTGGCGGGGGAGATCATCGATCCCGACGGCTACGCCTGGGCGGCGCTCGGCGCGATGGACGGCACCCGCACCCCCGGTGAGATCGCCGGGCGGCTGCGCCGGCTGTTCCCCCGGCTGACCGACGAGGACGCCCAGGGGGTCGTCGACCTGCTGCTGACCTCCGGCTACATCGAGGACGCCGGCGTCCGGGAGCCCGAGGAGCTGAGCCCGGACGAGCAGGACCGGTACTCCAGGAACGCCGCGTTCTTCCGCCGTACGGACCTCACGCCCCGGCCGAGCAGCTGGGAGGCGCAGATCCGGCTCAAGCGCTCCCGGGTGGTCGTCCTCGGGCTCGGCGGCACCGGCAGCCACACGGCGTGGGCCCTGGCCGCCTGCGGGGTCGGGGAGATCCACTGCGTGGACCGCGACGTCGTCGAACTGTCGAACCTGACGCGGCAGGCCCTGTACCGCGAGGCCGACATCGGGCGGCCCAAGGTGGAGGTGGCCGTGGCCCGGCTGGCCGAGGTCAACTCCTCGGTGCGGATCACGGGCGAGAGCCGGGCGGTCGAGTCCGAGGGCGACATGGCCGACCTCGTGAGCGGCTTCGACGCGTTCGCGATGTGCGCCGACGAGCCGGGCGGCACAGGCGGCATCCGCGTGTGGGCCAACCGGGCGTGCCTGGCGGCGAAGGTGCCGTGGGCGCTCGGCGGGTACAGCGGCCCGCTCGTCAGCGTCGCCGCCTTCGACCCCGACGGGCCCTGCTACGAGTGCCTCACCGCCAACGTCGACGCGTCGCTCGCGCCGGGCATCCCGGTCGACCTCGGCGGTCCCGGCGTCATCGCTCCGTCCGCCGGCGTGTCGGGTCACCTCACGGCCCAGGCCGTCATCTCGTTCCTGACCGGTATCCCCGAGCGCCCCGGGTCGTACGTGACCGGGGTCAACCTGATCGCCCCCGACCAGCACGTCTACACCCGCCACCCGGCCGTGCCCGGTTGCCCGGCCTGCGGCCCCCTCTCCTCCGAATCCGCCGCCGGGCCGTCCCCGGCTCAGTCCACCGCCGCCGCCCCAGCGACGACCTGACGAGGAGCATCACCTCCGAGAGAAGGGAAAGCGATGGAACACGTCGAGCCCGCGATCCAGGACGAGCCGGCCGCCGCCGAGGAGCCGGCCCCCACGAGGATCTCGATCCGGCTCCTGGACAAGATCGAGACGACCAACACCTACAGCGGAAACTCCAACAGTTAGGGTCCCGGCCCGGGCGGGGACCCGCCGCCCGGGCCGGTGCGCCGTCCCCGTGCAGGCGACTCAGGGAACCGCGATGAACGCACGCCCACCGCGCATCGACTCCGCCGACGGCCGGGTGCTTCCCCTGCGGGAGTACGCGGCCGACTTCCTGGTCCTGTTCCACGAGATCGACGGCGTCATCTGGAAGCTCGAACGGGCCCAGGACTTCGACGAGGGCGACAACCCCAGCTGGAAGGCCATGCGCGCCGGGGATTGGGAACGTTCCCTCGCCCTCCTGGAGGAGGCACGGGGGACGATCGCCGCCGACCTGCCGGCCCGGGCCACGATGCGCCGGCTGCGGGTCGTGGAGTGGCCGCTCACGCCGTACATGCAGTGGGAGCTTCACCTGCTCGCGCTGCGGGAGCGGCTGGGCGAGGGCTGCCGGGTGGTCGCCGCGGAGGACGTGGCCGGGCTCGAGACCGACGGGCCCCTGCCCGAGCTGGTGATCTTCCCCGGCCATCACGCGTACCGGGTCAGGTACGACGAGCGCGGCGCCTGCGTGGGGGCGCGCAAGGTCGCCGACCCCGCGGTCGTCGAGCCGTGGACCGAGCTCGTCGCCTCCCTCTACGACGGGGCCGAGGACCTGGGGGACTACGTCCGGCGGCGGGTCGAGCCCCTGCCGCCGCCCGCACCGTGACCACCGTCCGCTTCCACAGTCTCGCGGTCCGCCGTGACCGGGAGGAGTGGATCGTGGGCCGGGCCCAGACGGGGGTGTGCGTCGCCCTGCCGTACGAGGGCGTGCGGGCCATCGAGATCCTGGAGACGGGCGCCACCGTCGAGGAGACGAGCGACCTGCTGCGCCGGGAGACGGGCGTCACCCTCGACGTGGCCGGATTCGTCGGCGAGATGGCCGGGGCCGGGCTGGTGGCCGCGGTCGACGACCGGCCGGTCGGCCGGGACGAGGTCCCCCGGCCGTCCCTGCCCTGGCTGACGCCGCGGCTGGTCCGGTGGACGCTGAGCCCGGTCCTCCCCTGGGTCGCGGGCGCGCTCGTCCTCGCCGGAGCCGTCGCCGCCGCCGTCCGCCCCGGCGTGGTCCCCGGCTGGCACGCGCTCATGTGGAGCCCCCACGGCACGCCGGTGCTGGCGGCCGAGGTCGTCCTGGTCGCCGCGCTGGTCGCCCTCCACGAACTGGCCCACCTGTGTACGGCCCGGGCCTCGGGCGTACCCGGCCGGATCCGCCTCGGCACCCGGCTGCAGTTCCTGGCCGCGCAGACCGACGTCTCCGGCATCTGGCTGGCGGGCCGCCGGGCCCGGCTGACCGTCTACCTGGCGGGGATCGCCGTGGACGCCGCCGTCCTGGCGCTGTGTCTCGTCGCCATGGCCGTGCTCGGGCCGGACGTGCCGCTGTCGATCGTGGCGCTGACCGAGATGACCGGGCTCGCCCTGCAGTTCCTCGTGTTCATGCGGACGGACCTCTACTTCGTGCTGCAGGACCTGTCCGGCTGCCGCGACCTCTACGCCGACGCGGGGGCGCACCTGCGGCACCTGGCCCGGCGCCTCGCGGGGCGGCCGTCCGAGGACCCGCTCCGCCTGCTGCGCCCCCGCGAGCGACGGTTCGTCCGGATCTACAGCGGGGTCGTGCTGGCGGGCACGGCCGCCTGCCTCGCGGTCTTCCTGCTGGTGTCGCTGCCGTTCACCCTCACGATGGTGTTCCGGGCGCTCGGCGCGCTCGCCCGGCACGCCACTCCGGTGGACACCGCGGACGCGGCCGCCACCCTGGCGGTCCTCCTGGGATATCAGGGCGCCTGGGCGTACGCGTGGGCCCGCAGGCACGGCCCGCGCCTGCGGGGCCTCGCCGCCCGTGCCGGCGCCCGGCTCACCCCCCGTCCGCCGGGCCGGCCGGCTGGCCGGGGACGCACGGGACGCACGGCAGCCTGAGCACGAACCGGGCGCCCTTGGGCGAATCCTCGACCCGGAGGGAGCCGCCGTGGGTCTGCGCGATCTCCCGGGAGATGGCGAGGCCGAGCCCGCTGCCGCCCGGTTCGCGGCGGCGCGCGTCGTCCAGCCGGACGAACCGGGTGAAGATGCGCTCCCGGTCCTCCGGCGCCACCCCTGGCCCGTCGTCCGTCACGGCGGCCATCGCCTGCCCGCCGTTCGCCCGCACCTCGATGCGGACGCCGCTCGCGGCGTGCCGCTGGGCGTTGGCCAGCAGGTTCTCCAGCAGGCGGATCAGCTGGATGCGGTAGCCCCGGACGAGCACGCCGGGCGCGGCGACCACGAAGACCGGCGGGCGCACCGGCCGGGAGGCCGCCACCTCCGCCGCCAGGGCGCCGAGGTCGATCTGGTCCGGGGGCTCCGGGTCGGCGGCCCGCAGGCGTGCCAGCACGAGCAGGTCGTCGACGATCGCCTCCAGGCGGTCGGTCGTCGCCAGCGCCTCCCGGATCGCCTGCCGGGGCTCCACGTCGTCCGGGTAGAGCAGGGCCTCCTCCAGGCCCGTGCGGAGCCCGCTGATCGGCCTGCGCAGCTCGTGCGAGGCGTCGGAGGCGAACCTCCGCTGCTGCTTGACGGCGGCCTCCAGCCGGGCGAGGGTCTGGTTGGCCGTGCGGGCGAGCATCGTGATCTCGTCGCGGCCCGGGGGCAGCGGCACCCGGAGGCTCAGGTCGGTGCCGCTGATCTCGGACATCCGGGCCCGGATGATCTCGACCGGCCGCAGGGTCCGGCCGACCAGGCTCCAGGTCATCAGCGTCACGAGGATGAGGACGGGGAGAGCGCAGGCCGTGATGGCGGCCTCCAGCCAGTGGTCTGTGAGGAGGGGAGGCACGCGGAGCCCGGCGTACACGAACGGGGAGTCCTTGGCCGGGGTGTCGCGGATGGCCATCAGCATGACGCACTCGCCGTCGGGACTGCACTCCTCCAGGCTCTTGAACCGGTCGTCCGGCGGGGGCCGGACGTGGGTCAGCGGGGGCAGCCGGCTCGCCGCCCGGCTCGCCCCCAGGATGTGCCCGTCGGCGTCGACGATCTGGATCAGGTCGACGCGGGTGGAGGCCGGGATCACCCGCGGCACGGTCCCGTCCCGGACGGCGGCGCTCCACTGCGTGGCCACCCGCTCGGTCTCGACGTACGCCTCGCTCTCGGCCTTGTACCGGGTGACCACGTCGAGGTAGGCCCCGACCACGGTCAGGAAGACGAACGACAGGGCCGCGGCGACCAGGGTGTAGCGAGCACGGATCGACCGTACGCGGGGTAGTGGCAAACTCATCGTTCCCGCCTCGGGGAGCCGGCCGTCCGCGACCAGGCTCGCCATCAAATCTGGCGGTGCACGCCTGGCGCGGCACCGGCCTGGGGGACGAGGACGGGCTCCTGGGGCGGCCGGACCAGGGACGACAGCATGGCGAGGCCTCGTTCGGAGGGGCTTCCGGGGTCGGCCTGGAAGATGACGAGCTGCTGACCGGGGGCGCTGTTGATCGTGAAGACCTCGTAGGAGAGCATCAGCTCGCCCACGATCGGGTGCCGGAAGCGCTTGCGCTCGGTATGCCGGGGCAGCACGTCGTGACGGGCCCAGATGCGGACGAACTCGGCGCTCTGGTCGGACAGCTCGTCGACGAGCTGCGGGAGGAAGGGGTCGTCGGGATCGGTGCCCGCGCCGGTCCGCAGCTGCGCCGCCTTCAGCGCCGCCGACTGCTCCCAATCCGGATAGAAGGCGCGCGCCTCGGGATTGAGGAAGCAGAGCCGCAGCAGGTTGTCGTTGTGGTCGAGCCCACCGTAGAGGGCGTCGGCCATGCCGTTGGTCGCGAGCAGGTCCATCCACCGGCCCCGGATGAACGCGGGGGTGTGGTCCCACAGCCGGAGCAGGCGGAGCAGCCCGGGGGCCACCTCCTCCTCCCGCCGTGCCGGCCGCTGCCGGGGGCGCGGGTGGGCGAGCTCGTAGAGGTGCTCGGTGGCCGCGGGGTCGAGTTCCAGCACCCGGGCCAGCGCGTCCAGGACCTGCTCGGACGGACGGCGTTCCCTGCCCTGCTCCAGCCGGACGTAGTAGTCGGTGCTGACGCCGGCGAGCATGGCCACCTCTTCCCTGCGCAGTCCGGGGGTACGGCGGCGCCCCACCCTCGTCAGCCCGACGTCCTCGAGGCGCGTCGACTCGCGACGTGCGCGGAGAAAGTCTCCAAGGAGTCGTTGACGGTCCATTCCGTCACCATATGCCCGTTATATGTCTTCTTGGGTGGTTGTACTACACCTAGGGTCCGGCGTCCCAGGAAACCGGCGGCCTTACCCATCCCGTCCCGATGGCTGACGATTGTGGCGTAGTCGTTGGACGCCGTCCCGCTTCCTCCCTGGTGTGGGGCGGCCTCCCCGGAGAGAGAAGAGCAGCCATGGTGCACTACGGCGCGGCGATAGGCGCAGGCACGATATTGGTCCCCGCCCTGGGCGGCGTCCTCCTCTGGGTGGCGATCCTCGGCTGCGCCCTGCTGCGCCCGTGGGGGGGCGACTGGCATGCCGCGGGCGCCCACGAGCCGGAACCGGTCCCCGGCGACGACGGGGAGATCCCCTTCATGGACGACGAGTCCCGTGCGTTCTGGGCGGACGAGGCGACCGGCGTGTTCCCGTTCGAGGAGCCGGGCAGCGGCGAGCAGCGGGCCGCCGAGCCTCAGGGCGGGGGGCCGCTGAGCGAGGGCGCCGCGTCCGGCGATCTCCGGGGCGACCCGGCGCCGCTGCGGCGCCGCGCCCCCGAAGGCCCGCCCGCCGCGCAGGCCCACCCCGTGCCGGCCGCCCCGCACATCCTCCCCATGCCGGCCGCCGCGCAGGCTCTCCCCCTCCCGAACGCCGCGCAGGCCCACCCCGTGCCGGCCGCCCCGCACATCCTCCCCATGCCGGCCGCCGGGC
>NZ_KI866523.1:1096431-1111668 GCF_000511135.2 Microbispora sp. ATCC PTA-5024 | reverse complement strand
CGCCCGGCCCCCGCACGTCATGCCCGCCGCTCATGCCCTCCCCACCCCAGGACCCGCCCGGCCCGCCGCGCACGGCCACCCGATGCCGGCCGCGGGACCCGCCCGGCCCGCCGCTCATGCCCTCCCCACCCCCGGGCCTGCCCGGCCCGCCGCGAAGGCCACGTTCGTCGCGAAGGCCGCGCTCGTCACGAAGGCCGCGCTCGTCGCGGACGGGCTCCTCCGCGTGGACGTCACAGCCGTCGCGGACGAGCTCCTCACCGGGGGGCTACCTCCCGCGAACGGCCTGCCCTCCGTGGCCGGGCGTCGCCTCGTACGAGGCCGCGCGGCCGGGAACGCCCCCGTGGGGAACGCCGTCCTCCCCCGGTGCGCCCGCCTCCACGTCCCCGCCTGCCGCCCCCCCACCGATCACGGTTAGCGGTCGCGCCCCATGCCCGCCGTGCCCCGCCTCGCCCACCTCCGGATCGGCTCCCTGTCGCTCCGGAGCCGGATCACCCTTCTGGTGACCATGCTCGCGGTGGTCCTCCTGGCGCCCACGGGACTGGGTGCGGCGACCATCGCGCGGCAGCGGCTGTCCGACATGGAGTGGCGGCAGGCCCGGGCACAGGCCGCGATCACGGCACAGGACGTGCTGCGGAGAAGGCTGACCTACCCCGTCGTCCCGCGCATCGCCGGCATCGACCTGGTCCAGGTCGTGACCTCAGATCACCACGTTCTCGACTCCTCGGCCGCCGCCCGGACGCTTCCGCCGCTGACCGCCGTCCTGCCGTCCCCGCAACGGCCCCGGCTGGACGTCCAGTCCTGCGGCGACCCGCGCGTCGGCTGCGTCCGCCTCTCGGTCGTCCTCGCGGGCACGGCCCGCGGCTCTCCCGTCGTGTACGCCGGGGGACGCGTCCCCGGCCTCGTCTCCACCGGGATCTTCGACACCTTCTTCGCCGTCCAGGTCGTGGGGCTCGTCTCGCTGACCGCCTGGACGACGTGGCGCGTCACCGGCCGTGTGCTGCGCCCGGTCGAGGCCATCCGCGCCGAGCTCGCCTCGATCAACCTCGGCGACCTCGACAGGCGGGTGCCCGTGCCGCCCGGCCGGGACGAGATCGCCCGGCTCGCCGACGCCGTCAACGGCACCCTGAGCCGGCTCGACCAGGCGCGCAGATGCCTGGAGAGGATGGTCGAGCGGCAACGGCAGTTCGCCTCCGACGCCTCCCATGAGCTGCGCACGCCGATCGCCGGCCTCCGCGCCCAACTGGAGGAGGTTCAGCTCCACCCCGAGGACTCCGACCTGCCGGCGGTGCTGGAGCGCGCGCTCGGCGACGTGGACCGCCTGGAGTCCATCGCCGCCGACCTGCTGCTGCTCGCCCGCCTCGGCTCCGAGGGCGCCCACCGGCGGATCCGCCTGGACCTCGCAGAACTCGTGCGGGGGGAACTGGCCCGGCGGCTGCCCAGGTGTCTCCTCCACGCCTGCCTCGAACCGGGGACGGAGGTCGAGGCCGAGCCCGTCCACCTGCGGCGCGCCCTCGGCAACCTGCTCGACAACGCCCTGCGCCACGCGCGGCGCAACGTGTGGGTCGAGGTCCGCCGCGTCCGGGACGGCGCGCTGCTGACCGTCACCGACGACGGCGACGGCATCCCCGAATCCGACAGGGAGCGGGTCTTCCACCGGTTCACCCGGCTCGACACCGCGCGCAGCCGGAACCACGGGGGCACGGGGCTCGGGCTGGCCATCGCGCGGGAGGTGGCGCACGCCCACGAGGGAACCCTGTCCATCGAGGACTGCGCGGAGGGCGGGGCGCGGTTCGTCCTTCGCCTTCCCCTGGCCCCGCCGGCGACCGGGGCTCGGGAGGAGCCGGCGCCGGGCGACCTCTGAGCGGGCGGCCCCCGCGGCACGGCGACAGCGGGCACGACCCCGTTCACGACTCGGGGAGCGCTCCCGCACGACGAGAGTGCGCTTCTTCCTCAGGTTCTGTCAAGACCGGGATCAACCTGCCGGAAAACCGCCGTACCCGTTCCCTGGTGAGGTGGGAGCGCTCCCCCAGAGTCCGCCAGGGCCGAGTCGACCGTTATTTACCTGCATGAACGCGGACGATTCCGAGAAAGCGCTCCCTCGCAGCGCCCGGCCCGGCGTGCCGTTTCGTTACGAAGCTGACGACCCTCTCCCCGTTGACACCCCGCTCCGGGCGGGCGACTCTTTCCAGAGAGCGCTCCCTCCATGATCAAATATTCGCCCCCCAGGAGGGTCCATGGGCAGCTTCAGCCCCAGGATCGTGACCCCGTTGCTCGCCGCCGCCGTTCTCGTCGGCGCCACCTCGTGTGGCGGCGGAGGAACGGGCGGGACGAGCGCGTCCGGTCAGCCCGCCGGCAAGGTCAAGCTGACCGTCGCGCTGTTCAGCGACTTCCACTTCGCCCCCTTGTACGAGGAGTTCAAGAAGACGCACCCCAACGTCGACATCGTCGAGCGGCGGGCCCAGTTCAACGACCACCACCGGAACCTGACCACGCAGCTGGCCACAGGGGCGGGCGCGGCCGACGTGGTGGCGGTGGAGGCGGGCTACATCGCCCAGTTCACCCCGATGGCCGACAAGTTCTACGACCTGAACCAGTACGGGCTCGGCAAGCGCCAGGGCGACTACCTGGACTGGAAGTGGAAGCAGGGACTGTCCCCCGACGGCGGCAGGCTGCTGGGCCTCGGCACCGACGTCGGCGGCCTGGCCATGTGCTACCGCACCGACCTGTTCAAGAAGGCGGGCCTGCCCACCGACCGCGACGAGGTCGGCAAGCTCTGGCCGACCTGGGAGGACTACATGGCGGCCGGCAAGAAGTTCGTCGCCAACGCCGGCGGCGCCAAGTGGTTCGACGGCCCGGGCGAGAACTTCCGCGCCATGGTCGACCAGGCCCCCGTCGGGTTCTACGACCAGCAGAACAACCTGGTCGCCGGGACCAACCCCGACGTCAAGAAGGCCTTCGACCTGAACGCCGAGATGATCCAGGCGGGGCTGTCCGCCAAGCTGGCGGCCTTCAGCCCGCCGTGGAACACCGGCCTGACCAAGGGCTCGTTCGCCACGGTGATCTGCCCGTCCTGGAAGACCGGCAGCATCAAGGACGCCGCGCCCACGACGTCCGGCAAATGGGACGTGGCCGCGGTGCCCGGCGGTGGCGGCGGCAACCAGGGCGGCACGCACCTGATGGCCCCCAAGCAGGGCAAGCACCCGAAGGAGGCGGCCGAGCTGATCGACCTGCTTACCAGCAAGGCCTCCCAGCTGCGGCTGTTCACCGAGGCCGGCGCGCTGCCGTCGATCCCGGCGCTGTACGACGACCCGACGATCACCTCGTTCACGAACCCGTTCTTCAACGACGCGCCCACCGGCAAGATCTTCACCGACGCCGCCAAGGCGCTGAAGCCGCAGTACGTGGGCCCCAAGGCCGGCGACGTGCTGACGACCTTCGGCAACGCCCTCCAGCGCATCGAGCAGGGCAAGCAGAACCCCCAGGACTCCTGGACCCAGGCGCTGGACGACCTGCAGCGCATCAAGTGATCCCGGACGCGGCCGGCCCGAGCGGGCCGGCCGCCTCCCGTTGGCAGGCGAAGGACGTGAAGGAGTCGTCGTGGCCGCTGATGGCGCCGACCAAGTGGCGGTGATCGGGTCCGGGCCGCCGGCCCACGGCAGGGAGCCGGCCCCGCCGTACGGGGAGGGGCGGTCCGGCCGCATGAGGCGGACGGCCCGCCGGCAGTGGGTGCACCGGGTGGACCGGGCGGTGTCGCCGTACGCCTACGTGACGCCGTTCTTCCTGGTGTTCGCGGCGTTCGGGCTGTTCCCCCTGGTGTACACCGCGTGGGTGAGCCTCCACGACTGGAGCCTGCTGTCGGAGGCGCACACGTTCGTCGGGCTCGACAACTACCGGACCCTCATGGGCGACTCCTACTTCTGGAACGCGGCGTTCAACACCGTGTCCATCGGGATCCTCTCGACGGTGCCGCAGCTCGCCCTCGCCATCTGGCTGGCCCACCTCCTCAACCGGCCGCTGCGGTCCCAGACGCTGTTCCGGGTCACGCTGCTGCTGCCCAACGTCACGAGCGTGGTGGCGGTCGTGGTCATCTTCAGCCAGCTGTTCGGCCGCGACTACGGCCTGATCAACTGGGTGCTGTCGTGGTTCGGCATCGGCGCGATCGACTGGAACGCGGGCACCGCGACCTCCCACGCGGCCATCTCCACCATGATCATGTGGCGCTGGACCGGCTACAACACGCTGATCTTCCTGGCCGCCATGCAGGCCGTCCCGCGAGACCTGTACGAGGCCGCGACGATCGACGGGGCCTCCTCCTTCACGCAGTTGCGCCGCATCACGATCCCGATGATCCGGCCGACGATCGTGTTCGTCGTGATCACCTCGACGATCGGCGCCGTCCAGATCCTCGCCGAGCCGCTGCTGTTCGGCACCTACAGCGTGACGGGCGGCCCGGACCGCCAGTACCAGACGCTCGCGCTGTACATCTACGAGAACTTCACCAAGCTCGACTTCGGCTACGCCTCGGCCGTCTCGTGGATGATGTTCGTCTTCATCGTCCTCGTCGTGGCCGTCAACTACGCCCTCACCCGCCGCACCAGAGGGAGCCTCACATGACCGCCCAGGTGACGAGCGGCGCGCACGCCCGCCCCGGCCGCCCGTACGGCGGCGTCGGCCGCACCCTGACCTACCTGACCCTGACGGCGGTGGCGTTCTTCTCCGCCCTGCCGCTCTACTACAGCGTGGTCGTCGCCTCCCGCGACAACTCGGCCCTGGCGTCCGTGCCTCCCCCGCTCGTGCCCGGCGGCAACCTGGTCGCCAACATCTCCCGCGTCTTCGACACCGTCCCCTTCGCGCTCGCGCTGCTCAACTCGGTGCTGGTGGCCGGGCTCATCGCCACGTCGGTGATGTTCTTCTCCACGCTGGCCGGGTTCGCGTTCGCCAAGCTGCGCTTCCGCGGCAGCCGGGCCCTGCTGGTGCTGACGATCACCACGATGATGGTCCCCACGCAGCTCGGCATCATCCCGCTCTACCTGATCATGGTGAAGCTGGAGTGGACGGGCACCCTGTACGCCCTGATCGTGCCGGCCCTGACGAACGCGTTCGGCGTGTTCTTCATGACGCAGTACCTGTCGCGCGCCCTGCCGGGCGAGCTGCTGGAGGCCGGCCGCGTCGACGGCTGCACGACGTGGGGGCTGTTCTGGCACGTCGCCCTGCCCGCCGCGCGCCCGGCGGCGGCCGTGCTCGGGATGCTCACGTTCATGTCGGCCTGGAACGACTACTTCTGGCCGCTGGTCGTGCTGACCCCCGAGAACCCCACCGTCCAAGTCGCCCTGTCGACGCTGGCCGCGGGCTACGTGAGCGACTACGCCCTCAGCCTCGCCGGGACCACGCTCGGCACGCTGCCGCTGGTCATCGTGTTCGCCCTGCTCGGCAAGCAGGTCATCGGAGGAATCATGCAAGGAGCTGTGAAGGGATGACCATGACCACCACTCGGGGGACCCTGCCCTCCTTGCTGACGGAGGGACGGGCGGTGTTCCCCGACGGCTTCGTGTGGGGCGCGGCGACCGCGTCGTACCAGATCGAGGGGGCCGCGCGCGACGACGGACGCGGCCCCTCCGTCTGGGACACCTTCTCCCGCACGCCGGGAGCGGTCGCGCAGGGCCACACGGGCGACGTGGCCTGCGACCACTACCACCGGTACGCCGAGGACGTGCGGCTCATGTCCGAGCTGGGGCTGGCGGCGTACCGGTTCTCCGTCGCCTGGCCCCGGATCCGGCCGGACGGGAGCGGGCCGGTCAACCCCCGGGGCATGGACTTCTACGACCGGCTGGTCGACGAGCTCGCGGCCGCCGGCATCACGCCGTACGTGACCCTGTACCACTGGGACCTCCCGCAGGCGCTCGAGGACCGGGGCGGCTGGACGGCGCGGGACACCGCCTACCGGTTCGCCGACTACGCGGCCGCCGTCCACGCCCGCCTCGGGGACCGGGTGCGGCACTGGACGACGCTCAACGAGCCGTGGGTGCAGGCCTTCCTGGGCTACGGCTCGGGCGTCCACGCGCCCGGGCGGCGCGACGCCGCCGCCTCCCTCGTCGCCGCGCACCACTTCCTGCTCGCGCACGGGCTGGCCGCGCAGGCGCTGCGCGAGGCCGGGGCGCCGGAGATCATGCTGGTCGTCAACACCGCGCCGGTGCTGACGCCCGCCCAGATCGCCGACGCGGCCGCCGAGCCGGACGAGGCGGACGCGGAGGCGGCCGACCGCGTCGACTGCCTGCTCACCCGGCAGATCCTCGACCCCGTGCTGCTCGGGACCTATCCCGCCACCGTGCTGGAGATCGTCGAACGGCACGCCGGGCTGAGCCACGTCCACGACGACGACCTGCGGACCATCCACCAGCCCATCGAGCTGGTCGGGGTGAACTACTACAGCCCCTGCGTCGTGCGGTCGAGCCCCGGCGAGCCGGCCAACCCGGCCTACCCGGGCAGCGAGGGCATCGCGTTCCCGGCCGTCGAGGTCCCGGTGACGGCGATGGACTGGCCGATCGTGCCCGAGGCGCTCTCGCGTCACCTGCTGCGCCTGTCGCGCGACTACCCGGACGCCGGGCTGATGGTCACGGAGAACGGCGCGGCGTTCGACGACGTGGTGACCGCGGGCGAGGGCGCCGGCCACGTCCACGACGACGACCGCACCGCCTACCTGGACTCGCACCTGCGGGCCGTGCACGCGGCGATCGAGGGAGGCGCGGACGTGCGCGGATATCTCGTGTGGTCGCTGCTCGACAACTTCGAGTGGGCCGAGGGGTACGCCCGCAGGTTCGGCATCGTCCACGTGGACTTCGCCACCCAACGGCGGCTGCCCAAGGACAGCGCGCTGTGGTTCCGTGAGGTCGCCGGCCGCAACGGGCTCGCGTGAGCCGTGCGGGAGCCGGCGTGAGATCCCGGAGCGGGGCGCCACCACCGCCCTGACGGGCGTATCCCATCGTGAGGCGGCCATACATCACGAGGTCCGTCGCGGGCGCCCCCGCGCGCGGCGGCAGGAGGAGGTCCTGTGTCCCTGGGACGCGACGAGACCGGCGGGATCCACCCGCCACCCCGGCGAAGGAGTCGGCTCGGCCCGGTCGCGGCCGCGCCGGCGCTGCTCGCGGGGCTCGCCCTCACGACGGTGGCCGCACCCCCCGCCTCGGCCGCGGCGCCCCCGGCCGCGGTCACGGCGGCGGCGGCCCTGCCCACCGGCTCGACCACGGTGGTGAACAAGGGCAGCGGCAGGTGCGTGGACGCCCGCGCGGCCGCCACGGCCAACGGCACCGCCGTCCAGCAGTACACCTGCAACGGCACCGGCGCCCAGCTGTGGCAGGTGCAGGCGACCAGCGGCGGCTACTACCGGCTGAACGCGGCCGGCAACCCCGCCCAGGTGTGGGACGTCACGAACGTCTCGACGGCCGACGCCGCGCCCGTCCAGCTCTGGGCGTACGGCGGCGGCGACAACCAGCAGTGGCAGCCCGTCGAGGAAGCGGGCGGCGCCTACCACTTCGTCAACCGCCACAGCGGCAAGTGCCTGGACGTGCCCGGCGCCTCCACGGCGGACTCCGTCCAGCTCCAGCAGTACACATGCAACGGAACGGCGGCGCAGTCATTCGTCATGGGAACCCCCTCCAACCCGCCCGGCACCCCTGATCTCGGGCCGAACGTGCTCGTCTTCGACCCGTCGATGGCGGCCTCCACCATCCAGAGCAGGCTGAACAGCGTGTTCTCCCAGCAGGAGAGGAACCAGTTCGGCAGCGCCAGGTACGCCCTGATGTTCAAGCCCGGCGCGTACGACGTCGACGTCAACGTCGGCTTCTACACGCAGGTGCTGGGGCTCGGCGCGTCCCCGGACGACGTCACGATCAACGGCCGGGTGCACGCC
The DNA here is from genome assembly GCF_000511135.2 of Microbispora sp. ATCC PTA-5024. Lineage (NCBI taxonomy): Bacteria > Bacillati > Actinomycetota > Actinomycetes > Streptosporangiales > Streptosporangiaceae > Microbispora > Microbispora sp. ATCC PTA-5024. Next base: position 1,103,762 of record NZ_KI866523.1, on the reverse strand, counting down.
GAGGCCGACTGGTTCCAGGGCAACGCGACCCAGAACTTCTGGCGTGGCGCGGAGAACCTGTCGGTCACCCCGACGGGCGGCCAGGACCGGTGGGCGGTCTCCCAGGCCGCGCCGTACCGGCGCATGCACGTGCGGGGCGGCCTCACGCTCGTCGACGGCGGCTGGGCGAGCGGCGGCTGGATCTCCGACTCCAAGATCGACGGCACGGTCGACTCGGGCGGGCAGCAGCAGTGGCTGACCCGCGACTCCCAGATCGGCGGCTGGACGGGGGAGAACTGGAACCTCGTCTTCGCCGGAGTGGCCGGCGCTCCCCCCACCGGCTTCCCGAACCCGTCGTACACGACGCTGCCGACCACGCCGGTGACGCGGGAGAAGCCGTTCCTGTACGTCGACCAGTCGGGCGCCTACCAGGTGTTCGTGCCCGCGCTGCGGACCGGCGCCCAGGGCGCGAGCTGGACCGGCGGCTCGACGGCCGGCACGTCGATCCCCATCGACCAGTTCTACATCGCCAAGCCGGGCGCCACCGCGGCCGACGTCAACGCGGCGCTGGCCGCCGGGAAGAACCTCCTGTTCACCCCCGGCGTCTACCACCTGACCGACACGATCAGGGTGACCCGTCCCGACACCGTGGTGCTCGGCCTCGGCCTGGCCACGCTGCAGGCGGACAACGGCGTCATGGCCCTGTCGGTCGCCGACGTCGACGGCGTGAAGATCGCCGGTCTGCTGATCGAGGCCGGGACCACCACCTCACCCGTCCTCATGCAGGTGGGCCCGTCCGGGTCGGGCCAAAGCCACGCGGCCGACCCGACGTCGCTGCACGACGTGTTCATCCGCATCGGCGGCCCGATCGCGGGGCGCGCCACCCAGAGCCTGGTGATCAACAGCTCCGACGTGATCGGGGACCACCTCTGGCTGTGGCGGGCCGACCACTCCGACGACTCCCACCCGGGCACGGTCGGCTGGACGACCAACCCGGCGGACACCGGACTGATCGTCAACGGCGCCCGCGTCACGATGTACGGCCTGTTCGTCGAGCACTACCAGAAGTACCAGGTCGTCTGGAACGGCGAGGACGGGCGGACCTACATGTTCCAGAACGAGATGCCGTACGACCCGCCCAACCAGTCCGCCTGGATGAACGGCTCCACCCAGGGCTACGCGGCCTACAAGGTGGCGGCGCCGGTCACCCGGCACGAGGCCTGGGGCATGGGCAGCTACTGCTACTTCAACGTCAACCCGGGCGTGGTCGCGGCCCGCTCCTTCGAGGTGCCGGACACCCCGAACGTGCGGTTCCACAGCCTGATCTCGGTCTCGCTCGGCGGCACCGGCACGATCAGCCACGTCGTCAACAACACCGGTGACGCGGCGCGGTCCGGGCACACCGAGTCCACCCTCGTCTCCTACCCCTAGCGGAAAGGTGACGGAACACCGGTCTCCCACCGGGCGGCCGGTGTTCCGTCATCCCCGGCGCGGCGGTTCATGAGCTCGGCGGCCCACGGGCGTGGCGGCCCTATCTGAGCGGGATGCCCGCGTCCCTCTCGGACTCCGGGCGGGGGCCGAAGATGCGCCGCTCGCCCTCATCGATCGGCACGTCGTTGATGCTCGCCTCCCGCCTGCTCATCAGGCCCTCGGGGGTGAACTCCCACAGCTCGTTGCCGTAGCTGCGCCACCACTGGCCGTCCGCGTCCCGGCTCTCGTACTGGAACCGCACGGCGATCCGGTTGCCGCTGAACGACCACAGGTCCTTGCGCAGGGAGTAGTCGAGCTCGCGCTCCCACTTCCCCGTCAGGAACTCCACGATCTCCCGGCGCCCCGTCACGAACCGGTCGCGGTTCCGCCACTCGGAGTCCTCCGTGTAGCCCAGGGCGACGCGTTCGGGGTCGCGGGTGTTCCAGGCGTCCTCGGCCGCCTGCACCTTCTGCCGGGCGGTCTCCTCGGTGAACGGCGGAACCGGTGGTCGTGCGCTCATGGCGACCTCACACGTTGTCGTGAGAAACGGTCGTTTTCTCCTAGCGTTTCCCGGTGAGGAGCGGTGGAACCGAAACCCTGCCGGGGCGGCCCTGCCGACGGACGCCGCTCAGCCGAGCGCCGACATGAACGACGCGACCAGGCGGGACCGGTCGCCGGGAAGCGCCCGCCCGCCGTGGACCATGAACGCCGTCGTGGACGACTGCGGCACGCCGTGTCCCGAGATCCAGGAGATCAACTCGGTACGGCCCCCACCGAGGTCGATCCTGATCCGGACGTCCGTGTCCCGGGCCAGGTCGGCGACGAGGGCACGGGCGGTCTCGTCGTCCTCCGCGACGACCGGGCCGACGAACACCCTGTCGCCGCTCCGCCAGGACGCCCCGTACCCGGTGATCTCCCCGTCCCGCCCGGCGACCCGGACCTGCTCGGCGAAGTCGAACAGGCGGGCCAGCAGGCCGGACCGGTCGGCCCCGAAGACCTCGGCGTCGAGGGCGCACAGCGCGGCCAGGTCGCGCCCGGGCTCGGCGAGCCGCGTGGCGCTCCGCTCGCGGCCGGGCCCGCCGTGCGCGCCGTCGCCCGCGTCGAAGCGCCCGACGCAGGCATGGATCATGCCGACCGTCTCGAAGCCCAGCTTCTCGTAGAGGGGCCGGCCGTACTCCGTCGCGCACAGGAACACGGTCGCGTCGCCGGCCTCGGCCAGCGCGTGGTTCAGGAGGCGGCGTCCCAGCCCTCGCCTGCTGTACCGGGAGGCCACCAGCATCATGCCGACCGCGGCCGCCGTCCCGCCGTACCGGGTGAGGATGGTCGTCCCCGCCAGGCCGTCGCCGTCCGGGGCGTCGATGCCGAAGCCCTCGCCGTACTCCAGCAGGAGCCGCCACTTGCGCTCCTCCCTGGGCCAGGACCGGTCCTGCGCCAGGTCGAGGCAGCGGGGCACGTCGTCGAGGCCGAGGCGGCGGACGGGCAGGGAGGACGGGTCTGCGGGCTTCATGGGCACCTTTCTCTCGACGGCCATCCGGCGCCGGCGGCCCCGGGCACCGCGGCCTGAGGTTCGGGCCGCCCCGATACCCTGGCTGGGAACGCCCCTCACCGGCTTCCGATCGCGAGAGGGGGACTCGCGCATGCCGGACCTGCCCGAGCTGACGGACGCCATGATCGGCGCGTTCAACGCGCACGACCTGAAGGCGGCACTCCTGTGCTACACGCCGGGAGCAGTGTACGTGTCGCCGAGCGGCATGGGCGAGGGCCGAGACGAGATCGCCTCGTTCCTGGGGGCGTTCCTCACCGGCTTCCCCGATGTGCGCGTGACGCCGTGGAGCACACTCGTCCTCGACGACCTCGTGGTCATCGAATGGACCCTCGCCGGCACGCACGAGGGGCCGTTCCTCATGCCGGGCGGCGAGGTCCTGGCGGCCACCGGGCGATCCGTGGGCATCCGCGGTTGCAGCGCCCGGACTATGGACCGCCACCTGATCGCCGCCCACCGCGTGTTCTACGACCAGCTCGAGCTGTACGCCCAGCTCGGCGCCGAACTCGCCCCCGAGACCCCCTGACCGTCACCCCCGCGCCGGGGCGCGGAACACCTGCCGGCCGTGCCACTCGATGTGCCGGGAGTGCACCGCGTCGAGCCCGCGCTGCGGCTCCCGTACGGACCTCCCGTTGAGGGCCAGCACCATCTCGCGGGCGGTCGCCGCCCTGCCCACGAATCTCGCGGAGACCGTGATCGTCCGGTCCTGCGTCAGGCCCAGCACGCCCTTGTCGAAGAGCTTGTGGTGCGAAGGCGGCCTCCGGCCTCGGCGCCGTCGACGTCCAGCCCGGTGAGCAGGCAGATGTCCGCGTGCAGCGAGGGCTCGAAGTTCGCGTCGAGAAGAACCCGGGCCAGTCTCGCCACCAGCCGCGAGTCCGCCGCCAGCGCCGCGGCCAGGTCCGGATGCAGGCGGCCGCGCGCCCCGCTCTCCCGTAAGCGGCCCACCTCCGGTCCCGGGCTCCCCCGGCCGTCGGCCGTGTCGATCGATCAGGCCGTGATGGGCGGGGGGCGAGAGGGTAGGGTCGGCGGACGTGGGTGAGCTGGAGCGGCTGGCGGACCGGATGCGGGAGTTCGCCCAGGCCCGGGACTGGGAGCGGTTCCATACGCCGAAGAACCTGGCCATGGCCCTCGCGGGCGAGGTCGGGGAGCTGGTCGCCGAGTTCCAGTGGCTGACGCCGGCCGAGTCGTCCGCGCTCGACGAGGAGGCGACGGCCCGGGTCCGCGCGGAGCTCGGCGACGTGACCGCCTACCTCGTCCGGCTCGCCGACCTCCTCGGCGTCGATCTGGTCCGGGCCGCGCACGACAAGCTCGACGAGAGCGAGCGGCGCTACGACCCCGGCCTCTACCGCGGCTCCGCCCGCAAGGCCCCACCCCTCTGACGCCCACTCACCGCGAACCATCGGACGCCGGCCTCCCATGCCGTGCGCATCCCCGCGATCAGGCGGGATCCGCCACACGGTCGGCGAACCAGATCATGGTCGTGACGATGACGTCGTACACCGCCTGATCCGCCAGGCGGGTGATGGGAAACGACGGGTAGAGCTCCAGCTTGTCGGGAGCGATGTCCACCCCGGGAGCCTCGTTGAGCCGCTGGCGGAGATCCTCCCTGAAGGCGGGCTTGTCGAATGGCCGCCTGCTCTTCAGAGCGCCGAAGGGGATCTCGACCGTCTTCGTGTAGAAGCGCACCATGTTCAGCGTCCGGCCGTCCCTGCGGACGATCGGCGCGCACGAGCCTTCTGAACGGCCGAAATGCATTTCTCCACCCCGAGCCCGCCACCAGTCAAGGAGCCTGACGACCGCGGCGGCGGCGTCCTCCCCGCTCGTGGCGCGGAGCTGCTGGAGGTAGCGCTCCATCTGGTGATCGAGCTCGCCCGGAGTCTGGGCGACGGCCTCGGCGTCCTGCTCCTGGGGGTCCGGCTGGGACTCGCTCTCCGGAACCTGCGTCTCCGGCGGCCCGTCCAGCGCGACCAGGATGGCGGCGGCCACCGCCTCCACGTATTCGATGGCGTGCCGGATCTCCTCGGCGCTGATCGCACTCCGGCGGCCGGGGCGGTCGGGGTCGCGATCCGCCTCATGCGAGATCTTGTTGCGGCGCCTCACGATCGCCGCCAGCTCCTCGACGACCGCCTGCCGCGTCGTCCTCGGGCCGTCCGCCCGTTCGGCGTTGAGCACGCGGGCGACCTCGTTCCACAGGGGTACGTCGCTGACGAGGGCGAACGCCTCACGGATCTTGTCCGGGTTCTGGAACGACCGCCATCCGAGGCTGGTGCGCAGATGGGCGCGGAAGGCGGCGTCGAGCGTCTTCCTCCGCGACGTGACGTCCTCCATGAGCCCCATGGGGATCTCGAAGTCGCGGAACCTGGGCGGCTTCCCGCTGTCCGGAGACTGCGCGAGCACGACCGCCCGGTGGTAGATCTCCTCGTGCACCCAGTGATCCAGGGCGGCCACGGCCTGGACCCACGCCGCCCGGTACAGATCGTCCGTGTCGAAGGACCGGACTCCCAGGTTCGACAGATGCCGGCCGCCCTCGACCATCTGACGGGCGTACGCGAGGTTCTGCTGGAAGTCGCCGAAGGCGGGGGTCGAAGCCGGGTGCGCCATGCGGATCCTCAGGTCGACACGGTCAGGTCCTCCCGATTATGAGGATCTTGCGTAGCCCCGGCAGGACGACCGGTAACAATCAGGGATGGAGCGGCAGGCCCTTGAGGGACTTGTCGACGGCGTTCCTGGGGCCGTGGACGGCGAGGCCGACGAGGGACATGTCGTCGGGCGTGACGGCCCGTACGACGGCGCGGTTGTCGTCGTCGTTGCCGGTCGTGAACATCTCCTCGATGTAGACGGCGGTGTCGAGACCCCGTGAGACGGCGCGGGAGCGCAGGGCGGACAGGCCGCCGGCGTCGGCCACGTAGACGAGGACGGGCTGCCGGAACGTCGGCAGGTACGCGGTTCCGGCGGCGTCCTCGTACGGCGACCCGATCAGGCCGGGGACGCCGCCGGCGACAGCGCCGGCCAGGAACGCGGTGACGTTGAGCCGCTGCCACACGGCCAGGTCGTCGCGGACCACGATGCCGATCTTGGTGTCGAAGCGCATGGGGACCAGGGTGACCGGGCCTGCGCGAACGCGTCTTGAACGCTCGTGCGGCCGCCACCATCGCGGTGCGGGCCACAATGGGGAGGTGGCACAGGACTGGTCCCGTTACTGGCGCTCGGCCGACCAGCCGCTCGAGGCCATGCGCGCCCACTTCACCCGGCACCGCTACCACCGGCACAGCCACGAGACCTACTCCTTCGGCGTGACGGAGGAGGGCGCGCAGGCGTTCACCTGCCGGGGCGCCTCGCACACGAGCGCCACGGGCATGGTGCTCGCGTTCAACCCGGACGACCCGCACGACGGCCACGCGGCCGACGAGCTGGGGTTCACCTACCGCATCGTCCACATCGGCCCCGAGCTGGTGACCGGCGTCCTGGCCGACGCGACCGGGGGCCGCGGCGCATTGCCGCTGTTCCCCCGCCCGGTCGTCGAGGACCAGGTGCTCGCGCGCGACCTGCTCGGCCTGCACCGCGCCCTCATCGGGCCCGCGACCGCCCTGCGCCGGGAGGAGGCGCTGACCGCCGCGGTCGCGTCCATCGTCCGCAGGGCCGCCGTACGGGGGCCGAGGCCGGCGGAGGCGGGTGAGCGGGAGACACGGCGGGTGGCCGAACGCGCGCGGGCCCGGCTGCGGGAGGCCCCCCTCGCGGACGTGACGGCCGGCGACCTGGCGGCCGCCGCCGGGTGCAGCAGGTTCGCGGTCTACCGCGCGTTCCGGTCGGTGTACGGGATGGCGCCCAGCGACTACCAGCGGCAGCTGCGGCTGCGGCACGCCCGGACGCTGATCGGTCAGGGCACGCCTCTGAGCGAGGCCGCCGTCCGGGCGGGGTTCGCCGACCAGAGCCACCTCACGCGCTGGTTCGTCCGGTCGTACGGGATCACGCCCGGGGAGTACCGGAACGCCGCCCGCTGAGGGATCAGGGCTCCCGGGAGTGGGCGCGGCCCACCTGGAGGGCGGCGGCGGCGAGGAGAACGGCGAGCGCGAGATACCCCGTGACAAGGGACCCGGCGGCGGCCAGGGCCCCGACCAGGAGGGGGCCGCCGGCGTCGCCGATCTCGCGGCCGACCTCGGCGGCGCCCATGGTCCGGCCCATCCGGTCGGGCGGCGTGGCCGCGGCGAGCGACGCGAACCCGAGCGGGGTGACCAGACCGACGCCCGCCCCGGCCAGGACGGCGGCGGCGAGCAGCGCCGCGACGCCAGGGACGGCGGCCGCGGCGAACGCGGCCGCGCACATCAGCAGCCCGGCGGCG
>NZ_KI866523.1:1091311-1096411 GCF_000511135.2 Microbispora sp. ATCC PTA-5024 | reverse complement strand
ACCCGTCCGGCGTCGAGGGCCCGCCCGGCGACGGGCTGGGCGACGGCGGCGCAGACGGCCAGCACGGAGACGGCCGCCCCGGTCAGGACGGGCGGGAGCCCGTCGGCCGCCCCGGAGACCGGCAGGAAGCCGACGCCGACGGACAGCGCGGCCGTCCCGGCCGCGAGCGCCGCCGTCGGGCGCAGGAAACCCGGGTGGGTCAGGGCGCGGCCCAGGCCGGCCACCGTCCCGCGGGCCCGTGGAAGCGGAGGGACCGCCGGGACGGCGAGCGCCGCCCAGCAGGCCACGGCGGCCGCGACGACGGCCGTCACGGCGAACAGGGCCCGCGGGCCGCCGAGCCAGACCAGCGCCCCGCCCGCGAGCGGGCCCGTCGTGTAGCCGATGCTCTTGAAGAAGCCGTACGAGCCGAAGACCCGGCCGCGCGCCGACTCCGGGGTCAGCCGCGCGACGAGGGTGGACGCCGCGGGAGAGAACGCGGAGGCCGCCGCGCCCTGCCCCAGCCGGGCGGCCCACAGCAGCGCCGGGTCTGCGGCCGCCGCGAAGGCCGCCGAGGCGAGGACGAACGCCACCAGGCCGCCGATCAGCACGGGACGGGCCCCGACGCGGTCGGCCAGCGACCCGAACACCGGCTTGAGCACCACCTCGGCCCCGTCGTACAGCGCCAGCAGCAGGCCGAGGTAGAGCAGTGAGCCCCCGACGCCCCCGGTGACGGCGCCGAGGTTGGCGGCCACGCCGTGGGCGCCGAACGCCGTGGTGAACCCGGCCGCGTAGAGCGGCCACAGCGGGCGCGTCCCGTCCGATCGTCCCGGCGACACCGCGGGGACGGTCAGGCGAGGCGGGGCGGGAAGCCGCCGGTGGCCACCGGTCCCCAGCTCGTGGGGGTGATCCGCAGCAGCGACTTGCCCTGGCGGACCATCGCCTCGCGGTACTCGTCCCAGTCGGGGTGCTCACCCGAGATCGACCGGTAGTAGTCGACCAGCGGCTCCAGGGCCTCGGGCAGGTCGAGCACCTCGGCCGTGCCGTCGACCTGCACGTAGGGGCCGTCGAAGTCGTCGGACAGGACGACCACGCTGACCCGGGCGTCGCGGCGGGCGTTGCGGGTCTTGGCCCGCTCGGGGTAGGTGGACACGACGATGCGTCCCTCGGCGTCCACGCCGCAGCTCACCGGCGACGCCTGCGGGCCTCCGTCGCGCCGCGTGGTGATGAGGACGGCGCGGTGGCGGTCACGCAGGAAGTCGAGCAGTTGCTCGCGGGAGACGGTCTCGGCGGTGGCGATCCTGGGGCTCATGGCGCCAACTCTATTGAGGGTCCCCGGCGCAGTCGCCCGGGGTGAACCCGGTCACCGCCAGGGCCGGCGCGTCGAACGGGGACATCAGGTGGGCCAGCAGGTCGACCGCGTACCCGGGGACCTGGCCGCCCGCATCGAGCAGGCTGACCACCTGGGGGCCGTCCGCGCCGCGCAACGTGATCGCGCCGGTGGACGGCGGCGCGGCGAGGCCGGGACGGGTGCCGATCGTGAGGCAGGCGAGCCGGGCGGGGCCCACGCCGACGGGCTGCCGTGCGCTGATGGGCCGCAGCACGCCGTCGTACCGCCGCAGGCGCAGGGACGTCGCCGGGCCGAGCCTGAGCGTGTCGCGGAAGGCGTCCGCCCCCACCGCGCGGTCGATCCTGACGGCGAGCTTCACGTCGGGCCGCAGGTCGACGCCCCCCGTACGGATGTCCAGGTGGTCGTAGACCCCCTCGAAGCCGGGCGTCAGGAACCCCAGCGCGGGCGGCGCGGCGAGTCCGAACGGGATCCTGCCGGGGCGGATCCGCAGCCACGACATGGCGTGCACGCCGACCGACAGGTCCGCGACGCGGCTCGGCCCCGCCCCGTAGTGGCCGTCCATCCGCAGCCCGAAGAACCCTCCGGTGTACGGGATGCCGGTGCGGTAGGACACCCGCTGCCGCCGAACCGCGGGGACGGCGAGGCCCGCGTGGATCTCGATCGAGCCGGTCGGCACCGGACGGGAGGCGAGGTCGATCGACAGGTCGTCGTTCAGCCGCACGGTCGTGTCCGGCGCGAGGTCGGTGAAGGAGATCGACGAGTCGAGCGGCCGCGCCCCCCGCACCGCGAGCGTGGCGAGCGCCCCCTGCACGGCGAGCGTGCCGTCGAGGGTGGCCGCGTCGGCCGTGTACGTCAGGGCCGGCACACGCAGCCCCGTCGCGGAGGCCGCCGCGTCGACGGCGAACGTCGCGGGGACACCGGTGAACCGGACGCCGCCCGTCCCCGGCCTTCCCTTTCGCGGGACCACGGTCACGCGGGCGGTGAGCGCGTCGATCGGGGCCGAGTCGCGCACGGTGAGGTGCGTCCTCGCGCCGTAGGAGGCAGTGATCGCGACCGAGGCGGGCACCTTCTCGACGACGACCTGGCCGCGCACGGTGCGGCCGGCGACGCGCGTCTCCCCGAGCACCTCGAGCGAGGCCATGGGCGCGGCGGGCTCGACGACGTACCCGACGTCGACCGTCCCGCCGCCGGACCCGTCGGCGACGCCGAACGGTCCCACCGACAGGCGGGTCACCGTGCCGGGCAGCCCGCGCAGCGTGGCGAGCGCCCGGAACGGCGACGCGCCGAGCGCGCTGCCGCCGAGGTACACCTGCAGGTCGCGGCCGGCCGCCCGGTAGCCGGAGAACGTCACCGTCTTGTGGGCCAGGTCCAGCGTCGCCCTGGCGGGCAGGGCCAGGCGCACGGTCCCGCGCAGCCCGGAGCAGCCGCCCGTACGGCAGAACGGGCCGCCGTCGGCGGCGCAGCCCCGGGACCCCGCCGCGCAGCGGACGTCGGCGAGGGCGAGGCCGTTCTCCACGGCGGGGAGGGCGGGGGCCCGCCCCACGGCGGCGGCCTTGCCGAGCCAGACCTCCGCCCGCAGGTCCATGGGCGCGTCGGTCTCGTAGCCGACGACCCCGCCGGAGGCCGCGGTGATCCGCAGGCGTCCGGGGACCGGCCCGAGCGTGCCCAGCGCCCCGGCGCGCAGGTCGCCGGGCAGGAGGGCGTCCACGTCGAGCGCGACGGTCTGGCGGGCGGCCCGCACGTCGGCGTCGAGTCCGCCCGCGCCGTCGGTCAGCCGCAGGCTCGACAGGCCGTCGAGACGCAGGCTCGCGTCGAACCGCCCCGGGCCGAGGTGCGCCGCCACGTGCGGGCCGGCCGGAGCCGTGGCCCCGTCGTGGTCGGTCACCGCGATCGCCAACGAGCCGAAGGCCCCCGAGACGCCGCGGACGGCGTACGTCCCGCCGGCCCAGGTGGCGTCGAAGCGGGCGGGCACCCCGGTGGCCCGGGCCGCGACCCGGACCCCGCCCGTCCGGGCGAAGGCGGACAGCGAGGCGACCGGCCGGTCGGCGGTCCACGTGAAGGCGCCGGCGGCCGGGTCGGCCGCGACGCCCACGTGGGCCCCGATCCCCTCGGCCGTGACGAAGAGGTCGTCCCGCCCCCGGGGGCCGACGGAGGTCACATGGCGCCTGTTGACGTAGAGCGACACGGCCCGCAGGCCGGCGGGGGTCGCGACGTCGGCCACGGTCCGCCCGCCCATGTCCCAGGACGCCGCGACCGAGGACCGCACACCCTCGACCGTGCCGTCGATGGTCGGGCCTGCCGTGGCGTCGGCATAGGCCGCGCGGATCCGGTCGATCGTGCCGCTCGCGCGGTAGACGGCCTTCCGGGCCGCCGGGTCGACGTCCACCTCCACCTGGGCCGGGGTGTCGGAGATCTCGATACGCGCGAGGTGCCGGCCGTCCACGGACGCCGCCCCAAGGAACGGCCGGCCGCCCGCGGCGAGCCGGAGCACGGCGTGCGGCCGGGCGCCGTACGCGACGTCGAGCGCGTCGACGTTCGACAGCCGCCCGGAGACGCCGAGCCGCGGGCCGTCCTTGATCACGGTGACGTGGGCGCCGGGCGGCGACGACACGGCTCCCCCGCCGCGCTGGAGGACGGCGTCGAGGCCGCCGAGGGCGCCGGACGCCGTCAGGGCCAGCCGGGCGTCCCGCTGGACGAGCTCGAGGTGGCCGGGGACGTCCGTGAGGGCGGCCCGGAAGGCCGTGCCCGCCGCCGAGCGGTCCGCGTAGACCATCCGCACACCGGTGCCGGTGGGAGATCCGGCGTCCACGGTGAGGCGTGATCGGGGGCCCGGCTCGTAGCGCGCCCGCAGGCGTCCCGGCAGCCGGGTGACCGAGATCCCGGCCGCGCCGTCGAGGCGTCCGCCGCCGAAGGCGTAGGCGCCGAACTCCGCCGTGCCGATCGCGGCGCCGGAGTCGAGGCTCAGGCCGGCCGTCCCGTCCGCCGCCCGGGTCAGCCGGGCCGTCGCCGTCCCGGTGACCCTGTCGGCGAGGAGGCGGGTGACCCGGGACCGGTGGGAGTCCCCGGACAGCGCCAGCGCGTCCAGCGCGGACGGGCGCGAGGCGGTGACGGTGAGCGTGCCGGCGGGCGTCCCGGTCTCCACCCGGGCGTGGACGGACAGGGTCTCCGGCACCGGAGCCTGGCGGAGGCTGACCAGCGAGGACGCCGCGGCCGACCGGCCGCCGGCCGCTCCCGCCGTCCCCGCGACCGTCGCGATCGACGCCCCCGGCCCGCGATGCCGGACGTCGGCACGCACGTCGACCTCCCCCGGCGAGGAGCGGGTGACGGTGTAGAGCCCCCAGTCGAGGTCGGACAGCGAGGTCCCGCGGCGGTAGCCGTCGACGCCCACGCGGATCAGCCGGTCGCCCAGGGAGTACTCCGCCCAGACCTGGGCCCGCAGGTCGCGCCCGGCGGTGTCCCCGCCCGGGAGCCGCCGGGTGAGCAGGCCCAGTCCCGCCGCCGCCGTCGCCGCGAGGCGGTCGCGGCGTCCCGGCGAGCCGCCGAGCGGCAGGTGACCGGCGAGCGCGTCCGCCGCCCGCAGCACGTCGCCCGGGTCGCGGGCCGGCACGAGATCGGCCAGGACGTCGGGCGTCCCGTCGCCGGTCACGTCCGCGGCGGCCGGGTGCAGCAGCGGCCGCGGCGCGGAGCAGGCGACCGGGAGCGACGGCGACTCGGCGCACAGCCGGTAGGTGAGCACCGGCACGCCCTGCGGCCGCGACCGGTAGAGCCGCGTC
>NZ_KI866523.1:1011348-1091259 GCF_000511135.2 Microbispora sp. ATCC PTA-5024 | reverse complement strand
GCACAAGGACAAGGTGGGCAAGCTCACCCGCGACCAGCTGCGGCAGACGCCGAGACGGCCCGCCGCGCCCGTGGCGGGCAGCAGAGCCTCGGGCCGGGGTGCCGCGCCGCCGCGCGACGGCAGGCCGGCGGCCGACAGGCGGGCCCGGACCTCGGCCGTGACGCCGTCCATGAACGCCGGACCGGCGGGAACGGTGATGGAGGGCGGCTCCGGGCCGACCGCCCGCTCCTCCACCGGCCGCGCGGCGAGCGACGGCTCACGCGGCACCGCCACCCGCTCTCCCGTACGGGAGGGAAGGGCCGGCACGGGGTCGGTCACGCCGGTGGAGTCGGCCCCGCCGGTGGAGTCGGCCCCGCCGGTGGAGTCGGCCCCGCCGGCGACGGGAAGGGACACGGCAAAGGCCGGGTATGCCGTGGCACGGGCCGGAGCAGGCTCGACGGCGCTCCACGCGGTGAGCGAGGAGACCGCGAGGACCGCCGCCACGCCGTTCCTGAGGAGACGTGGGATACCTGTGGGACGCGGCATGACTGGCTCTCCCCGATCCGTACCCTCGATCCGAGATCGTCGAAGGAAGCAGCCGACCACAGGGTGAACTTCATGTCAAATAGTGAATCAAGCCCATATTGACGGGCAATCTGTCCTCAATCGATCCAAAGGATCTACCTCCACGCGGCAGTCCTGGTCTACGCACTACCTACGTAGGGCGGAATGGGTACACATACGGGGGTTTTCCCCGTCTTCCATCCAGAGGTCGTCGGGCATGCTGAAACCATCGCCAAGAAAGGCCCACAACATCCGGACAAGCACCAAGGGGAACCAATATGTGCCAGCACCAGCCTCAGTGCCCGCCGGCAGACGCCCCCGATCGTGAGGCGGCCTGCCTGGTCGCCTTCCACCCCGAGCAGGGATGGGGCCTTCTCTGCAACGGCATCGTGCTGTTCGAGGACAACGGCGAGCTGCTGCCCGACGGGCGGAGCGTCCCCGCCCACTACGACTATCCGCGCCGGGAGCACCTGGGGTGTGCGGCATGAGCGCCCTCACCTTTCCTCTCGGCACGGCTCTGCGGTGGCCGTCCCAGGCCGCCGAGGGCGCGCCCCGCGACCCGTACGCCGGTGTGCGTGAGCGGTGGCGAACGGCCAGGCGCAGGCTCGGGGAGATCGTGGTGAACTTGGCCGAGGACCCGCACGCCCGCATGGCGACCTGGAAGCTGCCGGCCAGCGGCAGCGCGGCCGCCACCGCCCGCCACCTCACCCGTGCGCGGCTGGACGACTGGGGCCTGGCGGAGCAGGCCGACGTGGCCGAGCTGCTCGTCAGCGAGCTGGTCACCAACTCTTTGCAGCACGGCAAGGGCCCGGTCCAGCTGACCCTGTCCGTGACCGAGGACGTGCTGCGCGTCGAGGTCGCCGACGGCGCGGCCGGCATGCCCCGCCTCCGTGAGGCGCGCGAGGACGAGGAGGGCGGCCGGGGGCTGTGGCTGCTCGACCAGCTCGCCCGCTGCTGGGGAGGCACGCGGACGTCCGAGGGCAAGGTCGTCTGGTTCGAGCTTCCCGGCCGTCAGGTCCACGCCGCCTGACGCGACCGCCGCCCCGGGCCCGCGAACCCGGCGGCCTGCCGCACGTCAGCTCCCGGCGGCCGGCCCGTCAGCTCCCGGCGACGGCGTCCCGCTCGTCTCCCGGCCCCCGCACCCGGCGGCCGACCGCCGCACCGGCCTCGTCAGGAGGCGTCGCGGCGGGTGCGCTCGCCCAGCCAGGTGGCGATCTGCGTCCGGGACTTGAAGCCCAGCTTGTCGAGGATGTGCTCGATGTGCCCCTCGGCCGTCCGCTGTGAGATCACCAGAGCGCTCGCGATGTCCTTGTTGCTCAGCCCGCGCGCCACGAGCTCGGCGATCTCCGTCTCCCGGCGGGTGAGCGGCGGCAGCCGTCCCCCCTTCGCCGGAGCGGGCCCCTCCGCCTCGGCCTCCGGCGGCTCCTCCTGCAGGGCGTACTGGATCGCCTCGTCGTAGGGGAGCCGGGTCCCCCGCTTGACCGCCGCGCGGAAGGCCTGCTCCCCGAGGACCTCGGCCGCCCGGGCCTGGCACTCGTCGTGATAGCGGACGAGGTGCCCGAAGCCGGACAGCGCCGAGCCGACCGCCCGCCAGACGGTGTCCAGGACGCCGAGCAGCCGGGCGGCCCGCTGGAACCGCCGCTCGTCGGCCGCGATCCAGGCCAGGACCTCCAGGTTCACGCCGGTCCCGAAGAGGTCGTTGACCGAACGGTTGATCCGCAGGCTGTCCTTCTCCAGCTCCGCGGCCCGGCGAAGGTCGCCCTGGCGGCGCAGCTCGATGCCGAGGGCCATCAGCGCGTACGCCCGGTGCCAGTCCTCCTGGTGGGACTCGCACACGGCGAGCGCCTCCTCCGCCAGGCCCACCGCCGCCTCGGCGTCGCCACGGAAGGACCTCGCCATGGACAGCCGGACCAGCGTGAGCACCAGGCCCACCGGGTCGGCGTGGGCGCGGTGGGCCGCCGCCGCCTCCTCGTACAGCTTGATCGCCGTCTCCGGGTCGCCCTGCCGCATCGCGAGCTGCGCGGAGAACAGGTTGACGTACGCGAGATCCCGCTCCAGCCCCAGCCGCTCGGCCAGGTGCCGGCCCTCCTCCAGCACGTAGCCGGCCGGGCCCGGGTCGTCCTGGAGGATCGCCAGCCACGCGTCGGACCAGAGGGCGCGGGCCCGGGTCGGGCTCGGGTCGACGTGGACGGCGAGGCCGCGGTCGATCCAGCGCCGCCCCTCGCTGATGTGCCGGCCGGTGATCCAGTGGTAGAGCAGGTCGCAGGCCATGTCGAGGCCGGTCTCCACCTCGTCCGGCTCGCCGTACGACCACTCCAGCGCCATCCGGAGGTTGGCGTTCTCGCGCTGGAGGCGGCTCAGGCAGCCGGCCTGCTCCGGCCCGAACCGATCGGCGTGGGCCGCGGCCGCGATCCGGCGGAAGTGGTCGCGGTGCCGCCGCTGGAGGGCGGCCTCCTGCCCCGAGGCCGCGAGCCGTTCCCTGCCGTAGTGGCGGATCGTGTCGAGCAGCCGGTAGCGCACGGTCCCCTGCTGCTCCTCGCGTACCAGGACCGACTTCTCCACCAGCCCGGTGACCAGGTCGAGCACGTCGTGGCGGGCGATGCCGTCGCCCGAGCAGACGTCCTCGGCGGCCTCCAGGTCCAGGCCGCCGCTGAACACCGAGGCCCGCTGCCACATCAGCCGCTCCTGCTCGGTGCACAGGTCGTAGCTCCAGCCGATGAGCGCCCGGAGCGTGCGCTGGCGGGGCAGGGCCGCCCGCGACCCGGCCGTCAGCAGCCGGAACCTGTCGTCGAGCCGTTCGAGCACCTGGTCGACCGACAGCGCCCGCAGCCGTACGGCGGCCAGTTCGATGGCCAGCGGCAGCCCGTCCAGCCGGCGGCAGATCGCCGTCACGGCCTCGCGGTTGGCGTCGGTCAGCGCGAAGTCCGGCAGGACCGCCGTGGCCCGCTCCGCGAACAGCCGTACGGCGTCGCAGTCGCTCAGGGCGTCGGTCGGGATCGGGTCGCCCTCGGCCGCGGGAAACGGCAGCGGCGCGACGTCCACCGTCTGCTCGCTCGCGATGCCCAGCGGCTGCCTGCTCGTGGCGAGGATCCGCAGGTCGGGCAGGGCGCGGACGAACGTGTCGACCAGGACGGCGCAGGGCGTGAGCAGGTGCTCGCAGTTGTCGAGCACGATCAGCGCGCTGCGGCCGGCCAGGCGCTCCAGCAGCACCTCGGTGCGCGGCCGGGGCGAGTAGTCCTCGAGGTCGAGGGCCTCGGCGACGGCCTGGGTGAGCAGTTCGGGGTTCTCCAGCTCGGCGAGCTCGACCAGCCACACCCCGCCGGGGAACGCGCGCCGGACGTCCATGGCCACCCGCAGGGCGAGCCGGGACTTGCCGACCCCGCCCACGCCCGTGAGGGTGACCACGTGCGAGCCCGTCAGCAGCCGTTTGACCTCGGCCAGCTCATGACGGCGCCCGACGAAACTGGTCACCTCCGCGGGCAGTCCGCTCGGCCCCCGCCCGAACACATTCGCCGCCAGTGCGGTCATGACACCTCACGCCGCCCCCGTGTCCCCGCTACGCCACCCCCGGCGCAACCCCGGCTACCAGGGTACATTTGTCCGTTTTGCCGGACCGAATGGGGTTTTACCTTCATCGGCCTCCTCAGGCCGACCCGAGGCGGTCCAAGATCTGGCGGCGCCTGACCTCCAGGTCGTCGATCAGCGCCTCCTGCTGCTCCACGTTCGTGAGCAGGGTGGACCGTTCGGCCAGGTCCGTGGGGGCGTCCCAGCTCTGGCCGATCTCCTCCCGCATCTGCGCCGCCTCCTGGCGCAGCCGCGCGATCTGGCCGTCCACCTCGTTGAGCTCGTCTCTGAGCTCGGACTCGTCCATCTCCACACCGTCCTGTTCCGTCACTGTCGTCCCTTCCCCCATTCCACGACGGAGGCGATCTATTCGAGATCGGAGAAGAGCGTGAGCTGGAGCCCGGCCGGCCCCTCCAGACGGGCGTTCAGCGAGTTCCAGGGCGTGCGGGTGGGCTCGGCGACCACCTCGGCCCCGGCGCCGGCCAGCCGCCGGGTCGCCTCGGCGCTGTCGGGCACCTCGAACGCCACCCGGACGTGTCCCGCGACCCGCCGGCCCACCTCGACCTGGTCGACGAACGCGGCGTGGGCGGGGTCGGCGATCTCCAGCGTCGCCCTCCCGGCGTCGAGGATCGTCACCCTCCCGTCGGGTCCGGAGAAGGCGGCGCGCTCGGACAGGCCCAGGACGTCGCGGTAGAACCGCAGGGCCTCCTCGTAGTCGTCGGCGGTCACGACCAGGCGGAGCTCGGTGACGGGATGATCGCTCATGCCGGCGTCAACATCCCCGCCCGGGGGTCCATTCCGGCTCTACCAGGCGGAGCCGAGGTAGACCGTGGCGTCCGCCTCCCGGGCGTCCCGGGCCGCCGAGAGCCGCGCCAGCAGGTACGGCGGCAGGAGGGCGGCCGCCTCCTCGATCGTGAAGAAGCCGTACCCGTCCAGTTCCTCGGCCTGGAGCACCACGCTGGTGCCGTCCACGATCGTGCCGCAGTCGAACAGGAAGTGGACCAGCGGGACGGGCCGGTCGTCCAGCGGCGGCACCCATTGGAGGACGAGCAGCCGCCCGACCTCCGCGGTGAGCCCCAGCTCCTCCAGCACCTCCCGGCCGCAGGCCGCCTCGGGCGACTCGCCCTCGTCGACGTGTCCGCCCGGCCAGCCCCAGTGGTCGCGGTAGTTGGGCTTGACCAGCAGCACCCGGCCGGACGGGTCGGTGATGAACCCTCCCGCGGCCGCCGCCACCTTGTGCAGGCCGGCGTAGAAGACGTCTGCGGGGATCACGACAGGGCCGCCGTACGGGACGAACGCATGGTCACGAGGGTAGTAGGGGTCTCCCGCAGAGACGAGTGGGGGATGTCCCCTAGACCTCGAGGACGAGAGCCGTACGCCCCTGGCACTACCTCCGAATTGGTCTGCTCGCCCGATGTCCCGGCCCTGATCGATTCCTACGGTTGAGGCAGTCGTAAAGGGAGACTTTCATGGGACGCCGCAAGAACCTCGCCGCCTCTGTCGGCGGCTGGAGCGCTCGCCACCGATGGTGGGCCCTGCTCATCTGGATCGCTTTCGTGGCCGCGGCGACCTTCGCCGGGAACGCCGTGGGCACGGCCGAGATGAAGGACTACGAGAGCGCCAACGGGGACTCCCGCCAGGCGCAACAGATCATCGACGAGGCGGGCTACAAGAACGTCGCCGGCGAGGTCGTCTTGGTGCAGACCCGGACGGGCACGGCGACCGTCGGGGATCCGGAGTTCCGCCGGGCCGTCATGGACGTGAAGAGCGCGATCGAGGCCACCGGGCAGGTGGAGCACGTGCGCACGCCTTACGACCAGCGGCCGTCGCCCGTGACGGCCGACCGGCGCACGACGCTCGTGCAGTTCGACATGAAGGGTGACGGCGCGACGGCGGAGGACCGGGTGCAACCGGTGCTCGACGCGGTGGCCGGGGTGCAGCGGGCCCATCCGGACCTGCGCGTCGAGCAGGCGGGCGCGGCGAGCTCGCAGAAGCTGATCGGCGAGGCGATCGACAAGGACTTCGTCCGCGCCGAGCAGTTGTCGCTCCCGATCACCCTCGGCATCCTGCTCGCGGCGTTCGGGGCGCTGCTGGCCGCGGTGGTCCCGGTCGCCCTGGCGATGACGGCCATCTTCTCGGCCACCGGCCTGCTCGCGCTGACCAGCCACCTCCTCCATGTGGACTCGGCGACCGGCAACGTGATGCTGCTCATCGGCCTCGCGGTGGGGGTCGACTACTCGCTCTTCTACATCATGCGCGAGCGGGAGGAGCGGGCGAAGGGCCGCGACAAGCGGCGGGCCATCGAGATCGCGGCGGCCACCTCCGGCAGGGCGGTGCTCATCTCCGGCATCACGGTCATCGTGGCGATGGCCGGCATGTTCCTCACCGGCAACGGCATCTTCATGGGCTTCGCCGAGGGCACCATCCTCGTCGTGCTGACGGCCATGGTCGGCTCGCTGACCGTGCTGCCCGCGCTGCTGTCGCTGATCGGCGGCAAGATCGACGCCCGCCTCATCCAGGGCACGGTCCGCTTCGCCACCCGCGGCCGCGTCGGCTGGCGCCGGATCCTGGGGGTGCGCGGCGGCCAGAGCCGGATGTGGAGCGCCGTGATGCGGCCGGTCCTGCGCCACCCGGTGGTGTCGGTGCTGCTCGCGGGCGGCGTGCTCGTCGCCCTGGCGATCCCCGCCACCGGCCTGAGCACCGGCGGCCAGACGATCGACGACCTGCAGGGCGACTACGCCATCGCCCAGACCTTCAAGCGCATCGACCACGCCTTCCCCGGCGGCAACGAGCCCGCGGTGGTCGTGATCAAGGCCGCCGACGTCACCACCCCGGCCGTCACGGCCAAGATCGAGGACTTCAAACGCCGCGCGATGGCGACCGGCGAGGCGAACGAGCCGTTCGACGTCCAGGTCAACCCCGACAAGACCGTGGCCAGGATCAGCATCGGCATCAAGGGCAACGGCACCGACGCCGCGTCCGAGCACGCCGTGCGCACGCTGCGCGAGCAGGTCATCCCCGCCACGCTGCCCGGCGCCCACGTCACCGGCAACACGGCCGGCTCGATGGACTTCAACGACCAGCTCGGGGGGCGCCTGCCGCTGGTGTTCGGGTTCGTGCTGCTGCTCGCGTTCGTGCTGCTGCTCGTCTCGTTCCGCTCGCTGGTCGTCGCGGTCAAGGCCATCTTGCTCAACCTGCTGTCCGTCGCGGCCGCCTACGGCGTGCTGGTGCTGGTCTTCCAGAAGGGGTACGGCGAGAGCCTGCTGGGCTTCCACTCGACCGGGACGATCACCAACTGGGTGCCGCTGTTCCTGTTCGTGATCCTTTTCGGCCTGTCGATGGACTACCACGTGTTCATCCTCAGCCGCATCAGGGAGGCGTACGACCGGGGGATGCGGACCGAGGACGCGGTGTCGTACGGGATCACCAGCACGGCCGCCGTGGTGACGAGCGCGGCGCTCATCATGGTCGCCGTCTTCGCCACGTTCGCCACGCTGTCGCTGCTGACGTTCATGGAGATGGGCGTCGGCCTGGCCGCCGCCATCCTCATCGACGCCACGATCGTCAGGGCCGTGCTGCTGCCCGCGACGATGAAGCTGCTCGGCGACTGGAACTGGTACCTGCCCCGCTGGCTCGGCTGGCTGCCCGTCCTGTCCCACGGGGACGACAACGAGGAGGTGCCCGAGGAGCGCGTCCCGGCCCTCGTCGGCTGACCCTTCCTCCGCTCGTACGGCTCCGCGTCACGGGGGTGCGCGGAGCCGTACCCATGCCGCCTGTTCGCCGGCCTACTCGTCGGCCTGTTCGCCGGCCTTCGAGCCGGTCGCGACCGGGGGCAGCCAGAACTCGGCCCACCGCGACACCTCCCGGACGACGCCCTCCAGGTCGCGGCCCTGTTCCGTGAGCACGTACTCGATCCGTACCGGGGTCTCCGGGTAGATCCGCCGCTCCACGAGACCTTCGGCTTCCAGCTCCTTGAGCCGTTCGGCCAGCAGCTTGTCCGTGATGTCGGGGATGGCGTGCGACAACTGCGAGAAGCGGTTCGCGCCCCGGAGCAGCTCGCGCAGGATGACGCCGGTCCACCGCTTGCCGATCAGCTCGATCGAGTGGTGATACCGGGGACAGAAGTCCGGTTCATAGCCAGCCACGACAGCACCTTACTTCTGGATAGTGACTTGCGCAACGATAGGTTATCTGCCTAGCCTTTCCTTTCGATAGTTGCCTTCGACTTGATAGTCGAGATCGTGCGAGGAGTGCAGATGACCACCGCCTTCGACCCGTTCGACCTGGCCGGACTCAGGTTGCCCAACCGCATCGTCATGTCGCCGATGACCCGCAGCCGCGCGGTCGACCGGATCCCGACGCCGCTCATGGCGGAGTACTACGCGCAGCGGGCCGGCGCCGGCCTGATCGTCACCGAGGGCACCCAGCCCTCCGTCGCGGGCCAGGGCTACCTGAACACCCCCGGCCTCCACCACGAAGGCCAGGTCGCGGGCTGGCGCCAGGTCACCGAGGCCGTGCACGCCAGGGGCGGCAGGATCTTCGTGCAGCTCATGCACACCGGCCGGATCGGGCACGCCGCCTTCCTGCCCGACGGCGTGCGGCACGTCGCCCCTTCCGCGCTCCCCGCGGACGTCAAGGTCTTCACCGGGGACGGCATGCAGGCCAGCGCCGACCCGATCGCGCTGGACGAAGACGGCATCCGGGCCACCGTCGCCGACTTCGCGCGGTCGGCGCGGCTGGCGATGGACGCGGGGTTCGACGGGGTCGAGCTCCACGGCGCGAACGGCTACCTCCTCCACCAGTTCCTGGCCACCGGCACCAACCGGCGCACCGACCACTGGGGCGGCGACGTGGAGGGAAGGATCCGGTTCCCGCTGGCCGTCGCCCGGGCCGTCGCCGACGAGATCGGCGCGCACCGGGTCGGGCTGCGGATCTCGCCCGGGGTGCCCAACAACGACATGGTCGAAGACGACGCCCACGACACATACGAGGCCCTGGTGACCGAGCTCAACCCGCTCGGCCTCGCCTACCTGCACATCTTCGAGGGCCCGTACCGGGATCTGACGCTGCGCCTGCGCCGGCGGTGGCGCGGCGCGCTGATGCTGAACCCGTCCACCCCGAGCGCCGCGACGGGCCCCGAGCACCTGAACCTGATCGAGGACGGCACCGCCGACCTGGTGTCCTTCGGCGCGTTGTTCCTCGCGAACCCCGACCTGCCGGCCCGGCTGGCCGCCGGCGGCCCGTTCAACACTCCCGACCCCGCCACCTTCTACGGCGGCGACCACCGCGGCTACACCGACTACCCCTCCCTGGCGTGAGCGGCGGACGCGGACACCACGCCCGGTCGGCCGGCCCGGATCGTGGGCGCCTAATGGGGACGGATGAGCTGCACGAGCTCGGGTGAGATCTTGGCGATCTTCCTGTCGGCCGTGAGAAGGGTCGCGACGCCCAACTCATGTGCCGTCGCGAGGATCAAGGCGTCGGGGACCCGCACCGAAAGATCTTCGGCTCGGATCCGAGCGGCGACCTCCGCTATGGACTCGGACAGGACGAGAATCTCGTCGATCACGGCCACGCGGAATCCCCGCAGCGCGTCCTCGGCGGCCTGGCCTCGCCGGATCGCGCCGACCCTCAACTCGCTCCAGGTGATGAGGGAGACCGCGAAGGACGCTCCCCGATCCTCCCAGGCCATCACCGCCTCGGTCGTGCACCTGTTCAGCGCATCATCCGGGTCGAGCAGACCGGCCACGGCGTTCGTGTCCAGCATCACCACGGCAGGCCTCATTGCCAGCTGTCCCGGCTGCTCTCCACGTCGACCGCGTCGGTGAACCCGGGGACGGTGCCGACCACTCCCTCGAATCGGCTTCGATGACGACTGATGACGATGCGGCCGTCCTCGTCTGCGATGTCGACGACGTCCCCAGGGCGGAGACCGATCTTGCGCAGCAGAGCAACCGGCAGCGTGATCTGGTTCTTCCGGGAGATCCTCACCGGCCCCTTGCGCTGCGGCGCTTCCGCGTCCTCCATGAGCTTTACTATCGCCACCACCAGTAAAGGTTAAACGCGATCACTTTCCGATCCCAACCTACTCCGGAGAGTCACCGACGAAGGGCGTGGGGAAGTGGCCGGGGGCGAGGACGCGGGCCCGGGAGACGAGGGCGGTCCGGGTGCGGACGGCCTCCTCGGGGTCCTCGTCGTACAGGTAGCGGACCGTGGGGTCGGCGAGCTGGACGGGGTGGAGGACGACGTCGCCGCTCATCACCACGTCGCCGACCTCGACGCACTGGTGGCCCGGGGTGTGACCGGGGGTGTGCAGGAGCCGCACGCCCGGGAACAGGCCGGCGTCGCCGTCCACGATCTGGAGCCGGTCCCGCAGGGGGACCACGACCTGCTCGCGCATCGGACCCCGCACCCAGTCGAGCTCCGCCCGCTGGACGACGTAGCGGGCGGCGGGGAAGACCGGCGCGCCGTCCGAGACACAGCCGCTCGCGTGGTCGCTGTGGAGGTGGGTCAGGACGACCGCGTCGACGTCCGCCGGGTCGTGGCCGGCGGCGGCCAGCTCGCCGAGCAGGCGACCGGGGACGGGCGCCCAGCTCGCGGCCGGCGAGTCCGCGCCCCCGATCCCGGTGTCCACCAGGACCGTACGGCCGGCGGCCCGCAGCAGGTAGCAGTGGAAGTGGAGGACCCACTCGGCGCCCTCCTCGAACGAGGCGCCGGGGAACAGCTCCGGCAGCGGCCTGCGGATGTGCGCCCCCATAGGGCCCACGGCATCACAGAGGGGAACTATCTCGACACCCGCGACGACTCTCGGCTCATGCGGCATCGCCCCACATTAGTGAACGACGGATCCGGCGGGCACGTAGTCGAGGTCGAGATCGGCGGCGTAGACGGCGCGCTCGCAGCGGGCGCAGCGGTAGAGGATGGGACCCTCGTCCAGCTCGGTGCGGCAGCGCGGGCAGTGGCGGTGGGTGCGGGTCATCTCGATCTCCCCCTTCGGAACTTCCTTCTGTGTCCATGAGACGCCCGGCCGCTTGCCGTCCTCCTGCAGTCCGCTTGACGTCCACTCCGGGCGGCCGGGAGATGATGGACGGATGCTCGGCGACGTCATCGACCACCTGATCTGCCCGGTCTGCGGGGCGGGCCTCCGCCTCGACGCCGGATCGGCCCGCTGCGCTCACGGGCACGCCTTCGACGTCGCGCGGCAGGGCTACGTCAACATGCTCACGGGTTCGGCGATCCCGGGCACGGCCGACACACCCGCGATGGTCGCCTCCCGCGCCGCGTTCCTGGAGGCCGGGCACTACCGCCCCCTCGCCGTACGGCTGAGGGAGCTGTGCGCGGGGGCGGGGGTCGTGGCGGACGCCGGAGCCGGGACGGGCCACTACCTGGCGGGGGCCCTCGGCGAGGGGGCCGTGGGCATCGCCCTCGACGTGTCCAAGCACGCGCTGAAGCGGGCGGCCAGGTCCCATCCCCGGGTGGGGGCGGTGGTCGCCGACGTGTGGCGGGCCCTGCCCGTCAGGGACGGCGCGGCCGACGTGCTCCTCAACGTCTTCGCGCCGCGCAACGCGCCCGAGTTCGCCCGGATCCTGCGCCCGGACGGCCTGCTCGTCGTCGTGACGCCCGCGCCCGGCCACCTGAGCCCGATCGTGGAACGGCTCGGGCTGCTGCGGGTGGACGAGGACAAGGAGCGCCGGCTGGAGGACACCCTGGGCGAGGACTTCGCCCCCGCCGGACGGGAAGACGTGGAGATCGCCCTCGACCTCGACCACAAGGCCGCGGAGGCGGTCGTCGGCATGGGCCCGAGCGCCTGGCACACCCGGCCCGCCGAGGTCGCCGCCCTCATCGCCGAACTGCCCGATCCGGTACGGGTGACCGCGTCCTTCCGTATCGGCACGTGGCGGGCACACAGGTGACGCGGCGCCAGGAAAATCCCCTAAATGTCGGCCAATGTCCCAACTAACGGGACATACTTAACGGCGACCCCGACGGGACCAGGGGAGGGCGCATGAAGGCC
Organism: Microbispora sp. ATCC PTA-5024; assembly: GCF_000511135.2. Lineage (NCBI taxonomy): Bacteria > Bacillati > Actinomycetota > Actinomycetes > Streptosporangiales > Streptosporangiaceae > Microbispora > Microbispora sp. ATCC PTA-5024. Next base: position 1,079,138 of record NZ_KI866523.1, on the reverse strand, counting down.
GAGGAACGCTGGCAGGCCAGGTTCCGCGCTCCCCGGGTCACCCTGCCTGCGTGGGCGCGGCTGGCGCCGCAGCGCGCCGTCTACCGCGGCAACGCCTCCGGGGCCTGGGAGATCTACGCGTGGGACCGCTCCACCGGGCAGACCCGTCAGGTGACCGACCGTCCCGAGGGCACCTCGCGCGGCGCGATCGACCCGACCGGCCGGTGGATCTGGTGGTTCGCCGACACCGACGGCGACGAGATGGGCGTGTGGATGCGCCAGCCGTTCCAGGGCGGGGAGGACGTGCCGGCGCCGATGCCGCCCGGCCACCCGTGCGGGCTCGGCCTGGCCAACAACGGCACGGCCGCCGTCGGCCGCTCGAGCCGCGCCGGCTTCGAGATCCTGCTGACCCGCCCCGACGCCGAGCCGGTGACGATCTACCGGCACGACGAGTACGCCGCGGTCGCCGACCTCTCCCTCGACGGGTCGCTCGTCGCCGTCGTGCACAGCGAGCACGGCGACGCCCTGCACCCCGCCCTCCGGGTCCTGCGCGCCGACGGCGACACGGTCGGCGAGCTGTACGACGGGCCGGGCAGGGGCGTGGCCGGCGCCCGCTTCGCCCCCGTCCCCGGCGACCGGCGGCTGCTCGTCCTGCACGAGCGCCGGGGCCGTCGCGAACCGCTGGTGTGGGATCCGGTGACCGGCGAGCAGCGCGAGATCTGGCTGCCGGTGCCCGGGGAGATCGACGCCGACTGGTACGGCGACGGCCGGGCCCTGCTCATCGTCCACAACCACCGCGGCCGCACCGACCTGCTCAGGTACGACCTCCCGGGCGGCGCACTCACCCCGATCGAGAGCCCGCACGGCGTGATCGACGCCGCCACGCCCCGGCCCGATGGCACCGTGGAGTACTCCTGGTCGAGCGCCGCCCACCCGCCCGTGATCCGGTCGAGCAGCGGGCACGTCGTCCTCAGCCCGGGCCGGACGCCGCCGCCGTCCGTGCCGCTCGAGGACGTCGACGTGGAGGGCCCCGGCGGCCGGGTGCACGCGCTTGTCTCCCGTCCGGAGCGGGTGGCCTCGCCGTACCCGACCGTGTTCCTGCTGCACGGCGGCCCGGCCGGGCAGGACGACGACTCCTTCCAGCCGCACGTGGCGGCCTGGGTCGACTGCGGCTTCGCGGTCGTCCGGGTCAACTACCGCGGCTCGACCGGGTACGGCTCGGCCTGGCGGGACGCCCTCCGGGGAGAGGTGGGACACGTCGAACTGGCCGACGTGTCCGCCGTACGGGAGTGGGCCGTGGAGCGGGGGATCGCCGACCCCGCCCGGCTCGTGCTGAGCGGGTCGTCGTGGGGCGGCTACCTGACCCTGCTCGCGCTCGGCACGCAGCCGAAGACGTGGGCGGCCGGGATCGCGGCCGTCCCGATCGCCGACCACGCGGCGGCGTACGAGGACGAGGCCGAGGGGTTGCGGGCCGCGCACCGGGCGCTGCTGGGCGGCACGCCGTCCGAGGCGCCCGAGCGGTACGCCGCGTCGTCGCCGATCACCTACGCGGACATGGTGCAGTCGCCGCTGCTGATCCTCGCGGGCGAGAACGACCCCCGCTGCCCGATCCGGCAGATCGAGCGCTACCTGGAGGCCCTGGCCGACCACGGCCATGAGGCGTCGGTATACCGGTACGACGCCGGCCACGGGACCCTCGTGGTCGAGGAGCGCATCCGGCAGATGTCGGCCTCCATCGACTTCGCCGTCCGGGCCCTGGCCGCCCGAACCTGACGCGGTGCGCCCGGGCGGGCCGCGGCGCCGTCAGGGGGCGCGCAGGACGAGGATCGCGAGGTCGTCGGCGCTGGGCTCGATCGCGAAGTCCTGGACGGCCCGCCGGATCCGCTCGGCCACCGCCCGCGCCGACAGGTCGGCGCACTCGGCCAGCAGTTTGGCCAGGCCGCCGTCGTCGTCGAGCAGCCGGGAGCCCGACCGCCGCTCGGTCACCCCGTCGGTCACGCCCAGCAGCACGTCGCCGGGGCCGAGGTGGACGTCGTCCTCCTCGAAGTGCACCTCGGGGAAGACGCCGAGCAGCGACTGCGGCGTGGCGACGCCGTCCACCACGCCGCTGGGCCGCAGCCGCAGCGCCTCGGGGTGCCCGGCCGACACCAGGCGGATGTCGAGCCCGTCGTCGACCCGGCGGATCTCGCCGTGCAGCAGGGTCAGGAAGCGGGCGCGCTCGCCCTCCTCCAGGATGGCCTGGTTGAGCCGGGACACGACGGCCGCGACGCCGTAGCCCTCCCGTCCGAGCAGCCGCAGCGTGTGCCGGGCGAGGCCGGTGACCGCGGCCGCCTCCGGCCCGGTGCCGCAGACGTCGCCGATGGCGAAGCGCCAGACCCCCTCGCCCACCGGGAACAGGTCGTAGAAGTCGCCGCCGACCTCGTTGGTCTCTCCGGCGGGCTCGTAGATCACATGGAAGTCGAGGCCGGGGGTCGTCGGCTCGTCCGGCGGGAGCAGGCTGCGCTGCAGGGCCCGGTTGGCCGCCGCCTGCTGGGCGTACAGGCGGGCGTTGTCGAGCGCGAACGCGGCCCGCCTGCCGAGGTCCTCGGCGATCTGGATGGCCTCGTCAGGGAAGCGGTCGCGGCGGCCGAGGCACATGAGGCCGAGCCGCCGCCCCCGGGCGGTCAGCGGGAACGCCAGCGACTGCCACTCGCCGATGTGCAGCACCGCGATGCCGTCCTCGGAGGGGATCTGGACCTCGTCGAGCTCCTCGCGCAGCCCGTCGATCTGCGTCTCGTCCGCGTGCCAGAGGTACGCCGGGCGCACCGGGCCGTAGTCGTTCTGGGCGGTGTAGACGGCGCACCAGCTCGCCAGCCGCGGCACCACGATCTGGGCGATGATCGCCGGCACCATCTCCGGGTCGAGGGTGCCGGCCAGCAGGTCGCTGGCGTCGGCGAGGAACCCGAGCCAGCCGGGACCGTTGGCCGCCTCGATCAGCCACTCGTCGCTCTGCACCGGCTCGCGGCCCGGCAGGTCGATCCTGGCCCAGCGGGTGCGCAGCGACGTGGTGAAGGTCACCCCCCAGCCCGCGGCCTCCCCCGGCCGGTCGCCCGCGGCGTCGTCGGCCTTCTCCCGGATCTCCAGCTGGACGGACTCGCCGTTGTGGATCCAGACCACCTCGAACGGCTCTCCGGACACCCGCCCGACCAGGTCGGCGGTCAGCCGTTCGGCATCGTCGCACACGGACATGGCGGCCCACGCGGTCATCACTTCACGCGTGAACCGCCTCGCTTCGGGTACGGCCGTCTCGCCCGGCGTGAAAGACGCCGCCAGGACGGCGCGAGGGGTAGTTGCCACTGTCATTGTGCTTACCACACTTCCGACTGACACTGGGTCAATCAAGGCACCCCTCACCCCACGGAACGTGACAGACTGGCATGGAGTCCGCGGCTGAAGTGCCGTTCGCCTTGGTCGCGTAACCCCCGATGGGGTAAAGGAGGCTACATGTCGCCCGCCAACGTCGAGCTGGCCGGGACGGAACGGGTGTACACCGAGTCCGACTTGGTTCCCTTCCTGGAAACGCTCATCACGTGGCGTGACGGCGACTTCCGGCGTCGGGTCTCCCACGCCCCGCCCGGCATCCTGAGTGAGATCCGCCTCCTTCTCAACGAGGTGGCCGACCGCCGCGAGCACCTGGCCAACGAGCTGGGCCGGGTGCGCCGCGAGATCGTCAAGGAGGGCCGCTTCGACGAGCGGCTCAGCCCGGGCCCCGGTGTGGGCGCCTGGGCCGAGAGCGTCGGCTCCGTCAACGACCTGATCGACGCGCTGGTGTCGCCCGTCACCGGCGCCGCGGACGTCATCGACGCGGTCGCGAAGGGCGACCTGTCCCGCAGGATCGACCTCGACCGCGGCGCCCGCGGCGAGGTGCGCCGCCTGGGCAAGGCCGTGAACGGCATGGTCGAGCAGCTGTCCGCCTTCGCGGCGGAGGTCACGCGGGTGGCCCGCGAGGTCGGCACCGAGGGCCGTCTCGGCGGACGGGCCAACCTGCGCGGGATGTCGGGCAGCTGGCGCGACCTCACCGAGGCCGTGAACACGATGTCGGGCCGGGTGTCGGCGCAGGTGCGCGACATCGCCGAAGTGACGACGGCCGTGGCCCGCGGCGACCTCAGCCGCAAGGTCACCGTCGACGCCGTCGGCGAGATGCTGGAGCTGAAGAACACGGTCAACACGATGGTCGACCAGCTCTCGGCGTTCGCCGAGGAGGTCACCCGGGTGGCCCGCGAGGTCGGCACCGAGGGCAAGCTGGGCGGCCAGGCCCAGGTCCGCGGCGTGTCGGGGGTCTGGAAGGACCTCACCGACAACGTCAACTTCATGGCCAACAACCTCACCTCCCAGGTGCGCCAGATCGCCGCCGTGTCCACCGCGGTCGCCCAGGGCAACCTCTCCAAGAAGATCACCGTGGACGCCCAGGGCGAGATCCTGGAGCTCAAGGACACCCTCAACACCATGGTGGACCAGCTGTCCGCGTTCGCGGCCGAGGTGACGCGTGTCGCCCGCGAGGTCGGCACCGAGGGCCGCCTCGGCGGGCGCGCCGAGGTGAAGGGCGTCTCCGGGGTCTGGAAGGACCTCACCGACAACGTCAACTCGATGACGAACAACCTCACCTACCAGGTGCGCAACATCGCCCAGGTCACCACCGCCGTCGCCAACGGCGACCTGACCCGCAAGATCGACGTCGACGCCCAGGGCGAGATCCTCGAGCTCAAGAGCACCATGAACACCATGGTCGACCAGCTGTCGTCCTTCGCCTCGGAGGTGACCCGCGTCGCCCGCGAGGTCGGCACCGAGGGACGGCTGGGCGGCCAGGCCCAGGTCCGCGGGGTGTCCGGCATCTGGAAAGACCTCACCGACAACGTCAACTTCATGGCGAACAACCTGACCTCCCAGGTCCGGCAGATCGCCGCCGTGTCCACCGCGGTCGCCCAGGGCAACCTCTCCAGGAAGATCACCGTGGACGCCCAGGGCGAGATCCTGGAGCTCAAGGACACGATGAACACGATGGTGGACCAACTGTCCGCCTTCGCCGACGAGGTGACCCGCGTCGCCCGCGAGGTCGGCACCGAGGGACGGCTGGGCGGCCAGGCCCGCGTCCAGGGTGTGTCGGGCGTGTGGAAGGACCTCACCGACAACGTCAACTCGATGGCGAACAACCTGACCTACCAGGTGCGCAACATCGCCCAGGTCACCACCGCCGTCGCCAACGGCGACCTGACCCGCAAGATCGACGTCGACGCCCAGGGCGAGATCCTCGAGCTCAAGAGCACGATGAACAAGATGGTCGACCAGCTGTCGTCCTTCGCCTCGGAGGTGACCCGCGTCGCCCGGGAGGTCGGCTCGGAGGGACAGCTCGGCGGCCAGGCCCGCGTCGAGGGCGTCGAGGGCACCTGGAAGCGCCTCACCGAGAGCGTGAACGAGCTGGCCGGCAACCTCACCACGCAGGTGCGCGCGATCGCCGAGGTGACCAGCGCCGTCGCCCGGGGCGACCTCACCCGCTCGATCACCGTGGCGGCTCCCGGCGAGCTCGCCCAGCTCAAGGACACCATCAACACGATGGTCGCCACGCTGCGCGAGACCACCAAGGCCAACGAGGAGCAGGACTGGCTCAAGTCCAACCTCGCGCGGATCTCCCGGCTCATGCAGGGCCACCGCGACCTCATGGAGGTCTCGCGGCTGATAATGAGCGAGCTCACCCCGCTCGTGACCGCCAGCCACGGCGCCTGCTACCTCGTCACCGACGACCGGCTCGAACTCATCGCCGGGTACGGCATCCAGCCCGGGTCGTCCCCCCGGCAGAGCTTCGCCATGGGCGAGGGCATCATCGGGCAGGCGGCCCTGGAGGCCAAGCAGACCATCCTGCAGAACGTGCCGCCCGAGTCGATCGTCATCGAGACCGGCCTCAGCCGGTCGCGGCCCGCGCAGATCGTCGTCCTGCCGATCCTCTTTGAGAACAAGGTGCTCGGCGTCCTGGAGATGGCGACGTTCACCGAGTTCGGCGAGGCCCACCTGGCGTTCCTCACCCAGCTCGTCGAGACCATCGGCGTCACGATCAACACGATCATGGCCAACTCCCGTACGGAGGACCTGCTCAAGGAGTCGCAGCGGCTCGCCCTTGAGCTGCAGGAGCGCTCGGACGAGCTCCAGCGCCAGCAGGAGGAGCTGCGCAGGTCGAACGCGGAGCTGGAGGACAAGGCGGCCCTGCTGGCCAAGCAGAACCGCGCCATCGAGATCCAGAACTTCCAGATCGAGCAGGCACGGCGGACGTTGGAGGAGCGCGCCGAGCAGCTCGCCGTGTCCTCGCGCTACAAGTCCGAGTTCCTCGCGAACATGTCCCACGAGCTGCGTACGCCGCTGAACAGCCTGCTCGTGCTGGCCAAGCTGCTCACGGAGAACGCCGAGGGCAACCTCACCCCCCAGCAGGTCGAGTTCGCCCGCACCATCCACGACGCTGGCTCGGCGCTGCTGCAGCTCATCAACGACATCCTCGACCTGACCAAGGTCGAGGCGGGCCGGATGGACATCCACCCGCAGCAGCTGTCGCTGCCCACGCTGGTCGACTACATGGAGGCGACCTTCGCCCCCCTCGCGCAGGACAAGGGCCTGTCGTTCACGGTCGAGGTCGACCCCTCCGTTCCCAACAGCCTGAGCACCGACGAACAGCGCCTGCAGCAGGTGCTGCGCAACCTGCTGTCCAACGCGGTCAAGTTCACCCCGAAGGGCGAGGTCCGGCTGGAGGTCACCCACGCGCCGGCCGACATCGCGTACGTCGACGACACCCTCAAGGGGGCCAGCGACATCCTCGCCTTCAAGGTGATCGACACCGGCATCGGCATCGCGCCGGACAAGCTCGAGATCATCTTCGAGCAGTTCCGCCAGGCCGACGGCACCACCAGCCGCAAGTACGGTGGCACCGGCCTCGGCCTGTCGATCTGCCGGGAGATCGCCCGCCTCCTCGGCGGCGAGATCCACGTGGACAGCGCACCGGGCCTCGGCAGCACGTTCACGCTCTTCCTGCCGCTGGCGTACGTCGGGCCGCTCGCCTCACCCGACGGCGGCGCCACCACGCCGGGCGGGCAGACCGACAACCGGCCGGTCGAGGTGCCCGAGCTGCACACCCGCGACGTCCTGCCGGAGATCCCGCTGCCGACCGACCTGCCGTCACCGCAGGCGGTCGCGCCGATCGTGGACGGCCGCGACTGGCAGGGCGACGACCCCCTGACAGGTGCGAAGATCCTTATCGTGGACGACGACATCCGGAACGTGTTCGCGCTGACGAGCGTGCTCGAACGGCACGGCTCGACCGTCGTGTACGCCGAGAACGGCCGCGAGGGGATCGAGCAGCTCGAACGCAACGAGGACGTCGCGCTCGTCCTCATGGACATCATGATGCCCGAGATGGACGGCTGGGCCACGACGTCGGCCATCCGCATGATGCCGCAGTTCGCCGACCTGCCGATCATCGCGCTGACCGCGAAGGTCATGCGCGGCGACCGGGAGAAGAGCATCGCCTCCGGGGCGTCCGACTACGTGCCCAAGCCCGTCGACGTCGACCGGCTGCTGGAGCGCCTGCGCGGCTGGCTCCTGCGCGGCCGGGGCAACGGCGCCGACCGGCCGCGGCCCGCACCGCCCGTCGACCACCGAGACATCCACGAGGAGGCGTGATCGATGCCTGACCGCGCCAGGGTCCTGCTGGTCGACGACCGGGAGGAGAATCTCATCGCGCTCGAGGCGATCCTCAGCTCGCTCGACGTGATCCCCATGCGGGCCAGGTCCGGTGAGGAGGCCCTGAAGGCACTCCTGTCGACCGATTTCGCGCTCATCCTGCTCGACGTCCGCATGCCGGGCATGGACGGGTTCGAGACGGCCGCGCACATCAAACGGCGCGAGCGGACCCGCAACATCCCGATCATCTTCCTGACCGTGGTGGACAGCGCGCCCGACTACGCCTTTCGCGGGTACGCCGCCGGCGCGGTCGACTACCTGACCAAGCCCTTCGATCCGTGGGTCCTGCGGGCCAAGGTCGCGGTGTTCGTCGAGCTCTACACGATGAACCGGCGGCTCACCGAGCAGGCCGCGCTGCTGCGCGAGCGCCTGTCCACCGAACTGCCCGGCGGCGCCGGCGCCGACCAGACGTCCGTCCTGGCCGAGCTGTCCCGGCGCGTCGTCGCGGTCGAGGACGAACTGCGGCGGGTCCGCGAACTGGCCGACAAGTCAGGCGACACCACCATGAACGGCGCGGTCGCCGACCTCGCGGAGCGCGTCACCCACCTCCGCGCCGGCTTCGACGCCCTCCAGTAGCCACTGCCCCCAGAAGCCGCCCGACTCAGGGGCTGACGTCCAGCTCAGCGCCGCGCGCGTTCGAGGGCGTCCCAGAAGCCGCGGCGGAGGGCGTGGCGGACCTCGTCGTGCAGCAGGAAGTCGATCGGCAGCGACGAACCCTGGAGGAGGCGGGCCTCCAGGTCGGAGGGCATGCGGGGCTTACGGGCGAGCACGGCCTCCAGCCACAGCGCCGGGGCGTCCCTGGCCACCGAGTCGCCGAAGTCGTGACCCTCCTTGTGCGCGGCCTTAACCGCTTCGGCCAGCGTGGTCGTGCCGCCGGCATTCTGCACCGGCACAGGAGCCGGCTGCGGCCCGGTGTACGGCCCGAGCTGTGACGGCGTGTACGCCCCCGTGCCCGAGGACGAGTACGGGGAGGCCGTGGGAGCCGGCTGGGTGGGCGGGGCCGGGGGCACGGCGGGCGGGGACACGGCGGGCGGCGACACGGCGGGCGGAGGCGGCGGAGCCACCGGCGGCTGGGCCTGCGCCTGCGGAGCGGGCTGGGCAGGGGGCTGGGGGGCCGGCTGCGGCGGGGCCGCGGACGACGGCTCCTGCCCGTACGCCGAGTACGACGTCGTGGACGGCTGCGCGGGCAGGGCCGGGGGCGTCGGGCGCGCGTGGGCCGCCGAGGAGCGCCCGGCGCCGTGCGAGCCGTTGGCCAGCGGCACCACGCCGTTCGACCGCGACTGGCCGTTGCCCGCGGACTGCTGATGGTGCTGCCCGTTCCCGATGCTCAGGCCGTGGTCCTGGGTGGTCACCATCGTCACGTACGGCCGGAGGTGGCCGCCGGCCATCTCGATGAGGTCGTCGCACTCCTGCCGGAGCGTCCGGGAGGACGACCAGGCGCCGTCGCCGGCGATCTGCACGACCGTCACGCGAATGCCGAGGTCCTGGGCGTCGCAGACCACCTGGGCGAGGTCCTCGTCGCCGCTCACCACGACCGCGTCGCACACCGCGTTGTTGCGGGCCAGCGTCATCAGGTCGCGGTGCACCTGCGCGTCGACGCCCTCGCGGCGGCCGGGCCGGATGCGGGCCAGGCGGAGCTTGAGCCCGGGGATGTCGGCCAGCACGTCGTGCTCGGGGGTGCGGCGGCCCTCGACGGTCGCCTCGTACCAGTAGCACCGCAGCAGCGGCAGGCCCGTACGCTCCCGCGACAGGTTCGTCAGGAGCTGCAGCAGGCCGGGGTAGTCCCAGGCGACGGCTTCGCGATGGCGGGTGCCGTGTACGGCCATTGCGCCGTCCGCCAGCACGTAGCCGGCGTCAACGAACAGCGCGCAGCGATCCACGCGACACCGCCCTTCCTACGTGGCTCTTTCAGGGTAGTCAAGCGGGTGATCGTGCGAGGGTGAATCCCGGCGATTCAGCCCTCGCCGCACGATGCGGATCCTGTGGACCCGCATCCCTGACCTTGGAAGCGTTCACGCAGACCGTACCAGTTTGTCCGGGTCTTGCCTGCCCCTCCAGAGGTCAGGACCACGTACGGGCGCTGACCACCGCGACCCCGAAGAACAGGGAGTTCCGCCTGGTCGTGAGCCGCAGGACGGGATGGGGCCCGAGCAGTGCGTGGATGGTGTCGACCGCGACCGCCGTGCCCCCGGCGGTGAGGTCGAGCGCGCCCCCGCGCCGCCGCTCCCCGCCGCCCGGCCGGGACCGGTCGCTCAACGTGACCACCCCTCCCTTGACGCCCTGGCCGTTCCAGACCACGAGGTCGATCCTGGCCGGCGCCGAGACGGGGGCGAGGCCGTCGAGCGGGATCCGCAGCGACCCGCCGGACTCGTCCACCACGGCCGCGGCGTCCAGCACGACGGCCCGCGTGTACGGCTGCCGCTCGTCGGTCGCCATGACCACGAGGCTCCAGCCGGCGTGCCGCACGGCTCCGTCCAGGGTGGTGGGGTCGGCGGCCCACCAGGAGCCGGAACCGGCCGCCCGGACGAGCGAGGTGACGTCCGCGAACGCCTGGTAGCCCGACCCGTCCGGCAGGTCGCGGCGGGCGATCTCGGCCGCGCGGACGACGCCGTACTCGGCCGCGCCCGGCGGCCGGAGCCGGATCTCGCCTCCCGGGTCGACGTCGTGCCCGCCGGCCGCCCAGTAGAGGCCGGCCCACAGGACCCTGCCCCCGGCCGGCAGGTCGAGCCGGGCGCAGCTCGAACTCTCCGTCGTGTCGTCGTCGTCGAGGTCGACGGGGATCGCGACGCCGACGTCCTCGGCCGGCCCGGCGTCGCCCGGCGCGCATCCGCTCGGCGGGACGGCCGCGCTGACCAGCGTGTTGCCGACGACCCGCGTGACCACCCGCCCGTCGGCGGCGAACCGGGCCGCGGCGCCGGAGGCGCGCACGCCCGTCACCGCGGTCGCCGCCGCCCGCACACCCTCCGACCGCACCGCCACTCCCGGCCCGCGCCCGATGGGCGCATCGGCCGCCACGGCGACCCGAAGGAAGATCGCGGTCACCTCCCCCGGCGCCAGCGCGCCCCGGCCGCAGCGCACGACCCGGCCGCCCGTACGGCAGGCCCAGCCGTCGGCCGTACGGGCCCCGGACCGGTGGCGGCCCGAGGACACGAGCGTGACGCCACGAGGCAGCGTCACGGCGGCCTCGACGTCGCCGCTGCGCACGGCTCCCGCGTTGCGCAGGCGGACCGCGATGAGGCCGGACTGGGCCCGCAGCAGCGCGCCGAGGGGGTCGATGCTCGCGACGAGGGCGGCCGCGCCCGCCTTCCGCGCGCGTTCCCGCGGCACGGACGGCTCGGCGCGGCGCGGCGCCCGCGTCTCGATCCGCCGGCGTCCCGGGCGTCCGGCGCCGTCCCGATCGTCGCCGGGGTCCGCGGTGGGCGCGGGCGAGGCGGGGGACGGCCCTGGCACCAGGGTCGGCTCCGTCCGCGGGGGCGCGGGGAGCGCGGCCTGCCGGGCGACCGGGCGCACCGTCATCGGCTGGGCGACCAAGAGGAACGCCGCCGTCGCCACCGTCGCCGCCAGCACACCGGCCAGGACGGCCCGCACGGGGGTGGGGACCCCGCGCAGCAGGTCGCCGGCCCAGGACGAGCCCATCCTGCTCCGCTCGCTCGGACGGGCGTGCTCGGGCCGCGCCGGGCGCAGGAGGCCGGCCAGCTCCGAGAGGCGGGGCCGCCCGGTCAGGGCCCTTCGGGCCGCCGCGACCGGACCGCCCGGGGCGGCGCCGCCCTGCCGGGCGAGGTCGGCGAGGTAGTCGTCGACGACCGGGCCGGCGATGAGCTGGCCGACGACCACCCGCAGGCCACGGGTGACGTCGGCCAGTTCCAGGAGCACCGACCGGCAGTCGATGCACTCGGCGACGTGCTCGTCCACCAGCCGCGCCTCGGCCGGGGGCAGCCCGCCCTCGACGTGACGGGAGATCTTCGGCAGAACCCCGAGGCACTCCCGGCCCGGCCCGCCCTCCAGGTGGATCCGCACGTACGCGTGGCGCAGCGCCTCGCGGGCCGCCCGGGCCAGCCCGCCCACGCCGCCCGCCGACATGCCGAGCAGCGGGGCCGTCTCCTCGGGCGCCGCGCCCTCGACCTCGGCGTGCCACAGGACCATCCGGAAGCGCTCCGGAAGCGAGAGGTAGGCCCGGGCGAGCGGCGAGCGCTCCAGCCCCGCGAGATCGGGGTGCACATGGACCGTCCAGGGCTCCGCGGCGTCGATCCGGCCGGTCGCGGCGTACCGCCGCAGGGCCGTCAGCAGGTACGGCCGGAACGCCGCCGGCGGGCCCCCGCCCTCCCGGACGATCTCCAGCACCCGCGCGAACGTCTCGACGAGCAGGTCCTCGGCCTCGTCGTCCCCCTGCACGAGCTGCCGGGCCAGGGACCGGGCGGCGGCCGCGTGGCGCTGGTAGAGCAGACCGTAGGCCGAGGAGTCTCCTCTCCTCACGGCCTCGATCAGTTCCATGTCGGTCCGACGGGCTTCTCGACGCATTGCGACCTCGCGATTACGATGAGTTGCACCGCGTTACATTCCGCAATCCACGTCCTGGCTAAACCGAAGCCCGCCCTTTACCGCGGGTAACCGTCAGGCCGGCTCGTGGGCGAGGACGCCGTGCAGGAGGACGTCGACGAACTCCTCCGGCGTCGGCTCCGGCTCGTCGCCGGTCAGGGGGAGCCGGGCGAACAGCAGGCCAAGGAAGAACGTCGCGACCCGCTCCGGATCCATCCGGAGGGCGTCCCGGTCGGGCTCGACGAGCTCGGCCACCGCCTCGCGGACGGCGCGCAACGACCGCTCGCGACCACCGCCGGAAGGCCCCTCACCCGTGGAGGGCCTGTCACCCGCGGAAGGCTCCTCACCCGCGGAAGGCCGTTCGCCCGCGGACCGCTCCCGCCGGACGCCGGAGGCGTGCAGCGCGCCGAGCACGGTCCCCATCCGCCGCAGATGGGCGCCCAGGGCCTCGGCGGCCTGGACGAGCCGTGCGGGAAGGGGGTCGTCGATGGAGATCGAGGTCAGCTCCCGCAGGGCGTGGTCGGGGTTCATCGCCTCGGCCGCGCAGGCGCCCATCAGCTCGTCCTTGTCGGCGAAGACGCGGAAGATGGTGCCCTCCCCGATGCCGGCGGCCCGCGCGATCTGACTGGTGGTGACGCCGGCGCCGTACTCGGCGACCAGTGGGAGCGTCGCGGCCACGATCATGGCGCGGCGCTGCTCTGTGCTCATTCCCGGCGCTCTCCGCCGGGGCGTCGTATCCGTCATGCGATCAACACTACGGAGTGAGCACTCACTCCGTCAATAGTGAGTGAGCGCTCACTCCGAAGCTGGCGACCTTCCACCGCCGGGCCGCCCGTACGCTGAGCACCATGGGTGACCGCGACAGACTCCTGGACGAGATCAAGAACAAGGGGATCGTGCACGGCCGGGTCGTGCTGTCCTCCGGCAAGGAGGCCGACTGGTACGTGGACCTGCGCCGCATCACGCTGGACGGCGTCGCCGCGCCGCTGGTGGGCCGGGTCATGCTCGACCTGACCGAGGACCTGGGGTACGAGGCGGTGGGCGGCCTGACACTGGGGGCCGACCCCGTGGCGACCGCGATGCTGCACGCGGCGGCGGCCCGCGGCAGGGCGCTCGACGCGTTCGTGGTGCGGAAGGCGGGCAAGGCCCACGGCCTGCAGCGCAGGGTCGAGGGTCCGGACGTGGCGGGACGCCGGGTGCTGGCCGTGGAGGACACGACCACCACGGGCGGCTCGGTGCTCACCGCCGTGGAGGCGCTGCGCGAGGCGGGCGCCGAGGTTGTCGGGATCGCGACGATCGTGCACCGCGGCGGCGACGAGGCGCTGGCCGGCGCCGGTGTGCCGTACCGCTCCGCCTACACGCTCACCGACCTTGGGATCTCGTCACCTTGAACGACTGGCGCTCGCCCGGCTGCCCGGCCGGGCGGGCCGTCCCGTTCTCCTCGACGGCGACCGTGGCGGCGTCGTCGAGGACGACGGCGAGCTCCGGGTCGAAGTAGGACGCCTGCTCGCCCCTGGTCATGTCGCGGTCGATGAGCACGTCCCCGCCCGGGACGCGGACGAAGACAGGGCACCTGTCCGCCTGGCAGACGATGCGCACCGTCGGGACGCGGGAGGCGGCGGGCGTGGGCGAGCCCGCGATGCTCGTGGACGGGGGACCGGAGGCGGGGGCGGCCTCGTCCGATCCCAGGGCGGAGAACAGGGATCTCGCCCCTATCACCAGCAGCGCGAGCAGCAGCACCACGGCCAGGCCGGCGAGGGCGAGCCTGGCGATGCCGAGCGGGTCAGACCTGTGGCGTCCCACAACCCGGAGAGTAGCGGGTGTGAGGGATATCTCAGTACTGGCGAGTCACAAACGGCCTACCTCGGGGCGTGGTGACGGCCCTTGGGCTCCAGCCCTGCGGCTTTGCGGCTCTTCAGCACCTCCCGGACGATCGGGATGATCGACAGCAGGATCACCACGAAGACCCCGGGGAGGATGTACTTGTCGATGCCCTCGACCTTGCTGCCCAGGAAGTAGCCGAGCAGGAGCAGCGCCTCCACCCAGACGACGCCGCCCAGGGCGTTCCAGACGAAGAAGCGCCGCGCGTCCATCTCCAGCACGCCGGCGACCGGGTTCATGAACGTGCGGACGATCGGCATGAACCGGGCGGCGACCACGGCCTTGGCCGGGCCGAACTTCTCGAAGTAGAACTCCGCCTTGTCGACGTGCTCACGCTTGAACAGCCGCGAGTCGGGCTTGTCGAACAGTTTCCTGCCGAACCTCGCCCCGAGGAAATGGCCGAACTGCGCGCCGGCGATGGCCGCTATCGGCGCGAACACCAGGAGCGCGGGCAGTGAGAGCGGAGCGATCCCGAAACCGTGTGCGGCGGCGGCCGTGCTGAAGATGCCCGCGGTGACCAGAAGCGAGTCGCCGGGCAGGAAGAACCCGACAAGAAGGCCCGTCTCGGCGAATACGATGGCGATGACACCGATCGTCGCGAAGGCGCCGAGCATGCCCAGCCACCACTTCGGGTCAAGAAGATCCAAGAGCACGTCCACGGGGTGAGCCTACCTGTCCGGAATGAGATCAGACTGAGAAGCGACAGGCGCGCTCGACAACCGTGAAACCGTGAGATGAGCGCGGGTGACCCCGCGCTTCCCTGATCGGCATGGCCTTGGGAATACTGGCCAGCGCCGGTTACCGTCCCAGAAGGAGATGACTCCCGATGCCTATCGCCACTCCCGAGGTCTACGCCGAGATGTTCGACCGCGCCAAAGCAGGCGGGTTCGCATATCCGGCGATCAATGTGACCTCGTCGCAGACGTTGCACGCGGCCCTTCGCGGTTTCGCGGAGGCGGAGAGCGACGGAATCGTCCAGGTGTCGACCGGTGGCGCGGAGTTCCTTTCGGGCACCACGGTGAAGGACATGGTGACCGGCTCGGTGGCCTTCGCCGAGTTCGCCCGTGTGGTCGCCGAGAAGTACCCCGTGACGGTCGCCCTGCACACCGACCACTGCCCGAAGGACAAGCTGGGCTCGTTCGTGCGCCCGCTGCTGGAGATCTCCGCGGAGCGCGTCGCCCGCGGGCAGGACCCGCTGTTCCAGTCGCACATGTGGGACGGATCGGCCGTGCCGCTCGACGAGAACCTGCAGATCGCCTCCGAGCTGCTCGACAAGACCGCCGCGGCCAAGGTCGTCCTCGAGGTCGAGATCGGCGTCGTCGGCGGCGAGGAGGACGGCATCGTCGGCGAGATGAACGAGAAGCTCTACACCACGGCCGAGGACGCCCTCGCCGTCGCCGAGTCCCTCGGCCTGGGCGAGCGCGGCCGCTACATCGTGGCCGCCACGTTCGGCAACGTCCACGGCGTCTACAAGCCGGGCCACGTCAAGCTGCGCCCGAGCGTGCTCAAGGAGATCCAGGACGCCGTGGGCGCCAAGTACGGCAAGGAGAAGCCGTTCTACCTGGTCTTCCACGGCGGCTCCGGCTCCGCCCTGGAGGAGATCCACGAGGCCATCTCGTACGGCGTGGTGAAGATGAACATCGACACCGACACGCAGTACGCCTTCACCCGGCCGATCGCGGACCACATGTTCCGCAACTACGACGGCGTCCTCAAGGTCGACGGCGACGTCGGCAACAAGAAGACCTACGACCCCCGCGCGTACGGCAAGGCCGCCGAGGCGGGCATGGCGCAGCGCGTGGTCGAGGCCTGCCGGCAGCTCAAGTCCGCGGGCACCAAGATCAAGTAGTTCGCACGGCGGCGGAGTGGGGGATCGATACGACATCGATCCCCCGTTCTCCATGATCGGCCATACTCTTTCAGCGGCCTTACAGGTAAGACTGTGCTCATGGAAACGCACGAGAACCTCCTTGGCGGTCCGCCGCCCACCCTGCTGCCGGACAACCCCGACGCGCGGCAGATGCTCGAATCGGGCGCCAAGGCGGCCGACGTGGCCGCGCGCTTCCCCGCCTACTCGGCGGCCTGGGCCGTTCTCGCCGACGACTACTTCACGGCCGGACACGCGGTCACCTCCTACGCCTTCGCGCGCACCGGCTACCACCGGGGGCTGGACCAGCTCCGCAGGGCGGGCTGGAAGGGCTTCGGGCCCATCCCGTGGGACCACGGGCCCAACCAGGGGTTCCTGCGCTGCCTGAACGCCCTGGCCCGGGCGGCCCAGGCGATCGGGGAGAAGGACGAGGCCGAGCGGTGCGCCCAGTTCCTCCGCGACAGCAGCGAGGAGGCCGCGCGGGTTCTCACGGCCACCACGTGACCTCGCGTCCGCGGCGGTCCCCCTGACGTCCTCCCGGCCGGCCGCCTCGCAGCGGCGGCCCGCCGGGAAAGGGGGCATCCGTACGTAAGATCCCGTTCACCCACACGGGGGCACTCGGGTAGTCTCTGTTTGCAAGAGGCCCCTGCCGCGCTTGCGTCAGGGGTTTTCGTTTTGTCGCGGGAGTAAGACCATGCCGGCTGTCGTTCTCGTGGGCGCCCAGTGGGGCGATGAGGGCAAGGGAAAGGCCACCGACCTGCTCGGCGGCGACGTCGACTACGTCGTCCGCTACCAGGGGGGCAACAACGCGGGTCACACCGTGGTGATCGGGGATCAGAAGTACGCGCTGCACCTCCTGCCCACCGGAGTGCTGTCGCCCGAGGTGATCCCTGTGATCGGCAACGGCGTGGTGATCGACCCCGGCGTGCTCCTGAGCGAGATCGACGGGCTGGCCGATCGCGGCATCTCGTGCGACCGCCTGCTGATCTCGGCGAACGCGCACCTGATCATGCCCCACCACAAGGCCATCGACAAGGTGACCGAGCGCTACCTGGGCAAGGCCAGGATCGGCACGACCGGCCGCGGGATCGGCCCCGCGTACGGCGACAAGATCTACCGCATGGGCGTGCGCGTGCAGGACCTGCTCGACCCGGGCATCCTGAGCAAGAAGATCGAGGTCGCCCTCGGCGAGAAGAACCAGATCCTCACCAAGATCTACAACCGGCGCGGCCTCGACCCGGCCAAGGTGCTCGACGAGTACCTCGGGTACGCCGAGCGGCTGCGCCCCCACATCGCCGACACCTCGCTCGTCCTGTCCAAGGCGCTCGACGAGGGCAAGGTCGTCCTGCTGGAGGGCGGCCAGGGCACGCTGCTCGACATCGACCACGGCACCTACCCCTTCGTCACCTCCAGCTCGCCCACCTCGGGCGGCGCGTGCGCGGGGTCGGGCATCCCGCCGACCCGGCTCACCCGGGTCATCGGCATCCTCAAGGCGTACACGACCCGTGTCGGCTCCGGGCCGTTCCCCACCGAGCTGCTCGACGAGCAGGGCGAGTGGCTGCGCCAGACCGGCGGCGAGTACGGCGTCACCACCGGGCGCAACCGCCGCTGCGGCTGGTTCGACGCCGTCATCGCCCGGTACGCCACCCGGATCAACGGCGTCACCGACTTCTTCCTCACCAAGCTCGACGTGCTGTCGGGCCTGGAGCGCATCCCGGTCTGCGTGGCCTACGACGTGAACGGCGTGCGCCACGAGGAGATCCCGATGACGCAGACCGAGTTCCACCACGCCACGCCGATCTACGAGGAGTTCCCCGGCTGGCAGGAGGACATCACCAGCGCCAAGACGTTCGACGACCTCCCGCCGAACGCCCAGTCGTACGTCCGGGCCCTGGAGGAGATGAGCGGCGCGCCCGTGTCGGCGATCGGCGTCGGGCCCGGCCGGACGCAGACGCTGCAGCTCCGGTCCCTCATCTGATCGGTTTGGGCGGGTTCGTGGTGTGCGCGCCGGGAACACGGCGATGCCCGGCGCGCGGAGGACGACCCAGTAAGGTACGCCCTTGTGCAGGGATACGTTGAGCTACACGGGCATCGCGGCGCACGCGGGCTGAGGCCCGAGAACACCCTTCCCGGCCTGGCGTTCGCGCTGGAGCTCGGGGTGGACGCGCTGGAGTTCGACGTGGCCGTGTCGGCCGACGGCCAGCTCGTGCTCACCCACGACCTGCTGGTGTCCCCGGTCACCAGTGCCGACACCGGCATGGCGCACCCGGGCGACGAGATGTTCCCGTACGTCGGCAGGCCGATCATCTCGCTGACGTTGCCCCAGCTGCGCACCCTCGACGTGGGCGTCCGGCTGCCGCAGCGGCCGGACGACCGGTTCGCGATGACGCAGGTGCCGCTCCCCGACACCCGGATGCCCACGCTGGGCGCAGTTCTGGGCCTCATCGGGGCGCTCGGCGCCGACAAGGTGCGGCTCAACGTGGAGCTGAAGTCCGACCCGACCCGGCCCGAGCTGTCGGCCGACCCGGTGCGGTTCACCGAACTCGTCGCCACGGAGCTCGACCGGCACGACCGGCTGTCCCGGGCGGCCCTGCTCAGCTTCGACTGGCGCGTCCTGGAGGCGGCCCGGCCGCTCGTGGAGCAGCGGTACGCCCTGGTCGAGCGGGCCACGATGAGCCCGGCCTGGATGAACGGCGTCCGCCTCGACGAGATCGGCGGCGACCTCGCCGCGGCCGCGGACATCGTGGGGGCGACCACGCTGTCCCCCGACCACACGCTGATCGACGAGGCGCTGATGGAGAGCGCGTCCCGCCGCGGCCTGCCGGTCGTCGCCTGGACCGTCAACGAGCCCGAGGACGCCTCCCGGCTCGCCGACATGGGCGTGGCGGGGATCGTCACCGACTACCCCGACCGGATGCGGCGGCTGTGGAAGGCGCGGGGACTCGCGCTGCCCGAGCCGGTCAGTCCGCTCCGTCCCGTCGGGGCCTGACCACTCCGGACGACATGGGGAAGCCCCGCCCGAGGAGGACGGGGCTTCAGGGTCACCCACAAGAAACGGCTTGGTACAGCCGATTACCAGCCAACCCCATCGCAGTGTGCCCGTCAAGTAGCACAGCGTCACATGTGACCGGGGTCACGTCGCGCGACGGCGGGGTCACTCCTCGACGGACAGGGCTCCGGAGGGGCACAGGTTCACCGCCCTGCGCACGCCGGTCGCCAGGCCCTCCGGCGGCTCGGGATCGAGCACGACCACCGTGCCGTCCTCCTCGCTCTGGTCGAACACCTCGGGCAGCGACAGCGCGCACATGCCGGCGCCGACACACTTGTCCGTGTCCGCTTTGATCTTCATGTCCCCCTCCTTCCCTCCGTCCTACCAAATCACCCGTCACCAGGCGACCGGCAGGCGGTGCACTCCGTAGATCGCCATATTGGACCGCATCGGCACCTCGGCGGGCGGCACGGCCAGCCGCAGGCCGGGGAGGCGGCGCAGCAGCGCGGCGTATGCGATCCGCATCTCGGTCCGGGCGAGCTGCTGCCCGAGGCACTGGTGGACGCCGTGCCCGAACGCGAGGTGCCCGTGGGCCGACCGGGTGACGTCGAGCATGTCGCCCCCGCCGAACCGCACCGGGTCCCGGTTGGCCGCGGCGATGGCCAGCGTGACCGACTCGCCCGCCCGGATGAGGTGGCCGTCGATTTCTACGTCCTCCAGCGCCGCCCGGATGGGACCGAGGTGGACGATGCTGAGGTAGCGCATCAGCTCCTCCACCGCGTTGTCGATGAGTGTGGGGTCCTCGCGCAGGGCGGCCATCTGCGGCGGGTTGGACAGCAGGGCGAACGTGCCGAGGCCGAGCATGTTCGCCGTCGTCTCGTGGCCGGCCACGAGCAGCAGCAGGGCGATGCCGGCGAGCTCCCGGTCCGTTAGCTCTCCCCCGGCGATCAGGCCGCTCAGCAGGTCGTCCTCCGGGTGGGCGGTCTTCCGCATGACGAGGTCGTGGAGGTAGGTCAGCAGGTCGGCCATGGCGGCCGTGACCTCGTCGAGGGTCGAGTCGAGGTTCAGCATGACGGCCGAGTCCCGCTGGAACTTCGCCCTGTCGTCGTACGGCACGCCGAGCAGCTCGCAGATCACCAGGGATGGGATGGGCAGCGCGAACGCCGACACCAGGTCGGCCGGCGGCCCCTGGCGTTCCATCTCGTCGAGCCGGGCGTTCGCGATCTCCTCGACCCTCGGCTCCAGGAGCTTCATCCGCCGTACGGTGAACTGGCCGGTGAGCAGCTTCCGGTAGCGCGTGTGGTCGGGGGGGTCCATGCGGATGAAGAACCCCGGAGGCACGTTCATGTTCTGCAGCCGGAGGTTCCGCTGCGGGATCGGGGAGTGCAGGAGCTCGGGACGGGTACTGAACCGGGGGTCGGCCAGGATCGCGCGGGCCGCGGCGTAGCCGGTGACGACCCAGCCCTCGTGCCCGTCGGCGTACGTCATGCGCCGGATCGGCGCCTCCTCCTGCCACCGGCGGAGCAGGTCGGGTGGGTCGAAGGCGCGTTCCCGCTTGACGGGGAAGGTCGCGATCCGCGGTGTGGCCTCGGTCATGACACGCTCCTGTAAGGGTGGAAACGGTCCGCTGTCGAGTCGCCTGCTCCCTTCACATAACAGCATCGGGTGTCGATTTGCAACGAATGAAAGTTCATTGCGAATGTCATAGAGTCTTGGACATGACGGACGGCCCTGGCCTGCGCGAACGCAAGAAACTGCGCACCCGGCAGGCGCTGATCGAGGCGTCCCTGCGCCTGTTCCAGGAGCAGGGGTACGAGGAGACGACGATCGCCGAGATCGCCTCGGCCGTCGACGTGTCGACGCGGACGTTCTTCAGCTACTTCACGAGCAAGGAGGACGTCGTCTTCTTCGACCACCGGCACCGCGCCGACGAGGCGCTCAAGGTGGTCGCCGACCGGCGGCCGGGCGAGCCGGTGGCCGGCCTCCTGATGCGCCTGGCCCACCAGAGCCTCCGGTCGGCCTTCCTGGACACGGACCTGACCGCCGACCTGTTCCCGCTGCGGCACCGGCTCGTGATGTCCGTGCCCGCCCTGCAGGCCCGCGGGCTCCACCTGCTCTTCGACACCCAGCGCCGCCTGGCGGAGGCGCTCCACCAGGCGTACGCGGACGAGATCGACCTCACCGAGGCCGCCGCGGCCGTCGGCGCCGTCGCGGGCGCCGGCCACCTGGCCGCGCTGACCAGCATCGAGCGCGGCGAGCCCCCCGAGCGCGTCTGGGAGGCCGGTCGCCGCGCCGTCGACCTCACCCTCCGCGGCCTCGGCACCCTCGGCTCCCGGCCTCTGAACGGCGACGAACGCGACGGCATCGGGTAAAGACCTCCGGCGATCTCAGCTCACTTCTGCGGTGTGCGAATATCGCACTATGAGGGAACCCGGGGAATGGGCGGACGTGGGCGACCGCGTGCGCGAGTTCCGCATAGCGGCCGGCTTGTCACAGGAGCAGCTCGCATCGGCGATGACGCTGGACCGCACGATGATCGCCAAGATCGAGGCCGGAACGCGACGCGTGGACGCTCTGGAGCTCGCCCGGCTGTCCGCCATCCTCGACGTGCCTCTCGGCCTCTTCCTGGTCCGTCCCCCTTCGGTCGTCTCCCGCCGCCGGGATCTCACCGAGGACACGGCGACCGACGTGGCCCGCCAGTCGTTCCGTCTGGAGACGGCCCTGGGATCCTGGCTCGCGGACGTGCGGCAACTCATCGACCTCGGTGAACTGATTCCGTCCGCGCCCGCACGCTACCCCGACGCCGTGCAGGACGCCTCGGCCGCCCGCGCCGCCGCCCAGTGGGTACGGCGCCGGCTCGACCTCGGCTTCGAGCCGCCCACCTCCCTGCTCGGCGTCTGCGAGCGGCTCGGGCAGATGGTCGCCGTGGTCGACGCCCCCGGCGACGGGGCGTCTCTCGTCGACGACGGGGTGGCCGTCGCGGTCGTCAGCGGCGAGGGCGATCCGGGACGGCGGCGGGCGACCGCGGCACACGAACTCGGGCACCTCGTCATAGGCGACGAGTACTCCTCGGACCTGGGGGTCCATGCCTCCCGCGCGGAGAGGGAGAACATCATCGACGCCTTCGCCGCCGAACTTCTACTCCCCGTCGGCTCCTTCGCCGATCCAGTCGGCGAGACGCGCGAACTCGGACGAGAGGCTCTCGTCACACTGGCCGCCACGTACAAGACGTCCTGGTCGCTCACCCTGCGCCAGGCGGTGGCGGCGGGAGCGACGAGCCGGGAGCACGCCCGGGAGTTGCGCCACGCGAATCCGACACGTGCCGAGTTGATGGAGGCCGTCGGCTGGGCCCCGCAGCCCGACCTGGACAGAGTCCGCGTTCCGCCGAGCTACGCGCACGCCGTGCTGCAGGCGTGGAAGAGAAGCCTGATCACCTCTTCGCGGGCGGTGGAACTCATGCGCGGCCAGATCGAGGAGTCCGATCTGCCTCCACGGCACGACCCGGATCTCGAACCGTGAACCGGTCCGGCCCTCCACCGCCACTGGTCTTCGACGCCATGTGCCTCAGGCGAAGGAAAGCTCAGCGAGGTGGGAGCCGGCAACCTGATCGACACGCTCAAGGAGACGGGCATGCGGCTGCCCTGCTCCGGAGCGACCTTCGGGGGCTACATCAGGAAGTACGGAATCTGCCGAGCCGAGAGACGAAGGCTCTGGCCGCGGGAGGAGCCGGAGCGTCTCCCGCGGCCGCCGAAGGCACGGAGGGCGGCACCGCCCTC
This sequence comes from Microbispora sp. ATCC PTA-5024, assembly GCF_000511135.2. NCBI lineage: Bacteria > Bacillati > Actinomycetota > Actinomycetes > Streptosporangiales > Streptosporangiaceae > Microbispora > Microbispora sp. ATCC PTA-5024. The sequence goes on along the minus strand of NZ_KI866523.1, from coordinate 1,056,352 downwards.
CCCCGCCACGTCGGTCGGTCAGAGCCAGCCGTTGCGGCGGAAGGCGCGGTGGAGGAGTGTGTGCAGGCCACCGCCATGACGCCCAGCACGAGGGGGTACCCGTACGCGGCCCTGAGCTCGGGCATGTGCTCGAAGTTCATGCCGTAGATGCCGGCGATCATCGTGGGAACGGAGATGATCGCCACCCACGACGAGATCTTCCGCATGTCCTCGTTGGCGAGCGCGTTGGAGCGCGCCAGGGCGGCCTGGAGGATCGAGTCGGACAGCTCGTTGGACGACTGCACCTGCTCGCAGACCCGGGAGAGGTGGTCGCCGACGTCGCGGAAGTACTCGCGCATCTCGGAGGGGATCACGCGGCGCTGGGGGAGCGCGTTGAACGGCGTGAGGAGGGGGGCGACGGCCCGCTTGAGCTCCAGCATCTCGCGCTTGAGCTGGTAGATGCGGTTGATGTCGCGGGAGCTGACCTCGGCGAAGACGGCGGCCTCGACCTCCTCCAGCTCGGCCTGCATGAGGTCGGCGACCTGGAGGTACTTGTCCACCACGTGGTCGGCGATCGCGTGTAGCACGCCCGTGGGGCCGCGGCCCAGCAGCTTCGGCTTGGCCTCGATCTTCTCCCTGACGTCGCCGAGGGGACAGTGCCGGCCGTGCCGGACCGTGACGACGAAGTCGGCGCCCACGAACGCCATGATCTCGCCCGTGCCGATGATCTCGCCGGTCGCGGCGGACACCTCGTTGTCGAGGAAGGCGACGGTCTTCAGCACGACGAACAACGAGTCGCCGTACCGCTCGACCTTGGGGCGCTGGTGGGCCTTGATGGCGTCCTCGACGGCGAGCGGGTGCAGGCCGAACACCTCGGCCAGCCACTCGACCTCGGGCGCGGCGGGCTCGTGCAGGCCGACCCAGACGTACGCGTCGGGCATCGGCGCGGTCTCGTTGTGCTCACGGACGAGGCGGACGGCCTCGGGGATGCCCGCGGCGTCGATCTTCTCGCCGGCGACGTAGGCGCCGAACTCGACGAGGGAGCTGCTCGGCGGCACGCAGCGGCCGAGCGGTTCGTCGGCGACCGGGGCGGCGGTGGCGGTCAGGCGCGTGGGCAGGACACGGGTGTGCCTGTTGATGCGAGGAAAGATGATCGAGGAGCGCATGGCGGTCCCTTCCCGCCCGAGTCGGCACGCTCCACGCGCGACGTGATGTCACCCCTTCATGCAGGCGTGAGCTGCCCCTCGGGCTCTGTGTCGAAGTGGTCGGGAGTGCGCACGACGTACGTGCGCGAGCACGTACTGACGGGATCACCAGAATTCATCCCAGACCACCTCCAATCACGAGGAGACGACGCTAAGCCCGCCTAACTTACCACATCGGGGTCCGGCGGCCTTTCCAGGGTACCCCCACCAACAGCGGTGGATCATGCACTACTTGCCAAAAAGCACCGGAACAAATCGGCTGAGCATGTGTATCTCACCCCTTCCCGTACGGCCGGCACCGGTGCGGAGGAGGGGGTGGCGAACGCTGCGACAATGGACGCGTGCGCGTACTTGTCATCGGTTCCGGGGGCCGCGAGCACGCGCTGTGCCGCGCCCTCCGCCTCGACCCGGCCGTCAGCGAAGTCCACTGCGCGCCCGGCAACGCCGGCATCGCGCAGGTCGCCGACCTGCATCAGGTGGTCCCCACCGACGGCGCGGCGGTGGCCGCGCTGGCCCGCCGCCTGGGGGCGGACCTGGTCGTCGTCGGCCCGGAGGCGCCGCTGGTCGCCGGGGTGGCCGACGCGGTGCGCGCGGCCGGCGTCCCCTGCTTCGGGCCCTCCGGAGAGGCGGCCGCGATCGAGGGCTCCAAGGCGTTCGCCAAGGACGTCATGATCGCCGCGGGGGTGCCGACGGCGCGCGCCCGCACCTGCGTCACCGAGGAGGAGGCGGCCGCCGCGCTGGACGAGTTCGGCGCGCCGTACGTCGTGAAGGACGACGGGCTCGCCGCGGGCAAGGGCGTCGTGGTGACCGACAGCCGCGAGGAGGCCCTGGAGCACGCGCGGGCCTGCGACCGGGTGGTGGTCGAGGAGTACCTCGACGGCCCGGAGGTGTCGCTGTTCGCCCTGTGCGACGGCGGCACCGCGGTCCCGCTGCAGCCGGCGCAGGACTTCAAGCGCGCCTACGACGGCGACAAGGGGCCCAACACCGGCGGCATGGGGGCCTACACCCCGCTCCCCTGGGCGCCGGACGGCCTCACCGAGCAGGTCATGACCGAGATCGTGAACCCCACGGTGGCCGAGCTCGCCCGGCGCGGCACGCCGTACACCGGGGTCCTGTACGCCGGGCTGGCGCTGACGCAGGACGGGCCGCGGGTGATCGAGTTCAACGCGCGCTTCGGCGACCCGGAGACCCAGGTCGTGCTCGACCGGCTGGCGACGCCGCTCGGCGGGCTGCTGCTCGCCTGCGCGACCGGCGACCTCGCCGCGCACGGGCCGCTGGAGTGGCGCGGCGGCGCCGCCGTGACCGTCGTGCTGGCCGCGGAGAACTACCCGGCCGACCCGGTCAAGGGCGACCCGATCGCGGGCCTGCCGGCCGACGCCGAGGAGGCGTACGTGCTGCACGCGGGCACCGCGCTCGACGAGAACAACCGGCTGGTGTCCAACGGCGGCCGCGTGCTGAGCGTGGTCGGGACCGGGAGCGACGTGGCCGAGGCCAGGGCCCGGGCGTACGACGCGCTCGCCGGCATCACGATGCGCGGCTCCCACCACCGCTCCGACATCGCGGCCGGCACACCCGGCTGACCTCGCACGACGGCCGTTCCTCCGGGTTATCCCGGAGACGACGGCCGGGCGGGCCCCGATGTCCCCGCCGCCTCCCCGGCCTAGCGTCGGTGACATGAGCGGAGTGCGGTGGCCGATGAGCGGGCGGGCCCGCGAGATCGGGGAGATCGTCGAGACGGTGCGCGCGGGCGTGAGCCTGGTCGTCACCGGAGGACCGGGGGTGGGCAAGACCGCCCTCATCCGGCGGGCCGTCCGCGAGCTGGGCGGGGTCACGGTCGTGGCCGTGCCGGGAACGTCCCTGCCGCCGGAGCCGGCGGGACCGCTGCTCCTGGTCGTGGAGCGGGCACACCTGCTCGACCCCGCGTCGGCCCAGTGGGTGCACGATCTCGTCGCCTCCGGCGAGGCGACGCTGCTCGCCGAGGCCCGCACCGGCGCGGAACCACCCGGGCCGGTGTCCGCGCTGCTCGTCGAGGGGCTCGCCACCCGGTGGGACCTGTCCCCCCTGCCCGCGGAGCACGCCGTACGGATCCTGGCGGCGGCGCTACGGGGGCCGGTGGACGGTGCGACCGCGCAGCGGCTGTGGCGGGCGGCCGCCGGGAACATGCGGCTGCTCCGCGAGCTGGTCGAGACCGGCCTGGCCTCCGGGCGGCTGAGCCTGCAGGACGACCGCTGGACGCTCAGCGGCGACCTTCCCCTCGGCGACCGGGTGCGCGAGCTGGTGCGCGACGAGATCGGCCACCTCGACGACGGCGAGCGTGAGGCCCTCGACCTGCTGGCGGTGGCCGGCGAGGTGGACGTGGACGCGCTGGAGCGGCTGACCTCGCCCGCGGCCCTGCACCGGCTGGAGCGCCGTGGCCTCGTGCGCGCACACCGCCTCGGCACCCGGCTCCAGGTGCGGTTCGCCCGCCCGATCCACCGCGCGGCGCTCCGGGAGGGCCTCGGCCCGATCGTCGTGCGCGACCTGCTGCGCCGGCTCGGCCGTCCGGCCGGCCACCCCGTGAACGGCGGCTCCCGGGCCTCCGGCGACTTCAGCCGGCGCGAGCAGGAGGTGGCCCAGCTCGCCTCCTGGGGGATGACCAACCGGGAGATCGCCGAGTGGCTGGGGCTGTCCCCCCGCACCGTCGGCAACCACCTCTGCCGCGTCTACACGAAGCTCGGCGTGGCCGACCGGTCCAGGCTCGGCTCCATCGGCTCGCCGGGCTAGCCGTACGTGGCCCGCACCCGCGGCGGGGAACGGGACGGGGGCTGGGAGGATGGAGGGGTGAAGCACCTCCACTCCGGCAAGGTCCGCGACCTGTACGAGACGCCCGACGGGCTGCTGCTGATGGTCGCCTCCGATCGCATCTCGGCGTTCGACCACGTGCTCGAGCCCGGCATCCCCGACAAGGGCGAGATCCTCACGCGGCTGTCGCTGTGGTGGTTCGAGCAGCTCGAGGACGTGGTCCCCAACCACGTGGTGTCGGCCGACGTGCCGGCGGAGTTCGCCGGGCGGGCCGTGCTGTGCCGTCCGCTTCGCATGGTGCCGGTGGAGTGCGTGGCCCGGGGCTACCTGACGGGCTCCGGGCTCGTCGACTACCGCAAGGAGGGCGCGGTCTCCGGGCTCCGGCTCCCGGACGGCCTCACCGACGGCTCACGGCTGCCCGAGCCGATCTTCACGCCGTCGACCAAGGCGCCGGTGGGCGAGCACGACGAGCCGATGACGTTCGAGCAGGTGGCGGCCGAGGTCGGGGCCGAGGTGGCCGACCGGCTCCGGCGCATCACCCTGGAGGTGTACAGCCGGGGCGCGGAGATCGCGCTGGGCCGGGGCATCATCGTGGCCGACACGAAAATCGAGATCGGCTGGGACGCCGAGGGCGTGCTGACACTGGGCGACGAGCTGCTGACGCCAGATTCGTCCCGGTTCTGGCCCCTCGACCGGTGGGAGCCCGGCCACGCGCAGCCGTCGTTCGACAAGCAGTACGTCAGGGACTGGCTCGTGTCCCCCGCCTCGGGATGGGACCGGGCCTCGGGAGAGGCGCCGCCGCGCCTGCCCGACGAGGTCGTCGAGCGCACCCGGAGCCGGTACGTCGAGGCCTACGAGCGCATCACCGGCCGGCGGTTCAGGGACTGACCGCGCAAGTCACAAAAGTACCTCCAGTACCGCGTTCCCTCAGCGGCCACGCGGGTAGTTCCTCCGCGAAACGCCCGGGTTAGCGGCTACGCTGGGCCGACGACCCCGCCGACGATCGGTCGCCGCCTGGGTGCGAGTCCCCACATCTTCCCCCGACATAGGAGTCTCATCCATGGTTCGTTACCGCGTCCGCGGTGGCAACGTGCTGCGTGGAACCGCCTTCATCCAGGGCGCGAAGAACGCCGTACTGCCCATGATCGGCGCGGCCCTGATGGCGGCCGAAGGCCGCACGGTGCTGCGCAACGTGCCCGTCATCGAGGACGTGCGCAGGGCGGTCGAGCTGGCGCAGGCCATCGGCGCGAAGGTGGAGTTCCATGAGAGCGAGCGGACCCTCGTCATCGACGCCTCACGGCTGACGAGCCCGGTGCTGCCGGCGGAGATCGCCCGGCGGTTCCGCGGGTCGGTCCTGTTCGTCCCGGCGCTGCTCCACCGGCTCGGCGAGGCGATCATCGAGGGCATCGGGGGCTGCAACCTGGGCAGCCGCAACCTCGACTTCCACTACCTCGGCTACAAGCGGCTCGGCGCGATGGTCGACGAGGGCGAGGCGGTCATCCACATCAAGGCGGGCGGACTCGTCGGCGCCCCGCTCTACCTCGACACCCCGTCGCACACCGGCACCGAGAACCTCATCATGGCCGCCTCGCTCGCGCCGGGAACGACCGTGATCGAGAACGCGGCGCTGGAGCCGGAGGTGCTCGACGTCATCTCGATGCTGAGCCGCATGGGCGCCCGCATCCAGGGCGGCGGCACCGGGTTCATCACGGTCGAGGGCGTGGACGAGCTCACCGCGGTGGAGCACACCGTCATGCCCGACCGCCTCGACGCCGGCGTGTTCGCCATGGCGGCCGCCATCACCGGCGGCGAGGTCAACCTGGTGGGCGCGTCGCTGGAGCACCTCGGCGTGGTGCGCTGGAAGCTGGAGCAGATGGGCGTGGAGTTCGAGAACCACGGCGCCGTCCTCCACGTCCGCCGCGACCGGCCGCTGCGGCCGATCAACGTGATCACCGACACCTACCCCGGCTTCGCCACCGACCTCCAGTCGCCGCTGATGACCGTGGCCTGCCTGGCCGACGGCTCCAGTTACATCCACGAGCGGATCTTCGACGGCCGCTTCGCGCTGGCCGGCGAGCTGAACAAGATGGGCGCCAACATCGAGGTCGAGGGCAGCCGGGCGGTCGTCCACGGCCCGACGCCGCTGCGCGGCACCGAGGTCACGGCGCACGACCTGCGCTCGGGGATCGCCCTCGTGCTGGCCGGGCTCGCCGCCGACGGCGAGACCACGATCGGCTCCGGCTATCTCATCGACCGGGGGCACGCCGCGCTCGCCCAGCGGATGCAGGCCCTCGGCGCAGATGTGGTCCGTGAAATTTCCACTTTGAACGAGGGTTAGTCCGGAAACCTATCTTTCCGGCCTGACCAGCGAAAACATTACAAATAAGGGACTCCCCCGCACCTGCCAGAATGGTATTCCGGCAAACCCGGGCGTGACATTACGGCCTTAACCAGCGATCGTTCCAAAGAGAAGCCACAACAACGAGGGCGACGTGGGATGGGACGAACATTGGTCGAGCGCACGGAAGACACTCCGCGCGGGTCGCGCCTGGGGACGGTGACACCGGACCTCACGATAGGCGTGGTGGGGTCGCACGACCTGGTCGAGCGGGTGATGCTGATGGGCCACTCGGCGGCCCCGGTGCCCTGCCGGCTGGTCGCGGCGGCCTACCGGGACGAACAGGAGGCGGCGGACAAGGTCACCCGCCTGGGACCGGGAGTGGACGCGTGCCTGTTCGCGAGCCCGGTCCCCTTCGAGCTCGCCCGGCGCGCCGGCGTGCTGACGATGCCCGCCACCCACGTGCAGCTGGGCGGCGCGGCGCTCGTGGCGGCCGTGGCCAAGGCGGCCCTGGACGACCGGATCGACCCCCGCCGGGTCAGCGTCGACGTGCTGGGCCGGACGGAGATCGACGAGGTCTACGGCGACCTCAACCTCCCCTCGGGCGAGGTGCACACCCGTGACGAGCCCGGCCCGGTCGGGACGATCGCGGCCTTCCACGAGCGGCTGCTCCGGCAGGGCGTCACGACGGGCGCGCTGACGTGCGTCCACGGCGTGGCCGAGCGGCTGGTCTCGGCCGGGGTCCCGGTCGTGCCGATCCGGCCGACGTCCGCGGCCGTCCGTACGGCGCTGCACACGGCGGCCCTCCTCGGCGCCCGCCACCGGCTGGAGGAGTCGCAGCTCACGGTCGTGCTCGTGGAGGTGCCGACGCTGCGCGAGCCGGTACGGCGGGCGGCGCCCCGCTACTGGCGCGACGAGCTGCGGCTGTCGCTGCACCGGCTGCTGGTGCAGGAGGCCAATCGCATCAATGCGAGCGTGTGGCCCATCGACGACCACAGCTACCTGGTGGTGGCGACGAAGGGGTCGATCGCGGCGGCCACGGACGGCTTCCGCGTGCTTCCGTTCGCCGCGCGCATCCGCGAGGAGCTGGGCCTCGCGGTGGAGGTGGGCGTGGGCATGGGCCGCACCACCCACGAGGCCGAGACGCACGCCAGGGGCGCGCTGGCGCGCAGCCAGGGCGGAAAGCAGCCGCAGGGCTTCGCGGTCGACCGGGAGGGCAGGGCGCTGGTCCCGCCGCCCCGGATGCCGCCCCAGGCCGGCGGGCCGGTCAAGCCCAAGGGCGTGGAGGTCCTGGCGCGCCTGGCGGCCAAGCTGGAGGGCGGGGACACGGTGGTGGACGCGGAGGGTGCCGGCAAGATGCTCGGCGTCACCCCCCGCACGGCTCGGAGGTTGCTGCGCACGCTGGTTGACGAGGGACTCGCGTGGCCGCTCCCGCCGAACCGGACCCCGCAGCCGGGCCGTCCCCGGCAGCTCTACCGGCTCATCGTGGAGAAGCTGAACCGGTGACGGCCGCCGCGGAGGCGGGAGATAATGTCATGACCCATGGGACGGAACGGTCGTGACATCAGGGTCTGGCTGGCGCTCGCCGCGGTGTACGTCGTGTGGGGCTCGACGTACCTCGCCATCAAGTTCGCCATCGAGACCCTTCCCCCGCTGATCAGCGGCGGTCTCCGGTTCGTCGCGGCGGCCCTGGTGCTCGGCGCGGTCCTGCTGCTGCGCAGGGGGACCGCGCCCTTCCGGGTGACCGCCCGCCAGTGCGGCGGCGCCGCCCTGGTCGGGCTGCTGCTCCTCACGGCCGGCAACGGCCTGGTGGGCGTGGCCGAGCAGCACATCTCCAGCGGCCTCGCCGCGCTGCTCGTGGCCTCGGTGCCGCTGTGGCTCGTCGTGTTCCGCACGGTCGTCAGGGACCGGCCGCACGTGCTGACGCTGGCCGGGGTGCTCGTCGGCTTCGTCGGCGTGGCCGGGCTCACCCTCGGCGGCGGCGCGTCGGCCAGCGGCGTCGGGATCGGGGCCGTCCTGCTCGCGTCGCTGGCGTGGTCGCTCGGATCGTTCATCTCGCCGCGCATCGCCATGCCGGAGGACCCGTTCGCGGCGAGCGCGATCGAGATGGCCGCGGGCGGCGCCGGCATGCTGCTCCTCGCCCTGTGCACGGGCGAGCGGGTGCACCTGACGGCCGTGAGCGCGAGCTCCTGGGCCGCGGTGGCCTACCTGGTGTTGTTCGGGTCGCTCGTGGCGTTCACGTCGTACGTGTGGCTGCTCGGGAACGCGCCGATCTCGCTGGTGTCCACCTACGCGTACGTGAACCCCGTGGTCGCCGTGGTCCTCGGCGTGATCGTGCTGGGCGAGGACGTCACCACGGCGATGATCGTCGCCGGGGCGCTCATCGTCGTCGGCGTGGCGCTGGTCGTCTCGACCGAGCGCGCGAGGCCCGCACCCGAGACGGAGCCCGGGGAGGCGGAGCCCGGAGAGGCGGCGCTCGAGACCGGGCGCCGCCCCTGACGGTTCAGCGGCCGCGGAAGGCCTCGGCGGCGGCCAGGAACGCGTCGTTCGACTCGGGGTCGCCGATCGAGACGCGGGCGCCCTCGCCGGGGAACGGCCGCACGGCCACACCCACCCCGGCGCACGCCTCGGCGAACTCCACCGTCCGGTCGCCCAGCCGCAGCCAGACGAAGTTGGCCTCGGTCGGCGGCACCTGCCATCCCTGGGACAGCAGCGCCTCGCGGACCCGGGTGCGCTCCTTCACGACCGTCTCGACGCGCTCCAGCAGCTCGTCCTCGGCCTTCAGGGACGCCACCGCGGCGATCTGGGCGAGGTGGTTCACCGCGAACGGCAGCAGGGTCTTGCGGACGGCGGCGGCCACCGGCTCGTGCCCGATCAGGTAGCCCACCCGCAGCCCCGCCAGGCCGTACGCCTTCGAGAACGTGCGCAGGACCGCCACGTTGGGCCGCTCGCGGTAGAAGGCGAGGCCGTCGGGCACGTCGGCGTCCCTGACGTACTCCCGGTAGGCCTCGTCGAGCACGACGAGCACGTCGCCGGGCACGCGGTCGAGGAAGCGCTCGATCTCGGCCCTCCGGTTGGCCGTGCCGGTCGGGTTGTTCGGGTTGCACACGAGGACCAGCCGGGTCAGCGGCGTCACCGCGTCGGCCATCGCCTCGAGGTCATGGGTCTCGTCCACCAGCGGCACCTCGACCGCGGTGGCCCCGGCGAGGGCGGTCAGCAGCGGGTACGCCTCGAAGGCCCGCCACGCGTACAGCACCTCGGCGCCGGGCTCGCCGACGGCCTCCAGGAGCTGCTGGGTCACCGCCACCGACCCCGCGCCCACGGCCACGTGCTCCTCCGGCACGCCGTACCTGGCGGCGAGCGCCTCGATGAGCCGCACGGCGCCCGGGTCGGGGTAGCGGTTGATCTCCCCCGCCGCACGCGCCACGGCCTCCACGACCGACGGCAGCGGCTCGTAGGGGCTCTCGTTGGAGGACAGCTTGTACGACCGGCCGTCCGGGGCGACCACGGCCTTACCCGGCTTGTAGGCCGGCACGGTGTCGAGGATGGAACGGAATCGAGGCATGTCCTTACCTTAGGAGACGCTCCTCACCCGGTCGCAACCCCAGCTGTCCCTTACCGTTTGCCCGCGAGTGCGCCGTTTTCACTAGGATTCGGCGGCATGTGGCGCAAGATCAGGGTTGTCATCGCCGGCGCGAGCGCGGCCGGGATGTTCGCCGTCCCGGGGGCGGCGCAGGCGCAGACGGCGGCGGTCCCCGCGGCGGCCGGCGGCTCGGCGGGAACGGCCGCCGCCTCGGCACGGCCGGCGGCCGCTTCTGCGGGAACGGCGGCGACGGCCGGCACGAAGCCCAAGCCGTACTGCGCGCGATACAAGTGCATCGCCCTGACCTTCGACGACGGTCCCTGGCCGTACACGCCGGCGCTCCTCGACACGCTGAAGAAGCACAAGGCCAAGGCGACGTTCTTCGTGCTGGGCCGCAAGGTGGCCAACCGTCCCGAGCTGACGCGGCGGATCGTCGCCGAGGGCCACGAGATCGGCAACCACACCTGGGACCACGAGGTGCTCCCCACGCTGTCGGACGAGGAGATCCTGAGCACGGTCAGCAGCACCACCGACATCATCAGGGAGACGATCGGCAAGGCCCCCACGATGATGCGGCCCCCGAGCGGCGCGACCAACTCCCGGGTGGGCGCGCTCATGGCCCAGCTCGGCCTGCCGCAGATCCTGTGGACGGGCTCCACCCTCGACTGGCAGGCCAGGAACACCAAGGTGATCGCCAAGCGCACGCTCGCCCTGGCCAAGCGGAACGGCGTGATCCTGCTGCACGACATCGTCCCCGAGACGGTCAAGGCGATGCCGGGCGTGCTGACGACGCTGGAGAAGCAGGGCTACAGGTTCGTGACGATCACCACCTTGCTGCAGGGCCGGCAGCTCAAGGGCGGCGAGATCTACCCGCCGCGCGGCAAGTAGGCCACGTCGGCGACGAGCGAACGGTCGAGCGCCGCGCGCAGCCGCGACTGCAGCGGCCGCTCGACCAGCCGGTGCACGGCGTACGCGACGGCGAGCACGGCGGCCACCACCACGGGGAGCGCGAGCCGGTTGCCCAGCGGCAGCCGCAGCACGCCGATGAGCAGGAACCCCAGATGGTGGTGGAACAGGTAGAGCGGGTAGGTGAGCGCGCCCAGCGCCGTGAGCCACCGCCAGTCGAGCCCGTCGAGCACGCCCAGGGCCACCAGCACCATCACGAGGAACAGCAGCGAGATCACGGCGACGACGAGGGCCGAGCCGAGGGGCACGCCGAACCGGGCGACGGCCGGCGGGTTCTCCCCCAGCACCTGGACCAGCGCGAGCGCCCAGCCGGCGGCCACGAACAGCCAGGGGAACAGCGACCCGCCGAACCGGTGGATGAGGAACAGCGCCATCCCGGCGATGAAGTACGGCGCGCTGAACGGCACGAGCACCGCCTGCAGCAGGTCGGCGTCCACCCGCTCGGCGATCGCCAGCAGGAACAGCCACGCCCCCATGAACGCCAGGCAGCGGCGATAGGTGATCCCCACCGCGGCGAAGCAGGCGATGAGGGCGTAGAACACCAGCTCCTGCCAGAGCGTCCAGTACACGATCTCCAGGTCGCGCACCCGCAGTCCGTGCTGGAGCATCGTGAGGTTCGCCAGCAGCTCCGCGAACGTCGGACGGTGGTCGGTGACCAGCCCGGCCACCCCGAGGGCGCCCAGCAGGAGCACGCTCGCCCAATAGGCCGGGTAGAGCCGGGCGATCCGGGACGCCGCGAACTCGCCCGGCCCGCGGCCCCACGCGCTCATCAGGATGACGAAGCCGCTGATGAGGAAGAAAAGGCGCACGCCGTACACGCCGAACATGGTGACGGCGCTGAGCGCGGGAAAGGCGTTGGGCGTTCCCCACGCGCGCGTTTCGCCGAAATGGAAGAAGACCACCGAGATGGCCGCGCAGAACCTCAGCAGGTCGAGCACGCGAAGCCGGGGGGATTCAGCGGATTTGGCCGGCGCATCCGAAATGCGTGTGGCCGCTGCGAGCATATGCCGGAATATATCCGTACAGATCGTCGGGGACGAACTAAATCCGGAGCATCGGCGGGTGGAGGAGCACGGCGGGCCCGCGGCGGTGGAGCATGGCCGGCCGGCCGCCGTCCCGGGTGGTCGTCCGGCCCGTCTGCACGAGGAACCCCTCGGTCTTGGTGACCTTGCGGTGGAAGTTGCGCGGGTCGAGCGGACGACCCCACACGATCTCGTAGACCCGCCGCAGCTCCGCCACCGTGAACTCGGGCGGGCAGAAGGCGGCGCCCAGGGAGGTGTACTCCAGCTTGGCCCGCGCCCGCTCGACGCCGTCCAGCATGATGCGCCGGTGGTCGAAGGCCATCTCGGTCAGCTCCGCGACCGGCTGCCAGCTCATGTGCGCCTCGGTGGACGCCGGCAGGTCGGGGGCGAGCCCGAGGTAGGCCACGCTGACCACCCGCTGGCGGGGGTCGCGGTCGGGGTAGCCGTACGTCTGCAGTTGTTCGAGGTGCACCGGCGCCCCCGGGAGGCCGGCTCGTTCCGCCAGCACGCGGGCGGCGGCGGCGGGCAGGTCCTCCTCCAGCTTGATGAACCCGCCGGACAGCGCCCACCGGCCCTCGTACGGGGGCCGGTCGCGGCGCCACACCAGCGCGCTGAGCTGCTGGGACCTGACGGTGAGCACGACCAGATCCACGCTGACGGGTATGCGCGGGATCACGCTAGGCACGCTACACGCTGTTGTGGAAGTAGATGGGCTCCGCCGACCTGCGGCCGTCGGGGGAGGTGACGTCCACCCGCACCCAGACGCCGGCGGGCACGGTCGTCCAGTCCACCGGGATCCAGATGCGCTCGGTGCCGGCGGGCAGCCCGGGGATCGGAGCGGGGTCGTGCCAGCCGACCGTGGCCGAGTCGACCACCCGGGGGGTGTCCAGCCCCTGCCAGCTCAGCGTGACCTTGGCGTCGCCCAGGTGGTAGCCGCGCACCTCCAGGCCGTCCTGGATCTGGCGCTTCACCCGCTGCGCCTCCGCCGCGATGGGCCGGTTCCAGTCGGCCGCGATCTCCTCCGAGAGCGACGGGGAGCCGCAGGTGAAGAAGTCGCTCCACATGTAGGAGATGATCTTCGAGACGTACGGCGCGGCGAGCGCCACCTGCGTGTCGAGCCGTCCCTTGTCCGTACGGCCGCGTGTGCCCTGGCGGCCGCACGTGTCCGTCGCGGACGGCTCGAAGGCCTCCACGTTGGCCCACAGCTCCACCTGGACGCTCTCCTGGGACAGTTCCTCCCGCGCCTGGGACATGGCGCGGTAGTAGTCGCGGGTGGAGCCGTAATAGGCCGTGGCGTACGTGCTCTCGCCCACGACGGGCTTGAGCCGGTCGTCCACCGGCTCGTTCTTCAGGTTGGGCCAGTACAGCCCCACCTTGCCGGTGCCCCGGCCGTCCTGGGGGGCGATGATGCCCACGCCGGTCTCGGCCAGCGCCTTGAACCCGCGGGCCACCTGGGCGGGCGTCGAGGTGTACTTGAGCCGCCGGCGGCTGTCGATGTACGGGCTGACGAGGATGGGCTTGCCCGGGAGCTCCTGCTCCACGATGCGGTGCTGCTCGGCGTACACCTGGAGCGTCTGCACCTTGCTCGGGTCGGGCCAGTCCCGGAGCTGCAGCTCGAACGGCTGGTAGACGCCGCCGAGCGACTGCCGGCCCTGGAAGCGGTCGCCGTAGTCCTGCACGATGCGGCGGGTCAGCGTGGTGAGCGTGCCGATGTGCCGGGGGTCGGCGCGGGTGGGCTCGGTCGGGTCGCGGGGCGCGAGCGGCAGCGCGGGGAAGACCTTGATGCCGAACCGGTCGCCCAGGTCGAGAAGCTGGCTGAGGCTGTCCTGCGTCCCCGCGGACACCAGGATCAGGTGGTAGCCGCGGGCCTTGGAGGAGAAGTCGCAGGTGGGGTCGTCCGAGCCGTCGTCGGGGGCGACGAGCCGGTAGAAGACGTCGTCACCCACGACGATCTTGTGCTCCATCTGCGGGCAGCGGAAGATGCCCGGGCCGTACTGCTCGTCCGTGCGGTACGTGTACGTCCAGGTGATGCGGTTGCCGGGGTTCGCGGCCTTGAGGTCCTTCTCGGCCGCCTGGACGCACGTGAGGCCGTTCTCCTGGCAGACCTCGAACCGGCCGTCGGGCTTGAGGTCCTTCTGCGGGTCCTTGTCGTCGATCTTCTCCAGGACCCGGCCCTCGTCGTCCACCTGGCGGGGCGACAGGCCGAAGCCGAGCCGCACGACCGTGTCGCCGCCGAGCCGGTGGATGGCCTCGAGCTGGGTGCGCCAGGTGCAGGGGTCGGCCGTGGGGATGAGCCAGTAGCCGCTCACCGCGTACGGCGTGGTCGCGACCGTGTCGAACGTGCCACAGGGGTCGGTGAACGCGCTCTTCGAGGGGCGCGCGCTGGGAGGTGTGGCCGGCGACGTCATTCCCGCGTTGACCGTTCCGGACCGGGGCGTCCCGTCACGCAGGACGATCACCACCGATGCGACGCCCGCGAGGATCGCCACACCGAGGATCAGAGTGAGCCAGCGCACGTTCAGGACACTACCGCCCGTCGTTCATGGACATACCGCATAAAACCGGCGTGTTCAGCTGGAGTTCAGCTCTTGACGCCCGCCCAGGACTCGAGCTGGGAGACGAAGCGGCGGGCCGAGTTCGGCCAGTGGTGGTTGGCGCGCGCCGCGGCGTAGCCACGGCCGCCGGTGCCGCGCCGCTCGAAGGCGTTGTCCCTGAGCCGCAGGACGGCCTCGGCGACCGCCTTCGGGTCGTTCCAGGGCACCACGATGCCGCACTGGTAACGCTCCACGAGCTCGACGGCCCGGGGGGACGGCGTGGTGATGACCGGGATGCCGTGGGCCATGTACTCCACGATCTTCGTGGGCATCGAGTGGCGGTAGTTGGGCTCGTCGTGCAGCAGGGACAGTCCCGCGAGCGCCCCGTCGAGCCGTTTGAGCGCCTCGTCGTTCGGCATGAAGTCCCGCCACTCCAGCACGCCGTCGGCGACGGCCTCGTTGAGCAGCGGGCGGCTCTGTGGGTCGGCGTAGCCGATGAGCTCGACGGTCACCCGGTGGGGCTGCAGCAGCCGGGCCACCTCGACGGCCTCGTGGACGCCGCGGGCCTCCGACAGCCAGCCGAGGTAGACCACCCGGTCGTCGCCGGGCTGGCTGACGCTGTCGGGCACCCAGGTCTCGTTCGGCACGACCAGGTGGGCCTGACGGAACCGGCCCGCGTAGGCCGCCTCGGCCAGCAGCAGGTGCAGGTGCCGCTCGGCCGTCCCCTCCATCAGCCGGGCGAGGAACCGCATCGGCGGCCGGAGGAACGACGGCAGCCACGGCTTGAGCGACAGCGTCGCGGGGGTGTCCTCGTGGACGTCCCACACCACGGGCGGGCGCCCGCGCACCCCCGCCACCGCGAACAGCAGCTCGGGGTCGTGGACCAGCACGAGGTCCACCTTGCCGCGCATGCTCTTGAAGAGCCTCCGCGCGGCCCGTACAGCCGCGAACCGCCGGCGTTCGGCGGCTCGCGGCAGGTCCACCCCCGTCACCCACGACCGGGGGACGACCCCACGGGCGGTGTACGGCGCGGCATACGTGACCTCATGACCGGCGTCGACGAGCGCCCGGATCTGCCGGTGCAGGATCCGGGCGTCCTCCGGGTGGTGGACCACCGTCATGACGAGCACGTGCACGCGCGGGACCCTTCCTACAACCGCTCGACGCGATCGCTCGTCGCCAGCACGCCCCGGGTGTCCAGCACGAGCGAGGCCCGTTCCTCCACCACGTCCAGGTCGAACGCGGAGTGTTGCTGGAGCAGCACAGTGACGTCGGCGCCGGCCACCGCGGCCGCCAGGTCCTCCTCACGGGGGACCGACCGGCCCTCGACCGACCACTCCTTGACGTACGGGTCGCAGAACGACAGCTCGGCGCCGAGTTCCAGCAGGGCCTCGGCGAGCGGGATCGCGGGCGTCTCGCGCTCGTCGGCGATGTCCGGCTTGTACGTGACGCCCAGCAGCAGCACCCGGGAGCCGTTGACGGGCTTGCGGGCCCGGTTGAGAAGCCGCTGCACGCGGGCCACGACGTACGACGGCATCCGCTCGTTGATCTCCTGGGCCAGCTCCACGAACCGGAACGGGTAGCCCAGCTTGCGGACCGTGTACGACAGGTACGACGGGTCGACCGGGATGCAGTGGCCGCCGACGCCCGGGCCGGGCAGGAACTTCTGGAACCCGAACGGCTTGGTGGAGGCCGCCTCGATGGCCTCCCACAGGTTCACTCCGAGCTCGTCGCAGAAGATCGCCATCTCGTTGACGAGGGCGATGTTGACGTGCCGGTAGGTGTTCTCCAGCAGCTTCGCCATCTCCGCCTCGCGGGTGCCGCTGACCGGCACGACCCGCTCGACGAACCGGGCGTAGAAGGCCGCCGCCCGCTCCTTGCAGGCGGCTGTGTATCCGCCCACGACCTTCGGCGTGTTGCGCAGGCCGTACTTGGGGTTGCCCGGGTCGATCCGCTCCGGCGAGAACGCGAGGTGGAAGTCCTCGCCGGCCGTCAGGCCCGACCCCTCAAGGATCGGCCGCACCAGCTCGTCGGTCGTGCCGGGCCAGGTGGTGGACTCCAGCACGACCAGCGTCCCCGGCCGCATGTGCTCGGCGACGGCTCTGGTCGCGCCCTCGACGGCGGACAGGTCCGGCCGGTGGTCCTCGTCGAGCGGGGTCGGCACGCAGATGACGATCGTGGCCGACGAAGCCAGCACGGAGGCGTCCAGCGTGGCGGTGAAGCCGCCGGACAGCATGGCGTCGAGATCGGCGTCGGTCAGGTCGTCGATGTACGACTGACCGGCGTTCAGCGCCTCGACCTTGCGGGGATCGACGTCCAGACCAGCCACCCGCAGACCTGCCGCCGTGGCCTCCTTGGCCAGCGGCATGCCCACGTACCCCAGCCCGATGATCGTGAGATCGAAGGCGGTCACGGCGTGACCTGAGGGCGGAAACAACACTTCATGGTGGCAAAGGCTATCTCAACTCGGCACCAAGGATGCCTGATGCACAGGATCCTCCAATGTGCGTATGGGCGACCTTAGGTCAGGGACCGGTAGATTTCCTGATAGGTACGGGCAAGACTGCTCCACGTGCGGTGGGCGGCGACCTCCGCCTTGCCCGCCTCGCCCATGGTCCTGCGGCGCTCGGGATCGTCCCTCAGCGCGGCGAGCGCCTTGGCGAGCGCGGCCGGGTCGCCGGCGGGGACCAGGAGCCCGGCCCCCTCGCCGCCCACGAGCTCCGAGAGCGCCGGCAGGTCGCTCAGGACGACCGGCTTGCCGAGCGCCATCGCCTCGACCGGCTTCAGCGGCGTCACGAGCCGGCAGACGCGCAGGTCCTCACGCGGGCAGACGAAGATGTCGAGGGCGGCCTGGGCCTGCAGCGCCTCGTCGGGCCCCACGCGCCCCGGCAGGATCGCGACGTCGCCGATCCCCAGCCGTTCGACCTGCTCCAGCAGGGCGGGCCGTTCGGCGCCGTCACCCACGATCAGCACCCGGACCGGCGTTTTGGCATCCTTGAGCTGGGCGGCCGCGCCGAGCAGCGTGGCGAAGCCCTCGTAGCCGACGATGCTCGACACCGATCCGACCACGATCTCGCCGGGGGCGATGCCGTACCGCTCCCGGAAGGCGGCGCCGTCGTAGTCGGCGGTGAGCAGCGTGTCGTCGACGGCGTTGGGGGCGAGGAAGATGCGCTCGCGCGGCACGCCGCGCTCGACGATCTCGGCGGCCATGGTCTCGGCCAGCGTCACGACGGCGTCGGCCTCGCGCATGATGTGGGCCTCGCGCTCACGCTGCATGAGGTGGCGCTCGCTGCCGATGCGCTTGGGGTCCCGCGAGGTCCAGGTCTCCTCGAGGAAGCCGCGCACCTCGTACACGAACGGCGTGTTCGTCCGCTCCCGCACGGCGAGGGCGACCGAGCCGTTCCTGTGGTCGGTCGCGGCGTGCAGCACCTGCGGACGGAGGGTCCTGACCAGCTCGGACACGTCGGCCGCGCCGCGGATCATCCGTCCCCGGCTCTCGAACGGCACGTCGCCCTTCGGCAGCAGACGGTAGTACGGGATGCCGTCGATCTCCTCGTACGGCTCGGCGTCGGTGTGGCCCTGCAGCATGGGCCAGCCCCAGCTCGTCACCACGTGGGGGTCGAGCCCGGCCGCCTTCTGCGCCGTGACGATCCGATGGGTGCGGACCGTGTACCCCGCCTGCGTGTACGGCAGGGCGTTGGTGACCATGTGGAGCACCCGGCCCTGCACGCGCTCGCCCATGATGACCTTGGGCTTCGGCGGGATCGGGTCGGCCCCGATGGCGGCCATCTCGCCCTCGTAGTAGGCGATCCTGCGGCGGATGAAGGGCCACCGCTGGTGGGGCCGCAGCACCTTGACGGCCTGCGACATCCGGCCGGCCTCGAAGTGGACCTTCGCCTCCTCCAGCGGCCCGTCGGCCATCCGCCGGATGATCCGGCGGGTGGTGACCTTGACGTACCGCGCCGCGGGCCAGGCGACCCGTCCGACGAGCGGGCGCACGCGGGCCGGCATCGCGTCGGCGGCCGCCTGGGCCACCCGCACCGGATCCGACTTCACCTTGCTGACGAAGATCCGGGAGACGAGGACGGGGTTCCTCGCGAATCCCCGGAGGAAGCGGCCGAGTCCGGCCTTGGCCGACGCGGCGGCGATCCCGGTGGCCGGTGCCGGGCCGCCGTTCGCGGGCACGGCCTCTGCGGGCTTGTTGGCCTCGGATTCCACGGCGTGACCGTACCATAGGCAACGTTTGCCCCAGGTCCGTATGAAAGGCGAGGTCAATGAGGGACAACCCCCTCGTCCTGCACGTGCTGGGCGCCCGGCCCAACTTCGTCAAGGCGGCTCCCGTCGTGAACGGGCTGGCCGCGCTCGGAGTCCGGCAGGGCATCATCCACACCGGCCAGCACTACGACGCGCTGATGTCCGACGTGTTCTTCGCCGACCTGGGCCTGCCCGAGCCGCTGGCCAACCTCGGCGTCGGCTCCGGATCCCACGCCCGGCAGACCGCGGCGCTGCTCGTCGGGCTCGAGGACGTCGTGCAGGAGCACCGTCCGGCGCTCGTCGTCGTGTACGGCGACGTGAACTCCACGCTGGCGGCCATCCTCGTGTGCGCGAAGCTCCACGTGCCGACCGCGCACGTGGAGGCGGGGCTGCGCTCGTTCGACCGGGAGATGCCTGAGGAGGTCAACCGGGTCGTCACCGACGCGCTGGCCGACATGCTGTTCGCCACCTCGCCGGAGGCGCTGTCGCACCTCGCCAACGAGGGCGTCGACCCCGCCCGGGTCCATCTCGTGGGCAACCCGATGATCGACAGCCTGTTCGCCGCGCTGCCGAAGCTCGACCCCGCGCCGGTGCGGGAGCGGCTGGGGGTCCCCGGCAGGTACGCGGTGGCCACCCTGCACCGGCCGGCCAACGTGGACGACCCCGAGGCGGCGCGCGAGCTGGTGGAGGCGGTGCTCGGCGTGGCCGACCAGGTGCCGGTGGTCGTCCCGCTGCACCCGCGCGGGCGGCAGCGGCTCGCCGACGCCGGGCTGGTGGACCGGGAGAACCTGCAGATCGTCGACCCGCTCGGGTACGTGGACTTCCTGTCGCTGGTGCGAGGCGCGGCGCTGGTCGTCACCGACTCCGGCGGCGTGCAGGAGGAGACGACCGTGCTGGGCGTCCCCTGCCTGACCGTGCGGCAGAACACCGAGCGGCCCATCACGGTGACCCACGGGACCAACCGCCTCGTGACCCCGGCCTCGCTGCCGGCTGCCGCGTCCAAGGCGCTGGCCGACGGCGCCGCGACGCCGAGCGGCGACCTGCCGCCGCTGTGGGACGGCGCGGCGGGCCCGAGGATCGCCCGCGTCATCGAGGCGTGGCTGCGGGACGAGAACCTCTCGCCCGCGTCCCGCGGCCGGGTCAGTTAGCCCGGGAACCGGTCCGAGCGAGCCGGAGGGGCGCGGCCTTGTCTGGACTGAGGAGTGAGGAAGCGAGGGACGAGCTTCCGAATGACGAGGGAAGACGAGGCGAGTGAGCGCCCCGACGGTGAAGCGGGTAAAACGGCACAAAGGTGGCGGTGCCCCCCGTACGATGTCTCTTCCGTAAGGGGGAGAGGCATGGCTGAGACAGACGAGACGCCCGAGACTCCGGACGGCCCGCGCTTCCAGCGCCTGGGCCCGGCGAACTGGCTGCCCGAGGAGCGCAAGCTCGTCGAGCGCTACGAGCAGCGGATCCGCGAGCTGGAGAAGAAGCTCGCGATCGAGGAGGCCCGGGCCGACTACGCCGTCTGGAAGCTCAAGGCCACCCAGACGCAGCGGCCGTACCGGGTCGCGCAGGCGCTCACCGGCGCCGGGCGGCCCGCGAAGATCGTCAAGCTGCCGCGCGACCTCGGCAAGGCGATGAAGGAGCGCAAGAGCCCCAAGCCGCCCCTGCCGGTGACCGAGGCCGCCAAGCTGGCCGAGGCCCGGGGCCCCGAGGTGAGGATCCCGTCGCTGCAGTGGCCGGACGGGCCTGTGGTCCGGCCCGACCTGCGGGTGGCCGTCATCCTGGACGACTTCTCCCGGATGGCGTTCCGGTACGAGTGGGACCAGATCGAGTTCGGCCTGAACGACTGGCGCGAGGTCTTCGCCGCCAAGCGGCCGGAGATGCTGTTCTGCGAGTCGGCCTGGCACGGCAACCAGGGCCGCTGGCGCTACCAGATGACCGGGACCAAGGCCCCCAAGCAGGAGCTCCGCGACCTCATCGCCTGGTGCAACGAGGAGGGCATCCCCACGGTCTTCTGGAACAAAGAGGACCCGCCCAACTTCGACTTCTTCATCGACACGGCCAAGCTGTTCGACTACGTGTACACGTGCGACGGCGACATGATCCCGAAATATCGTGAAGTCCTGGGACACGACCGTGTCGGCGTGCTGCAGTTCGCGGCCCAGCCCCGGATCCACAACCCGATCCAGACCAAGCAGGGCCGGCCGTACGACATCGTCTTCGCGGGCATGTACTTCCGGGACAAGCACCCCGAGCGGCGCGAGCAGATGGAGACGGTCCTCGCGCCCACGCGCGAGCTGGGCCTGCACATCTTCGCCCGCAACGGCACGGTGGACGACAAGTACGCCTGGCCCGAGGAGTACCGCCCCCACATCGTGGGCGAGCTGCCGTACGAGCAGATGCTGGCCGCGTACAAGATGTACAAGGTCTTCCTGAACGTCAACTCGGTCATCGACTCCCCGACCATGTGCGCCCGGCGGGTGTTCGAGCTGTCGGCCTGCTCGACCACCGTGCTGTCGGGCTGGTCGCGGGCCATCGAGGAGACGTTCGGCCCGCTCATCCCGGTGGCCCACTCGCAGGAGGAGGCCTACAACCGGGCGCTGTACCTCATCAACAGCCCCGAGCTGCGGGCCCGTCAGGCCCACCTCGCGATGCGGGAGGTGTTCGACAGGCACCTGTTCTCGCACCGGGTGGACCAGATCCTCGCCGACCTCGGGCGCCCGGCGGCCTCGCGCACGCCGTCCGTCTCTGTGGTGCTGCCCACCAACCGGGCCGGCCAGCTGGAGCACGCGATCAGCCAGGTGGCCCGCCAGCGGCACCGCAACCTGGAGCTCGTGCTGGTGCTGCACGGCCTGTCGGAGGACCCGGGCGTCGTCAGGGACAAGGCTCTGGCCGCGGGCATCCCGGCCGTCAAGGTGCTGACCGCCGACCCCTCGTGGACGCTCGGCGAGGTGCTCAACCACGGCATCGCGCACGCCGACGGCGAGCTCATCTCCAAGATGGACGACGACAACCTGTACGGCGAGCACTACCTGTCGGACCTGATCCGGGCGTTCGACTACGCCGACGCCGAGATGGTCGGCAAGGGCGCCCACTACACCTACTTCCCCGACCAGGACGTCACGGTCTTCCGCCTGCCCGGCCTGGAGCACCGGTACGCCCACCTCATCCAGGGCGCCACCATCGTCGCCCGGGCCGACCTGCTGCGCTCGATGCCGTTCGAGGCGGTCAACGCGGGCGAGGACACCCGGCTGGTGCGGCGCTGCAAGGAGGAGGGCGTGCGGATCTACTCGGCCGACCGCTTCAACTTCGTCTACATGCGCGGCTCCGACGCGACCGCCCACACCTGGCAGGCCGCCGACTACAAGCTCACCCGCAACGCCCAGTTCTGCTTCGCCGGAAACCCGGAGGCGCACGTCCTCATCTGACCGATAACCTCCCAATGGGAGATATCGGAATTATCGGGATGGCGTGCCGGTTGCGAACTGCTGGGACCGCCGCCCGCGGTCCGATCGGATGCGTGACCGGACGTACGGGGGTAGGGCGTGACCACGGCAACGACGCGGACGGGAGTGGGTCTCAGGTCGGAACGCGGTCCGGTGCTCGCCGCCATCATGCTCTGCACCGGGCTGGTCGCGCTGGACAGCACGATCATCGCGACGGCCGTCCCGTCCGTCGTCGGGGACCTCGGGGGCTTCTCGCAGTTCCCGTGGCTGTTCTCCATCTACCTGCTCACGCAGGCGGTCACCGTGCCCATCTACGGCAAGCTCGCCGACGTCTTCGGCCGCAAGCCGGTCATGTTCGTCGGCATCGCCGTGTTCCTCCTCGGCTCCGCGCTGTGCGGCGGCGCCTGGAGCATGGGCGCGCTGATCGGCTTCCGGGCGCTCCAGGGCATCGGCGCGGGGGCCGTGCAGCCGATGAGCATCACGATGGTCGGCGACCTCTACTCGGTCGAGGAGCGGGCCCGCGTCCAGGGCTACATCGCGAGCGTATGGGGCATCTCCTCGGTCGTCGGCCCGACCCTGGGCGGCCTGTTCTCCGAGTACGTCTCCTGGCGCTGGATCTTCTTCGTCAACCTGCCGCTGGGCGCGCTGGCGGCGTGGACGCTGGCGCGCCGGTTCAAGGAGAAGGTGGCCGGCGGCTCGCACACCATCGACTACCTCGGCGCCGCCCTCCTCACCGCCGGGTCGTCGCTGCTCATCCTCGGCCTCCTGGAGGGCGGGGTGGCCTGGGAGTGGGCGTCCCCCGTCAGCCTCCTCATCTTCGGGGCGGGCGCCGTGCTGGTGGCCGCCTTCGTGCTCGTGGAGCGCCGGGCGGCCGAGCCCGTCCTCCCGCTGTGGGTGTTCAGCCGCCGCACGCTGACCGGCGGCAACCTCGTCGGGCTCGGCGTCGGCGCCCTGCTCATCGGCTTCACCTCCTACGTCCCGACGTACGCCCAGGGGGTGCTCGGCACGGGCGCGCTGGTCGCCGGGTTCGCCCTGGCGGCGCTCACGCTCGGCTGGCCGATCGCGGCCGCCCTGTCGGGACGGGTCTACATGCGCCTCGGCTTCCGCGACACCGCGCTGATCGGCACGGTCGTGGTCGTGGTGGGCACCGTGCTGTGCGTCCTGCTCGGCCGCGGCTCCGAGCTGTGGGAGGTGGCCGCGGCCTGCTTCGTCGTCGGCGTCGGCCTCGGCCTGTCGGCGAGCCCGACCATGGTGGCCGTGCAGTCCGTCGTGGGCTGGGAGCGCCGGGGCGTCGTCACGGGGACCAACATGTTCTGCCGCTCGATCGGCAGCGCCCTCGGCGCGGCGATCCTCGGAGCCGTGTCCAACGCCACGCTGTCCGACCGCTTCTCCCGGCCGCCCGCCGGGGTGGCCGGGCACCTGCCCGCCAGCCTCGACGCCACCGACACCGTGCTGAACGGGCAGGCGCCGGCCCAGCCGGCCGTGGCCGCGTTCGTCCGCTCGGCCCTGTACGACGCGGTGCACAACGTCTTCCTGGTCCTCGTGGTGGTCGCCGTGCTCAGCGTCGGCGCGCTGCTGCTCATGCCTCGCCGTACGAGGGAACTGTCCTTCGACTGAGCCGCGCGGTCATCCGACGGCGGCGTGTTCCTCGATGGGAGCGCGGCGGCGCAACGCCGTACGGGCGACGGCGGCGCTCAGCGCCCCGGCCGCGAGCAGGGCGGCGACGACGGCCAGCGCCGGCCCGGCGCCGGCGGCCAGGTAGAGCCCGCCGAGCCCGGCGACCGCGCCGACCGAGGCCAGGACGGGGCCGGTCGAGTTCAGCGCCGACAGCGCCGAGGCCCGGTCCGGGCCCACGACGGCGGCCACCTGCGCCATCAGGGGGCTGTAGCCCGCGGCGTGCCCGGCGCCCGCCAGGAACAGCAGGGGCGTGCCGAGCCCCGCCGGCCACCCGGCTCCGGGGAGGGCCTCCGCGAACCCGGCCACGACCAGGACGACTCCGGCGAAGACGGCGGGCCCCGCGACCGGGAGGGCCGACTGCGCCCGTTCGGGCAGCCGCGCCCACGTCAGGCTCAGCGCCCCGAAGCCGGCCGTGTACGGCAGGAAGGCGAGCCCGGCGGCGAGGGCGCCGAAGCCGAGGTCGCCCTGGAGGTGCAGGGTCAGCGTGAACAGGAACGCGGTGTAGCAGCCCATCACCGCACAGCACGTGAGCAGTGCGGGCCGCACGCCGGGGGGCCGCAGCACGGCGAGGTCGAGCAGCGGCACGCCTCCGGCGCGGGCGACCCGGCCCTCGTACCCGGCGAACAACGCCAGCAGCACCGGGCCGCCGCACAGCGAGGCCCAGGCCCACAACGGCCAGCCGTGCCGCCCGCCGAAGATCAGCGGGACGACCAGGGCGGCCATGGCCGCGGTGAGCAGCGCGACGCCGCCGAGGTCGAGCCGCCGCGCCACGCGCCGTCCCTCGGGCAGGACGCGCGGGCCCACGGCCACCAGGACGGCGCCCACCGGAACGTTGACCAGGAAGATCGGTCGCCAGCCCAGCCCGAACAGGTCGGCGGCGACCAGCACGCCGCCGGCCAGCTGGCCGAGGGCGACGCCCAGGGCGAGCACCGTCGAGTAGAGGCCGATGGCCCGCTTGCGGGCCGCCCCGTCGAAGCGGAGCTGGATCAGCGAGAAGACCTGCGGCATCATCAGCGCCGCGCCGGCCGCCTGCGCGACGCGGGCCGCCACCAGCACCGGCGCGGCCGGCGCCACCCCGCACAGCAGGGACGACGCGGTGAACGCCGCCAGCCCCCAGAGGAACGCCCGCCGATGGCCGAGCAGATCGCCCAGGCGGGCGCCGGTCACGACCAGGACCCCGAGCGTCAGCAGGTACGCCGAGGGGACCAGTTGCAGGACGGGCGCGCCCGCCTGCAGGTCGCGCCGTATCGACGGCAGCGCCACCGTGACGATCGAGCCGTCCATCGATGCCATCGTCTGCCCGGCCAGCAGCACGGTGAGGACCGTGCCCGGCCGGGTCGTCGAGATCGTCATGGACACCAGGCTCCGCCGTGCCGCACGCCCGGGTCTTGAAGATTCTTGCCCGTAGAGTGGATCGGTGCGCACCTGGAGGGCGGTCGTGGAGACGCCGGACTTCTCCGTCCGGGTGGTCTCCTGCACGGCCCGGCATCACGCCTGGTCGGCGCCCGAGGAGGGCGCGACGAACGGCATCGTGCTCGTGCACCGGGGGATGTTCCGGGTGCGCAGCGACGGTCACCGCGTGGTGGCCGATCCCACCACGGGCTATGTGCAGGCGCCGGGACGCGAGTACGCGTTCGCGCACCCCTCCGGAGGGGACGTGTGCACGTTCATCCAGGTGCGCCCCTCGCTCTGGCAGGCCGTGGTCGCGGACGACGCGCCGGGCCCCTCGGTCGCCGTGGACGGCCGCGTGGAGCTCGCCCACCGGCTGCTCCTGCGGACCGGGGAGGACGCCGCGGACCCGGCCGAACGGCTGGTGCACGCGCTCGCGGCGGCCGTCCGCCCGCCGGGCGAACCGGGCTCCGCCCGCGGCGACCTGGCCGACCGGGCCCGCGAGGCCATCCTGGAGGACGACCCCGACGCGGCCGACCTGGTGCGGCTGGCGGAGGCGCTCGGGGTGTCGCCGTCCCACCTGAGCCGGACCTTCCGTCGGCACGTCGGCATGACGGTCAGCCGCTACCGCAACCGCGTCCGGGTGAGCCGCGCCCTCGCCCGCATCGAGCAGGGCGAGGGCGACCTCGCCGCCCTCGCCGCCGCTCTCGGCTTCGCCGACCAGGCGCACCTCACCCGGACCGTGCGCGCGGAGCTCGGGCACCCGCCCGGCCGCCTCCGCCGGCTCTTCTCCGGCGGGACGGCCGGTCAGGACGGCTGACAGCGGGGCGCGCGTCCCGGATGCCGATGTGCGGGGGACGGCGCCGCCGTCGTCGCCGCCCCGCTCGCGGCCGGAGCAACGAGCGCCGCCCTCGCCCGTACGGCGTCGCGATGTGCGCGCCCGGGACGGCGCGTCAGGACTCGCTGAGGGACTTCGGCTCGGCGCCGTTGACGCTCGCCGGGGCGCCGTTGCCGGCGGCGCCGCCCGACAGCAGGGAGCGGGCCAGGCCGAGGCCGGCGCCGCCCAGCGTGAGGGCCTTGGCGAGCATCTCCTCGACGCCCTGGGCGCCGTTCAGCACGACCATGTGGTCCACGTTGCCGAACGCCTTCGCGCCCGCCTCCACGATCTGCGGCCAGTTCTCCGCGAGCTGCTGGGCGATGACCGCCTCCTGGTTCTCCGCCAGCGCCTGCGAACGCGCCCGGATCGCCTCGGCCTCCGCCAGGCCGCGCGCCTTGGCCGCCTCCGCCTCGGCGAGACCCCGGGCCTGGGACGCCTCCGCCTCGGCGAGACCGGTCGCCCTGGTCGCCGCGGCCGCCGCCTCACCGCGCACGCGGACCGACTCGGCGTCCGCCGCCGCGGCCTGCTTCACCTGGGACGCCTGCGCCACGGCCCGCAGCTCGGTCTCCCGCGCCTCGGCCTCGGCCTGCGCGATGCGGGCGTCGCGCTCGGCCTGCGAGAGCGTGACGGTCTCGTACGCCTTGGCGTCGGCAGGCTTGCGGACCTGCGACTGCAGCCGCTGCTCGGCCAGCTGGGCCTCCAGTTCGGCCGCCCGGGTCTCCTGGACGACGACCTCCTGGCGCGCGGACGCCTCCGACAGCGGGCCGGCCTGCCGGGACCGCGCCTGCGCCTCGTCGATCTCGGCCTGGTAGGAGGCCTGCTTGATCTGGGCGTCGCGCCAGGCCGCGGCCTTGTTCGCGGCGGCCACCTGCTCGGCCTCGGTCGCCTCCTGGTCGCGCTGCGCCTCGGCGATGCGGGCGGACGCCGCGATCTTCGCCGCGTGCGGCTTGCCCAGGTTGGTGATGTAGCCGGTCTCGTCGTCGATCTCCTGGATCTGCAGGGAGTCGACGACCAGGCCGAGCTTGCTCATCTCGTCGGCGGCCGAGCTGCGCGTCTCGCTCGTCAGCCGCTCGCGGTTGAGGATGAGGTCCTCGACCGTCAGGTTGCCGATGATCGAGCGCAGGTGACCGGTGAACAGCTCGTGTATCGCGCCGTTCATCGAGTCCTGCTGGTCGAGGAAGCGGCGTGCGGCGTTGGCGATGCTGGCGAAGTCGTCGCCCACCTTGTAGATGACGACGCCGCGCACCTGGACCGGGATGCCCTGCTGGGTGACGCAGGAGACCTGGAGGTTGGCCGCGCGGCTGTCGAGCCGCAGCCGGCGGGCGTTCTGGAAGCCGGGCAGGACGGCCGTGCCCTTGCCCGTAACGATCTTGAACCCGAGGCTGTCGGCCAGCTCGTTCTTCGTGTGGGCGCCGAGGCCCGAGATGATGAGCGCCTCGTTGGGCTCGGCCACCCGCCAGACGGCCTTGAACACCAGGATGAGGACGATGAGGGCGACGACTATCGCGCCACCCAGGACCACGATCTCCGTGGGCATGCGTGCCTCCGCAGTGGGGGGAGAGGAGTCAGACGACCGCGCGGGCGACGTAGACCGTGCGCGGCGGTGAATACTCCACGACGATGACGATCGATCCGACCGCGATCTCCTCGTCGGGCACGCTCGGATAGGCGTAGAACGCCTCGACACCCCCGCGGATGGCCACCATCACCTCGCCGACAAGGCCGGGGCCTATCTTCCCCGTGACCCTGCCCTGCCTGCCGACCACCCGTGTCACCCCGTCGTTTCACTTCACCGCGAAAGCGCACGTTACCCCGTGGCGCCGATCGACGACAGGTGCGGGAACGAAACCGTCACCCGCCGCCGCACGGCCGCGCATTCGCCTTCACCCCGACAACGGACGGTGTTTGGGAAACGTTCCGGTTATTCCCTTCCCCGCGTACGCCGTTTCCCGGGCGGTGTCAGGCCCTGACGGCGTGCCGCGGCGAGTGGGGCGTCTCCTGACCGTCGGCCCGTCCGCTTCCCCGGTCCCCGGGACGGCCCCCCGGCCGGCGGAGCCTGGTGAAGGCCCACGAGATGTCGGGTTCGACCGCCCACTTGAACAGCCTGCGGACCGGCGGCGTGCACAGCACGGTGGCCAGCACGACCCCGAAGACGATCATGGCGGCCACGCCCACGGGGTTCACGAGCGAGGAGTGGAAGCGCTCGGCCACCTTCACGGCGAAGCCGTGCAGGAGGTAGGCGTACATCGTGGCGGCCCCGAGGCCGCTGAACCAGGTCCGGCGGCTCGGCGTGATCGCCAGGAACGCGGCCACGAGGAGGGCGCCCACCGTCAGCATGGCCAGCCGGATCAGCGTGCCGGTCACGTCGTCGACCCCGATCTGGTGGTTGGCGTGCCGCCAGCGGATCCACTCGGTCGGCACGTCGTAGTGGACGAGGAACGCCACGACGAGACCACCGGCCAGGATCACGGCGCCCGTGATCCGCGCCCATCCGCGGCGCAGCAGGTCGAGGTGCTCGGGACGCAGCATCAGCCCGAGCACGTAGAACGGCAGCAGGCCGAACGTGCGGTTCATCGACAGCTCGTCGGGCAGCGCGCTCGTCCCGGACAGCAGCGACAGGCCCACGGCGACCGTCAGCGGCCAGCGCAGTTGCTGCCACACAGGCGTGGACAGCCGCCACAGGAAGAGCGACATCAGGAACCACGTCAGGTAGTACGGGTCGAGGAGGCTGATCTCCAGCTTGCCGTACAGGAAGTAGCGGGGCAGGGAGTAGGCGACCTCGAAGATCACGTACGGCACCGCCAGGCCGGTGATGAGCTTCCTCGCCTTACCAGCCGAAAACGTGAAATTACGGGACAAATAGCCGCTGATAACAATAAACAGCGGCATATGGAACAAATAGACGAAGAAGTAGAGCGCGTGCGCCGCGGGCACGTCCCGGAGGTCCTCGATCAGGTGGCCGGAGACCACCAGAAGGATGGCGAGGTACTTGGCGTTGTCCAGCAGGGGGTCGCGGGCGGCAGCCGTACCGGACGGGAGGGCGGGGGCGGGAACGGTCGCGGTCACGGAGCCGGACCTTAGTCACCGCCCGGTGCCCTCGGCTCCAACGCCGGACGAACATTCCCGGAACAGTTGCTGGGAGTCCTCTGAGACCCCTGCCAACCGCGCCCGGCCCCCTGAGCGAGCGGGGCGGGCGGCCCTCAGGCGGCCGCCGGAAGGCCGGTGGCCGCGAGGCTGGCGTCCCACAGGGCCGCGGCGAGCGCGGGGTCGCGCATCCGCTCCGGCACCTCCGCCGGCCTGTTCCTGGCGAAGAACCGGCCGGCGTGGGTGACGCCGTCGGGATGGGCGGCGAGATGCGCGATCCTCGCCCCGCCGACCTCGGGCGCCTCGCCCATGCCCGGCACGAGCATGACGAGCTTCATGAAGAAGGTCCCGGCGGCGAACTCGGTCCGCAGCACGCCCGGATGGAGGCAGGTGGCCGCGAACCCGCGCTCGGCCAGGGAGACCGTGAACAGCGCGTTCGCCTGCTTGGAGTCGCCGTACTGCAGCCAGCCGCTCCAGCGCCGGCGCTCGCGGTCGAGGTCGGAGGGGTCGAGGCGGCCGGTGCGCGCGGCCCGCGAGGAGGTGGTGACGATCCGGGCCGAGGACTCCTTCAGCCGCTCGGCCAGCAGGTTCGTCAGCAGGAACGGCGCCAGGTGGTTCACCTGGATCATCAGTTCGTGGCCGTCCCCGGTCGTGCGGCGGTCGGGGCTCATCACGCCCGCGTTGTTCACCAGGACGTCGATCCGCTCGTACCGGTCGAGGAGCCCGGCGGCGAGCCCGCGGACCTCGTCGAGGGACGCGAAGTCCGCCGTGAACGTGTCCGGGGGCGTTCCCGTGATCGCCTCGACACGCCGCGTGACCACGCCGAGCTTCTCCGGGTTCCGCCCCACGAGCACAAGTTGGTGCCCCTGCCGGGCGAGATCAAGGGCGGACGCTGCACCGATTCCGGCACTCGCCCCGGTGATCACAGTAATCATCAGATCCTCCACTGCGCCAGAACTGTATCGGTGCTAGCCTTCTGTGCGATCTTCCGGAGGTGCATTTCCCCATAAATGCGGCGCGAGCCTCCAGCACTGCAGGAGTGGCCATGGGTTCGAGAAACCGGTCGATTCGGTTCAAGATCTTCTTGTTGCTGCTCCTACCACTGCTCATGTTGAGCGCTATGTGGGGGTTTGTCCTTAAATTAACGGTGGGTGACGGACTCGTCCTTCTCCACTCGAAGACGCTTTACGACACCATCGGCGTCACCTCCACCGACCTCGGCCTGCAGATCCAGGCGGAGCGCGCGCTCACGGTCGGCGTGCTCAGCACCGGCCAGACCGGGTCCGCCGCCCTCACCGACCAGCAGGCGAAGACCAGCGCGGCGGCCGAGAAGTTCAAGAGGGCCGCGACCGACGACGCCACCCGCGAGGCGGCCGGCGACGACCTGCGGGTCCCGCTCGACACCATGATCGCCTCGGTCGACCGCCTGCCCTCCATCCGCGAGGGCGTGACGCTCGGCAAGTCGAGCCGGCTGCAGGCGATCACGGCCTACGACGGCCTGATGGACGACATGTTCGCCCTGTACGAGCGGCTCGTGTCCGTCCCCGACCTGGCCATCTTCCAGCAGGCCTCCGCCATGCAGGGCATGGGCAACGCGTACGAGATGATCGCCCGCGAGGACGCCCTGGTCAGGGGCGCGCTCGCCAGCGGCCGGATGTCGCAGGACGAGCAGAACGCGTTCAGCGAGTGGGTCTCCACCCGCCGGTTCCTGTACGCCAAGAACCGGCCGGTGCTGACGGGCGCGATGCGCGAGCCGTACGAGCAGGTGCTGACCTCGCCGCTGTTCGACCGGTTCGCGGGGCTCGAGGACCGGATCGTGAACCAGGTGCGCGCCGGCGGCCCGCTCCCGCAGGACAGCGACAAGTGGGCGTCCACGGTCGACAGCCTCGGGATGCGGCTCGACGCGGCCCGGGTCAAGGCCTCCGACGCCCTCACCGCGAACGCGACCTCGGTGGCCGGCGGCATCATGGCCCGCATCGGCGTCGCCGGCGGGCTCGGGCTCGTCGTGATCATCATCACGATCGTCTTCTCGGTCCGGTTCGGCCGCCGCCTCGCCCGCGACCTCGCCGGGCTGCGCGACGCCGCGCTCGACCTCGCGGACGTGCGGCTCCCGCAGGTCGTCGACAAGCTCAGCAGGGGCGAGGAGGTCGACGTCGAGGCCGAGGCGCCGCCGATCCAGGCGGGCGGCTCGAACGAGATCGAGGACGTCGCCCACGCGTTCAGCTCGGTGCAGCGGACCGCGGTCGAGGCCGCGGTCGGCCAGGCCAACCTCCGCAGGGGCGTCAACCAGGTCTTCCTCAACCTCGCCCGCCGCAAGCAGAGCCTGCTTCACCGTCAGCTCACGCTGCTCGACTCCATGCAGCGCCGCGCGGACGACCCGGAGAGCCTGGAGGACCTCTTCCGGCTCGACCACCTGACCACCCGCATGCGCCGTCACGCCGAGGGCCTGATCATCCTCTCCGGCGCCAACCCCGGCCGGTCGTGGCGCAAGCCGGTGCCGCTCATCGACGTGGTCCGCGCCGCGATCTCCGAGGTCGAGGACTACACCCGCATCACGATGATGCCGATGCCCGACACGTCGATCAGCGGGACCGCGGTCGCGGACATCGTGCACCTCGTGGCCGAGCTGCTGGAGAACGCCACCATCTTCTCCCCGCCGCAGACGAAGGTGCAGGTGCGCGGCGAGGTCGTGGCCAACGGCATCGTCCTGGAGATCGAGGACCGGGGGCTCGGGCTGAGCCCCGAGGAGTACGCCGAGGTCAACGCCCGGCTGGCCGACCCGCCCGAGTTCGACCTGGCCGACAGCGACCGGCTCGGCCTGTTCGTCGTCAGCCAGCTCGCCTCCCGGTACGAGATCCGGGTGGTCCTGCGCAGCTCGCCGTACGGCGGGACGACGGCCATCGTGCTCGTCCCCCGGGCCCTCATGGCCGGGGACGGCTCCCCCGCCGCGATCAACGGCTCGGCCGTCCGCACCGGCGCGCACGCCAAGCCCGCCCTGGCCGCCGGCGAGGACGATCCCGCCGGCACGGCGGCCGCGTGGGGCGCGGCGCGGCAGGGAGACGCGCCCGTGCTCAACGGCTCGCTCTTCACCGACCGCGGGCCCGTGGGTCCCCGGCACACGGACGCGTACGCGGGCCCGGTGGACGCCGAGGCCGCCGAGGCCGGTCCCGTGGCGTACGCCGGCTCGCCGAACGGGTCTGCGGACCTCGGGCGGAACAGAGCGGCGGACGAGGCGCCCGCGCCGGACCGCGCGGACGACGACGGGGACGGCCCCGAGTCGTCGCCGTTCTTCACCCCCGCCGCCCTCCGGACCGAGGCGGTGCCCTCGGCGATCCGCGACGACCTCGAAAGCGAGCCGGCGGTTGGGGAACCGGCCGAGGCCACCCAGCGCGTATCCCCCGCCCGGGACGTCCCGCGCCTGCGGCCGATCCCGGCGGAGCCCGCCGGCGACGGGCCGTTCGAGGCGCCCGAGCGGGGCGGCGTCCCCCGGCCCCGCGTGTCGGCCCCCAGGGGCATGCACGCCGGCCTGCCCCGCCGGGTCCGCCAGGCGAGCATGGCGCCGCAGCTGCGCGATCAGCCGCTGCAGGCCCCCGTGCCGCCACCGGCACCCGAGGAGCGCTCGCCCGAGGAGGCGCGGGCGATGTTCTCCGCCTTCCAGCGCGGGGCGCTGCGGGGCCGCGAGGACTCCGAGCAGCCGCCCGGCGGCGCGACCGGCGACCACGTACAGACCAGGCACGGCGAGAAGGGTGAGGAATGACCGGCAAAGCGACGACGACCGGCGAACTGAACTGGCTGCTCGACGATCTCATCAGCAGGGTCGCCGCCGTCCGCCAGGCGGTGATCCTCTCCACGGACGGCCTCGTCGTCGGCGCCTCGCAAGGGCTGAGCCGGGAGGACGCGGAGCACCTGTCCGCCGTCGCGGCCGGCTTCCAGAGCCTGGCCAGGGGCGCCGGACGGCACTTCGGCGGCGGTGAGGTCAGGCAGACGATCGTCGAGATGGAGGCGGCCTTCCTGTTCGTGACGGCGGCGGGCCAGGGCACCTGCCTCGCCGTGCTGGCCGCGTCCGACGCCGACGTCGGCCACATCGCCTACGAGATGGCCATGCTGGTCAAGCGCGTCGGCCAGCACATCTCGACGAGTCCGCGACGGATCTCGCCGTGACGCGGGGGGCCAGATGACGGGACCCCAGTGGATGGACGAGGAGGCCGGCCCGGTCGTCCGGCCCTTCGCCCTGACGGGCGGCCGGACCCGCTCGTCGGGGGAGAAGCTGGACCTGATCGCCATGGTGACCGCCACCGGCGCGTCACCGGCCGTCGGAGCCGGCCTCGGTCCCGAGCAGCGGCGGATTCTGGAGATCACGCGTCACGGCGCGTCGGTGGCGGACATCGCCTCGGAGGTGGACCTGCCGCTCGGGGTGGTCCGCGTCCTGCTCGGGGATCTGCTCGACCTGGGACTCGTCGCCGTACGTGCTCCTGGCAAGGTGGCGCCGCTGCCAAGCGAGCGCATTCTCAAGGAAGTGATCAATGGCCTTCGCGCCCTCTGAGGAGCCGGTCGCCCTCAAGATCCTCGTGGCCGGCGGCTTCGGCGTCGGCAAGACCACGCTGGTCGGGGCGATCAGCGAGATTCGGCCTCTGCGCACGGAGGAGGTCCTGTCCGACCGGGGCGTCGGCGTGGACGACACCGACGGCGTCGAAGGGAAGACGACCACCACGGTCGCCATGGACTTCGGCCGTATCACGATCCGCGAAGGACTCGTGGTCTACCTGTTCGGCACGCCCGGGCAGGAGCGCTTCTGGTTCATGTGGGACGAGCTGTCGTACGGCGCGCTGGGAGCCGTGGTGCTGGCCGACACCCGCAGGCTCACCGACTGCTTCCCGTCCATCGACTACTTCGAGCAGCGCGGCACGCCGTTCATCGTCGCGGTGAACTGCTTCGACGGCGCGGAGCGGCACGAGCCCGACGACGTGCGGATCGCGCTCGACCTCGACCCCGACGTGCCGGTCCTGCTCTGCGACGTGCGCCGGCGGGCCTCCGCCAAGGTCGTGCTCGTCACGCTCGTCGAGCACGCCCTCAAGATGCTCACGGCCGCCCAGCGGTAGGGAGCCCCGTCGGCCGCCCCTCGCCCGTACGACCACGGGAGCGGGGCGGCCGTTCACGTCGGGGCAGCGGTCACAGGGCGCGCAGGCCGGTGATGACCTCGCGCAGGAGGTCCTCCATCGGCGAGCGTCGCGCCGCCGGGCGCACCGCGGCGACGCCGTGGTCGATCAGGTCGCCGAGCAGCACCCGGACCACGCCTAGCGGCAGCCGCGCGTCGGAGGCGAGGTCGGCCAGCGTCCGCGGCCCCGGCAGCAGGTCGAGCAGCCGCCGGTGCTCGATGCCCAGGCGGCCGTCGTAGGCGATCTCCCGTCCCGTGGCTCCGACCAGCGCCGTCAGGTCCAGGGCCGCCGCCGACGTCGGCCGGGCCCGGCCCCTCGTCAGCGCGTACGACCGGACCACCGGCAGGTCGTCGACCCACTCCTCGTCGTCCCGGCCGCTCACGCGTCCGCCCCCAGCGGGAGCCGTCCGGGCTCGCCGGCGGGCGCCGCGAGCAGGTTCGAGGGAAGCAGCACGACGGCCGTGGTCCCCCCGAACGGCGAGGAGCACAGCTCGACCCGGACGCCGTGGCGCGCCGCGAGGCGGGCGACGACGACCAGCCCGAGCCTGTCGGTGTCGGCCAGGTCGAGCTCGGGCGGCCCGGCGAGCCTGCGGTTGACCCTCTCCCGCTCCTCCGGTGGGATGCCGAGCCCCCGGTCCTCGACCTCGACGGCGAAGCCGCGGGCCACGCCCTCGCCGCGGACCGTCACCTCGGTGTGCGGCGGCGAGTAGGCCGTGGCGTTCTCGATCAGCTCGGCGAACAGGTGGACCACGTCCGCCACGGCGGCGCCCGAGACGGCCGCCGGAGGCATCGGGAGGATCCGCACCCGTGTGTAGTCCTCGACCTCGGCGACCGCGCCCTGCAGGGTCTCCGCGACCGGCACCGGCTGCCGCCGCGTCCTCCCGGCCGAGCCGCCCGACAGCACGATGAGGCCCTCGGCGTGCCGGCGCATGCGCGTGGTCAGGTGGTCGAGCTTGAACAGATTCTCCAGCGCCGCCGGGTCCTCCGTGGTGCGCTGCATGCCGTCGAGCAGCCGGAGCTGCCGCTGGAGGAGCCCCTGGCTGCGCCGCGCCAGGTTGCGCAGGGCCTGGCCGGCGCCGTCGCGGATGCGTGCCTGGTCGACGGCCGCCTCGACCGCGGTGCGCTGGACCGCTCCGAACGCCGCGGCCAGCTCGCCCACCTCGGCCGTCGAGGCCCGTACGCCGATGGGCGGCGCCTCGGCCGCCACGTCGACCTTCTCGCCGCGCCCGAGCCGCTCGACCACCTGGGGCAGGCGGACCTGGGCGAGGTCGCGCGCGGCCGTGCGCAGCGCGGAGAGCTCGCGGGTCAGGGCGCGGCCGGTGCGCAGCGACACGAACAGCGAGGCGCCGAACGCGAGCAGGCCCAGCAGGCCCGCCACCCCCGCCCGGACGAACGTGGCGACCGCCGCCGGCTCGGACCGGGACGCCAGCGCCACGCCTCCCCGGGTCACCGCCGCCTGGTACTCGTCGGTGAGCGTGTCGGACACCTGCCGCCACAGGTCGTGGGTGACCCCGGGTCCCTCCTTGCCGTTCACGATCCACGACTCGATCGTCTGGAACCGCCGGTACGGCGCGGAGACGAGCAGCTGCTCGAACGGCTGCCGCAGCGCGGGCTCGAGTTCGGCCATGCCCTGGTCGAACAGGAACTGCCGGGTGGTGGCCAGCTGGACGAACGCCAGGCGCTCCGCGTGGGTGAACGGCCGCCCGGCGGCCAGCACCCCGGCGGCCAGCGCGGCCTCCCGGGTGAGGTGGTCCTTCGCGTACCCGACCATCGTCAGGCTGCGCGACTGCTGGTAGAGCGGCACGTCGTCGCTGAGCGTCATCGCGTGGATGAGCTGCTGGAGCGCGCCGGGCAGCCACGCGAACCGCTGGCCCAGCGCCACCAGGTCGACGCTGCCGTCGTCCACGTCGGCCCGGGTCTCGTCGAGGCCGTTCACGGCCGCCATCACGTCGTCGTACCGGGCCCTGATGGCGGGGGTCATGGCGTCCTGCGCCGACGCCGACCCGGACAGCGAGCGGAACCGCTCCCGCTCGGTGTCGGACACCCGGCGCTGCTCCTCGAGCCTCGCCCTGACCTCGGACGACCCGGTCGCCAAATACTCGGCCGACAGCAGGTGCTCGCGCTCCAGCGCCGAGTCGAGCCGGTCACCGGGGTCGCCGATGTCCTCGTAGAGTGTGCTCACCTTCAACAGCCCGGCCGACTGGCCCGTCGTGACGGCCGCGGCGAACACCCACAGCGCGACGAGCGAGACCAGCGGGATCACGAGGAGCGTCGAGATCCGGAACCGGATGGACCTGTGCGATCGCATGCCACCTCATCGGTACGCCCGCCCCCGACCGACCGGAGGACAGTAGCACCGCGTGATGTGACTTATGCCGAAAGTTAACGATACGTTACGAAATTCCGCCGTTCGCGCCATTCGACCAGCCGCTCCCGGAGGACCGGCGCCCAGGTCAGGCTCAGCAGCCGTACGGCGAGGACTCCGAGCACGGCCACCTCGGCGGTGAGGAGCAGGCGCTCCACCAGGCCGATCATGACGCCCTGGCCGGGCAGCGCGACGTACGTGATCGCGGCCAGGCCGAGCCCCGACGCGAGCGCCAGCCACTCGACGGGCCGGGCGACCGGCCGCCACCGCTCGTCGGCGGCGAGGCGGGGGACCATCAGGGTCGCGGCCACCGGGACGCTGACGAAGGCCACGACGGACAGGGCCAGGTGGACCTCGGTCTGCCAGGTCGTGCCGAGGTCGGCGGTGGTCGAGGGGACGACCGCCGCCCCGAGCAGGGAGGCGCTCCACACGCCGAGCAGCCGCGCCGGCCACCCCTCGATGGGCGCGCCCACCGACCGCATGCCCGCGAGCAGGGCCAGCGACGCCAGGCCGAGGACGGCCATCGCCGTCTCGATCGCGCTGCCGCCGTCGCGGGCGGCGTACTCGCTGATGGTGGTCGAGACCGGGTCCGGCGAGGGGGCCCCGCCGACCTGCGTCGCGACGACGGTGACCACCGCGAGCAGGATGCCCGCGCAGGCGGCGACGGGATAGAGCCTCTTGACCATGTCTTGAGGATCCCCCGAAGAACGCCACCCAGACATCCGGGACAACGCGTAGTTCCCCCCGATGTCCCGTCAGGGTCGGCTCAGGGTGGGGCATTCCCCCGCCCCGGCCCTGGGACCCGCCCCACTTGTCCTCCTGCCGGTGGGCGCACCACCCCTCGGCGTTCCCCGCCACGGTCGCCGTGGGCCCAACGCCGCATCGCCGTCGTGCCCCTGCCCGGCGCGCGGGTGGCGCGGGCAGGGGCACGACGTCCTCAGGTCACGGCCTCACGGCAGGCCGGCGGCTCACTGCAGCGCGGCGGCCTCGCGGTACCGGTCGCGCAGGCCCGGGACCGGGTCGGCCTCGTAGCGGGCCGCCTCCCCCGACGCCCAGTGCGGGGGCTCGGCGCCGCCCGACAGCAGCCAGGCCGCCTGGCGCGCCGCCCCGTCGGCCACGTACTCCCCCGGGGTGGGCACGAGCACCGGCCTACCGAAGACGGTCGGCGCGATCCGCCGGACCGCCTCCGACCGGGCCCCGCCGCCGATGAGCAGAACCCGCTCGGGGGTCAGGCCCAGGGTGTCGAGCGCGTCGGCGAGCCCGCAGAGCATGCCCTCGACGGCCGCCCTGGCGAGGTGCGCCGGGGTGGCGGTGGACAGCCGCAGCCCCTGCACGGCGCCGGTCGCGCCGGGCTTGTTCGGGGTGCGCTCGCCCTCCAGGTACGGCACGAGCACCAGGCCGTCGGCGCCCGCGGGCCCCTCCAACGCGAGGTCGCTGAACCGGTCCTGGTCGACGCCGAGCATCCGGGCCGCCGCCTCCAGAACCCGCGCCGCGTTCAGCGTGCAGGCGAGCGGGAGGAACCGGCCGGTCGCGTCGGCGAACCCCGCGACGTTGCCGGTCGGGTCGGCGGACGGCGCCTCCGCGACGGCGAAGGCCGTCCCCGACGTGCCGATCGAGACGACGACGTCGCCGGGGCGCATGCCGACCCCGAGCGCCGCCGCCATGTTGTCGCCGGTGCCGGGGGCCAGCCGCACGTGCCCGGCGGCGCCCGCCTGCTCGGCCGGGCCGAGCACCCTCGGCACGTCCGGCACCGCGCCGAAGGCGAGGTCCAGCAGGTCGGTCCGGTACGCCCCGGTGGCCGGCGACCAGTAGCCCGTGCCGGAGGCGTCCCCGCGGTCCGTGGTGATCACCTCGGGCCGGCCGGCGAGCCGCCAGGTCAGCCAGTCGTGCGGGAGGCACACGGCACGGGTGCGGGCGGCCGCGTCCGGCTCGTGCCGGGCGAGCCAGCGGAGCTTGGTCACGGTGAACGA
Organism: Microbispora sp. ATCC PTA-5024; assembly: GCF_000511135.2. Classification (NCBI taxonomy): domain Bacteria; kingdom Bacillati; phylum Actinomycetota; class Actinomycetes; order Streptosporangiales; family Streptosporangiaceae; genus Microbispora; species Microbispora sp. ATCC PTA-5024. The sequence goes on along the minus strand of NZ_KI866523.1, from coordinate 1,017,742 downwards.
GGCCACCGGCACGCTGCCGACGGCCTCCGCCCACTTCTCCGGGCCGCCGAGCTCGGCCACGAGGTCCGCCGCCGCCTGCGCCGACCGGGTGTCGTTCCACAGCAGCGCGGGCCGGACGACCTCGCCGGCCTCGTCGAGGCAGACCATGCCGTGCTGCTGCCCCGCGACGCTGAGGGCGGCCACGTCGTCGAGCCCCCCGGCCTGCGCGATCGCGCTCTGGAGGGCGTCCCACCAGTGCGAGGGGTGGACCTCGGTGCCGTCGGGGTGACGGGCGCGGCCCTCCCGGACCAGGGCGCCGGTCTCGGCGTCCCTGATCACCACCTTGCAGCTCTGGGTCGAGGAGTCGACCCCCGCGACGAGCGTCACGTTCGTCCTCCGGTCCGGGTCAGCCGCGCACGCCGAGCAGGTGCTCCAGGGCGAGCTGGTTCAGCCGGGTGAAGTGGAAGCCGCGCTCGGCCGCCGCGTCCACGTCGAACGACTCGGCGAGCAGGTCGTCGTAGGTCTCGCCCTCGCCGAGGGTGGTCTGCGCGAGCTCCGGCACCCGGCTGGCCGCCAGCGCCTCCTGGACCTCCGGGTCGGCCCGGTACGCCTTGGACTTCTCCTTGAGGATGAGATAGGTCCGCATGTTCGCGGCCGCGGAGACCCAGACGTCGTCGGCGTCGTCGGTGCGCAGCGGCTTGTAGTCGAAGTGGCGGGGGCCGTCGTAGCCGCCGTTCTCCAGCAGGTCGACCAGGAAGAACGCGCTCTTCACGTCGCCGTGGCCGAAGACGAGGTCCTGGTCGTACTTCGGGCCGTGCTGACCGTTGAGGTCGATGTGGAACAGCTTGCCCTGCCACAGCGCCTGCGCGATGCCGTGCACGAAGTTCATCCCGGCCATCTGCTCGTGGCCGACCTCGGGGTTGAGGCCCACCATCTCCGGGTGCTCCAGCGAGTTGATGAACGCCAGGGCGTGGCCGATCGTCGGCAGCAGGATGTCGCCCCGCGGCTCGTTCGGCTTGGGCTCGACGGCGAACCGGATGTTGTAACCCTTGTCGATCACGTACTGGCACAGGAGGTCGAAGCCCTCCTTGTACCTGTCGAGGGCGACGCGGACGTCCTTGGCCGCGTCCGACTCGGCGCCCTCGCGGCCGCCCCAGCACACGTACGTCGTCGCGCCCAGCTCGGCGGCGAGGTCGATGTTGCGAATGACCTTGCGCAGCGCGTAGCGGCGCACGTCGCGGTCGTTGCTGGTGAACCCGCCGTCCTTGAAGACCGGGTGGGTGAACAGGTTCGTCGTCGCCATCGGCACCTTCAGGCCGGTCTCGGCGAGCGCCTTCTTGAAGTTCTCGATCGCCCTGGCCCGGTCCTGCTCGACGGCGAGGAGGTCGTCGTCGTGGAAGGTCACACCGTACGCGCCGAGCTCGGCCAGGCGGTGGACGGACTCGACCGGGTCGAGCGGCGCGCGCGTCGCGTCGCCGAACGGGTCGCGCGCCTGCCAGCCGACCGTCCACAGCCCGAACGTGAAACGGTCCTCGGGAGTGGGGGTGTACATGAGTCGCCTCCGAATTAGTCTATGTTGTGGACTAAATATGGTTCGTCACGCCCCGCAGGTCAAGAGGGCGTGTCCGTGTTCTCAACGCCCGACGATGGATGGTGTGATGACGCAGGCCGTACGGCACGACGCGATGCGGGCGCGCAACCTCGCGCTCGTGCTCGGCGAGGTCAGCGCCCGCCGGTCGCTCACCCGCGCCGCGCTGGCCGAGATCACCGGCCTGACGAAGACGACCGTCTCGAAGCTCGTGGCCGACCTGATCGAGGCCGGGCTCGTCGTGGAGGCCGGCGCGGTCCGGGACGGCGAGCGCGGCCGGCCGGGCGTCGAGGTGAGGATCAGCGGCTCACAGGTGGCGGCCGTCGGCCTGGAGATCAACGTCGACTACCTGTCGGTCCAGGTCGTCGACCTCGCCCGGACGGTGCGGCTGCGCCGTACACAGGCTGTGGACAACCGGAGCGCACAGCCTGTGGATGTGATCGCGCGACTCCGGGATCTCACGATGCAGGCTGTGGACGAGGCTGTGGACAGCGGCCTTCGGGTGGTCGGCGGCGTGCTCGCCGTGCCCGGCCCGGTGGATCTGGCGAGCGGGACCGTCCACAACGCGCCGAACCTCGGCTGGCGTGACGTGCCGCTGTCGTCCCTGCTCCGGTTGCCGTTCCCAGTGCGGGTGGAGAACGAGGCCAACCTGGCGGCGCTGGGCGAGCTGTGGTTCGGGTCGGGCCTGCCGGACTTCCTCCACGTGTCCGGTGAGATCGGCATCGGCGCCGGCCTCGTCGTGCGGGGGCGGCTCTTCCGGGGCGCCCACGGCTTCGCGGGCGAGCTCGGCCACGTGGTGGTCGCCCCCGACGGCCCGCTCTGCCGCTGCGGGGGACGAGGCTGCCTGGAGCAGTACGCCGGGCAGGACGCCCTCCTCAACGCCGCCCGTCCCGACGGCGCGCATCCCGACAGCGCGCATCCCGACGCCTCCCAGCTCCACGCCGCGCGCCTCGGCACCGGGCACCCCAACGGCGCGCGCCACGACACCGCCCGTCCCGACGCCTCCCAGCCCGATGCCTCCCAGCCCGACACCGCCCAGCCTGAGGCCGCCCGTCCCGACACCGCCCGTACCGACGCCTTTCAGCCCGCCGGTGCGGACCCCGACACGGCGCGTTCCGCGCAGGCGGCGCGGGAGTCGGCGGGCCGGGGCATTCCGTGGGTGCTGTCCCGGCTGGAGGCCGGGGACGAGCGGGCCCTCGCGGCGTGCGAGCGCGCCGGGTGGGCGCTCGGCGTCGCCCTCTGCTCGGCCGTCAACCTGGTCGACCCGGACGCGATCGTCCTCGGCGGAATCTACGCGCCGCTGTTCCCCTGGATCGGCGACGTGGTGGCGACCACGCTCACCGCCCGGCTCGGGCAGATGCGCGACACCGTGCCACCCGTGGTCGTCTCCCGCCTCGGCACCGAGGCCGCCGCGCTCGGCGCGGCCGGTCAGGTGATCGAGCAGGTCATCGCCGACCCCGCCGCCCTGCTGCACACCTGAGCGCGGCGGCCCCGCCGTCAGAGGCCGGAGGGGTCGCGGCCGAGGCTGATCTCCTCCGCGATGCGCCGGACCTCCTCGGCGTCCAGGTGGGGCTCGCGCGGCAAGGTCCTGGTCAGCGCCGCGACGACCTGGTGGAACGGCTGCCCTCGGTGGCGCACGGCCACCTCGTGCACGGCCCGGAACAGCGTCTGGTTGTCCTCGTGCGCCCGCGTGGCCCTGTCGATCGTCATCGCGCCTCCCCCTGCCCGACTCGGTCCGCCGGCCACAGTACGACCCGGCACCGACAGTTTCCGGAAAACCGCCGTCATGTAGAATCACTTGAGAGTTCAAGTAATGGGAGGGGCCATGCCGATCCAGCGGCTCAACCACGCGGTCCTGTACGTCCGCGACGTCGAGCGGAGCGTCGCCTTCTACCAGGAGGCCCTGGGCTTCCGCGTCGTCAACGCGTTCCCGGGCGCCGCCTTCCTCCAGGCGGCGGGCTCGTCCAACGACCACGACCTCGGGCTCTTCCAGATCGGCGGCCAGGCGGGACCGTCGGAGGCCGGACGCTCAACCGTCGGCCTCTACCACCTCGCCTGGGAGGTCGACACGCTGGCCGAGCTGCAGCGGATCGCCGAGAAGCTGTCGGAGACGGGCGCGTTGGTGGGCGCCTCCGACCACTCCACGACCAAGGCGCTGTACGCCAAGGACCCCGACGGCATCGAGTTCGAGGTGTCCTGGCTCGTGCCCGCCGACCTGCTGACCGAGGAGATCATCGCCGGGCGCGCCCGGATCAGGCCGCTCGACCTGGCCAAAGAGCAGGAGCGGTTCGGCGCGCAGACGCGGGGTGGCGTCGGCGTCTCCGTCTGAGCCCATCAGGCGCGCAAACCTCGTCGTCCGACCCCGTCGGCGCACGGACGCCCGGCGGCCTGGGCGTCTCCCGTCTGGCCCTCAGATCCGCCCGCACGCCGACATTCGCCGCATTGTGCCTTCACTGGCGACACTTCTCGCTTTATCGTGATCACGACGGAGTCGGACGAGGCGAGGGACGGGACCATGGCCGACGAGGATCGGAACGTGGACGACGGCCGGGCGCGACCGGAGACGGAACTGCCCACGCGTATCGACCCCACCAAGCCGAGCATCTCCCGGGTGTACGACTACTTTCTGGGGGGCAAGGACAACTTCGCGATCGATCGCCAGGTCGGCGAGCTCACCCTCACGATCGCCCCTGACGCGCCGGCCGCGGGCCGGGCGAACCGGGGCTTCCTGAAGCGGGCGGTCCACTACCTCGCCACCGAAGCGGGCATCCGTCAGTTCCTCGACATCGGGTCGGGCCTGCCCACCCAGGGCAACGTGCACGAGATCGCCCAGGCGGCCGCACCGGACGCGCGGGTCGTCTACGTCGACAACGACCCGATCGTGCTCGCCCACGGACGGGCCCTGCTGGCGCGCAACGGCAGCACCACCGTCATCCAGGCGGACCTCCGCCGGCCGGAGGAACTGCTCTCCCACCCGGACCTCCGGGCTCTCATCGACTTCGACCAGCCGGTGGCGTTGCTGCTCTTCGCGATCCTCCACCACCTGAACGACCACGAGGAGCCGGGCGGGATCGCGGCCCGCCTGCGGGCGGCCCTTCCGGACGGGAGCTACCTGGCCCTGTCGCACTTCCACAACCCGGGCGAGGAGCTTCCCGAGGTGTCCGCGCAGGCGTACTCGGCCGAGAAGCTGTTCAACGAGCACCTCGGCACCGGGCGGTGGCGCACGCGCGAGGAGATCCTGGCGTACTTCGGCGACTTCGAGCTTCTCGAGCCCGGCCTCGTACCCGTCGCCGCGTGGCGGGCCGACCCGGACGAGCCCGTGGAGCAGGGCATCACCTACCACACGTTCGTCGGCGGGGTGGCCCGCAAGCCCTGACCCCGCCGCCTGCCGCGTGCTCAGGCGCCGGGTTCAGGCGACGTCAAGCGGGTTGAAAGCCGGGCGGCCGACACTCGTCCCGTCTTCGCCAGCGCAAGAAGGGACCTCCCGATGACCACCGCCCGTGTCCTCGCCGGAATCGCCGTCGCCGCCGCCCTCGTCACGATCGCGCCCGCCGCGGCCCAGGCGTCCGCGGGCTCCCCTGCCGCCGCGTCCGCCGCCCCCAAGTCGTGGGGCCCCGCCTACGCGCCCGGCAAGGCCGCCAAGGCCTCGGGCACCATCGCCGTCACCGGGCTCAGCGGCACCATCCCCGCCGTGGGCACGGCCCACGTCACGGGCAAGGTGTACGACCGGACCAAGGGCTCCTCCTGCGGCTGGGCCGTGTTCCGGGTGACCTACCGCAAGGCCGACGGCAACCTGCCCTTCATCCACAAGGCCTACCGCACCTGCAACGCCACGAAGCCGAAGTCGTTCTCCTTCACCTACCCCAACACGTACGAGGTCGAGCTCAAGGTCTGCTCCGAGGCCACGTCGAAGCCGTCCCTCAACTGCCTCTACGCCGGCACCTGGAAGGTCCTGTACGTCTCCCACTGACCGAACGACCGCGGTCCGGCGCGGTTCTAACGTGAGATGCGTCACCCTCTCCTCCTCCCGCGCCCGCGCGCGTATCCCCTGACGGGAGCCCGTACGGAGGACGCGCCGGCCCCGTGGGAGGGGGGCCGGCGCCGTCCCCTCCGGTTGACACGGCGAGTCAGCGACGAGGATGCTCGAAGGTGTCCGCCCCTCTACAGGAAGGCGGCGCTTCACGTGATGACCATCATCTCGTCGTTCGAATCCACTCCTCACGACGTGCTCTACGTCGACCAGCAGATCAGCGTCAGGTCGTCCGACGACGGTTCGATCTCCCTGGCGGGCCAGCTCGACCTCACCAACGGCGACGCCGTCGCATCCGCACTCTCCGGCAGCCGCGCCGGCGCCGTGATCGTGGACGTCGCCGAGCTCAAGTTCGTCGATCTCTACGGCCTGCGGACCCTGGCCATGCTCGCCGACGACCCGCTCGGCCTCCCGGTGCGCCTGCGCAACGTGCAGCCGTCGCTGCGGCGCCTGCTCGGCCTGCTGTCCTGGTCCTCGTTGCAGATCGGCTGATATCTCTCCGGCGCCCGCGAAGGGCCGCCGCCTCTGTTCTCCCTCCGCCGCCCGGCCTGATCCAGGCCGAGGCGGCCTATTTGTCGTGGACGCGCGTTTCCGCTGGTCCCGGAGGAGGAAAGGTATTGAGGGGCGGCCGTACGGCCGTCTCGTCCGCCGCCTGTGACGGGTCATCACGGGCGGCTTTCCTGTTCCGCAACCACCCCCCGCGTCCCTGAGGAGGGGTGATGACGCGTTCCCGGAGAGTCCGGCGGCCCGCGACGAGGGCCGGCGGCGATCCGCGCAGGCGCCGGTGCGGCGCCGCC
>NZ_KI866523.1:943638-1011303 GCF_000511135.2 Microbispora sp. ATCC PTA-5024 | reverse complement strand
GCGCCGCCGCGCCCGCCTGACGGCGGCGCCGGTGCCGCCCGCGCCCGGGACCCGCGAAGGGGCTGCCCGGGAGATCCTCCCCGTCCGGGGTTTCGTCCGCTGGAGACTTGAATGTTCCTGACCCACGTGCTTACGGCGTCCGCCACGCTGCTCCGCGGCGTGCTGCCGGATCCCGTCCGCGACCTGCTCCCGTCTCCCCGGGAGGTGCGGCCCTGCCCTGGAGGGCTGCGCATCGACCTGCGGGGGATCGGCGGTCCGGGGACGCATCATTCGGCCGCGCGGCTGGAGGAGCGGCTGTCCGGGGAGCCGGGAGTCGAGCGGGCGGAGGTCAACGGCCGCCTCGGCTGCGTGTTCGTCGCCTGCGACCCCAAGGCGGTCGACCGCGACGAGCTGCTGCGCGTCACGACCGAGCTCGACTCGCTGGAGGAGCGCGCGCACGAGTCACCGGTCCGGCTGGCCGAGGAGCACGCGCGCGCCACGATCCGGCTCGCCGCCGGCGTCACCAGCGTGGGTCTCGCCATCGCGGGCAGTGTCGTGCGCCTCCCCCGGCTCCCCGCGATCGTCCCCGCCGTGCTGCAGCTGGCCGACGCCACTCCGGCGGTGCGCGAGCAGCTCGACCGGCGGATCGGCCGGGGACCGGCCAACGCGCTGTTCACCGTCAGCAACCTGGTCGCCACGACCCTCACCCTGCGCCCGGTCGCGCTCGTGGTGCAGTCGGCCGTGTCGTTCGGCCGCTTCGTCGAGGCCAAGGCGGGCCGATACGCCTGGGAGCAGCTCGAGGAGCAGCTGGCCGGCAGGCCGGGCGCCTACCACCACGTCAGGGCCCGCACCCGGCCACGGCCCACCCACCTCCCCCACGGCCCGATCGAGTCGTACGCGGACGTCGTGAGCCCGGTGGCGGTCGGCGCGTACGCCGTGACGCGGATCCTCACGCGCGGGCAACGGGCGCTGCCCGTCTTCATCTCCGCCACCCCGAGAATCGCGGACGTGACCCGGGAAGCCTTCTCCGGGGCCATCGGACGGGCGCTCGGCAGGCACGACACCGTGGTGTTCGAGGGCGACGTCCTGCGCCGCATGGACCGCGTCGACACGGTCATCCTCGACGCGGACGCCCTCACGACCGGCTCCTGGACGATCGACCGGGTCGAGCCGCTCGTGGAGGGAGTCGACACCGACCAGCTCTACTCGCGGCTGTACGCGCTCATCGACTTCTCCGACCCCGGAGACACCCGTACGGACGAGGGCTGGACGGTCCGGCCGCTCGCGGACGTGGACGACGACCGCCTCGCCCACGTGTCGGAGACCTGGCGGGAGCGGGGGCTGCGCGCGCTGGAGGTGACCAGGGACGGCACGCCGGTCGCGGTCGCGGGACTGGCCAGGGAGATCGACCCGCTGGCCGTCCCGGTCGTCGCCGCGGCCAAGGCGGCGGGGACCGTCGTGCTGGCCGGGGAGGAGGGCGGCCTGGCCCAGCGGCTGGCCGTGTCCCGGGTCGTGCCGGGCGGGGAGGACCTCGGCCGGCACGTGTACGAGCTCCAGGAGGAGGGCCACGGCGTGGTCCTCGTGTCGCGGCGCGGCCGGCACGGCCTGGCCCAGGCGGACATCGGCGTCGGGGTGATGGACGCCGAGGGTCTGGTGCCGTGGGACGCGGACGTCGCCGGGCCGCTGCACGGGGTGCACCTGTTCCTGAGCTGCCTGCCCCTGGCGGTGAACACCAGCAGGAACGGGGTGCGGCTCGGCGCCATCGGCGCGATCGTCGGCGCTCTCATGGCGTTCGCCGGGCCGGAGCGGACGGCGCTGCGGCGGGTCCAGTTGGTGAGCGCCACCGTGGCGCTCGGCGCCATCGCGTTCGGCGAGTGGTCGGCGCGCGGCCTCGCCCGCCGGCCGTCGCCGGTCCGCGCCGACCCGACGCCCTGGCACGCCATGTCGGCCAAGGAGGTCCTGTCGCGGCTCGGCTCCTCGCCTCATGGGCTCAACGCGGACGAGGCCGACAAGCGGCGCGGCGAGCTCGTGCAGGAGGAGGCCGAGGGGCCGCACTCGCTGGCCCGCACGACGGTCGAGGAGCTGGCCAACCCGCTCACCCCGGCCCTGGCCGCGGGCGCCGGGATCTCCGCGCTGGTCGGCTCGGCGCTCGACGCCGTGCTGATCAGCGGAGTGATGGTGATCAACGCGTTCCTCGGCGGCGTGCAGCGGTTCAAGGCCGACCAGGCGCTGATGCGCCTGACCGAGTCCACCGAGGTCCTCGTACGGCTGCGCCGCCCGGACGGCACCGTTGAGGCGACGAAGGAGCAGCTCGCGCCCGGCGACGTCATCGAGCTGCGGGCCGGCGACGCCGTGCCGGCCGACTCCCGGGTCATCAAGGCGGTGGGCCTGGAGCTCGACGAGTCGACGCTCACGGGCGAGTCGCAGCTGGTGACGAAGACGGCGGCGCCGACCGTCGCGGCCGCCATCGCGGACCGCACCTCGATGGTCTACCAGGGCACCACGGTCGCGGCCGGCAGCGGGCAGGCGGTGGTCGTCGCGACCGGCGACCTGACCGAGTCGGGGCGCAGCGCCCGCCTCGCGGCGGAACCCAGCCCGCCCACCGGCGTCGAGCTGCGGCTGCGCGAGCTGAGCCGCCGCATCCTGCCGATCTCCATCGGCGCGGGCGCCCTGCTGCTGATCACCGACCTGCTGAGGGGCAGGCCGCTGGCCACGGCCCTCACACCCGCCGTCAGCCTCACCGTGGCCGCCGTCCCCGAGGGGCTGCCGTTCGTTGCGACGGTCGCGGAGCTCGCGGCGGCGCGGCGGCTGTCGCGGCGGGCGGCGCTGGTGCGCAACCCGTCCACCATCGAGGCGCTCGGCCGGGTCAACGTGCTGTGCTTCGACAAGACCGGCACCCTGACCGAGGGGCACATCAGCCTGCGGTACCTGTCGGACGGCCGCGGGGGCCGCACCGTGGAGGAGCCGACCGAGCACCTGCGCCGCATCCTGGCGGCCGCCGTGCGGGCGAGCCCCAAGTACGGCGGCGGGCGGGTCATCGCCCACCCGACCGACCGGGCCGTGCTCGACGGCGCCCACCGGATCGGCGTCACCCCGCAGGAGGGCCTGGAGACCTGGGAGCGGGTCGACGAGATGCCCTTCGAGCCGGGACGCGGCTACCACGCCGTCCTCGGCCACACCGAGCAGGGGCAGCTGCTGAGCGTGAAGGGCGCGCCCGAGATCGTGCTGACCCACTGCCGCACGGTGCAGCGGGAAGGCGGCCCGGTTCCCCTGGACGACGCGGCCCGGGCCGAGCTCGAACGCGAGGTGGACCGGCTCGCCCGGCAGGGCTACCGGGTCCTGGCCGTGGCGCAGCGCCCGGCGTCCGACCGCCGCGACCTCGACGAGTCGCGCATCGACGAGCTGTGCTTCCTGGGGTTCCTCGGCCTGGCGGACCCGGTGCGGTCGACGGCCGCGGAGAGCGTCGACCGGCTGATGCGGGCGGGCGTCCGCATCGTCATGGTGACGGGCGACCACCCGAGCACCGCCGAGGCGATCGCCGTCGAGCTGAACGCGCTGAACGGGCAGCGGGTCATGACCGGCCCGGAGATCGACGCGATGGACGACGAGACGCTGACCAAGGTGCTGCCCGATGTGGCCGTCTTCGCCCGGGCGACCCCGGCGCACAAGGCCCGCATCGTCACCTGCCTGCGCGGGGCCGGGGAGGTCGTGGCCGTCACGGGCGACGGCGCGAACGACGCGCCCGCCATCCGGACCGCGGACGTCGGCATCGCGCTCGGCACGCGGGCGACCCCGGCCGCCCGGGCCGCCGCCGACCTGGTGGTGACCGACGACCGGATCGAGACGATCGTGGACGCCATCGTCGAGGGCCGGGCCATGTGGAGCTCGGTCCGCGACTCGCTGAGCATCCTGCTCGGCGGCAACATCGGCGAGATCGCCTTCACGGTGGGGACGAACCTGCTCGCGGGCGGCAGCGCGCTCAACGCCCGCCAGCTCCTGCTGGTCAACCTGCTGACCGACATGGTGCCGGCGATGGCCGTCGCCGTACGGCCGCCCGCCTCGACCGATCCCGAGAAGCTGCTCGCCGAGGGTCCGGAGGCGTCGCTGGGCGCCTCCCTCACCAGGGACATCTACCTGCGCGCCGCCGTGACCGCGGCGGCCGCGACCGCGGGATGGCTGCTCGGCCGGATGGGCGGCACCCGCGGGCGGGCCGACACGATCGGGCTGGTCGCGCTCGTGGGGGCGCAGCTCATGCAGACGATCGCGGGCGGCGGGCGCGACAGGGTCGTCGTGCTCGCCGCGCTGGCCTCGCTCGCCGTGCTCGGCGTCATCGTCACCGTCCCGGGCGTCAGCACGTTCTTCGGCTGCCGGCCGCTCGGGCCGGTCGGCTGGACGATCGGCCTCGGCAGCGCGGCGGCCGCGACCCTGGGCGGGGTGCTGGCGCAGCGGTGGTCGCGGGAGGCGGTGACGGCCCAGGCGGTGACGGCCCAGGCCGCCAGGGAGCGGGACGCCCACGCCCACCACGCGCACCCGTCGCCCGGCCTCGTTCCCGCGTGAGCGTCGCGGGGGTCAGGCGCGGGCCCGGTCGGCGCTGGGGAGGCCGGGCGGCCGGGACGCGCGGCGCCCGGGGTCGCCGGGCCACCAGAAGCGGTCGCCCAGCAGGGTGACCAGGGCGGGCACGAGGACGCTGCGCACGAGCAGCGTGTCGAGCAGCACCCCGAATCCCACGATGACGCCGATCTGCGTCAGCGTGATCAGCGGGAGCACGCCGAGCACCGCGAACACGGAGGCGAGCAGGATCCCGGCGCTGGTGATGACGCCGCCGGTGACCGCGAGCGCGGTGACTATCCCTCCGGCGGCGCCGTGCTCGGCCGTCTCCTCGCGCGCCCTGGTCGTGAGGAAGATGTTGTAGTCGATCCCCAACGCCACCAGGAACAGGAAGCTCAGCAGCGGCACCGCGAGGTCGAGGGCCGGGAAGCCGAACAGGTGCCGGAAGGCGAACCAGCCCGCGCCGAAGCTCGCGGCGAAGCTGGCGATCACCGTGAGGACCAGCGTGACGGCCGCGACCACCGACCGGAGCAGGGCGAGCAGCACGATCAGCACAATGGCCAGCACGAGCGGGATGATCAGCCTCTGGTCGCGGGAGGCGGCCTCCCGCTCGTCCAGGTCGCTCGCCTGCTGCCCGCCCACCACGGCGTCCGCTCCCGGCACGGCGTGGACGGCCTCCCGCAGGGCCCGTAGCGTCGCGAAGCCGGCCGCGCTGCCGGGCTCGGCCGTCAGCACCGCGTCGGCCCGGGCGTACTCCGCCGTACGGTCGCCGGGGTTCACCCGTACCACGCCCGGCACGGCGAGGGCGGCGGCGCGGACGCGGTCGGCGGCGGACGCGCGGGAGACGATGACGACCGGCTGGGCGATTCCCGCTGGGAAGCCCTTCTCCAGGGTCTCCTGTCCCGTGATGGCCTCGACGCGGTCGCGGAACTGCTCGGTCTGCGACAGCCCGCTGCGCACCCCGGCGACGCCCAGGGTCAGGACGGCGAGCACCAGGACGCTCGCCACGGCGGCGGCCAGCGGCCGGCGCGCGACCGCGCCGCCCACCCTGGCCCACAGGCCCGTACGCGTGGGGTCGGGCCCGCCCGCCACCGGCGCGAACGGCCAGAACAGGCCCCGGCCGAACAGCACGAGCGCGGCCGGCAGCACGAGCAGGGCGTAGCAGACCGCCGTGACGATGCCGACGGCCCCGGCCAGGCCGATGGCGCGGGTGCCCGGCGACAGCGCGAAGACCAGGCCGCCCAGCGCCAGGGTCACGGTCGCCGAACTGGCCAGGATCGCCGGCGCCGCCGAGCCGACCGCCCTCGCCATCGCCTCGTGCCGGTCCTCGTGGAGCCGCAGTTCCTCGCGGTAGCGCGCGATGAGCAGCAGGGCGTAGTTGGTGCCCGCGCCGAAGACCAGCACCGACGTGATGCCGAGCGTGGAGTCGTCGACGGTCAGCCCGGTGGTGCGGGTGAGGATCGCGACGATCTTGGCGGCGACCTGGTCGGCCGTGCCGATGACCGCGAGCGGGACCAGCCACAGCCAGGGGCTGCGGTAGGTCAGCAGCAGCAGGAGCGCGACGACGGACGCGGTCACGGCCAGCAGCGTGAGGTTCGCGCCGTCGAAGACCGCCGCGAGGTCCACCGAGAACCCGGCCGGCCCGGTCACCTCGGCCTTCGCGCCCGCGGGCAGGCCGTCGCGGGCCTCGGCGCGGATCGTCGTGACCGTGCGGGTGAGGCCGGCCAGGGGCTGGGCGCCTGGAAGCGGAACGGTGAGCAGCGCGACGTCGCCGCGCGGGGCGAAGACCGGAGGCACGACCCGCCCGCCCGCCGCCAGGGAGGCCATCCGCCCGGCGTCGTCCGCGACCGCCTGGCGGTCCTGGGCCGTCAGCCCGCCGTCGCGGCTGTAGACGACCAGGGCCGGCGTGACCCTGCCGCTCGGCAGCCGCTGCTGGAGCCGGATCGCCTCGGACGACTCCGCGCCACGCGGCAGGGCGGCCGCGGGGTCGGTGTTCACCCTGGTGGCGCCGCCGAACGCCAGGGCCAGCCCGGAGACGACGATCGCCAGCGCGAGGACCGCCCATTTCCCCCGGCGGCCCGCGAGCGGGACGGACCCACTATGCTCTGCTCGCCTCATACCAGTTCTTTCCATCATGGAATATTTCTACGGTGGAAGGAAGGGTAGGACGGCGGCGTCGGCGTTGGCAACACGGAGGAGGCGGGCATGGCGGAGGAGACCGTCGAGCCGGCCGTGGACGCCACGGCGCTGATGGCCCTGCTGCGTCGCCTCACCGTCGAGGTGAACCGGTTCGTCGAGCAGTTCGCGGTCGGCCACGGCCTGCACCACACCGACCTGAACGCGCTGGTGGTGGTCATGGACGCCGCCCGTGAGGGCCGGCCGCTCAGCCCGGGCACCCTCGGCACCGCGCTCAACCTCAGCGCCCCGGCGACGAGCGCCCTGCTCAACCGCCTGGAACAGGCGGGCCATCTCGAACGGCGGCGCAGCGCCACCGACCGGCGCAAGGTCGAACTCGCCATGAGCGAGCAGGCCGCCGCGCTCGCCGCGCGGTTCTTCGCCCCACTCGGGAGCGAGATGACGGGGGTGGTCGAGGAGTTCGGCGAGGAGGAGCGCCAGGTGATCGGGCGGTTTCTCGCGCGGAGCATCGACGCCACAGTGGAGGCGCGGCGGCGGTCGTCGGGCGCCTCCGATTCCTGACGCCGGAACGACGGCAGGAAATACTCATGCCGAAACTCCTGTCAAGGATCGAATTGACAGGAAAATGGCATGGGCGGGCAGCTTGCTGACCGCCATTCTTCTGGTTCGGGGCGTGGCCGCGCCGCACAGTTGGTGGTGCGAGAGCCGATCACCGAATCCGAGGAGAGGGTAGGGAAATGACGAGCGCCGTCGCCGCGCCGGAACGCCCGAACGTGGCCGCCAAGCTGTCCATCACCCCTTTGTCCGACGCCGTCAGGGAATGGCCGCCGCCGCCCGTGAAAGGGGAGACCAATCACCGTGGCGCCACCCGTCCGCACATCACGTTGAGTTCCGCCGAACCGGGGATCCGGGGGTTGTTTCGATTCCGCCCGGAAACGGCTCTGCCACTGAACCAGTTGGTCGACGTGCTGTTGTGCGGGGAGAGCACGCTCACGCGGGGAGAACGCGAACTCATCGCCACCTATGTGTCCGGGCTGAACCAGTGCCGTTTCTGCTTCTTCACGCACGCGGCCTTCGCCGCCGCGCGACTGCCCGAGGGGATGTCGCTGGTGGAGCAGGTCCGCCAGGACCTCGACGCGGCCCCGGTGCCGGCGAAGCTCAGGGCCCTGCTGCGCATCGCGGCCTCGGTCCAGCAGGGCGGCAAGCAGGTGACCGAGGACCAGGTGGCGCAGGCGCGGGCCGAGGGCGCCACCGATCTGGAGATCCACGACACCGTGCTCATCGCGGCCGCGTTCTGCATGTTCAACCGGTACGTCGACGGCCTGGCCACGGTCGCGTCCGACGATCCCGTCCACTACGAGGAGCGGGCGCGTCTGGCCACCGGGTACGTGCGGGTCCTGGCCGACGCCCTGGCCGGGGGCTGACGGCGAGGCGCGCGCGGCGGCACCGGTCCCGGGTCGTCTCCGGGACCGGCGCCCCCGGCGGGCCTGCGGTCAGGCGAAGAACTCGTCGATGACGTACGGGTCGTACGGGTAGCTCCACCGCTCCGCGATCTTGCCACCCGCGATCTTGAACACCTGGACGCCGCGGTCGTCCAGGCTGCGGCCGGCCCGCTCGCCCCGCACGCGGATGACGGCGGCGACCGTGTCCTCACCGAGGAGGAACGAATCCGGCTCGAAACGAATCGTGTTTTCGGTCAGTTCGCCGAGCCGTCCGAGATAACCGAGCACCTGGTCCTTGCCGCGGTATTCGGCGGCCAGCGACCCGCGTCCCGGAACGTGGAAGACCACGTCGTCGGCGAGTTGGTCGCTGCGGATGGAATCGAGATCCCCCTTTGCCAGGGCGTTGTAGAAGTCTCGCGCAATCGTCACGCTCGGGTTTTCCGACATAAGCGACCTCCGGGTAGTGAGGCTGGCCTATTTTGGGCGGTTCAGTGACTCCATGCCCCGATCAGTGTCAGCGAACATCGGAGTGAGGACCGACTTACCACATGGCCATAGTGCGGTTACCGACGCGGTGACGTGCGCAGGTGCGGCGAATATCGGGTCAGACGAAATCGGGCGTTGACAGCCGAGCCGGAATGTACCGATCATGAACCTTTGTCGGGTGCATCCTTCCCGGCACGGCCGTACGCACGACGCTCATCCCGGCTCGCCCAGATTCGTCCTCGCGATGGAGTGCCATGCCCCACATCAGCCTGCCGACCGACCAGCCCGGGATCGTCGGGCTCTTCGACTTCCGGCCCGAGACCGCCGGCCCGCTGAACGCGCTGGCCGAGGTGCTCCTGCGGCAGGAGAGCACGCTGACGCGGGGCGAGCGCGAGCTGATCGCGGCGTACGTGTCGTCGCTGAACAACTGCCGGTTCTGCTTCTCCTCCCACGCCGCCTTCGCCGCCGCCCAGCTGCCCGAGGGCATGCCGCTCGTCGAGCAGGTCCGCGCCGACCTGGACGCCGCGCCGGTGCCGTCCAAGCTGCGGGCCCTGCTGCGGATCGCCGGCAAGGTGCAGCGCGGCGGGCGGGAGGTGACCGAGGAGGACGTGCGGGCGGCCAGGGCCGAGGGCGCGACCGACGTGGAGATCCACGACACCGTGCTCATCGCCGCCGCGTTCTGCATGTTCAACCGGTACGTCGACGGCCTGGCCACGTTCGCGCCCGACGACCCGGAGGCGTACGCGGCGATGGCCGAGCAGATCGTCGCCACCGGCTACGCGCACGTGCCGGCCGAGCTCCGGGGCTGACGGGCGTGGGGGGGACCGCGACGGGCGACCAGCACGGGAGCGGCGCCGGCCGGGACGACCGCCTCCTGAGCGGCGGGGCCGGCGACCAGGACGGACGCGGCGGGAGCGACGCGCGCGACCACCGCTACCTGATCATCGGCGCGGGTCCCGGCGGCCTCCAGCTCGGCTACTTCCTGCACCGGGCCGGGGCCGACTACCTGATCCTGGAGCGCGAGTCGGCCCCCGGCGCCTTCTTCCGGCGCTATCCGCGCCACCGCAGGCTCATCTCGCTCAACAAGGTGCACATCAGCGAGAAGGACCCGGAGATCGCCCTGCGCTGGGATTGGAACTCCCTGCTCAACGACGATCCGTCACTGCTGTTCCCGCGCTACTCGGAGGAGTACTTCCCCCACGCCGACGACCTCGTCCGCTATCTCGGCGACTTCCGGCGGCGGCACGGGCTGAACGTGCGGTTCTCCACCCCCGTCGAACGGATCGAGAAAGCGGACGGGCGGTTCGTCGTGCACGCGGCGGGCGAGGAGTTCCGCGCCGACTGCGTCATCGTGGCGACCGGCTGGGGCGGGCCGCACGTGCCGGACATCCCCGGCATCGAGCTGGCCGTCGGCTACGAGGACGTGCCGCCGGACGGCGCGCGGTTCGATGACAAGCGGGTGCTCGTCATCGGCAAGGGCAACTCGGCGTTCGAGACCGCGCACGCCATGCTCGGCCACGCCGCCGTCATCCACCTCGCCAGTCCCAGTCCCGTACGGCTCGCCTGGACGAGCAAGCACCCGGGCCACGTGCGCGGCCAGTACGGCGCGCTGCTCGACAGCTACTGGTTCAAGACGCTGCACGGCGTCCTGGAATGCCAGGTCGACCGCATCTGGCGGGAGGGCGACCGCTACAAGGCGGCCATCACCTACACGCTGGCCGACGACGAGCAGGCGCTCCTGGAGTACGACGCGGTGATCCGCTGCACCGGCTTCACCATGGACACCGGGGTGTTCGGCGAGTCCTGCCGTCCCGCCCTCGCGCCGAACGGCCGGATGCCCGCGATCCGCCCCGACTTCCAGTCGGCGAACGTCGACGGGCTCTACTTCGCGGGCACGCTCATGCAGGCCCGGGACTTCAAGCGCGCCTCGTCGGCGTTCATCGACGGCTTCCGCTACAACCTGCGGACGCTCGCCGCCCTGCTGGCCGAGCGGTACGACGGGGTCCCGCTGGTGGAGCGGGTGCTGCCGGTCGACGCCGACCAGCTCACCTCGACCATCCTGGAGCGGGTGAACTACAGCTCGGCGCTGTGGACGCAGTTCGAGTACCTGTGCGACGTCTACGTGGTGGACGGGTCGCGGATCCGCCACGTCGCCGACCTGCCGGAGGACTACGCGGTCGAGCGGTTCGGCGGCGACGGGCTCTGCCTGACGGTGACGCTGCGGTGGGGCCGGCGGGACCACCCGGACGTCTTCGCCATCCGCCGCCACCCGGTCCCCGAGCGCGCCCACGAGAGCGCGTTCCTCCACCCGGTCGTACGGGCCTGGCGGGGAGGCGAACAGGTCGCGGAGCGGCACCTGCTCGAGGACCTGCTGGCCCAGTGGCGCGATCCGGTCCGCCACGTCGAGCCGCTGCGCGCGTTCCTCTCCGAGCTGGTCGGGTAGACCCGCCGGGGTCACGCCTCCAGGACGCCGTCGACCAGGTGTGCGACGAGGTGGTCGACAACGTCGGCGGGCCTGCCGCGCCGGGCGTGCGCGGCCCGCTGCCGGTCGGCGCCGGTGCCGGTGCGGCGCAGCCGGTCCAGCCGCCGCGACACCGTCGCCAGGTCGCCCGTCTCCTCGAGGGCGGGCGTGATGTGCCGCAGCAGGGCCGCGACCAGCTCCCCGGCGGGCCGTCGCTCCCCGGTCGCCGGGTCGACGCCGTCGCCGGCGAGGCCGTCGCGGGCGGCCTGCCAGTACGCCACCCGGAGCAACTCGGCCGACAGGAGCGGCCCGGGGTCGCCCTGCTCCACCTGCCGCGACGCGGTGACGACCAGTGCCCGCACGACCATGGCGAGCAGCGCGGACTCCTCCGCCGTGGCGGGGACGTCGGTCACCCGGACCTCGATCGTCGGGAGCCGCGACGAGGGCCGCACGTCCCAGAAGATCGTGCCCGGGTCGACCAGCACCCCGGCCTCGGTCAGCGTGCCGACCAGCCGTTCGTAGTCCGCGAGCGAGGCGAAGTACGGCGGGGGGCCGGCCACCGGCCACTTGTTCCAGCACAGCGTGCGCCAGCTCGCGTACCCGGTGTCCCGGCCGGTCCAGAACGGCGAGTTGGCCGTCAGCGCGATCAGCACCGGCAGCCACGGCCGCAGGTGGTTGGAGACGAGCACGGCCCGCTCCCGGTCGGGCAGGTGCACGTGGACGTGGCCCGCGCAGATGCTCTGCTCGTCGTGCAGCGCCCGGTACGTCGCGATGCCCACGCCGTACCGGGGGTGGTCGGTGATGGGCGGCGGGACCGCGTCGCCGAGGACGGGCGTCCCGGAGGCCACCGCGGCCAGCCCCTCGGCCCGGGCCGCGGCGGCCACCACCGCGCGCATCCCCCGCAGCTGCGCCTCCAGCTCCGCGGCGTGGGAGCAGGGGTCGGTCCTCGCCTCCACCTGGAAGCGGGTGATCTCGGTGCCGGCCCGCCCGCCCAGCTCGGCGGCGGCGCGCTCGACCACCGCGGCGGCGCCGGGCGCCACCTCCCGCGTCACGGGGTCGACGAGCAGGTACTCCTCCTCCACCCCGACGAGCGGGCACGCCGCGTCGAAGGGAACCGGCCGCGACGCGTCCAGGATCGCCGTCATCTTCACTCCCGCCTGCGTAGGACGTCGCAACGCTACCCAAAACGATCACGGCGAGGCGGGAGGTAAGCGGCATTTCCCAATCAGGAGAGCACGATGGCGGAAAACCCGGATGTCACAGGTCCGTCTGGGAGCCCGAGCCGCGGCCCCGGTCGCGCCCCTTGCCCCGGTCGGTCCGCCTGCCCTGTCCCTTGCCCGCGTTGCGCGCCTTGTGCTCGGGACGGCGGAGCTTCGACCGCGAGTGGAACGCCTGATAGCCGAGGTCGGGCATAGCGACGGGGACCGGCCCCTTCTGGCCCGGGTCCGCGGGGATCGGGACGACCAGGATCTCGTGCGGGATCCCGTTCTTCCCCTTGATGATCTTGTGGATCACCTTGGGGGTGGCGGCGGGCCGCGGGACGTAGGAGGTGGTCGTGGCGGGCGGCGCCTGGGTGGCCGCCGGCTGCGCGATCGAGGGCTCCCCGGTCGTGGCGTTCACCGGTTCCGGATCGGCGGCCTGCGCGTCGACGGGTCCCGGGTCGGCGGCCGAGGAGTCCGCGGGCGCGTAGGGGTTTTCCGAGTAGGGCGCCTCGGAGTACGGCGCCTCGGAGTAGGGCGCCGCGTCCTGGGGGAGCGATCCGGACGCGTCGCCGGAGGGGCCGTTGCCGGCGGCTCCGAGCGGTCCGGCGAAGAGGGCCGCCGCGAGCGCGGCGGCAGCCGTACAGATGAGCATGAGTCTCCCCCGAGGTCGTGGACGGTACGGGGACGACGGTAAGCGGGACATCCGCCCCGATCACGCGACTCATGCCCAGTGTCGGGTCAAACCTGGACCCGTTCCGCCCCCGGCCCGATCACCGGGGGGAGCGTCAGGAGACCCGGCCCATGCCGCCGAGGGCGCCGGCCTTGCCCTCCCGTACCACGGCGTAGTCGGCGTCGGGCCGCCACTCGTGCAGCGGCACCACTCCCGGCTCGACCAGGTCGAGGCCGTCGAAGAACGCGCGCACCTGGCCGAGTGAGCGCGAGGTGGTGCCGGGGACGGAGGTCTGGCTGAAGACCTTCCGGCCCTCCTCCTCCTGGCCCTCGCTCAGCTCGCCGATCGAGCCGTGCGACACGACGAGGTAGCTGCCCGCCGCGAGCGGGGTCCGCAGGGCCGCGACGATCTTCCCGGCCTCCTCGTCGTCCGGGATGAAGTGCAGGACACCGAGCAGCAGCACGGCGACGGGGCGGGAGAAGTCGAGGTGCTCGCGGACCTCCGGATGGCCGACGAGCGCCTCGGGCTCGCGCATGTCGGCCTCGATGGCGCGCACCCGGTCGTTCTCCGCCAGGATGGCCCGCGCGTGCACGAGGACGATGGGGTCGTTGTCCACGTAGACGATCCGGGACTCCGGCGCCAGCTCCTGGGCGACCTGATGGACGTTGCGCTGCGTCGGGAGCCCGGCGCCGACGTCGAGGAACTGCCGGACGCCCCGCTGGGAGAGGTACGTGACGGCCCGGATCAGGAAGTCGCGGTTCTCCCGGGCGATGTCGGGGAGGTTGGGAAGGATCTCGATGATCTTCTCCGCGGCCTCCCGGTCCGCCGCGAAGTTGTCCTTGCCGCCCAGGTAGTAGTCGTACATCCGGGCGACGCTGGGCTTCAGCGGGTCGACGCCCGCCGGTGCCTTGATCTCGTTCACGGCACTCCCCTCGTCGTACATCCCCGATGGTACGGCCTTGATCGCGGGAGAGGTGAACACGGTCCCGATCTCCGGGCCCACTACGGGTGCGGGGCGAGGTGGACGACCTTGGTGTGGGTCATCTCGTCGAGGAGCTCGGGGCCGTAGCCGAAGCCGTGGCCGCTGCCGCGCGACGGCTGGGCCGCCCCGCCGGGCGCGCCTCCGAAGACCGCGTTGACCTTGACGGTCCCGACGGGGAGCTCGCGCCACGCCCGCTGCGCGTTGGCCATCGACGGGGTGAGGACGGTGGCGGCGAGGCCGTACCGGGAGACGCGGGCCAGCTCCAGCCCCTCGCCGAACGAGCCGACGACCCGGACGGCCGCCACCGGGCCGAACGTCTCCTCGCGCATGATCTCCATCTCGTCGGTGCAGCCGGTCAGGACGGTGGGCGGGTAGAACGCGCCGGGCCCCTCCGGGACCCGTCCGCCGGTCAGCACCCGGGCGCCGGCCTCGACGGCGGCGCGCACGTGCCGGTCGACGACGTCCCGCTGGGCCCGGTCCACGAGGGGGCCGAGCGTCGTCCCCTCGTCCAGCCCCGGGCCGGGCCGCAGCTCCTCGGCCCGCTGCACGAGCGCCGCGAGGAACGCGTCGGCGACGTCGCGGTGCACGTAGACGCGCTCGGCCGAGGTGCAGATCTGCCCGGCGTTGGCGAAGCAGCCGGTGGCGGCCTGCCCGGCGGCCCACTTCACGTCCACGCCCGCGTCCACGATGAGCGGGTCCTTCCCGCCGTTCTCCAGGATCGTGGCGGCGCCCGTCCGCGCGGCGGCCGCCGCGATCGCCCGGCCGGCGGCCGTCGAGCCGACGTGCGCGACCAGGTCGACGTCCGGGTGGGCCGCCAGCGGCTCGCCCGCCCTCCGGTCGCCCGGCACGACGGTCAGCACGCCGGGCGGCAGCTCCGCGGCCATCAGCTCGGCGAGCAGCACGCCGGTGTGCGGCGTCCGCTCGGACGGCTTGTGCACGACCGCGTTCCCGGTCACGACGGCGGCCCCGATCAGGCCGCAGGCGATGGCCACGGGGTCGTTCCACGGGGTGATCACGGCGACGACGCCGCGCGGCTCGTGCACCATCAGGTCGGTCGCGTTCCAGCCGCCCTGGAGGCTGCGCCCGCGGTGGAGGGGCCCCAGCTCGGCGTACTGGCGCAGCGTGCCGATCCCCGCCTCCACGCCGCCCCGGGCGTCGCCGATCGGCTTGCCCATCTCCCGCGTCACCAGCTCCGCCAGCTCGGCGGCGCGTTCGCTCACCCGGCCGGCGGCGCGGTGCAGGCAGGCCGCCCGTTCGGCGGGCGCCGTCCGCGCCCAGGAGGGCTGCGCCCGTCCGGCCGCCGCGACGGCCCGTGCCACGTCCTCCGCGCAGCCGGCCGGCACCCGGCCGACCGGCTCCCCCGTCGCCGGGTCCTCGACCGTCAGGCCGTCCGCGCTCGCGCTCGCCGTCCACCCGTCGCCTGCCAGCACCCAGCGGTCGTCGTCCCGCACGGCGGCTCCCTTCTCGTCTCCCCATGTGACTGTCGAGGCTCTACCCTGCGGCGCGTCCCCCTCACCCGCCGGCCCGCCACGCCGGCGACGTCCCTGGACAGAACGCCTAGACTGCCCGGTATGCGACGGCTGAGCAGCACGGTGGTCGTGGTGGCGGGCGAACGGGCGGCGGAGGTCGTCGGAGGCCTGGGCGGGCTGCACAACGTCCGCGCGATCGTCGGCGGGGAACGGTCGCCTGCCGAGGTCACCGACGCCGCGGCGCGGGCGGCGACGACGTACGTGGTCCACGACGGCGACCCCCTCGGCGAGGTCGGCGACGCCTGGGTGGGCTTCTTCGACGGGACGGCTCCCGTGGGCGCGCTCGAGGTCGCCGTCGAGACCGCACTGGGGGCGCTGCGCGCCGAACGCGTCGTGCTGCCGGACTACTACGTCGTCCTCGACCCCGACGGGCTCCCGCCCACCCGGCGGCACTGGTGGATGGGCGTGCTGGCCGGGGCGGCGCCGACCCGGGTGGTGCCCGCTCCGGCCTCCGCGGGCCCGGTGCGGGACGCGCTGCGCGACCTGTCGGCCGGCCGGTGGTGGCCCGACGACGTCGAGGGCTGGCTGCGCGGCCTGCCCCGGCAGGTGCCCGACCGGGTCGGCCTCCCCGGCGCCTGACCGCGGGTGCCGCGCGGCGCGCGGCGCCATGGCCACGAGGCCGGATGGGTCAGAGGGCGGTGAAGTCGGCGAAGTCGAACCCCGGGGAGACCACGCAGCTCACCAGGACGTCCTCGGCTCCGGCCGGCCGGGCCGCCTGCCACGTGCCCGCGGGCACGAGCGCCTGCGGCACCTGGCCGTCCTCGACATCGGGGCCGAGCGTGATCACGGTCTCCGCGCCGGGACGCTCGCCCGCGCCGCCCAGCACCAGGGCCAGCGGGCCGCCCCGGTGCCAGAACCACACCTCGTCCGACCGCACGCAGTGCCAGACGGACTCCTCGCCGGGCTGGAGCAGGAAGTAGATGCCGGTCGCGGTGCTGCGGCGGCCGCCGTAGCCGGGGGGCTCGACGCCTGCCGCCGTCCGCCACGTCTCGCGGTACCACCCGCCCTCGGGGTGGGGGAGCAGGCCGAGGGCCTCGGCGACCGGCGGGCGCTCCTGGACGGCGACGAACGCGCCGGTCACGTCGCGGCGCAGGAAGCGCACCCGTCCGTCGTCGTCCACCGCGACCACCGGCTCGGGGCCGGTGAAGGCCGCGGCCGCGACGCGCAGCGCCTCGGCGTCGTCGGCGGCCGGGACCGAGGGCCCGCCGGGAAGACCGGCCAGCGTCATCACGCGCATGGCGCCGATCCTACGGCCCGTTCGGACGACGGCCGCGATCTGCCCACCCCCGGTGAAAGTTGCATCGTCCGTCAAAAATACGCGCAGGTCGTAGCGTTGATAGCGCTCGCATCGTTGACCCTTTCGAGCCGCCGAGGCAAGGATCCCCGTGTTCGCGCCCACCACGGCGCCGTGCGGGCGGGCCCGCACGCGAACGTCCCCGAGGAGTCCTCATGCACGGCTTGCTCCACCCCCGGCGGCGTGCCGGCGTGGCCCTGATCGCGGCGGCCGCACTCGCCGCCGCCTCCGCGGCGCTCGGCGCGCCGCCCGCGTCCGCGGCGACCACCGCGACCGTGACCGTCGACGCCGCGGCGGGCCGCGGCACGATCCCCGCCGCCGGACACGGCCTCAACGCCGCCGTCTACGACGGGAACATGAACAGTTCGGCCGTCTCCGGGCTGCTCAGGGACGCCGGGGTCACGGCCCTCCGCTACCCCGGCGGCTCGTACGGCGACATCTACCACTGGAAGACGAACACGGCCGACGGCGGCTACGTCGCGCCCGGCACCGACTTCGACACGTACATGGGCACGGTCCGCGCGATCGGCGCGCAGCCGGTGATCATCGCGAACTACGGGAGCGGCACCCCGCAGGAGGCGGCCGACTGGGTGCGGTACGCGAACGTCACCAAGGGGTACGGCGCGAAGCTCTGGGAGATCGGCAACGAGGTCTACGGCAACGGCCACTACGGCTCCGGCTGGGAGAACGACACCCACTCCGACAAGAGCCCCCGGGCGTACGCCACGAACGTGCTGCAATACATCTCGGCGATGAAGGCCGTGGATTCCTCCATCAAGGTCGGCGTGGTGCTCACCACGCCCGGAGGATGGCCGGACGGCGTCGTGGGCTCCGGCGACAGCGCCGACTGGAACCACACCGTGATGTCGATCGTGCAGGACAAGGCCGACTTCGTGATCGTCCACTGGTACCCGGGGGCGTCCTCGGCCGCCGACAGCCTGACCAAGGCCGCCCAGATCCCGTCGATGGTGAGCACGCTCCGGTCGCTCATCGGCCAGTACGCCGGGAGCAGGGCGCCGGGCATCGGCATCGCGGTGACCGAGATGAACCCGGGCTACCAGCTCACCAGCGCGACCGCGGCCCTGTTCGCCGCCGACACCCGGTTCGCCTGGTACGAGAACGGCGCGTTCACCCTCGACTGGTGGAACACGCACAACGGCACGAGCCAGTCGCCCGGCACCAACGACGACGGCACGGTCGACTATCACGACGAGGGCGTCCTGTCGTCGGGAAGCTCGGGCGAGCCGGCCCTGAACACGCCGTTCCCGCCCTACTACGGGCTGGCGATGGCCGGGAAGGCCGGGTCGCCGGGGGACGCGATCGTGCAGGCGACGTCGTCCAACCCGCTGCTCGCGGCGCACGCGGTGAAGACCTCCGGCGGGGTCAACGTGCTCCTGGTCAACAAGGACCCGTCCAACTCCACGACCGTCTCGCTGTCGTACTCCGGGTTCTCGCCGGGCGGCGGCACCGTCCTGCAGTGGAAGAAGGGCGCCACCTCGATCTCGACGACCACCGGCTCCTCGGCGACCTCGATCACGCTCCCGCCGTACTCGATCACCGTGCTGAAGGCCTCGGGCGGCGGCACGCCCTCGCCGTCCCCCAGCCCCACCCGGTCGCCGAGCCCGTCGCCGAGCCCCTCGCCGAGCCCGAGCCGGACGCCCACACCCACCCCCACGCCGACCTCCGGGCAGGGATGCACGGCGACGTACACGATCACCAACTCGTGGCCCGGCGGCTTCCAGGGTGAGGTGTCCGTCAGGAACACCCGGACCACCGCCGTCTCCGGCTGGACGGTCGGCTGGACGTTCGCGAACGGCCAGACCGTCGGCCAGCTGTGGAACGGAACGGTGTCCCAGTCGGGCGCCTCGGTGACCGTGACGAACGTGAGCTACAACGGCTCGCTCGCGCCCGGCGCCTCCACGACGTTCGGCTTCACCGGCACCGCCCCCGGCGCGAACGCCGTCCCCTCGCCGGTCGCCTGCACCGCGAGCTGATAGGGAGCTGATCGCGAGCGATCGAGCCGGCCGCGGCGTCGAGGCTCACGTCTCGGCGCCGCGGTCAGCCGCGCGCGGCAGGATCCCGCGGGTCGCGGGTTCACCCGCGGGTCAGACGGGCGGCGACCGGTGCGCCCGTACGGCCGACACGGCGTCGTCGACCGTGGGCTCCACCCGGAAGGCGGGCCGCAGGCCGGTCAGCGTGAGCACCCGTTCGAGGTGGGTGGGCAGGGCGCTGAGGACGAGGGAGACGCCGTGCTCGCGGCTCTGGTTGAGCAGGACGGCGAGCGCGCCCACCCCCATCGAGTCGCAGAACGTCACCGCGCTCAGGTCGAGGACCAGCGCGAGCGGGGTGAGCGCGTCCCTGGCCTCGGTGAGGCGTTCCCGGAACTGCGCGGCGTGGTTGTAGTCGAGATCTCCGGACGCGCTCGCGACCACCACGTCCTCCTGCACGCGGACGGACATCGCGAAGCGCTGTGTCGGATCCATCTGATCGGGCATCGTCGTGTCTCCGCCCAGCGGGGTCAGGGCGAGCATGTTGTCGTATGTCTACCAGCCCACAGGGTGATCACACGTCGGAAGGGGCATCAGACGGGAGCTTTTTCGTGATCCCTTGGGGGGAGGCTATGTTTCCGCTGCCTGATCACGGATACGAAGCGGTACGCAGTCGTTACGTTTAGTAATCAAGCTGGAGTATCGCCAATGCGTTTCACCGCTCGTACCATGTCCGTTGCCCTGCTGACCTCGGCCGGGCTGCTCGCCACGAGCCCGGCCCACGCCGACCCGACCCCGGCGCCCACGGTGACGGCGTCGCCCACCGCCACGCCCACCGCCACGCCGAGCCCGACGCCGAGCCCCACGCCGACCGTCACCCGGCGGCCGGGCATCGTCATCGGGCTGACCATCCTGCTGCCCATCCGGCTGAACGTGGGCCTCGACCTCGGCATCGGCGCCCGGGTCGGCGGCACGGGAACCGGCACCGGCGGCACCGGTACGGGCACGGGGACCGGCGGCGCCGGCACGGGGACCGGCACCCTGATCGCCTCCGCCGCGGCGTCCGCCTCGGTCCACTAGAAGCCGGTCGCGCCGGAGGCCGGCCATCCTGAACGCCGCCCGCGTCTCGTGCGCCGGAAGCCGGCGGCGTCAGGAGACAGCCGGACGCCGGCCGCGTCAGGTGACAGCCGGCCGCCGGCGGCCGGAACCTTCGCCGCTCGTCCCGCCGTCCGCGGGGCGGGCGGCGTCCGCGTCCGCGCCTGTGTCTGCGTCTGCTGAACCCCAAGGGGCGACGTCCCCCGCGCCCCGGCGCGCCTCGCCGGCGGCACCGCGGTGGGCCGAGCGGAACCGCTGCTGGTAGGCCCGCGGCGGGATGCCGACGTGCTGGACGAAGGCACGCCGCAGGGACTCCGAACTGCCGAACCCGGCCCGTTCGGCCGCCGCCGTGACCGAATGCCCGGCGTCGAGCATCGCCTTCGCGGCGTCGAAGCGGATGAGCTCGACGTACTTGGCGGGCGACATGCCGACCTCGCTCTGGAACAGCCGGGACAGGTGGCGCGGGCTCATCCCGGCCCGCGCGGCCAGCCGCGGCACGGCGTGGTCCCCCGCGGGATCGGCGGCCACGGCGTCGAAGACCGCCCGCAGCGCCGGCGTCTGGGGGCGGGGCCCGCGCAGCGACGGCGAGAACTGCGACTGGCCGCCCGGACGTTGCAGGAACACCACGAGGGACTGGGCGACCCGCCGGGCCAGCTCGTCGCCGTGGTCGTCCTCCAGCAGGGCGAGGGCCAGGTCGATGCCCGCGGTGACCCCGGCCGAGGTGTAGAACCGGCCGTCGCGCACGAAGATCGCGTCCGGCTCGACCGAGACGTGGGGGAACGACCTGGCCAGCGTGCCGGTGTGCCTCCAGTGGGTGGTGGCCCGGCGGCCGTCCAGCAGGCCGGCGGCGGCGAGGATGAAGGCGCCCGTGCAGATCGACGACATGCGGTCGGCGTGCTCCGCGAGGTCCCGGACGGCCGCCAGGAGCTCCGGGCCCACCGGCCGTCCTGGGAAGATGTCACCCCCCATGACCAGGACCGTGTCGAATTGGGCGGTCCGGTCCGCGGCCGCGTCGACCGGGATGCGCATGCCCGTCGAGGTGACGACCCCCTCGCCGCCCGGCGAGCACAGCACGAGCCGGTAGTCGGCACCCATCAGGTTGGCCTCGCTGAAGACCTCGCTCGGGCCGGCCACGTCCAGCAGCTTCACCCCGTCGTACACGAGGATGCCGACGCGGTGCGCACTTCCCCGCCGTGCCGTCGCCACCGTCCCTCACCTCTGGCATGACATGTCCGTTTCTGTGGAGAATACGTCCCTCCGGACGGGGCGCTCATCGGGCCCCGCTTGCGAGGGTGGTGCTGACCAGGAAAGTCCCCCTGTCGCGGGGACGCCAGGGAAGGAGACCACCCTCATGTCCGAGACCATCGCCGGCGTCGCCATCCCGGACTCGAAGCTCGCCGCGGAGGCGACCGAGCTGGTCCGGGAGGCGGCGCGACCGCTGCTCTACCACCACTCCCGCCGGGTCTACCTCTTCGGCTCGCTCCAGGGCCACAGGCTTGGCCTGGACGCCGACCCCGAACTGCTCTACGTCGGGGCGATGTTCCACGACCTCGGGCTCACCGAACGGTACCGGCGCACCGACCAGCGGTTCGAGATCGACGGCGCCGACGAGGCCCGGCGCTTCCTCGCCTCCCACGGCGTGCCCGAGGCCGAGGTCCGCACGGTGTGGGAGGCGATCGCCCTCCACACCACCCCGGAGATCCCGTACCGGCTGGAGCCGGAGATCGCGCTCGTGACGGCCGGTGTGGAGACCGACGTGCTCGGGATCGGCTACCGCGACCTCGATCCGCAGGATGTGGCGGCGGTCACGGCCGCCCACCCCCGGCCGGACTTCAAGCGCCAGATCCTGGCGGCGTTCACCGAGGGGTTCCAGGACCGCCCGGACACGACGTTCGGGACGGTGAACGCCGACGTGCTGGAGCACTTCGTGCCGGGTTTCCGGCACATCGACTTCGTCGAGGTGATCCAGAACTCCGACTGGCCGGAGTGACGCCGGCAGGGCGATACGGGCGGAGCCGCGCCTACCGGGGTTCCGTTATGTGATCGTTGCCATGGCCTGCGCACATATCAGGGCATTCGGTCGTCCTACGTGTGGAGGAATGCCAGGCAAGTGCCTGGAGTGAACCACGCACGTTTATGAGGAGAAGACCGTGAACACCCTGAAGCGGGCGGCCGGCGCGTCGTTCGCCGCCGTCGCCCTCGCCGCGGCGACGGCCTGCTCGGCAGGAGCCGCGGCCCCCGCCCCCGCCCAGGTCGCCGCGTCCGCGAAGAGCACGGCCTCGCCGGAGCCCCCGGCGCGGCTCAGGGTGGCCGCCGCCTCGACGGCGCAGCGGAAGACGCCGCTCGGCATCGCCGACATCACGCCCATGGGCGAGAACATGGAGAAGGTCGGCGTCGGCTTCCCGATCATCGTCACGTTCGACCGGAAGGTGACCGACCGCGCGACGGCCGAGGCCGCCCTGCAGGTCCAGGCGGACAGGCCGGTCGAGGGCGCGTGGCGGTGGGTCTCCGACCGCAAGGCCGTCTACCGCACCCGCACGTACTGGCACCCGCACCAGAAGGTGACCTTCACGGCCCACCTGAGCCAGATCCCGGGCAACGAGAGCGCGAAGGACGTCACCCGGCGCTTCGCCGTCGGCGCCGCCAACATCTCGGTCGTCGACACCAAGAAACACGTGATGAAGGTCCGCAGGGACGGCAAGCTGGTCAAGAGCATCCCGATCAGCGCGGGCCGCGGCGGCCTGGTCAGGAACGGCGTGGACGTCTACCTGACGACCAGCGGCGTCCACCTCACCATGGGCAAGAAGCGGGTGGAGACCATGACCTCCGCCTGGATGGGCGTGACCGACCCGAAGAACCCGCTGTACTACAAGCTCCAGATCCCGTGGGCCGTGCGGATCTCCGACAGCGGCGAGTACGTGCACCAGAGCGCCGGCGACTACCAGTTCCTCGGCAAGTCCAACCAGAGCCACGGGTGCGTCCGCGCGACGCCGGCCGGGGCCAAGTGGTTCTACGGCATCGCCCAGCGCGGCGACGTCGTGCAGATCACCGGCACCAAGCGCAAGCTCGACTGGCGCAACGGCTGGAGCTACTGGCAGCTCACCTGGACGCAGTGGAAGAAGGGCAGCGCGCTGCCCCCCGGCGGCGCCGCCGCCGCGCAGCAGGGCTGAGCACCCGTTCTCCCGAGGCCCGCGACCCCCCTTGAGGTCGCGGGCCTCGCCACGTTCCCCTCGCCGGGCCGCCCGCCCGGGTCTCAGGCCGCGGGGTCGAGCACGATGCGGAAGCGGGCCCGGCCCGCCCTCAGCCGCTCGTACGCCTCCGGCGCCTCGGAGAGGGGGAGCACCTCGGTGATCGGCCGGATCCCCTGGCTCAGCGTGAACGCGAGGTTGTCCTCACTCTCGACGGGCCGGCCGGTGATCGTGCCGCTGATCGTGCGCTCGCCGAAGATCAGGTCACCGGGCGTCACCGTGATCGGGTCGAGCCCGGCGCCCACGACGATCAGCCGGCCGCGCGGCGCCAGCCCCGGGATCAGCGGCGACATGGACGCGCCGCTGGCCGCGGTGGCGATGATCCCGGCCGCCCCGCCGAGCCTGCGCAGCGCCTCGCCCGGCTCCTCGGCGTCGCCGTCGATGTAGTGCCGGGCCCCCAGCGACGCGGCCAGGTCGGCCTTGTCGCCGCCGCGGCTGATCGCGACGACCTCATAGCCGAGCCTGCTCGCGTACTGCAGGCCGAGGTGCCCGAGTCCGCCGATGCCCTGGACGGCCACCAGAGCCCCGGGGCGCGCGCCGAGGTCGCGCAGCGCGCTGTAGACGGTCAGACCGGCGCACAGCAGCGGCGCCGCCTCCACCGAGTCGAACGCCTCGGGGATCCCGACGAGCGCGTTCGCCTTCGCGTACGCCACCTCGGCGTAGCCGCCGTCCACCGTGGTGCCGGTCAACGGCTGGGCGGTGCAGTTCACGAAGTCGCCGCGGCGGCACTGCTCGCACACTCCGCAGTGGCCGCCCAGGAAGCCGACGCCGACGCGCTCGCCCACGTGCCGGCCGGTCACGCCCTCGCCGATGGCGTCGATGCGGCCGACGATCTCGTGGCCGGGCACGATCGGCGCCGACGGGTCGGGACGGAACAGTCCGTTCACCGCGAGGGCGTCGGTGGCGCAGACGCCGCACGCCTCCACCCGCAGCCGCACCTGGCCGGGGCCCGGCTGGGCCGCCTCCCGCTCGGTGAGGGCCCAGTCGCCCGCCCCCGACACCGTGAACGCTCGATAGCCGGACATGCTCTGGTCCTCCCGTTTCAAAATGACCGGTCGTCTTGGAATGGGACGACCGTAGCAGCGGCCCGGCGACGATGCAAAGCTCGCGCTGGTCAGGCCGGTCTCGCCTGCGCCGCCGCGAGAGGCAGGCGGAGCACCAGCCGGGCGCCGCGGGGGCTGTCGGCCGCGTAGAGCCGGCCGCCGTACGACTGGGCGATCTCCCGCGCGATCGGCAGCCCGAGGCCGGAGCCGCCGGGGTCCCGGATACGGGCGTCCTCCAGCCGGCACAGCCGCTCGAAGACCCGCTCCCGGTCGGCCGGCGGGATGCCGGGACCGTCGTCGATGACCTCAAGGACCGCCTCGGGCGGCTCGACGGACACCACGATCTCGATCGTCGACCGGGTGTGCCGCTCGGCGTTGGCCACCAGGTTGTCGAGCAGGCGGGCCAGCTTGATCCGCGAGGCGCGCACCATCACGTGCTGCTGGAGCCGGGTGCGGAGGGCGGCGGCCGCCGGGGAGTGGCGTTCCAGCTCCTCCGCCACCAGGTAGCCGAGGTCCAGCAGCTCGGCGCCTCCGGGCGTGCCGGCGTCGAGGCGGGCGACCTCCAGCAGGTCGGCGACGATCTCGTTCAGCCGCTCGGCGTCACGCAGGAGCTTGCGCAGGATGTCCTGCAGGTCGATGTCGGGCTGCGCGAGTGCCACCTCGAGCTCGGTCAGCAGGCCGGTGATCGGGTTCCGCAGGTCGTGGGAGGCGTCGAAGACGAGCCGGCGCTGCCGTTCGATGGCCTCGCGCAGCGCCGAGGTGGTCTCGCGCTGCCGGTTGTGGGTCCGGATGAGCTGCTCGTTGAGCATCTGCAGCTCCCTGGCCCGGGCGTAGACGTCGATGTCGACCTGCTCCAGCCGGGTCCGCGCGCCCCGGACGCCCTCCCTCGACCGGCGGAGCGCCGACACGAACTCGGTGACCTCCTCGGTCGTGTGGATGATCAGCTCGATGCCGCCGTCGGGGCCGAGGACGGGCGTGTTGACCGTGCTCCAGTAGCGCTCCTCGAACATCCCCGGTCTGCCAGGCGTCTCCACGTCGTACCGCTGCACCGGCATGAAGTCCCGCCGGCCGGTGGTCAGGACCCGCGCGAAGGAGGCGCCGAGGGTGTCCGCCCCCTGCGTGTCGCGCTCCTCGATCATCTCCGGATTGGGCGGGAAGACCGCGAACAGGTGGCGGCCGAGCATCTCCCCGGCCGTCCTGTCGACCGCCTCGAGGTAGGCGGCGTTGGCCGCCACCATGACGAGGTCCGGCGTCAGTATGAGCGAGGGGGTCGGACTGGCCGCGAATACCGCCTCGTAGTCGACCATCGAGTCCATCTCACCGGCGCCTCTCTTCGGACACCTGTACCTCCAGGTTAGGCGGCCTGTCCGGCCATGAGCGCGGGGCCTGCCCTCCTTATGGGTGTCCACGTCCAATAGGACGTACCGGGACGACCTACCTTTTTTTGTCATACAGGCCGTAACGTGTCGATATGGTGACTGGGAGCCCATTAGGGGACTTTCTCCGCGCTCGCCGGCAGGTCACGACCGCGGACCAGGTGGGCCTGAAGGTCGGCCGGCGGCGGACTCCCGGGCTGCGTCGCGAGGAAGTGGCCATGATGGCGGGCGTCAGCGCCGAGTACTACACCCGTCTGGAGCAGGGGCGGGAACGCCGGCCGTCCGAGCAGGTCATCGAGTCGCTGGCCCGGGCCCTGCAGCTCGACGCCGAGGCCACCGAGCGCCTCTACGAGCTGGCCCGCCCGCGGTCGTCCCGGCGCAGGCCCACCGACACCGCCGGCCAGCTCACTCCCACGATCCTGCGGCTCATCGAGAAGTGGGACCACGCGCCCGCGTTCGTGGTGAACCGGCGGCTGGACATCCTCGCGAAGAATCCGCTGGCCAGGGCCATCTTCGGCGACATGGAGCACAACGACAATTTGATCCGGCTGACGTTCCTGAATCCGCGGGCCCGCGAGTTCTACCGGAAATGGGAGCAGGAGGCCTACGCCGACGTGGCCCATCTCCGCGCCGAGGGCGGGGCGGCCGACGACCCCTTCCTGCTCGAACTCGTGGAGGAACTGTCGGACGGAAGCGAGGAGTTCCGCCGGCTGTGGGCCCGGTACGACGTCAGGGGCAGGAACCAGGAGTTCGTCCACCTGCGCCACCCGGACGTCGGGGACATGACCCTGCGGCACCAGACGGTGCGCATCGACAGCGCCCCCGACCTGTGCGTCTTCCTCGGAGAGGCCGAGCCGGGCAGCCTGTCCGAGGACGCCCTGAGGAGGCTGCGGAGCCTGGGGTCGCCCACGGGGAGCCCGCCCGCCGAGGAGCCGGGACGGCGTTACGTATCCTCGGAGGGGCAGGGCTGATCGTGGGCCGAGGGGTGGGTCGTGACGAACCGCAAGCCGCCGGGTGTCAGCTTCGAGACGTGGATCGACCGGCAGATCCGCGAGGCCGCCGAGCGCGGGGAGTTCGACGACCTCCCGGGCGCCGGCAAGCCTCTCCCCGGTGAGGGCAAGCCGTCCGACGACATGTGGTGGATCAAGCAGAAGCTCGAGTCCGAGAACCTCTCGTTCCCCCTCCCGGGGACGCTCGCCCTGCGCAAGGACGCCGAGGACTCCCGGGCCGCCGCGCTGGACGCCCGGACCGAGGCGGAGTGCCGGCGGATCGTCGAGGCCGTGAACGACCGCATCCGGGAGAGCCGGACCAGGCCGCTGTCCGGTCCGCCCGTCTTCCAGCGGCTCCTCGACGTGGAGGAGATCGCCGCCGAGTGGCGGGCCCGTCACCCGGTCGAGGACCCGCCGGCGCCCGCGCCGCCGCGCCGCCGGCGTCCGCTGTTCCGGAGGCGCGGACGCGCCTGACGGCGTCTCACGGCACGTGTACGGCCGTCATCCCGGCTCGGCGAAACCCGAGGACGCCCACGTCCCGGGCCTCGGACAGCAGTGCCGGCCCCGCCTCGGTGAGCCGGACCCCGGTGCTGCCGCGTGTGACGGCCTCGACCGAGGGCCTGCCCCTCATCCGGGAGGGCATCGCCGAATGTCGTAGGCGGCCGTTAGAAAGGGCGGGTGACCACCACGCGGAACGGAGTGGGATCGGAGCTGGCCCGCTGGCGCCGGTCCCGCCGGATCAGCCAGCTCGAGCTCGCCTCGCTGGCCGGCACCACGCAGCGCCATCTGAGCTTCATCGAGAGCGGCCGCTCCCAGCCGGGGCGGGCGATCGTGATCCGGCTGGCCGAGTCCCTCGGCCTGTCCCTGCGGGAGCGCAACGACCTGCTCGCCGCGGCCGGGTTCGCGCCGGTGTTCATCGAATCCGGCCTGGACGAGGCGGCGCTGCGTCCCGTCCGCACTGCCCTGGAGCAGATCCTGCACGGCCACCTGCCGTACCCCGCGCTCGTCATCGGGCCGTACGGGCGACTGGTGGCGGTCAACGACGCGGTCGAGGTGTTCACCGAGGGCGCGTCCCCGGAGCTGCTCGCTCCCCCGGTCAACCTGCTGCGGCTCATACTGCATCCGGACGGCATGGCGCCGAGGGTGCGGAACCTGGGCGAGTGGGGCCGTCACATCATCGAGAACCTCCGGGCCAGGGCGCGGCGCAGCCCCGACCCGCGCCTCGACGCGCTGGTCGACGAGCTCGCCGGGTATGTCCCGCAGGTCCCGGTCGGCCCCGATCACCTCGGCTTCGCGGTTCCCCTGCGCCTGGCCTCGGCGGACGGCGAGCTGCGCCTCATCACCACGCTCACCTCGTTCGCCACCGCCACGGACGTCACGCTCGCCGAGCTCCATCTGGAGGCCTTCCTCCCCGCCGACCAGCCCACCGCCGAACTCCTCCGCATCCGCGCCGAACGCCGTGCCCGGTAGACGGCTCAGGGGCGGATGAGGACCTTGAGCGCCTCGCGGTCGGCCATCGCGCGGTAGCCCTCCGGCACGCCGTCAAGGCCGATCGTGCGGTCGAACAGCCTGCCCGGGTCGATGCTGCCCTCGAGGACGTCCGGCAGCAGTTCCTCGATGTACGCCCGGGCGGGCGCCACGCCGCCGGTCAGCGTGATGTTGCGCATGAACGCGTCCGCGCCCATCGGCACGTCTCCGTACTGGGGGAGGCCGACCCGGCTGATCACGCCGCCGTCGCGCACCACGCCGAGCGCCGTCTCGATCGCCGGCCTCGTGCCGACGCACTCCAGCACGCTGTGGGAGCCGTCGCCGCCGGTGAGCTCCCGTACGCGTTCGACGGCCTCCTCGCCGCGCTCGCCCACCACGTCGGTGGCGCCGAAGTCGCGGCCGAGGTCCGTGCGGTCCTTGTGGCGTCCCATGAGGATGATCCGCTCGGCGCCGAGCCGCCGGGCGGCCAGCACCGCCGACAGTCCCACCGCTCCGTCGCCGATCACGGTGACCGTCGTACGCGGACCGGCCCCGGCCTTCACCGCGCAATGGTGGCCGGTGCAGAAGACGTCCGAGAGGGTGAGTAGCGACGACAGGAGCGGGTCGTCCTCTGGCACCGTCCTGGTGTTGCTTCTCCGTACGCCGGTAAACGCCGTCGGCGGCATGCGCGGCCACAGAAAACGCCACGTCAGGGCGTCTTCCGCTCGCGCGCGGGCGTCAGCGCGGTCCGCCGTAGAGGGACACGCGCTCGTCCTTCTCGTGGCCGACGTCCTCGCCCAGGAACACGTCGCGCCGCCACGGCTCGTGGGCGATGTTGACGATCCAGTGCTCGTAGTACCAATCCGTGCCGTACCCGCTGAAACGGAAGTTGACCTGGTAACGCGCACGCTCTCCCGGCCGCAGCACGAACACCTGACCTGGGAAACGATCCCGCGGGTACGCGGCCGGGACCGGCGTCCGGGTCACGTGGAGCGCCGCCTCCGACACCGTGAACCGCAGCCCGTCGAGCCGTACCGGGAGGATGTGCTCGCGGACGACGGCGGCCGGAGCGTACCCGGTCCGTTCCTCGGCGAGGAGGTCGTGGTGCACGAGCGGCGCGTCCGGCATCGGCGGCAGCGCGAACGCCGCGGGGACCTCGCGCCGGCGTGCGGCCTCCGCCGCACCGCGCCCCTGCTTCGTCCACCGGATCACGATCCGCTGCACGATCACCATGAGTCCCCCTGGCGTCCCCCGCAGCCGAGCCGCCGATGCTCCGCCCTTTGGTCCTTCTCATCACGCCGTAGTCAGTGGAGCGACGGATGGCGCATGTCGCGTTCCTTCGGCGCCCACACGACTGCGATGGTATTGGGAGACCGCTTCGCTAGCGTGGAGTCGTGCGCGTGGAGCAGTGTGCATCTGTCCGGATCACCGGTCGTGGCCTGACTCCTGCCCAGATCTCCGACACGTTGGGGATCTCGCCCTCACGAACATCTTCGGCTGGGGCATGGGTGCTCGAACCCCCGAGGGGTGACTCCGGGACCTCACTGGAGGAGCAGATCAACGCAGTCGTCGGGCCTCTGCTCGGCGTCGTGGGCGAGCTCGCGGAGCTGGTTCGCGGCGGGGCTGTGGTGGAGCTGTTTCTCTCGCGGAGCCTGCTCGGTCCCGGCGCGGGGATGTTGTGCTTCATGATCGATGGTTCTGTCATCAGGTTTCTGGCCGAGGTCGGCGCATCGGTGTGGTTCGACGAGTACGACGAGTACACCGGCGAGGAGGCCGGCACGCGCCTCGTGTGAGCCTGGCGGCCGGCCGTGAACCATCGGCGAAGCACGTCGATAGGGGGTGCCATCAGGGCCTATACCTCGTCTATACCGGCGTCTTCGATGCTCGGTCCAGGCCCGCGATGCCCTTCGCAGAGAAGGCGAACGTCCAGGCACGACTGAGGTGGGAGCGCTCCCACATACCACGATCGCGGAGCTTCGGCTGATGAATGGGGGCCGCCGCGGGCGGCCGGGTTCTCTCGGGGGTGAGGGGTGTTCCAGTTCGACGTTCTCGGGCCGCTACGGGTGAGCCGTGACGGGGTGCCCGTCCCGCTCGGCGCGGCGATGCTGCGGCGCCTGCTCGCGACACTGCTCTGCGCGGCGGGCCGACCGGTGGCGGTGCCGGCCCTGATCGAGTCGCTGTGGGGGGACGATCCGCCGCCCAGCGCGCACAAGACCCTCCAGGTGTACGTCCTGCGGCTCAGGCGGGCGATGGGCGAGCGTGACCGCATCGTTCACGGCGCCGGCGGCTACGCCGTCACCGTACGGCCGTCGGAGCTGGACGCGCTGCGCTTCCGCGACCTCGCGGCGGCCGGGCGGGCCGCGAGGAGGGACGCGGACCCGGCGACGGCCGCTGCGCTGTTCCGGCGCGCGCTCGATCTGTGGCGGGGTCCCGCGTACGCCGGCGTCGAGGACGTCGCGCTCGTGGCGGACGAGGCCCGGCGGCTGGAGGAGGAGCGGCTGCTCGCCCATGAGGAGCTGGCGATCGTCGACCTGGCTCGCGGCCGCGACGCCGAGCTGGTCACGGACCTGACCGAGATGGCCGGCCTGCATCCGTACCGGGAACGGCTGCACGCCTGCCTGATGCTGGCGCTGTGCCGCGCTGGGCGCCAGGTCGAGGCGCTGGAGGTGTACCGGCGGGCCCGGACCGTGCTCGGCGAGGAGCTCGGCGTGGAGCCGGGCCGGACGCTGCGGCGGGTGCACGAGGCGATCCTGCGGGGCGACGCGCCCGGCTCGGTCGTCGACGAGCTCCTCGGGCCGTGGACGGACGACGGGGACGGGCACGGCACGCACCTCGACATCGGAAACGGCGACGCCGAGGAGCGGACGAGCGAGGGACGGACCGGGCCGGCGGCGATCGCGCCCTGCCACCTGCCCCCGGACGTCGCCGACTTCACGGGCCGGGCCGAGACGGCGGAGTCGCTGCGACGGTGGCTCGCAGACGCGGGACCCTCCCCGACCATGACGGTCGCGGCCCTGTACGGCGGGGCGGGCATCGGCAAGACCGCGCTCGCGCTCCACGTCGCCCACCGCCTGCGGGAGACGTTCCCGGACGGCCGCCTCTACCTCGACCTGCGGGGAACCCGGGAGCCGCCGGTCGACCCGGCCGAGGCGACGGCGCGCCTCCTGGTCGCCCTCGGGGTGGACGCGCGGGAGCTGCCGGACGGCGCCGAGGAGCGGGAGAGGCTGCTGCGCGCCGTCCTGGCCGACCGCCGTGTGCTGCTCGTGCTGGACGACGCCGCGGGCGAGGAGCAGGTGAGGCCGCTGCTGCCCGGCGGCGCGGGCTGCGCCGTGCTGATCACGGGCAGGCGAAGGCCGGCCGGGTTGAGCGCTCACTGCGTCCACGTGGACGCCCTCGACCCGGCGTCCGCCACGGCGCTGCTCGGGCGGATCGCGGGACCGGAACGGGTGGCGGCCGGCCCATCGGTCGCGGCCGAGATCGTCCGGCTCTGCGATCACCTTCCCCTGGCGGTGCGGATCGCCGGGGCCAAACTGGCGCTGCGCGAGCACTGGCGGCTCGACGACCTGGCGGACCGCCTCCGGGACGAGCGGCGGCGCCTCGACGAGCTCGCCGTCGGCGACCTGTCGGTGCGGACCGGCCTCGCCGCCGGCTACGACAGCCTCGACAGGCCCGCGCGGAGGGCGCTGCGGCTGCTCGGCCTGCTCGACGTCCCGACGTTCGCCGCCTGGACGCTCGCGGCGGCCCTCGACGTCACCGTGCGCGAGGCCGAGACGTACGCCGACCTGCTCGTCGACGCCCAGTGGCTGCGCTGCGAGGGCGGCGACGGGGCCGGCGGATTCCGGTACCGCCTGCCCGGCCTCGTCCGGCTCTACGCCCGGGAACGCGCCGAGCTGGAGGAAGCCCCCGGCGAACGGGACAAGGCGGTCACCCGTGCCCTCGGCGGGCTGCTCGCGATGGCCGACGCGGCGGGCCGCGGGCTGCCCGAGCAGGTGGCCTCCGACATCCGCGGGACGGCCCCCCGCTGGTACGCCGACCCCGTCACCACCCGGAGGCTGGTGGGCGACCCGCTCGCGTGGTTCGACGGCGAGCGGGAGGCCCTGGCGGAGGGGGTGGCGCAGGCCTGCCGCCTCGGCCTGGACGAGCTGGCCTGGGAGCTGTCCGCGCGGGCGGCCGGCTACTACGCCGTCCGCGGCCACTACCGGGACTGGTCGTCCACCCACGAGGCGGCGCTGAAGGCGTGTGCGGCGGGCGGCAACCAGTGGGGCGAGGCGGTGATGACGCGCGACCTCGGCTACCTGCGCATGGCCGGAGTGGAGCCTCGTCGCGACGTCGCGGCGGACAAGGCCGAGGAGGCCCTGGCGGTGTTCCGTACGGCGGGGGAACGGCACGGCGAGGTCGACCTGCTGTGCCTGCGGGCCCTCGCGCTGTGCCGTGCGGGCGACCCCGAGCAGGCCCGCGCGGTGGCGGACGAGGCCATGGTCACCGCCGAGGAGATCGGCTACGACCTCGCCCAGGCTCGCCTCTGGTACGTCCAGGCCGTCACCTGGCGGGAGCAGGGCCGCCACGCGGACGCGGCCGCCTGCGCGGAGGGCGCGCTGCGCCTGGCGGTCCGCGGGGGCGGCGTCCTGACCCGGGCCCTCACCCTGTGGGAGCTGGCCGCCGCCTGCCGGGACCACAGCGCGAGCAGACGGGTCTCCCATCTGCTGTGGGAGGGCCTGCAGGTCTGCCGGCCGCGTGGGGAGCGGCTGGCCGAGGCGTATCTCCTGCTCGCCCTCGGCGATCTGCGCCTCCGGTTCGGGCGCCGGAACGCGGCGAGGCTGGTCGAGCCGGCGCTGGCCGTGTTCGGCGAGTTCCGGGTGCCGTCAGGGCAGGCCGCCGGGCTCCGGGTCCTGGGCGAGTCGCACCGCCTCGACGCCCGGCCGGAGCAGGCGGTGCGGACGCTCACCGACGCCGTCGGCGTGGCCCGCGACCTGGGCGACCTCCATGAGCAGGCGCTCGCCCTCGGGGCACTCGGCCGCGCCCAGCGCGACCGCGGCGACCCGGTCGCGGCCGCGCGGTCGTGGACGGCCGCCCACGGGCTGTTCCAGCGGCTCGGCGACACCGGCGGGGCCGCCGAGATCGCCGCGTCGCTCGCGGAAGAGGCCTCCCGGACCGCCGGTCTCCCCGGCTGGGGCGGCGTGCCCGGCTGAGGCCCTCAGGACAACCTGCGGACGACGACGCCCAGCACCTCGTTCACCGGCAGGTACCCCCAGTGCCGGGAGTCCCGGCTGATCGGGCCGTCGCCGAGGACCACCAGCCGGCCGGCCGGGACGACGTCGTCCGGCCCCGCCTGCACGCGCGCCGCGACCTCGGCGGGCACCCCGTCGCCCGGGGTCGCGGCGATCCGCTTGATGAGCCACTCCGTCCCGCGCAGGTCCCGCCCGGAGGAGCGGGCGCCGTCCGGCTGGACGCGCCGGAAGACCACCACCTGGCCGCGCCGCAGGGTCACCCGCCCGCCGCGCCGCAGCAGGACCCGGTCGCCCGGCTGGTACGTCGGCACCATGCTCGTCCCGGCCACCTGTACAACGACGAAGCGCCGCCGGGCCGCGAGCAGCCCGGCGGCGACGGCGAGGAACAGCAGCAGCATCACGAAACGTCGCATCGGCACCCCTCCGGCCCGGTCAGCCCGATCGGGATTCTGACCGGCCCCGGTTGCGCCGCGGTAGCGCGATCCGGCGGCCGGCCGCAACCGCGGCGCAGGCGCCGTCGAGCATCCTCACTGGGCGGGCGGCCTACCACGCCCGCACCCCTGAAGGGAGAACGCATGATCCGGACGCTGAACCGCCTGGGAGACCGGCTCCTCGCACGGCTCCTCCCCGGCGCCGAAGCCCAGGCCGACAACTGTTTCACGTACTGGCCGTCGGGCGGCTGCGACCGCTACAAGGACTGCTACCCCAACCCGACCGGCTTCCTCTGCATCACGTACTGGCGGAGCAGCTGCAGCGGCGCCTGGCAGAACATCGGGTACTGCTGACGGGCTCCACGTCCATGGTCTACGTCGTGCTGACCGTCCGGCTCGTGCTGACGGGGGTCTTCCTGATCTCCGTCCTCACGAAGCTGCGCACGCGGGAGGCGTTCGGCGAGTTCACCACGGCGGTACGGCGGCTCGGCGGCCTTCCCACGGGCCTCGGGACGCCGGCCGCCGTGGCGGTCGTCGCCGTCGAGGCCGGAACCGTCGTCATGCTGGCGGCGCCCGGGCTCGACGGCGACGGCAGACCGGGGCTCCTGCTCGCCGGGGGCCTGCTCCTCGGGTTCGCCGTGGTCCTGGCCACCGCGCTGCGCCGGGGGACGACGGGGCCGTGCCGGTGCCTGGGCGGCTCGGACGAGCCGATCGGCCGCCGGCACGTGGCGCGCAACGTCGTCCTCGTCGCATGCGCGGTGGCCGGGGCCGCCGCGACGTCCGCCACGGCCGCGACGCCCGTGGCGGCACCCGCCGCCGCGCTCTGCCTGCTGGGGGCGTCGGTCGCCGTGGGCGCCGTCGTGCTCCTCGACGACCTGCTCCATCTCCTCCGCTGACCCTCGAATCGAAGGGAACGCCCATGGCCGTCCTGGTCGCCGCCGTCATCCTGCTCGGCGGGCTCGTCCTGGTGAACCTGCTCCTGACCGGCGCGGTCATCAGGAAGCTCCGGACCCTCTCCGAGGAGTCACGTGCCGCGAGGGCTCCCCGGACTTTCGGACTCGCCGTGGGCGCCGAGGTCCCGGCCTTCTCCGCGGTCACGGTGACGGACACGAAGGTCACCGCGGACGACTTCGCGGGCGAGCGCACCTTCGTCGGGTTCTTCAGCACCGACTGCCCGCACTGCCTGCCGAAGGCGCCCGCCTTCGTCGAGACGGCACACGCCGCCGCATCCGACGGGATGCGGGTGCTGGCGGTGGTCGTGGAGGGCGAACAGGAGTCCGCCGGTTTGCTCGCCGCGCTGACGGACGAGGTGAGCGTCGTCGTGGAGAGCGAGGGCGGGGCGATGGCCGACGCGTTCGCGATCGCGGCCTTCCCGTCGTTCTTCCTGGTCGGCCCCGACGGAACCGTCGAAGCCAGCGGCCTGAAGCCGGAGCTGCCGGCCGTGCCGGCCCCGGCCCGATCGGCGTGAGGTCGCGGCTCGAGCCGCTGCGGCTCACCCTGGCGCTCGTCTGGCGCGCCGGACCCGCACTCGCCCTGTCCCAGCTCGTCATGGCGGTCCTGGGCGGCGCCTCCCCCGTCGCGATCACCTGGCTCACCAAGGTCCTGATCGATCGCCTGACCGCCGGGACGGGCCCGTCGACGACCCCGGCGGCCGCCGCGATGGCGGCGCTCGGAGCCCTGACCGCGCTGCTGCCCCACCTGTCCGGGTACGTCCAGAGGGAACAGCAGCGCCGCATCACCTGGCACACCAGCGACGAGCTGTTCGCCGCGGTGTGCCGGATGCAGGGACTGACCAGGCTGGAGAACCCGGGGTTCCACGACCGGCTCCAGATGGCCCAGCAGTCCGCCCAGACCGCACCGCAGCTCGTCACCGAGTCGGCGCTCGGCGTGGTGCGCAGCGGCATGACCATCACCGGGCTCCTCGCCGCCCTCGCCACGCTCAGCCCGCCGCTGGCCGCCGTCGTGGCGGCGGCCTCCGTGCCCGAGCTGATCGTCCAGCTCCGGCTCGGCCGTCGGCGCGCGCGTCTGCGCTGGGAGATGGCCCCCGCGGAACGCCGCCGGATGTTCTACCAGACGCTGATGCTCGACCACCGGGCGGCCAAGGAGATCCGGCTGTTCGGCATCGGCGGCTTCCTGCGCGGACGCATGCTGGACGCGCTCGCCGCCGAGCACCGGGCGGACCGCCGGATGGACCTGACGGCCATCCGCTACAACGGGGCGCTGACCGCCCTCAGCACGATCATCGCGGGGGGCGCACTGATCGTCCTCGTCGCCCGGATTTCGGCGGGCGAGGCCGGCATCGGCGACCTGGCCGTCCTCACGGCCGCCGTGGCGGGCACGCAGTCGTCCCTGTCCGGCGTGGTGATCCGGCTGGCCCACCTGAACGAGGCACTCGACCTGGTCGGCCACTACGCCCACATCGTGACCGTCGGGCCCGACCTGCCGGAGCCCGCCGCCGGTGGCGAGGTGGCGCCGCTGCGGCGGGGCATCGAACTGCGCGACGTGTGGTTCCGGTACGACGACGACCATCCGTACGTGCTCCGCGGCCTGAACCTGACCATCCCGTACGGGCGGAGCATGGCCCTGGTCGGCCTCAACGGCGCCGGCAAGAGCACGGTCGTCAAGCTCCTGTGCCGCCTGTACGACCCGGAGCTCGGCAGCGTCCGCTGGGACGGAACCGACCTGCGCGACCTGCGCGTCACCGGGCTACGCCGCCGGATCGGAGCCGTGTTCCAGGATCACATGGCCTACGACCTCACCGCGGCGGAGAACATCGCCGTCGGCGACATCGACGCGCTCGACCGGCCGGAACGGATTCAGGAGGCGGCCAGGCGAGCGGACATCCACGACAAGCTGGCCGGCCTGCCCCGCGGTTACGACACCATCCTGTCGCGGTTCTTCGCCTCCGACCCCGACGGGGATTCCGGCCAGGGCGTGCTCCTGTCGGGCGGGCAGTGGCAGCGCGTCGCCCTCGCCCGCGCCCTCCTCCGCGCCGACACCGCTGACCTGCTCATCCTCGACGAGCCCAGCTCGGGGCTCGACCCCGAGGCCGAGCACGCCGTCCACCAGCGGCTGCGCGACCAGCGCGCCGGCCGCACCTGCCTCCTCATCTCCCATCGCCTCAACACCGTGCGCGGCGCGGACCACATCGTCGTCCTCGACGACGGCCGGATCGCCGAGCAGGGCACCCACGACGAGTTGATGAAGCTCGGCGGCGCGTACGCCCGCCTGTTCACCCGCCAGGCGGCCGATTTCCAGCTCACCGCGCCCTGAGCCGGGGGGTGCTCCCCCGTGACTCAGCGTGCGGGCAGGGTGGGATGGGGGTCGACCGGCCCGACGTCGACCATGCCGGTGGTGATGGCCCACCGTTCGTGGTCGCGCCAGGCGCCGTCGATGAACAGGAGCTCGGGCGAGCGCCCCTCGTGGCGGAAACCGGCCCGCCGGACCAGCCCGAGGGACGCGTGGTTGCCGGGCTGGATCTGGGCCTCGAGCCGGTGGAGCCGCAACCGCTGGAAGGCGTGGCGCACCACCAGGTCGAGTCCCTCGGTCATGTAGCCCTGGCCGGCGCTGGGGGCGAAGG
Source organism: Microbispora sp. ATCC PTA-5024 (assembly GCF_000511135.2). Taxonomy (NCBI): domain Bacteria; kingdom Bacillati; phylum Actinomycetota; class Actinomycetes; order Streptosporangiales; family Streptosporangiaceae; genus Microbispora; species Microbispora sp. ATCC PTA-5024. Next base: position 974,129 of record NZ_KI866523.1, on the reverse strand, counting down.
CCGCGTACGCGAGGGAGGCGGACTGGAACCGTCCCCGGATGATGCTGTTGATCGTCACGACGCCGGCGATCGCTCCCGTGCCGCGCACGCAGACGAGCAACGCCTCCTCGTCGGGCTTCTCGTACCGCGCGAGGTACGCCTCGAACTGCTCGGGGGTCGCGGGGAGCGACATCCAGGGGTGGTGCAGGCCGGCACTGGCTTCCACCAGGTCGAGGAACTCGTCCTGGTCGCCGCCGGTGAGGGGACGCAGGACCACCCTGGAGTCCGGCCGGGCGGCCGGGATTTCATCGCCACGCATGGGCCGCACCGTATCGGCACTCGGGTACCGGTCGCGGTCAGGGGGTGGGGGCGCCGGGCCGGTGGGCGGGCTGGAACAGCTCGACCAGATTGCCCGCGGGGTCGGCGAGCAGGATCTGACGCCCGCCGGGTCCGGCGACCACCTCGGTGCGGAACGACAGGCCGGCGGCGCGCAGCCGGGCGATCTCGGCGTCCAGGTCGTCGACGTTCAGGTGGATGCGGTTGCGGCCGGCGCCGCCGGCGTCGGGAGGGGTGGCGCGGGCGCCGGAGCTGGCGGGTCCGGACAGCAGCAGCCGGAGCGGCCCGCGCACCACGTCGGCGAACGCCGGGGAGGAGCTGTTCACGGTGAAGCCGAGGTGGGTGGTGTAGAAGTCGACCCCGGCTTGGACGTCGTCGACGACGTAGCGGACGCCGGCGTGCCGGTCGGATGCGGTCATGGATGGGCCTCCGATGTCTGGGCGAGGACGGGCAGGAGGTGGCGGACGCGGCGGTCGATGTCCGCGGCCGTGCGGGTGAACGCGGCCCGGCTCTCGGTGGGGTCGCCGGAGGCCGGGTCGGGGATGCTCCAGTGGACGCGCCGCGCGTGGTCGCCGAACTCGGGGCAGACTTCGCGGGCCCGGTCGCACAGGGTGATCACGGAGTCGAACCGGCGATCCCGCACCGTGTCCAGATGGCGGGGCCGCAGGTCGCCGATGTCGATGCCGTACCGCTCCCGCAGCACCCGTACGGCATCGGGATGCATCCGCTGCCTGGGCCGGCTGCCGGCGCTCGCCACGGTCACGCCGCCGGACGTGTGGTGGCGCAGCAGCGCTTCCGCGATCGGCGAGCGGGCGCTGTTGCCCGTGCACACGAACAGCACCGCGAGACGCGGCCACCCGTGCCCGCCCGCCGGGGGCGCCGGTGGCGGGGCGAGGTGGCCCAGCGCCGGATGCAGGGCGGCGCCGGCGCCGGCCACGGCCTGGGCGCACCGGTCCAGGTCGAGCCGGTAGTAGCTGTCGCGACCGTCGTGGCTGCTGCGGGTGGCCGCCACGAGGCCGCCGTCGCGCAGCAGCCGCAGATGGTAGGAGACCAGGTTCTGCGGCGCGCCCACCAGCGTCGTCAGCTCGCGGACGCGCAGGTCGCCGGTGGCCAGCTCGGCCAGCAGCCGCCAGCGCAGCGGGTGGGCGGCCAGGCGGACGAAGGCCGGGGCGACTTGACTCGACGACGCCATGCCCCGGACGATACATCAAACCAGTTTGATGGAACAGCTCCCCGGGAGGTGCGGGATGGCATCCCAGCCGGAGGCCGCCGGCGTACCGGGGGCGGACCGCGACGACCGCCTGGCACGCCGGCTGGGCACGGGCGACGCGGTGGTGATCGGGCTCGGGTCGATGATCGGGGCGGGTGTGTTCGCCGCGTTCGGCCCGGCCGCCCGCGCCGCAGGCACGGGTCTGCTGGCCGGGCTGGTGATCGCCGCGGTGATCGCGTACTGCAACGCGGTCGCCTCCGCGCAACTCGCTGCGGCGTACCCCACCTCCGGCGGCACCTACATCTATGGCCGCGAGCGCCTCGGCGACTGGTGGGGGTTCACGGCCGGCTGGGGCTTCGTGGTCGGCAAAACCGCCTCGTGCGCCGCCATGGCGCTCACCTTCGCCTCCTACGCGGTACCGGGCCCGTGGTGGGCGCAGCGCGCCGCCGCCGTCGCGGCCGTGTTCGGACTGACCGCGCTCAACTACCGCGGCGTGACCAGGACCGCCCTGCTCACCCGCGTGCTCGTCGCCACCAGCCTGACCGCCCTGGCCGTCCTGGTTGCGGGTATCGCGCTGGGCGGGCACGCGGGCACCGCGCGTCTGGGCGGTTGGGCCGCCCTGGGCACGGGCGGCGCCTACGGCGTCCTCCAGGCTGCGGGGCTGCTGTTCTTCGCCTTCGCCGGTTACGCCCGCATCGCCACCATGGGGGAGGAGGTCCGCGATCCGCGCCGCACCATTCCCCGCGCGATCCCGGCCGCCCTGTTCATCGCGGTGGCCGTCTACCTGGTGGTCGGGGTGGCGGCGCTGCTGGCCGCCGGGCCCGGCCGGCTGGCCGCCTCGACCGCACCGCTGACGACCGCGGTCGAGGCGGCGGGCGCGGGCGTCCTGGCCCCGGTGGTACGGGTGGGCGCCGCGCTGGCGGCGCTGGGCGCGCTGCTCGCCCTGATCGCGGGCATCGGACGCACCACCCTGGCGATGGCCCGCCATCGCGATCTGCCCGGCAGGCTCGCGGCCGTCCATCCGCGGTACCGGGTGCCGCACCACGCCGAGATCGCCCTCGCGGTCGTCGTCGGCGTCCTGGTGGCCGTCGCCGACCTGCGCGGCGTGATCGGCTTCTCCTCGTTCGGCGTCCTCGTCTACTACGCCGTGGCCAACGCCTCCGCGTTCACGCAGCCCGCCGCCGACCGCCGCTGGCCGCGCCGGCTCAACCTGCTCGGCGTCGCCGGATGCCTGACCCTGGTCGTCACCCTGCCCTGGCCGTCCGTGGTCGCGGGCGCGGCCATGTTCGCCGTCGGGCTCGCCGGGCGGTGGGTGATCCTGCGACGCCGGGCACCGGAGACCGCATCCGGCAGGTGAGCCTCGCAGGGTGGCCGTTCAGCCCCTCAGGACGCCGTGCAGGAGGAGGTCGATGAGCTTTTCGGCGAGGCCGGGATCCTGCTCGGTGCCGGCCATGACGCTGATTCCGCCGAGCGCCATCAGGACGTCCTGTGCCCTCACCTCCGCCCGCGTGACCCCCTCGTCCGCTCCGGCCGCGAGAAGGCGGCCCATCGCCTCGGCCAGGTCGGCGCGGGTCTGCAGCCGCTCGCCCTCGTCGGTCAGCACCACGCGGAGCGCCTCGGCCATGCCGTGCTTGGCGGCCATGAAGTCGATGAAGCGCGCCATCCAGGTCCGCAGCGCGTCGGCCGGGGGCAGCGCGGCCGCGAGCTCGGGCGCGGCCTCGCACAGGAGCCGCACTTCGTGCCGGTACATCGCCTCGATCAGCAGCTCCTTCGAGGGAAACCGGCGGTAGAGCGTGCCGACGCCGACGCCGGCCTCGCGGGCGATGTCCTTGACGGAGGCGCCGGCGCCGTCGCGGGCGAAGGCGGCCGCCGCGGCCTTGAGCAGCCGGTCCTCGTTGCGTTGCGCGTCGGCGCGCAGCGGCCGTGGCTGCCGCGCGCCGTCGCCGTCGCGGGTGCTGGTGCCGGTGCCGGTGCTGGTGCCGGTCAATCCCATCCCTTCCCGTCGGCTTGCAAGCGGAACCGGTTCCGGTTATGGTCTCGAAGCGGAACCGGTTCCGGATACAAGGCTACCGCGCATGGGGCTCCCCTGCGAGCCGCGGGAGAGCCGAGGGCGGGGCAGGAGAAGAGGTAGAAGATCATGGATCGGTTTTTCGAGGGCACCACCGCGCTGGTCACCGGCGGCGGAACCGGCATCGGCCGGGCCTCGGCACTCGCGCTGGCCGCCGCCGGCTGCACCGTGACGGTCGCCGGGCGCACGGTCTCCAGCCTGGAGGAGACCGTACGGACGATCACCGAGGCCGGCGGCGCCGCCCGCCTCGTGGAGTGCGACGTCAGCGACGAGGAGTCGGTCGCGCGGGCCGTCCAGGTGGCGGCCGGCGACTCCGGGCGACTGGATTTCGGGGTCAACAGCGCCGGGATCAGCGGCGGCGACGATACGCGGAAGACGGCCGACTATCCCACCGAGACCTTCGACCGCATGATCGCCGTCGATCTGCGCGGAACGTTCCTGTCCATGAAGTACGAGCTGCGCCGGATGCGGGCGCAGGGCTTCGGATCCATCGTCAACATCGGTTCGGGAGCGAGCGTCGTCGGAGTGGCCGGCTTCGCCGGGTACGCCGCGGCCAAGCACGGCGTCATCGGACTGACCAGGACGGCCGCACTCGACTACGGACCGGACGGCATCCGGGTCAACGCCCTGGTCGTCGGCCTGGTCGACACCCCGCTGATCGCCGAGGGGCGTTCGCCGGACGTGCTGGCCGCCCGTGTGGCCGCCCACCCCATCGGCAGGATCGCCGAACCCCGGGAGATCGCCGACGCCGTCCTGTGGCTGTGCTCCGGCCGATCCAGCTTCGTCACCGGCGCGGCCCTCCCGGTCGACGGCGGATACACGGCCCGATGAGCGGCAGGACGACGCGGCACGCCGTGACCGCGCCCTCGTTCGACCACGTCGGGCTGTCCGTCGCCGATCTCGACCGGCAGTGCCGCTTCTACATCGAGGCGTTCGGCTTCCACGAGGAGTACCGGACGGAGATCCCCGACGCCGGCATCCGGATGGCGCTCCTCGCCGGCGCCGGCCGTACCGGGATCGAGCTCACCGAGCGCGCCGGCTCGGCGTCGCGGCACTTCGCGGACCCCGTCGAGGCCGCCGGCACCCAGGGCTACTTCCACTGGGCCCTGACCGTCGACGACCTGGACGCGGCCGTCGCCACCGCTGTCGCCTGCGGCGCCCGCCCGGTCTCCGCGCCGGCGCCGGCCCGGCGGCCCGGGATCCGCTTCGCCTACCTGGCCGACCCCGAGGGCAACCTCGTCGAGCTGCTGCACCACACCCACTGACCAGGTCACCCACGACCACGACACACGGAGGAGAGACATCATGACCGGACGACTGCAGGACACGGTGGCGCTGGTGACCGGCGCCGGCAGCGGCATCGGCGAGGCGACCGCCCGCGCCCTCGCCGCGGAGGGCGCGGCCGTCGCCGTACTCGGACGGCGACGCGACAGGCTGGAGCAGGTCGCGGACGCGGTACGGGCCGGCGGCGGGACCGCCCTGGTCGTGGAGGCCGACATCACCGACCGGCGGCAGGCCGTGACGGCCGTGGAGAGCGTGGTCGCCGGGCTCGGCCGCCTGGACACGCTCGTCAACAACGCCGGCTTCATGGGCGTCGGGCAGGCCGTCGACTCCCCGATCGAGGAGTGGGAGCACATGCTCGCGGTCAACGTCCAGGGGCTCCTGTACGTCACCCACGCCGCCCTGCCGCACCTCCTCAGCGCGGCCGAGGACTCCCCGCGGCGGGTGGCGGACCTCGTCAACATCAGCTCCACCGCTGGCCGGGTGGCGCGGCCCGGGACGGCCGTCTACAACCTCACCAAGTTCGGGGTGAACGGGTTCACCGAGGCCCTGCGCCAGGAGGCGGTGCCCAAGCGCCTCCGGGTGAGCGTGGTCGAGCCCGGCACCGTGGACACCGAGCTGAGCACGCACCTCCGCGACGGCGTGCGGCAGGCCATCGAGCGCCAGATCGAGGGCATGGAACTGCTGCGCCCCGAGGACGTCGCCGACGCCGTGTCGTACATCGTGACCCGGGACCGCAGGGTCGCCGTCAACGAGATTCTCGTGCGCGCCGCCGAGCAGACCTGGTGAAGGAAAGGGACCGACCATGGAATACGTGAAGCTGGGCACCACCGGCCTCGACATCTCCCCGATCTGCCTGGGCTGCATGACCTTCGGCGAACCGGAACGCGGCTACCCCTCCTGGAGCATGCCCGAGGAGGAGGGACGGGCGATCCTCCGGCAGGCGATCGACGCGGGCGTCAACTTCTTCGACACCGCGAACGTCTACTCGGCCGGCTCCAGCGAGGAGATCCTCGGGCGCGCCGTCAGGGACTTCGCCCGCCGCGACGAGGTCGTCATCGCGACCAAGGTCCACGGCACCATGCGGCCCGGCCCGAACGGCGGCGGACTGTCCCGGAAGGCGATCCTCACCGAGGTCGACGCCAGCCTCACCCGCCTCAGCACCGGTTACATCGACCTCTACCAGATCCACCGTCTGGACCCGAAGGTCCCCATGGAGGAGACCCTCGAGGCCCTGCACGACGTGGTGAAGTCCGGCAAGGTCCGCTACATCGGCGCCTCGTCCATGTACGCCTGGCAGTTCGCGAAGGCGCTGTACCTCCAGAAGATGAACGGGTGGGCGCGCTTCGTGTCCATGCAGAACCACTACAACCTGCTGAACCGCGAGGAGGAGCGCGAGATGCTGCCCCTGTGCGCCGACCAGGGCATCGGCGTCATCCCGTGGAGCCCGCTTGCCCGGGGGCGCCTCACGCGCGACTGGGGCACGGTGACCGGCCGCTCCTCGGCCGACGCCTTCGGCGACAGCCTGTACGGCGCCACCGAGGCCGCCGACAGGGCCGTGGTCGAGAAAGTCGCGTCGATCGCCGCCGCGCGGGGCATCCCCCGGGCGCAGGTCGCGCTCGCGTGGCTGATGCGCAACCCGGTGGTCTCCGCCCCGATCGTGGGCGCCGCCGACCCCCGCCACCTCGACGACGCGGTGGCGGCGCTGGACGTCGTCCTGACCGACGACGAGGTCGCCGAGCTCGAGGCCCCGTACGTCCCGCACCCGGTCGCCGGGTTCTCCTGACCGGGCCGGTGCTCCCTAGCCGATGACGTCGGCGGCGAGAAGCTCTTCCAGCTCTGCGAGGTCGCCGGTCTGCGCCGCGGCCAGGAACGTCCGTACGAGGCGCCTGTGCGCGGTGGTGTTCACCGGCTGACGTCGCTCCGTGGCCAGGTGCTCGTGGGCGCGCCGAGCGAGTTGCCGCGTGTGGCACGCACGCAGGTGAAGGATCTCGGAGATTCGCCGGTAGGGGTAGTCGAACGCCTTACGGAGGAGGTACACCGCCCGTTCGGCCGGCGTCAGCTTCTCCAGCAGCAGCCAGACCGCCACGTCGACCGCATCCTGTCGTTCGGCCGCCGTGTCAGGGCCCGCGCCGCCGTCGGCCGCTTCGGGAAGCCAGAGGCCGGCGGACGTCTCGCGACGCCTGCGGGCGGACTGGACGACGTTGACGGCCAGCCTGGTGGTGGTCAGCGCGAGGAACGCGGGCGGACTCAAGACGGCCGAGCGGTCGGTGCGCGCCCATCGGAGCCACGCCTCCTGCACCACGTCCTCGGCCTCGCCCACGTCTCTCAGGACGCGGAGCGCGATCGCGATGAGCCGGGGCCGGACAGGGACGAAGGCCGCGGCGGCCGCCTCCAGCCCGCCGGCCGACCGGTCATCGGCCACGGAGACCGTCATGGTCGCCTCTCCGTCCGCGCACGCCGTCCATCTCGGCGATCTTCATCTCCGTCCACCCCCGTCAAGGTCCGTCCGTCACACGACTCGCCCGAGTGCGAAACTCGGACATGCTTCGTCCGATTAACATACCCGGATAGGAAATGTCCGATTACGCGGCGGCGTCGGGGCGAGGCCGAGCAGGCGCCGCCTGGGGGGCGGACGCGCCGCCCGACCGGATAGAAAGAGAGCTGACCGCGGAGAGGAGCGATTATGAGCCGGCAGAATCCGACCGTCGTTCTCGTGCACGGCGCCTTCGCCGAATCCGCCGGCTGGAGCGGCGTCGTCGAACGATTGCAGGCGAACGACGTGCCGGTGGTCGCCGTCGCCAACCCGCTGCGGAGCCTCCCGGGCGACGCCGCCTATGTGCGCGACGTGCTCGCGAGTATCGGCACACCCGTCGTCCTCGTCGGTCACTCGTACGGCGGCATGGTGATCACCGAGGCCGCCCGCAGCGACACGGTGGCCGGCCTCGTCTACGTCTGCGCCTTCGCGCCGGACCAGGGGGAGTCCGCGTTCGGGCTGTCGACCAGACTCCCCGGTAGCACCCTGGGCGAGACCCTCACCGCCTACCCGGTCACCACCGGCGGCGTCGAGTTCGCCATACGGCCGGACGCCTTCCCCCAGCAGTTCGCCGCCGACGTGCCGCCCGGCCTGGCCGCTGTGATGAGCGCGACCCAGCGCCCGGCCACGGAGATCGCCCTCGCCGGAGGGCTGCGGACGAACACGCCCGCGTGGAGATCCATCCCGTCGTGGTTCGTCTTCGGCGACGAGGACCTGTGCATCCCGGTCTCCCTGCACCGCTTCATGGCGGACCGGGCCGGCGCCAAGGGGGTACGGGAGGTGCCCGGCGCGTCCCACGCGATCGGCGTCTCCCGGCCCGACGCCGTGACGGCGTCGATCCTCGAGGCCGTGACCGCGGTCACGGCCTGACGAGGTCCCGTCCTGAGGTCACCGGCGGCCACCGGAGGCCTCGGAGCCGACGACGACCCCGGCCCGGCGTTGTCACAGATGGCTGTGCTGCCCTGTCTTTCTCACCGTGAGCAGCCGCGGGAGCGACGGGAGCCGAACCTTGCCACCAGCCAGCACGACACTGCGGATCCGGGTCCGGATGAGCGCGCGTTCCATCGACGAGCCGCACCGCGTCTCCAGCCAGCTTGAGCTCCTGTTCGACCTCACCTTCGTGGTCGCGGTCGCGGCCGTCACCGCCGAGCTCGCGCACGCCGTCGCCGACGGCCGGAGCCCCGGCGAGCTGGTCCCGTTCCTCCAGGTGTTCTTCGCGATCTGGTGGGCGTGGATGAACTTCACGTGGTTCGCTTCGGCCTACGACACCGACGACGTCGCCTACCGGCTGCTGACCATGGTGCAGATGGCCGGTGTGCTGGTCCTCGCCGCCGGTGTCCCGGCCGCGACCGGTCACGGCGACTTCGGCGTCGTCACGGTGGGCTACCTCATCATGAGGATGGCGCTGGTCGCCCAGTGGGTGCGGGCCGGCATCGACGACCCGGCGAGCCGGCGCACGGCCCTGCGCTACGCCGCCGGCATCACCGTCGTGCAGACCGGGTGGATACTCCGTTTCCTCCTCGCGGAGTCGGGCGCGCTGCCCTCCTGGAGCGCGCTGCCGTTCTTCCTCTGCCTGGACGTCATGGAGGTCGCGCTGCCCCGGTGGGCGGAACTGGTCAAACCCACCACCTGGCACCCGCACCACATCGCCGAGCGCTACGGCCTGTTCACGATCATCCTGCTCGGCGAGAGCGTCCTGGCGGCGAGCCGGGGCGTCGAGGGGGCGCTCGACGCGGACGGGATCACCTGGCCCTTCGTCGTCATCGCCTTCTCCGGCCTCGTCCTGCTGTTCGCACTCTGGTGGCTGTACTTCCTCGTCCAGGCCGGCGAGGGCCTGCGGGACCGCCGTCACCGCTCGTACCTGTGGGGGTACGGCCACTACGGCATCTTCGCGGCGCTGGCGGCCCTCGGCGCCGGGCTCGAGGTGGCGGTGACGCAGACCGGGCACCCGGTGGCGGCGTCGCCGGTGGCGCTCGGCTACGCGGTCGCCATCCCGGTCGGCGTGTTCCTCGCCCTGCTCTGGGCGGTGCACGCGCTCGTCGCCGAGGAGCCCGTCATCCATCCCGTCGCGGTTCTCAGCTGCGTCGTCGTCGTCATGTCGCTGCCGCCCGCCACGGCCGTGGTGGGCGTGGCCACCGTGGTCGCGGGGATCGCGGCGGCCTGCGTGCTGCTGGTCGTCGTCACGATCGCGACCGCCACCCGGCGGCGTGCCCGGCTCGCGGAGAGGAAATCCGAACCGGCTGTCACAAGCTCGGAGGCTGCCTTGTCTTAGCTGACGACCGGCCGCAACACGCGTGCCGGTGAAAGGAAGGTGTGTGTCATGAAGTTCGTGGTGGTCGGCGGGACCGGACTGATCGGGTCGAAGCTGGTGGCCAGGCTGCGGGAGCACGGCCACGAGGCCCTGGCGGCGGCGCCCAACACCGGCGTGAACACCCTCACGGGGGAAGGGCTGGCCGAGGCGCTGGCGGGCGCGACGGTGGTCGTCGACGTGTCGAACTCCCCGTCCTACGAGGACGCCGCGGTGCTGGAGTTCTTCCAGACCGCCACCCGCAACCTGCTCGCGGCCGAGACGGCGGCCGGTGTCGGTCACCACGTCGCGCTGTCTATCGTGGGAACGGAGCGGCTGCCCGCGAACGGTTACTTCCGGGCGAAGGTCGTCCAGGAGAAGCTGATCGAGAAGTCGTCGATCCCGTTCTCGATCGTGCACGCCACCCAGTTCTTCGAGTTCGTGAGGGGCATCGCCGACGAGGCCACGGAGGGCGGCACGGTCCGGATGGCGCCCGTGTCCTTCCAGCCCATGGCGGGCGACGACGTCGCCCAGGCGGTCGGCCGGGCGGCGATGGGGGCGCCGCTGAACGGCCACGTGGAGGTCGGCGGACCCGAGCGGTTCCGGATGGACGAGTTCTTCCGCGACGTGCTCGCCGGTTGGGGCGATCCTCGCGGGGTGGTCACCGACGAGCACGCGCACTACTTCGGGAGCGAGCTGAGTGAGCGGTCGCTCGTGCCGGACGAGGGCGCGACCCTCGGCACCATCCGCTACCGCGACTGGGCCGACCGGGACGCCGCCGGGAAGTAGCGCGTCCTCGCCCTTCGTCAGATCACGAAAGGTGCGTTCCATGTCCGACATCGACCCGGCGACCGGCCGGCCCACACCGAGATCGAACGCGTGGCGGACGGCGCTGACCGTGCTGCAGGAGGCCGAGCCGCCCTTCGTCCCTGCGGGCGCCCACGCGATGACCGTGGTCATCGAGTATCCACCCGGCGACCCCGGCACGCCGCCGCACCGGCACTCCGGCCCGGCCTTCGGCTACGTGCTGGAGGGCGAGATGCTGCTGGAGCTGGAGGGCGAGCCGGAGCGGGTCGTCCGCGCCGGTGAGGCGTTCTGGGAGCCGGGCGGCGACGTCATCCACTACCAGGACGGCAACAACCGCGACGACGTTTCGCTCTGCTTCACCGTCACCATGCTGTGCGAGCCGGGCGCGCCGATGCTCACCCTGGTCGACGAGGACGAGCTCGCCCGGCGCGCGGACCGCCGGGCCCCTCGCCCGTCCTGACCGTCCCATCACCACGGGCTGCCGACGCAGCCGTTTAACTCATGCCACGTACGGAGGAGAGATGAGCGCGCCCAACGGCGAGAACGAGTTCCTGTACGAGCTCAAGGCCGAGGTCGAGATCGAACTGACCCTGGCCGAGGCGAGCCGTCCGGAGGAGGCCGCCGAACTGCCGGTCACCGACTGGCTGTTCGACCCGGCGGACGCCGAGCGCGAGGAGATCGGCCTGCGGGGGCTGGTCAACGCGGTCGAGGCGCTGGAGGAGGACCTCCGGCCCGGCGACCACGGCGCATGACGCCTGAGACACGAGGGCGAACCCGAATGAGACAGCCACAACCGGAGCAGACCGCCACCTCCCGGATCGACACGCTCGACAGCCTTCGCGAGCACCTGCAGTGGGCGATCGAGCTGGAACACGCGACCCTGCCGCCGTACCTGTGCGCGCTGTACTCACTCGACCCGGAGCGCAACCCGGAGGCCGTCGACGTGGTGGGCAGCGTCTTCGCCGAGGAGATGCTGCACCTGGCGCTGGCCGCGAACCTGCTCAACGCCGTCGGCGGCCGTCCCCGTCTGGACACGCCGCGGATGCTGCCTCCGCATCCCCGTACCCTGCCCCACGGCGACCCCTCGCTGGAACTGTCGCTGGTTCCCTTCGGTGCGGAAGCCCTCGAGATGTTCCTGCGGATCGAACAGCCGGCGCCGCCCGGCGCCGCGGCGGAGGGCGACGGCTACGCCACGATCGGGCAGTTCTACGACGCGATCGAACAAGGGCTGCGGCATCTGTGCGACCGGCTCGGCGAGCGGGAGGTCTTCAGCGGCGATCCGGCCCGCCAGGTGAACGCCGGCCACTTCCGGCACACCGCGGGACGGCTGATCGCGGTCGACGGCCTGGACTCCGCGCTGGCGGCGCTCGAGGAGATCGTCGAGCAGGGCGAGGGCACCGGACGCGGCGACGTCTGGGACGGCGACCGGGACGTCTTCCACCCCGATCGGGACGAGGTCGCGCACTACTACCGGTTCCAGGAGCTCAAGGCCGGCCGCCGGTACCGGCGCGGCGACACCCCGGGGTCCGGGCCCACCGGTGAGGCGATCTCCGTGGACCTCGCCGGCGTACGTCCGATGAGGCGCAACCCGCGACTGGCCGACCACGCGCCGGGCAGCGCGATCCGCACGGCCCAGGAGGAGTTCAACCACACCTACTGCGCCGTCCTGCACCTGCTCGAGCAGGCGTTCAACGGCAGCCCCCGGCTGCTCGCGGTCGCCACCGGCGCCATGTACGCGCTCAGGGCCCAGGCGCAGGCCTTGCTGCGGATGCCCGACGAAGGGGGCACGACGGCCGGCCCCACCTTCGAGTACGTCCCGCCCGAGCTGCGCCACTGGAGCAGGGGCGACCGGCAGCGGATCGTCGTCCTGCGCGACGGCCCGTACATGGTGTACGGCGGCGTCCCCCTCCGGCGGAAGAAGAAGATCGTCTCCGCGGAGGGCAAGGCGCTGACGTGGCAGACCGGCGAACGGCTGGAGACCGAGGACACCTACGCCCTGTGCCGCTGCGGCCACTCGGGCTCCAAGCCGTTCTGTGACGGGACCCACGCGCTGATCGGGTTCGACGGAACGGAGACCGCGGACGTCCGGCCGTACGAGGAACTGCAGCACGTGCACGACGGAACGGGGATCTCGGCCCGGCGGGTGGGGGAACTGTGCATCCACGCCGCCTTCTGCATCGCCCGCACCAGGTCGATCGCCGAGATGCTCCCCGACACCGGCGACAGCGACGTGCGATCGGACGTCATGGGCCGCGTCGACCACTGCCCCTCCGGCTCCTACAGCTACGCCCTCGAACGCGGAGGCGGCACGATCGAGCCCGACCTCCCGCAGGCCGTCTCGGTCCTGGAGGAGGAGGACGGGCTGGCCAGCGCGCTGTGGGTCACCGGTGGAGTGCCGGTCCTGCGGGCGGACGGCCGCCCGCTGCAGACCCGCACCAGGATGACCCTGTGCCGCTGCGGCCATTCGGCGAACAAACCGCTGTGCGACGGCACCCACCGGCAGATCGGCTTCCACGAGGAGCCGGCGGACAGTGCGTGACCACGGGTGATCTAGCCGGCCGGATAGAAGAGGAACAGCGTGCAGCCCGTCGTCGTCTGCGGGACGTGCGAGGAGCCCGCGGCGGCGTGGATGAAGGTGCCGGCCGGGTGGTCACGGTCGCCGTCGTTGAAGACGCCGGAGACCACGAAGACCTCCTCGGGACCCGGTTCGTGGACGTCGACCCCCTGCCAGCAGGTGTTCGCGTCCATCTCCAGCACGAAGGCCTTCGCGCCGTCATCCCCGGCCCACAGCGGGCGCAGGCGGATGCCGGGGCGGCACGGTGATCGTCCCGGGCTGGCTGCCCGTCGACGAACCGCCCTCACGGGCCGTCGTCCGGGCGCTGCGCCGCGCGCACGCCCGTGGGGTGCGGGTGGCCGGCATCTGCTCCGGTGCCTTCGCGCTGGCGTACGCCGGCCTGCTGGACGGGCGACGGGCGACCACCCATTGGGCGCTGACCGGCGAGCTGGCCGCCCGCTTCCCGCGCGTCCACGTCGACCGGTACGTGCTGTACGTGGACCACGGTGACGTGGCCACCAGCGCCGGCGCCGGGGCAGGCCTCGACCTGTGCTTCCACCTGGTGCGCGGCGACCAGGGCGCCCGATACGCGGCGCACATCGCGCGGACCATGGTCATGCCGCCCCACCGCGAGGGCGGGCAGATGCAGTACTCGGCGCCGCCGCATCCCGCGCAGATCGACGGGACGCTCGCACCGCTGATGGAGTGGATCACCGAGAGAATCGGCGAACCCCTGACCATCGAGAGCATGGCCGCCCACGCGGGCGTCTCGACGCGTACCCTCGCCCGGCGCTTCGCCGATCAGCTCGGCACCAGCCCGGGCCAGTGGCTGCTCGCCCAGCGGATCGCCACGGCCCGGGACCTGCTGGAGTCCTCCGACCTCCCATTGGACGCCGTCGCCCGCCGCGTCGGCCTCTCCTCGGCCACCAACCTCCGCAGGCGCTTCCTCACCACTCTCGGCACGACGCCGGGCGCCTACCGCCGGACGTTCCGGATGGGCCGCGACGGGGGCGCCGGGGTTTCGTCACCATGAGTTCGCGGCCGAGCAGGAGCATCCCGGCCGGCCTGCCCAGGATCGCGCTTCGGCCGACCACGACCGGGTGCTTGCCGGCCACGTCGACGTCGTAGTCGTCCAGAAGGCGCATGATGCCGCCCGGAGTACAGGAGACGAAGCCGGGCAAGCCGAAGCTCATGGCGGCGAAGGAATGCATCGTGACTCCGTCGACGTCCTTGCCCGGTGCGATGGCCTCGAATGCGGCTCGTTCGTCGATGTGCTCGCCCACTGGATGCTGCAGCAGGATTCCGTGCACGTCGGGATCTTCCGACAAGGAGCCGATGCTGTCGATCAGCTCTGCCGTGGTGGTCGTGGCCGGCATGCGCACGTACCGGGAGTCGATGCCCACCCGGCCGCATGCCAACTTTTCCCATGAAAGGCGCGTCTCATCCTTTATGGGAGTGTTGTTGCGCGGGACCGCCGCAGCCGTCGCGTTCTTCGTCACCGCGGTGCCGGCCGCCGCCGACGCCGTGGCGCCGGCCGGTCAGTGGAATGTCGTCCATGACGACCGCCGCGACTCCTACGACGCGGTGACGGTGACGCCGGGTGGGGCGGCCTGGGTCGCCGGGACGAGGCGCCGCGGAGCGGGCGGCACCGAGTCGCTGCTGCTGAAGGGCCGGACCACCTTCAAGCGTGTCATCGGGCCGGGCTTCCGGGTGAAGCGGCTGACGTCGGCGTCCGACACCAGGGTCTGGGCGTTCGGCGCGTCGCGGTACGCCCTGTGGGACGGCAAGCGCTGGCAGGTCAAGCGGTGGCGCTACGGCCGGGTGGATCGGGCGTACTCCAGCGGCAGGAATCTGTGGGTCATCGAGAACGCGAACGCGTTCCCCGCGACCGGTGACACCGGGTGGAAGGCACAGTCCACGCTGCGGCGCCTGGTCGGGTCGGTGTGGCGCAAGGTCCAGACGCCGATCGTGGTCAAAGGACTCGACGGCGCGTGGGCGGCGGGCTCGGTGCGGGGCAGGGCGGCTCTGGCCCGCTGGACCGGCACGGCCTGGCGCGCGGTTACTCTTCCGGCGATTCCGACCGCACACCCGGGCCAGCTCTCGGAGCTGACGGATGTCGCGATCGACGGCGAGACCGGCCGGGTGATGGCCGTCGGCTGGGTCGCCTGGCCGTGCGGCGGCGCGAAGGACTCCTACTGCGGTGAGACGTTGCTGCTGTACGGCTACCTGGGCGGATGGAACGTCGAGGTCCGCGCTGAACCGGGCATCCAGCCTCGCGCCCAGGCGGAGCCGGACGGCAGAGGCGGGGCCTGGGTCGTCTACGACGCCAAGGGCGGAGGCAGCGCGTTTCTGCACATCGGCGTCGACAGTGTCGAGCCGGGCGCTTTCCCGGCTCCGCGGAACAAGAACGCGTCCGTCCGCGACCTCGCCATCCAGCCGGAGAGCGGTTCCGTCTGGGCGGTCGGCGCGGCGCCTTCGGGCGGCAGCGGTTCGATCTGGGCCTTCGTCCGCTGAGACGGTGACCGCGGATCAGGGATAGATCTTCCGCTGCTCGGCCAGCATGGAGACGTACTGCTCGATACGGCGTGCGCGGGTCTCAGGCTTCTTGGCGTCCTGCACGCGATACAGCACCGCGTAACGATTGCGGCTGTCCAGCGTTGCGAAGAACTCCTCCGCGGCAGGATTCTCAGCCAGGGCGCGGGCCAGGTCTTCGGGGACGGTGGCGGTCCGCGATCCGTCGTACGCCGCGTCCCAGCGGCCGTCCTCCTTCGCCCGCTGGATCTCCAGCAGGCCCGAAGGCCTCATCCGGCCCTCGTTGACCAACGCGGTGACCTTGTCGCGGTTGACCTTCGACCATCTGCTCCCCGGCCTGCGAGGGGTGAAGCGCTGCAGCCAGTGCTCGTCGTCGAACTTGGCCTTCTGCCCGTCGATCCAGCCGAAGCACAGCGCCACGTCAAGCGCCTCGGCATAGGTCAGTGATCGTCGGCCCGCCACCTTCTTGTCGAGCTTGAGCCAGATCCCAGCCGAAGTGGCATGGTTGACAGCGAGCCATGCTTCCAACTCCGCGGCCGACGGGAACGAGAGAGTTTCCAACTCGCGACTCACCACAGAAGTGAACCATGGCGGCGTCAGATGCCTTGACCATGGACGTCTACCCAGATCCCGAGCCCAGAGACCCGCAGGGCTCTCAGCCGGCTCAACCAGCGTCTTGACGCATCACCTCCTGGGATGTTCGTCAGGGCAGGACACCGTAGGGGCACGACCGAGCCATAGGGTTGCGACCATGCTCGAATCGCAACGCGAACGCGTGCCACTCAACGACGGCGGCGAGCTGGACACGGCACTGGCGTTTCTGTCGTTCGCCCGGTCGTGTGTGCTGAAAAAGGTCGACGGCTTGGACGAGGAGCAGGTGCGGCGGCGTCTGGTCGTGTCGGACACGACGCTTCTGGGGCTGGTTCAGCACCTGACCGACGCCGAGCGATACTGGTTCGGGTACACGCTGGCCGGTGACCCGCGGTACGCCGATGTCGACTTCGGCATGCAGGTCGCGCCCGATCGGGGCGCGGATCAGGTCATCGCCGACTACCGGGCGGCCATCGCCGAGAGCGACGCGCACATCCGTGCCGCCGACGGCCTCGACGTCCGCACCTCACATCCAGTGGCCGACCAGCCCCTTACGCTTCGCTGGGTGCTCGCCCACATGACCAGCGAAACCGTACGGCACGCCGGGCACGCCGACATCCTGCGCGAACTCATCGACGGCGTGACCGGCCGCTGATCTCGCCGGTCCTGAAGGCCCCAGGGCCATTGTCAGCACTGGGGTTGGCACGATCATCGTATGCCGGCAGGCCGTCGTCGAAGGGTCAGCCGGACGGCGCAGGACTGGCGATCATTTCGGGAGCGATCGCGGGCATTCGCTGACGGCGGGCTGAAAAGCACCCCCGGTATCGTCCCGCGCATGGTGTCCGAAGACGTTCTGCGGGGCTCGGCCTCCTGGCTGCTCGCCGTACTGGCGGGCGACGTCCCGCCCGATGATGTCGAGGCCGGGTTCGTGCCTCGCCTCACTGCGGGCCGCGATATCCGCACAACTCTGGCTCGGCGCTTCGCACGCTTCCGGGACCACCGACCCGAGCTCGCCTCCCTCGAGTGCGTCGCGCCGACGCGAGCACGCGCCGTTGTGCACTCCGGGGGCGAGGAGTGGGAGTTCACGATCGCGGTCGAGGCCGCCGCGCCTCACCGGATCGCCGTCTTTCAGCCCCATCTGGTTCCCGCCGACGCCGTGCCGTGGTCTGATGTCGCCGGTCGGTTGCGGGATCTCGATCATCGCTCGTCGAGCCTTCCGGCCGCGATCGCCGCGCGGGTCCGGACGCGGCTGCTCAATGCGGTGACAGACGAGCACATCGCAGGGCTCTGTTGTGGTGTGGTTCTTGACGGCGCCGTCGTCCATCGCGAATTCCTCGGTACGGCCGATGTGCGAAGTCTGGTTCCCCTGGACGAGGCATCGGTGTTCCGTGTCGGATCGGTGACGAAGCTGGTCACGGCGCTGGCTGTGCTGGATCTCGTCGACATCGGCGTTCTCGACCTGTCCGCGGAACTGTCGCGCTACGTCCCCAGCAGCCCCGGCGGCTTCGACGCCACGGTCGGCGAGCTGCTGCTGCACCGATCGGGCCTGCCGAAGGACGTGTTGGGACAGCGCGGGACGTCGGCGCTGCCGGGGACGCTGGCCGACGCCGTCACCCGGCTGAAACCCGCCTGGCCGGCAGGTGAGCGGGCCGAATACTCCAGCCTCGGCTACGAGCTGCTCGGACTTCTCGTCGAGCATGTCGCCGGCGAGTCGTTCGCCGACTACTGCGCACGCCGGATCCTGCCGCGTTTCGGCATGACCGGCGCGCAGCTCCCCGGTCCGGACGCGATCGCGCCGTCGTCCGTCACGGGGACCGAGGTGGTGGTCGGCAAGGTCGCGGCGGTCGGGGAGGACGTCGAGTCGTACCGCTTCGCCGGCGGGATGACGGCCGACCTGCCGGGCCTGCTCGCCCTCGCGAACGCGGTCGGCCGGGCCGACGATCCGCTCGTCAGAGCCTTGATGATGCTGTCAACGCCTGCCGGCGGCGGCGCGCGGTTCGTCCCCGGCGCCGCGTTGCTCGACCGGCCGGGCGGCACGATCGTCTGGCGCGGCGGCAGCACGCGTGGTTTCACCGCCGAGCTCATGGCTGCCGGTGATGGATCGGCGGCGGTGGTGCTGCTCGCGGCGGCGACGCCTGCTCGGGGGTTGCGAGCCGTGGCCGAGGAGTTGGTGAGCGGCATGAGGGCAGGCGGAAGCTGGGTTTCGTGAAGCCGCACGCCCCGGCTTGGCGAGCCGATCAACGTCGGCAGTGCCCCGGAATTGTCGCAGTGGCCGCGTACTGTCCATGAAGGCTGTAACCCCGCCCGCCGATTACAGCGCGAAGGGAGTCTTCAATGTCGGAACTGTGTACGTGGCTTACCGGTCTCGGGCTGGTTGAGTCGCCACGCTGGCACGACGGCCGCCTTTACTTTTCCGATTGGACAGCGCATGAGGTGATCGCACTCGACCTGGACGGTAAGCACGAAGTGGTGGCCCGGGTCAACTCGCTTCCGCTCTGCACGGCTTGGCAGGCCGATGGGCGGCTGCTGATCGTCGACTCCGCGCGGGGGCTACTGCTGCGGTTGGAGCCCGATGGCTCGCTCGTGACCCAGGCCGACCTGACCGGTCTCGGGCGCGGCTGGAACGACATCGCCATTGACGGCCGGGGCAACGTCTACATCAATCGCATCGGCTTCGACATGATCGCCGGGGGCGCGTTCGCCCCCGGATACGTCGTGCACGTCGGGCCCGACGGTTCGGCACGCCAAGTAGCCGACGACATCGCCTTCCCGAACGGTATGGCCGTAACGCAGGACAACACGACGCTGATCGTTGCGGACTCGTACGGGAACAGGCTCACCGCATTCGACATCGAGGCCGACGGCGGCCTGTCCAATCGTCGGGTCTGGGCCGAGACCGGCGACGACCACCCCGACGGCATCTGTATCGACGCCGAGGGCGGCGTCTGGTACGCCGACGTCGGCAACAAGCACTGTGTCCGGATCCGGGAGGGCGGTGAGGTCCTTCAAACTGTCGAAGTCGACCGGGGATGCTTCGCCTGCACGCTCGGAGGTCAGGACGGAAAGACGCTGTTCATCGTGGCGGCCGAGTGGCGCATGCCCGAGATGGTGCCACCCGGGACCGGACAAGTGCTGTCGACCCAGGTCGCGGTGCCCGGTGCAGGCTGGCCGTAGAGGTCCGCGGGACGACGGCCGAAAACGGACCCCTCATCGCAAGCCGGCCCTGGCGTTGATGTTTGCTGCGGTTTGTTCCTGATGGTCGTTGCTTGTCCCGGCTGGGGGGACACGGCCGAGGGTCGCGGTTCTTCAGGCAGTAGCTATCTGCCTTCAGGCTGATGACCTCGGCGTGGTGGACGAGGCGGTCGATCATCGCGGCGGCGACGACGTCGTCGCCGGATACCTCACCCCAGCGGCCGAACGGGTGGGAGGTGATGATCAGCGAGGCGCGTTCGCAGCGACTGCTGGCCCCGTGAAAAGGCCCGACGAGGGGCCGCGACTCCCGGTCCGCCGGACGTCAAGGTATGGCGCATGACGCCGGTACGGCTCGTGACTGGCCGGGGAGCGAGAAGCGTGATCGCCATCGCCCATCAGCGGTCCGCGGGCCGGGTTCTGGCCGGGGTTGCCGGAGGCGTCGCGGTGGCTGCCCTGCTCGCGTTCCGGCTGGCCGGCGACGACGGGTTCGCAACCGACCCGGTCGGTGTGCTCGCGCTGGCAGCGGGAGCGACCGGCGCGGCCGTTGCCGCCGCTCGGCTCGCCGGGGTGGGCAACCGGCGGGCCGGCAGGCTCGCGACCTGGCTCTGTGCCTCCCTGCTCGCCTATCTCGTTCTGGCGGCCTGGGCGGTGTGGGCGGTCACGACCGGGCACTCGACCGCCGCGCTTGTGGTTGCCGCCTGGAATCGGCGTGGATCCCGCCGCTCGCCCTCATGCGGCTCACCGCATCCGCGGCCATCCGGACCGGCGCAAGGGCACCCTGGACGCACCCGGTCCTGGCGCGGTGATCGGCACGGTCACGCTCGCCAACGCGCTTGCTGATACGCACCGACTCCGGCGGCGGCACCCACGAGTTCCTGTCCTGGCTGACCCGGCCTGGGCGGCGGCTGTCGTACTCGATCGGGTTCACCCTCACCGACGAGGCCCAAGCGGCGATCCTTGCTCTGCCTGCGCAGGCGTGGACGCCCGCCTATGACGCCGAGGGTCAGGTTCGACCGGGTGCGTGGGTCGCCGAGCTGACCGGCATGGTCACCTTGGAGGGCTGGCCGAAGGGGATGCGCCTGATCGTGCGCAAAGAGCGCCCCCACCCCGGCGCCCAGTTGCGCTTCACCGACATCGACGGGCACCGCTTCACCTGCTTCGTCACCAACACCAAGCGGGGTCAGCTCGCTGAACTGGAACTACGCCACCGCCGCCGCGCCCGCTACGAAGACCGAATCCGCACCGCCAAGGACACCGGCTGCGCAACCTCCCGCTGCACGACTTCACCCAAAACCAGATCTGGTGCGAGGTCGTCGCCCTGGCCTGCGAGCCCGCTGGCCAAGGAGGCTATCTCGGAGATCAGCAGAGAGCGGCTTGAGCAGGTCTTCCCCACCGACTGGCGTCTCACGTCTTCGCAAGTCTCTGGAGGGCGACGATCCAGGTGGCGTCCCGGCAACGCCCTGACCGGCGAGCCCTCGACAGCGACTGATGCCGCCGCCGCGGTCTCACATGCTCAGAAAGGAGCTGTCTCCGAGTACCGGTCAGGCTTCCTGCCGGTCGTCGATCTCGGCGATGAGGGCTTCGACTCGGCTCTTGATCTCGTCGCGGATTGGGCGGACGGCTTCCACACCCTTGCCTGCGGGGTCTTCCAGGGCCCAGTCGAGATACTTCTTGCCGGGGAAGATCGGGCAGGCGTCGCCGCAGCCCATGGTGATGACGTAGTCCGAGGCTTCGACGGCCTCGGTCGTGAGCACCTTCGGGGTCTGGTCGGAGATGTCGATGCCGATTTCCTTCATCGCCTCCACCGCGGCCGGGTTGACCTGCTCGGCAGGAAGCGACCCGGCGGAGCGGACCTCGATCCGGTCGCCCGCGAGGTGGGAGAGGAAGCCAGCGGCCATCTGGGAGCGGCCGGCGTTGTGAACGCATACGAACAGCACGGACGCAGCGGTTTCGGTGGGCATCGGTTCTACTTCCTCTTGCGTATGCCTTCAGGGCTTCAGGGTCGGAGGCAAGGTGGTGAGCAGGTCGGTGATGTGCGCGTCGATCGCGTCGCGTATAGCCCGAACTTCGTCAAGAGAGGCGCCGTCGGGGTCGGGGATGGGCCAGTCGAGATGGCGGCGGCCGGGGACGACAGGGCAGGCGTCCCCACAGCCCATGGTGACGACGATGTCGGCGGCCTTCACGACCTCGTCCGTGAGGGGCTTCGGATAGGCGTCGGTCAGCGTTATGCCGGATTCGGTGAGGACCTGGGCGACTTCCGGCTCGATCCCCACGGCGGGATCGGTGCCCGCAGATGAGACGATGACGCGCCCGCCGGCGCGGGCGTTCAGCAGGGCCGCGGCCATCTGGGAACGCCCTGCGTTCCGGCTGCACACAAAGAGCACTCTGGGCGTTCCGCTGCTCGCCTTCTCCGCATGGGCGAGAGCGTCAAGCCGTTCAGCGGCGAGGCGTTCGGCCAGCACGACCAGGTGAGTGTGTACGCGCGAGGTCTTTGCGAGTAGGTGGTAGGAGTCGGCGAGCATGTGTTGCACGGTTTCTGGCGAGAAGCGCCCAGCGTGCCGGGCGGTCAGCCGGGCCACGCCCGAGATTAGGCGTTCATCTGGCAGGACAGGCGATGGTGAGGCGGTCATGAGAACCCTCCAAGGGGTCCGGGCATGGGCGCGAGGGGGTTGAGACTGGGTGGAGGACTCGCATCAGCTCCAGCTGATGCGATGGTAGCATCAGTCCATGCTGATGTCAGTTGACACTGATCTGTTGCGCGTGCTGGCCGATCCCCTGCGGCTGCAGATCGTGACCCTGCTCGCCCGGGAGACGCTGTGCACCACACACCTGGTTGAGGAGACCGGCGCGCGGCAGACCAACCTGTCCAACCATCTGAAGGTGCTGCGGGACGCCGGAGTGGTGGACACCGAGCCGTGCGGACGGTTCACCTACTACCGGCTCAAGCCTGACGTCATCGCTTCCCTGGCGGGGCAGTTCGCCGAACTGGCCGACACCGCTCGCGCCACTGCCGCCGCCGACAAGAAGAGGGCGTGCCCATGACGACCACCGAATCTGAAGCCGCAACCGGCGGCGTGGTCGGGAAGCTGTCCACCCTCGACCGGTTCCTAGCACTCTGGATCCTGGCGGCGATGGCCCTTGGTCTCGGCCTCGGCCGTGCCTTTTCCGGCCTGAACGGTGTGCTGTCCAAGGTCGCGATCGGCGGCATCTCCCTGCCCATCGCCCTCGGGCTGCTGATCATGATGTATCCGGTACTGGCGAAGGTGCGCTACGACAAGCTCGACGCCGTCACGGGCGACCGCAAGCTGATGATCTCGTCGCTGGTCATCAACTGGGTCATCGGCCCGGCCGTGATGTTCGCCCTGGCGTGGATCTTTCTGCCGGACCTGCCGGAGTACCGTACCGGCCTGATCATCGTCGGCCTGGCCCGCTGCATCGCCATGGTCATCATCTGGAACGACCTCGCCTGCGGCGACCGCGAGGCCGCCGCCGTCTTGGTGGCGCTCAACTCGGTCTTTCAGGTCCTTGCCTTCGGCCTGCTCGGCTGGTTCTACCTCGACCTGCTGCCCAGCTGGCTCGGCCTCGGCGAGGGCCAGCACCTTGACATCTCCGCATGGAAGATCGCTCTGAACGTCGCCATCTTCCTCGGCGTCCCACTGCTGGCCGGGTTTCTTACCCGCCGTCTGGGCGAGCGCGGGCTCGGCCGGGAGCGCTACGACAGCGCGTTCCTGCCGAAGATCGGCCCCTGGGCCCTGTACGGACTGCTCTTCACGATCGTGATCCTGTTCGCCCTTCAGGGCAAGACGATCACCTCCGAGCCCGGTGACGTGGCCCGCATCGCGCTGCCGCTGCTGGCCTACTTCGCCCTGATGTGGTTCGGCACCTTCGCCCTCGGTAAGGCCCTGGGCCTGCCCTATGATCGCACCGCCACGCTGGCCTTCACGGCTGCCGGCAACAACTTCGAACTGGCGATCGCGGTAGCCATCGCGACCTTCGGCGTCACCTCGGGTCAAGCGCTGTCCGGTGTCGTCGGGCCACTGATCGAGGTCCCGGTGCTCGCGGCGCTGGTCTACGTTTCACTCGCCTGGCGGAGGAAGTTCGCTGCCGCATAGCAGGGGCGGAGATGCGTAGAGGGCCGCCTTGGTTGATGCTGGGCGGCCCTCCTTCACCGGTCAGAGGGAAGAGGCGCCATCAGGAGTTGGCCCATCGCGGCCAGCACGCTCGGCTCGACCCGGTAGTACACCCAGGTTCCCCGCCGCTCGGAGACCAGCAGACCGGCCTCCTTGAGCTTCTTCAGATGGTGGGAGACGGTCGGCTGGGACACCCCCACGTCGGAGATGTCGCACACGCATGCCTCACCGCCGAGGGCGGAGGCGACCGCGGAGAACAGGCGCACACGTACGGGGTCGCTGAGCGCCTTGAACATGGCCGCCGTCCGCTCAGCCTCCTCGGCCGTGAGCGTCCGTTCGGTCAGCGGAGGGCAGCAGGGCGCCACAACCTCCGGCTCCAGCACCGGCAGTGTCCGCGGATTCGACATGCATCTATGTTGACATACATCGAACCAGGTCGTGAGGGCTCACCAGCGCCCTCCCGATGCTGACGGGGAGAGGGTTGGTCAGCGCCTTGATCGTGCAGCCAGGCGGCGAGTCGCGAGCGCGGCGTCCCGGCCCACCCCGCGTAGTGAGTTGGATGACAAGCTTCGCTGCCATTCCAGCCCCACATAGGCAAGAGCGGGGTGGGTCAGAGAAGCGCCACCACGGTGCAGCGGACGCCCCTGAGAGTCAAGAGCGCCAATTCCGGCCAGATACGGCAGGTCCGGGCGGTAGCCCGTCGCGAGCAGGATGGTGTCCACCTGCTCGGTCGTGCCATCAGGCCAGGTGACCTTACCGTCGCCGATCTCGGCGAAAAGGGCACGCCGGTCCGGCCTGCCACCTTTCAGGGCCGCCCGATAGCGGCCGTCATCGAGGACCGGCTGAGTCGGAGGTGACGCAGCAGACGGCCCAGCGGTGCGGTGTCCAGCCCGGTGAGGGTGAGCCAGAAGTGCAGATCCCGGCCAAGGATGTGCTGACGGGCGAACCGTACCGGCGCCCGGGTGGCCAGCGTCACCCGCGCCACGGTCGCGAGTTCGGCGGCGATCTGCACCGCAGAGTTCCCTGCCCCGATCACGATGACTCGCTGACCGGCGAACGGCTCTGGGGCGCGGTACTCGGCCGCGTGCAGCACCGTCCCGGTGAAGTTCCCCAGGCCGGGCAGCGCCGGCCGGTACGGGTTGCCGAAGGTTCCGCTTGCCGCGACCACGGCCCGTGCGGCGAGGCGGCTGCCGTCTTGCAGGGTGATGCCGAACCCCTCGCCCTCCGCTCTGACCTCCACGACGCGGGCACCAGTGCGAATCTCCACGTCCAGGCGGGCGGCGTAGGCGGTGAGGTGTCGATCACCTCGTCACGGTGCGGGTAACGATCCGGATCCCCACCACTGAACGGCATCCCCGGCAAGGAGCTGTAGCGGGCCGGTGAGAACAACGTGAGGCTGTCGTAGTACCGGGGCCATGACCCGGCAGGTTGTTGCGATGCCTCCAGGATCACCGGCTTCAACCCTTGCCGCCGTAGGGCGTTCGCCGTGGCCAGCCCGGACTGACCGGCGCCTATCACCGCGACCTCGATCTAATCCATGGCCAAACCCTTTCTTGTTTCGATGAACGTCTATGTTGACGGGTATCGAAACAGATGCCATGCTGGCCGCGCAACTTATAGACGAATGTCGAATCAGAGGAGACGCCGTGACCACGCCCGCCGCCGAACTGCCCGTCGTCGTGATCGGAGCCGGTCCCATCGGCCTTGCCGCCGCCGCCCACTTGATCGAACGCGGACTCGACCCGCTGGTGCTGGAGGCCGGCTCCGCCGCAGGGTCCGCCGTCCGGGAGTGGTCACACGTGCGGCTGTTCTCCACCTGGGGCGAGGTCGTCGATCCCGCCGCCGAAAAGCTGCTCGCCCCGACCGGCTGGGTCCGCCCGGACGCGGCGACGTACCCGAGCGGCGGAGACTGGGCCGAGCAGTATCTTCAGCCGCTCGCCGACACTCTCGGCGACAAGGTCCGCTACAACACCACCGTCACCGGCGTGGCCAAGGCCGGCCGCGACCGGGTGGTCGACTCCGGCCGCGACGAGCAGCCCTTCACCGTGCACGTACGCGCCGCCGACGGCCGCGAAGAGCGCATCAGCGCCCGTGCGGTCATCGACGCCTCCGGCACCTGGACCACACCCAATCCGCTCGGTGGCGACGGTCTGCCCGCGATCGGCGAGAAGAGCGCGACTGATCGCATCTCCTACCGCGTCCCCGACCTGAGGGACCCGGCCGTACGCGCCCGGTACGCCGGTCGGCGCACCGCGGTGGTCGGCACCGGAGCCTCGGCCTTCACCGCGCTGGCGGCCCTTGCCGACCTGGCCGAGCAGGAGCCGGGCACGCACGCGGTCTGGATCCTGCGGCGGGGCATCGGCGCAGGCACCTTCGGCGGCGGCGAGGCCGACCAGCTCCCCGCACGCGGCGCCCTCGGGCTCGCCGCCAAGGCAGCTGTCGAGGCGGGACACGCCAGCGCGGTCACCGGCTTCCGCACCGCCGCGATCGAGCGTGACGGCGACCGCCTGGTGCTCATCGCCGATGACGGCCGCCGCACCGAACCGATCGATGAGGTGATCGTGCTGACCGGCTTCCGCCCGGACCTGTCGTTCCTGTCCGAGGTGCGCCTCGGCCTGGACGAGCGTCTGCAGGCCCCGCTTGCGCTGGCGCCGCTGATCGACCCCAACGTGCATTCCTGCGGCACCGTCTACCCGCACGGCGTCAACGAACTGTCCCACCCTGAGCAGGGCGTCTACCTGGTCGGCATGAAGTCCTACGGGCGTGCCCCGACGTTCCTGGCCATGACCGGCTACGAGCAGACCCGGTCCATCGCCGCCGCCCTGGCCGGTGACCGCGAGGCCGCCGAACGCGTCCAACTGGTCCTGCCCGAGACCGGAGTGTGTGGCGGCTCCGGCCTGTTCGACCAGGCGGACACGGCGCAGGCGTCCGGTGGCTGCTGTGGAGCGCCCGCCACGCTGCAGATCGGTATCGGCGCTCCCGTCTCTTCCGGCGGCTGCTGACCAAGCTGCTGACCGCAGTGACCGATCTTCACGCTCGTGGGGCCGCGACCGGCTCACAGGACCGGTCGCGGCCGCGTTTCATCCTGCCCGCCCTGTCCCTCACCCAGGTCACCAGCTGGGGAGTCGTCTATTACGCCTTCCCTGTGCTCAACCCGGCCATCACCGCAGACACCGGATGGCCCGTTGCCGCCTCCACAGCGGCCTTCTCCGCGGCTCTGCTTGTCTCCGCTCTCGCGGGCATCCCGATCGGCCGCATCCTCGACGCCCGCGGCCCCCGCGCCGTCATGACCATCGGATCCGTTCTGGGTGTGATCAGTGTGCTTGGCGCCGCTTTCGCGCCAACCCTCCCCGCCTTCACCGCTGCCTGGCTCCTTGCCGGTGTCGCGATGGCGGCGACCTTCTACCAGCCTGCTTTCGCCGCTGTGACCCGCTGGTGGGGGCAGGATCGGGTTCGAGCGCTCACGATCGTTACTTTGGCCGGCGGGCTGGCGTCCACGGTTTTCGCCCCTCTCACCGCCACCCTCGCCGAGCACCTGTCGTGGCGGGCCACCTACCTTGTGCTCGCCGCCATCCTGGCCGTGATCACCATCCCGGCCCACGCCCTTGCCCTGCAAGCGCCCTGGCCTCCCGCTCCGCCTCCACCCGCACACCAGGCGGGTCCCGCATCGGGAAGGGTCGCGGGCAGCAGGACATTCCTTCTGCTCGCCTCGGCGTTCACCTTGTCCGCGTTCGCGATGTATGCCGTCGTGATCGCCCTGGTGCCCCTCCTGACAGAGCGCGGCGCCTCCACCACCGCCGCCGCCTGGGCGCTCGGTCTCGGCGGCGCCGGGCAGACCCTCGGCCGCACCTTGTATGCCGCCCTTGCCAGACGCACCAACGTGACGGTCCGCACCGCAGCACTGATCACGGCCGGAGGCGCCACCACCGCCGCCTTGGCCGTCGTCCCCGGGCCCATCGTGCTGCTGACCGCGCTGGCCATCGCCGCCGGAATGGTGCGCGGCAATCTCACCCTGCTCCAGGCCACCGCTGTCCCCGACCGCTGGGGCGCCGCTCACTACGGCCGCCTGTCGGGCCTGCTGACCGCCCCCTCCACCATCGCCGCAGCCCTAGCCCCGTTTGCCGGGGCCGCTCTCGCCGCTCCCTTGGGGGGTTACTCCCGGCTGTTCATCCTGCTCGCCGGTATATCCGTGCTGGCCGCCGTCCTCGCGCTGGGTACTAATCCGAGTGGCAAGAGACGGTGAAGGGCGGTTTGGTTCGGAGCACTGAGACGCTTAACGCTTTGCCCGAAAGGCTCATACGCCAGCCAGTGGTTCCCAGTAGAGCCGGTTGCTGTATGAAACTGCTGTACGGAGATCAAAAAGGCCCATCCCGATGATTGGAATGGGCCTTTGAGCTGGGCGCGGCCGAGAGGACTCGAACCCCTAACCTTCTGATCCGTAGCAAGGTCAGGGCTGTCCACAGCCATCCATGGTTGTCATAACGCCTGTTCAGAGCGGGCGCCTCGCTCTGGAATTTCTATGCACGTCCACGGTGGTCCAGGATTGTTGTTAGCACCAGCGTTAGCAAGATCGGCGGCTCGATAGGGTGGCAGTTCACGGCGCGTCCCGCAGGATATTGATCGCTCCAATACGTCGGTGACGACGTGATCGGCCTGATGGTCATGTCCTGACCATGTGCCTCGATCGATCCAAATTGTTCGCAGCCTCCAGGAGCAGCGTCCCGCAGGGCTCAGCCCGTGAGCATGCGCATGATGGGGACTCCGAGCGCCCCCAGCCAGCCCGCCAGGGCCATCAGCGGCCCGCGCAAGGACTCTCCCGCCGCGGCGATCGCCCCCACCGAACTCAGTACCTCGGTCAGCTGAGTCAGGCGGGTGGCGATGCTCTGACGATCGGGTCGCGCGCGGTCCAGTTCGGCCTGCACGGCCTCTGCCTCGGCCGCCTCGGACGGCAGACCGAGAGCATGGAGCCGGGTCACCAGCGACGCGGCCCACTCACTGGGCTCTCCGCCGAGGAACGTGCCCTGCTGGCCACCCTGGATGGTCTGGTCGCCGCCCACGTTGTTGATGTTAACGGCCTGCTGGTTGCCGATGTTGAACGTCAATCCCATCCTCCAACTCGTCCGCGCTGAACGCGCGCGTTCCAGCTGTGCCGTGGGTCGCTGTCCACTTTCTTGCCACGCGCGGCGGCGACGATGTGCATGATCAATGCAAGCAAGAAGAGCATTAAGCCGACCGCCCCGATGATGCACCCGATCATCTCGACTGACGATGCGTTGCTCCCCTCTACGAATGCAGGGCTGAGGTCCGGCGGCTTGCCAGGCGGTAGCTTGCCGGGCCCTGAGTTCCTAATGGATTCCCAACCTTTAGTGAAGCTATCGACGGCGCTCCTCTGCGCCTGATCTTCGAGGTGTTTCCCCCAGAGGTAGACCAAGCCTCCGCTGAACATCAGCGCCAGGCTCAGCCAGATCAACCGCAGAGAACGGGTGCGAGCCGCCGCGACGTGTCGTAGGAAGCTGTCCCGCTCCTGGACGTAGTGGTTGTACTGGTCGCGGCCCACATTGTTGATCTGGCCGCCTGTCTGCCGGTCGACGTCGAAGCGGACCGGGCGCTCCTGCGCGGGTCGGGCGGGCGGCATCAAGCCGGTGCTCCCAGGCACCTCGTACCGCGCGCGGACCATGCCGAACTGGACCACGTCGCCGTCGTGCAGCACGCGCGGTCGCCGCACCGGTTCGCCGTTGACCAAAGTGCCGTTGCGCGATCCCAGGTCCTCGACGCTGGTCTGACCACCCGCCTGGCTCAGCGCGGCGTGGATGGAACTGAGGTGGGGGTCGTCGAGTCGTAGATCGGCGGCGTGCCCTCGGCCGAGCGATCGTCGTCCGAGGCCCACAGGAAGCACCGTCCCCGCAAGCTGTGACGGATGGATGACGACGAGTCGGGGATCATCTGATGACATTGTCATGCCGTCTCCTCGGCAACCGGCGGCAACATCCATAGTGCGTCGTCCGAACACACTCCATCAGCCTTTTCAGACTCGGCTTCGCGACGGTTTCGGCTCGGTTTGGTCGTTGTCAGAGAAAGAGTTTCTCCGAAAAGGGGAGATAGGGCTTGCCGGAACTTCGTCGACGGCGGATCAGGAACAATTTTCGCGATCCCGCGAGGGCTGCCGACCTGCGGGTTTTCGGTTCCTCGGGTGCTGCCGGACATGTCGACCGCCGGCCTTGGCGACCTTCGCGCCTTCTACATGCTGTGGCCTTTGGTGATACTGCTCACGGCGTAGGAGAGTGACCGCCCGCTTTTCAGGCGGAACAATCACCCTGTTCACCTGCCAGATGGCGCGGTCAGAGAGTTGTAGACGGTCGCCGGAGTATGTGTGTGTACGAGGACGTTGCTGTCCGAGTTGCTGTCGCGTTGACCACGTTCACCAAGGGACGGTGGAGGTCAGCAGTCGTTCGCCCACGGTCGAGACAACAACAACTTGATCTTCGGCGCACCACAGTTTCGGTGGCGCCGTTGCTCAGTTCGCAATGACTGCTGGCCTCTCATCGGCTCCGCCATCCCTGTAGTGACGCAGGAAGAATCCGTAGACGCCGGCGGATCCGACCGCATAAAGGCGCGAGCCGTCGGGCGTCCAGACGCAGTCGCTGAGACTGTCATCCACCCGGATGGCAGCGACGGTGGCGAGGGTCCGCACATCCGACAGGCGCAGGACACCATCGTCGCCGGCGCTCGCCAGCAAGAAGCCGGAGGGGGACAGAGCGATATCGATATATCCGCTTAGGTCCTGTTTCTCGGATCTCCTGACGTGATCACGGTGTGGCTTCCACCCTGGTCGGTGTGGGAGGTCGAGGGGACTTAACCAACGCGGAGTGGGAGCGGCTGAAGCCGTTGCTCCCACCCGCGGGAGCACGCGGTGGCAGGTGGAGTGATCACCGCACGGTCATCAACGGCGTGTTGTACCGGGCGCGGACCGGAGTGCCGTGGCGGGACG
>NZ_KI866523.1:934963-942763 GCF_000511135.2 Microbispora sp. ATCC PTA-5024 | reverse complement strand
GGACCTAGCCCCAGGATGCCTGCACACAATCGCTCCGCCATGGTCTGGCCAAGGCGCCAATGATGCAACGCCAACTCTGTTTGCACGCTGCCATCCTTCATGAGCGATTAGACGTTGCGCGGCTCAGCTTGCCTACCACCCAGCGTAATGGGGAAGATCGGACAGGTCGGAGGCCGTCGCAGCGAAGAGCGTGCGACGCACGATCAAGATCAGAAATATGAAGGGTCCCCCACTCAGGCATCAAGGGTTCGAGGGGATTTGCTATACCCGGAAGCCGCCGTGTTAGCAAGGTTGTTAGCAAGCGATCGAGTTGATCTAGGAAGCACAAAGGCCCGTTTCCAGGTTTTCCCTGTTCACGGGCCTTCTGTGATGTGCGCGGCCGAGAGGACTCGAACCCCTAACCTTCTGATCCGTAGTCAGATGCTCTATCCATTGAGCTACGGCCGCAGTTCGCCTGTCTCACCTGGGGTGATCTGGCAACGGGTGTAACTCTACCAGACCTCACACCCCTGCTCGCGCCAATAATCCGCCCACCCGCAGGTCAAGCGGACCTCACTCCTCCCGCACGAACAGGGAGAGCGTCTCGGCGATGCAGGAGGGCCGGTCGGCGCCCTCGACCTCGATCGTCACGCGCAGGTTGGCCAGGGTGCCGGCGGGGGTGCCCTTGACGTCCACGATCTCGGCGCCGGCCCTGACCCGGGAGCCGACGGGCACCGGACGGGGGAAGCGGACCTTGTTCAGACCGTAGTTGACGGCCATCCGGATGCCCTCGACCCGGAACAGCTCCTGCATGAACGACGGGACGAGCGCCAGCGAGAGGTATCCGTGGGCGATCGTGCCGCCGAACGGGCCCTCCTTGGCCCGGTCGGCGTCGACGTGGATCCACTGGTGGTCGTCGGTCGCGTCGGCGAACAGGTTCACCCGTTCCTGGGAGATCTCGCGCCAGTCGGTGTACCCGAGGTGCTCGCCCTTGGCCGCCTTGAGCTCGGCGAGGTCCGTGAAGATCCGCATGTACGGCACCCTACCGACAGGTGGTCACGCTCAACTCGTATGACTCTGGCCTCCTGCACGCGGAACGCCGTTGGACCGTCTGTCACCCGGCGTCCCTAACGTGCCCCGCATGAGACGGCTTTCGATCATGCTGGGCGCCGCGGCTCTGACCGTGGGCCTGGCCACCCCGGCGATGGCCGACCCGAAGCCCGCCGACCTCAAGCCCGCCGGCTTCGGCCAGGCGCGGCTGACCGGCTTCGCCGTCCTCCCGGCCGAGACGTACGTCCCGGGGAGCGAGCCGTCCGGAGCCGCGGCAGGGACCGCCCCCGTCAACGGGATCACGCTGCCCTTCCCGGGGCAGCCGGTGCAGGGCTTCAGCGGCGTCGTCAACCGGCACGACGGCACGTACGACGTGCTGTCGGACAACGGGTACGGCCAGAAGGCCAACAGCGCGGACTTCCTGCTGCGCGTGCACCGCATCCGCCCCGACCTCAAGTCCGGGAAGGTCTCGGTGGTCGGCGGGTTCAACCTGACCGACCCCGACCACAAGGTGCCCTTCGCGCTGACGCGGGCCGACCGGAAGCTGACCGGCGCCGACTTCGACGTGGAGTCGATCGTGCGGGCCTTCGACGGCACGTACTGGATCGGCGACGAGTTCGGCCCGTACCTGCTGCACTTCACGCCGTCCGGCCGCCTGCTGCAGGCCCCGATCCCGCTGCCGGGCGTCATGGCCCCGGAGAACCCGAACCTGAACGGCGGGCAGCCCAACATCCGCAGCAGCAAGGGCTTCGAGGGCATGGCCCGGTCGGTCGACGGCCGCCACCTCTACCCGCTGCTGGAGGGCACGGTCGACGGCGACACCCCGGGCGACCTGCGCATGTACGACTTCGACCTGCGCACCGGCACGTACGCGCCGAAGTGGCGGACGTACCGGCTGGAGGCCGCGGGCAACTCCATCGGTGACGCGATCGCGGTCGACGACCACCGCTTCCTGATCATCGAGCGCGACAACGAGCAGGGCGACGCCGCCAAGCTCAAGCGTGTCTACCTCGTGGACGGCTCCGACCGCGACCACGACGGGGTGATGGACAAGACCCTCGTGGCCGACCTGCTGAACCTCGCGAACCCCAGGAACCTCGGCGGCTTCGGCCCGGCGTTCCGGTTCCCGTTCCAGACGATCGAGGACGTGGCCCTGCTGGACGACCGGACGCTGGCCATCCTGAACGACAACAACTTCCCGTTCTCGTCCGGCCGGACCCCGGGTAAGGCCGACAACGACGAGTTCATCACCGTACGGCTCTCGCACCGGCTGAACGCGGACCCGCGCGCGCTCCTGTAGCCGCTCCCCGAGGCCGGCCGCTTCCGGAGGCGGCCAATCTGCGCATCGGCCCCCCGCGAGGGGGTGCCGGTGCGCACACTTGTCGGTGGGGGCGCATGCGCGGGGGCGGGAATGCGGTGATCGTCCGTGACCGATACATCTCCGTACGTGATCGCCTCGAGGGGAAAGCCGGCCGAAGCCGGGGTATCTGCGGGGCATGGAGGCCGGCGTGGGAACAGGCCGTCCCGCCGCGGGAGGACGATGAACGAGCGGCAACCGCCCGGCAAGCGCTACCGGCTGCGCGGACTGGTCGTGGTGACCCTCGCCGGCCTTGCCTCATGGGCACTCATCATCTGGCTGATCGTCAGGCTCCTGTCGCGAGACGGGTGAGGGACGCCGCACGCCCCTCACCCCGGCTCGGACGGTCATCCGCCGCTGCCCTTGATGCTCTCCAGCAGGTCGAGGTGGCCCTTGATCACGGGGCCGGCGTCCTGTGCGAGTTGCTTCACCTGCTCGGACGAGCCCTCCGACTGCTGCTTGCGGCCCGCCGCCAGGTCGGCGCGGTGGTCGCCGACCTCCTGTTCCACCCACGCCCGGTCGAAGGCGGCGCCGCTGTTGGCCTTCACCTTCTCGAGGGCGGCCTTCTGCTCGGCTGTCGGCTCGTCCGGCAGCGTGACGCCGAGCTTGCCGGCGACCTCGGTGACCTGCCGGTCGAGCGCGGTGTGGTCGCGGACGAAGCGCTCGCCCGCGTCCTTCACCGCCTGGCTCGTGGCCTGTTCCTGGGCGGCCCGCCCCGCCTGGATCTCCGACAGGTTGCCCTGGTGGGCTTCGGTGAGGAACGTCCTGTCCTGCTCCCTTACCGTGGGTGTGGGCGCCGCCGCGGCCTGCACGGCGGTTCCACCGGCCGACATACCGGCCAGGACGGCGAGAAGGACGATGAGCCGTCTGAGCATGAGATCCCCCGATTCTCATCCGAACGGCACAATCACGACATCTAGCGCCATTCGGGCACGACAGTTCGTAGCCGTCATACCCCGTGAGAACGCGTCCTCGCATCGGCGCTCGCCGGAGGCGATCTCCGCGCGGCTCAGCGCACCCAGAGGCAGAACGGGTGGCCCGCGGGGTCGAGGTAGACGCGGACGTCGTCCTGCGGCTGGAAGGCGGCCAGGGTCGCGCCCGCCTCGGCCGCCTGGGATCCGGCGGCCTCCAGGTCCTCCACCTCGATGTCGAGGTGCATCATCATCCGCTGCTCCCCGTCCCCGGCGGGCCAGGTCGGCCGGACGTACGCCCGCTCCCGCTGGAACGACAGCCCGGGCCCGCCGCCCTCCGGGCGCAACGTGACCCAGTCGGGCTCCTGGTCCCCGATGGGCCAGCCGAGAAGCCGCTGGTAGAAGGCCGCCAGGGCGTGTGGGTCGGGCGCGTCGAGAACGGTGGCCGTGAGGCTCATCCCCGGTCGTGTCCCCATGGCGTACGTCCTCTCGGTCGGCTCCCCGGCGGCCCGCCCCTACCCTGGTTCCGATCACTCTCACCGCCGTACGCGATCCCACGCGAAGGGAGCTCGACCGTGACGAGCGCAGCCGGGCAGGTCGTCGCCCGCTACTTCGAGATGTGGAACACCGGGGACACCTCCATCGCGCCCGAGGTCCTCGCTCCGGACTGGCTCGATCACGCCCACCCCGAGGCCGTGGGACCGGAGAGCGTGGCCCAGGCCGTCGAGCGGGTGCGGGAGGCTCAGCCCGACCTGACCTTCCGCGTCGACGCCGTGCTCGGCGACGGCGACGTGGTGGCCGTGGTCGGCGCCGCCGGCCGCGACGGGGCCGGGACCCCCTTGATCTGGCTGGTACGGGTCCAGGACGACCGGATGGCCGAGATGTGGACCTACCGCAGGACCCACTGAAGGCCTCCGGCATCCCCGGGCGCCAGTGGGACGGGCCGTTCGGGGACGCCGAGACCGGGGTAGGGGTCGTCCGGGGATCCGCGGCCGCCCGCCGGCCGGTTGAATGGCCGGGTGGCGACCGCGCAGGAAACCTTCCGCCAGATGCTCCGCGATGACTTCGCCCCGGCGCTCCGAGAGCTCGGCCTCGTGGGATCAGGGCCGTTGTACCGGCTCCCCCACGACCGTCACTGGGCGCTCCTGGGCTTCCAGAAGTCGGCGTTCAGCACCCGTGAGCTGGTCAGTTTCACCGTGAACCTGAGTGTGGTGCCGAAGGAGCGGGAGAGATCGGTACGGGGGCTGCCGTTCCGCCCGGCCGCGTCGACCTTCTACGGCCTGTCGATGTGGCACAGTCGGATCGGCCGCCTCCTCCCCGGCGGCCACGATCATTGGTGGGACGTGGGGACGGCCCCGGATCCCGCCGTGGTCGACCAGGTGCTGGACGGTGTGCGCGACTTCGCCCTCCCCGCGATGAGGCGCCAGCTCGACCGCCACTGAGCCGGCCGGCTTTTCAACCATCCGTGGCGGTCACCGCAGCGGCAGGGCGAACTGGTTGTCCGGCCCCCGTCCCTCACTGGCCGGATTCGGGACGAGGACCAGCCGCAGACCGCCGGACGGCTCACGCCGCCGCTGCCGCGCCCACGCGACCAGGGCCTCGATGGCGTTCACGGCCTGCGTCCCGGCCCACTGCCCCGGCGTCTCCTGGACGACGTACGCCTCCTGGTGCGCCGGCTCCGTACGGAGGGTGAGGTCCGGGAACCGGGCGGCGATCTCGGCGGCCTCCCCCTCCGGGACGGGCCAGCACCACTCGACCGGGCCGTCGCTGTCGCCGCTAACCTCCCCGTGGTAGATGATGAACGGCGCTCCCGTGATCCCCTCGGCGCGCGGGACTCCGCCGCGCCGGAGCCGGTGGATGAACAGCTCCCGGCCGGTCGGCACCAGGTCGTCCTCGTGGACCCGCCGGACCATGCTGAGCAGGCGGCGTGCGGACATGTCGCGGACGGCGACCTCATACATAGGGTGGTCCTTCCCCTCGAGACGATCGACGAGGGAACCGACCAGGTCCCGCCGGGCGGCGTGCTCGGCCTCCGCCCCGGTCCAGTAGGACCGGATCTCCTCGGCGGCCGACGCCGGCTCCAGGGCCAGGATGTCCCTGATCCGGGCCAGCGGCACGCCGATCCGGCGCAGCGAGGCCACCAGACGTGCCGGGTCCAGCTGCGTGACCGCGTACCAGCGGTACCCCGTGCCGGGGTCGACATGGGCGGGCACCAGCAGGCCGAGCTCGTCGTACAGGCGCAGCGCCTTCGGCGACAGTCTCGACAGACGGGCGAACTCCCCGATGCTGACCAGGCTCATGGACGGCTCCCTCGTTCCGGGCGGCTGCCCGGGTCGCCACCACTGTGCGGCCTCCCCGAAGGGGAAGGTCAACGTGTTCGCCGGAGACTACGCGGAACAGGTGAGGTAGAGGTCGGCCCAGGCCGTGTTCAGGAAGTCGTCGTTCTCGTACCTGACCCAGTACGAGGACCCCTCCTGGCCGTAGTCGACGACGGCGACGCCGGCGGGGTGCCGCTCCTCGTGGCCGGTGACGTGGGAGTGGGTGGGCGGGCAGCTGACGGTGACGAGCGCGTCGCCGCCGGGGGTGATCGATGCGCTCTGCTTCAGCTCGACGCTGGTCACGGGCTGCTGGGGGACGTTCGAGCAGAGGATCTCCAGCTTCACCGACAGGGTGACCGGGTGCTGGTCCCTCAGCGACTGGGAGTTGGTGAACGTCATCTTCACGACGCGGCCGTCGACCGTGAGGTTCTTGTAGTTGAGGTACTGGGAGTTGTAGGAGTCCTTGGTGCCGGACGACACCGTGGTCTTGACCGGGTACGGCTCGGTCGAGGGGCACTTCTGGGACAAAGTGGTCGTGATTTGCGGGCCGATGGAGGTCGAGTTCCACACGACCACCGTGCTCTCGGCGAACGCCGGGGCGCCGAACCCCATCAGTGAGGCGGCGGCCACCGCCGCGATCGCGCCGGCCTTCATGAGCGTGCGCATGCGTGTCTCTCCTCGTTCGTCAGGCGTGTTCTTGTGCTG
Source organism: Microbispora sp. ATCC PTA-5024 (assembly GCF_000511135.2). Classification (NCBI taxonomy): domain Bacteria; kingdom Bacillati; phylum Actinomycetota; class Actinomycetes; order Streptosporangiales; family Streptosporangiaceae; genus Microbispora; species Microbispora sp. ATCC PTA-5024. The sequence goes on along the minus strand of NZ_KI866523.1, from coordinate 936,443 downwards.
ACGACGCTAGAGACCAGATCTTGGGACATTCTTGGCAAGATCGTTTTCAGGGACTTAACGGGCACTTGGGGTCGGCCGTGAGCGTGCCGGGCCCGGGGTCTACGGCTGGAAGATCAGATTGATCACGACGGTCAGCACGATCGAGAGCAACACGGACAGGACGATCATCGTCAGGCATCCGGCCCAGCCGCCCAGGAATCTGATCTCCGTGTCCCCGATGCGCATGCCCCCGGCACTACCCGTCGCCCACCAGGCGAAACTGCAGGCCACGCGGCCGGGCGCATGTTACCGGCGCCGGCTCCAGATGTGGTGGGTCTCGAACGCGTCGGAGAGCTCCTGGGCGACCTCCGGAGAGCCGGCCGAGAAGAACCCGCGCTCAAGGATCGCCGCGGGCGCCGGCCCTCTGATCCAGTCGTCCAGGAGGGCGTACCACTCGGCGCCGTGGGCGACGCTGACGGTGGAGTCGTTCATGAGCCACCCCATGTGACGAGCCGTCGCCTCGGTGGCGTTCGATTCCCATTCGGATCCGCGAGCCGGGGGCGGTCTGTTCGCGGTTCTCCGGGAACGCATGCGGGCCGTTGAGCCTTTCCGGCGTGCCGTCTATCCCGTCGGCGTGGCTTTGATCGCGAGATTCCTGACGGTGATGGAGTCTACGTCGAGGCTGATGACATGGATGAAGCTGAAGCTCGCCTGTTTCGTGTTCGGAGGCAGGCGCCCGGAGAACACGATTACCCCGCTGATCGGGACGCCGGGCGGGACGTCCACGGGCCAGTGGCTGAGGCCCGGTTCCGCCTCCAGTGTGGTGCCGCCCTCCGCGCTAAGCTGGCTGTTTTTGTACACGGGAAGCGACAGCGATTCGGAACCCGTGTTGAGCGCGGACAGTTCGACCCGGGTGAAATCTGAGGTGACCAGGATCCGCCGAACGGTGAGGGTGAGGGGTCCGGATGTGACCTTCCTCTGTGTTCTGAGCACGTTAGTCTCCGGCTCGTCGCCGGTGGCATTGCCGCCGAGGTTGCTCGGCGTCTGGCTGCTTCCATGGAGTTCCCAAACGACGAAGCCCACTGCGGCGGCTCCACTAGCAGCGAGGGTAACCAGGGCCAGTCTGCGGGGTATGCCTGCGGGGCGGCCGGCAGGTGGGGCCGTTACCCCGGGGGTGAAAATCTGCGCATTTCCTGGAGTGCCGTTGCCGAGCGCGCTCGACTCGCGCGCCCTCGGCTTGGGCGCAGTCGTCTCGGGCTTCGTGGGGGGCGCGGACGTGGTGCGCACCAGTCGGAACGGCTGGGTTCCCTTGGCCGACTCATCCTCGGCGTCGTCGTGTGCGGGGTCGGCACTGACGGAGGGAATGGGTTGCGCGTCTGGTGCCCATCGGGGGTTACGAGCGATGATCAGTTCGCCTCGTACGGTGCTGATCTTCTCCGGCGTCTGATGTGGTGTGATCTGACGCACGTGATCGAACAGGTAGTCGTACAGCTCGTCCACC
>NZ_KI866523.1:899424-933754 GCF_000511135.2 Microbispora sp. ATCC PTA-5024 | reverse complement strand
GTCAACACCTTTCGCACCTTCGGGCGGAGCACTGGGAATCGCCTCGACGGCCAGAACGTCGAGTTGCAGAAGGTCCCGTCGCAGAAGGATGGCGGCTTGGGCGACCTCTTCCGGCAACCCCCACGGCTCTAGACCGATCTCAACCCGAAGTGAAACAGACCCGTTGGAGCGAGCCCTACGTTCTTCCACCGAGCAGGACTCCTCAACAGGGATGTCCGAAATACTCAAAGACGTCGTCTGCGAGCATATCCACTGGCATAACCGAGCGCCAGACGGTGACGAGCCACATAGGCTCCTCGTACTTGACGCTGCCGAGGATGACCAGGAGTTGATCTGCAGTCCGTGCACCCGCATCCGTGGGCAGGCTCGGAGCGCGGCAGCGGGGCGACGACAGAGGGGCAAGCCCGTCTTCGCATGTCCCTCAACTGGTCCCCGTTCCTCCCAACTGGAACTGCAACCAGAGCCACATGGAGATCAAAAAGCCCCTCTCGCCGTACTGGGCGAGAGGGGCTTTGAAGTGCGGAGGCTCGGGGATTTGAACCCCGGATGGGCTTGAGACCCAAACCGCATTAGCAGTGCGGCGCCATAGACCTGACTAGGCGAAGCCTCCTGGTAGCGCGTTGCTCAGCACAGCGTACCGGCGATCGTGCAAGGCGGCAAAGCGGAATCCCCGCCGGGCGCGTCCACGATCCGATCCCAGGTCACAGGGCAGCGACCGGTGCCACAGCGAGCTGTGCCCTCGATGGCCGCAACCATTCTGTGATCAGTGCACAGCCCTTGTCCACAGGGTGTGGACAAGGGCTGTGTGCGGACCGTGAACGCCGGGGGCACAACGTCGTGCCCGGGAGGGCGTGGAGGTCAGGCCTGGCGGACGGCCTCGCCCTCGATCTCGATCTTGACCTTCCTGGCGACCAGGACGCCGCCGGTCTCCAGGGCCTGGTTCCAGGTCAGGCCGAACGCCTCGCGGTCGATCTCGGTCTCGGCGGAGAAGCCGAACAGCTCCTGGCCCCAGGGGTTGGTCCCGGCGCCGCCGAACTCGACCTTGAGCTCGACCTCCTTGGTGACGTCGCGGATGGTGAGGTCGCCGACCAGGACGAACTCGTCACCGGAGTGCTTCACGACACGCTTGCTGCGGAAGGTGAGCTCGGGGAACTTGTCGGCGCTGAGGAAGTCGTCGCTGCGCAGGTGGCCGTCGCGGTCGGCGACACCGGTGCTGATGGTGCCGGCCTTGATGACGGCCTCGACGCTCGAGTCGAGCGGGTTCTCGCCGATCACGATCTTGCCGTCGAAGTCGTCGAAGTGGCCGCGAACCTTGCTGACCATCATGTGCTTGACGACGAAGCCCACGCGGGAGTGCGCCTTGTCCAGGGCGAACTCACCGGCGGTCGGGATCTTGAGGCCTTCCCACTCACGGATGCTCATGGCTGCTCTCCTGAAGTATTTGCTGTGCGGATGTCTGCGCCAACAACTGTCTACACGAGAAGTATTCCGCGCGTCAACTATCGTCCCGTAGACTTTGCTCATGGACACATTCGACGACCCACGGCTCACGGCGATGGGCCTGCTGGCGGAGGTGTACGCGGGGCTGTCGGCCAAGTCGGCAGCCAGCTTCGCCGCCGCCAAGCTCTCAGAGGTCGACTTCGAGACCCTCATCCGGCTCGCCCGGTCGCCCGAGCGGCGACTGCGCATGAGCGACCTCGCAGCCCAGACGTCGTTGTCCACGAGCGGGATCACCCGCGTCGTCGACCGGCTGGAGCGCGAGGGCCTGGTCGAGCGGCACGCGTGCGCGACCGACCGCCGCGCGTCGTTCGCCGTCCTCAGCGAGGCGGGGGCCGAACGCCTCGAGCGCGTGCTCCCCCGGCACATCGAGGACATCGAGACCTGGTTCACCGGGCTGCTGACGCCGGAGGAGCTGGACGCCTTCCTCGCGACCCTGCGCCGGATCCGCGACGTCGTACGGCCCTGCGCGACCGCGGGCGTGCAGCAGCGCGTCGACGCCTCCTGAGGGACCCCTGCAAGACTCGGCCCGACCGGCGTCCCCGCGCCGCACACCCCGCGCACCCCACACCCCGCCGCACGCCACCACAGCACGCAGCAGCACACCCGGGCCGGCCACGCACTCCCGCGGGCGGCACGCGCGTGCACGCTCTTCGCCGTACCGGCTATCGGACATAGAGGATTAAACGGGCAGTTGGGGTAGCGAAGACGATCAATATCTGATGGACTCCGTTATCCCCCCGAAAACGCCGCCGATCCCCCTGGAGCTCCCGTGCGTGCCCTCCCACGCGCCCTCGCCGTCCTGGCCGCCGTCGTCACCCTCGCGATCCCCGTCGCCACCGCCGCTCCCGCGGGAGCGGCCACCCGACCCAAGACCGTCCCCAAGGACGCCGTCGAGGTGAAGGTCAAGAAGATCGTGGACGGCGACACGTTCGACGTCGTCACCGCCAAGGGCGTGACCGTACGGGTGGGCCTGCTGGAGGCCGACGCCCCGGAGCAGGGCTGGTGCTGGTACGAGAACGCGCTCGCGCGGCTGTCCGCGCTGCTGCCCGTGGGCAAGGCCGCCTACGTCCTGCCCGGCAAGGAGCGGGCGGGGGATGACGGGCGCTACCTCCTGTACACCTGGACCGCCAAGGGCGCGTACGTGAACGGCGACCTCGTCAGGAACGGCTACGCGCAGGCCGTGGCGTACTACCCGGAGCACGCGTACACCGACTGGCAGTTCGCCGAGCAGCTCAGGGCGCAGTCCGAGCGGCGGGGGATGTGGTCGGGACCGTGCTGGGCGCCCGACACCTACGACCGTCGTGACGCGCTGGACACCCCGCCCGGCGCGGGGGACGCCGCCCTGTCGCCCGCCCCCGTCGAGCCGATGGACCCCTCGCCCGCGCCGCCCGGCACGTCCGCGACGCCGGAGCCGGCTCCCCAGACCACCGGCACCCCCACGCCCAGCCCGTCGCCGAGCCCCTCGCCGTCCGGCGGCACCGACCCCCGCTTCGGCACCTGCCAGGAGGCGAACGACGCCGGGTACGGGCCGTACCACCGCGGCGTCGACCCCGAGTACGACTGGTACGTGGACGCCGACAGCGACGGGATCGTCTGCGAGACCTGAGTCTGCGAGACCTGAGGGCCGGGGGTCAGTTCACGTGCTCGCCGGCGGCGGCCCGGACCACGAGGTCGCCGCGGAGCTTGGCCATCCCCCGCGAGACCGAGCTCTTCACGGTGCCCACGCTGATGCCGAGCGTCCTGGCGATCTCCGGCTCGCTCATGTCCTCGTAGTAGCGCAGCACGATGGCGGTGCGCTGGCGGAGGGGGAGCCGGTCGAGCGCCTGCTCCAGCTCGTCGTACCGGTGCCGGTGGTCGTACTGGACCACGACGTCGGGAAGCTCGTCGGACGGGTACTCCTCGATCTTGCGGCGGCGCCACCAGGAGATGTTGATGTTCACCATGGCCCGGCGCACGTAGCTGTCGAGGGACGACGGGTCCTTGATCCGGTCCCAGGCCAGGTAGGTCTTGGCCAGGGCGGCCTGGAGCAGGTCCTCGGCGTCGCAGGGGTTGCCGGTCAGCTGGTTGGCGACGCGCAGCAAGGCCGCCCCGCGGGACACCACGTACGCGCGGAACTCCTCATGGTTCACGATCATGCGATCACCAACCCGGCCTGAGAGGCATCTCGTGCCAGAATGGCAGCCAGGCCCCAGAATCCGGCTGAACCGAAATCCAGGTTTCGCACCACCTACAGCAAAGACCCCGCAAGCTCGGTGGCGCGCCCGGCGCGGGAGCCTTTCCTGCCGCGGGCACTGGTTTGCCCTGAAGTGGGAGATATGGCTTCCACTGTGAGGAGGAATATTGCTCCCGCATGTGACCATTGCCGGGAATTCCACTCCGCCCGCTCCGTTCGGCATGTGAGGCTGGTCACGTGGGAGGGGCCATGCCGTACCGGAGTGTGGAACGACGGCGGGTGCTCGCGGCGGCGGCGCTCGGGCGGGACGCCGAGCCGCCGCGGCTGAGCGCGGACGACGGGGTGCCGTTCGACGCGGTTACCGGGGTGATCCTCGACGTCAGCCCTCATCTGATCATCGTCGAGGACGCCGCGGGCGGCCAGCGGCGCCTGGTCATCGCGCCCTGGGCCACCGCGTGGCGGGGCGGCCCCGTCGCCCCCGCGGACCTCCCGGCCGGGGCGCGGGTTGTGATCCGGGCGCTGAAGGCGGGCACGGTGGCCGAGCGGATCTGGGCCGACGCCACCCGGCTCACCGGCACGATCAAAGCGGTCACCGGCCGGCGGGACCTGACGATCGTCCTGGACATGGGCGCCCATCGCGGGGAACGGTCCATCACGGTGCCGTACCGCTCCTCCGGGCGCATCCGGGTGCGGCATCCACAGCTCGAACCGGGCTACCTCTTCGACGCCATCGGGATGGTCGACGGCGGCGCCCCGCTCGCGCTGCTCCCCGCGACCTCCCAGCCCCCATATCGGGCCGCCGCGGTGCCCGCGCCGCCTCCGGCGTACCGGGGGGTGCAGTCGAAGATCTCCGGCACGGCCGTCTGGGGCGACCTTCCCGAGCGGGGCGTCGCCTACCCGATGCTGGAGACGTCCGACACCGGGTGCGCCGACGCCGGCGTCTCCTGCGCCGGCCTGCCGTACCTCGCGCTCGGCTCGACCCTGTACGTCCGGAACGTGTGCGACGGACGCGCCGACGCGCTGCCGATCGTGGCCTGCGGCTGCGTCACCGGGCGCTTCTGCGACCGGTGCCTGGAGTGCGGGACGTCGCCGCGCGGCCGGATCGTCGAACTGTCCGCCGCCGCGTACGTGGAACTCGGCGGCGACTTGATCAAGGGGTGCTTCAACGCCCGCATCGGATTGGGGTGACCCGTGCTCTCGACCATCGCGGCGGCAGCGCTGCCCGTTCTCGTGGTCATGCTGCTCCTCGGCGGCGTGGCGAAGATCGGCACGGCGGGAGGCGACGGCACGCCCGGCGCCCTGGGGCGTCTCGGCCCCGCCGTGCTCGCGCCGGAACGATTCGTGAAACCGGCAATGATCATCTGTGCCTGCGGGGAGCTCGGCCTGGCCGTGGGGCTGGTCGCCGTCGACCACCCGGCCGCGCGCTGGCTGCCGGTCGCGTTCTTCGCGGTCGCGACGTACGTCCTGCGGGACCTGCGACGGCGGCGCCCGGACGTCGGATGCGGCTGCTTCGGCGAGGTCAGCGCGGCCCCGGTCGGCATCCGCTCGATCCTGCGGGCGGCCGTGCTCACGGCGGCGGCGGTGGCCGTGGCGGTCGCGGGCACGACCGGAGCCGACGTCGTGGCCGGCATCTCGTGGGCGTTCGCCGCCTCGCTCGGCGGGATCGTCGTCCTGCTGCTCGCGCTCTCTCCCGAACTGGAGGAGAGCCTGGCGCGGCTGCGGTACCGCGCGCCGTGCGAGCTGCGGCCGCTGCCTCCCGAGCGGGCGCTGTCGCGCCTGCGGGCCAGCTCGGCCTGGCGCACCCATGCCGTGCTGCTGGAGTCGCACGAGCCGGCGGACATGTGGCGCGAGCTGTGCTGGCGGTTCTTCGTCTTCCCCGCACGGAACGGCGCGGAGGTCGTCTTCGCCGTCTACCTGAGCGGACGGCGGCCCACTGTCAGGGCGGCCCTCGTCACCCCGGACGGGCCACCGGCCTCTCTGCAGGAATCTATGCCTGTATCGGCCTGACGCTATACAGGCATAGATTCCTGCATCGAGGCAGCGGAATTCAGCTCTCTACGGCTCTCTAGCTTCCCCTCTAGAAAGCCGTAGAGAGGTCGATGGGCGGCCCGGCTACAGCGGCTGGGCGCGCAGGAACCTCCCGAAGTGCGGCACGGTGAAGCCGATCACGCCGCGCTCCGCGCTGTAGATGAGGCCTTTCTTGATGAGGCTGTCCCTCGCCGGGGACAGACTGGACGGCTTGCGGCCCAGGGCCTCGGCGACGTCCGCCGTGGGGACGGGGTCGTCGCCCAGCTGGGCCATGGCGTGCATGTAGTCGCGCTCGGCGGGGGTGGCTCGCTCGTAGCGGCTGCCGAAGAAGCCGACGGCCAGTTCCTCCTCGGCCTCGGGGGCCGACACCTTGATGTCGTCGGCGGTGATCGGACTCCCGGGCGCCAGGTCCCAGGCCACCTTGCCGTACGCCTGGACGAAGTAGGGGTAGCCGTCGGCCGCCTCGTACAGGGCGTCGAGCGCCTCGGGGGTGAACTCCACGTCCTCCCGCTCGGCCGGGACGATCAGGGCGAGATCGGCGGCCTCCCGATCAAGACGGTCGATCCGGGCGTAGCGGAAGAGCCGCTCGGAGTAGCTCTTGCTCGCGGACAGCACGCTCGGCAGGTGGGGCAGGCCCGCGCCGACCACGATGAGCGGGCCGCCGTTCTGCGACAGCTCGTGGCACGCGGCGCACAGGGCCGAGATGTCGGGCGCCTGCACGTCCTGCATCTCGTCGATGAACAGCGCGATGCCGACGCCGAGGTCGGTCGCCACGCCGGCGGCGTCGACGAACAACTCGGTCAGGTCGATCTCCAGGTCGCCGGAGTCGGCGCGGCCGCGCGCCGCCGGCACGTCGATGCCGGGCGACCAGTGGGAGGTGCCCTTCGCGGCGGCCGGGTCGCGCATCGCGAACGCCTTGAGCACGCCGAGGAACTCCTCGATGCGCTCGGGCGCGCGGTGCCGGGGGGCGAGCTCTCGGACGGCCATGTGCAGCGCGGCGGCGACCGGGCGCCGGATCGACTGGTCGGGCCGGGCCTCGATCTTCCCGGTGCCCCACAGCCGCTGCATGGCCATGGATTTGAAGGTGTTGAGCAGGACGGTCTTGCCGACTCCGCGGAGGCCGGTCAGGACCATGCTCCGCTCGGGGCGTCCGCGGGCGACCCGCTCCAGGACGATCTCGAACTGCTGAAGCTCGCGATCGCGCCCGGCGAGCTCGGGCGGCCGCTGCCCCGCGCCGGGGGCGTAGGGGTTGCGCACGGGGTCCACGCTCTCGGACTTTATGACGGGATATAGCGGCCGTCGTAGATTTCCGTAGAAAGAGCTACGGCGTGTCGCCCGCGGGCGAAGGGGCGCGCACCGGGCCGGAGCCGACGTCGCCAGCACAGCCATCACACACCCCTTACCTGGCGAGACGAGACCGAACCCGTGTTCGATCCGATGGCCAAGACTGTAGCGCGACATCGAACATGTGCGCGAGGCTTTCCGCCGAAAAGCTCCGGCAAAGGCCGTCGTTTAGTGCGGCAGATACCGGATGACCAGGGCCGCTACGGCCACGGCCGCGATGACGGCGAGATAGGTCAGCACCAGCCGCGTGTCGCGCATTAGGCACCTGCTCCGGGTGAGCCCGGCCCGGCGCGCCCTGGCGTAGCCCACCAGTCCGAGGACCGCGAAGCCGAGCACGGCCCACGGTCCGAGCAGCCAGGCCAGCAGCGCGACCGTCGTGTAGACGCACAGCCGCAACGGGTCGTACGGCGCGGCGCCGGCCGCCCCAGCGCCGGTCTCCTCCGCACCCGCCGAAGCCGCACCAGTCGAAGCCGCGCCGGTCGGAGCAGCGCCGGTCGGAGCAGCGCCGGTCGGAGCAGCGCCCGTTACGGCGGTACCGGTCGGAGTGCCGGCGGCGCTCGCCATGGCCTGTTCGTACGCCACGCCCCTGGGGGGTTCGGGCGTCATGTGATCTCCACGAGCGGGAGCCGTACGCCGGGATCGGCCGCGGCGACGGCGGACAGGCGCTGCCGCGACAGGGCCGGCCACGCCTGGACGGCGCAGAACGGCGCGCACTGGTCCTGGTCGGAGCGGGTGCCGACGTGCACGCAGCACTGGATGAGGCGTTCCTCCAGCATCGTCGACATGTCCATGAACGGCTTGACCGTGATGCGCACCACGCGTTCGCCGAGCAGGCGCCGCAGCCGCCGGCGCCGTCCGGGCAGGGCCGAGGACGCAAGCGTCAGCAGGGTGGTCAGGCCGAGGTCGCAGTTCTCGCAGATGTCGCGCCACAGCGTGCCGATCTCGGGGTGCGACAGCGACGACTGCTCCGACAGCAGGCCGAGCAGCGACTCCTGGACGGCCATGCGGAGCTGCCGCGGGATCTCGGAGTCGGCGATGCGGTTGGAGACGAGCCCGAGGTTCTCCTTGAGGCGGTCGTGGCCGATCAGGGCGGTGAGCGACCGCCACCGGTCGGCGTCGTCCCTGATCATGTAGCCGACCGAGCAGCAGTGGGGATGGGAGCACGGCAAGGCGGTGAGGTCGCGCCAGGTGACCAGGCCGTCGGTCTGAGGGCCCAGGCGCTTCAGGACGCCGGTGTGGGTGAGCCGGTCGAGGGGGTCGATGACGCCCGACCGTCCCGAGCCGAACTGCGGCTGGATCGACACCCCGCCGATGTACGGCGTGTCGAGGGCGAGCCGCACGACGTCGCCGATCTCGCCGTCGTTCACACCGAGGGCGGCGGTCATGACGAGCGTCGTGAAGATCTCCCGCTCCGACAGCCGCGCGACCGTCTGGGCCTTGAGCCGCCTCAGGTCGCCGCCTCTGTGGTGCCGGGACGCCTCGGCCGACGTCCCGTCGTACTGCAGGTACACCTCCACCCGCTCGCGGTGCTCGGTCAGCAGGTCGAGCAGGGCGTCGTCGCGGGCGATCAGCAGGCCGTTCGTGTTGATCAGGATGCGGGTGACCGGCCGGGCGACGAGCTCGGACAGCAGCAGCGGGAGCTCGGGGTGCAGGGTCGGCTCGCCGCCGCTGAGCATGAGCACGTCGAGGCGGCCGTTCTCGCGGGCGAGGCGCTGGTCGACGTTGGCGAGCACCTCGTGGACCGGGACGACGCCCCGCAGGTCGGGCGACGACTCGGTGAAACAGGTCGGGCAGCGCAGGTTGCACGCCTCGGCGATGTCCTCCAGGAGGATGCAGGTGTGCTGGGTCTGCATCTCGGGCAGCCCGCGCAGGTACGCCGAGGGGACGGGGTCGAAGTTGCCCGGCACGTCGGGCAGGTGGGCCTTGGTGGGCGCGGTCCACTCCTCCAGGTAGGCGAGGATCTCCGGGTCCTCGTCGTAGAGGGTGCGGACCAGGCCATGGGTGCGGCAGCCGCGTTCGAGGTAGACCCGGCCGTCGCGCTCGGCCAGCCAGCCGGACAGGCGCGGCACGTCGTCCAGTGGCCGGTCCGGCCGCTCGTCATGGCAGCGCGGGCAGAACGCGTTGACATAGCGGAGCAGGCGGTCGCCGCGCAGGGGCATGCCGGTCGTCATGGCCGTCCAATCGTGTCGGTCGAGGGGTGCGCTCGTGTCGACCGGTCCGTTCGTGTCACGCGAGGAGCCCGCACATGTCGGGCGACGAATCGGGTCGTGTCACAGTCGGCCTGCGCCGGCCGACCGATCGACTCGTACGCGATTCCGCCTGCGTCGGGCCGACAAATCGGCTCGTACGGGATACCGCCCGCGTCGGGGCCGACGAATCGGCACATGCCGGAGTCGGCCTCGGCCGGCCGTCGAACCGGCTCGTGCCGCTCGGGGGTCCGCTCGCGTGGGCCGGCGGGCCCGCGCGATGGCGTCGCGGCGTCACAGGGTGCCGCCCGAGTAGATCTCCGGGTTGAGGCCGGTGCAGAAGCCGGCCGAGACGATCGACATCAGCGCCCATCCGATCATCAGGCCGAGGCCGAGCCCTCTGGTCCACGGCTTGCGCAGCCGGATCAGCAGGAATCCGCCGCCGAGGGCGAGCAGGGCCAGCAGCGCGGCGGCCACGCCGACGACGACCTCCTCGTTGCTCCCCACGCCGTCGGCCACGGCGAGCGTGAGCAGGAACGCCGCCAGGTTGACGACCAGGAAGACGCCGAAGCCGAGGAAGGTCATGCCGACCACGACCCCGGTCGAGGAGGACGGCGGAGGGGGCGGCGGAGGCCCCCATCCCTGCGGGTTATGCGGCCCTCCAGGCGGCCATCCGGGCGGCTGATGTGGCCCGCCCGGCCCACCGGGTCCCGGAGGCCCACCCGGTCCCGGAGGCCCACCGGGGCCCGAAGGCCCACCCGGCCCTGAAGGTCCAGCGAATCCCCACGGTCCTGCAGGTCCACCGGACCCACCAGGCCCGCCGGGGCCGCCGGATTCGCCCGGGCCGCCGGGGCCGCCGGATTCGCCCGGGCCGCCTGGTCTACCGCTCCCGCCCTGCCCGCTCCCACCAGGGCCGGCAGGCCCACCCGCTGCCGGGCCGCCGCCACCTCCCGGGGAGCCGTACGGCTCAGCCGGCGGCCGGTGAAGCGGCCCGTCGGGCGGGGGCCACTGCCCGCCCCGCGAGTCGTCGTCGGGGTGCTCGGGGGGTGTGGTCACGACTCCTCCTCACGCCGCACCGGAACGGTCGCCCGGCGGACGTCGTGGCTGCCGGCTGGCTCGGTCACGCCGTCTCCTCACGGACGTGGCCGGAAAGGTAACCCCGGGAGGCGGCGGAGACGGGGCCGGGACGGCCGAGGAGGCGGTCGTAGTAGCCGTTCCGGTAGCCCTTGCGGAGTCGCAGGGCGACCAGCAGCAGGCCGGGGATGAGGAACCACTGCGGACGGGTGAGGTCGAGCCAGACCGTCTCGTTGGCCCTGGTGAACTCGACGAGGAAGCGGAACACCGCGTACGCGCCTACGTACAGCGTGAACAGCTCGCCCGGCCGGCTGACGCGGCTCCTCGCCCACAGAACGGCCGCGAACGCCGCGAGCTGGAAGGCGATCTCGTACAGGAACGAGGGGTGCATGGCCTGCCCGGCCAGGCAGCCGGGGCACTCGGGCACGGTGGCCGGGGCGTGGATGCCCCAGGGGAGGCTCGTCGGGCGGCCGGGAGCCTCGGTGAGGAAGCAGCCGACGCGGCCGACGGCCATGCCGACGGCGACGGCCGGGGCGAACAGGTCACCCGTGCGCTCCCGGTAGCCGATGAGCCTCTTGGCGATCAGCACCCCCGCGTACGCCCCGGTCAGGCCGCCGAGGATGCTGCGCGAGCCGAACATCCATGCCTCGAGAAGGCTGGGGTTCAGCGAGAAGTCGAGGTGCTCGGCCCAGCCGGACAGGCGCATGCCGATGGCGCCGCCCACGAGCGCTCCGGCCACGGCGACGAGCGACTCCTCCCGGAGCGCGCCCCGGCGCCGCGCCTCCAGCACGAACACCACGGCCGCGACGACGACGGCGAGCCCCACGAAGAAGTCGTGGGTCGGCACCGCCAATCCGCCGAAACGCAGCTCCGGAATCACGACGCCACCATAGCGGCGCCCTCCGACGTTTCCGATCCCCAAAGATGGACGGCTTTCCCCGTCCCCTTTCGGCGACTACTCCGAACGGCGATCCGCTTCCCGGGAACGGCGAGTGGCCCATAATGCGTCCGGGATTTCCCGGCGAGGGCACGCCATCCGCGCAGCCGTGAGACTGGAGGGACGCGCGACGGCGATTTCCGGGGACCGCTCGGAACGGCGAGGTTTTCCACAGGGGCGGCGGAAGCGGCTCCTCAGGTGACGGGCGCGGGTACTCTGCGCGTATGGCTTCCTTAAGGAATCCCAGGTCAGCGGTGGTGGCGACGGTTCTCGCGGGCCTGGCCACGGCGTGCGGCGCCGGCGCCACGGCGCCCGATGCCGCCGCCTCGCCCGCGGCGGCTCCGGTCGAGTCGCCGCCTGCCGCGTCCGCCACGACTCCCGGAACGGCGACGGCGACACCTCCGGGTTCGGCGACGCCCGCCCCGCCCACGGCCGCCCCGCCCACGGAGTCGGCGACGCCGCGCCCCACCGTCCCGCCGCCGTTCTCCGCGAAGATCGGGAAGGTGTCACGGGCCGAGGTCAGGTACTCGTGGCACGAGGGCTGCCCGGTCTCCGTGGGCGACCTGAGGAAGATCACCATGACCTACTGGGGCTTCGACGACAAGAGCCACACGGGTGAGCTGGTGGTCAACAAGTCGGCCGCGGACGACCTGGTGTCCGTCTTCGGCAAGCTGTACGACCACCGCTACCCGATCCGCCGGATGGAGTCCGTCGACGTCTACAAGGGCAGCGACTACGACTCGATCGACGCCGACAACACCTCGGCGTTCAACTGCCGCAGCGCGACCGGGTCGAGCAGCTGGTCCCAGCACGCGTACGGCCTGGCCGTCGACCTCAACCCGCGGGAGAACCCGTACGTCTACGCCGACGGCTCCCACGCGCACAAGAACGCCACGGGGTTCGTCGAGCGGCCGTTGAAGAAGCCGGGCGTCGTCAACGCCGGCGACTTCGTGGTGCGGACCTTCGACGGCATCGGCTGGGGCTGGGGCGGGTCCTGGTCCGGCGCCAAGGACTTCCAGCACTTCTCGTCCAATGGACGGTGAACGGCCTGTCCACGCCGCCGTAAGGGGCGCGGCCCACGAGCGGTGGAGCCGCGGGGAGAAGCACGAGCGGAGGAACCGGCCGGGAAAGAACGAACGCCCGCTCCTCCGGCCGGAAGGAAGCGGGCGTCTATCCGAATATGGCGACTCCTGATTCCCCTGTGACGAGGAGAACCACGAGTGAGGGCTCAAACGCTAACGGGACTGGGAGCTATGACCTGGAAGGATCGCTTACCACTTCATAACGATCGGCCATCGAGCCCATCACACGGTGGCGATCAGACACCGTCCACGGGTCAACTGCTTCTCCACACGTGTGTGACAGGAGACGCATGAGCTGGCTCCATTCAGGTCCCCTTCCCCCGATCTGGCCGCGAGACCGATACGAGGTCCGCTCCCTACGGCCCGCCCAGGAGCGCGGTACGGCGGACCGCTACAACCTGGCCGAGCAGGCGTACGAGGCCGCCCTGCGGCTGCGGGACGCCGGGCTGTGCACACAGATCCAGGTGATCAGGCTCGACGACGGCGTCACGCTGTTCGACCTGGCGGCCGGGATAGAGGAGCCGCTCGAGGCCTGGTGAGCGGCGGCTCACCCTGTGCGCGGTGAGGCAAGATGAGGGCATGGCAGCGAAGGACGGCGACGGCTGGGCCCTGTGCGGGCTCGGCCACCAGCACTGGGGACTCCACGGCGCGACCGGCCTGCTCGCCGTCCACCACACGCTCGACGGCATGCCGTACGTCCTGCTGCAGAAGCGGGCCTGGTGGAGCCATCACGGAGGGACCTGGGGCCTGCCGGGCGGCGCCCGCGACAGCCACGAGGACGCGATCGCCGGCGCGCTGCGAGAGGCGCTGGAGGAGGCCGCGCTCCGCGCCGACCTGCTGCGGATCCAGGGGCTGTACGTCGACGACCACGGCGGCTGGGCGTTCGAGACGGTGATCGCCGAGGCCGAGGGCCTGCTGGACGCGGCGCCGGCCAACGCCGAGAGCATCGACCTGCGCTGGGTCGCCGCCGACGAGGTCACGGCGAAGAAGCTGCATCCCGGGTTCGCGCACACCTGGCCGACCATTCGCCCGGCCCTCGCCCCGCTCGTGGTCGTCCTCGACATGGCGAACATCATCGGCGCGCGGGCCGAGCACGGCTGGTGGAAGGACCGGGCGGGCGCGGCCAACCGGCTCCTCAACGAGATCGTGCCGCTCGCGCGGAACGGCCTGTCCCGCAACCCCGACCACCTGCCCGAGCTGGCCCGGTGGTTCCCCCGGCTGGTCGTCGTGCTCGAAGGGGCCGCGGCCCGAGCCGCCGACCCCGGGCCGGCCGGCGTGGGCGTGGAGGTCGTCGTGGCTCCCGGCAGCGGCGACGACGCCATCGTGGACGCCGTGCGCGCGGCCAGGCCATGGGAGAAGGTGCTGGTGGTCACGGCCGACCGCGAGCTGCGCGAGCGGGTGACCGCCCTCGGGGCGATGGTCGCCGGCCCGCGCTGGCTCCTCGACCAGCTCTAGACCGCCGGCCCGCGCCCGGCACCTCGATCAGCTCTAGATCACCGGCCCGCGCTCACCGCCGACAGCGGCTGGAAGAAGGTCCCGGAGACGGCGTTCGCCTTCGTCCGGCGTTTCACCCGATTGCCTGGCGTCCATTTAATTCCTATATGGGCGTTTTCGGGAGCAAGATCAGAGTGCCGCGATGGCTGCGGTGGCGGTGGACGCTCTACGTCCCCGCGATCGCTCTGATCACGCTCGCCCTGACCTGGGGACGGGCGCTCGCGCCGGTCATGGTGGTGGTGGCCGCCGTGTTCCTCGCGGGGGCCGTCCTCGCGGCCGTCCATCACGCCGAGATGATCGCCCACCGGGTCGGCGAGCCGTTCGGGTCGCTGGTCCTCGCGGTCGCGGTGACGGTCATCGAGGTGGCGCTGATCGTGAGCCTGATGGCGTCCGGCGGCCCGCAGACGGCGTCCCTCGCCCGCGACACGGTCTACGCCGCCGTCATGATCACCTGCAACGGCATCCTCGGGTTGTCGCTGCTGATCGGGGCCCTGCGGCGGCGGCTGGCCGTCTTCAACGCCGAGGGGACGGGCGGGGCGCTGGCCACCGTGGCCACCCTCGCCACGCTCAGCCTCGTCCTGCCGTCGTTCACGACGAGCTCCCCCGGGCCCGCGTTCACGCCGGTACAGCTGGCGTTCGCCGGGGTGGTCTCCCTCGCGCTGTACGGCCTGTTCGTGCTCACCCAGACCGTCCGCCACCGCGACTACTTCCTCCCCGTCGAGGACGACGACAGGGACGGCGACGAAGAGACCGCCGAGAGGCCGCGTGCCGGCGGGACCGCGGCGGCGAGAGGCGGGACGGGACGGGGGCCGGCCGGGAGCCGAGGGACGGCAGGCACGCGGGGCACCACGGCGGGGACCGGAGGGACTCGGGGGCCCACAGGAAGACGAGGGACGGCAGGAACGCGGGGCACGGTGGCGGGAGGCGGGCACGCTGTTCCGCCGTCCCTGAAGGCGACGCTGACCAGCCTCGTCCTGCTGCCGCTCGCGCTGGTCGCCGTGGTCGGGCTGGCGAAGGTCGAGTCCCCGTCGATCGAGGTGGCCGTGAAGACGGCCGGGCTGCCCCAGCCGGTGGTCGGCGTGGTGATCGCCATGCTCGTGCTGCTGCCGGAGACCCTGGCGGCGGTGCGTGCGGCCCGCCGCGACCGCATCCAGACCAGCCTCAACCTGGCCCTCGGGTCGGCCATGGCGAGCATCGGGCTGACCATCCCGGTGATCGCCGTGGCGTCGCTGTGGATGCCGGGCCCGCTGGTCCTCGGCCTCGCCCCCACCCACGTCGTGCTGCTCGGCCTGACCATCGCGGTGGGCACGCTGACCGTGGTGCCGGGCCGGGCGACCCTGCTCCAGGGCGCCGTCCACCTCACGCTGCTCGCCGCGTTCGTGTTCCTCGCCGTGCGGCCCTGAGGCGGCCGGCCGAAATGGTGTCGCGGCGCGGCGGGAGGCGGTTTAGGGTGCGGGCATGACGTGGCGACATTGACGCTCACCCGAGTCGGGGATCGCGGCGCGGCTCTACACGTACGCGTTCCTCGAGGACTTCATCGTCCTGTACCCGGTCTACGCCCTGCTGTTCGCCGACACCGGGCTGTCCCCCGGCGAGATCTCGTCGCTGTTCGCGATCTGGTCGGTCACCGGCTTCGCGCTGGAGATCCCGTCGGGCGTGTGGGCCGACGTCTTCTCCCGGCGGCGCCTCCTGGTCGCCGCGCCCCTGCTGACGGGGTCCGGGTACGCCCTGTGGACGTTCCTCCCCTCGTACCCGGCGTTCGCGCTCGGCTTCGTGCTGTGGGGCGCGGGGAGCGCGCTACGGTCGGGCACCCTGCAGGCCTTGGTGTACGAGGAGCTCGATCGCCTGGGCGCCTCCGGCTCCTACGCCCGCCTGATCGGCCGTTCGACCGCCCTCGGCACCACCGCGTTCATGGCGGCGAGCGCCGTGGCCGGGCCGGTGCTCTCCTTCGGCGGCTACCGGGCGGCCGGTATGGCCAGCGTGCTGGCCTGCCTGCTGTGCGCGGCCGCCGGGCTCACGTTCCCCGAGTCCAGGGGCCGGGGCCGGGAGGACCGCGCACGCTACCTCGACGTTCTCCGCGACGGCCTGGCCGAGGTGCGGCGATCCGTCCCGGTACGGCGGGCCCTGCTGCTGATCTCGGTCGTGTCGGGTCTCGGGTCTCTGGACGAGTACGTCCCGCTGCTGGCGCAGTCCACCGGCGTCGCCACCCCGGCGGTGCCGCTGCTCGTGCTCCTGGTCTCGGCGGGCATGACGGCGGGGGGATGGGCGGCCGGGCGCGCGCCGCGCGCGCTCGCGCCCGTTCTGGCGGCCGGCGCGCTCTGCCTCGCGGCGGGGGCGGCCGTCCGGCGGCCGGAGGGGTTCGTGCTCGTGGCGGCCGCGTTCGGGGTGGTCCACTGGGCGGTCGCCGGGATCGAGGCCCGGTTGCAGGATCGGATCGCGGACGGCTCCCGCGCCACCGTGACCTCGATGGCCGGGCTCGGCGCCGAGGTGGTCGCCCTGAGCGTCTACGCCGGCTACGGCGCCGGGTCGGCTTGGGCCCCGCCATGGCTGATCTTCTCGGTCACGGCCGTGCCGTACCTCCTGACGGCCGTCGCGGCCCGCCGCGTCTGACAAGCACGCCGCATCTGACACGAGCGTGCCCCGCCCGCCGCATGTGACCCAACCGCCTGGCCGGCGGTGCGCCGCTCCCGCTGCCGGCACCGATCACCGGTGCCGGCAGCGGACGCGATCAAGGACCCGATTCCCGGACTAACGGGCGGTGAGAGTCCACAGGTGGTCGGCGGTGCCGTTGTCATCCCACTGGAGGACCTGGGCGCCGGAGGCCGTGCTCATGTTCAGGACGCCGAGCACCCGGCCGCTGTTGTTGTTGCGGATCTTGTAGTGGCCGCTCCCGTCGGGGGTGACCTGCCACAGGTGGTCGGCGGTGCCGTTGTCGCCCCAGATCAGAGCCGTTCCGCCGTTGCCGGTGTTCATGTTGGTGATGCCGAGGACCAGCCCGCTGGCCCTGTTCACGATCTTGTAGAGGCCGGAGCCGGCGTCGGTGAGGGTCCAGGTCTGGGTGGTGCTGGACGAGGGCGTGGCCTGGTCGACCAGAGTGCCCTGAGCGGTGCCGGAGTTGACGGTGTCCAGGGCGAGGCCGCTGTTCACGTTCTTGATCTGGTAGGTGCCGGCCAACGACGTCCCGCCGCCGCTGCCCGGGGTGACCACCAGGTGGTAACCGTACGTGGAGTTCATCCCCGAGACGGGCACGGTGATGGAGCCGTTGGACACGGTGTAGTTCGTCTCGCTCAGCGTGGACGGCCCGGAGACGGCCACCGTACGGCCGGGCGAGGGGGTGTACTCGAGCTTCACGTGGACGGTGCCGCCGAAGGAGCCGAGTCCGTTGACGGTCACGGCGGTGTCGCCGGAGCCGCCACCGAAGATGACGCTGAGCTGGTTGCCCGCGCTGTTCATCGCCGCGGCGCCGTCGAGGCCGGTCTG
This sequence comes from Microbispora sp. ATCC PTA-5024, assembly GCF_000511135.2. Lineage (NCBI taxonomy): Bacteria > Bacillati > Actinomycetota > Actinomycetes > Streptosporangiales > Streptosporangiaceae > Microbispora > Microbispora sp. ATCC PTA-5024. The sequence continues at coordinate 916,456 of NZ_KI866523.1, read as the reverse complement.
CGCGGGCGGGGTGGTGGACACCATGCTGCCGCTCATGTCGCCGTACCACTTGTAGAGCCAGTAGGCGCCGTTGGGCGAGCCGCCCCGGCCGGTGAGCAGGTCGCCGAGGGTGCCGGACTGGTTCCAGAACGCCAGCTCGGCGTCGTGGACGCCCAACCGCTCGAACTTGGCGATGTAACCGACGAGGGCGCCGGGGACGCCGACCTCGGACGGGGCGGCGTACTCCTCGATGGCGATCGGCCGCGGGCTGATGCCGTACTTGTTCTCGAGGCTGACGACCGTGGCGACGTCACCGGCGATCTTCGACGACCTGATCAGTTCGTGCCAGGCGATGATGTCGGGGACGGTGTTCGTCGCGACCGCGTTCCGCAGGAAGTTGTCCATGTCGCTGATGTTGTCCGAGAAGCTCGGACCCTGGATCGGGGTCGTCGGGTCCTTGGCCCGCACCTCCCGGTAGGTCCTGGTCCAGAAGTCCTCGTACGTTCCGTTGGACGTCTTCCAGGTGTTGTCCGACTCATTCCACAGCTCCCAGGCGGCCAGGTTGGTGATCCCCGACGACTTGGTCTGCGCGATCTGCTGGTCGACCAGGGTGAACCAGTCGTTCCAGCTGAACTGGTACGGCCAGCCCGCGTAGACGTCGGACAGCCGGTTCACGACCTTCGCGCCGACCCTGGCCGCCTTGGGGGCCACGGTCAGGATGTCCCCGGTCCCCTGCTGCTTGCCGCCCTGGGGCTTCTGCACGAAGGTGTTCGGCTTGATGGCCTGGGCCAGGCTGTCCGACGGGTTCGTCGCGTCCGCCAGGCCGTACAGCGAGCCGGAGGCCACGTGCGTCACGGGACGGAACGGCTGGTTCGCGTTCACCACCAGGGTGGTGGCGGCACTGGCGGGAGCCTCGGCGAGGGCGGTGCCGGCCGCGGCGAGGGCGAGCGATGTGAGCAGGACGGCGGCCTGCCTGGCTCTGGATGTGACGGTCTTCACTGCGAGCTCTCCTGATGAGGTGAGGGGGGTGGTCGTGAGCGGAGCGGAGCCGCGGACGTCGGCGGCAGGAGATGAAAGATTCAGGGCCTGGACGCGCGCTCGGGCGGGGGACCACGTCCGCGGAACGGCGCCGGCCGCGTGGCCACGGGCCTCAGTCCTCGACCGCGCCGGCGGCGACGCCGGCGGTCACATGAGGCTGGGCGGCCAACGGGCGCGGGCTGCGCGGGTTCTCCGGCGGCTCCGGCGACCTGCGGTCCTGCCGTGTGCGCAGAGGGGCGAACGCCTGGTGGCGGCCGTTCCACGAGCCCGTGGCCGGCGTCGGCGCGGCCGTGGGCCGCAGCGTGGCTCGCGCCTGTGGGCAGAGCCGGACCGGGCCGGTCGCGGACAGGGCGGACGACTCACGGGACATGGAGCTCCCCAGACCGGTGGCGTGTGCGGGAGGGCGATGACAACGTGCGCAATCCGCGTTGAGCAACTGCGCAAAAGTTTTCCAGCCGGAAACGTACGGTGCACATGCCCGTGCGTCAAGACTGGTAGCGGGCCGCGTTTTCACTCGCCCCCATCTGGCCAAGACTCGGGAAACGTTGCGCACGACTGGCCAAGACGGGAAAGCGGTGGGACCATGACCGCAGCAGTGGTGGAGAGCAAAAGGACTGTGTGTGTCGGAGTCGAGTCGTACGGTCACAAAGGCGAGGGCCACCCTCAGCGACGTCGCCGCATTGGCCGGCGTCAGTGTGGGCACGGCGTCGAGGGCCCTCAGCGGAACCGGGCGGATGCGACCCGAAACACGCCAGCGCGTCCTCGACGCCGTCCACACCCTGGACTTCCGCCCCAGCCAGCAGGCGCCGAGCCCGTACACCGGCCGCAGCTGGACGGTGGGCCTGATGACCACTGACGGCATCGGCCGCTTCAGCACTCCGGTCCTGCTCGGCGCCGAGGACGCGCTGGGCGCCGGCAAGATCTCCGTCCTGCTGTGCGACACCCGTGGCGACGTGATCCGCGAACAGCACCACCTGCAGAACCTGATGGACCGGCGCGTCGACGGGATCATCGTGACCGGCCGGCGCACCGACCCCCGCCCGCCGCTCGAAGGCGTCCATGTCGGCGTGCCCGTGGTCTACGCCCTGTCTCCCTCGACCGGCCCGGCCGACATCTCCGTGGTGTCGGACGACGCGCAGGGTTGCCAACTGGCCATCGATCACCTGGTGACGGCCGGGCACACCCGCATCGCGCACGTCACCGGACCCGCCCACCACGCCGCCGCCGCCGATCGAGCCCGCTACACCGAGCAGTTCCTCGCGGACGCCTCCCTTCACCTGGTCACCGGCAAGCCGCACTTCGGCGACTGGAGCGAGGCCTGGGGGCGTCGCGCGGCGGAGATGGTGCTGCGCACGGCACCGGACACCGATGCCTTCTTCTGCGGCAACGACCAGATCGCCCGCGGTGTCACCGACACGCTTCGCGAACGCGGCATCTCGGTCCCGAACCAGGTCGCCGTCGTCGGCTACGACAATTGGGAGACCATGACCCTGGCCGCCCGCCCTCCGCTCACCACGATCGACGTCAACCTCACCGAGATCGGCAGGATCGCCGCCCTGCGCCTCCTGGACGCCATCGACGACAAGCCCACACCGGGGATCCACAGGATCCCCTGCATGCTGGTCGTCCGCGACTCCGCCTGAGCCCTTCAGACCGGGCCGGACCGGCCTCTAGACCGGACTCTAGACCGGACTCTAGACCGGGCCGGACGTCGGAGGACGCCGCGGGGCGCCCTCCTGCCGGGCCGGCAGGTGGTAGGTCTCCCCCCGCATCAAGTAGTGGACGAGATGGGACAGGCCCATCCGCCGTACGTGGTGCTGGAAGTCGGTGAGCGGCGAGGTGAACGCCTCGTAGTCGTCGTAGTGGATCGGCAGGGCGGCCTGCGGCTTGATCAGGCTCACCCATTCGGCGCCCTGCATGCCGTCCATCGTGACCAGCACGCCGAGCACGCGCGTTCCGCCGAGGTGGACGACGCCCACGTCGATGTCCGGGAAGCGCCGCGGGATCTCCTGCAGCGAGGGATCCATGATCGTGTCCCCGCTGATGTGCAGGCGCAGGTCGACCTGCCCGTTGTGGCCGAAGTCGAGGACGCTGCCCATGACCGGCGGCAGCAGGGCCTGGACCGGCCCGGGCGCGTGGCGTCCCGGCGTGGCCGTGACCGTGAGGGTCGCGTCCCCCCGCCGTACGTGGTGGTCCTCCCACGTCTCCAGGCCCAGGGCGTTCTCGAAGCCCTGCCGCCGGAGCCGCTGGGCGGCGTGGTGGGTCGTGATGATCGGGACGTTCTTGTCCAGGGAGTTCTTGGCGATCCTGTCCCAGTGGTCGCCGTGCATGTGCGAGAGCACGACCAGGTCGATCGGAGGAAGCTCCGACACGTCCATGGCCGGTTCCGTCCGCCGCCGGGTGCTGAGGCCCCAGCCGAGATAGGCGCGCTGGCCGCGGTGGAGGAAGTTCGGATCGGTCAGCAGGGTCAGCCCTCGACAGCGGATGAGCATCGTGGCGTTCCCGACGAAGTACAGGCTCGCGTCGGCCGTATCGGGCATGTCGGCCTCCCCTCTCCCGATTTTCAGGCTACGTAGGCGGCCGCCGGAGAGGTCGACGCGGGGGGCGGTTGGAGACGGCCGCCGTTGCTCACGCGCGCGCCACGACGTCCACGAGGGGGGCGACGGTCATGGCTGGGGCGGCGGCAGGAGCTCGAATCCGAGCTGGGACAACAGCTCCAGCTGGTCGAAGTAGTCCCGGTGCGTGACGATCCGGCCGTCCTCCGCGGTGCAGGCCCCGCAGCCGCGTACGGTGATCCGCCGGCCGGTTCCTTCGAGCACCTCGCCGTCCGGCAGGAGGAACGGACCGGTGTGCGTGCCGGTCAGCGTCCACTCGGTGAACGCCGGTTCCGAGCATGTGACCTTGTTCCACACGGTCAAGCAGATGTCGGGGAACCCCTTGATGAGGTGCTCGTAGAACCGGGCGATCTGCTCGCGCCCCTCCGCGACGCCGATCGGGGTGACGAGGACGGCATCGGCGCCGAAGCACCGCAGGAGCCGGTCCACGTCGTGGTCGTTGACAGCGCTCAGCATCTCGTCCGCCAGCTCCCGCGCGTCGGCCATCCCGCGATCACCCCCACCGCTCACTTTCAACGTAGCGCGGGCAGGGCAAAGGCTCGGGCGGCGCTTTCTCCGCCGAACGGCCTTGCCGGGTCCTAGGCCAGCCGCTTGTAGAAGAAGGTGGTGGGCTTGAGGACCCCGGACGGGTCGGCGGCGTGGCCGGGCACGACGCCGAGCGGCGTCCACCCCTTCCGCCGGTAGAGCTCCTCGGCGCGGCTGCCGGTCTCGGTGTCCAGGATCAGCAGGGTCCGCCCGTCCTCGATCGCGGCGCGCTCGGCGATGGCCAGCAGGTCGCGGCCGAGTCCCCGCCCGCGGGCCATGCGGTGGACCAGCAGCTTGGCGATCTCGCCGCGGTGCCGGCCGTTGGGGTACTGCTCCAGCCGCAGCGTGATCGTCCCGATGATCTCGCCGCCGTCCCGGGCCACCCAGAGGATCATCCGTCCCTCGGCCACGGCGGGGGCGAGGGACTCCCACCAGGCCGCCGCCGTCCCGAGGTCGAGCGGGGCGAGGAAGCCCACCGACGCGCCGCCCTCCACCGCGTCCTGGAGCAGCACGGCCAGCCCCTTCGCCGACTCCACCAGCTCCTCCGCCGACAGCCGAACGATGTCCCCCATGCCCCTCCGATCTTCACGTCCGCGCGGCCCGATCCTCCCACACGCCTCTCGCCGATCTTCGGGGTACGGCTCGCCCATAGGCCTGTGCCGGCGAGCTGTTTTCGTCAGACTGTCCGGCCTTCCGGCGTCCGTAAAGCCCGCGATCGCCCGGACTCTCGCCCGTCGCCCAACCCGCTGTAAGAGCGCCCAGACCATGGCTTTGCCCCTTGGCGTCACGGTTCGGCTGGATAAGATCCTTCAGCGTGCGGCGTCCCCTGATCATGCTCGCCTTTCTCCTTGTGACGACCTGCGCGGTCGGGCCCGCGTCCCAGGCGACGCCGATGCGATCCGCGCCCTCGCCGTACCGGGCCCTGGTCCATCGCTGGACGTCCGTCCCCATCGGCGAGGAGGCCGCCGTCAGGAGTCCCCTGTACGGGGCGCCGGAGGCGACCGCGGAGTGCGAGCTTCCCCTTGTCTGGACGGGCGACTGGACGGACCAGAAGAACTATCTGTCGGCGGTCTCGGCCTGCCTCGATCGCATCTGGGCGAGGGAATTCGAGAAGGTCAACGTCTTCTTCACAAAGCCCCGGCGTGAATTCGTCCTCGAGCGCGTGCACGACCCCCAGTGCGGAACGATGCCCGTGGCGGGCGCCGAGGGGACGTACTGCGGAGCGACCTCGACGTACTACGTCCTCGTGGGCGGCGACGGCCTCTGGCCGTGGTCGAGAGCGGAGGCGGCGCAGGTGGTGGCGCACGAGTACGGACACCACGTGCAGTATCTGACCAACATCACGGACTACCGCGACTTCGCCCTGGAAAGCGCGAAGAGATCCGCGGCCGACCTGCTCAGCAGACGGTTAGAGCTCCAGGCGGAATGCCTCTCCGGGGTGGCCATCAGGGCGATGGAGCGGACGATGCCGCCATGGGAGCAGTTCGAGGGCCTCTACTCGGGGACGCTCGCCCGCAGGTGGGTACGCGACCACGGCAGGCTGAGCACGCAGTTGCTCTGGATGGAGCGGGGATTCCGCTCGGGCAGGCCCGGCGCCTGCACCACCTGGACCAGCCTGAAGTCTGAGGTCACCTGAACGGTCCCGGCGCCTGCGCGGTTCCGGCGGACGGCGACGGGTCCCTGGACGCACGAAGAGCCCGGCGCCGAATGTCGGCACCGGGCTCGCCCCACTCCGGCCCCGGTCGCCCGAGGCGGATCCGGGCTACGTGCCGCGTCTGTTCCGGCCGCCCTCAGGCTCAGCAGCCCTTCGTCCGTCCGTACGGCTGCTTCGGTCGTATTCCGGCGGGTCCTCGACTTCCGGGGCTTTCCCTCCACCGCTCCAGGCGTCATCCCGGTGGCCGGGGGAGTCCGGAGCCTCCCGGTCCTCCCGAGGGCGATTGGATTGGCTTCCCTGTCGGTCCTTCCCCATGGAGACACCTCCAGGATCGTGATCACGCAGAGCCTTCACGGCCCGCACAGGAGGAATACCCGCCGCTTCGTATCGACAGGGTCGGAGACACGGTATGACGACGTAGAGTGTTCGTATGACTACGGAATGAATCCGGTCCTGACGGCATTCACACGACGACCCGCGGCGGACGCTTCCTCAACGACGTGATTCGAGGCGTTCCAGGAGGAGCCCCTCCCGGGTGGACCAGGGACAGATCGTCACGCTCGTGGCCTCGCAGACCTCCATAAGCGCCTCGGCGATCAGCGCTCCGGCGAGAGACTGCTCGGCGCGGTGGGCGCTGATGCCCGGCAGTTCTCCACGGTGGGCGGGGTCCAGGTCGGCCAGCAGGGCGAGCGACGCCTTCACCCCGCTCAAGGACAGACGGCCACGTGAGCAGGACGGCGCGCCCTGGGCGGCGGCGAGGCGGGCGAGCTGGGCGAAGGTCTTCGAGCTCGCGAGGACGTGCCCGCCCGGCTCAGGGGTCGGCAGTCCCGGCTGCCGGCTCAGCACCTGGCGCAGATGCTCCCGGACCCTGCGCAGCTGGCGCGAGGACGAGACGGCTCCGCCGGGCAGCCATCTACGAGTGATCGTCCGTGCTCCCAGTGGCAGTGAGTGCACGGTCTGGGGCTCCCGGCCGTCACCGGAGGCGATCTCGACGGTGCCGCCCCCGATGTCCAGCACCAGCAGCGGGTCGGACGTGGCCCCCGTCCAGTGGCGGGCGGCCACGTAGGCCAGCCGCGCCTCCTCCCGGCCGGGCAGCACCCGCAGCCGCGTGCCCGTGGCCCCGGCGATCCGGGCGATGACCTCGTCGCGGTTGGGCGCGTCCCGGATGACGGAGGTGGCGAAGGCGAAGACGCGGGACTGCGCGGCCGGGCTGGCGTCCATCGTCTCGGCCACCGCCCGCAGGACGCTGCGTATGGCACGCTCGTCGAGTTGACCGTCCGGGGCGAGCATCCGGTGCAGGCTCAGCCGTACCTTGTGGGACAGCACCGTCTCCAGGCCGTCGTGATCCCTGGGCCGGCGCACCACCGTCAGCAGGGCACTGTGACAGCCGACGTCCAGAACAGCTGCCTGCCGCATCCTGTATCACCTCTCAGCGGGTCCACCCGTGGGGGATGGGTCGCCGCTCGGTGGTGCGTCGCCAGCCGGAGAACCGGGGCGCGTTTCACCCACGTCGCGCGAGCAACCGGGGGAACCCTTCCCCCCAGGGTAGTCGCTTCGGGTGACGTCGATCATCACCTCGAGGGCCGGCACGAGCCGCCCGGTTCCCGCGCGACGGGTTTACCCGAAAAGTCTATATAGATAGAGTCTTGCTTGTGACCCGGACACGGCGTCTTTCTCCTCAGACGGAAGCGGTGCTGCGCGCGCTGGCGGCCGACCCTTCCGAGTGGCGTTACGGCTACGAGCTCGGACGGGAAGTGGACCTCAAGGCCGGCTCGCTCTATCCGATCCTGATGCGGCTGGCCGACCGCGGGCTGCTGGAGTCGTCCTGGGAGAAGGCCCCTGTGGCGGGCCGACCTCCGCGGCACCTGTACCGCCTCACCGGCGCGGGACTGGAGGCTGCCGCCGAGGTGGCGGCACGCGCGGATTCTGCTGCCGAACGGGACAGGCCCGGCACGCGGCGGTCCCTGCGCGGTGCCTGGTGAGCCGCCCCGGAGGCGACCCGGCGGGGCGGCTCCTCGCCTTCGCGCTGTGGCTGCTGCCCGCCGCCCGGTACGACTGGGGGCTGGCCATGCGGGCCGAACTCGCGCACCTGGACCGGCCCGCGGCGCGCCTGCGCTTCGCGCTCGGCTGCGTCCGGGCGGCCGCGGTGCAACCGCCGGCACTGCGCGGCCTGGCCCTTTCCGCCGGCGTGGCCGGCGCGGTGACGCTCCTCCTGGCGGGAGGCGTCACCCATCCCGAGGCCCGTCTCGAGCTGACCGGCCTGTTGTCGGTCGTGGTGCTGCTGGCCTGGCGGGGAGGCAGGCCCGGGCTGCTGGGCCCGGTGCGGCCGTCGAGAACCGCCCGGGTGGTGCGGACGACGGGATTCGCGGTCGCGTGCGCGTACCTGCTGGTCGCCTTCCTGGACCACCGCGGTCCTCAACCCCTGGGATCCGGCGACGGTCTCCTGCCGGGCATGATCACCCTGGTCCTGTACCTCGTGGCCACGCTGGCGGTGACCGCACGCGGGTCGACGGCGCGTTCCGTCACCCTGATGTCCGGCATCGTCGCCGGCCTGGTCGCGGGACCTGTCTGCTTCACGCTCATGCCCTTCGAGCGTGCCCTGCCGCCGCTCGCGGAGCACCTGCCGGGCCACGGGGTGGGGATGATCGCGGCCCTCGTGGCGGCGCCCGCGGCGGCGATGATCGCGGTCGCCCTGTCCACCCGAGACGCCCTCCAGGCCGTCGTCGCCCTGGTGTGTGCGGGCGCCGTCTGCGCCGGGGTGGTCGCCGTGCTGGGTTATGGAGCCTTCCTGCTCCTCCCCGACCAGATGCCGAGCCTGGTTCCGCTCAACGCGGGGCCGCCCGACGTCCGCAGAGCCCTGTCCAGGCTCGAAGCGGGGGACGAGTACGTGGCCGCCCTGATCTGGGGCTGCCTGCTCGTGGGCGTGCTCAGTTCGTTGATCCCCCCTGCCCTTCGGGGGCGGACCCGCGTCCTGCGAGCGGCGACGATCACCAGCGCGTGCCTGGCCCTCCTGGCCGCGCCGACCGGGCACCTGGACGCGGCCGTCGCGGCCGTCCTCGCCGCTACGACGACGGGGATGCTCACCCTGGTCGGCGCGGAGCATGATCTCCGTCGGAGCGGCACCGCCACAGCTCGCATCACATCCAGTCGTTGACCACTCTGGCCCGGCGCCGGCGCTCGTCGGGCGGAGTCGACCAGGCGCGGATGCGCCGCTCGCCGCTCCGCCGCTGTCACACCGGGTCAGTGCCCGGCTTCCTCGAACTCGACCGCGCTGTCCGCCCGGGCCGGCAGGAGCACGGCGGTGACCACCACAGCCAGCGACAGCACCGCGCCGATGACGAAGGCCAGCCGCATGCCGTCGAGGTTGGCGAGCACCTGTGCCACTCCGGCGGACCTGAGGGCATCGGCTCGCGCGCTCATCACGGTGATCACGAGCGCGGTGCCGAAAGCCGCGGCGACCTGCTGCAACGTGCTCAGGATCGAGCTGCCGTGGGAGTAGAGGTGCGGCGGAACCGCTCCGAGCCCGAGGGTGAACACCGGGGTGAAGGTCGCGGCCAGACCCACCATCAACAGCGCGTGCAGACCCAGGAGCTGCCAGTACGGCATGGTCATCGTGACCTGGGTGAAGCCGGCGAGCGCGAGCGTGATTCCGATCGCGCCGGGAATGACCAGAACCCGGCCGCCGAACTGGTCGAACAGGCGGCCGACCGTCGGGCCGAGCAGTCCCATCGCGAGGCCGCCCGGCATCACGAGGAGCCCGGTTTCCAGAGGGCTGAGCTCGCGGACGTTCTGCAGGTACAGCGGGAGCAGAATCATCGAACCGAGCATCGCCATGAAGGCGACCGCCATCAGGATCAGCGCGATCGTGTAGGTGCGGTGCCGCAGGGTCCGCAGGTCCATCAGCGGCACGCCGCGCCTCTGCAACGACAGCTGGCGGACGACGAAGACGACGATGGCGACCAGGCCCGCCGCCACGAGCGCGGCGGCCATACGGACGTCGCCGCCCTCGAACTGGCTGAGCCCGTAGACCAGGCCGCCGAAGCCGGCGGCGGCGGTCACCACGCTCAGCCAGTCGATGGCGCTGACCTCGGGATCTCCCACGTTCTCGAGCTGCTTCAGGCCGCGCCAGGTGATCACCGCGGCGATGGGGAGCACCACCGCGAACAGCAGCCGCCAGGACCCCATCTGAAGGATGACCCCTGAGACGGCCGGGCCCATCGCGGGCGCGACCGAGATGGCCAGGCTGACGTTACCCATCACCCGGCCGCGGTCTCCCTCCGGCACGACCTGCATCAACGTGGTCATGAGCAGCGGCATCATCACGGCCGTCCCGGACGCCTGGACGATGCGGGCGCCCAGCAGCACCTCGAACGACGGCGCGACGGCGGCCAACGCCGTGCCGAGCAGGAACAGACCCATCGCGGTGGCGTACGCGCGACGGGTGGACACCCGCTGCAGGAACCATCCCGTGATCGGGATGACAGCGGCCATGGTCAGCATGAAGGCGGTCGAGAGCCACTGCGCGGTCTGCTCGGTGATGCGCAGAGCGCCCATCAGCCGCGGGATCGCGTTGATCATGATCGTCTCGTTGAGGATGACCACGAACGTGGCGAGCACCAGCAGCCGGATCACGACCGGGGTGCGCCCCGAAACGACGTGTGCGGCTTTCGCGGGCGAGTCGGATTGTGCGATGGTCACGGCACCTCGATCAGGGTGGTTGTCGGGGCTGGATCTCCAGCCTTGGGCCTCGCAGGACGTTGCGGTCATGGAAATCCTGACGGGTGCCACCGACAAAACTGACCGCTCATGCCGAGCATCGCGGCACGGGACGTGAAGTGTCACCCGGTTTTCCCGGCGGTGGACGCGATCTCCCGGGTGCGTGCGGCGAATGGTGCCATCGCCCCTAGTCGAGATCCCCACCTTGCATGATCATCTCCCCTCTCCGTGATGAAAGAGGTGTCGAAACGTTTCGGCAGAGATTCCGTTTGCGTTGACGCAGGCGAGAAGCCGACTCCCACATCCAAGGGCCCAGAGCCAGCCGCGACCACGAAATGACTGGTGATCGCAACTCTTGACGTACAACAACCGGCTTCCTATGGTCTGCATTACTTTCGTAATGTTGTCGAAACTTTCGGACGTCCTTCGTCGCGTGAAGTGGAGTCATCGTGGCCAACCGCAGCCGGCGCCCACCCGTACGGCGGTTGGGGGCAGACGCCGACCGTCTCGGCCGTTCTCGGCATGCGGGTTTCAGGCGACTGGGGATCGCCGGGCAGCACCGAGCTGATCCGCCGCCTGCGAGAAGGGATCACACCGCGCGTGGTGGTCCTGACGCACGGCGGCGACGGGGACCGGAGCAGACCGTCGACGCCGTCGACACGGTCGTCCCCGCGCTTCGGATCCACGGGCCGCTGCCGGCCCGGCGGGACTGACCTGATCACAGTACCCATCAGATCCCTGTTACCAACCCGAGGAGTACCTGTGCTTCGTTCCGCACTGCCCATCGGCGTCCTGAGCGCCACGGTCCTGCTGGGCGGGGTGGCTCTCAGCGGCTCGGCCTCGGCCGAGCCCGGCGCCGCCCCCGGACAGTCCAAGGCCGTCCACTACCCCGCCGACTCGCTGCGCGCCCTGAGCGCGCGGGTCGGTTTACGCTTCGGCACCGCCCTGAACATGGACGAGCTCGGCAGCAACGCCGACTACACCCGGATCGCGGCCGAGCAGTTCTCCACCGTCACCCCGGAAAACGTGATGAAGTGGCAGCTGGTCGAGCCCAACCGCGGCACCTACGACTGGGCGGCGGCCGACCGGCTGGTCGCGTTCGCGAAGGACAACAAGCAACTGGTCCGCGGCCACACGCTGGTGTGGCACAACCAGCTGCCCACCTGGCTCTCCTCCGACGGCTTCACCACCACCCTGTCGAACAGCGAGCTGAAGGTCCTGCTCAAGAAGCACATCCAGGATCAGGTGAAGCACTTCAGGGGCGACATCTGGCAGTGGGACGTGGTCAACGAGGCGTTCGACGACAACGGGCAGCCCCGCCAGACCATCTGGTACAAGGCGTGGGGCGGCCTCGGCTACATCGCCGACGCCTTCCGCTGGGCCCACGAGGCCGACCCGAAGGCCCTGCTCTTCTACAACGACTACAACCTCGAGTTCACCGGGGTGAAGAGCAACGCCGTGTACGACCTCGTCAAGAGCCTCAAGGCGCAGCGTGTGCCCATCGACGGCGTCGGCTTCCAGGGCCACTTGGACACCCAGTACGGCTTCCCCGACCTGCAGAACAACCTGCAGCGCTTCGCGGATCTCGGCCTGAAGGTGGCCGAGACCGAGGTGGACGTCCGCACGTTCACGCAGGCTCCGCCGAACGAGAACACCCCGACCGACCCGCTGGCCCCGTACGCCCAGGAGAGCTACTGGTCGCGCGCCCTGAAGGCCTGCCTGGCTGTGCGCGAGTGCATCTCGTTCACCCCGTGGGGCTTCGGCGACACGTATTCCTGGATCCCCGGCTGGTTCGACGACCCGCAGGAGGGCGCCGCCCTTCTGTATGACGGGAACCTGCAGCCCAAGTCGCAGTACTACGTGATCCAGCAGGACCTCGCACTCGCCTCGGGCGCGCCGCACCGGTCCGGCCCGGGCGCGGGTCGCGACTGACCGTACGACAGGAACGGGGCCGCACTCCACCGAGGCGGCCCCGCTCGCCTTCCGATAGCGACCGAACGTGGCGTACGGCCGCGCACGCCGGAAGCCTGCAACGGGGAGGCGTAGCCGAGGGTCATCCCGCGCAACGTCGCGTTGCTGGATGCTCTCTCATGATTCCGCTTCGTCGACCGGCGCTGCCGTGGCATCGCCGGTCGTACCGTGACAGCGCTTGTACTTCTTGCCTGATCCGCACGGGCATGGGGCGTTGCGATCGAGGTCGCCGATGTCGTCTCGGCGTCGGACCACCGGCGTCATCCGCGCTCTGATTTTCGCTGCTGCGGTCTGGGCGCCGCCGAGCAGCTCGTGGAAGGCTGCGGGGAGTTCGTAGACCAACCGGTGGTAGTAACCGATCGCTTCTTCTGCTGCCGAGAGACCACCCGGAAGATCTGTTCCGGTCGCGTCGCATACCCATGCGTACCCCAACAGACTCCCCGCGAGGTCGGGAAGACAGGCCGCCGGCTCGGCCTCGGCCAACCGGCGCCAGAGTTCCACCGCCTCCCGCGAAGCCTTCAATGCCCCCCGCTCATCCCCCGCCCTCATCAACTGCATCCCCAGGTTGTTCAAGCTCCCCGCGAGGTCGAAGAGATAGGCCGCCGGGTCGGCCTCCGCCAACCGGCGCCGAATCTCCACCGCCTCCCGCGAGACCTCCAGCGCCCCCCGCTCATCCCCCGCCTCGAACAACTGCATCCCCAGGTTGTTCAAGCTCGCCGCGAGGGCGGGGAGATAGGCCGCCGGGTCGGCCTCCGCCAACCGGCGCCGAATCTCCACCGCCTCCCGCGAGACCTCCAACGTCCCTCGCTCATCCCCCGCCGCCGACAGGAAGATCCCAAGGTTGTTCAAGATTGCCGCAAGATCGGGGAGATGAGCCGCCGGGTCGGCCTCGGCCAACCGGCGCCGAATCTCCACCGCCTCCCGCGCAGGCTCCAAGGCCCCTCGCTTGTCCCCCACCTCCGCCAACCGGATCGCCAGGCTGTTCAGGCTCCCCGCGAGGAAGGGAAGATAGGCCGCCGGCTCCGCTTCGGCCAACCATTGAAAGAGGCCCACCGCCTCCTGCGAAGGCTCCAAGGCCCCTCGCTTGTCCCCTACCGCCGACAACCGCATCGACAGGTCGGTCAAGCTCGCCGCGAGGAAGGGAAGATAGGCCGCCGGCTCCGCTTCGGCCAACCGACGGTAGAGCCCCACGGCTTCCCGCGCATGCTTCAACGCCCCCCGCCTATCCCCCGCCTCCGCCAACCGCATCCCCAGGGCGGCGACCCGGTAGGCGCGCACAGCCGTGGGTGCGTCGGCCGGCACGGTGTGCAGCAGGTGGCGGGCGAGGTCGCGGGCGGCTTGGAGCAGGTCGGTGCTGTAGGCAGGGAGGGCGTCATAGAAGCGGGCGGCGAGGTGGTGACCGGCATGGTTGATGACCAGATCGATCAGGTCCCCGGTCGCGTGCCGGGCCAACTCCGGCCGCTGGTCCAGCAACTCCAGCAGCAGCGTGCGGGCCTGGGGATGACGGGCCGCGGCGGCGGTGAGCACGATCAAGCAGCGCCGCAGCGCCGCGGGAGAAGGACCCCGTGCACTGTTCCCTTCCTCAGCGCGGATGTCGCCGGGGGCTGTGAGGGCGGCCAGGGTCTGAACCGCTTCGGACGCGTGGTGGCGCAGGCGGGCGGCGATGAAGTCCTCACCGAACCGGTCCGGGCGCAGCGGAAGGAGGAATCCGCCCGCGGCGGCGTGGTCGATGCGTCCCGTGGACCGGGCCGGCGCCTGATCGGGCCGGGTGATTGTCGCAGGAGGGTAGAGACGGTGATGGACGTCCAACAGCAGCCCGGCTTGCGCGGGGCCGTCGGCCAGGTGAGCGCGGAGCAACAGGGCGCGCGCCTGGTCCAGATCATCGAGGGGACCGAAGACGGTGGACAGGAACACCATGCGCTCGATGACACTCGGGGAGGCGAAACCGGGCGTTGTCGCCTGCCAGTAGCGCATCTCGTGGTTGAGCAGGTAGTCCGACAGGCCCGCCCGGTCCGGACCCGGGGCGTCCCGCTGGTCGGCGTAGAGTGCGGCCAGGGCTGCCATGTGCAACGTCAGCGCTGAAGCGTAGTCGGGGTGGTCCAGGTCGGCCGGCGGCACCGGCAGAGGGCCGGCGTGTTCCAGATGGACGGCGAATGCGGCGGCGGCCTGCTGATAGGCCTGCTCGCGGTCGGCGGGTCCCGCGAAGTCGCCCAGGGCGATGGGGTCGGCCAGATCGGCGGGGGTGCGGTCCAGTTGCGCGCACAGGCTCTGCCACAGACCTTCCCCCGGTCGAGCCAGCAGCAGCAGACGGATAGTGCGGCCGGGCAGGTCCCACGCGAGCCCGTCTATCATCTGGGCCAGGATGGACGGGTGCCAGCGTTCGGCGTAGTCAGCCACCACCAGCAGCGGTTGGCCGCGATCCAGCTCCACCGCGCCCGTGCCGTCACGTAGCCGGGGGGTTTTCTCCACCGCCTGGGCCACCGCCCACCCGTCGGCGTGGCTGATGGAGGCGAAGTGGGCGGCCAGGCGGGTCTTGCCCTGCCCGCCAGGGCCATGCAACAAGACCACCGATACGGGTACGGCGGAATCATCCCGCCACTTCTTCAACGCCTGTTCCTCGTCCGGGCGCGGCCGGTACGGCACCACCTGGCGCTGCACGTCCAGCAGATAACTGGGACCGCGCCGAGAACGCGGCAGGCGGGCCTCCGGGGTGTCCTGGAGCATCTCCAACCGATAGGCGGGCCGATCCAGGGCGATCAGCACATCCCCGCCGACCGTACCGATCTGGATGTTGTGCCCGCCGATCCGCGAGCCCGACACCATTGGAACGCCGGACGGTGACCCGCCGGGGGATGTGGCCTCAGCGCTCACGGCGGATGTCCACATCCCGGGCGCGGCCGATCTGGATGTTGTCCCCCTCGATGGTGGATCCGGACACGACGTGTCCGCCCACGGTGTGGCCTGGTTGTGCTGCGGGCTGGGCTGAGACCTGCGTGGGGGGCGGGGTGGTGAGAGAGCGGCGGGCAAGGACGATGCTGTAGACCGCCGGCGGCAGCCCGGCCGCCGCGATGCACATCCCGATGACGCTCGCCCACTTGTCCGCGTCATCCAGCCCGGCCCGTACCAGCAGCACCCCTGCCACGACGCACCCGGCACCCGCCACCGCGCCGCCGACCCACGCCGCCACTCGCCCGCGTCCCATGCTTTTCATCATGGATCACCGCCCCCAGGCCAGAGGGCGATTGCCGGATATCACCGGACAAAAGTGAGCCAATACTGGTCCCTACAGTCCAGTCTCTGGTTGACTGTCTTTCTGGATATACTCCTATATGGACTGATTCGTCCACTTTTCGGCTGCTCGGCCGCCGCGTGGGGAGTGACCTGACCGGCGCGTGCGCGGCTTGTGATGCTCCGGCGAAAGAGGAGGCAGTGGACGACCCGGAGACTGATCGGGAGAACCGCCGATGGGTGAGTGATCTCGCGGCCGCCGGCCCCGTCAGAGAGGCGGCGTGCAGAGAGCTGTATCCGTTGCTGCTTCGCATCGCGAGGCATGAGGCACGTCGGCGTGCGCCGGTCCTCGACCTGGACGGCCCGGAGCTCGAGGACATCGCTCACCAGGCGACCGCTGACGCGTTGATGGCCATCGGCGAGCGTCTGGACAGGTTCCGGGGTGAGGCGAGGTTCACCACGTGGGCGAGCAAATTCGTGATCTTTGACGTGGCCACCAAGATGAATCGTCACTTCTGGCGTCGCCACGAGGTCCCCTACGATCAAGAGGATTGGTCCAGGATCGCTTCGAGGTTCAACGTGGGCCCCGACGACGAGGCGCACGTCCGTGAGTTCGCGACGGCGGTCTCGACCGCGGTCGAAGAGAATCTGTCGGAGCGTCAGCGCACGGTGTTCGTCGCGACAGTCCTCAACGGCATGCCGATGGACCTTCTGGCTGACGAGCTGGGATCGACCCACAACGCGCTGTACAAGGTGCTCTTCGACGCCCGGAAGAAACTCCGCGCCGCGCTGGTGGCGAGTGGCCACCTGCCCGAGGCGCCGGAGGCCCGCTCGGCATGAGATCGCCCCGATGGGCGCCAGGCTGGACCTCTTCGAGTTCAATGCCCCTGGGAGTGCACGCCGCCGACGTCGGCTCAACCAGCAGACAGGCTCTCGATGTGCGCGAGTGCCATGTCGATCGAGGTTGCCATCGGTGTGACATCGCGCGCGGTCTGAGCCAGCATGTACCCGCCCTGGAGGGCGGCCATGAGCCCGGTCGCGAGCTGGTCGACCGATACCTCAGGCGCAAGCCCGCCATTGTCCTGAAGCCTGTGCAACACGCCTGTCAGCAGTCCCTGCCATTCGGCGAAAAGGTGAGACAGGGCCTGGCGCGCGAGGGCGTCATGATCGGAGACCTCGGAGGCCAGCGAACCGAGCGCGCAGCCGTAGGCGCCATGCCGAAGGGCGTTGTTCTGCACCAACGCGTCCCGCCAGCGGCGCAGCCCTGAAATCGTCGAGACGTGACCGAGGGCGTCGCGCTCACGCT